>NZ_JAYMWW010000014.1:0-352183 GCF_048056015.1 Phaeobacter sp. JH20_37 | reverse complement strand
CGCCCTCCCCGCACCACAAGGCCCGCGCTTGACCTTGGGGAGGCGTGAAGCGCCTTCCCGGGGGGAAGGTCAGGCGCGGGCCGTGCGGCTACGCCCCACGTCCCAAGGGGCATTACTTCACAAGAAATTATTCCAACCGATAGGATGAGAGCATGTCATCTGCTGATTTCGACACTTTCTGCGACAAAGCCAAAAGCAATTTCGACCTTCTGAAACAACAGAGAATTTTCTCTATGTGCGCCCGTCCAGCGGGGCTCAAAATTCCAGCCATCTATGTTTTCTATGAAAACAACACACCAGTTTATGCTGGACGAACAAACAATCTGGCGCAGCGACTGAGAGCACATGTAACCGCCTCCCATAATTCCGCGTCTTTTGCATTGAAACGCACTCGGAAACGCCATCAAGAAATCAGCAAGGCGACATATAAGACCACGCTAAGCAGATCTCAGATCACAGCTCACGAGGTTTATGGTGCCACTTTCCGAGATGAGATTGACAGTATCAAGGGCATGGATTTCCGCTTCCTAGAGATCAAAAGCCACATCGAGCAATATTTGACAGAGCTTTACGTTACAATGGCGCTTGGTTTGGACACCGATGGATTCGACAACTCCTAAGATCCCCCCGTTGCGCCAGCCCCCGGACCACCGCACGCCCCTTCCACCTTCGCTTAAACCCGATCTGCCAGACTGATCCCGTCGCGACATCCGGGGCGGTCTGACACCCCGCCTCACCACCTGGAGATCGGACGCCACGGCCACCAACCGGGGCGGTTCGCAGATATCTCGCGAAGATGGGCAATCCCCATCCCACCCTCCGCCTTTGGCTCCAGTGGAGACATTGGGCCCTTGGCGGCGCCGCCTGCTCTTTGCTGCCCGCAGCAACGACCCGCTCCCACCACGCGGGTGACATCACAATCAGGACATCCCCCACCGCGCCTCTGGGCATCACCGGCCGCGCGGTGATAGCGCTTGCCTGCAAGGCGCTGGTCTTTCTACACTTCCCCAGAGCCAGCCCACCCCGGACCCACCCGCAGGAGCCGCCGCCATGATGACCATCGCCGACAATCAGCTGCTGCTGATCCTCCTGTGTTTCGGCGCGGGCAGCCTCGGCACCGCGCTGCTGTTTCGCCATCCTGCAGGACACCGGGTCTGGCGGCTGGCGGATCTGGGCTGGGTGGTGCTGGGCGGTATCGGCGCGCTGGTCGCTGTGCTGGCGGGCATCTACAAGGCCGACACCGGGCGGCTGGAACGGCAGATCGACATCGCCTATGCCGCCACCGCCTCTTTTGACCGCGACGCCGCGCGCTTTCGCCTGCGCTTCTGCGATCCGGCCTATGACAGCGATATCGCCACGCTCTGCGACAAGATCGAGTTTCTCTCCGCCTCCACCGCGGGCAATGCCGAGCTGCCGCTGTTCATCGCCGTCACCGATCAGGTCACCCCGCTGCAGGGGCTGCGGCTGATCTTTGGCCGCGCCGACCACACGCCTGAGATGATGGAAATGGCCGCCAAGGCGGATGCCTTCGATCCCGCCGCCTTTACCGTTTTTACCGCGCTGGATGCCCCGACCAAAGCCGCCGTCGACACCCTGCGCCGCAAGGTGCCGACCATTGCGGGCGATTTTCTGATCCTGGCCCGCGCCTATGACGCGCTGATCGGGCAGATTACCCAGCTCAAGAGCGAATGGGAATATCTTCAGGACAACGCGCATATTCTGGTGTTGCAGATCCTCGCGCTCTGCATGGTAGCCTTTGCCGCGCCGTTCCGGCTGGGCAAATCTGTGGTGGATCTGCGCTAGGTCCTGGCCTTATCAAAACTCACCGAACTGGCCATTTCGACAAGGTCACATTCCAGGCTAGGCTGACCGCGACAGACCCTTTCAGATTTGCGAGCCCAGCCATGCGCGACAACGCCCCTGCCGATAGCCCGACCACCCAGTTGCCCAGCGTCTGCCCGCTGGATTGCCCCGACACCTGCAGCCTCAGCGTCAGTGTCACGGATGGCGAGATCACGGCGGTGCGCGGATCACACGCCAATCCGCTGACCGACGCGGTGATCTGCAACAAGGTGGCGCGCAGTTTTGCAGGCTTTGTCCATGGTCCCAACCGGCTGACCCGGCCGCTGCGGCGCAGCGGCCCGCGCGGCAGCGGCAGCTATGAGCCGATCAGCTGGGAGCAGGCGCTGGACCTGATCCACGCCGGGTTCATGCGCGCAATCACCGCCCACGGCGCGCAATCGGTGCTGCCCTTCAACTACGCAGGCCCCCACGGCGAGCTGGCCGGCGGGTCGATGGACCGGCGGTTTTTCTACCATATGGGCGCAACCCGGCTGAACCGGGGGCCGCTCTGCGGCGGGGTGCGCGGTGGCGCCTATGAGAGCCTGTTCGGCCCCGCTCCCGGCATGCCGCCACAGCAGCTGCTGCATTCGGATCTGGTGCTGGTCTGGGGCAATAACATTACGGTTTCCAACCTGCATATGGCGCCGCTGCTGAAACAGGCCCGCACCAAGGGCACACGGCTGGTCGTCATCGACCCCAAGCGCACCAAGATTGCCGAACACTGCGACCTGCATCTGCAACCGGTGCCGGGCACCGATGTGGTGCTGGCGATGGCACTGGCGGCTGAGCTGGAGCGGCGCGGCGCGCTGGATCATGACTTCATCGCCCAATGGACCACCGGATCAGAACCATACCTGAAGGCTGCCCGCAGCTATACCCCCGATCAGGTGGCCGAGGTCTGCGGCATCCCGCTGGCGCAGTTCCACCAGCTGGCGGATTGGATCGCACAGGCCCGCTGCATGTCCACCTCGCTCGGCAACGGGATCGAGCGCGGACGCTCCGGCGGCTCCGGCCTGCGTGCGGCCATGGCGCTCCAGGCGCTGACCGGCCATCACGGGCGGCTGGGTGCCGGGGTGCTGGCCAAACCCGGCCTCGCCGCCCCCAAAACACAGGACCGCTTGCAGGCCAGCCACCTGATCGACCCGGACACACGGGTTTTCAACATCGTCGATGTGGCGCGCAAACTGCTGGATCGCGATATGCGCATCCCGGTCAAGGCGGTGATGATCTACAATCACAACCCGGTCGCCACCCACCCCGATCAGGCCCGCCTGATCGAAGCGCTCAGTCAGGAGGATATCTTTATCGCGGGCTGCGATGTGGCGATGACCGATTCCATGCGGATGTGCGATGTGATCCTGCCTGCCGCCAGCCATTTTGAATATGACGATGTCTATGGTGCTTATGGCCAGAACTTCATCCAGCGTGCCGCCCCGGTCATTCCGCTGGTGGGCGACAGCCTGCCCAATACCGAGATTTTCCGCCGTCTGGCCGCGCGGTTCGGCTATAACGACCCGCTGTTTCAGGCCAGCGATGCCGAGCTGATGGATCAGGCGCTGGACGGCAATCATCCGCAGCTTCAGGGCCACCGCCCCAGTGAAATCCCCCTCGACCGGGCGCTGGAAATCACCGCTGCCGAGGGCGCCGCACCGATCCTCTGTGATACAATTGCGCCGGCCACCGCCTCGGGCAAGATTGAGCTGTTCAGCGAGGACTACGAGACCCGCTACGGCTTTGGCGTGCCGCGCTATGATCCGGTGCCGCGCAGCGCCCCCTTTGTGCTGATCACGCCGTCCTCTGCGAAACGCACCAATGCCACCTTTGGCGATCAGCCACCCTCAGATGGGGCCGAAATGCTCGAAATGCACCCAAAGGATGCCGCCAGCCGTGAGCTGACCGATGGCGATCTGCTGGAGGTCTTCAACGATCGGGCCACCGTCACCCTGCGGCTGAAAATCAGCGATGCCACCCGACCTGGCGTGCTCTACAGCCCCAAGGGCACCTGGCGCGCCAGCAGCGCCACGGGTCTGACCGTGAACGCGCTGATCCCCGCCGATATCCGCACCGATACCGAAGATGGCGCCTGCTATAACGAGACCTTCGTGGACCTGCGCCGCGCTGCCAGCTGACCACGCAACAAAGCTCGCAAAACCAGTTCCCACCCAGGCGCAACTTGTCCTAGGGTGGGTCCATGATCGCGCGGTTCTGTCTTGTCCTGGGGTGTCTTGCCCTGCTGTCCTGCGGGCGTCCGCTGTCCGAAGGCGAACAGCAGTTCCTCAGCCGTATTCACGGGCCCGAACTGGATATGAACCGCCTGCGCATCGTCAAGGGCGCGCCACTCTCGCAGGTCACATTTCGCCGCAAGCCACGCCCCCGCGTGACCTGCCGCGAACGCATCCTGCCGCCCGTAAAAGATGAGATCGTCACCTCTTCCCCCGCCGCACTGGCGCTGTTCAATCGCATCTTCTTCGTGCGCGACTGGTATATCGACGACTACATGCCCGCCTACCCCGAGCGGCTTTATCTGGTGGAGGCGATGCTGCTGGCCCATGAAGCGACCCATGTCTGGCAATGGCAGCAACGCGCCAAGACCGGCTATCACCCGCTGCGCGCCGCTGCCGAACACCGGGCGACGGATGATCCCTATCTGTTTGATCTGAAAGGCGACGACCGCTTCATCGACTTTGCCTATGAACAGCAGGGCGCGATCGTCGAAGAATACGTCTGCTGCCGCGCGCTGGACCCAACCGGCGCGCGCACCAAGCGGCTGCATGGAATGCTGAAGGCGGCGATGCCCGTCTCAGACCTGCCGCAAAGCCGCGAAAGCGATGTCTACCTGCCGTGGAAAGGCGCCGAGCTGGGCGGTATCTGCGCCTGACCGATGCGGCTCAGAGCCCCGGATGGAGCTGCCCGCCGTCCAACCGCACCACCCGGTCCATGCGCTGCGCCAGCTCCAGATTATGGGTGGCAATCAGCGCCGCCATGCCGGTCTCGGCCACCAGCTCCATCAGCACCGCAAAGACCTGATCGGCGGTAGCGGGATCGAGGTTGCCTGTCGGCTCATCCGCCAGAAGCAGACGCGGCCCGTTGGCCAGCGCCCGGCAAAACGCCACCCGCTGCTGCTCGCCGCCCGACATCGCCGCAGGGCGATGCCCGGCGCGGTCGCTCAGCCCGACCCGCGCCAGCAGATCCTGCGCCCGCGCCTCTGCCTTGGCCTGGCTGATGCCATTGGCCAGCTGCGGCAACACGATGTTTTCCAGCGCGGTGAACTCCGCCAGCAGATGATGGAACTGGTAGACAAACCCCACATCCTGCCGCCGCACCGCCGTACGCCGCCGCTCGGATTTGCCGGTCAGATCCTGCCCGCCAATCCGCACCGTGCCACAATCGGGCGTGTCCAGCAGGCCGGCCGTATGCAGCAGGGTGGATTTGCCGGCGCCAGAGGGCGCCACCAGCGCCACGATCTCTCCGGGCTTCACCGTCAGATCAATGCCAGTCAGCACATCCACCTGCGTTGGCAGACCGTGGTTATAGGATTTGCCGACCTGGCTCAGCTGCAATACGGCAGATTGCGCGCCTGTCTGCATTTCGAAATTATTCATAGCGCAGCGCCTCCACCGGGTTCATCCGCGCCGCGCGCCGGGCCGGGAAAATGGTGATGACAAAGGACAAGGTCAGCGACAGCGCCACCGCCGACAGCACATCCGCCAGCCGCAGCTCGGCGGGCAGCGCATAGATGCCCCGGATCGCCGGATCCCAGACCCCGCCCCCCATCACATAGTTCACAAAGGAGAAAATCGGATCAATGTAGATCGCGAATAGACAGCCCAGAATGACCCCAAGCACAGTGCCGATCAAGCCGGTGCAGGCCCCACAGAGGAAAAACACCCGCATCACCGATCCTTCGCTGAGGCCAATGGTGCGCAGGATGCCGATATCGCGGCCCTTGTTCTTGACCAGCATGATCAGCCCGGAGACGATATTCATCGTGGCAATTAGCACCAGGATCGACAGGATGATGAACATCACATTGTCCTCGACCTCCAGCGCGCGCAGGAAGCCACCCGAGGCATCGCGCCAGGTCCAGACCCCGATGCCCGGGGCAACCTCATCCCCGGCCTGCAACAGCGGCAGCACCAGACGGTCGACGGTTTCGGGATCCTCCACCATCACCTCGATTTCATCGGCAAAGCCTTCGCGGTTGAAATAGCTCTGCGCCTCGGCAAAAGGCATGTAAAGCCGGGTCCGGTCGATGTCATAGCGCCCGGCGGTGAAGATATAGACCACCTCATAGGCATTGACGCGCGGGCTGGTGCCAAAGGCGGTCTTGACCCCATCGGGGGAAATCAGCTTGATCCGGTCGCCGACGCTCACGCCCAGTTCACGGGCCACGCCAGATCCCAGCGCCACGCCTTCGTCAAACCGCGACAGGTCACCAATCGCCGCCTCGCTCTGGGCAATCCCCGGCAGGCTGGCGATATTGGCCGCAGAGATGCCAAAGACCTCAACCCCGGCGCTGCGCTGGCGTAGGCTTGCCATCACCTGCCCTTTGATCAGCGGCGCGCTGCGGATCACACCCGGCACCGCGGCGGCGGCCTCGGCCAGGGCGTCATACTCTGTCAGCTTGCGGTCCAGCTGGCCCTGTTCGGTCACCGTGCCATGTGAATAGAGCGTCACATGCGCATTGGCCCCCAGAATGGTGCCGACAAATTCCGAGCGGAACCCGGTGCGCACTGCCAATGTGGCGATCAGTGCAAACACCGCCAGCGCAATGCCGATGAGGCTGATCCAGGTCATCACACTGACGCCCCCTTCGGCCCGGCGCGCCCGCAGATAGCGCCAGGCGATCAGCCATTCAAAACGGGAAAAAGGGAGTGGTGTGGCCATAATGATCCTGCCGGGCAAAGTTCAGCGCAACCTGTGCTGCCCACGGCCCGAGGTCAAGTTCTGGTTTCCGCCCCGGCAGCATTCCCCGGCGGTGACACCAATCCACCGCCATCGGCCGGGCGCTGGTTTTTTTGGCAAAATTCCAGGTCCAGACGCAAACGGTCCGCACCAATGGGGCGCGGACCGTGCTGATCGTTCCATAAGGGCATGTCGCGGGCTATGCGCCGCTTCAGAAGCCCCGGCCGGTCTGGTGGTTGGCATAGATCTCCACGATCTTCTGCACTGCCGCCTCGGGCGAGAGTTCCTCGCTTTCGCCGCTGCGGCGCGAGGTGAGTTCGACCACGCCGTTTTTCAGACCACGCGGGCCGACGGTGATGCGCCAGGGCAGACCGATCAGGTCCATGGTGGCGAATTTACCGCCTGCCCGTTCCTTGCGATCATCATAGAGCGGCTCAAGCCCGGCGGCTGTCAGCGCGTCATAAAGGCTCTCGCAGGCGGCATCGGCTTCTTCGTCGCCCTGTTTGAGGTTCACGATCCCGCAGTGGAACGGCGTCACACCTTCGGGCCAGATGATGCCCTTTTCGTCGTGGCTGGCCTCGATGATGGCGCCAAGGAGACGCGAAACGCCGATCCCGTGCGAGCCCATATGGACCGGCGACTGCTTGCCATCGGGGCCTTGCACATTGGCACCCATCGCTTCGGAATATTTGGTACCAAAGTAGAAGATCTGGCCAACCTCGATCCCGCGCGCCACCCGGCGACGGTCTTCTGGCACCTCGTTAAACAGCGCCTCGTCATGGGTTTCATCGGTGCGGGCATATTTCGAGGTAAACTCCTCCAGCACACCCTGACACTGCTCGACGCTGTCGTAATCAATTTCGCGATCGCCAAAGGTCAGATCGGTGACTGCGCTGTCATAGAACACCTCGCTCTCGCCGGTCTCGGCCAGAACCAGGAATTCATGGGTATAATCGCCGCCAATCGGCCCGCCATCGGCGCGCATCGGGATCGCCTGAAGCCCCATACGCTCGTAGCTGCGCAGATAGCTGACCAGATGACGGTTATAGGCGTGCAGCGCGTCCTCTTTGGTCAGGTCGAAGTTATAGCCGTCCTTCATGTAGAATTCGCGGCCCCGCATGACACCGAACCGCGGGCGGATCTCGTCGCGGAATTTCCACTGGATGTGGTAGAGCGTCAGCGGCAGATCCTTGTAGCTGCCGACATGGCTGCGGAAGATATCGGTGATCAGCTCTTCGTTGGTGGGACCATAGAGCATGTCGCGGCCATGGCGATCGGAGATCCGCAGCATTTCCTGACCATAGTCATCATAGCGCCCCGATTCCTTCCACAGATCGGCCGATTGCAGCGTCGGCATCAGCATCGGGATATGACCCGCGCGCATCTGCTCTTCATGGACGATGGTTTCGATCTTCTTCAGCACCTTGAAGCCCAAGGGCAGCCAGGAATAGATCCCGGCAGAGGACTGTTTGATCATGCCGGCGCGCAGCATGTAACGGTGGCTGACGATCTGGGCTTCGGAGGGGGTCTCCTTCAGCACGGGAAGAAAATAGCGGGACAGGCGCATGGCGGTCTCATTTATCAATCTGGGTTCGCAAGCGGTCTAAGCCATCGACGCGCCTCAGGCAATCGTGCTTTGCGTTTCGGCACATGGCTGACCGGGCGGATGACCTGACCGCCCCCCCTGCGGGAACCGGTGGCCGGTCATTGGGGTTGCATCGACGGGGCGCATGGGCGAAGACTTCTGCCCAAACAGGCCCCTAGGATCAGGCTGAGAGCAGGACGCAACACATGGCACTTCCGGCACAGAAGCAATTGAAATACTGGGGCATTGCCGCCGTGGTCTTTGCGGTGACCATGTGGGCACTGGGCGATGTCCTGCTGCCGTTTGTCCTGGGCGCCGCGATTGCCTATCTCCTTGATCCGATTGCCGACCGGCTGGAAGCGGCGGGGCTCAGCCGCACGGCGGCCACCGCAACCATCACCGTTGCGGCGGTACTGCTGTTCGTGGTGCTGTTGCTGGTGGTGGTGCCGACGCTGATCTACCAGATGATCGACCTCGCGCAGGTGCTGCCGGAGGCCTTCAAGAACCTGCGCGACTTTGCCCAGAAACAGGCCCCGTCCCTGTTTGACGAGGGCAGCCGTGCCCAGCAGACCATCGTGTCCATCGCCCAGACCCTGCAAAGCAAGGCGATCAGCGTGCTGGAGGGCGTTGTCGGCTCCGCGGTTTCGCTGGTCAACGTCATGGTGCTGTTTGTGATTGTTCCGGTGGTCGCGGTCTATTTTCTGGTCGATTGGGATCGCATGGTTGCGCGGATCGACGAGCTGCTGCCGCGCGATCACGCCCCCACCATCCGCGAGCTGGCCGCGCGCATCGACAAGGTGCTGGCCTCCTTTATCCGCGGCATGGGGACGGTCTGCCTGATTCTCGGCACCTATTACGCAGTGGCGCTGATGCTGGTGGGGCTGAACTTCGGTCTTGCGGTGGGGTTCATCGCCGGTCTGGTCACATTCATCCCCTATCTCGGCGCGCTGATCGGCGGCGCGCTGGCCATCGGGCTGGCGCTGTTCCAGTTCTGGGGCGACTGGTGGTCGATCGGCATGGTCGCAGGCATTTTCGTGATCGGTCAGGTGGTTGAGGGCAATCTGCTCACCCCCAAGCTGGTCGGCAATTCGGTTGGGCTGCATCCGGTCTGGCTGCTGCTGGCGCTGTCGGTCTTTGGCGCGCTGTTCGGCTTTGTCGGCATGTTGATCGCGGTGCCGGTTGCCGCCGCACTCGGGGTGATTGCGCGGTTCCTGGTTGAGCGCTATCTGGACAGTCGCCTCTACCAGGGCAAAGCCTTTCACGACGCGGACTGAACCTGACCCATGGCACAACAGCTGAGCTTTGACCTCCCGGCGAAACTGGCGCTTGGACGGGACGATTTCTTTGTCGCGCCCTCCAATGCGATGGCGGTGGCGATGCTGGATCCCGCCTTTGCCTGGCCCGGCGGCAAGCTGGTGCTGAGCGGGCCGAAACGCTCCGGCAAGACCCATCTGGTGCATGTCTGGGCCAGCAACTCCGGCGCGCGCATCCTGCCCGCCTGGCAGCTGACCAAGGCGGATGTGCCGCATCTGGCTGACGGCCCGATCGCCATCGAGGACGTGCCGGATATTGCCGATAACGCCGAGGCGCAGGATGCCCTGTTTCACCTGCATAATCTGGTTCTGGCCAATGGCCATGCGCTGATGCTGACCGGGCGGGCCGCACCGCATCTGTGGGCGATGTCGCTGCCCGATCTGCAAAGCAGGGTCGAAGGCGCGACCCATGCCCAGCTGCAACCGCCGGATGACGCGCTGCTGTCGGTGGTGCTGGCAAAACTGTTCAACGATCGGCAGATCACCCCGAAACCCGATGTGATCCCCTATCTGGTGGCGCATATGGACCGCTCCTTTGCCGCGGCCTCGCAGATCGTCGAGGAGCTGGACCGCCTGTCCCTCGCCGAAGGGCGGATGGTGTCGCGGGTGCTGGCGGTCGAGCTGATGTCGGACCGCCCTGCCCGAACCGCGCGCAGCCCGTCGCGGCCTGCGGAGAAACCAGCCGCCACCGCATCAGCCGATGCCGAAGACAGGTCCGGCGCTGCCGCAGCCTGCGATTGACCCGGCTTTGCCGATCCCCCATCCTGACGACACGTAACGGAGCCAACATGCACGTGACACCGGAGCCTGCCACCGCCGATTGGGGGCCTTTTGGCCGACCCTTGTTTGACGATCCGGGCGCCCGCGCCCTGTCACGGGTGGGCGTGGTGGACGTCGGCTCCAACTCGGTGCGGATGGTGATCTTTGACGGGGCCGCCCGTAGCCCCGCCTATTTCTATAACGAAAAAATCATGTGTGCCCTGGGCGCTGGCCTGTCGGAGACCGGGCGGCTGAACCCGGAGGGGCGCATCCGCGCCCTGTCGGCGCTGCGCCGGTTCCAGCATCTGGCCGCAGGCATGGACATGCCGCCGCTGTCGGTGGTGGCCACTGCGGCGGTGCGCGATGCCAGCGACGGGCAGGATTTCTGCGACGAGGTGCTGCGCGAAACCGGGCTGAAGATCTGGGTCATCGACGGTCAGGAAGAGGCGCGCCTGTCTGCGCAGGGCGTGCTGCTGGGCTGGCCCGGATCCTATGGTCTGGTCTGCGATATCGGTGGCTCCTCCATGGAGCTGGCAGAAATCCATGACGGCGAGGTCGGCAAACGGGTGACCTCCTCACTCGGCCCGCTGAAACTGCGCGACGTTGCGGGAGGCAGGCGTGGCCGCAAGGCGCATATCACCGAGGTGATGGAGGGCCTGCGCAGCGAGATGGGCCAGCAGAACGACCGGCTGTTTCTGGTCGGCGGCAGCTGGCGGGCGATTGCCCGGATCGACATGGCGCGGCGCGGCTACCCGCTGCGGGTCCTGCATGAATACCGCATGAGCGCCCAATCCGTGCGCGAGACCCTGCGCTATATCGAGACCCAGGACCTGGAAGAGCTGCGCGCCGAATGCGGTGTTTCCAGCGCCCGGATGTCGCTGGTGCCCTATGCCGCCGATGTGCTGTCGCGGCTGGTCAAGACCTTTCGGCCCAAGGATATCGCGGTCTCCAGCTATGGCATCCGCGAGGGGCTGCTCTATGAGCAGATGCCCCAGCGCCTGCGCGACCGCGATCCGCTGATCGAAGCCAGCCGCTTTGCCGAGCAGAAGGATGCCCGCATCCCCGGTTTTGGCCGCACGCTGTATGAATTCGTCTCGCCGCTGTTCAGATCCTCCGACCATGCCAAGACCCGGCTGGTGAAAGCCGCCTGCCTGCTGCATGACGTCAGCTGGCGCGCCCATCCCGACTATCGCGCCGAGGTCTGTTTCGACAACGCCACACGGGCCAATCTGGGCGGGCTGAAACACTCCGAACGGATCTTTCTCGGCCTTGCGCTGCTGCACCGCTATCGCAACAAGCGGCAGGGGACGGCGTTTGAATATCTCTATGATCTTCTGGACGAGCGCGGCAAGAAAGAGGCCGAGATCCTGGGCAAGGCGATGCGGTTCGGCGCCATGCTGATGGTCAGCAAGGATGGCGACATCGGCAAGCTGGTCTGGCAACCGCGCAAGAAACACCTGCTGCTGGAACTGCCGGCCGAGGCGGAGCCGCTGTTTGGCGAGGTTGCCGAAGCACGGCTAAGTTCCCTTGCCCGGTCGCTGGAGGCAGAGGTACGGGTGAAGATCCGCAAGTAACCGCTGGCCTGCCCCGCATCGGGTCAGACCCTCCCTTGCCGCTCTGGGCCGATCCTCAGCGCGTCACAGGTCGGTTGTGCCTTCGGGCAGATCGGTGTCCGGGCTGGCCTGCGGGGATCCACCCGGCGGCACGTCTGGAGCGTCCTGCGGCTTGCGGCGAATGATGATATCGCCATTGGGCAGGATTTCGGGAGGTTCATAAACGCTCCAGTCCTCGACCTTGCCCGCGATCTCGGCCAGTGCAGGCCCCATCTCCGACAGGAACCCTTGCAGGCTTGGCCCGAATTCATCCGCCAGCGCCTGAAGATCGTCAAGCGCGGGCGCCATTTCCTGACGCAGCCCCTCCCAGAACAGCTCTGCCCCGCGCTGCATCAGGCTGCTGCCTTCGTCCTCTGGCGCGGGTGCGGTTTCGGCAGCCACCGGCGCTGTCAGCGGCAGCACCAGCAGCCCCGCAAGCGCAAGGCCGCGCATCGACTGAGGCGTCATTCGGAACCTAGGCATCATGTCATTGCCCCCTTTAGGGTTGGACGGGATTGCTTGCCGTCAATATAGGCGAAACACGTCAGGATTGAAGTGGCAACCACCACCGGCGGCGTCGCGCAGCCCCCGGTGCCGCCGGTGAACCTTTGAGGGCCTTCACCCAAGATCGAGATCAAGGCTGACCGGAAAGTGATCGGAGGCCGCCAGCAGCGCCTCGCGCAGATCGACATCCTCATAACAGGCGGCATCCTCGAACGGGTGCCAGATCCGCCAGCTCTGCGCCGATTGGCGCAGCCCGGAGGAGACCATGACATAATCCAGCAAGGCACTGAAATAGCGTTTGTTTGCCTTGTCATAAAAGCGGGCCGTGCTGGGCATCACCCGCAGCCGGGGTTGCAGCAGGCTCTGGGCGTTCGGATCATAGAGATCGCTCTCCATCACAATCTCGACCGAGGAGCGATTGAACAGCTGCTCATAGTCGTCAAGCCCCGGCCCGTCATTGAGATCGCCCATCACGATGACATCCCGCCCCTCGGCCAGAAGCTGCTCAACCCGGCGGCGCAGCCAGATCGCCTGTGCCAGCTGTTTGCGCCGGTTGGCAATCGACAGGCTGACCGCGTGCCCTTCGGAGCGCGCGCCATGGGGCGCTTTCGATTTCAGATGCGCGCCGATCAGCGCCACCTCGCGCCCGCCGTTTGTGGTCAGGGTCAGCTCCAGCGGCGGTTTGGAAAACCGCACCGCATCCTTTTTGGCATCAATATCCAGATCAATGTGAAAGACACCGTCGAAACGCGGTGCCTCGGTGGTTTGCGCCGGTGTATGGGCCACCCGCAGCACCTGCGGATCGTAGAGAAAGGCAATTTCCTGCTGGGTGTCATTGGCAAAACCGATCAGCGCGTCGGTGCTGCGCAGCCCCGCCTCTCGCGCGAAATGTTCCAGCGCGCGCACGGTCTGGCGGCGACCATTGGTATCCGGGGCCTCGATCACCATGATGCCATCGGCATCGAGGCGTTGAAACACCCGCGCCAGCGCGCGTGTCTGACTGCTGCGATCCACCCCGTAGCGGCCCGAACTGCCAGCGTCCATCAGCAGGCGGTCCCCGGCGTCAAACAGCGAGGAGAACCATTCGACGTTATACGTGACGAGCCGCATGGGCCGCACATCCGTTGATTTCATCCCAGGCGCGGTTGATGTCGATCATCCGCTTTTCCGCCAGCCGCACCGCCTCTTCGGGGACGCCACGGGCCATCATCGCATCCGGGTGGGTCTCTCGCACCAGCTTGCGCCAATGTTTGCGGATCTCCTCGCGCGGCATCTCTGGGGTCACCCCCAGCACCGTGTAGGGATCGCGCGGCGCATCGGCAACAAACCGCGCCCTCAGCGCCATGAACTGCTGCTCGCTCTGACCGAAGATGCGGCTGACCTCGGACAGGAATTCGTTTTCGCCGGGATGATAAAACCCGTCCGCCATGGCGATGTGAAACAGTCCTTCCATCAGATCGCACAGCGTCTGCGGGTCATTGGCAAACATCTTCTGGATCCGCGCGGCATAGTCCTGATAGCCCGCAACATCGGTCCGGGCGAGATCAAACACCCGCGCAGCACCTGCCTCATCCTCCGCCGCAATCTGGAACACCTCGCGAAAGGCGGTGACCTCGTCGCGGGTGACCTGCCCGTCCGCCTTGGCCATTTTGGCACCAAGCGCAATCACCGCGATGGCAAAGGCAACGGTGCGTTCCGGTGGCGCGCGCAGGCTGTCGAAGACATCGCTGAGGCTCTGGCCAGAGGCCAGCGCAGCGAGCGCTTCGGTGATGCGGGTCCAAAGTGACATATGGCCAGCCTAGCCTGCTTTGGCCGGACTGTCAGCGGGGCCAACCCCTTTGGGAGAGAGAATTTTCTGCATCAGCACCAGATCCAGCCACTGGCCCCATTTGTAGCCGACCTCCGGCATCCGTCCGACCTCGACAAATCCCATGGCCGCGTGAAAGCCAAGTCCGCCTGCATTGAGCGCGCTGATGCCTGCGACCAGCACGTGGATGCCGTCGCGGCGCGCGACCTCCTCGATGGCGGCGATCAGCGCCCGGCCGGTGCCCCGGCCACGGGCCGCTTCGGTGAGGTAAATCGCATGTTCCGCGGTGCGGGCATAGCCGGGACCGCTGCGAAACCCGCCAAGGCTGATGTAGCCGAGGATCTGGCCCGCCTCCTCGGCCACCTGCACATAGGCGCCTTTCTTGGCGATCTCATCGCTGACCTGCGCGCCGGTCTTTTCCGCCGTGGTGAAGGTGATCAGCGTGTCGCGGATGATCTGGTTGGTGATCGCGGCGATTGCCTCTGCATCGGCCGCGGTGGCCGCCCTGACGATCATCGCAGCACCCGGCGCCCGTGGGGCGTGTCGAACTCAGCCTCGAAGGCGGCAGGGCCGTTGTGGATCTCGACCCGCGGATCATCAAACGGCAGCGCCTGCGCCAGTGCTGTGCTGTCCGGGTGCGACAGATGCAGACGGCGCAGGGTGCAGCCCTGCGGGACCAGCGCGGCGGCGGGATGGGGGCTGTGCCATTGCATCAAGGCCGGGAACATATTGTCAAACGGCAGGATGCCATCAGCCGGCACCGCCATCTGCCAGCTGAGATTGCCCCGTTGCAGATCGACAATCTCTCCCGCGCCCTCCGGGGCTGCGGTCAGCGCGGCCGTGAGATCGGCGCAGCGGCAGATCCAGTTGGTGATCCGTGCGGGGCCGCTGCGGCGGTCCAGATCGTACCAGCGCGGGCTGCGCTGCGGTGTGGCGGCGGGGTCGATGGCAATGGCCTCGAGATAGAGGCCATCGGCAAGCCCAAGAAGCCGGTTGTGGGTGCCAAAGACCGCATGGCTGCCGCCCGGCTGCATCGGCACGCCGAGGCTTTCCTCCACATGGGCAACCGCCTCTTCCAGTGTCGCGGCCGAAACGGCCAGATGATCGAGTTCCATGACATGCTCCCCGCTGATGGCGGCGAGACTAGCCACCCGCCGCCGGGGTGCAAGCGGCAATGTTGGAACCACGTGCGGACGCCCTCAACACTGGCGATGTCACGGCAGGTGGCTGCCCAACATCCGGGCACAGATACATCCGGGCACAGATGGGAGGCAGCAGCTCTCCCGCCCGTCGTCGGCGGCGTCACAGACGCCCCCGCTCCCGTTGGGCATGGCATCGCGCATCGCGCGATGTCGGCAGCCAGCCGGATAGGCTGGCTGCCGCGCCCAAGGCCGCAAGGGGGGATTTGCCCATCGGGCAAAGGCCCCCGCGGGCGCGGGAGCGCTTATGAGCATGGGCAAGGCGGTCAGGCCGCAGCGCCGCCCTTGCCGGGCCGCAAATGCCGGCGGACCTGATCAGCCGCGCCGGTTACCCACCCTGGCGGATCAGCTTCAGGATGTCCTGCGCCGCTTCGGGAATATTGGTGCCGGGGCCAAAGATCGCCTTGACGCCATTGTCATAGAGGAACTGGTAATCCTGCTGCGGGATCACCCCGCCACAGATCACGATGATATCCTCGGCGCCCTGCGCCTTCAGCTCCTGCACCAGCTGCGGGGCCAGCGTCTTGTGCCCTGCGGCCTGCGACGAAATCCCGACCACATGGACGTCATTGTCGATGGCGTCCTGCGCGGCCTCTTCCGGGGTCTGGAACAGCGGGCCGACGTCAACGTCAAAGCCGATATCGGCAAAGGCGGTGGCGATCACCTTGGCCCCCCGGTCGTGACCGTCCTGCCCCATCTTGACCACCAGAAGACGCGGGCGACGGCCCTCTGCCTCGGCAAAGTCTTCGATGGATTTCTGAATGGCGGCAAAGCCTTCGTCGCCCTCATAGGCGGCGCCATAGACACCGGCCAGGGTCTTGACCTCGGCGCTGTGACGGCCGAATTCCTTTTCCATTGCCATGGAGATCTCTCCGACTGAGGCCCGCGCGCGGGCGGCTTCGACGGCGGCGGCCAGAAGGTTGCCACCTTCCTTTGCGACGCGGGTCAGATTGTCCAGCGCGGCCTCGCAGGCGGCGCTGTCGCGGCTGGCGCGGATCTGTTCCAGCCGGGCGATCTGGCTGTCGCGCACCTTGACGTTGTCGACATCCAGAATGTCGATCGGATCTTCCTTTTCCTTGCGGTATTTGTTGACACCGACGATCACCTCTTCGCCCCGGTCGATCATCGCCTGACGACGGGCCGCGCTTTCCTCGATGCGCAGTTTCGGCATGCCGGAGGCCACGGCCTTGGTCATGCCGCCCATCTCCTCGACCTCCTCCATCAGCGCCCAGGCTTTCTCGATCAGCTCATTGGTGAGGCTTTCGACATAGTAGGAGCCAGCCAGCGGATCGACCACATTGGTGACGCCGGTTTCCTCCTGCAGCACCAGCTGGGTGTTGCGGGCGATGCGGGCAGAGAAATCGGTGGGCAGCGCGATGGCCTCGTCCAGCGCGTTGGTGTGCAGCGACTGCGTGCCGCCAAGCACCGCCGACATCGCCTCATAGGCGGTGCGGATCACGTTGTTGTAGGGATCCTGCTCCTGCAAGGACACGCCCGAGGTCTGGCAATGGGTGCGCAGCATCTTGGAGCGGTCGGATTTGGCGCCAAAGTCCGTCATCACCCGGTGCCAAAGCGTGCGGGCGGCGCGCAGTTTGGCGATTTCCATGAAGAAATTCATGCCAATCGCAAAGAAGAAGCTCAGGCGGCCTGCGAATTTGTCAACATCCATGCCTGCCTCAATCGCGGCGCGGACATATTCGCGACCGTCCGCCAGCGTATAGGCCAGCTCCTGCACCAGATTGGCGCCGGCTTCCTGCATGTGATAGCCGGAAATGGAGATGGAATTGAATTTCGGCATCTCGTTCGAGGTATATTCGATGATGTCCGAGATGATCCGCATCGAGGGTTCCGGCGGATAGATATAGGTGTTGCGGACCATGAACTCCTTCAGGATATCGTTCTGAATGGTGCCTGCCAGCAGCGCCTTGTCATGGCCCTGCTCTTCGCCCGCGACGATAAAGCTGGCCAGGATCGGGATCACCGCGCCGTTCATCGTCATCGAGACCGAGACCTGATCCAGCGGGATGCCATCAAACAGGATTTTCATATCCTCAACGCTGTCGATGGCCACACCGGCCTTGCCGACATCGCCCATCACGCGGGGGTGGTCGCTGTCATAGCCGCGGTGGGTGGCAAGGTCGAAGGCCACCGAAACGCCCTGCTGCCCGGCCGCGAGGTTGCGGCGGTAGAAAGCGTTGGATTCCTCAGCCGTGGAGAAGCCCGCATATTGGCGGATGGTCCAGGGGCGGCCTGCGTACATCGTGGCCTTCACGCCCCGGGTAAAGGGTCCAAAGCCGGGCAGCGTGCCCATATGAGGCAGATCCTTGCTGTCGGCCTCAGTATAAAGCGGTTTTACATCAATGCCTTCCAGCGTATTCCAGGTCAGCGCGTCCAGCGGGCGTCCGCGCAGCTCTTTTTCAGCCAGAGCCCGCCAATCGTCGGTTTTGGTCGTCATCGGAAGTTCCTCTTGTCAGGTCGTATGAGGGCGGGTTCGAGCCCACCGCATGTTTGTCAGGGTCACGCATCAGCTCTGCCAGACCGTCCGCGCCGCCTTGCAGCCACATCAGATCATCGGCGTAGCGCTCGCGCAGCGCTGCGGATTGAATGTCGGAAAACGGGGTCCAGCGGCCCTCGCCGCGTGGCAGGTCGCGGGCGACGGCTGCCGACAGGCGATGCCGCAGGGTCGGCAGCCCGTCTGAGCGGTTGAGTCGATCCGAACAGGTGAACCGCGCCAGCCGCGTCCCGGTCAGCAGCGCCATCTGCACCTCGGGCCGGTCGCCATAGGTTTCATAGGGCAGCACCCGGATGCGGGCATTGGGCATGGCGCAGGCAATATCGGTGATCACATCGCGCCAGCTGCGCGGATGGGCGGCGATCCGCCCCAGCAGCGCGGCCGAGGGCAACGGGTGGCCATTGGTCACCATCCGGGTCAGCAGCGAGGTCCAGAACCGCTCCGGGCTGCGCAGGTTCAGCATCACATCGCGCACCTGCCCGTCAAAGGCGGCATCGAACCGCGCCATACGCACGCCGATGCTGCCATATAGCTGGCTCTGTTGCAGCAGGTCATTGGGACTGCCCATCATATTGGCGTCGCTGATCAGCAGCCGCGTGCTGCCGCTGGCGGCCTCGGTCGCGAGGCGCAGGCGCAGACGACCACGGGCGCGGGTTGCCAGGTCACGGCCTGTTACCGGGGCCGGGCCGGGATGGATGCCGTGGAACAGCCCGTCGCGGGTCTGGGCCGGTCCCCAGACCGCCAGCCCGTCACGGCGCAGCGCCGTTTCATGATGGGCAAGAAAGCCCTGAAAATATCCCGTAGCGCAGCGATGTGCGCCGATGTGCAGCATGATATCCATAGCCGGTCCCGTCCCGTTGGTGGCGCCGCGCGAGGCGGACAGCCCGGTTTGCAGAGGCCGGGAGGATGACATGGGCAGGCTGACAATAGGGTTAACGGCGGCTTTGGCCCCGAAGTGCGGGGTGGATTTTTTTGCCCGGCAAGCCGGATTGCCCATCGCAATTGGCGGGGCGGAGCATATATTCATCGCTACAGGAGAGCCGATGAAACAGTTGTTTGTCTTTGGAAAAACCCGATTTTGGCCCGCAGTCCCAGCTGCGGGCGCCGCGTTGGCGCTGCTGCTGGCGCTGCCCGGCCCGGCCATGGCGCAGGAGCCTGCAACAACCGAGGCCGCAGATGACGCGCGCGGTGAGACCGCAACGATGATGGTCGAAGGCACCGATCCCGCCAGCGCCGCGCAGGAGCTGCCGCAGACCGCAGAAAACCTGGCGCAGGATCCGATCACCCAGCTGATCCGCGCCGGTGACAGCGTCGATCTGGACAGTCTCCTGTGGGTATACCGCCCCATCGTGGTCTTTGCCGACAGCCCTGCCGATCCGCGGTTCCACGAGCAGATGGAGCGGCTGACCGACGGCGCCGAGGCGCTGCTGGATCGCGATGTCATCGTGCTGACCGATACCGATCCAAGCGTGACGTCTGCGCTGCGCAAAACACTGCGGCCGCGCGGGTTCATGCTGGTTCTGATCGGCAAGGACGGCGGCGTCAAACTGCGCAAGCCGCAGCCCTGGACCGTGCGCGAGCTGAGCCGGACGATCGACAAATTCCCCGACCGGCTGCGCGAGGTGAAGGAACGGCGCGGCAGCTGAGCCGCCGCCGATGCACCGCGCCCCGCACCCGCGCGATGAAACGCGCCGGGATCCGGGGCCGCGTCCCGCAGCGGCTGGGTGGCAGATCGCAGGCCCATCACACCGCCCCGCCCTGCGCGTAGAACAGACGCCTGTTGGTGCGGTCCACCACCGCCATGAACCGGGCGCGTGGCTCATAGATCAACACCGATGTCGGATCGAGCAGCGCGATCAGATAGGCGCGGCTCACCTCCTCCAGCATGCAGTCCTTGCCGACGATCCCGGCGGCAAAGATGCCATTGCCGCGCCCCTGATCCATCGTCATCACCTGAACCGAAACCATATTGGGCGACAGTCCGGGCACCTCAAAGGCGACGGGTTTGTCGTCATCGAGATGACGCAGCCCCGCCCGGACCGACCGTGCCTTGGTCAGCAGCGATGAAATCCGGGTGGCCTTGATTTCGAACACGCCTGCGGCGCAGTTGCGGCGGGAGAAGTAATACTGTGTCTCCCCCAGCTGCACCCAGTCGCCGACGGCGGCACGGGCCGCCGCCTCATCTTGCATGGCACAGCCCGCCAGCCCCGAAAGGACCAGCGCCAGACAGGCGACACGCGCCAGTTTGCGATATGGCTGCACCAACATCATCTGGTGTTATTCGAATTCCATGATCACTTCGTCAACGGCGAGGCTGTCACCGGCGGCGGCGTTGATCATGCTGACGACGCCTTTCCGCTCGGCGCGCAGGATGTTCTCCATCTTCATCGCCTCGATGGTGCAGAGCGCCTGACCTTCCTGAACCTCGTCGCCGACTTCAACCTCCAGTTTCACCACCAGACCCGGCATCGGGCAGAGCAGCAGTTTGGAGGTGTCGGGGGCGACTTTCTCGGGCATCAGCTTGGCCAGTTCCGCCTGTCGTGGCGTGCGCACATGAACCTTCAGATCGGCCCCGCGCGAGCGGATGCGGAACCCGCCGGAGATCTTGCCGACCTTCACCACCAGAGCATCACCGCCAACCGTCAGCCGGGCGAGCTGATCGCCGGGGGTCCAGTCCGAGGTGACGCGCAGGGTGCTGCCATCGTCAAACCGCACGGTGGAGCCGTCGCGGTCAGCGTCGATGATGACGTTGAAATCCATACCCTGAAGCGAGACCACCCAGTCGCTGCCGACCTTGCGTTCGTGGTTGTCCATCCGGCCCGACACGCGGGTACGGCGGATTTCGGCAACCCGGTGCATGGCGGCAGAAGCGGCGGCGATCTTGCGCAGATCCTGCTCCGGCAGCTCCACCCCGACGAACCCTTCGGGATATTGCTCCTCGATAAAGGCGGTGGTCATGGTGCCCGCGATAAAGATCGGGTGATCCATCACCGCGCTGAGGAACGGCAGGTTGTGACCGATGCCTTCAACCTCGAAGCCGTCAAGCGCATCGCGCATGGCGGCAATCGCCGCCTCGCGTGTCGGCCCCCAAGTGCAGAGCTTGGCGATCATCGGGTCATAATACATCGAGATCTCGCCGCCCTCAAAGACGCCGGTGTCATTGCGCACGGCGAGTTCGCCCGCAGGGGCGTCGCCCTGCCATTTGCCGCTGTCATGCAGCGGGCCTGCGGCGACTTCGGCGGGCGGACGATAGCGGGTCAGGCGACCGATAGAGGGCAGGAAACCCCGATAGGGATCTTCGGCATAGAGGCGGTTTTCGATGGCCCAGCCGTTCAGTTTGACGTCATTCTGGGTGATCGACAGCGGCTCACCGCCGGCAATACGGATCATCTGTTCGACCAGATCAACACCGGTGATCAGTTCGGTGACCGGGTGTTCGACCTGAAGGCGGGTGTTCATTTCCAGGAAGTAGAAATTCTTGTCGCCATCGACGATGAATTCCACCGTACCAGCAGAGGCGTAGCCCACCGCCTTGGCCAGGGCGACGGCCTGTTCGCCCATGGCGCGGCGGGTGTCCTCATCGAGGAAGGGCGACGGCGCCTCTTCGACGACTTTCTGGTTGCGGCGCTGGATCGAGCATTCGCGCTCCCCCAGATAAATGCCATTGCCATGGCCGTCGCAGAGCACCTGAATTTCGATATGGCGCGGCTGGGTGACGAATTTCTCGATGAAGATCCGGTCGTCGCCAAAGGAGTTCGCCGCCTCGTTCTTGGAGGATTGGAACCCTTCGCGGGCCTCCTCATCGGACCAGGCGATCCGCATCCCCTTGCCACCACCACCGGCAGAGGCCTTGATCATCACCGGATAGCCGATCTCGTTGGAGATTTTCACCGCCTCGTCAGCGTCGGCAATCAGGCCCATGTAGCCGGGCACGGTGGAGACGCCAGCCTCCTGCGCGATCTTCTTCGAGGTGATCTTGTCACCCATGCTTTCGATGGCGCCCACCGGCGGGCCGACAAAGGCGACGCCTTCGGCGGCCAGCGCCTCGGCGAATTTGGCGTTTTCCGACAGGAAGCCATAGCCCGGATGCACCGCCTGCGCACCGGTTGCACGGATCGCCTCCATCACCTTGTCGATGACGATATAGGACTGGTTGGCGGGCGGCGGGCCGATGTGGACAGCTTCATCAGCCATTTCGACATGCAGGGCCTGCTTGTCGGCGTCCGAGTAGATGGCAACGGTCTTGATGCCCATCTTGCGGGCGGTCTTGATGACCCGGCAGGCGATTTCGCCCCGGTTGGCAATCAGGATCTTTTCAAACATTGGCTGTCCCTTGTCTTCGGTGGGTGACGGAGCCCTGCCCCGTCACGGTCTTGGCTTCGTCAGAACACAAAAAAGGCCGCGCCGGAGGGGTCTCCGGGTGCGGCCTTTGTGCGGTGATATATATGTGGCGCGCGGCCACCGCCCCTGCGACGAGGCGGTCAGACGGCGTTGCTGTCAGGGCATGGCTGCGGCGATACAGGCGCGTGCCTGCGGCGCCACCGGCAGGCCTAGCACTTGCGCGGATTTTCCTTGCAGTAGATGACGTTGGCCGCAGCACCAACAGCGGCACCTGTGACCAGGTTGCCGTTGAGCAGCGCCGAGCCGACGGCACCGGCACCGGCACCGTAAACAACCTGTTCGCCGGTGGTGTCGCCACAGGCCGCAAGCGCGGTGCAGAGGCCAAAAGCCGCAAGAATGAGTTTTGCCTGCATTGGAATGATCCTTCGTTTTGTGATCCAAGCTCTGCGCAACTGTTCGCAGCACGGTCCAGAGCAAACAAGGATTTCTGTTGCGGATCAGGGGAATGCGCAGAAGCCTGCCAAACACTGGGGGGCAATTGGCAAGCTTCCGCCTTTGCATCCAAGGAAAAAATGGGCAGGCCGCGATTGGGGGGGCAAACCTGCCCTTCCAGGCGAAGGGGCTGGATCAGATGCACGACAGGCTGACCTGTCACGACCAGAGTGCACAGCCCGCGCCACAGAAACATCCCCTGAGTTGCAAAACACGCCAATTTGGCGAGAAGTTGCGCAAACCGGGATCTGCCCTGCAGGATTACGCCGAAATCGGCCCGGAATGCCCGGCTCGCGCCGCATATAGTGTCACCGCCCCGCGATCTGACCCTCCCTGCGGCCGGGTTTGCCGCGGGGCTCGTCACATCGCGCAGGGTCAAGAGATTCGCCGGGGCCCGATCACAGCCACTGCGCGGCGGTCGCGCGAGGCGACGACAGCTCTGCACAGCGATATGGTCGGGCCCGGCAAACATCTCAGCGCGCGCTCCCGTCGAAGACTTCGGGAAAGGACAGCTGGGCAACATCGACATTGATGACCAGCAGCGCCTCATAGCTTTCGGGATCAAACGGGTCTTCGGCCGGGATCACCTCGCGGCCGAACAGCCAGCTCAGACGACCTGCATCCAGATTACCACGTTCAAAGGGCTGATCGCCAAAGCAGTCCCACAGCGCCTGCATGAAGCCCGCATCGGCGCGCCGGTCTGCCGGGCGACGGTCGCGGAACCGTTCGCGACGGGTGATCGGCGTAACCCCCTTGGGGTTGGGACGGCGGATGACGAATTGAAAATCGGTGCCCGGCAGACGGCCGGGGAAACCGCGGTGTTTTAGCATGATGGTGCCTCCGATCCGGCACCCCGCGGGACGGTAGAGTCCGGCCGCAGGGCCGGACCCCTGTCGTGATTACTTGTATTTGCCGGTGTAAACGGGCTCAGCCGAAATCGGCTCGGGCTCGACAACGACGTATTCTTCTTCCTGCTGTGCGCAGGCTGCGGCGGCTGCAAGCAGGCCCACCAGGGCAACGAGTTTGATGCTCTTGGACATTTCTGTCTCCCAATTGTGTCTTTGAAACCTGCGCGGGCCACGGCCGGCGCCTGCCTCATCCTCAAATAACAGATCACGCTCATGTGATCTGACGAGAGAGTAGCGGAGATGCGCGGGGTTTCACATCCCAAAGCCGGATCCGACGACACTTCGGCGGGCAAAGCTGCAAAAAAGCGCCAGTTTTCAGCCTGCATCGGCGTTTTTGTGACACCGGGGGACACCAGAACCGGCGGCAGCTGCCGGGCTGTAGTGGCCCGCAGCCCGCGGGGCAGACAACAGATCATCAGAATGCCTCCCAGATGCAGCTGTCACCCTCGGGGCGGTAGCTTTCAAAGAACTGTGTCGCCGCCGCATCCGCCGCCCCAAAGGGCACTTCGCGGTCCGACAGCGAGATCACCACCCGGACCGGCTCCAGCCCATGCTGGTGCAGATAGGCCAGAACCAGGGTCTGGCACAGGTGATCCATATCCGGGGCGGCCTGTTCATAGCTGATCAGCGCCGCGTCGCGGGCAATCTGTGGCGCAAGAAAGCGAAAGCGCACCCAAAGCTCGCCGGTGCTGTCGTCCAGAAGAACCTCATGCAGATCGACCTCCTGCCCCGATGGCAGATCAATCGGCAGCGATCCGGCCTGCGCAGCCGCGCCAAGGGCAAGCAGAACCGAGACTCCGGAGGCCGTCATGGCAGATTTAATGACAGGCCCAATACCGCAGCCCCGACCCCAAAAACGATGGGCTCCTCCTGTCGGGGCTGCAGGCGCTGCACACGCGGTGCGCGCTGTCCGATATGAGCTGGCGCGGATCATGTGTCAGATTCGGTTCCGGTGTCAAACAAAGATACAAATGTGGGCGCAAACATCTGAGATTGTTCAAATTGATCGCATTTTGCGAACAATCCACCCGATATGCCGGCGATTGGTTCCAGCCCGCTGATTTCCAACAGGCTTTTGCCATCGGGGTGGCGGCAGATCGCGGCATAGGCAGGCGCTGACATCTGAGTTGTATCCTCATCGCCCCTCGCAACCAAGGCGATATTTACCTTTGGCCGCAAGGGTCTGGGTCAGGAAATCCGGAACGGGTCCGGGTGTTACAGCGGGATATTGTCGTGTTTTTTCCACGGGTTTTTGAGCTGCTTGCCCCGCAGCGACGCAAAGGCACGGCTGACGCGTTTGCGGGTGGATTGCGGCATGATCACCTCGTCGATGAAGCCGCGTTCCGCCGCCACAAAGGGATTGGCAAAGCGTTCTTCGTAATCCTTTGTGTGCTCGGCAATCTTGTCGGCATCCGCCAGATCAGCGCGGTGGATGATTTCGGTCGCACCCTTGGCCCCCATCACGGCGATCTCCGCCGTCGGCCAGGCGTAGTTGAAATCGCCACGCAGATGTTTGGAGGCCATCACGTCATAGGCGCCGCCATAGGCCTTGCGGGTGATCACGGTAACCTTCGGCACCGTCGCCTCGCCATAGGCAAACAGCAGCTTTGCCCCATGTTTGATGACGCCGCCATATTCCTGGCTGGTCCCCGGCAGGAAGCCCGGCACATCAACCAGCGTCAGGATCGGGATCTCGAAACAGTCGCAGAAGCGCACGAACCGCGCCGCCTTGCGGCTGGAATCGATATCGAGACAGCCCGCCAGAACCATCGGCTGGTTGGCAACAACACCCACGGTCTGCCCTTCAAGGCGGATAAAGCCGGTGATGATGTTCTTAGCGAAATCTTCCTGAATTTCGTAGAAATCCCCCTCGTCCGCGACTTTGTGAATCAGCTCCTTCATGTCGTAGGGCGTGTTGGGATTCTCTGGAATCAGCGTATCGAGCGAGGCTTCGACGCGGCCCGGCTCATCAAAGAAGGGGCGAACCGGCGGTTTTTCGCGATTGTTCAGTGGCAGGAAGTCGACCAGCCGGCGGACCTCCGCCAAGGCTTCGACGTCGTTTTCAAAGGCGCCATCAGCCACCGAGGACTTCTTTGTGTGGGTCGAGGCGCCGCCCAGTTCCTCGGCGGTGACGACCTCGTTGGTGACGGTCTTCACCACATCGGGGCCGGTCACGAACATGTAGGATGTGTCCTTCACCATGAAGATGAAATCGGTCATCGCGGGCGAGTAGACCGCGCCGCCGGCACAGGGGCCCATGATGACGGAAATCTGCGGCACCACGCCCGAAGCCATGATGTTGCGCTGGAACACCTCGGCGTAGCCCGCAAGCGAGGCGACACCTTCCTGAATACGGGCGCCACCGGAATCGTTGATGCCAATGACCGGCGCGCCATTCTGCACCGCCATATCCATGATCTTGCAGATCTTTTGCGCGTGGGTTTCCGACAGAGAGCCGCCGAACACCGTGAAATCCTGGCTGAAGACATAGACCATCCGGCCATTGATGGTGCCCCAACCGGTAACCACGCCATCGCCCGCCGGGCGCTGTTTTTCCATGCCGAAATCGGTGCAGCGATGCGCCACGAACATGTCGAATTCTTCGAAACTGCCCTCGTCCAACAGCAGCTCGATCCGCTCGCGCGCGGTCAGTTTACCGCGCCCATGCTGAGCGTCGATCCGCTTTTGTCCGCCCCCCAGTCGCGCTGCGTTGCGACGGTCTTCCAGCTCGGAAAGGATATCTTTCATGGCCATGCCCCCTGTTGAATTTCAGGCGACCATAGACGCTGCACAGGAGAAGCCAAAGTCAATAATGGCAAATTTGCAAAGCATTTGCGTAACAGATGCGCTAATTTGCAAACAGGCACAGAACCGCGCAGAAACCGCCGAAGCGGCGGGTGTTCTTGATGTGCTGACCGATGTGCTCGTATCACCGGGGCCGAGCAACGGAGACGGACCACCCCCCATGTTACACCCTTCCCAGATCATACAGGCCATGCAGTTCGACGGGTTCTACACCCGCAATCCGATCAACACGGATAACGCCCCCCGGCTGACCATCACCTATCAATTCGCGGGCAGCTCCGCGCCCGGCGATCTGCCGACCGGCAGCACATATTCCGGCTGGCAGAGTTTCAGCGCCGCGGAACGGGCTGCCTTTGCCGAGGCGTTCGACCATATCGAAACCTTCCTGAACGTCGATTTTGTCGAGGTGCGGGGCGCGGCTGATCCCGACCTGAACCTCGGCTCCGTCACCATCCCCGGCAGCACGGTCGGGATCGGCGGCTACAGCATGAGCTTTCGCGGCAGTGATATCAGCAGCTGGGACGGCTATGCGGTTTTTGACAACACCCTGGATATGTCACAGGACAACCGTGAAAGCCTCATCCTGCATGAACTGGGACATGCTCTTGGTCTTCAGCACACCCATGATTCAAGCCTGCCCGAAGGCTATGACAGCAACCTCTATTCGGTGATGTCCTACCGCGAGAACCCGCTGAACGGGCAGGACAGCGATGCGATGATGCTGTTTGACGTGCTGGCGCTGCAGGACATCTGGGGTGCCGTCGATTACAACACCGGCAACTCTACCTATCGCGGATCGCGCACCGACACCGTGGATGTGATCTGGGACACCGGTGGCCGCGACACCTTCAACGCCAGCGACCGCAGCACGGCGGTGACACTGGATCTGCGCGAGATGCATTTCTCAAGCTTTGACACCGAAAGCGATGTGACAATAGCCCATGGCGTCAACATCGAGAACGCCATCGGCGGGCGAGGCCGGGATTTGCTCATCGGTAATGACGCCAACAACCGGCTGGTCGGCGGCGGCGGACGGGACACCCTGCGCGGCGATGGCGGCAATGATGCCTTGAACGGCAACAGCGGGATTGACCTGCTCATCGGTGGCGGCGGCAATGACCGCCTGAACGGCGCCGGCGGCAATGATCGTCTGGTGGGCAACAGCGGCGCCGATATCTTCATCTTTGCCCGCAATGGCGGCAATGACACCATCCGCGACTTTCAGGACGACATCGACACGCTGCGCATCGTCGGCCACGGCAGCAGAGCCGAGGTGCTCGCCCGCGCCAGCGAGGTGGGCGACGATCTATACTTCGACCTTGATGGCAACAACAGCATCACGCTGCGCAATATGACCCTGGATCAGATCAGCGACGATCTGCTGGTCTGAGGCTGCGCATTATGGACAATCGCCGCGGTGTGACCTAATTCGTTCACATGCGAACCATTCCGCGGCGATTTCTGGACCGTCGGTCCAACCCCAATATCGGCACGCTGATCCTGCTCTCTGGGCTGTCGGCGCTGGCGATGAATATCTTTCTGCCCTCCCTGCCCGGGATGGCCCGATATTTTGATGCCGATTACAGCCTGATGCAGCTGTCGGTCGCGCTGTACCTTGCCGTCAGCGCGGCGGTGCAGATTTTTGTCGGGCCGATTTCCGACAAGCTGGGGCGCCGCCCGGTCATCCTGTGGGGCGTGGCGCTGTTCTTGCTGGCGACGCTGGGCTGTCTTTATGCGCCGACGGCGGAGATCTTTCTGCTGTTTCGGATGTGTCAGGCGATTGTCGCCTCTGCGATGGTGCTGAGCCGTGCCGCCGTGCGCGACATCTACGACAATGATGCCGCCGCCAGCATGATCGGCTATGTCACCATGGGCATGGCGGTGGTGCCGATGATCGGCCCGGTGATCGGTGGCGCGCTGGAAGAGACCCTCGGCTGGAAAGCCAATTTCTGGCTGCTGATGGTGCTGGGGGCGGCAACATTCGCGATTGCCTATCTCGACCTTGGCGAAACCGCCCGCAAGAGCGGCAAGACCCTGATGGCGCAGTTCCGCGAATATCCCGAGCTGCTGCGGTCGCCGCGGTTCTGGGGCTATTCGCTGGCCTCGGGCCTGTCGTCGGGCGCGTTTTTTGCCTATCTGGGCGGCGCGCCTTTTGTCGGCACACAGGTCTATGGTCTGTCTGCTGCCGAGCTTGGGGTCTATTTTGCCTCGCCGGCCGTGGGGTATTTCATCGGCAATTTCCTGTCCGGGCGCTATTCGACCCGGATCGGGCTCAATCGGATGGTGCTCTGGGGCTGTCTGATCAACGGCATCGGCGTGGCGCTGTCGCTCACACTGGCGCTGGCGGGTGCCGACAGCGTCTATTCCTTCTTTGGCTTCATGACCTTTGTCGGGCTGGGCAACGGCATGGCGATCCCCAATGCCACCGCCGGTGCGATTTCGGTGCGGCCCCATCTTGCGGGCACCGCCTCAGGGCTTGCCGGTGCGATCATGATTGGCGTTGGCGCCGGGCTTAGCGCCTATGCGGGCTACCTGCTGGTTCCGGGATCGACGCCAGTGCCGCTGCTGACCATCATGCTGGCCACCGCCGTTCTGGGCTTTGTGTCGATCCAGGTGGTGATCCGCCGCGAGAAAAACCTCGGGATCTGAGCGGCAGCAGCGCCGCCCTGCCCGGTTCGGGTGTTCGCATAACGCCCTCCCATCATCACCTTGCACTTTCCCCGCCAGCGCGTCCGATGGGCGTGCCGCTCTTGCACCGCATGATTTGCAATTCTACAGTTGCAATATCCAATATTTGCAAAGGGGACACCCATGGCGCAACAGAAACTCTATGCCGGAGCCAAGCTGCGGGAAATGCGGCTGCGCCTGTCGCTGACGCAAAAGGAGTTCGCCGCCAAGCTGGGGGTCTCCCTGCCCTATCTCAACCAGATGGAAAACAACAACCGCCCGGTTTCCACGACCGTGGTTCTGGCGCTGGCGCAGGAATTCGGGCTGGATGTCACCGAGCTGTCCACCGGTGACAGCGAACGACTGGTCAGCGACATGCGTGAGGTGATGGCCGACCCGGTTTTTGCCGATGCGGCAGTACCAATGGCGGATCTGCGGCTGACGGCTTCCAACGCGCCGGCGCTGGCGCGCGCGCTGCTGACGCTGCATCGCGCCTACCGTCAGACCCATGAGCGACTGGCCTCGCTGGATGAGGCGCTGGGGCGCGAGGATGCGCGCATTCAGGCTTCGCCCTGGGAAGAGGTGCGCGATTTCTTCCATTATTGTGACAACTACATTGATGCGGTGGATCGCGCGGCAGAGAATTTCAGTGGCAGGCTAGACGCCCGCAGCGCCGCCATCGCCGCATTGGATCAGGCCGGGATCAGCGTGGTTTTCGGCGATATCGACGGGCTGCGAAAGTTTGATCCGGCAGGCAAGGTGCTGCGGTTGTCCAACCGTGCCTCACCGCAGACGCAGCTGTTCCAGCTGCTGTTGCAGGTGGCGCTGCTGCATCAGAACGACCTGCTGGAGGCCACGCTGGACTTTGCCAAGTTTCACAGCGAGGCGGCCCGCTCCATCGCCAAGATCGGCCTCGCCAACTATTTCGCCGGGGCCGCGATGATGCCCTACCGGCAGTTTCTGGATGCCGCCGTGGACTGCCGCCACGATCTGGAGCTGCTCGCCACCCGCTTTGGCGCCTCGATCGAACAGGTGGCGCATCGCCTGTCCACATTGCAGCGCCCCGGCGCCAAGGGGGTGCCGTTCTTCTTTGTCCGGGTTGATCAGGCGGGCACCATCACCAAGCGGCACTCGGCCACGCGGCTGCAATTTGCACGGTTTGGCGGCGCCTGCCCGCTGTGGAATGTGCACCGCGCCTTTGAGACGCCGGGCCGGTTCCTGCGGCAGCTGGCGGAGACGCCGGACGGGGTGCGCTATATCTCATTGGCGCGGGATGTGTCGAAACCGGGCGGTTCCTTTGGCTCTCCTGTCCGGCGCTACGCGATTGCCCTGGGCTGCGAGGTGCGCCATGCCGACGCTCTGGTCTATGCCGATACGCTGGATGTGAGTCAGGACAGCGCCTATGAGCCGATTGGCATCTCCTGCCGGATCTGCGAACGACGCGATTGCCATCAGCGATCGGTGCCACCGCTGGAACGGCGGCTGAGCATCAACACCGACCAGCGCGGCGTGCTGCCTTATGAGGTGAGCTGAAAGGATGCGGAACACCCAGCCACGGTGCCCAGCAGGACCTGAGCGCCCCGCCAGAAAAGTTTCTTGCAGAAACAGGGGCAAGCCTCCAAGCTCGGCAGCCAGATACGAGTGTCCCCCGGAAAAGAGAGTAACCACATGAAAATCCCAGCTATTGCCGCCAGTTTCTTGTTGATCGGTGCGGTCCATACCAACGCGGTCGGTGCCCAGACACTGGAGCAATGGGGGGCCTCTGATTACTGGGATGTTCTGATTGATCCCTCACTGGGCGACGGCTGCCTGATCCAGTCGGAATTCACCGATGGATCCGTTGTCCGCATCGGTTTTGACCGCACCGAAGGCACGGGCTATGTCACTGCCTTCAACATGGGCTGGGGCGACATCGAGGAAGGGGCCTCCTATCCGGTTCTCTTCTCGCTTGACGGTCAGGATTATGATGCCGATGCGACGGGCATCTATCTTGAGGATGTGCCCGGGGCGGATATCGCCTTTGACAACCCCGATTTCCTGTTCGACCTCGCGATCAAACAGACGATGACGCTCTACACGACCGAGGGCGAAGTCATGTCGATAGACCTCACCGGGAGCTACAAGGCGCTTGAAGCGGCAATCGAATGTCAGGAAGAAATGGGCTGAGCGATATCTCGGCCCCGGTCTTCGGCATGATATCGCAGGAATAATCGCGCGGGTGACAGGAAAAGAGGGGCACCGGCGGCGCCCCTCTTTGCTGTTGTTGGCTGGGTTTCTTACGCCTTTGACAACATGCCCCAGATCTCATCCTTGAGGGCGGCGCGCTGTTTGCGCAGGTCGGCTTCGGCAGTTTCGGACATCGGCTCGACATTGGTTTCGGCGCGATGCACCGCGCGGTTCACCGCGTGATAGCTGTCCGCAAGCTTGGCAAAATGGGCGTCCGATTGCTTCAGCGCATGGATCTGCGACTGCTTGTCGGGAAATTCTTCGGCCAGTTCGTGGGGGGTATTGGACATCTGCTCGCTCCTTGATTTTTCAGCGTCAGACGGACCTTAGCCAGCCCTGCCCCTGCCCACTTTGACGCGGATCAAACCGGCAGCTTCGGCCGACTAAAAAACGCCCGCGCAACGGGGTGCAGCGGGCGTTTCAGGGCTATCCCCCGGCTGTTCAGCGCTGGGAGGTTTGCCAATTCGGGTTGAACCAGGCCTGCGCGTTTGACGACGGCAGGCGGCGGCCGAGGATGTGGTCGGAGGCTTTCTCGCCGGTCATGATCGAGGGACCGTTGAGATTGCCATTGGTGATGCGCGGGAAGATCGAACTGTCGGCGACGCGCAGCCCCTCGACGCCGATGACGCGGCATTCGGGATCAACCACCGCCATCGGATCCTCCACCGCGCCCATCTTGCAGGTGCCGCAGGGGTGATAGGCGCTTTCGACATGTTCGCGGATAAAGCCGTTCAGCTCGTCATCCGATTGCAGCCCATCGCCGGGCTGGATCTCATATTTCACGAACGGCTTCATCGCATCCTGTGCAAATACCTCGCGGGTCAGGCGGATACATTTGCGGAAATCCTCCCAGTCCTTCTCGGTCGACATGTAGTTGAACAGGATGTTCGGCGCATCCTTGGGATTGCTGGAAGCCAGCGTGACCTCACCGCGCGAGTCCGAGCGCATCGGGCCGACATGGGCCTGAAAACCGTGGCCCTCGGCTGCGGCCTGACCATCATAGCGCACCGCGATGGGCAGGAAGTGGTACTGGATATCCGGGTAATCGACGCCCTTGTCCGAGCGGATGAAGGCGGCGCTTTCGAACTGGTTGGAAGCGCCCAGACCGGTTTTGGTGAACAGCCACTGCGCCCCCACCATCGCCTTGCCAAGCAGGTTCCAGTATTTGAACAGGGTAATCGGCTGTTTGGAGGCGAACTGGAAATAGAATTCCAGATGGTCCTGCAGGTTCTGGCCCACGCCGGGACGATCGACAACAACGTCGATGCCATGCTCGGCCAGATGTTTGGCCGGACCGATGCCCGAGAGCATCAGCAGTTTGGGCGAGTTCAGCGAGGAGGCCGCAAGAATGACCTCGGCGTTGGCGCGGATCACCTCGATCTTGCCGCCCCGCTCGACCTCGACGCCGACGGCGCGCCCTTCTTCGATGACCACCTTGCGGGCAAAGGCGCGGATCAGATCGCAATTGTCACGCTTCAGCGCGGGCTTCAGATAGGCGTTGGCGGCGGACCAGCGCTGACCCTTGTAGACGGTCATTTCCATCGGGCCGAAGCCTTCCTGCTGCTCGCCGTTGTAATCCTCGGTCACCGGATAGCCGGCCTGTTCGCCCGCCTTTACAAAAGCCGCGTGCAGCGGGTTGTCGCGGGGGCCGCGGGTCACATGCAGCGGGCCGTCGGTGCCGCGCCAGTCCGCATCGCCGCCATGGCCGCGATCGTCCCAGGTTTCCATACGTTTGAAATAGGGCAGCACGTCGGCATAGGACCAGCCTGTCGCCCCGGTCTCGGCCCAGTGGTTGTAATCGCCTGCGTGGCCGCGCACATAGACCATGCCGTTGATCGAGGAGGAACCGCCGATCACCTTGCCGCGCGGGCAGACCAGTTCGCGACCGCCCAGATGCGGTTCCGGCTGCGATTTGTAGCCCCAGTCGTACATCGACATATTCATCGGGTAGCTCAGCGCCCCCGGCATCTGGATGAACGGTCCGGCATCACTGCCGCCATGTTCGATCACCAGAACCGATTTTCCTGCCTCGGACAGGCGGTAAGCCATGGCACAGCCGGCAGAGCCGGCGCCGACAATCACATAATCCGCGTTCATTTCTTTTCTCCGTCGCTGAGACCGGGGGCTGCCCGCCTGCCCGGCTCTGCCTTGCATTTCCTGCCGGGCTGCCCGCCTGGGCAGGCAGCTCCGGTTATTTTGCGCCCTGCCCTGATTGCCCTTTTGGGCAACGGGGCGGGTGGGTGGGCGTTGCCCAAAAGGGCAATCAGAACGCCGCTTCGACGTCGCCCATACGGACGTAGACTGATTTCACCTGGCTGAAGTGCTTGATCGCCTCTTTCGAGTTCTCGCGCCCCACACCGGAGGCCTTCACGCCGCCAAACGGCGCCTCGACCGGCGCGTCGTTGTAGGAGTTGATGAAGCAGCTGCCCGCCTCCAGCTGGCCGATCACCCGGTGAGCGCGGCTGAAGTCATTGGTGAAGACGCCCGCCGACAGGCCGAATTCGGTGTCATTGGCGCGCGCGATCACCTCTTCCTCGGTGTCGAAGTCGAGGACCGACATCACCGGGCCAAAGATCTCCTCGCGGGCGATGGTCATATCGTCGGTCACATCGGCAAAGACGGTCGGTTCGACAAAGAAACCATCCATGTCTGCGCGCTTGCCGCCGCAGATCAGGCGGGCGCCCTCTTCTTTGCCCTTCTCGATGTAGCCAAGCACGATGTTCATCTGGTTTTCGGTGACCATCGGGCCAAAGCTGGTGGCCTCATCCATCGGGTCGCCGAGGATTGCGTTGCCGGTGCGTTCAGCGAGACGGGCGAGGAATTTCTCCTTGATGCCCTTCTGCACGAACACGCGGGTGCCGTTGGAGCAGACCTGACCGGAGGAATAGAAGTTGCCATTGATGGCGCCACCCACGGCGTTTTCCACATCGGCGTCGTCAAAGATGATCAGCGGCGACTTGCCGCCCAACTCCATGGTGACATGCTTCATGCCCTCAGCCGCCGCCGCATAGACTTTCTTGCCGGTCGGCACCGAGCCGGTCAGCGAGACCTTATCAACGCGCGGGTCGGTGACCAGCGCAGCCCCAACCTCGCCCATGCCCTGAATGACATTGTAGATACCGGCCGGAGCGCCCGCCTCATGCAGGATCTCGGCCACCTTGAGGGCGCAGAGCGGCGTGGTCTCGGAGGGTTTGAACACCATCGAGTTGCCGCAGGCCAGCGCAGGCGCGCCTTTCCAGCAAGCGATCTGGGTCGGGTAGTTCCAGGCGCCGATGCCGACACACAGGCCCAGTGCCTCGCGCATGGTATAGACCCAGTCTTCGCCCATCGGGATGTGCTCGCCGGTGAGGGAGCCTGCAAGGCCGCCGAAATACTCCAGCGCATCGGCACCGGAGGTGGCGTCGGCCACCAGCGTCTCCTGTAGCGGCTTGCCGGTGTCGTAGGTTTCCAGCACGCTGAGCTCGTGGTTGCGTTCGCGCATGATGTCGGCGGCGCGGCGCAGGATGCGGCCGCGCTCGGTGCCGGTCATCTTGGCCCATGCCTTTTGCGCGGCTTTGGCGGTGGAGAGCGCCTGTTCGACGATTGCGGGCGTGGCCGCGTAGACCGTGGCGATCTGCTCGCCGGTGGCGGCATAGATCACCGGGATCGGGGTGCCGCTGGTGTCTTCGACATATGCGCCATTGATGAAATGGCTGGCTTTGGGCTGTGCGGGGTGTGTCATGATTTTATGCCTCCGGCGGGGATATTTAGGGCCAGAAGAACTGGCGTAGGAGTGTGTGTGAGTGGTCTATTCGCCGCGAGGAAAGCGGTTGCCGTCCTCAACGTCGTTCAGATCCATATGGTTGCGCATGTAGCGTTCGGATGCTTTTTGCAGCGGCTGGTAGTCCCAGGGGAAATAGCCGCCCTGGCGCAGGGCTTCGTAGACGACCCAGCGGCGGGCCTGACTGGCGCGCACCTCTGCGTCGAAGGTCTCAAGGTTCCAGCGGGCCTCGGATTTGGCGCGCAGGGAGTTCAGCGTGCCGGCATGGGCCGGGTCAGCGGCCAGATTGGTCAGCTCGTGCGGGTCGGCCTCCAGATCAAACAGCTGGTCGGGATCGAGCGCGCAGCGGGTGTATTTCCATTTGCCATAGCGCAGGCAGACCAGCGGCGCATAAGAGGCCTCGGCTGCGTATTCCAGGGCGACGGGTGCGCTGCGCTCCTCCCCAAGGGCCAAAGGCAGCAGGTTCTGCCCATCCGTCCAGGGTTCGATCTCTGCCATATCCACACCGGCCAGCGCGCCCAGCGTTGGCGTCACATCGAGAGTGGAGACCGGGGTGTCGATCCGGCCCGCGGGCAGGTCCGGCGCGGAGATCATCAGCGGCACCCGCGCGGAGCCTTCGTAGAAGGTCATCTTGAACCACAATCCACGCTCGCCCAGCATGTCGCCATGATCGGAGACAAAGAGGATGATCGCCTCTTGCCGAGTGGTTTCCAGCACCTCAAGGATCTCGCCGATCTTGTCATCAAGATAGGAGATATTGGCGAAATAAGCACGGCGGGAACGTTTGATGTCCTCTTGCGAGATATCAAAGCTGCGCCAGTCGTTGGCGTCGAAAATCCGTTTGGCGTGGTTATCGTGGTCGGCGTAGTCCATCGCCGGGACCTCTGGCAGCAGGTGGTCGCAATCTTCGTAGAGGTCCCAGTACTTGCGGCGCGCCACATAGGGGTCATGCGGGTGGGTAAAGCTGACGGTCAGCGCCCAGGGGCGATCGTCCTTGCCACGGGCCAGATCGTAGAGCTTGGCCTTGGCGTGATGGGCGACCTCATCGTCATATTCCATCTGGTTGGAAATCTCGGCGATGCCTGCGCCGGTGACCGATCCCATATTGTGATACCACCAGTCGATCCGCTCTCCCGGTTTGCGGTAATCCGGCGTCCAGCCGAAATCGGCCGGATAGATGTCGGTGGTCAGCCGGTCCTCGAACCCGTGCAGCTGGTCGGGGCCGACAAAATGCATCTTGCCGGAAAGGCAGGTGTAATAGCCCGCACGGCGCAGATGATGGGCGTAGGTGGGGATGTCGCTGCGAAATTCGGCGGCGTTGTCATAGACGCGGGTGCGCGAGGGCAGCTGGCCGGACATGAAAGACGCCCGTCCCGGCGCGCAGAGGGGCGAGGCGGTATAGGCATTGGCAAAACGGGTGGAGCGGGCGGCCAGTTTTTTCAGGTTCGGCGCATGCAGGAACTCGGCGGGACCATCGGGGAACAGCGTGCCGTTCAACTGGTCAACCATCACGATCAGGATGTTCGGGGCAGTCATATGTCGAAGCGCTCCTTATGGTCTGCGATGCGGCCTGTGGCCGGGTGATCTGGGGTGACAGATTGGAGAGAGCCAAGGCGCGAGGCCCATGGCGCAAAAGACCAAACCTGTCGGATATCTCGGTGCGGCGATGCCGCGAAAGGCCCCGGCCCTGCCATCCGGCGGGCCGGGGCGCCCGGTTTTTAGTGGGCTGTCTTGATACGATCGAAATCGAGGGTGTTTTCCTCAGGCGAGGCAGTGATGGCTGCAACTTCGCTGCGCTTCTTCACGAAGATGTAGATCAGGCAGGCGATGTAGATGCCGATCACCACGGTGCCGACCCACTGGATCTGCAGCCACTGGCTCTGGAAGGCCAGGGTCAGGGCAAAGAGCGCCACGGCGTTGCCAAGCACGTAAGGCAGCTTGCCCAGACGTTCGGCGCTGAGGTTCATGTTGTCGGTGTAAAGGCGGATCAGCGAGTCAAACGAGTTGATCACGAAGAGGATGCCAACAACCGTCATGGACCAGTTGATCAGACCAGCGGTGGGAATGGTGTTGAGGTGGTAGAAATACAGCACCGAGAACCAGACCGCGAGCGGGATCGACGGGAACACCAGCAGTGAGGCCAGCAGCTGCCATGTGGTCAGGCCACCGACAAAGCGCGAGGTGAACTGGCCGATCATGATCGACCATGCAAACCACCAGAACAGGTAGAATTCATGGTATTCGGTCAGCGGCAGGATGAATTTGTGGATATTGCCGAAGTAGCCGCCGATATTGCCGGCCGTGGTGACAAACTCACCCAGCCCCATACCTGCATAGGCCCACATGCCGAGGATCAGCGCGAAGAACAGGAAGGTGGAGGCCACCGACAGGATACGGACGTATTTGATATCGGTCGAGGAATAGGCCGCCGCCAGGATCACCAGGAAGCAGATCACATAGAAGGCCGGGATGACCGTCTCGCCGTCGCCGACTTCGGCGATGTAATATGGCATGTAGATCAGGAACAGCGCGCCGGTGAAGGCGCAGGTGGTGATGATCACCAGATTGTTCAGCAGCTTCACGATGCCGATTTCAAAGAACTTCACCCGCGGCTCGATGGCGCAGAAATAGAAGGCGGTCAGGAAGTAGAACGCCCAGATCAGGAAGCCCCAGAAGCCAAATTCGAGCGCCAGCGGATTGGTGAAGGCATAGGCGGGCTCTGTCGCCGTATCCGCGTAAAGCGGGAAGTCGAAGGCGAGTGGGAACATGATCAGCCCCACATCCAGACCCGAGGTGAAAAGAATAGCGATGAAGGTGAACAGCGGCACCGGGGTGACCCCGACGATGCGCATGTTCCACCATTTGATCACGCAGAAAATCACCAGCGCAAAGGCCAGCAAGATCCCGGCTGAGATGATTGTTGTCATACGTCCCTCCCTTGGATGGGCGTTGGTCGCCCTTTTGACGTGTGCGACAGACATAGCAGAAAACGGGAGGTCCCCAAATAGTTTTTAAATGACCATTCAAGATCCGGAATAGTCATAACAGGAGTTGAAACGCAGACCGAGCTGGCGCAAGACTTCTATATGGCTAGAAAAAGAATTCGCGACATCCGGAACGAAGAGCTGATCGAAGCAACCATCGTTGCGGTCCACCGCCGCGGCTATGGTGTTGTTACCATGGCGGAAATCGCGAAGGAAGCGGGGGCCTCGGCAGCCTCGATCAACTATTATTTCGGCTCCAAGGAAGGGCTGATGGAGGCCACGATGCGCCATCTGCTGAACAAGCTGCGCCTGGCGATGATTCGTGGATATGCCACGGCGCAGACGCCAAAAGAGCGGCTTTATGCGGTGATGGACGCCAATTTTGACGATGATTTGTTTCGTGTCGCGCCCTGTAGCCTGTGGATGCAGTTCTGGGCCAGCGCGCCTTATTCGAGTCGTCTGTCGCGGCTGCACAGAATCAACCGCAGCCGCGTGCGCAGCCATTTCCGGGCCGAGCTGAAATGCCTGTTGCCGCAGGACCGGGTCGAAACCGCCCGTCAGGCGCTGCAATGTTATATGGATGGTGTCTGGCTTCAGGCGGCCCAGTCCGAAACGCCGCTGGATCCCGAACAGGCGCGCCGGGCGGCACATCGGGTTGTGGATCTGGCGATCGGCTGACAGCCACTGAGCCGGGCCGTTGCCCGACGATCTGGCCCGTCGACCGGATGGCAGTTCAGTTCAGCGGCAGGTCCTGACGGCGATAGTGCAATCGGCTGTCACGCGGCATGTAGCCCAGCACCAGATCGGTCTCCGTGAGGGAGAGGATGCGGTAACAATGGGTCGGCCCGCCGTCCTCGGCCTGGGCGACGAGGAACGGGCCCGCACCCGCAGCATCTGCGCAGGCGGTCTGCACCGAAAGCAGTTCGGTCATGGTTTCGACCGAGCCGTAGAAATTGCGCCGCGCCGCCCCTTCGACCACAAAAAGATCGTAGGCATCCGACTGTGAGACCCACCTGCCCGCCAGCTGAGTAAGCAGGGTGTCATATCGGGTCTCGTCCCGCTCTGTCAGCGCGCTGATGCTGGCCTGGATGACGCGATCCCCGATCGCCAGACGATTGCCGGCCACCCGCACCGGAGCGCCTGCATCCAGCGTCAGCAGACGCTCGATGATGGCAGGCTCTGTCGCGCCGTCATTGATGACGCAGATCTGCCCCTCCTCCATCACCAGCTTGCAGATCACCCGCCCGTCGCTCTGCCGGACTTCGCAGCCCTGAAAGGTGACATCCCGATCAAACCCGCTGCCCGGCGGCGCGGTGGCACCTGACGCCGCGCTTTCAGGCGGGGCGTGACGCGGGCGGGAATGTTCGCTGAGCTGCGCCACATAGGCGATTTTGGCGCCGGGGGCATCGGTGGTGGTGGCGGGCGCCTGGGTGTCGATCTTGGCAAAAAATGCGCTGTCATAGCCACGTATGGCGCAATCATGGTCGCCATAGATGGTGAACTCATCCGGCGCGGTGCAGAAGGAAATCCGCTCATCCTGAAACTGCCAGTCCTGTGCCTCGCTTCGGAAGTAGTAGAAGCGGTTGCGCAGCGGGGCGTCGATCACCCGCTCGCAGGTGGCGGGTGGCAACTGCCACCAGCCACGGGAGATCCAGCGCCCGTCATCGCGGAACGCCAGGCTGAGCGACTGCGGCACTGCGGTGTCATTGCAGATCTCCAGCCCGACATGACCGGTGTCGGCCCAAGCCGATTGCACCAGCGCCGCCGGTGCAATCAGAAGAGCCAAGATCCATCGGACGCGCATGTCGTTCACCTCTATTCTCGAATTATTCCGGTGTCCCTATCAGTGCTCTGTGACGGTTTTGCGAAATCAGACCTTTGTGGCGAGGCTGGCAGGTGTCAGCGCCCGGCGTTTCAGCACCGCCTCCCGCCAGGTGATGAAGCTGACAGCCGCCAGGATCAGGCAGCCACCGGCGACAACCCAGATATCCACCGCCTCTTCGAAGACGAGGGCGCCGAGAAGTGTCGCCCAAAGCAATTGTAGAAAGGTTACCGGCTGGGTCACCGTCACCGGCGCTGACGCAAAGGCAAGCGTCATGGTGAAATGCCCCGCTGTCGCAAAACAGGCGACCGCAAAGAGGACAGCCAGCTCCCAGATGTTCGGGGTCACCCAGACCGCGGCGGCAAAGGGAGCCAGAAACACCGTGACCCAGATCGACAGCATCGCCACGACAACCACCGGGTTGGTGCCATCAACCGTTGTTTTGGCCAGAAGGTAGGACGCGCCAAAGGCCAGCGCGGTAAAGAGCATGGCAAGATGGCCTGCCTCTACCTCGCGAAATCCGGGGCGCAGGATGATCAGCGCGCCCAGCAGCGCCACAAGAATGGCGCCCACACGGCGCAGGGCCATCCGTTCGCCCAGAAAGAGGGCGGCACCGATGGAGACATAGATCGGCGACAGGTAGTTCATCGCCGTGACCTCGGCCAATGGGATCTGGGTCATGGCAAAGAACCACAGGATCACCCCCAGCGTATGCACAAAGCCGCGCATGGCAAACAGCCCCCAGAGCCGGGCGGTGAGCCGCGACCGGCGCAGCGTCGCGACCATCGGCACCAGAAACACCAGCCCCATCAGGTAGCGCAGAAAGGCCGATTCCGCAGGCGGGATGCGATTGCCGAGGTATTTGACAAGGGCGGTCACCGCGACAAAACACAGCCCCGTCACCAGCATCCAGAACACCCCTTTTACCGGGTTGCCGACGGCGGGCGCCGGCGGCCTTGCGGCGGCGGCGGTGGCGGCGCGGTCGGATGTGGGGTGGTCGTCGGATGGAGTGGTCATGGCGCGCATGAGAGCACCGGGGCGGTCGCAGAACAACCCTTCACATATGAAATATGTTCTTGTCCCGGGCGGCACGACCGGGTTTGTGCGTGACGCGCACAGAGGCGCATCAGAACCTGTATGACACCCCGCACTGTCACATCATCAGCAGCTTGATGGCGATGGCCCACATGGTCAGCCCCACCAGCACGTCCAGCAGCTGCCAGGCTCGGGGTCGGGCAAAGACCGGTGCCAGCAGGCTGGCCCCGTAGCCAAGCGTGAAGAAGAAGACAAAGCTCGACAGCGCCGCACCAAGGCCAAAGACCAGCGGCTGCGGATATTGCGCCGAGATCGAGCCAAGCAGCACCACGGTATCGAGATACACATGCGGGTTGAGCCAGGTCAGCGCCAGCACCGTGGCCAGCATCGGCCAGAGTGTCACCGGCGCGCCCTGCCCGTCTGCGCTGTCCAGATGCGCGCCGCCGCACCATGCCGACCTGAGGCTGCGCGCGCCATACCACAGCAGAAAGGCCGCGCCGCCAAGCCGCATCGCCAGCTCGAACCACGGCAGTGCCAGCGCCAGCGAGCCGAAGCCCAGCACACCTGCGGTAATCAACAGCGCATCGGAGCTGGCGCAGGTGAGGCAGATCCAGAACACATGCTGGCGTCTGAGCCCCTGCCGCAGCACAAAGGCATTCTGCGCGCCAATGGCCATGATCAGGCTCAGGCCGAGAAAGAAACCGGCAATCAGGCTGGAAGGCATGGGATCTGTCCTTTGTCATCTTGGTGCAGGCGGCCTGGTCCAACAGGTGACCTGGTGGTGGTCGTGGCCTGTGCTTTGACTAAGGTGCTGAGCGGGTGTAAGCAAATTAATCTGACTTACCCAAATTAAGATCTGCTAATGCAATTCGATCCCAATCACCTCGCCGCGCTATCGGCTGTCTTGCGGCTCGGCTCGTTTGAGGCGGCCGCGCAGGCCTTGCGGGTGACGCCGTCGGCGATCTCGCAGCGGATCCGGGCGCTGGAGGATCGCATTGGCAGCAGCCTGGTGCAGCGCGGCAGCCCCTGTCTGGGCACCGAGGCCGGTCTGCGGATCGCCAAACATGCCGAGGATGTCGCCCTGCTGGAGGCGGCAGTGTCCGACGATCTGCGGCTGGAGCGCGCGCCCGGTGCCTCGCGGCTGCGGGTGGCGATCAATGCCGACAGTCTGGCGACCTGGTTCGTTCCGGTGATGGCGGCCTGCGAGGGGCTGCTGTTTGATCTGGTGATCGACGATCAGGACCACAGCGCCGACTGGCTGCGCCGGGGCGAGGTTTCGGCAGCGGTGACGGCCCGCGCCAAGCCGGTGACCGGCTGCGATGCCCATCCGCTGGGGGCGCTGCGCTATATCGCGACCACCTCGCCTGCATTCCGCGACCGCTGGTTTGCCAGCGGCGTGACCCCGGAGACGGCGCGTCGTGCGCCCTGTCTGATCTTCAACGCCAAGGATCAGCTTCAGGCGCGCTGGCTTGGCGCACATGTGGGGCCGGGAATTGCGCCGCCTGCGCATTTCCTGCCGTCGAGCCAGGGATTCGTCGATGCGGCGCTGGCGGGCGTCGGCTGGGGGATGAACCCCGAGCAGCTGGCTGCGCCCTATCTGACGGCCGAGCAGCTGTGCCCGCTGATCCCAGACACCCCGCTGGATGTACCGCTGACCTGGCAGGTGAGCCGGGTTCTGGCCCCGGCCCTTGCCGATGTGACCCGTGCCGTGCTCAAATCAGCCCGTCGGCATCTGACGCCGATCTAACCACCGGGGGCACGAATACAGTGCCAGAGGACCACAAAGGCAACAGAACGGACGGCAGGTTATCCAGCCTGAAGACAGATCCCGCCCGCAGCTCGCCGGAGCGGCTGCATAGGCTGACGCTGGGCCGCAGTTTCCTGTGGCAGCTGGTGTTGCCACGGCTGCTGGTGCTGCTGACATGGGCGCTGCTGAACACGGTTGTCGTGCTGCCGCTTCGGCTGCTTTATACGCTGGTGCTGATTGATGGGCTGTTGCTGCTGTGGCAGGCGCGCAGTTTCCTGCGCAGCGCCGATGCCCATATTCGCGACACCGGTCATCTGGCGCCGGTCTGGGGCGGCTATCTGGCCATTCTCTTCGCCGGTTTTGCCACGGTGACCCTGTGGTGGGACGCAGTGCTGATCGCCACCACCCCGGAGGAGCCGGATTATGCCGAAACCGAACGGCTGGCGCGCGAGGCGCTATATGATCTGTCGATCACCCCGGATGGGCGTCGGCTGGTCTTTGCCGGGGAAATCCCGCATGGGCTGACGCGCCGGGTGGCGGCGATGATGGCCGAGGCCCCGGCCCTGCGCGAGGTGGCGCTGAGCGGTCCGGGCGGGCTGATCTATGAGGCGCGAGGTGTGGCCCGGCTGATCCGGGAGCGCGCATTGGACACGGTGGCCGAGGGTGCCTGCGCCTCGGCCTGCACCTTGGTCTTTGCCGCCGGAGAGGAGCGCAGGCTCGCCAAGGGAGGCAGCCTTGGGTTCCATTCTTATGCGCTGGCCTTTCCCGGCGGGTTGCCGCAGGTCGATCTGAACCGCGAACAGGCCCGCGACCGCGATTTTCTGATTGCACAGGGGGTCAGCGCCGATTTTGCCGAGCGGCTGTTTGCCACCGACCATCGCCAGCTCTGGACGCCGGATGCGGACGAGCTGCGGCGCGCAGGTGTGCTGACCCGGCCCTAAGGCGCGGGTTTATTGCAGCGATTTGGTCATTCGGTAGTTGTGCAGCATCACGCCGCGCCGTTCGAAATCGCGCCGCCCCTCATCGCTGAAGCCCTGCCGGGTGAAGAAGCGCTTTGCGGCCTCGCTTGCCTCGACATAGAGGATCTTCAGCCCCAGATCGCGCGCCCGGATCTCCAGCTGACGATAGAGCGCCACGCCGACGCCTGTGCCCGCCACATCCGGGTGGCAGTAGAAACAATCAATATGGCCGTCCTGCTCCAGCTCGATAAAGCCCTGCGGCTGATCGCGGCCGTCAGCCGCAACGAAGATGACCCGCCCGTCCAGAGCCCGGCTTTGCCAGACCGTGGCGGGGGCGGCTTCCGGGCTCCATGCGGCGCATTGCGCGGCGGTGTAGTCCTGCCGCGCAACACCATGCACGGCGGCATGAAAGATCTGCGCCACTGCGGCGGCATCTTCGGCGCGGAACTCTCTGATCTGCATCGGGTGGCCTTTCTACAGCATTCCCAAGGGGTTCAAAGAAAAAGGCCCGCCGGGCTGGCGGGCCTTGAAAATCGCATCGGACGCTGGCTCAGAGCTGCGCCATCACCTCGTCGGAGGCTTCAAAATTGGTGGTGACCCGCTGCACGTCGTCGTCATCTTCCAGCGCATCCACCAGCTTCATCAGCTTCTGCATGCCTTCGAGATCCAGCTCGGTTGTGGTGGTGGGTTTCCAGACCAGCTTGGTCGATTCAGATTCGCCCAGTTCAGCCTCAAGCGCAGTGGAGACCTCGTTGAGGTCGGTGTCGGCGCAGTAGATCAGATGCCCGTCCTCGGCGCTTTCGACATCCTCGGCACCGGCTTCGATGGCGGCCATCATGACGGTATCAGCATCGCCGACAGCGGCGGGATATGTCACCTCGCCCTTGCGTTCGAACATGAAACCCACGGAACCGGTTTCGCCGAGGTTGCCACCATTCTTGGAGAAGGTGGAGCGCACGTTGGAAGCGGTGCGGTTCTTGTTGTCGGTCATGGTTTCGACGATCACGGCGACACCGTTGGGGCCATAGCCCTCATAGCGGATTTCGTCGTAGTTCTCGGCGTCGCCGCCGGTGGCTTTCTTGATCGCGCGGTCAATCACATCCTTGGGGACGGACTGGCTCTTGGCTTCCTTGACGGCCAGACGCAGACGCGGGTTCTTGTCCGGGTCGGGGTCGCCCATCTTTGCGGCGACGGTGATTTCCTTGGAGAGTTTCGAGAACAGTTTCGACCGCGCGGCGTCCTGACGGCCCTTGCGGTGCTGGATGTTCGCCCATTTGGAATGGCCTGCCATGGTGCATCCTTGCTAATTCAATTTCGGATCTGGCGCCCATATAGCCCCGACACCGGGGGGCTTTCAAGCGCCCCATATCCGGCCCGGCGCACCATGCGGGCGGTGACAGCCGTGAGCCGCACTGCATCCGGCGTGCAGGGAGGCGCTTGTCCCGCAGCGCGCAACCGCTAGAGTGGCGCCATGACATTTGACCAGATTGTATTGTTCGCCCTCTTCGCTGCTGTCTTTGGCCTGCTGCTGTGGGGCAAGTATCGCTATGATATCGTGGCTTTTTCCGCATTGATGGTGGCGGTCCTGCTGGGGGTGGTGCCTGCCAATGACGCCTTTGCCGGATTTGGCCATCCGGCAACATTGGTGGTGGCACTGGTGCTGGTGGTTTCGGCCGGGCTGGTGCGCTCGGGTGCGGTGTTTCTGATCACCCGCACGCTGGTCGACAGCAGCCGCAATCTGGGCGCACATATCGCGCTGATGGGTGGTATCGGTGCGGTGCTGTCGGCCTTTATGAACAATGTGGCGGCGCTGGCGCTGCTGATGCCGGTGGACATCCAGACCGCGCGCAAGGCCGGGCGGGCGCCGGGGCTGAGCCTGATGCCGCTGTCCTTTGCCACCATTCTGGGCGGTATGGTGACGCTGATCGGCACGCCGCCCAATATCATTATTGCGTCGATCCGGGCCGAAACTCTGGGCGAACCCTTCGGAATGTTCGACTTTGCCCCGGTCGGCGGCATCGCGGCGCTGGCGGGGCTGCTGTTTGTGGCGCTGATCGGCTGGCGGCTGATCCCGCTGCGCCAGAATGCGGCCGGCGACTCGGAGGCACAGCTGTCGCAGTATATCGCCGAGCTGACGGTGCCCGAAGGATCGGGCCTGATCGGTCAGCGTCTGGGCGAGCTGGACGCGGAAGCCGACAAGGCCGATGTGGCGATCCTCGGGCTGATCCGCGACGGCAAGCGGCTCTATGGGCGCGCGGCGGGTCAGCTGCTGCGGGCCGGTGATGCGCTGGTGCTGGAGGCCACGCCCGAGGCGCTGGATGAATTCCGCACCGCCGCCTCGCTCGATTTTGCCGATGCCGCCCGGCAGGAGAAGCTGGGCGCCGCGGGTGATGGGCTGGAGCTGGTCGAGGTGGTGGTGCCGGAAACCGCCCGTATCAAGGGGCGCAGCGCGCAGGCGCTGGGTCTGGCCTGGCGGCAGAACACCGTGCTGATGGGGCTGGCGCGGCAGGGCCGCCGCCTGACCCGGCATATCCGGCAGGAACAGATCGAGGCGGGGGATATCCTGCTGCTGCTCTGCCCGCGTGATCGCGGCACGGATGTCACCGAATGGCTGGGCTGCCTGCCGCTGGCGGAACGCGGCCTGTCGGTCACGGCCAATGACAAGACCTGGCTTGCCATCGCGCTGTTTGCAGGCGCGGTGCTGGCGGCCTCGCTGGGTATCATCTACCTGCCGATTGCGCTGGGGCTGGTGGTGGTGGCCTATGTTCTGACCAAGATCCTGCCGCTGGCGGAATTATACGACCATATCGAATGGCCGGTGGTGGTTCTGCTCGGCTCGATGATCCCCTTGGGGGCGGCGCTGGACAGTGCCGGTGGCACTGCGCTGATCGCCGAGAGCCTGCTGACGCTGACAGCAGGCATGCCCGCCTGGGCCATTCTGACCGTGCTGATGGTGGTGACCATGACGCTGTCGGATGTGCTGAACAACACCGCCACGGCCATTGTCGCGGCCCCGGTCGGGATCCAGATGGCCAATGGTCTGGGCGTGTCGCCGGATCCGTTCCTGATGGCGGTGGCGGTGGCGGCCTCGGCGGCGTTCCTGACCCCCATCGGGCATAAGAACAACACGCTGGTGCTGGGTCCGGGCGGCTACCACTTTGGCGATTACTGGCGCATTGGCCTGCCGCTGGAGGTGCTGATCATCGCGGTCTCCATCCCCGCAATCCTGCTGTTCTGGCCGCTGTGATCGGCGCTGTGGCGCTGCTGTGACCCAACGGCAGGGACCGCAGGGTTTGCGCCGCGCCCCTCTGCACGCTTAGGCTGATCCCACAACCGGGACCAACAGCAGAGGCACGCCATGGGACAGCCGACGGACAACAGCGCAGATGTGATCATCGTCGGGGCCGGGCTGGCCGGGCTGGTGGCGGCAGCCGAACTGGGCGACCGGGGCAAGCGGGTGATCCTGCTGGATCAGGAGCCTGCACATTTCCTGGGCGGTCAGGCGCATTGGAGCCTGGGCGGGCTGTTCATGATCGACACGCCCGAGCAGCGCCGCATGGGCATTCGCGACTGTCCCGATCTGGCGCGGCGCGACTGGTTCGGCAGCGCCCAGTTTGACCGCCCCGAAGACCATTGGCCGCAACGCTGGGCGCGCGCTTATCTGGACTTTGCCAGCGGCGAGATGCGGGCCTGGCTGCATGGTCTGGGAATGCGCTGGTTTCCGGTGGTCGGCTGGGCCGAACGGGGCGGTGGCGACGCCGAGGGGCATGGCAATTCGGTGCCGCGCTTTCACCTGACCTGGGGCACCGGACCGGGGGTGGTCGCCCCCTTTGCCGCGCGGGTCGAGGCCCATATCGAGGCTGGTCTAATCCAGCCGCGCTTTCGCCATCAGGTGAGCCATATCATCACCCAGGGCGGCACTGTCAAAGGTGTCTCCGGCGAGGTCTTGGCGGCAGATGACGCGCCGCAGGGGGCCCGAACCAACCGTCAGGAAATCGGCGAATTCGAGGTCTATGCGCCCTCGGTGCTGGTCGCCTCGGGCGGGATTGGCGGCAATCTGGATGCGGTGCGCCAGAACTGGCCGGTGGAGCGGCTGGGACCTGCACCGCGCCGCATGGTGGCAGGCGTGCCCTTTCACGTCGATGGGCGGATGATCCCGATTGCGCAGGCGGCGGGCGGCCATGTCATCAATGCCGACCGGATGTGGCATTACACCGAAGGGCTGCGCAACTGGGATCCGATCTGGCCCAACCACGGCATCCGCATTCTGCCCGGGCCATCGTCGATGTGGTTTGACGCCAGAGGCGACCGGCTGCCTGCGCCTTATCTGCCGGGGTTCGACACGCTGGGGACGCTGCGCGAGATCCTCAAGACGGGCCATGATTACAGCTGGTTCATCCTGAGCCAGAAGATCATCCAGAAGGAATTCGCCCTGTCGGGGTCCGAACAGAACCCCGATCTCACCTCCGGCAAATGGGGCGAGGTGCTGCGCGCCCGGCTGTTGTCGCGGGGCAAGGCCCCTGCCCCGGTTGAGGCCTTCAAGAAACATGGTGCGGATTTTGTGGTGGCCGACACGCTGAGCGAGCTGGTGGCGGGCATGAATGAGATCGGCGATGTCGCACTGGAGGAAACCCACCTGCGGCGTCAGATCGAAGCGCGCGATGCCCAGGCCGACAATCCCTTTGCCAAGGATCCGCAGATCATCGCCATCAATGCCGCGCGCAACTACCGGGGCGACCGGCTGATCCGCACCGCCAAGCCGCATCGGATTCTGGACCGCGCCAATGGGCCGCTGATCGCGGTGCGGCTGAATATCCTGACCCGCAAGTCACTGGGCGGTTTGCAGACCGATCTTGACGGGCAGCTGATTGGCGCCGATGGCACGCCGGTGCAGGGACTGTTTGCCGCCGGAGAGGTCGCAGGCTTTGGCGGTGGCGGCTATCACGGCTACAATGCGCTGGAGGGCAGCTTTCTGGGCGGCTGCCTGTTTACCGGCCGTCAGGCAGGCCGGTCCCGCGCCATCGCATGAGCGGCCAAAACCTGCGGTAACTCATGGTTAACAAACTCTTACCGGCCGTTGTTAAAGCGGCCAGAAGAAGGGGATGAGGATGGAGGCCAGAAGGCCGACGCTGAAGTTCAGTGGAATTCCAACGCGCAGGAAGTCGGTGAATTTGTAACCGCCCGGACCGTAGACCAGCATATTGGTCTGATAGCCGATTGGCGTCGCAAAAGAGGCCGAGGCCGCAACCATGACCGCAACCACCAGCGGGCGCGGATCAATGCCCATGGCCTGTGCCAGCCCGACCGCAATCGGCGTGACCACCACCGCCACGGCATTGTTCGAGACCAGCTCGGTCAGGATCGAGGTCAACAGATAGACCGCCCAGACCAGTAGGAACGGCGGCAGCAGAGACAGCGAGGGGGCCACGGCATCCACGATCAGACGCACCGCACCCGAGCTTTCCAGGGCGGCCCCGATCGCGAGCATGGCAAAGATCAGCGTCAGCAGGCGCCCATCGACAAATGAGAAAGCCTCATCCGCGTCGATGCAGCGGGTGATCAGCACGGTGGAGACGGCCAGCACCGACAGCAGCAGGATTGGCGCCACATTGAGCGCGGCGAGCAGCACGATCCCGATCAGCGCGGCAATGGCGATGGGGGCGTGGCGCCGGCGATAGGCGCGCACCGAGGGTTGCGAGACGGCCGCCATATCCATATCGGCGGCTAGTCGCTGGATATCCTCGACATTGCCTTCCAGCAGCAGGGTATCGCCCACGCGCACCACCAGATCCTCAAGCTGCACACCGATGTTCTGATTGCGCCGATGCACCGCCAGCACATAAACGCCATAGCGCCGCCGCAGGCGCATCGCGCCGAGCGACCGTCCCACCATGCGGCATCCGGGGGTGATCAGCACCTCCACGGTTGTGGTTTCCACGGTGGAGACCTGATCGACGCGCTTCAGCTCCTTGTTGCGTTGCAGGCTGAGGAGTTCGGTCATCTGGGTGCGCAGCACCACGCGGTCGCCGACCTGAAGCTCAACCCCTTTCAGCGCGTTGCGCAGCGAGATATCGCCGCGAATGACATCGACCAGACGGACGCCGGGCCGTTTGAACAGCTGCACGCCGGTGACTTCGCGGCCGATCAGGTTGCTGTCCGGGGGGATCACCGCCTCGGTGAAGAATTTCATGCGGGACCGGTCGCTGAGCAGGCTGGCCATGCTGCTGCGATCCGGCAGCAGGCGCGGCGCGATGAAGCGCAGGTAGATCATGCCCCAGATCACCAGAATGATGCCAAGCGGTGTCACTTCGAAGATGGTGAAAGGCGTCAGCCCCTGCGCCCGCGCGACACCGTCAACCAGCAGGTTGGTAGAGGTGCCGATCAGCGTCAGCGTGCCGCCCAGAATGGCCGCATAGCTGAGCGGGATCAGCATCTTGGAGGCGGAAACGTTCATTGTGCGGGCGATCTGGATGAACACCGGGATCATCACCACCACTACCGGCGTATTCGACACCACCGCCGAGGCGGCTACGACAAAGACCATCAAGAGCGCAATGGCCAGTTTCGGATTGACCTCGGCCTGTTTGCGGGCCTGCGCAGTAAAGGCATCCAGCGCACCGGTGCGCACCAGCGCGCCCATGATGATGAACATGGCCGCAATGGTCCAGGGCGCCGGGTTCGACAGCACGGGCAATGCCGCCTGATAGGGCAGAACGCCGGTTGCCAGCATCGCCGAGACACCGGCCAGCGCCACCACCTCGGTCGGGAAGGTTTCCCGCAGGAAAGCGGCAAACATGGCCACCACGATCAGCAACGTCAGAACCGCGCCACCGGTTTCGCCAAGGGGAATGAACTGCATCAGGGGTAAAGACATCCAAGAGGTTGAGAGATCAATCATCGGCGACCTGAAAGAACTGCGCGAACCGCCTCGCATATCGCGCGGCCCAAGGGAGTGAACCTGATCCGGTCACCGGAGGCAAGTGTTTCGCAACACGATGGGAGCATCTGGTCCCTATTTAGCGGTCCTTTGCGAATAAGCTTCGGAATTTGAGGGGTTTGGCGGGCTAATATCCCGCCCCGCCTGCCCAGATTTCGCGCATGGAACGGGCGGGGTTGCCGTGGCCTGCACTAGGGGGCCTGGATCGGGTGGCCAGCGTCAGGGAGTTGCCTGCTCGAGAAGGCCGCCGACCCGGATCATGCGGATCGATTTGGCCGCCCCGGTGTGATCATCGGTTTCGACAAAAACACCCGACAGGGTTGCCGGGCCTTCGGCCGGGGTAAAGCGGTTCTTGGGCATGCCGGTGAGAAAACGGCGCATCGGTTCGGCTTTCTCCATGCCGATCACCGAGTTGTAATCGCCGCACATGCCAGCATCGGTCAGATAGCCGGTGCCCTCCGACAGGATCTGCGCATCGCCCGTCGGCACATGGGTATGGGTGCCCACCACCAGCGACGCGCGGCCATTGCAGAAATGGCCCATCGCCATCTTCTCGGAGGTGGCCTCGCAGTGCATATCCACGATCACCGCCTGCGCCAGCCCGCCACGCGGGTGCGATTTCAGCACCGCCTCAACGGCGCCGAAGGGATCATCATAGGCCCGTTTCATGAACACCTGCCCCAGCGCCTGCACCACCAGCACCTTGCGCCCGCCCGGAGCATTGAACAGCCGGTAGCCGCGCCCCGGCGCGTTTTTGGCAAAATTCAGCGGCCGGATGATGCGCGGCTCTTTCTCAATGGCCTGCAACATGTCCTTCTGGTCAAAGGCATGATCGCCAAGCGTCAGGCAATCGGCCCCGGCATCCAGCAGCAGCTTGGCGTGTTCGCCATTGAGCCCCATACCGTTTGAGGCATTCTCGCCATTGACCACGACAAAATCGAGCCGCCAGTCCTTGCGCATCTGCGGGAGGTGTTCGGAAATGGCCTTGCGTCCCGCACGGCCCATGACATCGCCAAGAAATAATAGTCGCATTGCCGCGTGGTACGCCGTTGCAAGGCTCAGGACAAGAGCCGCGTTGCGGGTGCAAAACTTTTTAAAAGTTTTGCCAAGGTTTTTTGACAAACCCTTGGCCCGTCGCAGCAGGTGTCAGCCGAACTGCAACACCCGGCTTTCGGTGATCAGCATGTCCAGCGGCTGGTCGGTGGGCTCCAGCGGCAGGCTTTCGACCTCCTGCGCGTCAAAGGCAAAACCGATGGCGAGGGTTGGACGTTTGGCCCGCAGCAGCTCCAGAGTGCGGTCATAAAAGCCGCCGCCATAGCCCAGCCGCCCGCCGCGCGCATCAAAGGCGACCAGCGGCACGATCAGGATTTCCGGTTCGAAATAGTCATCGACCTCCGGCACCTTTGCCCCAAAGGGACCGTCACGCAGCGCGCCATCAGGCTGCCAGCGGCTGAAGTTTAGCGGTGTATCCTTCGCCTTGATCACCGGCACACCAACAGGGCCATGGGCGGCGGCTTCCGCCATCGCAGGAAGCGGGTCGATCTCGGTGCGGATCGGCATATAGCCCGACAGCGGCACGCCGCGATAGCCTGCCAGCACCTCCGAGAGATGCCCCGCGACACCGGGTTTATTCATGTCAAAGGCGGCCTTGCGGCGCTGAAAGGCCGCCTTGCGGGCGTCGGCCTTGATCCGGGTGAGGTCATCCATGATGCGGCTCCTGTCAAAGCAAGTGAACACCACCCGGACGGGCAGCAACAGCGGGCAGGATCAGAGCAGCAACACCCCGGCCAGCCCGAGAAAGGCAAAGAAACCAACGATATCCGTGACCGTCGTCACAAAGGCGCCGGAGGCCAGCGCCGGGTCGACGCCGATTTTCTCCAGAATAATCGGCACCGCTGTCCCCGCCAGCCCCGCGACGACCAGATTGATCACCATAGCGACGGCGATCACGACGCCCAGCATGGGTGAGCCAAACCACAGGATGCCGACAACGGCCATGATCAGCGCAAAGGCGAGGCCGTTCACCAGCCCCACCAGGACCTCCCGCCGGATCACCCGCCAGACGTTGGAGCCGGTGAGGTCGCGGGTGGCCAGCGCGCGCACCGCCACGGTCAGCGACTGGGTGCCGGCATTGCCACCCATCGAGGCCACAATGGGCATCAGCACCGCCAGCGCCACAAATTCCGCAATCGTCGCCTCGAACTGGGCAATCACCAGCGAGGCCAGAATCGCCGTTGCCAGATTCACCGCCAGCCAGGGAAAGCGTTGTTTCGTGGTGGCCATGACCCGGTCGGCCAGGCTGCCCTCACCGACACCGGCCAGACGCAGGATGTCTTCTTCATGTTCCTCATCCAGCACGATCATGGCGTCATCCATGGTGATGACACCAACCAGCCGCCCCTCGTCATCGACAACCGGGGCCGAAATCAGGTGATACTGGTTGAAGGCATAGGCGACGTCTTCTTCGTCCTGATCGGCGGGAATGATCTGAAAGGTGTCTTCGACGATCTCGCTCAGCCGCACCTCCCGTTTCGAGGACATGATACGGCCAAGCGTGACATTGCCCACCGGGTGCAGCCGCGGGTCGACCAGAACCACATGGTAGAACTGATCCGGCAGGTGTTCGGATTCACGCATGAAATCAATCGCCTGCCCCACCGTCCAGTGGTCGGGAGCCATCACCACCTCGCGCTGCATCAGACGGCCGGCGGAGTTCTCCGGGTAGCTCAGCGATTGCTCCACCGCGACCCGGTCGGCATCTTCGAGCGTATTGAGGATGGCCGCCTGCTGAGGCTCTTCCAGATCCTCCAGAAGGTCGACCACATCATCGCTTTCGAGGTCGCGCACCGCCTCGGCCAGAACCTGCGGCGCCAGCAGCGAAATCACCTCTTCGCGGATTGATTCATCCAGTTCCGACAGGATCTCGCCGTCGAATTCGCGGTCATAAAGGCGGATCAGGCGGCCACGTTCGTAGGCGCTGATCTGTTCCAGAAGGTCGGCGATGTCAGCGGCGTGCAGCGGCTCCATCAGCTCGGTCAGCTGAGGCTGGTCATCGGCCTCCACCGCCTCCAGAATCTGGGCAACCCGTTTGCGGTCCAGCTCGTAGGCATCCTCGAATGTGGCATCGACTGGCTCTTTTTGGTCATCTGCGATCATTCCGAGGCCCCTTTTGGTGATTGCTTCTGGAATAAAAGAAGCTGTTACCGAAAAACAATGACAATGACGTAATTTACCGTCGATGTCGCTGCGCGTATCCTGCGCATCGCAGTTTGGCAAGAAAGGACCGCGTTGGATGCAGGCAGAATTTATCTTACGGGGGCAGGTCCTATCATTTGCGGGAGACCCGTTTGAGGGCGACCACCCCGAGGCTGCGGCGACGCTGCATGAAGCGGTGGCGATTGGTGGTGGCAAGGTGCTGGAACTGGGCGCGGCTGATACGCTGCGCAAGGCCCACCCCTCCGCCAGCCTGGTGGATCACGGCAATCACCTGATCCTCGCCGGCTTTGTCGATGCCCATGTGCATTTCCCGCAGACCGCGATCATTGCCAGCTGGGGCAAGCGGCTGATCGACTGGCTGAACAGCTATACTTTCCCCGAGGAGATGCGTTTTGGCGACCGTGGCTATGCCGATGAAATCGCAGGCCGCTATCTGGATCTGACACGGGCCAATGGCACCACCACGATGTGCAGCTACTGCACCATCCACCCCGAAAGCGTGGAGGCGTTTTTCAGCGCTGCGCAGGCGCGCGGGCAGCGCGTGGTTGCGGGCAAGACCTGCATGGACCGCAACGCCCCGGAAGGCCTGCGCGACACCGCGCAATCGGCCTATGACGACAGCGCTGCATTGATTGGCCGCTGGCATGGGGTGGACCGGCTGTCCTATGCGATCACGCCACGGTTCTCGCCCACCTCGACCCCCGAACAGCTGGAGGCGATGGGCGCGCTTTGGGCCGAGCACCCAGACTGCCTGATGCAGACCCATCTGAGCGAGCAGACCGACGAGATTGCCTGGGTGAAATCGCTGTTTCCCGAGGCCCGGGACTATCTGGACACCTATGAGCAATTTGGCCTGCTGGGCGAACGTGGCCTCTACGGTCATGCGATCCATCTGGAAGACCGCGAGCGCGCCCGTCTGCGCGAGGTTGGCGCGGCGCTGGTGCATTGTCCAACCTCCAATACCTTCATCGGGTCTGGGCTGTTCGACATGGCCGGGCTGATGGCTGAGGGGCAACGCATTGGTCTGGCGACGGATACCGGTGGTGGCTCCAGTTTCTCGATGCTGCGCACCATGGCGGCGGCCTATGAAATCGGCCAGCTGCGCGGGACGCCGCTGCATGCTGCACAATTGCTGTGGCTGGCCACCCAAGGCTCGGCCCGCGCGCTGCGCATGGAGGCCCAGATCGGCAATCTCGCCCCGGGCATGGAGGCCGATCTGGTGGTCCTGGATCTGGCCTCAACCCCGGCGATTGCGCAGCGCTGCGCGGGGGCGCGCGATCTCTGGGAGGCGATCTTTGCCACCATCATGATGGGCGATGACCGGGCGGTGACCGAGGTCTGGATCAACGGCGCGCGCAGCTGAGCCGGGCACCGAGGGGGAAAGAGGCGCTGATGCGCCTCTGCCTCCGGCGGGGATATTTCGGGCCAGAAGATGAGCGCAGCGCGCTGTCGCCGATCTGGTCAGCTGCGTCAGGCCAGCTGCATCAGCCGTGTGGTGGCTTTTTGGTGCCGTTCAAGAAGGTCTGGCAGATCCACTGTCGCCAGCGTGGCATCGCGGATGATCTGGCGCCCTTCGACAAAGAGATGTTTCACCTGCGCCGGCCCCGCCAACAGCAGCGCCGCCGGATCCCAGCTGCCGCTGGAGGCGATGCCGGTCACGTCCCAGATCGCGATATCGGCACGTTTGCCCACCGCCAGCTGGCCGACATCGCGCCGCCCCAGCACCTCCGCGCCGCCACGGGTGGCAATCTCCAGCGCCTCATAGGCGCTCATGGCATCAGCCCCCCGTGCGACCCGCTGCAAGAGCATCGCCTGACGGGCTTCGCTGATCAGGCTGGCCATATCATTGCTGGCCGATCCATCCACGCCGAGACCAACCGGCACCTGCGCATCGCGCATGGCGCGCAGCGGCGCGATGCCGCTGCCAAGGCGGCAGTTGGAACAGGGGCAATGGGCAACGCCGGTTCCTGTCCGGGCAAAGAGGTCGATTTCCCCGGCATCCAGTTTCACGCAATGGGCATGCCAGACGTCGGGGCCGGTCCAGCCCAGATCTTCGGCATATTGGCCGGGACGGCAGCCGAACTGCGCCAGGGAATAGGCGATATCCTCGTCGTTTTCGGCCAGATGGGTGTGCAGCATCACCCCCTTGTCGCGGGCCAGAAGCGCAGTGTCGCGCATCAGTTCGCGGCTGACGGAAAACGGTGAACAGGGCGCCAGCGCCACCCGGCACATGGAGCCTTCGGCGGGGTCATGGAACCGGTCCACGACGCGGATCATATCGTCGAGAATGGCGCGTTCCTCCTCGACCAGACTGTCCGGCGGCAGGCCGCCCGCGCTTTCGCCGATGCTCATGGCGCCGCGCGTCGGCTGGAAGCGCAGACCGATATCACCCGCCGCCTCGATGCTGTCCTCCAGCCGGGTGCCATTGGGATAGAGGTAGAGGTGATCGGAGGTGAGCGTGCAGCCCGAGAAGGCCAGTTCGGCCAGCCCCAGCTGGGCGGAGACATGGATGTCATCCGGGGTGAAGGCCGACCAGATCGGATAGAGCCGTTTGAGCCAGCCAAACAGCAGCGCGTCCTGCGCGCCGGGCACCGCGCGGGTGAGATTCTGATAGAGATGATGATGGGTGTTCACAAGGCCCGGGGTCACCACGCAGCCCCGGCCGCTGATCCGCTCGCCCTCTGTGGTGAGATCGCTGCCGATCTCGGCGATCACGCCGTCGCGGATCCGCAGATCGGCATGGGTCAGCTGGCGGCGCTGATCATCCATTGTCAGCGCGATATCAATATCTTCGATCAGAATTTCAGGCACAGGTCACACTCCGTCAGGCCGCCCATTTCGGTTCAGAAGTGTGATGGCGCGCCGACAGAATATGGGCAAAGGACTCGGCGCGTGGCCGAACCCTAATGGATTGCCCGAGGTCGTTTCAAGTGGTTTTGCGGATCAGGGCAAGCGCCGCGGCATGAAGCTCGGCGGTGGCTGCGGCCAGGACCTGACCGCCCTCATGCGCAGGCTCCCCCTGCCAGTTGGTCACCACGCCACCGGCGGCCTCGATGACCGCGATCGGCGCCTGGATGTCGTAGGCGTTGAGCCCGGCCTCGATCACCAGGTCACATTGCCCGGCGGCCAGCAGCGCGTAGGCGTAGCAATCCATCCCGTAGCGGGTCAGCTGCACTTCGCTGGCGACCCGCTGGAAGGCAGCGCGTTCCGCTGCGCTGCCGACTTCGGGAAAGGTGGTGAACAGCGTGGCCGCCGACAGATCCGATGTCTTGCGGGTGCTGAGTGCGACCTCCCCCAGCGGGCCGGTCAGACTGGCCCCCTCGGGCGTACCGATGAACCGCTCACCGATATAGGGTTGATCAATGATGCCGAGGAAAGGGCCATCCGCATCGCCAAGGGCAATCAGCACCCCCCAGGTCGGGGTGCCACTGATAAAGCCACGGGTGCCGTCGATCGGGTCCAGCACCCATATGCGCCCGGACTGGCCACGGGTCTCGCCGTATTCCTCGCCGAGGATGCCGTCCTCGGGCCTGAGTTGCGAAAGCACCGCGCGCATCGCCTGTTCGGCGGCCCGGTCGGCGATGGTGACGGGATCGAAACCTTCGTCCAGCTTGTTGTCGGATTGCAGCCCGGCTGAGCGGAAATAGGGCAGGATCGCCTGACGTGCGGCATCGGCCATCCGATGGGCAACGTCCAGATCTGAAAACGCGGCTGAAGTCATACCCGAAGGGGTGACATTCAACCGCGCATATTTCAAGCCCCAAGCCCCCACTTGAGGCGGGAAAATCAGGCTGCGTCGCTGAGCACGCGCGCCAGTTCGAACAGACGACGGCGCTGGTTTTCAGGAATCGCATAGTAGGAGCGCACCAAATCCAATGCCTCCTTGTCGCCCATCAGATCGTCAGGCACGCGTGCCTTGTCCGACGCCGGGGCATCATCATCTTGCAGACCTTCAAAAAAGAAGCTGACCGGCACGCTGAGCGCGTCGGAAATATCCCAGAGCCGGGAGGCGCTGACCCGGTTTGCACCGGTTTCATATTTCTGGATCTGTTGAAATTTAATACCAACCAGCTCTGCGAGCTGCTGTTGCGTCATGCCGATGAGCCACCGGCGATGCCGGATACGTTTCCCCACGTGCACGTCCACTGGATGAGCCATGCGTTTCTCCTAAGATTTACAAAACTGGGTGCCACCCTAACCGCCTTTTTAAACCCCCGCCCACCCGGCAAATACCGCGTGGTGCCAATGTTGCCAAAAAACCCGACGGGTTTCTGGACAAACGACAAGGTGCTCCCATTGGAGTTGAGTGTACGACCTTAACGGTTGAATTCAAGCGTTCACTCTCGCCGGGGTCAGCACCTGTGCGGCAAACGCATGATTTCATGTACCAATTTTATTTCACTTTTTTGCATGTTTTACACATGTTCTCCACCTCCCCATAAATAGTGAGGTGATCTGAAGGCGAATCTGGCATGGTTTGGCCATTCAGAATCACCTTACCCCATGCCAGATATGGAAAAATGATATGCGCGCCTACAGTGTCAGCAGTTTTGACATTTCCCCGACTATCGCAGAAGTTGACGTAGGATCACCGGGAAGCGGAGAAGTTGCAGTTGCAATACACGCCTGTGGGTTGAATTTTGCCGATCTTCTTCTGCTCCGTGGCAAATATCAGGATACGCCGGACCTGCCATTTATTCCCGGTTTGGAACTGGCGGGCGTCATTCAGGCGCTTGGCCCTGATGTGGAGGGGCTGGCGGTTGGCGATCGGGTGGCGGTGTTTTCCGGTCAGGGCGGGCTGGCGGAGGCCGGGGTGTTTGCGGCCGATCGCGTCACGCGGATCCCCGATGAGATGTCCTTTGCCGATGCGGCGGCGTTTCAGATCACCTATGGCACCGGACTGGTTGCGCTGGATCACTGTGCGCGGTTGCAACCGGGGGAAACCCTGCTGGTCACCGGCGCTGCCGGTGGTGTCGGGCTGACGGCTGTGGAAATCGGCAAACGTCTGGGCGCGCGGGTGATCGCCCATGCGCGTGGAGCCGAGAAGCTGGCCGTGGCCAAGGCGGCGGGCGCGGATCATCTGATCGACGCCGACGAGGATCTGCGGCAGGCGGTCAAGGATCTGGGCGGCGCCGATGTGGTCTATGAGGCGATTGGCGGCGATGTTTGGCAAGCGGCCTTTCGGTCTACCAACCCGGGCGGGCGGCTGCTGCCCATCGGCTTTGCCGGCGGCGAGGTGCCGCAGATCCCGGCGAACCACCTGCTGGTGAAGAACCTCAGCGTTATCGGGTTTTACTTTGGCGGCTACCTGAAGAGCCACCCGGCGGTGGTCAGGGGCGCCATCGCGCGGCTGATCGACTGGTATCGTGACGGCTCGCTGCGCCCACACATCAGCCACCGCCTGCCGCTGGAGGAGACTGACGCAGGGCTGGAGCTGCTGCGCAACCGCAAAGCCACCGGCAAGGTGGTGATCATGATCCGGCCAGAGGCCTAGGCGACGGCAGCCGCCGCCGTGCAGGGCAACCGCAGGGTGCGATCCCTAGGGCGCAGGTCTCAGGCTGCGGTCCAATGGGACTGCGCCGCCGCCAGCGGGGTACTGATGTTGCGAAAGGCCTTCCGTACCAGAAAGGCCAGTTCAGTCACCATCGGCGAGCCAGAGGTCTCTGCCCCATAGAGGTTGATCAGCTGGATCGGCAGATCCGGCAGGCTGCCACCGTGGTCGATCTGTAGCAGATGCGGCGGCTCGGTGCCCTCGATCATGGTGTGGATCGCCAGATCGGCGCTGACCGTCGCCTCGATGGTGCGGTCGCTATCGGTCTCCACCACCATTTCCCAGGCGATCCCGGCGGCGTCCAGCGCGCTCACCACCTTGGGCCGGAAGGTGCAATAGCGGCCAAAGGCCAGTTTCAGCGGGCGCTGCCGCCAGGCTGATCCATTGGGCGCACCAATCCAGCACAGCGGCCGTTTGGCCAGCGTTTCGCCGTTTTCCGAGGTGGCCGTTTCGGTGGTCAGGATCAGATCGCATTCACCGCGCGAAAACTGCTCTTTCAAGGACCGGGTATAGCTGGAGATCAGCTGCACCTTCACCCGTGGGAACGACGCATTGAAACGCTGTAGCACCTGCGGAATCGCCGGGTAGACAATGTCATGCGGCACGCCGAGAACGATTTCACCTTCATAGGCCTGATCGGTGAGCCGCCCGATCACCTCGTCATTCAGTGCCACCATCCGCCGCGCATAGGCCAGCAGCTGCTCGCCCGATGCGGTCAGCGCAATGGTGCGGCCAGAACGGTCCAGCAGTTGCAGGCCCAACAGCTCCTCCAGCCGCTTCAGCTGCATGGAGACCGCCGATTGGGTCAGATGCAGAAAACCGGCCGCGCGGGTCACCCCGCCATTGTCCGCAACCGCCACAAACGAGCGCAGCGTGGTGATATCGAGATTTCGCATCATCACAATCCCTGATGGTTTAAATCATAAACATTCGTTTTTCATATCAATCACACTCCGCCATATACATCAATAGAATTGATCAGACACTGCAACCTCATCAGAGTTCCAGAAAAGGACAAAAATCATGACCTATATGGACAACAGCCTGCGCAACTGCACCTGCGCGCCCCGCCGCTCGTTCCTCGCAACCGTTGCCCAACGCCTCGCCATCTGGCGCGAACGCCGGATGCTGGCCACGCTTGATCAAAGCGCGTTGGACGACATGGGCATCAGCAAGACCGAAGCCCAGGCAGAGGCCCGCCGCCCGATCTGGGACGCGCCGAGCAGCTGGACCCGCTAAAGGCGACGCGCCGACAAGGCTCACACCAAGCCTAATACGAAAAGAGGTCCGCGCTGCGGGCCTTTTGCACCCCCAACAGTCTGCCCCCGGATCAAGGTTGGGAGTCAAGGAACTCTCTGGGACCGTCACCGGAGGTGTCGCCGACGCACGACCGGCGGCCACCTGTGGCGATGCCGTGAAGATGGAATCTTTGTACGTCTTTTGTGGGTTCATGATGTTAGCCTGCAACAGGGTCGCCAGACAGCACCAACAGAACCGCACGCCCAAGTTGTGAGAACTGCCTCAGGGCGATCTCAGAGGGGGCGCGGACCCGGATCCGGAACACTTTGGTCTGGCTCCGTGCAAGCCCTCGCCAAACATCCCAGGTTTTTTGTCGATAATTCCACCGAAACTTCGGTCTACGGCCTTGAACCGCGCCCCGCTTCACCCGATATTTGCGAGGAACGCCAGCTCTCTGCACGCAGCAGGGAAACTGCGCGAGGGAGTTTAAAGACGGAGACCATGATACATGGCACAGTTTGACACCATCCGGTCCACAGCGGGCGCACGCTCTGCGGAGATCGATGCGGGCCTGCGCGCCCATATGAACAAGGTCTACGGCACCATGGCCGTGGGCACATTCATTACATTTCTGGCTGCCTGGGCCATCTCCGGCCTGGCGGTGACCACTGATCCGGCCAATGCCGCAGCCCAGCTGAGTGCCGATAAATACCTGACCAGCATCGGCTATGCGCTTTACGCCTCGCCGCTGAAGTGGGTGATCATGTTTGCCCCGCTGGCCTTTGTGTTTGGCATCGGCGCCGCCGCGAACCGCATGTCGGCCGCGGGCGTCCAGCTGCTGTTCTACGTCTTCGCCACCGTGATGGGCCTGTCGATCAGCTCGATCTTCCTAGTGTTCACCGGCGAAAGCATCGTGCAGGTGTTCCTGATCACCTCCATCGCCTTTGCGGGCCTGTCGCTGGTGGGCTACACCACCAAGAAAGACCTCAGCGGCATGGGCGCCTTCCTGATCATGGGCCTGATCGGCCTGATCGTGGCGTCTATCGTCAACATTTTCCTGGCGTCGTCGGCAATGGCCTTTGCGATCTCGGTGATTGGCGTGCTGATCTTTGCGGGCCTCACCGCCTATGACACCCAGCGGATCAAGAACGACTATCTCCAGCACGCCCATATGGGCGACCAGGAATGGCTGGCAAAATCCGCGATCATGGGCGCGCTGAGCCTCTATCTGGACTTCATCAATATGTTCATGATGCTGCTCCAGCTGCTTGGAAACCGCGAATAACGCGTCTCCTTCCAGAGCCAACCAAGACCGGGGCGGATCATCACGATCCGCCCTTTTTCTTTGCCCGCGCTGCCGTTGCGGCCGGGACATGTCACGCAACGAATTTGAGACCCCGATGAGATTGATTGATATCGCCCCAAAAGAGGCGCACCGCATTGTCCCGCTGCTGCAAGAGCTGCACGCGCTGCATGTCACCCACCAGCCTGACCGCTACCCGGCCGATCCTGATGGTGCAGCGCTGGCCCGCTGGCTTGAGACATGGCTGAGCGAGCCAAGCCTGACCGCCCGCGCCGCCGTCAGCCCGCAGGGGCGGATCATGGGCTATGTCATCTACGGCATCGAGGAGCGCCCTGCCCTCCCCGTCCGCAGGGCCGAGACCCGCGCCATGCTGCACCATGTCGCCGTCGCCAAGAGCTGGCAGCGCATGGGTGTCGCAACCGCGCTGATCACCGATATGAAGCGTTCTGTGGCGGCCAAGGGCGTTCCGGTGATCGCCACCACATACGCCCCCTTCAACACCGCCTCTGCGGCGCTGATGCAGCGTATGGGCCTGCTGCCTGTGATGGTCATGGCCGAGTGGCGCCGCTGATCTGCGGCCACAACGAAAAACAGGAGGCGACCCCACCGTCGCCTCCTGTCATGGTCGCTCCCCCGAGCCGACCTGTGGTGCTGTGAACTTCCGAAACCGCGCGCTTCTGGCGCTGCATCCCGGACCCACTCTCTCACCCACATCCCAGGACATATGTGACGGCCAAATGTGGCATTTTCGGGCCGATCCGGCGCGCCGTCGGTGTTTTCATTTACCGAATTTTCATAAAATGCGCGCGACCGGCAGCCCGGCCAGCGGCGCCCGGTCAGTGGCGCCCGGTCAGTCAGGCAACAGCGCGGCCACACGAAAAAGGGCCGCACCCTGGTGCGACCCTTCTGATCTACTGTCCCGAATATCGGGGGCGGTGTCGCGGCCGGAGGCAGCGCAACACCAAGAGGCTTATTTGATTTTGCCTTCTTTGTATTCAACGTGCTTGCGCACGACCGGGTCGTACTTACGCACAACCATTTTCTCGGTCATGGTGCGTGCGTTTTTCTTGGTCACGTAGAAGTGGCCCGTGCCCGCGGTCGAGTTCAGGCGGATCTTGATTGTGGTCGGCTTCGCCATGGTATTCTCCTGCGTCCGAAAAGGCAGGGGCCTCTCGGTAAATTCCTATATGAGCGTGCGCTTTTACCTGCACCACCCCGCGAGTCAATAGGATTCGAGGGGATATTTTGCGCAGAGGGCCTGTAAGCCGGATTTTGTTCCAGGGCCAGGGCCCCTTCGACGACCATTCATCTAGGATGCACATTGCTGTGCACCTCCAGCTGCCAACCCGACCCCTCTTGGCCAAAACATGCCTAGCGGCGGTATCGGCTGACGCCGACCGGCCCGCGCGGGGGTCCTATTTGGCATTGCTCCCGGTGGGGCTTGCCGTGCCGCCCCTGTTGCCAGCGGCGCGGTGGGCTCTTACCCCACCGTTTCACCCTTACCCACATGGGATCACCTGACAGGCAGGCGCATATGGGCGGTCTGTTTTCTGTGGCGCTCTCCGTCAGATCGCTCTGCCCGGGCATTACCCGGCACCGTTGTTTTGTAGAGTCCGGACTTTCCTCGCGACGCCTTGCGGCCCCCCGCGGCCGTCCGGCCCTCTGCGCAGGGGTTGGGGTAGAAACTACTGCGCCCAAGGTCAAGCGGATAGTGCACCGGGGGCGTTGCCCCCTCGCGCCTGCGGCGCTCACCCCCAGGATATTTGCGGCCAGAAGATGCCGGGACGCTCTCTATCTTCTGGCGTCAAATATCCCGGAGCGCGAGGCAGAGCCTCGCTCAGGCCTCTGCCCGGGACGCATCGGTCAGCAGCGGCAGGACGTCCCTGTCGGTCAAGGGACCGGTCTGCCATGGCCGGAATCTGAGGCGCACCGCCTGCAGCAGGGTGGCGTCATCCACATCCGCCGTAAAGCCACGCCGCCGCGCCAGAGCGCGAAAGCGGTCCATCCCGACGTCGGTCTCTGGCCACGCCGCAGCCCCCGGCGCGGCGCTGGCCAGCCCCTGTCTGGCCAGCCGCGCCCAGTCAAAGCGGGCGCCCGGGTCACATTTGCGCCCTGGCGCCATGCAGGAATGCCCGATCACACCGGAGGCCGGGATCCGCCAGCGCAACAGCACGGCCCGCAGCAGCTCCTCCAGCCGGTTCATCTGGGCTGCAGAAAACGGATGATCGCCCCGGTTGTCCAATTCGATCCCGATCGAGCGGGAGTTGATATCCTTCTGCCCGCACCATTCCCCGGCGCCGGCATGCCAGGCGCGGTCGGCCTCCCTGACCATCTGCCACAGCCGTCCGTCAGCGGCGATCAGGTAATGGGCCGACACCTCGTACTGCGGGTCGCAGAGCCGCTCCAATGCGGCCTCGGCACTGTCCATCGCGGTGTAATGCAGCACAACCAGATGCGGCGTCAGATCATGGCGGCGCGCATTGAAATTGGGACTGGGGTGCCAGATGGCATCCGTCCCGGTGTCAGCAGAGGTCGGCGGAGGTGTCATGAGGCGCCAGCCGCCTCAGTTCTGCACCGCAAGTCGATAGGGCGCCGGATCCCAGCCGCAGGCGTAGCCGTCCCCATCGGGATCAAGCGCCTGGCGGTCACGTTTCGGGCCGCCCGCTTCGAGAAAGGCAATCTGGGCCAGTTCCGGCGAGGCAAATCCGGCGCAGTTGCGCGAGGAGCGGGCCGCCAGGTTGAAGCCGGAGCGTGAATAGATCCGCTGCCCACGCGGGTTGGAGGTGCTGAGCGCATAGCGCACGATATTGGGATCGCGGTCGCCGCTGCGTTCGGGCACTGCGGTGGGGCTGACCACCTGATACTGGGCGCGCTGACGGGCAAGACGCTCGGCATCGCTTTCGATGCTTTGGCGCGAGGCGACCGCATCGAAATCATTCTCGTCGGAGATCCGCGGATTGCCCGCAAGGGCCGGTGCCGGGTTTGACGGGCTGGCCTCGATCGGTGCGGTGCCCGAGTTGCCGCGTGCAGCCGCGAGGGCCGCGGCGGTTTCGCGGGCAATATCGTCGCTGCTGCCGGTCGCGGGTGCGAGGGATCCGGCGCTACCGCCTGCGGCTGCGACGCGGGGGGCGGGCTGCGCGCTGCCCGGCAAGCTCTCGGTTGCGACGCGGACCGGCGGCACCAGCGGATCGCCATTAATCGTGGTGCCTGTCGCCGGTGCCCGGTCAAAGGGGCTGGAGCCAAATCCGGCCTCTGGGCCACTTTCAGGCACCGGAGGCTGGCACGCGGCCAGCAGCACAAGACTGCTGGTCGCCAAGATGGGCCGGAATAGACGCATGATCACCACCTGTTGGTTCTGCTCAGATCAGGACAGGGTTTACCACCATTGGGCCGGCTTGGCCACAAAACCGGCGGCCCCTTCCAGCGCATAGGCCGTATTCAGCAGATCGCCCTCTTCCCAGGGGCGGCCAATCAGCTGAAGCCCCAGCGGCAGGCCCTGCGCATCAACACCGGCCGGAACCGAAATGCCGGGGAGGCCGGCGAGGTTCACGGTGACGGTAAAGACGTCATTGAGATACATCTGCACCGGATCCGCGTCGATCATTTCGCCGAGGCCAAAGGCGGCCGAAGGTGTCGCCGGGGTCAGGATCGCGTCAATGCCCTGGGCAAAGACGTCTTCGAAGTCTTTCTTGATCAGGGTGCGGACCTTGCGGGCGCGGTTGTAATAGGCGTCGTAGAAACCGGCCGAGAGAACATAGGTCCCCACCATAACGCGGCGCTGTACCTCATGGCCGAAGCCTGCGGCGCGGGTTTTTTCGTACATTTCGGTAATGCCATCGCCCGCCTCCAGCGCCGCGCGCTGGCCATAGCGCACACCGTCATAGCGCGCGAGGTTGGAGGAGGCCTCGGCCGGGGCGATCACGTAATAGGCAGGCAGGGCGTATTTGGTGTGCGGCAGGGAGATATCGACGATCTCCGCCCCGGCGGCACGCAGCATCTCGGCGCCTTCGGACCAGAGCTTCTCGATTTCGCCGGGCATTCCATCCATGCGGTATTCACGCGGGATACCGATCTTCTTGCCCTTGATATCGCCGGTCAGCATCGCCTCGAAGTTCGGCACCGCCAGATCGGCGCTGGTGCTGTCCTTGGGGTCATGGCCGCACATCGCCTCAAGCATCATTGCCGCATCGCGCACCGATTTGGTCATCGGGCCCGCCTGATCCAGGGAGGAGGCAAAGGCCACAACGCCCCAGCGCGAGCAGCGCCCATAGGTGGGCTTGATGCCAGTGATCCCGGTAAAGGCGGCCGGCTGGCGAATCGAGCCGCCAGTGTCGGTGCCGGTGGCCGCTAGGCACAGATCCGCAGCCACGGCCGCTGCGGAGCCGCCGGAGGAGCCGCCCGGTGTCAGCTCGGCAGTATCATTGCCGCGCCGCCAGGGGCTGACCGCGTTACCATAGACGGAGGTTTCATTGGACGAGCCCATGGCGAATTCGTCCATGTTCAGCTTGCCCAGCATGACAGCGCCGGCATCCTGCAGCTGCTGCGATACGGTGGATTCATATTCGGGCTTGAAACCTTCCAGAATGCCGGAGGCGGCCTGGCTGGCGACACCTTTGGTGCAGAACAGATCCTTGATGCCGATCGGCAGGCCGCACATGGCGGGCGCATCGCCTGCCTTGATCCGTGCATCTGCTGCCTTGGCGCGCTCCAGCGCGATTTCGGGTGTCTTGTGCACAAACGCGTTCAGCGCATCTGCGGCCTCGATGGCCTTGAGGCAGGCCTTGGTCAGCTCGACAGAGGTGGTCTCGCCCTTGCGCAATGCGTCACGGGCTTCGGACAGGGTGAGTTTATTGAGTTCGGTCATGTCTTATTCAACCACCTTGGGCACTGCAAAAAACCCTTCGCGGGCATCGGGGGCATTGGCCAGGATCTTGTCCTGCTGATTGCCATCGGTCACCTCGTCGACGCGGCGTTTCAGGCGCTGCGGCGTCACCGACGTCATCGGTTCGACGCCCTCAACATCCACCTCGTTCAGCTGCTCGATAAAGCCGAGGATGGTGTTGAACTCATCCGCCAGTGCTGGCAGCGCGTCCTCTTCGACCTTGATACGGGCCAGTTTGGCCACTTTTGCGGCGGTGCTTTGGTCAATCGACATGGAAACCCTCATCTCGTGTTAGGACGCATTTACCGCCGCACCGCCGCCGCCGCAAGCCTGTGGCGGCGCGAAACCCCGGTGAAATCGGCGTGACGGAGCGCGGGCGAGTGGATTTTTGCACCAAGCGCGATAGGCTTAGGCCAAGACGATGCGCCAGCGGGGCCGATCGTAACAGTATTGAGGGAGACAGAACATGAAGATCATCTGGTTGGGCCATGGCAGTTTTCGCATCGAGACCGCAGGGCAGGTTCTGCTGGTCGACCCCTGGCTCACCGGCAATCCCATGCTCGCCGAGGACCAGCATGACGCCGCGATCACCGGCGCCACCCATATCATTCTGACCCATGCGCATTTCGACCATGTGATCGACGTGCTGGCGCTGGCGCGACGCCTGGATGTGCCGATTGTGGGGCAATATGACCTGATGGGCATCTGGGGCGAGACCGAGGAGGTCACCACCATCGGCTTCAACAAAGGCGGAACCGTCAATCTGGACGGGCCGCAACTGGCGATGGTGCCTGCCTCGCACAGCTCGACCTTTGCCACCCAGGACGGGCTGCGCACCGCGGGCAGCGAAGTCGGCTACATGCTGATGAGTGAAAACAAGACGCTCTATATCTCGGGCGATACCGGGTTGATGGCCGATATGGACTGGATGGGGGATTACTACAAACCCGACATCGGCATCCTGAGCGCGGGCGGGCATTTCACCATGGATATGGCGCAGGCGGCCTATGCGGCGACACGGTATTTCAACTTCAAGACCGTGATCCCCTGCCACTACCGCACGTTCCCGATCCTTGAGCAGAGCGCCGAGAAACTGGCCGAGGCGCTGCCGGATGTGACGGTGATCGAGCCGCAGGTTCTGGACGTAATCGACGTCTAGCCGACAGGCTCCCGCCCGGACCCCGGTCTGCGGTGCAGATCCGGTCCCGTTGGGCATGGCGCCGCCCCGGCCGGGGCGGCGCGGGCACGCGCGAAAGCCTGGTAGCGCGCTGACCTCAAAAGCGCGAAGATCACGCGTGCGGCCTTATCACTCGCCGCCGGATAAGGCCGGGGATTGAAAGCTGGCGCGCGCCCTGGCCGCCTGCGCGCGGCAGATGCAATGCTCCGCGTGATCATTGACCAGCCCCATCGCCTGCATGAAGGCAAAACAGGTGGTGGGGCCGACAAATTTCCAGCCCCGTTTCTTCAGCTCTTTTGACAGCGCGATGGACTGCGGCGTGATAGAGGCCGTCTGCGGCGGCACCTGCGCATCGGGACCGGGTTCAAACCGCCAGAAAAACGCCGCCAGCGAGCCCTCCTGCCTGACCAGCTCCTGCGCGCGCCGGGCATTGTTGATCACCGCCTCGACCTTGCCGCGATGGCGGACAATGCCTGCATCCTGCAACAGGCGCTCCACATCTGCCGGGCCAAATTCCGCCACGCGGTCCCAGTCAAAACCATGGAAGGCTGCGCGGAAGTTCTCGCGCTTGGCCAGAATGGTCCGCCAGCTCAGGCCGGATTGAAAGCTCTCCAGACAGATCTTTTCAAACAGGCGGCGATCATCTGCCACCGGATAACCCCATTCCTGATCGTGATAGGCCAGAAACTCGGGCGCGGATCCAGCCCAGCCACAGCGCAGCTGCCCGTCATCTGCCAGATATTCCTTGCTCATCACTCGCCCCCCCCCATTTCGGCAGTGCAGGCCGCTCATATGCTGGCCCGCCGCGCCGACACGCTACGGGCAGGAAATCAGCGCGGTCAACCGTCCCCGGCGCGACGCGCCGCAAAGAACTCCTTCAGCAGGGTTTCGGCCGGCTCTGCGCTAATGCCATCGTAAACCTCGGGCGCGTGATGAGCCTGCGGGTGCGAGAACACGCAGGCACCATGGGCGACGCCACCGGATTTCGGATCGGACGCCCCGTAGTAAACACGCCCGATGCGGGCGGCAGCAATCGCCGCCGCGCACATCGCGCAGGGTTCCAGCGTCACGTAAAGGTCGTGACCGGTCAACCGCTCGGAACCGGCGGCGGCGCAGGCCGCACGGATCACCAGCACCTCGGCATGGGCGGTGGGGTCGTTCAGTTCGCGGGTGCGATTGCCCGCCTGTGCCACGACACGGCCATCCGGCGCGATCAGCACGGCGCCCACCGGCACCTCGCCGCGCGCGGCGGCTGCGCGCGCCTCGGCAAGGGCAATATCCATATGAGAACGAAACGGCATAGCTCTCCCTGCCCCAGAATGGGAGCTTTCGCAACCGCGCGGAATGATCTATGGCCTCAGGTATGAGCAAAACACCATCCTCCCCCAAGGGCCAGCGCCCCGCAGCGGCGAAACCAGCCCGCGCCAGCAAGAAACCGACCGCCCCCTCCGCAACCGGCGAGAGCCCGGACGGCGACCGCATCGCAAAGGTGCTGTCGCGCGCCGGTGTTGCATCGCGGCGCGAGGCCGAAAAGATGATCGCCGAAGGGCGTATCGCCGTGAACGGCAAGGTCATCGACAGCCCGGCGCTGAATGTGGTGTTGGGCAAGGACCGGATCGTGGTGGATGGCATGCCGATGCAGGATCCGGAGCCGCCGCGCCTGTGGATGTATCACAAACCAGCGGGGCTGGTGACCACCACCAGCGACGAGCTGGACCGCCGGACCATCTTTGATGAGCTGCCCGAGGACATGCCCCGTGTGATGACGGTCGGCAGGCTTGACCTCAACTCCGAGGGGCTGCTGCTGCTGACCAATGACGGCGGCATCAAGCGGCAGCTGGAGCTGCCGTCGACCGGCTGGCTGCGCCGCTACCGGGTGCGGATCAACGGCCGACCGAAGGACAGCGATTTTGAACCGCTGCGTCAGGGGCTCGTGATCGAGGGAGAGAGATTTCAGCCGATGACGGTCGCGCTGGATCGTCAGCAGGGCGCAAACGCCTGGCTGACCATTGGCCTGCGCGAAGGCAAGAACCGGGAGATCCGCCGCGCCATTGAGGATATCGGGTTTACCGTGAACCGCCTGCTGCGCCTGTCGTATGGGCCGTTCCAGCTGGGCAATCTGAAGCCAGGCGAAGTCGAGGAGCTGCGTCCGCGTGTGGTGCGCGATCAGCTGGGTCTGACCGGTCCCGAGACCGAGGAAGACGACAAGCCCAAGCGCCCAGGCCGCCCGGTACGACAGCGCCCCGGTGCCGCGAAACCGGCGGGCAAGCCAGCGACGAAAGCCGGCGCAAGACCAGCGACAAAACCAGGCGGCAAGCCCGTCGGAAAACCTGCCGGAAACCCGGCGGGCCGTTCATTTGCAGGCTCGGACCGCTCTGGCGACAAATCCGCAGAGCGTTCAGGCGCCCGGCCCGCCGGCCGGTCCGGTCCTGGCGGCGCGTCCGGCGGCAAATTTTCAGGCAAGGGCAAACCCGCTGACCGGTTCGCCGGAAAGCCCGGCGGAAAACCGGCGGGTCGCAGCACGGAGACGCCGGGCGGCAGACCGGCTGGCAAGCCGACTGGCAAGCAAGCTGGCAAGCAAGCTGGCAAACCGACCGGAAAACCGATGGGCAAGCCGACAGGCAAACCGACCGGAAAATTCGGCGGTAAACCCGCAGGCGGCGGAGCTGGCCGTGATGCGGGTCGCAGTTCAGCCCCACGCGGTGGCGGCAAACCGCCCCGACGCTGAGCCACCGCCAAAGACGGCCCTGCGGCGAAGGCCTGAGACTTCCCCCTAGCAAGATGGCGCTGCATATCCTAAGTTTCCAATTGCTTGGAGCGCTCATCTCGGGGGAATAAACGTGCAGAAACTCGCCTTTGTGGCCTTGCTGATCCTGATGATCGGTCTGGCAACCGGCTGGCTGGTCGGAGGCTGATGGCATGGCGCGGCGTTTTGGCGGCAAATACAGTCCCGACGAACACGAGCGGAAAGCCGCCGATGAACCGGCGTCGATCGGCGCGGGCTCCAGTTCTGGCAGCTATCGCAATGCCCGCGTCGATCCGGTCGGAGCACGCGCCAATCTGATGGCGCTGCCTTCCGGTCTGGTCGCGCTGATGTCCGTTTTTTCGGGGGCTGCCGGTCTCGCCTTTGGGCTGCTTGCGGCCGCGACATGGGCCGGATCGGCCTATCTGCTGCGCGACGGGCTGAGGGCCGAGGCCGCTTATGACGATCGCAAGGTCGCCCGTCGCCCTGCCCTGCCCCGCAAGATCCTCGCCGCGCTGCTCTGCGGTGTCGGCGCGCTGTTTGCCGCCTGGCGGCAGGACCCCGGCGCGCTGACGGCGCTGATCTATGCCGCAGCGGCGAGCGGCCTGCATCTGGCGGCCTTTGGGCTTGATCCCCTGCGCGACAAGGGCGCCGAGGGCATCGACGATTTCCAGCGCGACCGGGTCGCCCGTGTCGTCGAAGAGGCGGAAACCTATCTCTCGGCCATGAAGGATGCCGCTCTGCGCGCCCGTGACCGCGAGGTCGAACAGCGGGTTGAGGCCTTTCAGGAGGTGGCGCGCGATCTCTTCCGCACCGTTGAGGAAGACCCCCGCGACCTGACCGGCGCGCGGCGCTATCTGACCGTCTATCTGATGGGCGCGCGCGACGCCACGATCAAGTTTGCCGATATCTATACGCGCAGTGGCGACCCCCGGTCGCGCGAGGATTATCTGGCGCTGCTGCGCGACCTTGAGGAAAACTTTGCCGCCCGCACCCGCAAGATGCTGCTGGAGGACCGCACCGATCTGACCGTTGAAATCGACGTGCTGCGGGACCGTTTGCAGCGCGAGGGCGTTCACCTGGACCCCCGCTGACACAGCCATAAGGAACTTCGACATGTCCAAGACGACCCAGACGAAAGCCGCCCAGGAGGCTCAGCTGATCTCCGAAATCACCGCGATCGCACTGCCGGAGCCGACGGCCGAAATCCAGTCGCTGGATCAGGCCGACGCCGCCACCAGTGCAGACATCCAGTCGCGCATGGCGCAGATCGACATGTCCGACAGCAACTCGATCATCAACTTCGGCTCCGGTGCGCAGGCTGAATTGCAACAGATCAGCCAGGCCATGCTGACCGATGTGCGCAACAAGGATGTTGGTCCTGCCGGCGATTCGCTGCGCAATATCGTCACCACGATCCGGGGCTTTTCGGTGTCCGAACTGGATGTGCGCCGCAAGCGCAGTTTCTGGGAGCGGCTGCTGGGTCGCGCTGCGCCCTTTGCGAAGTTCACCGCGCGGTTTGAGGATGTGCAGGGCCAGATCGACCGCATCACCGACAATCTGCTTGGCCATGAGCATCAGCTGCTAAAGGATATCAAGTCGCTGGATCTGCTCTATGCCAAGACGCTGAGCTTCTATGACGAACTGGCGCTCTATATTGCAGCAGGTGAGGCCAAGCTGGCCGAACTGGACAGCAAGGAAATCCCGGCGCTGGAGGCGGCAGTGGCCGCCGCACCGGAGGCCGATCAGGTGATGCGCGCGCAGGAGCTGCGTGACATGCGCGCGGCCCGCGACGATCTGGAACGTCGGGTGCATGATCTGAAGCTCACGCGCCAGGTGACGATGCAGTCGCTGCCGTCGATCCGGCTGGTGCAGGAGAATGACAAATCGCTGGTGACCAAGATCAATTCGACGCTGGTCAATACCGTGCCGCTCTGGGAGACCCAGCTGGCACAGGCTGTTACCATCCAGCGCTCCGCCGAGGCGGCGGCGGCGGTGCGCGATGCCAATGACCTCACCAATGAGCTGCTGACCTCCAACGCGGCCAATCTGCGCGAAAGCAACAAGATGATCCGACAGGAGATGGAGCGCGGTGTCTTTGATATCGAAGCGGTGAAACAGGCAAATGCGGATCTGATCGGCACCATTCAGGAAAGCCTTCAGATCGCCGATGAGGGCAAGGCCAAGCGCGCCGCCGCCGAGGCGGAGCTGAAGAAGATGGAAGCGGAGCTGCGTGACACGCTGGCCTCGGCAAAGGCGCGGCGCGACGGGGTCGGCGATACCGCCGCCACGGCGGTTCCCGGCACCGCATGACCGCAGCCGCGCCGATATCGCAGCGCGCCCGAAGGCGACGGCTGGTGCCGATGCTTGTCGGCGCGCTGGCCGGGACTGCGTTCCTGATGGGATGCGATCCCCTCGCTCAGCGCACCTCGCTGGTGCCGCCGACACGCCCGGCCAATCTCGCCCCGCAGCCCAAGCCGCCCTCCGCAGAGAGCCAGCGGCTGGCCCGCTACTATGGCGCCCTCCAGCAGGACCTGCTGACACGCGGGCTGCTGCGGACCGATGGGGGCGGGCCGGAGACGCCCTATGACGCCGATGATCTGCGCCGGAATTTTGAGCAGATCGCCTTTTACGACGAATATGTCAGCAGCAATCTGCGCACCTCCGGCGCGCTTGGGCGCTGGGACGGGCCGGTGCGTCTGCGGGCCGATTTTGGCCCCTCGGTCAGCGCAGAACAGCAGCAGAAGGATCGCGCCACCCTTGATGCCTATGCCGCCCGTCTGGCCCGGATCACCGGCCATCCGATCAGCACCACCACCAGCCGTGCGCGCGCCAATTTCAACGTGATTTTTGCAGGCGCCGACGACAGCGCCTATGTCGCCGGCCGCGTGCGGGAGATCCTGCCGTCGATCAGCGACGCCGACCTAGAGGTTTTTGCCAACCCGCCGCAGAGCTACTATTGTCTGGTGCGCGCCGGGGGGCTGCAGGCGGATCCATCGTCCTATATGCGCGGGGTCGCGCTTATCCGCGCCGAGCACCCGGATCTGGCGCGGCGCAGCTGTATCCACGAGGAAGTTGCCCAGGGCCTTGGCCTGCGCAACGACAGCCCGCAGGCGCGCCCCTCGATCTTCAACGATGACGACGAATTTGCGCTGCTGACCAGCCAGGATGAGAAACTCCTGAAAATCCTGTACGATCCGCGCCTGCGCACCGGCATGTCCGCCGATGAGGCGCGGCCCATCGTGCAAGCCATCGCATATGATATCATGGGAGAGCCGCAGTAGCGGCTCCGCATTTGCCGACCCCGATGCCCCGGCATCGCCGAAAGAGGATGAAGACAATGGGTATTTTCGACTTTCTCAAGGGAGAGTTCATCGACGTCATCCACTGGACCGACGACACCAATGACACGCTGGTCTGGCGGTTCGAGCGCGAAGGCCACGCGATCAAATACGGCGCCAAGCTGACGGTGCGCGAAGGTCAGGCGGCGGTTTTTGTGCATGAAGGTCAGCTGGCCGATATCTTCACCCCCGGTCTCTACATGCTGGAGACCAACAACATGCCGATCATGACCACCCTGCAACATTGGGATCACGGCTTTCAGTCGCCGTTCAAATCCGAGATCTACTTTGTCGACACCACCCGGTTCAATGATCTGAAGTGGGGCACCAAGAACCCGATCATGGCGCGCGACCCGGAGTTCGGGCCGGTCCGTCTGCGCGCCTTTGGCACCTATAGCATCCGGGTGGTGGACCCGGCCCGGTTCCTGAGCGAGATCGTCGGCACCGATGGTGAGTTCACCATGGATGAAATCTCCTTCCAGATCCGCAATATCATCGTCCAGCAGGTGAGCCGGGTGCTGGCAGGCTCCGGCATTCCGGTTCTGGATATGGCTGCAAATACCGCCGATCTGGGCAAGCTGGTGGCGGCTGAGATTTCCGCCACGGTGGCCGAATACGGCATCGCGATCCCCGAGCTCTATATCGAGAATATCTCGCTGCCCGCCGCGGTCGAACAGGCGCTGGACAAGCGCACCCAGATGGGAATCGTCGGTGATCTTGGCCGTTACACGCAGTTCTCCGCCGCCGAGGCGATGACCGCCGCCGCCCAGGCGCCCAATAGTGGCATGGGGGCCGGAATGGGCATGGGGATGGGCATGGCAATGGCCCAGCAGATGGCGCAGATGGCGCAGCCGGGTGCCGCCGCTCATGCAGCGGGTCAGACCAGCGGTCCCTGGGGCGCGCGGCCCGCACCCGCTGCGCCGCAGGCCGCCGCGCCGGTGGCGCCGCCGCCTCCACCGGTGGAACATGTCTGGCACATCGCCGAGAACGGTCAGACCACCGGCCCCTATTCCAAGGCCCGACTGGGGCGAATGGCACAGGAGGGCGGATTGCGCCGGGACAGCCTGGTCTGGACACCCGGTCAGGACGGCTGGAAGGCGGCAGGCGATGTCATCGAACTGGCGCAGCTGTTCACCATCATGCCACCGCCGCCTCCGCCACCGCCGCCCGCACCGCCGGCTGGCTGACATCACACAATCCCGAGGGCGCTGCGATCACCGGCGCCCTTTCTCAGGACAGACCGCAGCCCTTATGCCACGAAGGACCTTCTGCATATGACCCGACGCAGCGCGCTCAAATGGCTCCACTGGCTGAGCCTTGGATTGATCCTCTATTTCTTTCTCGTGGAACCGGAGGAGAACCGCGCCGATCCGGGGCTGGCGCTGGCCACCCACGCGGGCGTTGGCCTGCTCCTTGCCGTGGTCGTGCTGATCTGGACGCTTGTCTATCTGCGCAAAGGGCTGGCCGGGCGCGCCGGTCCCAAGCTGCCGGGCTGGGCCAGACGGTTCCACGGTTTGAACCACCGTGTCTTGCAAATCGGCCTGCCGGTCATGGTCGCAACCGGGGCGCTGGCCGGGGTGCTGGCTCCCTTTGCGATCCGCGCTTTTGGGGTGTTGCCGATCAATCCTGCCGCAGGCAGCCGCACCCTGCATGAGCTGGCTGAAGAGCTGCATGAACTTGCCTTTGATGCGCTGTTCATTGTCATCGTCCTGCATGGGCTGTTCCATCTGTGGCGCCATTTCCTGTTGAAGGACAACGCCCTGCGCATCATGGTGCCGAAACTGCTGCATAGATATCTTTGAGGCTTCCCCACGTGACCCAGCCCCCACCGCCGCCGCCCTCCGGCCTGTCGCCTGCCGAGAGCTCCGCCAGCGCCGAGACGCAGGCACCGCTTGAGGAACATCGGTTCCCCTGCGAGCAATGCGGCGCGGATTATCGCTATGATCCTGAAAACGGCACGCTGACCTGCGATCATTGCGGCCACCGGGAAGCGATCCGATCCGGCCCGTGGCGGGGTGGCAGCCTGCGGGAGCTGGATTTCGAGACGGCGCTCTCCTCGGGGCTGGCCGAGGCCGACATGGAAGAAACCCGCGTGTTGCGCTGTCCGAACTGCGCCGCGCAGGTGGAATTTGACCAAAAGGACCATGCGGGGGAATGTCCGTTCTGCGCCACGCCGATGGTCACAGACACCGGGATCCACCGTCATATCAAGCCCAAGGGCGTGCTGCCCTTCGCCTTTGATGAGCGCAGCGCCCATCAGGCGATGTCGGGCTGGCTGGGCCAGCTGTGGTTTGCGCCGAGCGGCCTGCAACAATATGCCCGCAAAGGCCGACGCATGGACGGCATCTATGTCCCCTACTGGACCTTCGACGCCGACACCCGCTCGCAGTATCGCGGCCAGCGCGGCACCGTCTATTATGTCACCGAAACCGTGATGGTCGACGGCAAGCGCCAGTCGCGGCAGGTGCCGAAGATACGCTGGCGGCCGGTCTCGGGGCGGGTGCAGCGGTTCTTTGACGATGTGCTGGTGCTCGCCTCCAAGAGCCTGCCGAAAAAGAACACCGATGCGCTGGAGCCCTGGGACCTGTCGGCGCTGGAGCCTTACCAGCCGCAGTATCTGGCCGGGTTCCGGGCCGAGGCCTATGCGGTGGAACTGGCCGATGGCTACGGCGAGGCGACTGCGCGGATGCGCCGGGTCATCGAACGCGACGTGCGTTTTGACATTGGCGGGGATCGGCAACGGATCGAACATATCGACAGCGATTTTTCCGATATCACCTTCAAACATGTGCTGCTGCCGGTCTGGCTGGCCGCTTATAAATATCGGGGCAAGACTTATCGTTTTGTGGTCAACGGGCAATCCGGTCGGGTACAGGGAGAACGCCCCTATTCGGTATGGAAAATTGCCGCCGCCGTTGCTCTGGCACTGCTGATCGGCGCTGCTGTGGCCTATTTCGGATCACGCTGACATTCCGCGCCGAGACCACGAGCCCCCCGAAGCCGACATAAGGATCCGCCATGACCACCCTTCCTGCGCTTGATGCGCTGTTCAGCCGCCGTCACAGCTGTCGCGGCTTTCGCCCCGATCCGGTACCCCGTGCGATTATCGAGGATATCCTGCGTTGCGCCCAGAAAGTGCCCTCCTGGTGCAATGCCCAGCCCTGGCAGGTGACACTGTTCAGCGGCGCGGCGACGGATGCGCTGCGGGTGGCCCTGGCGGAGGCGGTCGCAAAGGATTCTGTTGCCCCCGACCTCCCCTTTCCCGAGCGTTACAGTGGCGATTATAAGGCGCGGCGACAGGCCTGCGGCTGGGCGCTTTATGAGGCGGTTGGTGTTGAACGCGGCGATCGCGCCGGCTCTCACCGGCAGATGATGCGCAACTTTACGCTTTTTGACGCCCCCCATTGCGCGATCCTGACCAGCCCCAAGGAGCTTGGCCCCTATGGTGCGCTGGATTGCGGTGGCTTTGTCACCGGGTTCACGCTGGCCGCAACCGCAGCGGGCGTTGCCAGCATCGCGCAGGCCGCTGTTGCCACCTATGCGCCGATGCTGCATCAGCTCTGCGACATACCGGAGGATCGAAATATCCTTTGTGCGCTGTCTTTCGGCTATGCCGATCCCGACCACCCGGCCAACCAGTTCCGCACTGAACGCGCTGAACTGCACGACTTCACCACCTGGCGCGACTGACGCCGCATATCACTGAGTAGGATAATCCATGCGTGCCCTGATCCAGCGAGTGTCCGAGGCGTCTGTCACCGTCGACGGCGATATCATCGGTGAAATCGGTGAAGGCCTGCTGATCCTGATCTGCGCGATGGCGGGGGACAGCGCGGCCGAAGCGGATCAGATGGCGGCCAAGATCAGCAAGCTGCGGATTTTCCGCGATGAGGCGGGCAAGATGAACCGCTCGGTAAAGGATATCGGCGGCGGCGCGCTGGTTGTCAGCCAGTTTACACTGGCCGCCGATACCCGCCGTGGCAACCGGCCCGGCTTCTCCAATGCCGCCGCGCCGGATCTGGGCCGCGCGCTTTACACCCGGTTTGCCGATCAGCTGGCGGCGCTTGAGGTGCCTGTGGCGCGCGGGTCCTTTGGGGCCGATATGCAGGTTGCGCTGATCAACTCCGGTCCGGTGACCATCTGGATGGACAGCGCGGACTGGTGAACTGCGCTTTTCTGCGGGCGGATTGCGGTTAGGTTGCGGATGTCGTTTTCCGTCATGTCCTGACGCGCCCATTGGTGCCAAAGCAAGCATCCGAAATCGCGAAAATGCGCCAGATCGGCCATCGCGCCCGCAGCTGCGGCCTGTCGCAAAACCGGCTCGGATCACCCGTTTTGGCCGAAAATCAGGCGGGGTCCACCATCCATTGGCGAAATACGGGGTGCGGCGGCGATAATAATTGGCATCGCGAGTGCATTGGTTTTTTCCACATATTGTCCCACCAGCCATTCACTTCTTACCAAATACGACATACCAGTTCCAAAAGACGACGGGATCACCGTCTCTTTATGCCTTCGCCATCCCCGCCTGCGCCAGAAAGCACGCTAATAAGGGTTGCGAGGTCGCAGCAAATGCGCAAACCTTGAATGACAATTCAAGAAATGACGTGTTCAGCGTCTAGATACGACAGGGAGTCCGCAATGAAAGACCAGATTGATTTCATGACGCAAAGCGTCACCTCCGGGAAAATGACCCGGCGTGAATTCATGGGCAAAACCGCCGCACTCGGCATCAGCGCCGCAGTAGCAGGCAGCCTGTTTGCCCGCGCCGTCGAGGCCGCAGGCCCGGTCAAAGGGGGCACGCTGAAGCTCGGCTCCATCGGCGGCGGCAGCACCGACTCGCTCGATCCCGCCGTGGCCGCAAGCCAGGTGCCCTACCACAATCTTTATCAGTTCGGTGAAACGCTGGTGAACGTGACGCCCGAAGGCGGCATCGAAAACCGTCTCGCCGAAAGCGTCGAAGCCAGTGCAGACGCCAAGACCTGGACCTTCAAGATCCGCAAGGGCGTTGAATTCCACAACGGCAAGGCGGTGACGGCCGAGGACGTGATGCGCACCATGGAGCGCCACTCCAACGAGGACAGTAAATCGGGTGCGCTCGGCATTATGCGCGGCATCGAAAGCATGAAGGCCGATGGCGACAACTTCGTCGTCTCGCTGACCACGCCGAACGCCGACCTGCCCTATCTGATGGCCGATTATCACCTGATGATCCAGCCTGATGGCGGCTTTGACAACCCGGCAGCGGGCATCGGTTCCGGTGCCTATATGCTGGTCGCCGATGAGCCGGGCGTGCGCCATATGTGGAAGAAAAACCCCAACTACTGGGATGACACCCGCGGCCATGTCGATGAAGTCGAAATCGTGGTAATCAACGACGCCACCGCCCGTATGGCGGCGCTGCAATCGGGTCAGGTGCATATCGCCAACCGTGTTGAGCCGAAGGTTGCAGGTCTCCTCGACCGTGCACCGAACCTGACCGTGCGCAACGCAGCCGGTCCGGGCCACTATGTGTTCATCATGCATTGCGACACCGCGCCGTTTGACAACAACGAGCTGCGCCTGGCGCTTAAATATGCCATCAACCGTGAGGAAATGGTCGATAAGGTTCTGCGCGGTTATGGCTCCGTCGGTAACGACATGCCGATCAACTCCGCCTATCCGCTGTTTGATGACAGCATCCCGCAGCGCCCGTTTGATCCGGCCAAAGCGGCAGAGCACTACAAGAAATCCGGCCATGATGGCAGCCCGATCACCCTGCGGGTGTCGGATGTTGCCTTCCCGGGTGCATTGGATGCAGCCCAGCTGTTCCAGCAGTCGGCCAATGCCGCCGGTATCCCGCTGGAACTGAAGCGCGAGCCCGGTGATGGTTACTGGTCCGAAGTCTGGAACGCCCAGCCGTTCTGTGCCTCCTACTGGGGTGGCCGTCCGGTGCAGGATCAGATGTATTCGACCGCGTATCTGTCGACCGCAGACTGGAACGACACCCGCTTCAAGCGCGAAGACTTTGACCAGCTGTTGTTTGCCGCCCGCGGCGAGCTGGACGAAGCCAAGCGCAAGGCGCTCTACAGCCAGATGGGCATGATGGTGCGGGACGAAGGCGGTCTGATCTGCCCGATGTTCAACGACTTCATCGAAGCGACCAGCAGCAAGGTTCAGGGTTGGGTGGTGGATTCCACCGGCGACACTATGGCCGGCAAATGGTCGCATAAGTGCTGGTTGGCCTGATAGAGGTCCATGCCATGCACCCCGTCGTGAAACTTGTGTCCCAGCGCCTCGCGCTGGGACTAATTCTCTTGATCGCCGCATCCGTGCTCATCTTCATGGGCACCTTGATCCTGCCCGGCGATGTGGCGCAGTCCATTCTGGGTCAGTCGGCCACGCCAGAGGCTCTTGCCAACCTGCGCGAGGAACTGGGGCTGAATGAACCGGCTGTTCTGCGCTATTTCGACTGGCTGTTCGGCGCCCTGCAAGGTGATCTGGGCACCGCCCTGACCAATGGTCAGGACATTGCAACCAGCATTGGCCGCCGTCTTGGCAACACGCTGTTCCTGGCGTTCTGGGCTGCCGTGATCTCGGTTCCCTTGGCGATCTTCCTGGGCCTTCTGGCGGTACGTTACCGCGACCGCTGGCCTGACAAACTGATCTCGGCCGTGACATTGGCCTCGATCTCGATCCCGGAATTCCTGATTGGCTATCTGCTGATCTATTTCGTTGCGGTGCAGATGGGCTGGTTCAGCTCTGTCGCAATGATCAATGAATCCATGAGCCTGCTGGAAAAACTGAACGCCATTGCCCTGCCCGTCGCGGTGCTGACACTGGTGGTTCTGGCGCATATGATGCGCATGACGCGGGCGGCGATCCTCAATGTGATGCAATCGGCCTATATCGAGACGGCGGAGCTGAAGGGGCTGAGCACCTTCAACGTGATTGCCCGTCACGCCTTTCCCAATGCCATCGCACCGATCGTCAATGTGGTGATGCTGAACCTCGCCTATCTGGTGGTTGGTGTCGTGGTGATCGAGGTGGTTTTTGTCTACCCGGGCATGGGCCAGTATCTGGTCGACCACGTGTCCAAGCGTGACGTCCCGGTGGTGCAGGCCTGCGGTCTGATCTTTGCCGCCGTCTACATCGTGCTGAACATGATTGCCGACATCGTGGCGATCCTGTCGAACCCGCGTCTGAGGCATCCGAAATGAAGAATATCCCTATCTCTGCAATGATCGGGCTGTTCTTCACGGCCCTCTACTTCCTGATGGCGATCTTTGCACCGCTGCTGGCCCCCTATGGGATGGCTGAAATTGTCGGTGACGTCTGGGAGCCGCGCTCGGCTGAGCATCTCCTTGGCACCGACAATATCGGTCGTGATCTTCTCAGCCGGATGATCTATGGCGGACGCACCACCATCTTCATCGCCACTGCGGCCACCATCCTGTCCTTTGTCACCGGATCGGTGCTGGGCTTCTTTGCCGCCGTTGCCGGTGGCTGGGTGGATCAGGTGATGTCGCGGCTGGTCGATCTGGTGATGTCGATCCCGACGCTGATCTTTGCCCTTGTGGTGCTGTCGGTGATGCCGGTGACCGTACCGGTTCTGATCGTGGTCATGGGTCTGCTGGACTCCACCCGCGTCTATCGTCTTGCCCGTGCGGTTGCGGTGGATATCGAGGTGATGGACTACGTCGAAGCCGCGCGTCTGCGCGGTGAGAAAACCGCCTGGATCATCTTCCGCGAAATCCTGCCCAACGCGCTGTCACCGCTGGTGGCCGAAATGGGCCTGCGGTTCATCTTCATGGTGCTGTTTGTCTCGACGCTCTCTTTCCTCGGCCTTGGCGTGCAACCGCCAGAAGCCGACTGGGGCGGGATCGTGAAAGAAAACAAGGAAGGCATCGTCTATGGCATTCCAGCGGCACTGCTGCCTGCCATCGCCATCGCCACCCTTGCGATCTCGGTCAACCTTGTCGCGGACTGGGTCCTGAACCGCACAACCTCGCTGAAAGGAGGCCGCGGATGAGCGAACCTCTTATGAAAGTGCGCAATCTCAAGATCGGCGCAACTGTCTACCCGCCGGGGGAAAAGCCCCATGACATCGAAATCGTGCATGGTGTCAGCTTTGATCTGCAACCGGGCAAGGTGCTGGGGCTGATCGGCGAATCCGGCGCCGGAAAATCCACCATCGGTCTGGCCTCCATGGCCTATGGCCGGGGCGGTGTGAAGATCACCGGCGGCGAGGTCTGGGTGAATGGCCGCGATATCCTGCAATCCAAACTGCGCGATATCCGTCGCCTGCGCGGCGGCGAGGTCACCTATGTCTCGCAATCGGCGGCGGCCTCGTTCAACCCGGCCAAGAAAATCATGGAACAGGTGATCGAAGCGGCGGTTGAGCAGGGCAAATTCTCCAAGAAAGAGGCCGAAGCCCGCGCCCGCGCGCTTTTTGCCAAGCTGGGTCTGCCCGATCCAGACAATATCGGCGAGCGGTATCCGCATCAGGTCTCCGGCGGTCAGCTGCAACGCTGCATGACGGCGCTGGCGCTCTGCCCGGAGCCGGATCTGGTGGTCTTTGACGAGCCGACAACGGCGCTGGATGTGACGACCCAGATCGAGGTGCTGATGGCGATCAAGGAAGCCATCCGCGACACGGGTGTGGCTGCACTCTATATCACCCACGACCTTGCGGTGGTGGCACAGGTGAGCGACGACATCATGGTGCTGCGCCACGGCAATATGGTGGAATACGGCCCCGTCGATCAGATCATCAACGCCCCGCAGGAGGAGTACACACAGGCGCTGGTCTCGGTGCGTTCCATCACGCATGAGGAAAAGGCCCCGACCTCGGAGCCGGTGCTGAGCGTGCGCAATATCACCGCGCGCTACCAGGGCACCAAATTCGATGTGCTGCATAATGTGAACGTCGACCTGCACCCCGGTCAGACGCTGGCCGTGGTCGGAGAATCCGGCTCTGGTAAATCGACACTGGCACGGGTGATCACCGGGCTATTGCCACCGCGCGAGGGTGATATCGAGTTTGCCGGGCGTCGGCTGTCCTCCGATCTGGCGGGACGCACCCGCGAGGATCTGCGCGAATTGCAGATGATCTATCAGATGGCGGATGTGGCGATGAATCCGCGCCAGACCGTCGGTACGATCATCGGCCGTCCGCTAGAGTTCTACTTTGGCATGAAGGGCGCGGAGAAGCGCAAACGGATCATCGAACTGCTGGATGAGATCGAGCTGGGCGAAAGCTTCATCGACCGTTACCCGGCGGAGCTGTCGGGCGGACAGAAACAGCGGGTGTGTATTGCACGTGCGCTGGCGGCGAAGCCCAAGATGATCATCTGCGACGAGGTCACCTCGGCGCTGGACCCACTGGTGGCCGATGGCATTCTGAAGCTGTTGCTGGAACTGCAAAAGATCGAGAATGTCGCCTATCTGTTCATCACCCACGATCTCGCCACGGTGCGGGCGATTTCGGATAATATCGCGGTGATGTATCAGGGCCGCGTCCAGCGCTATGGCGGCAAGACCGAAGTGCTGTCGCCCCCCTTTGACGATTACACCGATCTGCTGCTCAGCTCGGTGCCGGAAATGCGGCTCGGGTGGCTGGAAGAGGTCATCGCCAACCGCAAGATGGAAAGTGCGGGCAACTAGCAGCCCAGCACCTGATATCCCCCCGTCGCAGGCACCTGCGGCGGGACGCACTCAAAGGCGGCCGCAGGAACACTCCTCACGGCCGCCTTTTTAACTCACCTTTACAAGACCTTGGGTTCTGCGATGGACAACAAACTTCTCCTTATCATCTTGGACGGGGTGCCGTGGCGCAACTTCCGTCGGCTGTTTGGCAATCTGGAAGGCTGGGTCGACAGCGGCGAAGCGCGGGTCTGGAAACACCGGTCGGTGCTGCCCTCGATCTCCGCCAGCTGCTATGCCTCGATCCACACAGGTGTTGCCCCCGCCGAACATGGCTGCACCGGCAATGGCAATGTCTTCCGCTTGGGCCACAAGGATGTGTTCAGCCAGGTTCGCGAGGGCGGCGGCGTAACCGGTGCGGTGGCGCATAGTTTCTGGTCCTCCTTCTTCAACCGCCACCCCTATGACCCCGTGCGCGACGTTGAATATGACGAACCGGACAGCGCCACGATCAATCACGGGCGGTTCCATTCGATGACCGGCTACGGGCTGGACAACCAGATGACCCCGTCGGACGTCGATCTGTTTGGCACGCTGACAAACCTCTGCCTGCGGTTCGGGCTGAACTACGGAATGCTGCACACCTGCACGCTGGACAGCATGGGGCACCGGTTTTTCCACGATTGCCAGCAAATGGACCACGCCTGTTTCGTCATGGATGAGATGCTGGCGCCGTTTATCTTCAAATGGCGCGAAATGGGCTATGAGATCATCGTCACCGCCGATCACGGGCAGGATGATCGCGGCCACCATGGCGGGCGCAGCGCCCTGCAACAGGAAACCGCGCTGTATTATTTCGGCCCGGCCGAAGGCCCGGCGGAAGATGTGGTGATCGACCAGCGCCAGCTGGCGCCTACCATCCTCAGCCGCCTTGGTGCGCCCATCGCCGACACGATGAAGGCAAAATCTTTCCTCAGCTGAGGATCCATGGCAGGCTTATCGGACCGTCGCCGCGATCAACAGGAGCCTGCCATGCCCATCCGCTATCTCACACTACTGTTAACGCTGCTGCCCTTGCCCGCGTTTGCACAGGACGGCTGCGATGATCTGTGGTTCACGCGAAATCTGATCATGGACCGTGCCGGCTATTGTTTTGGAACGGTGCTGGGCCAAAGCGTTTTCGACAATAGCGATTGCCTCGGAAAATCCGTCGCGCTTGACCCGCAGAGCAACCGGCAGGTGCAGGACATCCGCGCGCTGGAGAAGTATCACGGCTGCAAGGTCAACACCGGGCGCAGGCAGTTGACGCTGAACGATACGCATCTGCGGCGGTTGCTGGTGGATCTGCCGATCCGCGATGAATTTGAGGGCGCCTGTCTGGGTTGGCTTGGCGCTCCGGTCCCGCTCTATTCCGGCCATAGTGCGGGCACCGCCCGTATCGGCACGATCCAACCCGGCGACACCATCGGCTATGCGCATCTTCCAGTGGGCAACTGGTCCTATGTCACCACCCACAGCAGCGACTGGCGGGTCAAGAGCGGCGGCTGGTACAACCGCGCAGCCGCCCCTGAAAACTGCCGCGACTTCGCAGGCTGATCATGTGCCAGGGGCCGGGCCGACGACAGCGCTCACTCATAAGGCCAGAGCCCCTGCCCCAGCGCCTCCACGGCGACGGAGATCCGTTCGAAACTATCACGGGCGCGGCCGACGCTGTGGCGGGCGCGCAGATAGCCATGGACCAGCCCCTGTTCGTTGATCCAATGCGCTTTGCCACCGGCGGCCATGATCTTGTCGCGGTAATGGCGGGAATCATCACGCACCGGATCACAGTCGGCAGTGATCAGCACCGTTGCGGGCAGGTTAGAAAAATCGGTATCGGCCAGCGGTTCGAGGGTCGGATCGCCCGTCGCCTGCGTGCCTTCCGGGCGGCGAATTGACCCGTAGTAGAGGATATCATCCCGTGTCAGCATCGGCGCCTGCGCGTGTTCCAGATAAGAGCCCTGATTGATATCGCCACCAAAGGCGCCGTAGATCAGCACCTGCCCCACCAGCCCGTCAATACGTCCGCGCGCATGATGCGCCACGGCGGCACAGAGATTGGCACCGGCGCTGTCACCAGCCAGAACCAGATCCCCCTCAAAACTGTCGCGGATCCACTGCAAGACCGCCCAGGCGTCCTCAAAGGCCGCAGGGTGGCGATGTTCTGGGGCCAGACGGTAATCCACCGCCACAACGCGATAGCCGCTCTGGGCGCAAAGCTCGGCGCAGACGTCATCGTGGCTGTCCAATCCACCAACGACAAAGCCGCCGCCATGGCAGTACATCACCGTGCAGCCCGGCTCTCCGGCGGTGTAGATCCGCACCGGCACCGCCCCCACCAGCCGATCCTCGCAGCGGACCACATCCGGGCGCGCGACACGGAATTCAGCGGCCATGTCATCATAGACCTTGCGCTGTTCCGTGATCGACAGATCCACCGCATCATCCGGGTAACATTCGCCGGTTTTGCGGATAAAGGCCCAGGTTTCTTCGTCGATCAGCCGCTCGTAGTTCATCTCACCCGTTCCCTATCTTCATAGTCCGTCGAATGAGATTAGCAGCGCCGAAATCAAAAACCATGCTTTACAAATGAAAAAAGCGCCCGCGTGGGGCGCTTTCTGATGCTGGGGTGACGCAGTGCCATCCGCCGCTCTGGGATCAGCCCTTTGGCATCGGCTCCCAGGGGCGGGTAAAGACACCAAGCACATCCGAAATATCGGAGGCCGAGGCGCCATTGGCCTCAACCTGGGCGACCAGACCGCGGCTTTTGTCGTCGACCACATGTTCGACGCGCGCAGGCAGGCCGGCCTTCAGCAGGGCCTCATTGTAGATCCGGGTGATGGCATTCTTGCGCAGATCAGGTTTGAACACCTTGCCCACGGCCGTCTTTGGCAGCTCATCCATCACCGTGACATGTTTCGGGATTGCCGCGCGTTCATGCACGTGGATCTTGCAATAGGCCAAAAGATCCTCCGGCGTCACGCTTGCGCCATCCACCAGCTCGACAAAGGCACATGGCACCTCGCCGGCATGGGCATCCGGCTGGCCGATTGCACCCGCAAAGGCGACGGCCTCATGCCCCAGCAGCGCCTCTTCGATTTCGGCCGGATCAATATTGTGGCCGCCGCGGATGATCAGATCCTTCGCCCGGCCCGTGATCCAGAGATAGCCATCCGCATCCAGACGGCCCAGATCGCCGGTGCGCAGATAGGTGTCCTTGTAGAACAGACCTTCGTTCTTCTCGACCTCGGTATAGGTATGACCGGCATAGACGCCGGGGCTCGAGATACAGATCTCACCGATCTCATCCACACCCAGCTCGACCATATCGCCATTGGTTGCCTTCACGATCTTGACGTCAGTGTAGGGCAGCGGAATGCCGATCGAGCCGATCTTCTTTTCGCCTTGAACCGGGTTGCAGGAGACCAGGCAGGTCGCCTCGGTCAGGCCGTAACCTTCGACAATGCTGACGCCCGTTGCGCTTTCGAACCGTTTGAACAGTTCGACCGGCAGTGGCGCCGAGCCGGAGAAGGCCGTCTTCACGGTCGAGACATCGGCATCGACGGGCCGCTGCATCTTGGCCGAAATTGCAGTGGGCACGGTGATGATAAAGGAAATCTTCCAGCGTTCGATCAGCTTCCAGAAATTGTCAAAGACACCCTCGCCGCGATAGCCCTGCGGTGTCGGGAACACCACATGCGCCCCCGAGGCCACCGCCGCCATCAGGATCACATGGCAGGCAAAGACATGGAACAGCGGCAGCGGACACATGATATTGTCATCTGCGGTAAACAGCAGCTTACTGCCCAGCCAGCCGTTGTAGTTCATGCCGGAATAGGTGTGCTGCGCCACTTTGGGCATCCCGGTGGTGCCGCCGGTGTGGAAATAGCAGGCCACCCGGTCGCTGTCGGAATCCGCGAACGTCAGCTCGGTCGGATGCTTGCGCAGCTCTTTGTTGAAATTCTTGTAATCCGCATGGGCCAGCTTGTCCTTGCCCTCAAGCTTGGGGCGGATCATCGGTACAATCCAGGATTTTGGCGGCGTCAGATAGCGGTTGAGGTCGATTTCCAGAACCGTGTTCACCTTGGGCGCATGGCGCACCGCCTCCGCCACCTTCTGGGCGACGTCGGTCTTGGGGAAAGGCTTCAGGGTCACCACCACCTTCGCCCCGGTTTCGCGCAGGATCGAGGCGATCTGCTCAGGCTCAAGCAGAGGGTTGATCGGATTAGCGATGCCTGCCACAGCGCCGCCGAGCAGGGTCACGACGGTTTCATTGCAGTTCGGCAGGATATAGGCGACCACATCCTTTTCACCGATCCCCATGGACCGGAACATATTCGCCGCCTGGGTCACCTTGTCCTTCAGCTGGCGCCAGGTCAGGGTCTCGGCCTTATCCTTGGGACCAGAGAAAATCTGGTAGCTCACCGCGTTGTTGTCGGGAAATTTCCCGGCCGTACGGGACAGCAACCCATAAAGCGTCGTCGGCATATTCCGCTGCCCAAAAGGCATCTCGTTCGTTAGTGCCAAGCAGTCCGCAGCCGTGGCAAATCCCATTGGTTTCCTCCCCTAGTCCCCTTGTGCCGGGGAATTTCAGTTAACACAAAATGATTTGAAACGACCCGCCGCGCAAGCGCGCCGACAGGGTCACGTCAAGGAAGCCTGCGCTTTGACGCAGCGACATTTGAAGTTTTTCGACCTTGAAGCCGAAATTCGGCTCATTTGAGACCGGGTCTGCCTATTCCGCAGCCAGCCCATCGGTGAACTGAAGCCGTGCAAGACGCGCGTAAAGCCCGCCTTCGGCAACCAGCTGATCGTGGCTGCCGGTGGCCACGATACGGCCCTCTTCCATCACCACGATGCGATCTGCCTTTTTCACGGTTGCCAGTCGATGCGCCACGATCAAGGTGGTGCGGCCCTGGCTCAGCTCATCGACAGCGGCCTGCACCAGTCGTTCGCTTTCGGCATCCAGTGCGGATGTGGCCTCATCCAGCAACAGCACCGGCGCGTCGCGCAGAATCGCGCGGGCGATGGCGATCCGTTGTTTCTGACCGCCCGACAGCATCACGCCACGTTCCCCGACCTGGCTGTCATAACCCTCTGGTAGCCGAGTGATAAAGTCATGTGCGGCGGCCGCACGGGCGGCGGCCTCGACCTCGGCGTCGCTGGCCTCGGGACGACCAAAGCGGATATTGTCCCGCGCCGAGGCGGCAAAGATCACCGGGTCCTGAGGCACCAGCGCGATATGTCTGCGGAAAGCATCCCGTTGCAGGTCCCGCAACGAGACACCATCCAGACAGACCGCACCATCAGTGGGATCGTAGAACCGCTGGATCATCTGGATGATGGTTGTCTTGCCCGCACCGGAGGGGCCGACAAAGGCAACCGTCTCGCCCGGCTTCACCGTCAGGGAGACGTCGCTCAGGGCCGGAATCAGCGGACGGGCGGGATAGCGGAAGGACACATTGTCAAATCGGATTTCGCCCCGCACCGGTTCGGCCAGCGCCTGCGGACGCGACGGATCCTGCACCTCATCCACCGCCGTCAGCAGCTCCACCAGACGTTCGGTTGCGCCAGCGGCCCGTTGCAATTCGCTCCAGATCTCTGACAGCGCCGCTACCGAGCCTGCTACCAGCACCGCATAGATCACGAACTGGACCAGGGTGCCTTCGGACATGACCCCGGCGCGCACATCGTTTGCGCCCATCCACAGGACGCCAACCACGCCGGAGAACACCAGAAATATCACGATCACGGTCAGGAAGGCACGGGTCTGGATCCGCCGCATTGAAACGTCAAATGCGGTTTCTGTCATCCGGCTGAATTCGCCCCGGCTGGCGCTCTCATGCGTATAGGCCTGAACCGTCTGTACCGCGCCCAGCGCCTCACCCGCGTTGCCGGAAGAGGCCGCGATCCAATCCTGATTCTCGCGGCTGATCTTGCGCAGCCGCCGCCCCAACACCAGAATCGGCACGATCACCGCAGGCACGATCAGCAGAACAAGGCTGGTCAGCTTGGCCGAGGTCAGCAGCATCAGCACCAGACCGCCGCCAAAGATCAGCATATTGCGCAGGGCAATCGACACCGACGAGCCCAGCACCGACTGGATCAGCGTTGTATCCGTGGTGATCCGGCTCAGCACCTCTCCGGTCATGATCTGCTCGAAAAACGCCGGGCTCATGCCGATGACGCGGTCAAACACCGCCTTGCGGATATCTGCAACCACCCGCTCTCCCAGCCGCGTGACCAGCGCATAGCGCAGGCCCGTGCCCACGGCCAGCAGCGCCGCAATCACCAGAGCAGCGGCGAAATACTGGTTCAGCAGCTCAGCATCGGAAACCCGGAAGTTATCGACCACCCGGCGAACCGCCAGCGGCAGCGTCAGCGACAGGCCCGCGGTGAGCACGAGTGCTAGCGTCGCGGTGGCCATCAACAGGCGGTAGGGGCGCATAAACGGCCAGAGGGCAGACAGGACACCAATCTTGCGCGATTTCTCGCGCTCTACATCCGCAGTCGGGACCGCTTGATTGCCCGCCATGTCAGCTCCTTCGACGTTCCGTGTGGCAGGCTCTGTCGCCTGCGCATCGCCAAGGTTCATGACCCCGCAAACCCCTGAGGTCAAGCGCACAGAGGCCGTCAAAGCCTGTCATACCGCCGCATGAATGGTTCGGGACCGCCCTGAACACCCCAGAGAGATCTTCTGCGCGGCTACCGGTCTGATCTATGTCGGAAATCCTGGAGCGGGTAGCGGGAATCGAACCCGCACCTTAAGCTTGGAAGGCTCTTATGATACCATTTCACCATACCCGCTCAGGGAATTTGGTCTATAAATCGGTGCTTTCGGAGCGTCAAGCGGCTGTGGCGTGAAATCGTGAAATTTCATCTGGAAGAGCCGGATTAACCGCCATCTCTCCCCTGACCACCTGTCCGCTCAATTGCCGAGCACCCGGCCAATCCAACCTTTGCGCGGCGCCTCGTCCTGGCTGGCGTCAGGTGTCCCGGCCTCCTCCACTGAGGCATCTGTTTCGACCGAACTATCCCCTTCGACGGCGGTCTGGAACCGTTCGAAGAACTGGTCGGCCATCTTTTTGGCAAACCCGTCGATGATCCGGCTTCCAAGCTGGGCGAGTTTGCCGCCGACCTTGGCCTCGACCTCATAAGTCAGCAGGGTATGCCCGTCCTCACCATCGCTCAGCGTCACATGGGCGTCGCCCTTGGCGAACCCAGCCGCGCCGCCCTTGCCCTCCCCCCGCAGGGTCAGACTATTGGGCGCATCTAGATCGGACAGGGTCACAGTGCCACGGAATGTCGCCTTAACCGGGCCGACCTTTTGTACCACAACCGCCGTGAAACCCTCCTCGGCCGATCCCTCCATTTCCTGGCAGCCGGGCACCGCATCCTTCAGCGTTTCGGCATCCAGAAGCCCCTGCCAGACCTCGGCGCGCGGGGCAGCGATGCTGCGGGTATCGGCAAGTTTCATAAGCCTATTCCTTTTGCTGGCGATACATCGTGTTGCGGGCACTGGGACGCCCCTGCTGGCGCCTGCATAACGCAATCCGGCTGCGCGCCGATATGCGACATTGGTTGCAGATCAGACGGCGACGGTGCGCGCAGCAAGGATAGCACAGGCCTACGCTCCCGCCAGACGCGAAATCACGGCCGTTGCATCTTCGCGAGCCGTCTTAGACTTTTCGCCTATTGGTCGCGGCTTGCAGGTGCTGCTAGCATGAGCGGCATGGCGGGCGCGTGGCTTTGGCGCGCGATGTGACCCGCGATTGCCCGGCGCAGACCATGGACCATTGGCATAGGCTTGAGGAGTTTGATGACCCATTCGCCCGCCCCAGATCATCCCCAGCGACCTCGCACCCCGGATGCGCAGGACCCGGCAGGCTTTGTGACCGCGCTGATCGTCGAGGATCACCCGCTGTTCTGCGACGCCCTGGCGATGACGCTGCGCGCCACGGTTGGGATCACCAGCATCGCAACCGCCGCGACAGTGGAACAGGCCATTTCCGAGGTTTCGGACACTCCTGCTCCCGATGCGGTGGTGCTGGATCTCAACCTGCCCGATGCTCAGGGCCTCGACGGGCTGATACGGCTGCACAATGCGACGACCGCGCCGATCCTTGTCGTATCGTCGATGGCGGACAACCGGGTCATCAGCGCAGCCATCCACGCCGGTGCCGCCGGCTTTGTGCCCAAGCACAGCCAGCGCGAGATCTATATCGACGCCTTTGACGCCATCGGCAGGGGCACGCCTTTCGTCCCGCCCGGCTATGTGCTGCTGCCGCGGGACAGTGAAACGCAGGATGCGACCGGGCGTCTGGCGACGCTGACCAATCAGCAGGCGCGGATCCTGCAACTGATCTGCGCGGGCAAACTGAACAAGCAGATCGCCTATGACCTGTCGATCGCCGAAACCACGGTAAAGGCGCATGTCACCGCGATCATGCGCAAACTCGGGGTCCAAAGCCGGACCCAAGCGGTTCTGATTGCAAAGGAAACAAGCTTTGCAAACGTCTTGCAAGATCTGGGCTGAGCTGCCTACCATCCGACATGACGCGCCCCGCCCCCTTCCCTGACACGGCTGATCCCCGCGCAACGGCGCAGGCTTCAGACCGGGTCTCTCTGCCCGCCATGGCGGGGGCGCTGCACAATGCGGATCGCATCACCCGCACGGGACGGGCAGCGGCAGACGCCCCTGATGCGCTGGCGACATTGGCCGGAACGCTGGCGCCGCTGGACGAGCTGGAGCTGGTCATCCTCTTTGTCTCGCCGCGGGCCGATATCCATGCGCTCAGCGCGGCTGCGGCGCGGCAGCTCGCACCGGCCACTGTTGTTGGATGCACCACCGCAGGCGAGATCGGCGAAGCGGGCTATACCGACGGGGAGATCATCGCAATCGGCCTGCCGCGCAGCCATTTCTGCGCACGTGTGCTGAGCATCGAAGATCTGAACACATATGATGCCCAGTGCCAGATCGACCAGATCATCCGCAACCGCAACGACATGGCGCGAGAGACGCCGCAATGGACCTCCGAATTCGCCTTTCTGCTGATCGACGGGCTGTCGATCAAGGAGGACGCGCTGACCGCCGATCTCGCACCCGGTCTGGGCCCCGTGCCGCTGTTTGGCGGCTCCGCAGGCGATGGTACCGATTTTGGCGCGACCTATGTGCTCTGTGACGGCATCGCGCGCCAGAATGCGGCGGTGTTGCTACAGATCCGCAGCAATTGCCCGGTCAAGGTCTTCAACACCGACCATCTGGTGCCCACGGCCCAGCGCATGGTGGTCACCGGTGCCGATCCCGCCCGTCGGCTGGTCTATGAAATCAACGCCGAGCCGGCCGCGCGAGAATATGCACGGCTCCTGGGCAAGGATCCTGAACAGCTGACCACTTTCACCTTTGCGGCCCATCCCGTCGTCGTGCGCCTGGGTGGCCAGCACCATGTCCGCGCGATTCAGCAGGTCGCTGAGACGGGCGATCTGGTGTTCTTTTCCGCCATCGACGAAGGCGTCGTGCTGACCCTGGCCGAACCCCTGGACATGGTCGATCACCTCGACCGCGCCCTGACCGCTCTTGGCGAGACACAGACCCCGGATGTGATCCTTGCCTGCGATTGCCTCCTGCGACGGATGGAAGCCCAGCAAAAACAGCTCACGCCGCAGATCTCATCGCTTCTTGCCAAACATCGCGCTGTCGGCTTCTGCACCTATGGTGAACAGGTGAATTCCATCCATGTGAACCAGACGCTGACAGGGGTTGCCATCTATCCGCCCCTGGCCTGCGACCCACCGGCACGATCATGACGCAAGGCCTGATTGATCCGCGCGACTCGCTGGAGCGGCAGAACGAAAAACTGCTGAAAATCACCGCAACGCTGATGCGCCGGGTGGAACAGAACACCGATGCCTCCGGTCTCGCCTATGCGCAGTTCGAACGCGCCGTTTTGCTGGAAGAGGAAATCCGCAGCCGCACCCGCGATCTGGAGCGAACGCTGGACCTTCTGAACCTGTCCAATGCCAAACTTGCCGAGGCCAACCGCGAGACCGAGGCGGCGCGCGCCAATCTCGCCGATGCCATCGAAACCGTGCAGGAGGGGTTTGCCCTCTTTAATCCGCAGGATGTACTGGTGATGTGCAACAGCCGATTTGGGATGCACATGCCCGACATCCACGCGCGGCTGCGGCCGGGGCTGGCGTTTGAGGCCTATGTCAATCTGGTCAGCGGCAGCTCGGCCCTGTCGCTGCCCGCCGGGACCACAGCCGCCGAATGGGCCGCGCGCAGGCTGGCCCGGCATCAGGACCGCAGCGTCATGTTCAACGTTCGCATGACCGGGAACCGCTGGCTTCAGGTCAGCGAACACCGCACCTCCGACAGTGGCACCGTCATCCTGCAAACCGATGTCACCGACATCATGCGCCTTCAGCACCAGGAACGTGAACGCATCCTCGACGATCAGGCCCGGCTCATCCGCGCCACTTTGGAACACCTGAACCAGGGGGTCTGCATCTTCGATCAGCAGGCGCGTCTGGTTGGCTGGAACCGGCTCATGGGAGAGCTGCTGTCCATTCCGATCAGCCGGTTTCGCATCGGCAGCCGCTTCGAGCGGATCTTCGAACATCTGCGGGCGGAGTTCACATTTGAACAGGCCGATATGGCCGATCAGGTCACCCTCTGGACCCGGCCAAAAGCAGATCCTGCACCGGATATCCCTTCTGAACGGATGCGATCCGGCCCAGCGATACGGGCGCCGCTTTCCTTCGACGTGCAGCAGGGCATGACGCGGGTCCTGACGGTTTTTATGCAGGAAATGCCCGACGGCGGTTTCGTGATCAGCTTCACCGATGTCACCGCCGAACGGACCGCCGCGCGCGCGATGAGCGAGGCCCGTGACACGCTTGAACAGCGTGTGCTTGACCGAACTCTGGAGTTGGAAGACGCGCTTCAGGCCGCCGAACGCGCCAATGCCTCAAAGTCGCGCTTTGTGGCCGCCGCCTCCCATGACCTGCTGCAACCGCTCTCGGCGGCAAAGCTCTTTGTCGCAGCGCTGCAGAGCGAATTGCCGACAGGCGGTCCCCGCGAAACCCTGAACAAGGCGGCAAATGCGCTGGACAGTGTAGAGACACTGGTCTCAGCGCTCCTTGATATTTCGCGACTGGATTCCGGCCGCGCCACACGGCATGTGACGTCCGTCGATCTCGACGACCTGCTGCTGCAACTGCATGACGAATTGCGCCCGATGGCAGATGCCAAGGGCCTCTCGTTCCGCCTCAGGCTCAGCCAGACGCGGGTGCTGAGCGATGTGACCTACCTGCGGCGCATCCTGCAGAACCTGATATCAAATGCGCTTCGCTATACCAGCCGGGGGGGTGTGCTTGTCGGCATCCGCCCCCGCCGGGACTCGGTCCGGGTTGAGATCTGGGACACCGGGACCGGCATTCCCGACGAGGATCGCACGCTGATCTTTGCAGAATTCCAGCGGCTGAACGCCACGGTGAGCGCCGCTGACGGCATGGGCCTTGGCCTTGCGATTGTGGAACGCGCCTGCGGGTTGCTGGGCCATCCCCTGACGCTCAGATCCCATGTGGGGCGCGGAACGGTCTTTGCCGTTGATCTGCCCCGTGACACCGCACGGCTGCACCAGTCACATCAGTCGGAGCTGTCCGGCGCTCGCATGGCCGAGGTCGCCCCTTCCGGGACAGCCTCCCCGGATCCGGCAGCTGTGCCCTTGGGGCAGCTGATCGCGCTGCTGATCGTCACCGATCCCGATCTGCGCCACGCATTGACCCTGACGATGGAGCAATGGGGGATCGATGTCTTGCCCTGTGCCAGTGAAGAGGATGCCCGCGCCTTGCTGACGGAAATCGACGTCACACCGGATGTTCTGGTGATTGACCTGCAACTGGGGGCGGACCAGAACGGCGCCGAGGTGATCGCCCGCCTCAACCGCGACCTTGGCGCGCTGCCCGCCTGCCTGATCTCCGCCGACCGCCGCCCGCAGGTCGCCCGGCTTGCCCAAAACACAGGTGCCAGACTGTTCACAAAACCCATTCAACCGGAGCAGCTGCGCAGTTTCCTCGACGATCTGCGACAGCCGCCTCAATGACGCCCATGGCTTGCCCCCAGCCCCAGCGGTGGCGAGGCCATGGCGGCCCGCAGAAGATTGATCCAGCGCCCCCGCCCTGCCGTAATGCCATCGAAACACCCGCAGGCGACCCGCAAGGTCGATGCCCTGCCAGCCCCCTCCTACAGCCGAAAGGCTCCTCCAGATGACCGATCCCGCCCCCCTGCCCCCACATCGCCTGACCGCCGTGATTACCGCGCATGGCCAGCCCTCCGATCCGGCGCCCCAGGAACGCGCGCTGGCCAATCTGGCCGATGCCGTCGCTGCGCTGTTGCCCGACTGGGATATCCGCTCGGCCACGTTGTCCACAGCTGATCGACTGGAACAGGTGACACCAAAGGGCGCGCTGATCTATCCGTTCTTCATGGCCAACGGCTGGTTCACCGGCTCGGTGCTGCCCAAGCGGCTCCAGGGGCATGATGTTCACCTGTTACCCCCCTTCGGTCTGGACCCGGCCCTGCCGGAACTGGCCTGCAAGGCGCTGGCCACGGCCTGCGAGGCACGCGGATGGTCGCTGCCCCGGACCCGCATCCTTCTGGCCGCTCATGGGTCGGCCCGGGGCCCCAAGGCCGCCGAAGCCGCCGAGGCCTTTGCAGCCGCGATGCGCCACCACCTGCCGGGCACGGATCTGCTCACAGGCTATGTCGAGGAAGATCCGCGTATCGCGGACGCCGCCCGCGATCTTGCGGCGGCCAAACCTGAACACCTGACCCTCTGCCTGCCGTTCTTTGCACAATCCGGCGAACACGTCCGCGACGATATCCCCGAGGCGCTGGCCGATGCCAGTTATCCCGGCGACATATTGCCCGTGCTCGGGGCGCTGCCCGGCGTCCCCCAGCTGATCGCCGACGCCCTAAGGCAGGCTCTCCTCGGGCCAAACCCGGCAGGAGACAAAGCCGGTGGGATCTGACCAAACCCGCCCGCAGCCCGGCGTAACCGTCCCCCCGTTGCGACACCCGGCAGGGCTACGGACAGCCACCAAGGCAGCCTGCCCCGCTGGCGCCCCCGGCAGATCGACACTCAAAGCGGCACTCCAGCCCATTGCGGCCGCAGAATTTTTCAAAATTTCCCGCCGGTTCTGCGCACGCCCCCTTGCACCGCCCCCCGGCATGTGATTAATCACGCCTCACACCACCGGTAAGGCGAGTTGGCGGAGTGGTGACGCAGCGGATTGCAAATCCGTGTACACCGGTTCGATTCCGGTACTCGCCTCCATTTAAAAACAATCACTTACATCACTCCTTGCCGTGTTTGAGGCCCCGCGTTTACAGGGGCGTTTACATTTTTGCGTCTTGAGACAGTGATTTTGCTCGATTGAGCTTGCGCAGAACCGCATCGCTTTCGTCCGGGCTAACCTGCGCATAATGCTCGATAACCTGCGCTGCGTAGCGAACCGACCACCCCATGAGCACCGCGATCTGGCGCAAAGACAGATCGGCATTCAGCAATCTTGTCGCCGCCGTCCCGCGCGTGTCAGACAGAGTCTTCTCCCTGCCGTCGATCCACGGCGGGATCTGAGCTTCGCGACGCCACTTGGTAATCTGGTTTGATGCCCAACGGGCCGTCAAAGGCCTGCCAAGCTCTGATACCAGCAGCACCTCTTGGCCTTCAGGCGTCTCTGCGATCAGTTTCTCAAGGGCTGATGTGGCAGGGATATATGCGATCTGACCACGCTTACTGGTCCTGAAACGAAGGCGCTTTCCGTGCGGCGTGTCTTCGAATTGGTCCATCTTGACCTGAACCAGATCGGCCGCTCGCAAACCGGTTTCGCATCCGGCGGTCAGGATCCTCTGCACCCACCTAGGCGCAAATTTGTTGAACTGGGCGATGTCGCCACTCGTCCAGATGATTTCTGTGCGGTTCGATTGGTAGAGCTTCTTAAGCTTGTGACAGTGATGCTCTTTCAGTTTGCCCTCTTCTACCGCCCAATTCAGAACGCGTGTCGCATGGGTGCCCGCCATGTCGTGCTGCTTGGGCGAATGGAGCCATTTCTTGCGCCAATTATTGACCTCGCCCCGCGAGGCGCGCTCTTCGAACATCGCGACAGGATCTGCACCGAATTCTTCGCGAAACAGCTCCAACCATTTGCGGATATCGACCTTAGAGCGCTCAGCCTTGGGCAGTGACGCGCTGGACAGGAAATCGTCGACCAACTGAGTCGTCAGATATTCGGCGGGGCTTACAGGCGTACCGCACTGTGAAAACGCATGGAAGAAATCGGGGTCTTTGGGGCTTGGGTCCGTCCCTTCCCAAAATTTGGGGCCACCCCGCCAGGCATAGAAATGGTAGCGAACACCAGACACAACCTTTCGCCGGACACGATGGACGCCTTTAGGGAGGTTACTTCTGGGCACGGCGCGCTCTCCGCTGTGCAACGAGGCTCGATTGCGAAGTGGCTTCGCGTTCTGCTGCGCTGATGCCTTGAACAGCATCCAGTCGCGCCCGAATGAGTTTCGGATCATACCACCCGCGCCGCCCGGGCACCGGAGCGATGCCAGTCCTGCGGCAAAAGTCGTAAAACGACGCGCTCGGTTCATTGTAACCGAAGAGAAGCGCGAGCTCTGGGGTTGGAATCAACTGAATATGGCTAGGGCTCATTTCTCAGCCCTCTCACCCACGGCTTCCTGCCGCGACATGGCTGCCCGCAAACAAGACACCACCTGCGCGCCCTGTGAGCGCAAGTTCCGCACAGCCTCCTCTTCGAGCCAAGCTTTCACGTCCGCTGGTAGGTTCAGTTTGAATTGGGTTGTCTTCATATTTACACCTCAACAAAAGGACATTAAATGTCCATATCATTGAGGACAAATATTGTCCATCATGGAATCATGAAAGATGAAGCTTTGCTCCAATTCAAACTCTTGCTTCCTGCCGCGCTGAAGAAGCGTCTGGAAACACATGCCACCCTGAACCGGCGCAGCCTGTCGCAGGAAATCGTCGTCGCACTAGAGGAGAAGTACCCAGCTGCAGAACCGGATGCGACGTCCGACCCAGCGGCCCGGCTGCTCTTCTGGCTTGCCAAACGCATCCGTCGAAGAAACCCAAAGGCTGGGACACCTCGGGACAAACAAGCCGCCCTGTATGAACGCATTGCGGGCGATATCGCAGAACGTATGAAGGACATCGGCGAATAGCCCTAATAGGCCACCCACTCATATCCGTGGGTGCCCTCGTGATCTTCCCATTCGACACCGACCCCGCGACGCCAGCTTGACGAAGAACAGCGCCGTGACGGCAGAACCCATTGTGGGGCGGCGGCTGGTGTCGTGCGTTGCCAGCCGAATTCGCCCTGCGTGCCGTAGGTCCCGAGGCGCATGTTGTAGCTCTCGGAACAATCATCGTCGCGACCACGTTCGCGATGACTATAGTACCGCACATCCCAGACGCGGATTGAGCGCACGAAATCGAATTCCAGACCACTGATGTCGATATCGGCACCGCCTTCAACCACCTGTGTCAGAATGACTTGGCCGAGCGTCTGACCTGTTTGGTTGCTGGCCTCCCAGATTTTCGGGGCCGTGCTTTGCATAGGCGCGCGCTCCGCAATACCCATAGGACAACGCCAGATTTGCAATGGCGGCTCAATCGGCCAGGGCGTGATCCGGCGGATAAACACGGCGCGGGCATGGGCACATTCTGCTGACGCGGGCCACCCACCGGCCAGGCAAAGCAGAATGGCACAATCGACCTGATAGGCTTTCGCCGCTTGTGGAGCCACGGTTGAAAGCAAAGCCAAAACCGTTCCGGCAGTCCAATTTCTGATAAGTCTGCGCCGCATGTCAATATGTGCCTTTTGATCTCATTACTACATTATTGATAGCTTACGGTTACACTCCACCTTTACACCATATGCGAGTATCCATTTTGCGAGGCTCGCGCGCGTTTTGTGGAATATATTCCGTAGAGCAATCTCAGCGATCTGGCCGAATACAGGCCATGAGATTGAGGGAAGAAGTAGGGTTAAATATCCGGAATCTAAGAAATTCCAAAGGTATGAGCCAAGAACAACTAGCTTTGGCTGCGGACGTGGACCGCAGCTACATCAGCGAGATCGAACTCGCCAAGAATTCAGTATCAATCGATATTCTGGAGCAGATTGCGCTTGCCCTTGATGTTGCTCCCAAGGAATTGCTTAACGAGAGGGGCTAGTTATGCCCGAACATGAAAGTGTTCGCTCAACGGCCGAAGCCATCGGCCGCATTACGTGTATCAAGACAGGCGAAGAAATCGGTCTGCTGTATCAGTGGGATAACGGCGAGACGCAGGCCTCGCTATACGATGGCGGCCATCCTAAAACACCACACTGCTCAGATCATCCCGCTGAACCGGACCTTGGTGCAAAACGCAGCTAACGGCCGGAAAGAGCCCATACCGGAAGTGCTCCTGCGCAAACGCTCGCAAGTGCAGCAATTCGGACGCCAAAATTGTTAGCTGCGCCGCAGAGAGAAAAGCAGCCATTCGTTGTAGGTGCAGCGAAATCACGATGGGCTACGACCGAGTTGTGGGACAAACTGACCTTTGATCTGGATTATTGATTGAAACCGACATTCCGGTCGCTGCGTGGCGGGATGCTCATCCTGGAATAAGCAGTCTACTGTCATGACCGCCTCAACATATACACACGCACCGTCGCTGTCCCGCACTCTCCAAGGGATCACCTGTGTGCTTGCGGGCATGGTGCTGTTTGTCGGGCAGGACGTTCTAATGAAGGGTATGTTGACACATTACCCGGTGTGGATGCTGATCTTCAGCCGCTCCATCGTCGCTTTGATGACCTTGCTGCCGCTCGTCCTGTGGCTAGGTGCGCCGCATCGTATTTTTACCCCTCTTTGGCCTTGGTATCTAGCACGTGCCATGCTCTTTGCTTCAGGCTTCGCGATGTTCTATACCGCCTTCCCTTTTATGGGCCTTGCCGAGGTCACGACACTGTTCTTCGCCGCACCCTTGATGACTGCGACTTTGGCTGCGCTGTTTCTGCAGGAGAAGGTTGGAATACACCGCATTGCCGCGCTGCTGGTAGGGTTTGCGGGCGTTGTCATCGCGATGAACCCCACAGGCGGAAATTTTGGCTGGATTTCGGTTCTTCCGCTTTTTTGCGCACTTACCTATGCGATCAGCCAAATCATTGTGCGAAGGATCGGAGAGCAGGACACATCGCTCGTCATCGGCCTATACACGATCTCGTTCTCGGGTTTTGTAATCGTTCCGATGGGATTTGTGGTTACGCAAATGATTGTGGTCTCGCCAGAACTAAACCATTTGCGCATGAGTTGGCCCCTGCCAAAGGTCGAGGGCATCGCCATGCTGGCTTTACTGGGGGCAATCGGAACGGTGGCCTATACACTGGTCTCGCGTGCATATCAGATCGCCAGCGCGAGTGTGATCGCACCATTCGACTATAGTTACCTGCCTTTGGCAGCCATCCTCGCATACCTGCTGTGGGGGGAAATCCCACCCCATACGACCTTCATTGGCATGGTACTGATCATAGTGAGCGGCATGTACACAGCCTATCGTGAGCTTCGGGTCAATCGCTCCGCAGACGACAACCCGCCCACGGCTCAGACGGTTTTTACCCCAGGCGCGCCTTCTATGGTATTGGCGGACGCGTTGGATGCTGACGCCATGGAACTGGATGAGTTTGACAAGAAGTTACCTTAATCTGCCATCAGCCTCGGCTGATACTGGGTGAGCGAAGATACTGCTGAAAACGCGGCTCAACGGTCGAAAACCAGAACTAGGAAGAACACCGTTTTCCCGACATGCAGTTGCATACACAAAAATTACTTTGACAACTGACGGGCTCGTGCAAATCTCAATAAGTTGTTTCTGGAAAGGTTTGAAAACCACATGCAAGTAAGTGTTCGCGACAACAATGTTGATCAAGCTCTTCGGGTGTTGAAGAAAAAACTACAACGCGAAGGTGTATTCCGCGAAATGAAGCTGAAGGAACACTTCGAAAAACCTTCCGAGAAAAGGCTGCGGGAAAAAGGCGAAGCAATCCGCCGCGCCCGAAAACTTGCGCGAAAAAAACTGGAACGCGAAGGGTAGCTAGACGTCCCTTTGGCTAATATCGCGCAATAGCAACACATACAGCGGAACCCCAAAAGCAACAATCATCATGCGCAAGTGGATCTGATCACACATGCAACGCACCCACTCACGGCGACCCCATCTGGAATAGGTTGTTCCCAATCCCCTAAGGTGACGTGATCGGCGGCGGCCTACGTCGCTTGCCTGACAGAGCGTTTCCGGCAATCGCCGCAAGCAACACCGCGCCGCCAGTCAATGTGTTGAGCGTGGCGGTTTCACCGATGAACAACCAGACCCATAACGGCCCAAGGAGCACTTCGGCCAGTGACAACAGCGCAAGTTCCGCAGCAGGAAGACTGCGAGACCCCAGTGTATACAGGATCAACCCTGCGCCGACCTGAAACACCCCCATGCCCATGGCAATGCCGCCATCCCGGACCGACAGCACCAGGGACAATTCCAAAATCAGGCATATGCCGGACGTCACGATGATGCCGAACACTCCGGACAGAAACACCGACGGCAGCATTTCAACCGATTTCCCCCACCGCAGCGCCACAGTGAAGACCGCAAATCCAAAGGCGGACCCCAACGCCGCAAGGCTACCCCTCAGGGCAACGCCTCCGGATTTATCTGCGACCATGATCGCGATACCGGCAATGGCGACGGTGATCGCCACCCAGGTGGCAGCGCGTACAGGTTCACGCAGAACAACCCACCCCAAGACCGCCGCCATAAAGGGTGCTGTTGCAAACAGAAGCATGGCGTTTGCCACAGATGTCGCCTGGATTGCATATATCCCTCCGGAATAGGCGGCCACCAGTGACAGCCCTGCGATCACTGCTGGGAACCCGGTGCGACGGATCTGGGCAAAAGGGCTTTCACCAGAGCGCATACGAATGAACACATAAAGCAGAAGTGACAGGCTGGCCGATCGGTAAAGTAATATCTGCCACACAACCGCGTCTTCGATCAGCCGTATTCCAAGCCCGACGGTCGACCAAAGCACACCAGCAGCAAAGACAAACAGGACACCAAACCGGTGCCCGTCCGTGCCTTGTGACGGTTGGCTCATGGCAGTCATTTGGTCTCCTTGGGACATTTCTGTCTCATTGCTAGCGATGCGGCTGTCGCATTAGCCTTCCTTTTGCGACACTGAAACTGTTCGTGGTACATAGACGCCAAGGAATGGCCTCTGACCAGCACCTTCTGCCAACGCCGCGAATTGGTACTTCGTCCCGCACTATGCAAGTTCATGCACGGCACAGCGAAGGTCGGTCCATCCTGAACCAGCCTTTGGCGATCTGCGCAGCGAAGGTGTCAAAAGAGCCCGTTCCGGACATGTCCAGCCATTATGCTTTGGGTCAGTCCAACTTCGGGACTCTGAAACGGTTGTCTGCTCTCAACCTGCGACCCAATATCAATGATATCAAATGCGCAACTCGCAAATGGCGCGGGTCCGCAACAAGGAAATCCGAATGCTCCCGGGGCTTGTTCGGAGCTATCTGCTTCAGAAAGCCTTTGCGGCATAGGTTCTTATCCTGGCATCACATCGGACTTGGGCAGGGCCGGATCCATAACGTCCCAAGGCTGTGCGCTATTTACAAAGATGTCACGACTGGGGGTATACCAACTCGGGTCGTCCAGACTTCCTGCATAAATCACGATCGCGCCCTCGCCACCGCCATTGATCAGGAACAAAGGCGACCCGCATGTCACACAGAAGCCCCGGCGCATGGCATGCCCACGATCAGCCGGGCGTTCGAACCAACTTGGCTCACCTTTTTCCATCGTGAAGTCGGTTTTTTTGACCAGCACCGCCGGGAAGTAGGCACCGCCGGTTGCTTGCTGGCAATGGCGGCAATGGCAGTTGCCCATGTATCGCGCGGGGCCCGTAGAGCGGTAGCGGATTGCACCGCAGGCACAGCCGCCTGTAAAGCTATCTGTCATCATTCCTCCTTGCTGCACTGGCCATTGTTTTTCGCATCAGAGCGACGCAGCCACCGTGATTGTGACCAATGACCCTATCGACGAATAGAGAATTGCGCGCGCGATGGCGTCAACCCGCACGCCATAGTTCAGCGCCAGCATGAAACACATTGCCCCGCAGGGTGCCGCGGCCACCATCATGGCGGGGTTGCGCACCTCGGGCGTCAGTTGCAGCACCCCGGCAAAGATGGCCCAGGCCAGCAATGGGTGAACGACCAGCTTCACACCGGTTATGGCCACCGGCAACATGGGGCGGGCGCCGCTGGCCTTCTGGCTCAGAATAACGCCAAGCGCGAACAACAGCACAGGCGAGGCTGTCGCGCCCAAGAAGTCCGCGAAGACATCAAAGCCTGTGGGTACCGAGACGCCCAACAGTCCGATCACCAAGCCAAGCACCATGGCAACCAGCGGCGGATTTCGCGTGATCTTTCCCAGCGTGTGCCCAAGAGAGGCACCTTTGGTGGACAGGACGTCCATCAGGATCAAAGAACCGCTGAAAATCAGGATTCCGTCCATGGAAATGATCGCGACAATCGGCATCGCGGCGGTCTCTCCGAACAGGGTGACCGCAATCGGCAGAACGAAGAGGATATGGTTGGTCAGGGCGATGGCCAGGCCCAGAAGGGCGGCCTCCATAACATCGGTTTTGAAGACCCGCCGCGCGATCAGAAATCCGACCGCATACATCACCACTTCGGTGACGAAATACCCACCCAGCATGGCAAAGTTGAACTCTGCCAGCGGGGCATTGGCCAGCAATTGAAACCCCAGGGCGGGCATGGCGACAAACATCACAAATTTGTTCAGGGCCATGGCCATGTTGAAATCGAAAGTGCCGCGCAGGCCAAACACGTAGCCAAGCGCGCCAATCCCAAACACCGGCAGCACGCCGTTCAGCAATTGGTCGAGCATGGCGTCTCTTTCTGCTTGTCTGGTGGAAGACCGGCCTGTCTGGAACCGCACAGGCTGTCGGCTGTCACCATGTTTCGGCGAAGGGGCGGATATCCAGTTCGTGGGTCCAGCCGTCGCGCGTCTGGTGGTGCAGGGTCCAATAGGCTTCGGCAATGCTGTCTGGGTTCATCAGCGTATCCGGGGGCAGGGTATCGGGATCATTGCCCGCTTGTCGGACCCGGTCGCGGACAAAGGCGGTGTCGACGCCTGCATCAATGACCAAGTGCGCGACATGGATGTTTTCGGGGCCCAACTCGCGCGCCATGGACTGCGCCAGCCCGCGCAGCGCAAATTTGCCAGAAGCAAAGGCAGCATATCCCGCACTGCCACGGACTGAGGCCGTTGCCCCGGTGAAAAAGATCGAGCCTTTCTGTCGCTCCACCATATATTTCGCCGCTTCACGCCCCGAAAGAAACGCAGCATAGGCGCACATTTCCCACACCTTGCGAAAGACGCGCTCGGTTGTGTCCAGAATGGGGAACCGCACATTGCCGCCGACATTGAAGATGCAGATCTCTATCGGTCCGATCTCGGCCTCGACCATTGCGAACATCTCGATCGCGGTCTCTTCCTTTCGGGCGTCCCATGTGAACCCTTGGGCACTGCCGCCCGCTGTTTCGATTTCAGCGATCAGGGGGGCAAACTTTTCCCCCCGACGGCGACCCATCACAACATGAAATCCGCCTCTGGCAAATCGCCTGGCAATAGCTGCACCAATGTAGTCTCCGGCACCGATGATCAGACAAATGGGCTTTGCGGTCATATCGTTACTCTATGCTGCTTCGGCTGTCTGGAAAGCCGGTCTGGCCTCTAACCGATCAGCATAGGCCGACAGGTTCGGCAGGTTTTCGAACGCCGCCCCAAGGCGGCGCGACATAACAACGGCATGCCCAGTTATCGTGTCTGCAATGGTGAAATCCCCGGCCAGAAAGTCTTGCCCCTCCATATGCAGCTCGACCGCCGCGAGTGTGCGGTTCAGAAGCTTCAGCGCGCGCGCGGCGATCTCATCATTGCGTCTTTCGGGCGGCAACAGGATGGTTTCGACCACATAGTTGTTGATTGGTGGCATAATCATGCCTTCGGCATAATGCAGCCATTGCAGGTATTCGGCAAAGTTCGCGGCTTCGGGGCCAGGGGCCAAGTCGGGCGCATATTTGGCCGCCAGATACTGCGCAATGGCGGTGCTCTCGCTGATCGTAACATCCCCGTCGATCAGTGTGGGCACGCGGCCATTGGGATTGATAGCCGTGTAATCCGGTGCGCGCATTTCCTTCTGGCCCAACGTAAATTTCACCAACTCATAGGGCTGACCTATTTCTTCGAGCAGCCAAACCGTGCGTACCGCACGCGACTGGGGCGCAAAATAGACTTTCATGACGAACCTCTCGGAAACACGTTAGGACTTTGCGAAGCGTTCGGCACAAGACCGGCCCGGCTGTCCTCTGGGATTTGTTGACAAGCAGGAGACTTCAACTTTAGAAGTTAGTCAATTCAAAAAATGAAGTGACTGTTCATGAGCCGCTCTGACCTTCCGTCGCACACCTGCACCATCGCGCGCGCCGTTGCGCAAGTCGGCGATGAATGGACGCTTTTGATCGTGCGGGAAATGTTCCTAGGGACCCGACGCTTTGACGACTTCCTGCGCCTCACCGGCATGTCGTCCCACCTTCTTGCGCAGCGCCTAAAAAAGCTGGAAGCGGAAGGTGTAATCCGGCGCGATCCTTATTCAGAACGCCCGCCACGGCACGAATACCGCCTGACGGAAAAGGGGCGCGACCTGTGGGCGGTGATCATCGCGTTAAAGCAATGGGGCGATGGCTGGTTGGGCACGGATGACACCCCTGTGCAGATCATGCACAAGGCTTGCGGCAAGGTTGTCAGGCCCCATATGACCTGCCCAGATTGCGGCGAGCGCATAGAGGCCCACGACGCCGAAGCCCAGCTTTCGCACAGTTTTGAATTGGAACGACAGGCCGCAAGGCGTGCGCCGTAAAATCTGCCAAAGGTCAAACATATGGATTATGAAACACTTCGCTTCGAGATTGCCGACGGCATTGCGACAATCACTTTGGACCGTAAGGACAACCCGGCCAACGCACTGAACGCGCGGATGGCCGAAGAGCTGTTTGATGTCGGTGTACGTTGCGGTGCGCCCGACGTGCGCGCCGTGATCGTTACCGCCACGGGCAAGATGTTCTGCGGCGGCGGTGATCTAGCTGAAATGGATGCCGCACCCGACAAACACGCGCATCTGACCCGAATGGCAACGATGCTGCATGCAGGTCTGATCCGGCTTGCCCGGATCGATGCGCCGGTCATCATGGCGGTGAACGGCACTGCGGGCGGCGGTGGATTCTCTGTCGTCCTATCTGGCGATTTTGTCATCGCGTCGGACAAGGCTAAGTTTGTCTCCGCCTATACGTCCTCGGGTCTGACACCGGACGGATCGTCGACCTACTACCTTGCGAAACACGTCGGGTTGCTGCGAGCAAAAGAGCTGATGCTGACAAATCGCGTCCTGACAGCTGACGAGGCTCAGGCCTGGGGCCTGGTCAACAAGGTGGTCCCGACAGAGACCGTGATAGACGAAGCCCGAGCAATGGCGCAATGCATCGCCAGCGGGCCGACCAAGGCTTTTGGCGGTGTGAAAAGACTTCTGGACACGGCATTTTCAGATGGCTTGGAAACCCAGCTGGATCGCGAGACGCGCTCTATCGCCGACATGATGCGCACAACGGATGGTCCTGCCGGGATCGCGGCTTTTCTGGCCAAGGAAACGCCCCGGTTCGAGGGGGAGTGATCCGGTCTTGAGCGACAGCGTATCGGGCAACGTTTCAAACATCGATAGGGGGCAGTAATGAAGACGGATGAAGAAAAGACACCAGGCCTTCGGGCGGCCATTTTGGCTGGGTGTATGGTGGCCTTTCTGGGATTTGGATTTGCCGCCACCTTTGGCGTTTTTCTGACCCCCATGTCTCAGGACCTTGGCTGGGGTCGAGAGGTATTCTCTCTTTCCGTCGCTGTCCAACTTCTCACTTGGGGATTTGCCCAACCCATTGCCGGGGCGGTTGCAGACAGGTTTGGAACGGCGCGGGTTCTCGCCTTTGGCGCAATATGCGCAGGTATCGGTTTTGCCCTGCGTGGGATGACGACCGATCCGACGGCATTTGTCCTGACCGGCATTTTCGTTGGGGCAGGCACCGGGGCGGCCTCGTTTCCGATCGTGATCGGCGCCCTGGGCAAGATTGTCAGTGCGGAACGTAGAAGTTTCATCTTGGGTCTGGGGACCGCAGCGGCCTCGCTTGGGATGTTTGTCGCGGCACCCACGGCAACAACGATGATTGGCACAATCGGATGGCAAACCGCTCTGATCGTGATCGGATGCAGTTTTGCACTCATCCTGCCTTTCCTGATCTTCATCGCGCGCGTGGCAAAGCCAACCGCATCTGGGTCAAGCGCGAGCGATTTCGGCCACGCCTTGTCGGTTGCCTTCACCGACCGGAGTTATCTTTGCCTGTTCTTCGGCTTTTTCGTTTGCGGGTTTCACGTGGCGTTCATCCAAACCCATTTGCCCGCCTATGTCATGGATCTTGGCCTTGCCGCATCTATTGGGGCCTGGTCGCTGGCATTGATCGGCCTGTTTAACATCGCCGGGTCGTTCTTCGCGGGATGGTCGGGCCAGCATTTGTCAAAGAAAGCCGTTCTTAGCGGCATCTACTTTGCGCGCGCCGTGGTGATCTCGCTGTTTGTTCTTGTGCCGGTCACAGAGGTCAGTGTTCTGGTGTTCTCGGCCGTAATGGGCCTGCTTTGGCTTTCAACCGTGCCGTTGACGATGGGACTGGTGGCGCAGACCCAAGGATTGAAGTTCTTCTCAACCTTGGCGGGTATTGTTTTCTTCAGTCACCAAACTGGCAGTTTCATCGGTGCTTGGCTTGGTGGTCGCATCTATGACGTGGCACAAGACTACACGCTGATGTGGTGGGCTGCGGTGGTGCTGGGCCTGTTGGCCGCTTTGATCCACCTCCCCATTCGCGAAGAGCCGGGTCCACTTGCGCGGGCTGAAGCGAGGGGGTGATGCGTGATCCGAAAGGTAGACAGACTCAGAGACTGCCTCATCCCGCGACTGAAGCGTTGGAACCGTCTGCGGCGAAAGCACGGTTTGAAATTTGTGGCTCGGCGGGGCTTTAAATGACCGATTTTGCGACTTTGGCTGCAACGCAGCGACGTGCGTACCGCACCCGCGAAGCGATGCTGCGTCAGCAACATGCCCAAGCATCAATGTCGGGAAAGTCCGCGTTGGCGACCTTCGCGGCAGCTTTACTGAAAGGCAGCTTTCTCTACGTGAGGACGGGTATCATTTCCTCATGTCGTCCAGGAACTCCAGAACGCGCGCATAGTCTCCACTGACCTCGCGCGCTTGCTCGAAGACCTCTCGCCTCTGCTGATCCAGGCATCGGAAGTACCGCTCGACATCGGTAAAATACGTCTCCGCATCGCGCCTCAACAGGTCAGCATATGCCCGCACGTGGTCGGCATTGGTCGGCATCCAAGGCGGCGCAGGCGGCAGGCAAGTGCCCGCAATCGCGGCAGAACCCCAGCTCAGAACGACCATAACCACCCATGTTTGTTTCAAAAGCGCCATATTATCTTGGCTCAGCCACTCCGTTGCAGTAAATTCGTTTCAACGCATGAAAGGCGCAATAACGCAAATTGCACCCATTGATTGCAAAATTATAATACTGTATCGGTTGGGGAGTCCATGAGGGACTGCCGAGCCAATGCACAATTCTGCAAGGCTCGATCCTATGAATTTGATGCAAGACGCCCCCAATGTTGTCAGTGAAGATGGGCTGCGCACGCTGCTTGCCGAGGGTCATTCGGCGGATGTTGTGTGCCGGGTTACGCCCAAACGTACAGGTGCTCAGTGGTCCGGAGTTTGGACCGTGCATTGCGTCTCGTCCGACGGTGAGGTGCGTCGCCTGCTCGTCACTGCGCGCAACAACATGGCCGCTCGGGAATTCAAGACAATCAACGGCTTATCCAGCTTCCTTGCAGGACTTGGAGTTTCGATCGTCTCGATCCCCATGCTCGAAGGCAAAGTTGCCACACACAAGTTGGACGACGCGGGCTAAGCTACTCGCCGTCCTCGCAGCATTTATTGCTGCCCCCGCCTATTCTGAAGGCTTCGTGCTTTCCATGCGGGCCGATGGCCAGCTGGAAACCAAATCCCCCCAATCCGGATTTGCACAGAGCTATGTCGACGGGATTGGTGCAAACCCACCAGAGCTGATTGTGTTTGCGGCCCGTGCGCCTGAAGCACCGCCCCCAGCACCCACCCGCGCAGTTCCCCGTCCCGAAATCCTCGCAGCCATTGAAAGCACCGCGCATCGCTATGGCGGGCACCCTGCTCTGCGCGGCGCAGGTCTGTCGGTGACGGAATGGCAGGCGCTCTTCCAAGCCAATATCGAAATCGAAAGCGCCTATCGCCCAAATGCACGCAGTTCTGCAGGTGCGATTGGCCTCGGACAGTTGATGCCAGCGACGGCCGCAGAACTCGGCGTAGATCCGCATGACTGGCAGGCCAACCTCGATGGTTCTGCCCGCTACCTTTTGATGATGCTGGCGCAGTTCGGCTCGCCCGAACTCGCGCTCGCTGCCTACAACGCAGGGCCTGACGCGGTCGCGCGCTACGGCGGCATTCCTCCCTACCAAGAAACCCAAAATCACGTGCACCGCGTCATGGCCGTGCGTGACCGACTGACTGGAGCCTCCTGATGCACATACAATTCCGCACGATCCTGTCGCTGGCTCTGGCCAGTTTGATGATTGCCAACCCGGCCTTTGCGCAGAGCATCGACCTCTCGCCGGTGCAGAACCTTTTGCAGGGCATCGTCGACACGATCACCGGCCCCCTGGGCATAGTCATCGGCACCTTGGCCTTGATCGGCGTGTTCCTCTCCTGGCTCTTTGGCATTCTGGATTTCCGCCAAGCCCTTTGGGTGCTGGTTGCCATTGCAGGCATCGCAGCCGCACCGACCATCGTGACCGCGATCTGGGGCGCGTAAATCCGACATGGCAACGCAAACCCGCCTCTTCCTCGGCCTGATCCGGCCGCCAAAGCTCATCGGTTTGCCGATCATGTATGCCATGGTCTGGCTATTCGGGTTTGTGCTGCTGTTTCTGTGGGTCCAGAGCTGGCCGGTGATCATCATTGCCGCTCTGGCCTATCCTGCGCTGTGGAAAGCCGCAGATTGGGATCCGGCCTTTCTTGAAGTGATGGTCACCGCCCTGCAGGAAACGCCGCCCACCCCGAACCGCAAGATCCATTCGGGGGACAGCTATGCTCCATGACCCCTCGGATGATCTTGCAACGCTGCCAGACTGGGCGCGCAAAGAGCGGCCGATGGCCAGCATGCTGCCCTATGTCAGCCTCGTGAATGACGTGACGATCCGCACGCGCGGCAACGCACTGTTCCAGTGCATCCGCCTCGATGGCGTCAACAGTATGACCAGCGATGACGCGCATCTGGAGAAGATCCGCGCGCTCTTTGCGGCGATCATTGCGCAGATTGGGCCAGAGTACAGTTTTTACGTCCACAAGGTTTCAAAAGCGATTGAGACTGCCTTGCCACCAGTGCCCAAAGAGGGGTTTGCCCAAGCCCTGGACAGCCGTTGGCAAATGGCAATGGCGCGGGCAGGCCTGCGGGACAAGACTCTCACGCTCACGGTACTGAAGCGACCGCCCCTCGGCGCGCGGCTGCGCCTGAAACGTTCAGACTCAATCGCACAGATGAAGGAACAATCGGCCAAGCAGTTGCGCAAGCTTGAGGAAGTAGTTGGGTTTCTGCTCTCGTCTTTTGCAGAGATTAACCCGCGCCTGCTCGAGGCTGAGAGCGGCGAACTGTTCGGGTTCCTCGGGGCGCTCAATATCGGACAGGAAAGACCGCTCTTCGCAAAATCCCGCTTTGGCGTCATTGCCGAGGATGTGGCAAACAGCCGCGTCACGTTTCAGGGGCGAGGCTTTTTGCTCGACGATGGGACGGCGGGCAAGCGGTTTGGTACGAGCTTTGCGATCAAGACCTACCCGGCCAAAACCAACTGCACCATGTTCGATGAGCTGAACCTTCCTGTCGACATGGTGGTCACGCATTCCTTCACGCCGATCAACAGCAACATCATGGCCAGCCGGATCAAACGCCAACAGCGTCTGATGAAGGCCAGCGATGACGGCGCGATTTCCCTTGCTGAAGAACTGGTCGACGCGCTGGACGATCTGGAATCCAAACGCCTCAGCTTCGGCGATCATCACATGACGGTCACGGTTTTCGCCGAGACCGGGGAAAAGCTGGATGCAATCGCTGCCGAGGTGCGCAACATCGCGGCCAGTGAAGGTGTTAATCTGGTAAACGAGAGCTTTGCGGCGCGAACCCATTATTTTGCGCAGCATCCGGGCAATGGACAGATGCGCAGCCGCAAGGCCGCCATCACCAACACGAATTTTGCCGATCTCGCAGCGCTGCATCGCGGTCAACTGGGCAAGCTCGGCGAAAGAGTGCCTTGGGGCAAACCGATTACACTGTTCCCGACGCCTGAACGCTCAGGCTTCCTGTTCAACTATCATGAGACAGGTCAGCCGGACAAAGAACCGACCGGTGGGCATACCTTGATCCTCGGTCGTCCTGGCTCAGGCAAGTCAGTTTTGTCGGCCTTCCTCATGACCCAAGCCCGTCGCTGCGACGCGCGCGTCTTTGTCTTCGATTATCGCGCGGGCATGGAAATGGCGGTGCGCGCCAATGGCGGGCGTTACAGCGCCATCAAGGCAGGTGAAGCCACTGGTCTCAACCCGTTGCACACAGAAATCGACGGGCGCGGGCAAGCCTGGCTTTCTGATTGGTTGGCCACGCTGCTGCATCGCATCGACAAGCCCCTGATCCCGGTCCAGATCAACCGCATTCAGGAAGTGGTGCGCCAGAATGCCGGAGCCAGCGATGCCGCCCTTCGTAACTGGCAGGATCTGGCCTCGCTCTTTGTGGCCGGGGCTGATGAAGGGGATCTGTTCGAGCGAATCCAGGAATGGACCGCAGACGGCCGATATGGCTGGATCTTCGGTCAAAGCGCTGAGGATACCTTCTCGCTCGACGGTGATGTCGTGGGGTTCGACCTTACCGGCATTCTCGACAGCGAAAGCGAGAAGGAACGCATGGCGGTCCTGTCCTATCTGTTTCGGCGGGTGGAACGCGTGATCGAGGACCGTAAGCCCACTTTGATCATTATCGATGAGGCCTGGAAAGCGCTCGACAACCCTTATTTTGCCGACAGGCTGAGCAACTGGCTGGTCACGGCGCGCAAACAGAACGCGGTCGTCGTGATGATGACCCAATACGCAAGCCAGCTTGAGAAAACCCGCACCGGCAAGACGATTGTCGAGGCCGTTCCTACGCAGCTCCTGCTTCCCAACATCCGCGCTTCGGCCAGCGACTACACCATGCTGGGCCTCACTGAAAAAGAGCTGAGCGTTTTGCTCGGCACAGGCAGCAACTCCCGTCTGGCGTTGGTGCGCGATGATCAAGGTTCGGTGGTGATCGACGCTGATTTAAGCGCCCTTGGCCCCTACCTCACGATCCTTGGCGGCATGGAGAAAGGCGAAGCACTGGTGGGCGCTGATTATCGCCAGAACCCCGATTTTTGGAGACAGATTGATGCGTAGACTTTGCATACTGACCCTCACCCTTTTGACCCTGACAGCCTGCGCAGAATACCGGCCGTCGGAAGCGGAATGCTTCAACTCCTTTGCCGAGGTCAGCCGCAGCAACTGCAATTTCGAGCTGCTCGGGCCGATTGGTGGTCTCGGTGAGTAAGCACCGCCTGCATATCTTTGCGGGCTTGGTCTGTTTCGCTGCGCCAATGGCCTATGCCCAAGGCGTGCCGACCTTTGATGCGGGCATGTTCTTGCAGCGCGAGCGCGTGTTGCAGCATGGCGAACAAGATCTGGCGCTGCAGCGAGATCGGTTGACCAAAGAAGACGAGCTTGAAGAGCTCGAACAAGAACAACTCCAAGCGCTAGAAGACATCCTCGATGCCGCGACGCTTGCCAGCGGAAATTCCGGCGCACTTGTCGCGAGCTTGGAAGCTGGTTCATCACCTGAAAGCGCCGCAGACACGCTTTACGGTCCGGTTGACCCAAACCCTGGTGCGGCACAGATGTTCGGCGATGCCTCGGGATCGATCGAAGAGCTGATCATTCGCGCCGCCCAAGAAACGCACAACATGTCTGGCGTGCGCGCAGCGGGTCTATCGCCCAAGCAGTGGCGCTGTCTGTTGCAGGCGCTGATCTGGCAAGAAAGCCGCTTCACCATCGGCGCGCGTTCTCCTGTCGGCGCGTTCGGCCTGACCCAGATCATGCCCGGCACGGCGCAGGATCTCGGGATTTACCCGGCCTACTATGAAAACCCCTACATCCAGGTCACTGGCGGCGCGCGCTATCTGGCGCAGATGCTGGCCATGTTTGATGGCAACATCATTCACGGTCTGGCGGCCTACAATGCCGGTCCCGGCAATGTGCAGCGCTACGGCGGCGTGCCGCCCTTTGCTGAGACCCAGCACTACGTTCAGGTCATCCCCGAGCGCTACAATCTCTACCTCGCCCGTGTCGGCGGCGTCGATGCGCTTGGCACCATTGATCCGGTTCTGCTTGCTAACTCGACCATGAGCCTCACCTCCTTCGGTGCAGGGATCTATGGCGATTATTCCATGGTCTCGGTGCGCGCGGCAGCTCTGCGCGTGCAGGACATCATCACCCGCATTGGCGAGACAGATGACATTCACGCGGCCATGTCGCTCAACACCTATGCGCGGGCGGAACTCGCCCGCTTGATCGCCATCCGCACGCGCCTCAAGGCCGCTCATACCCGCCCGCTCAGCGCCGCAGAGCTGGCCATGGCGGCCTCGCAAGCGCGCGAACAAGACTTCATGCACTTTGATCTGGAGGCTCTCCGATGATCCGCTTTTTCTCTTCCGTTGCCACCTGCGCTTTACTGGTTGCGTCGCCCGTATCTGCCCAAGGCGTGCCGACGATCGACACCCGCAACATCGCGCAGGAAATTCGTCAGCTGCAGCAGATGCTTGAAGATTTCGGGATCCAGACCGACCAGCTCGACACGCTTCTCGAACAGCTCGACCTGGTGCAGCAGCAACTGGACACGCTCAATGAAACTTACGCCGCCCTGACCGGAGCGACGGACATCATTGAGATGGCCATGGGCGGTGATCTCGACGGGCTTCTCGATCAGGAGTTCGGCGATCTTCTTGGCACCATCCGGCAAATCCAGAGCGGCGACTTCAGCGGGTTGATCGGCAACGCGGCCCCTCAGATGGAAGGCCGCATGACGCAAGCCTTGGAGGACGCAGGTTTTGACCAAGAAACGCTCTCAGACATGGCCAGCAGCGGCAATCCGGGGTCTGAGCGCATTGCCAGCCAGGCGGGCACCGGGGCCGTGATGTCAGCGGCGGCCGAGAACAGCTACGAAGAAGCCGCGCAATCCCTGGAACGCGTCGAGCAACTGGTCTCGCTGATCCCCGACATGGAAACTCTCAAGGAAGCGGTCGACCACAACACCCGCGTCACAGCCGAACTGGCCATTGCCATGACGCGCATGTGGGAGCTCGAAGCCATTCAAACCGTCGGCGCGGGCCAATCTGGCGTGGTCGATGCCGCCACGCTGGCCGAAGAGCGCCGCTACATGGACTTCACCCTGCCAGACCTGCGCGCGGACTGATCCCATGAGCAGCAAGGCAGAAATCATCGAAGAAGAGCTCGTCTACGGCGCACGACGACGCGAGCTCATGTGGCAGAAACTGGGGCTGACAGGCATGGCGTTTGGCATGGCAGGTTGCCTCGCCGCTGCCCTTGTTGCCCTGTTCGACGTGGACCCGCCGCCAATGATCGTGCCCTTTGATAGCGAAACCGGCATGGCCCTCCCCAATGCCATGGTTGAAGCGGTCTCACTCACGGAACGCCCCGCTATCATCGAGGCACAGGTCTACCGCTATGTCATTGAACGAGAGACGTACAATCAGCTCGACAATGACGTGCGTGTGCGGCGGGTCCTGGACCAGTCGGATGGTGCGGCCGCTGCAGGGCTGCGCGCGCTTTGGACCAGCGGCCACGAAGCCTATCCGCCGGACAGCTACGGCACAGATGCCCGCCTTGATGTCGAGGTTCTGTCGATCACCCATATCAGCGCCAATCGTGCCCAGGTACGTCTGCGCAAGCGCTTGAACTCGCCGCGCGGCAGTCAAAACGGTCTCTTTACTGCAACCCTGATGTTTGAGTTTCGGCCCGAGAACAGCCGGTCGATCGATGATGTCTGGCAGAACCCTTTCGGCTTCACTGTCACAGAATACGCGATCCGCTCGGATCGTTTGGAGTAACCCATGCGCCGCCTGTTCTTGATCCTCGCCCTCATTGTTCCGCTTGCTGGCACCGCCTATGCGGAGACCCAGCCGCGCCAAGGCCCCTATGATGCCCGCGTCCGGCTGGCCACCTATCAGGATGGGCAGGTTTATCGCATCAGAACCAGCCTGACCCACGTGACCAGCATCGAGTTTGGCCAAGGCGAGACCATCCGCTCGATCATTGCCGGTGACACTGAAGGGTTCCTTTTGGACGGCGTGCCGGGTGGTCAGGCTTTTGCGATCAAGCCCGTCACGCGCGGCGCGCATACCAACATCACCGTCTACACCAACCGGCGCAGCTATTACTTCAACGTGACCGAGGCGAGCTCGCCGACCTTCTATGTCATCCGCTTCACCTATTCTGAGTCCGCTCCCCAGCAATCCCGAGTGGCCGCAAGCCAACCTGCAAACCACGCCTATGGCGTCAGCGCGCGGTCCGATATCACCCCGCAAGAAATCTGGGACGACGGGACCTTCACCTATTTCCGCTTCGCCTCAAACGCGCCGTTGCCCGCGATCTTTCGCTGGTCGGCTGGCAATGAGCGCAGCGTGAATGCTCTCGCAAGGCCAGACGGCGTGATCCGTGTGTCAGGTGTCAGCGATCGATGGGTTCTCAGGCTCGGTGAGGATGAGCTCTGCGTCCAAGAGATGAGCGAGGCAAACCAAGATGAGTGAAACCGCCGAACTTAAGAAGCGCCTAGAAGCACTTGAAGGAAAACCACAAAACCGCAAGTCACGGCCATCTGTTGTCACGATTGCCCTAGGCATCGGAGCAATCGCGACCCTTGGCGGTCTCTTGCTGTTGTTCTCTGGCGGCTCTGAACCCGACAGCCTGGAAACCGCCTCACCGGATGAGTTCCAGGCGGCGGGACCGGGCTTTGGTGCGCTCGAGCCCACGCCTGCACCGATAGACACAACCCCGCCGCCGGAGCCGGAACCAGACCGCGAAACAGAAGAGCTGCGCGCGCAAATGGACGCTATGCGGGCAGAGCTTGAAGCTCTGCGCAACGCGCCAGCACCTGAAGCCCCAACCGTCGACATCGAGGCATTGGATACCTTGGGTGCAGAGATCGATGCCCTGCGCAGCGAGGCAGCAGCAACGCAAGCCGCCTTGCGCGAGGAGTTGGAAGAACGTGCACGACAAATACAGCGACTGCAGAATGATCTGGAGCTTGCACGCCTGGAAACCCCTCGCACACCAGCACCAACCGGCCCCACGGCCGAAGAACTGCGCCTTCAGGAACTAGAACGGCGGCGGCAAGCCGAACTTGAGGAACTCCAAGCCCGCATCGCCAGTCCTATCATCGCCTTTGGCGGCGCCGAAGGCGGCAGCAATGAAACCGCCGCGCAGCAGCGGCGGCTTGATGGCGACACAGACTTTGTCCGCAACGGCGCAGATCCCGCTGAGGTGACGCAGGCTCAATTGATTGTGAATCCGTCAAACACAGTCGTTCAGGGCACGATGATCCAGGCTGTGCTGGAAACCGCAATTGACAGTTCGCTCGCCGGTCAGGTCCGCGCGATGGTATCGGAAGATGTCCACGCCTATGACGGCACGCGGATCCTGATCCCGCGCGGCGCGCGTCTGATCGGGCGATATCAATCTGGCCTCGACATCGCGCAACAACGCGTGACCATCGCTTGGGACCGGATCATTCTGCCCAGCAACCAGACCGTCGAAATCAGCGCCTTTGGCGGTGATGAGTTGGGGCGCTCCGGCACAACCGGTTTCGTCGACAGCCGCTTTGGCACGCGGTTTGGGTCAGCCTCCCTGATATCGCTGATCGGAGCCTTGCCCGCCGTGGCAGCCCAGAACACCGAAGATGAGATCACCTCTGATGTTCTGGAAGGCATTGGCGAAGACCTGCAAGACAGCGCGCAAAGCGTGATTGGCGAATATCTCTCCGTCTCGCCCGTGATCTATGTCGATCAAGGTGCCCGCGTCACCGTGATGGTCGACCGCGATCTGGAGATTTTCTGACTATGGCCGCCAGCTATCTGCAAAGCTCGATGGACAAGATCCCCGAGGCGCGTGATCCGAAGCTGATCGAGCTTTGCATCAACCCCGACGGCACGCTGTGGGCGGAGTTTCAAGGGGATCACTTCATGCGGTCCCTCAGTCGTCGGCTCTCGCCGAATGAGATCAAGGACCTTGGCAATCAGATTGCTTCGGCCGCGAACACCACCCTCAGCCGGACCAAGCCTATCGTCTCGGTCAGCATCACCTACCGGGACCGCCCGATCCGCGCGCAAGTCATCCAGCCCCCAGCCGTTGATGGCGGTCACGCGATTTCACTGCGGTTCTTTGCCGACCTGCCGCTTGAGCAGATCAAGCTGTCCTACCTTTTCGGCAAAGAGCGCAGCAATGAAGGTGCGCGGCGCAAGCGCAAAGCCGAATTGCGCGATGTCGTCGCTACAGGCGACATAGACGCTGCGATCACGTTCTGCGTCACCCACAAGCTAAACATGATCGTGTCCGGCGGGACCTCCACCGGCAAGACCGTCACGGCGCGCAAGATCCTCTCCTTCGTGCCCGCCAACGAGCGCATCATCACGATCGAAGAGGCCGCCGAGCTGCGGCCAACGCAGCCCAATGTCGTCACGCTGATGTCTGACCGCGATGAGGCCACGCGCAGCGCTGATGTCCTGCTGACCTCCACGCTCCGCATGCGACCGGACCGCATCGTCTTGGGCGAAGTACGAGGCAAAGAGGCCATGACCTTCCTCGAGGCCATAAACACCGGCCATGGTGGCTCGCTGACCACGCTACACGCTGAGACGCCGCAGCTGGCGGTCCAGCGCCTAGCTATCGCCGCCCTGAAAACCGACGTGCCCATGACCTACCAGGACATGAACGACTACATCACCCGCTCCATCGATGTGATCATCCAGGCCGGTCGCCATGAAGGCGCGCGCGGCATCACCGAATTCTACCTGCCGATTGATCCGGCCCATTCAAAGGAAACAGCCCATGTTTGAGTACAAGATTGAACAGATCAACACCGCCAAGACAAAGCCGCCAAAGATTGAAGCGCAGCTGACCGCACTCGGCCAAGAAGGCTGGGAACTGGTCTCGGTCGTGCCGGATTTCGACGGCGAACACATCCTGAAGGCCTTCCTGAAGCGCGACATCTGGCGTGTCAAACCGACCGAGAAAGCATAGGAGCACCCAATGGGCGTCGTCACCTGGATGGTCGAGACAACCGACAACTTTCTGGACGACGCGGCCCAAACCACTTTTGGCAACGTCGCGGGTCAACTAGGCGGCATCATCGCCGTGGCCTCGACGCTCGCTGTCATAGGCGTCTTTCTCAACATGGTGTTTCAGTACAAATCCATGGATGGACGAACTGCCTTCTGGTTCGCCCTCAAGCTTATGCTCATCACCCTCTTTGCGATGAACTGGGTCCAATTCAACGCCGTGGCAAGCGCCCTGATTGATGGCCTAGACCAACTTGCGGGCGGCATGGTGGCCGGGCTTGGCGGTGGCGGCGTAGGTGCATCCTACTTTGCCGAGGCCTTTGACAGTCTCATCGAGGAATTTGGCGACTACCTGAACGCGGCCGGTGACAACATGCATTGGATGGCCGGAGCCCTGATCGGCGCGATCGGCGCGTTCCTCTTGGGCGTTATCGGTGCGCTCTGCGGCCTTGTCCTGATCTTCGCCAAAATCATGCTGGCCTTCATGATCGGCATCGCACCAATCATGATCGCGCTTTCACTGTTTGATGTCAGCAAGGACTATTTCCACCGCTGGCTGTCCAGCACCGTATCCTACGCGCTATACCCCCTCGTGATCGCAGGCGTGTTTTCCACCGTCGTCGGCATGTCCCGCTCGCTGATGACAGAACTCGGAGATCCTTCCGGCGCAAGCAACATCGGCGCGCTGGTGCCCTTCTTCATGATGATGTTCCTCGCAGGCGGCATGATCATCGCCACCCCGCTGATCGTGCGATCGATCTCAGGCAACTTCATGATGGCCGGACCGCCGAGCATTCCGGGACCGGGCGGCTTCGCAAAGGGGTTGATTGGCACCAAGGGCTCACGGGCGCGGGCACGGTTTGGAACGAGGTCGAATGCAGAGATCGCCGGGGCTGGGATACGTCAGGCGGGCGGCGCGACTGTTTCGATGGTTCAGCGGGTGGCTGAGCGTGCGAAGCGGTTGGAATAGGAGTTCCCATAGCTGCCATTCATTGCAATATTGCTTCGGCGAAGCTGTCTAGTTCATAGAAAGCAAGCTGTTCTTCGCTTATTGAAGGTTGAGGACCTCAAGAAAAATGGATGATCAAATGGCCAGACAACCCCAGCGACAAGAGGGACAAGGATTCGAACAGCGCTACGCTGAGATCCAACAAAGATTAGAAGAACAGCAACCGGAAAACGGTTTCAACATCGAAGACCTCTTCACGCCCGAAGAATGGGCTCAAATCGGCGATGGACAGGCTCGGCAAAGGTTCGGCCGTCGGTTCGGTCAAGATGTAAACAATGGGCGGTTTCCAAGAATAGCCCGCAACGAACAGCGATATGAACGCGGCGGAAACGAAGCCCGGTACAACTATATTGAAGGCCTCTAACCAAAACCTTCAATGGTCAAACCCGATACATCTGAAGGACCGGGCCTTGGCCACTCGATTAATCGCCGTTCCGCGAATGGAAGAACGACAACGGGAAGTTCTCAGCGACCCTGAACACCCCAAACACTGGAACTTGGACATTTTGAGCCAGAACACTAACGCAGATTTCTACGTCGAAAATTCAGGATTGGGCTGAATTATGAACTGCCAGATGGGTAGCCCTTCGCCCTTATAGTTTTCCGGAATTGCGAGTTCAAAAAACTCAGGATCGTATTTTACATCAAGCGAAACAATATCTGAGCCATCATCGACCGTCAGCTCTCGAAATGCGTTACTAACCATTGAACTCAAGCTGCCAACAATCTCAAACCCTTGATCGGTTGTGGCTTCACGTGGCGACGACGAAAATGATACTTTCGAAATTCGCCCGTCGGTGATGACGACGGGATCCTGAGTTGTCTCCCAATCACCATAGCGCATTAAGTAGAATGCGATCCTTGCCTCTATGGAGTTTTCGAGCAGTTGGTCTCCGCAGTGCATCTTGACTTCTTTGATCGTAATGGCTGCTGTCTCGTCGTTCGAGATGCGCGATTCATCACCTTCCTGATCGCAGAGCATCTCAAACCGCAATAAGGGCAAAGTCGCAATCTTTCTATCTCCGAAGGCCGACATCTCGCTTCGGGCCATGGCATGAGGTAGGTCTATCCAAAGCTCGCCGTTTTTTTCCAAGAATGATTCAGGGGAAAGAAGCGCCCATTGATTGACCCTTGAAAAATAAATTGCAAGTTTGAGATCAGCGCGGTTAATTCTCGCGTAGGCCTCGAGCTTCTTAAGATAGGCCCGTTTTATCCGGTATACCGATGAAAAGTGCTTCATGTGGAAGTTCTTTACCTCCACCAGAAATAGCTCGTCAGAGTGAGTTACTATACGATAGTCTGGAGCAACATAGTCATCGGAAGATGCAAAAGCAGTACCACCGTCTTCCTGTTTTAAGTACTTGCATCGACCCATAGCCCCCGCAACATAGGCAAACATAGCCTCAACGCGCTTACCGTGTAGGACATTGGGGTTGCTCAGTGTGGCCCTTAAGGATTCTCCAATTCTTCTGTGAAATGTCTCCAGATCGCCGGGGGCATTTATTTGAAAGCCCTCCTCACGGGAAAGCGCCGAATACAGTTCTAGCGTGTCGAACTTTTTTGGATTTCTTGACTGCCGTTTCATCTGCGACTTTCCGAACTTAATTTTCAACCACGGAGGTGGCCTGTCGTTCTCCCCAAAACTCTTGGTACTTCGGGCCGTGGCTTTCCGGCTGCTGCCCTGATTCTGGTTTACTCATCATTACCGGCAAAGGTGCGGGCAAGTCGGGGCCGACAATGATCGCCTCGCCCTGTGACAAGGATGGGATGAAAGCAGCAGCGCTGCGGTCGAGGTCGCCGCAGGCTCGTTCGATGGTCTCCCGGTCTCTGTCATTGGTGAGCCGATGCACAAAAAGCGTTCCCAGTTGACTGAGAACATCTTGTGGAACATCTCTGGGACGTTGGGTCGCAATGACAGTTGTCAGTCCGTATTTCCTACCCTCCTTGGCGATGAGGCCGAAGGCATCGAGAGTAACGCTATTCTGTTCATCACCAATTGAGCGCCCAATGAACTGATGAGCTTCATCCAGAAAGCAAACAAGTGGTTTACTGACAAATCTACTGTCTCGCGCCCGTTCAAGAAGGTGCCTGCCGAGCGTGTTCAGCAGTAATTCACGTGCATTGTACTTGAAGGAAACATCCCGAAATGAAACGACCAACGCCCTCTGTGTTTCGTCGTCGATGAACTCTTCTATTACGCTCGTAATATCTTGGCCATCAGATTTGAATATGCACGCCAGCTCTGAAGCGCTGAGATAGGTCTCGATGCGGACGTTGAGATGATTGCAGGCTCCCAGAGCGAAATCGTCAGGTTTGCCAAAATTCCCAAGCACACTATGATCGCTGTTGCTGCCCTGTTTGACACATTCGTAACGGATCTGTTCGGCAAGTATTGTGAGATCAAAGTCGCAGAGATCGCTATTTATCTCTTCCGCCAAAGCGATTTGAGCAACTGAAATCGCATGGCGGCTGTTACCTGCCTTCCTGATCGTGCCATTGGCCAATACCTCTACGAACCCCTTACCGTCGATATCGAACTTTTTTCGCCCACCATCTTCTTCAACGGTGTAGTCGCCTTGCCCAGCCAACAACGCCTTGGCCAAACGAAGGCTCTTGATAGCAATTCGCAGCGTGGGTCCTTGAACTTGTTGGGAAGGGGTCAAGAGCGAATAGAGGTCAATCTCGGAGAGATTTTTGTGCGGGAAATGAACCTGCTCTACCCCTTTTGCAGTAGCCGCACCAAAGGCGAGTTGACGGGCTCCTGCGACCTTTCCAGCAAACTCTCCAGTCGGATCAAAAAGAATGCACTTCCCACCGATCCGAACGATCTCGTTCACAAGGCGGGAAACCGTCCAGCTCTTGCCCCCGCCGGTCGCACCAAAGACACCGCAATGGCGACCGAACAGTTTCTCTGGCGGAATACTCAGAGCAGCGTCATCTAGCCCGGAAAGATGGCCTAACTCTACGAGCAATCGTGCATTGCCACCTTCAAGTGCATCTTTGATGGAATGGGACAACGCCCCGCCTTCCGCGAGATAAACTCCGTCGCCAACCCTTGGCTGTGTATTGATCCCGCGTGTCACCTTTCGCGTGGTCTTGCTTACGGTCGCCAGCAGTTGGACGTGCCCCTGCGGCTCAACCGAGGCATCAGTTTCGATCTGGTGTTCCAGCAAGTTGCGCTGCCGATCTGGAATGCCAACCTCCGTGACACGCCCCAAGATTGCAGCGCGGTCGCAATCGACAAAGACGAAATTACCAACTGATCCCTTCGCCAGTCCTCGCCTGCCGAGGGCCGCAAGCGCATTTGGTAAGGTGAGTTCAACAGCGCTGGCTGTCACCCGCGTGACTGTCCCGATGCGCTTAGACGGGTCAATTAGCGAGGCAAGTTCACTCAACTGTCATCACCTTCGCGCAGCTTCTCAAGCCGGTCTTTCAAGAGCTGTCGATCCGTCTTGCCTGAGATCATCGGAAGAGCATCGGCAAGGTCTTCGAAGCGCCCGTTCAGCATAATGATGCGAGTGTCACCTTGCTGTACAAGCCGCGCGATCTTGCTCTGGTAACGGCGTTGTCCGCCCAGATCGAGGTCGATTTCCTGCACCTCGTCATCGAATAGCTTTTGCTGCTCTACGAACCCACGATCGCAGAGCACTAGGCGCAGGGACAGATTCGTTTCGATGGCTGACCAGATCGGGGCGCTGATATGATCGTCAGCGAAACCAAACCCAGAGACGATCAGCGTCGTGTCAGGTTCCCGCAAAGCTGCCTGCAAGGCCGCGAACATATCGAGATAGGGGCTTTCGAACGCCTCCTGATACTTCGAAGACCGAGGATATATCAGGACTGGCTTTCGGTCCTTGCCGGGATCATCGAGGCTACGAATAACGACCTCATCGGAACATCGCCGCCAATCCACCGACCCGTGCAGCTTGTAGAGTTGAAACACGCCGTCGAGGTAGTCGGCTTTCGTGCCGGATGCGGCTCGCCGCACGATATCGTGGTCGAAGTGGTCGCGGTTGAATCGCTGTTCCGCACTGTGGGAGAACCCGTCGACCAGCACCACGCCCAGACGTAGCCCTGCCGTCTCAATGCAAAGGTCATAGTTTGTCGTGAAGAGCTTAACTCGGGGCTTTTCCGGAGAGCGACGAGCGAACTTCTTCAAGAAAGCCGAATGCGCTGGCAAATCTGTCCCTGCGCCAACGAAGCCCACTTTGTCCAAGATGGTGTTTTCAGCAACGCGAACAAACTCGATCAGTTCTTCCAACCAAGGCCTATCAGCGAAATCAGGATCATTCTTGGCCCGAATACTGAGCAGCTCGATTTGCATCTTGCAGAGGCTTAACAGGCTTTCGATATCTCCAGCCTTCGGCTTTCCCTCGCTGTCGTTCTGCGGCAGGCCGCCCATTACTTTCTTTGAGAGATCGTCAAACTCATTTTGGTCGGCCAAGTTCTGTTCCGAAGCAGCATCTCGCACGGCATGCCACAAATCGCCCATCCCCGGCGCATTCGGCCCATCTTTGTTCTTAGCGGAGAACGACGCCCCAGACCCCAACAGAACCACGACATTGGTAGAGTGTAGCGCCGCCAATAGGGCTTCTTCAACTTGTTCCTTGCATCCGGATTTAGGCTTTTTGCTTGGGTCTTCGGAGGCTTCTTTTTCACTTTCCCACCTAAGCCAACTACTCTGGCGTGTTAGCAACCGGAGCAACTCTTTTTTGCCTACCGGCTCGCCATCCCAATAATCAGTCAAAATATTCGCCCGCCTTACAATCCTGAGGTGAACATAGTGCATTTATTGCTGTCGGTAAAACGCTCTATCAGGTAGCGCGCTAAGAATTGGCAACGTTGTAAGCATGCAGACCATAGTGGTCTGCTTTTAGATTCTAACGTTGTTCTATCGCAGGTGCAGCGGAGGTTTGGATTTCCCCCTCATCCTCGAGCGGCCTCTTCCATGAACTTCTCTACCCTTTCAGTTCCGGCCTGGTAGTCACCTGAACTGGCCTTGTCACCTGACTGTGCGTTTTCACTGCCGGACGCCAACTTTTCAATTTCATCGCGCCGTTTCCCTCCACTTTCAGAGCCGTCACCGGAAACTGCTCTGGGCACCTCCAGCGCCCCGATCTTCGCCTCCAGCGCCTTGATTTGCCCTTGCAGACCGCGCATCTGGTCTCCGGCTGAGGGATATGGCAGATCGCCGCTCTGCTTGTCGAAGATCTGCTTAAAGAACCGATCCTCATAGTATTTGATCCGCTTGGCTCGCACAGGCATTTGCGCGTCGACCACCAGAACGATGTCATCAAGATCCATGCGCCGCGCCTCATCCTCAGGTAGCAGCGCGGTCTCTTCAGTCCGTTCAGACATACTGCGACCGGCGAAGGGGTTTCGGCCGACTGATCGCGAGCGGGTCACAACACGCTTGGTTGTTTTGCCGACGGCTTTGCTGAGCTCTTCGATGGTCTTTTCATCTGAGGGGGTCAGATAGAGCTTGATGCCCGCGTTACCCTGCAGGGCGCGGCGGGCATTTTCACCATAGATCTCGTCCAACGCCGGGATCGTCTGTGTGACGATCGCGAGGTTGGCCCGGTAGGATCGCAGAGTTTCGATGCTGTCCAGAACAATGGGCATTTTGCCTAGGCGGTTGAACTCATCGAGCATGATCATCACCGGCCAAGGCTCGTCCTTGCCAGGTTCATGATCCTGCAGAGATGCCAACAAGTCCGAGAAAAACAGACGGATCAGCGGCGCGAGGGGTTTCACCATCAGCGGTTCAACCACGAGATAGACGGAAAACGGCGTCTTTCGGATGTCACGAAAGTCAAAGTCTGACGTTGCTGTCGCGCGGTCGATCGCAGGGTTCGACCATTGTTTGAGGCCCGAGGTCATCAGAAGCGACAGGTAGGACGTCAGCGTGTCGTTGTTGGTCGAGGCCATGCGCATGAAGATCAGCTTGGCGGCTGGGTTGACCACTTCGTCAGCGCGGCGGCGATACTCCTTCTGCTTGTCACCGCCTGATGCGGTGATGCGGTAGATCTCGCCCAGGGTCGGCCGCTTTCGTTCAAACGCCAAAAGCCCTGCCGCCACAAATAGGTCAATGCCGCCATCGAGGAGCCCTTGGACCCGGTCGCTATCAGCTTGCAGGAAAAGGGATGCCAGGAGTTGCAGCTCCATCTGCTGGCGGTCGACATTTTCCAGCGCCGATATGCGCAGCAAAGGATTGTACCGGTGCGAACGGCCATCCTTCCAGTCTGTTGGCGCGAACCGGAACACCTTGTCACCCTGTGCAGCCCTGTGGCGGGCGGTTGCCTCGAAGTTTTCGCCCTTCACGTCCAGCACCACCGCACTGCCCTGATAGGTCAGAAGGTTTGGGATAACAAAACCCGTCGTCTTGCCGCGTCCGGTCGGGGCCACGATCAGGGCATGGGGAAAGACCTTGGACATGACAAACGGTTTGCGGCTCTTGGGCGTGCCCATTTTGCCGAGGACAAAGCCGTGGCCGGGCTTGCCAAAAAAGCCGTTCCGTTTCATCTCGGACATGTGCTGCCAATGGGTTTCTCCAAATTTGGTCAGCGCATCGTTCATCAAGACCGCACTAAGCAAAACACCGCCACCAGTGCTGATCCCGACGATCAGGTGAACGATCTGCACAAGGTCCGGCTGGGCTTCCCGAAAATCCACATAACCACGCGCCAGCATCAGAAAATCGATTTCCGACCCGACCCCGAACCAGCGAACCGTCAGAAAGGCCGACGCCAGGACATAGCCCAATGCCGCGCCCAGAAGAGCAAAGCTCATGACGCCGAGTGCGATCCGCGCCTTACCCATGCGTCACACCCTTTTCGCCATCGCTATCGACATGCCGCTCGCGTTGAACATCAATTTCTTCATTGACGATCTCGTCGAGGACATGCTCCATCGCCACACTGTTCGCCAGAGCGGCGTCGCTCTGCAGATAGGCCTTGGCCGCATAGAGCCGGTCTAGGCGGTCTTCGATATGTTCCTCCAGCGTGGTCTCATCGCCAATCGCCAAGTCCAGAGTGCTTTCTTCACCAACCAGTTCCTCCAGCTCGGCGCGCAAGGTCTCGCGCTCCAGATCGCTGTGGAATGGATCCGCAGTTGGGTCGTCCCTCATACGGCTCAGGATGTCAGCAGTGGTCGGCGGAAGCCGGTCGATGATGGCTTCCTGTCGGTCGGTCTCCACCGTCCCACTGTCTTTAAGAACCTCAGCATCTGCCAACGCGCGGCCCAGATCACTGTGCACTTGGTCGAGACGGTCGATCGCTTTCTCGAGCTCATCGGCGCGTGACAGGTCAAAGCCGTCCTTCTCGGCAATCGCCCTCAGATCCTGTCCAAGCCATTGCCGCTCCAGCGCGGCATTGCCCGCGCCGATTTCGACGCGACGCGTCACATCCTGCGCATCAATGCCGGTGCCTTTCAAAGCCTGCTGAAGACGTTCGGTAAGAGATGTATCCCGCAATGCACTTTGGGCGTCGGCCTGAATGTTCGCGGCAGAATAGATCCCACTTTTGGACGCATCTTCGAGCAAGGTGTGGGACTGCGTTCCCATTGGGCTGAGATGCGACAAAGAGCGATAGATGTCGTTCAGCTCATGCTCCAGCGCGGCACGCCGCTCCACCGGGGCGTCCGCCACAATGCGTTCAGCTTGGTTGATCTTGTCGTGAAAGGCATCCACGACCTCATCAAACGAATGCTGTTCTTCGGCCATGCCATATACCTTTCCATCTGCTTCAATCGGTTTGCCCTGCGCCAAAAGCGTCGCGGCCTTGTCCAAGGCTGCTGCAATGTCATGCTGGTTCCCGCGCGAGGCCTCGGCCGCTAGGCCACGATAGAGTCGCGCGTTCTGGGCGACTTCAGCCAAGGCACGGTCAAGCTCTGGGCCTACGCGCTCACGCTCGGTCAGCTTCTGGCCCGTGGCTTCCGCGCGACGCTGGTCTGCATCGCTTGGCCTCTTCGTCGTGATCCCACGCTCGAGCTTTCGGGTCGCCTCAAGGCGCAGACCATAGCGGTCCGAAACCTCGACCATGGCCTCGCGAAAACTGTCGTAGTTGAAGTGGTGCCCTTCCTTCAGAAAGAAGAACTCGCCATCCTTGCTGCGCCGATTCAGCACGACATGCGCGTGCGGGTGGTCCCGATCCTCATGCACGGCAGCAATGTAGTCAAAGTGGCTGCCTTCGCCTTGAAAGAAGCGCTCGCAAATCTCGCGCGTGATCTCGGCGACATCCTCGCCGCGCGTGCCAATTGGGAAGGCCATCAAGAGATGCGAGGTATGTCCCAATTTGGGATGGAACCCCTCATTCCATTGCGCTGAAAACCGGCGCGCGACCTGCTCGATCTCTTTCGCGGACAAGACTCTTTGGCCATCATAGGTGCCACGGCTGTCGATGATGAAGCTCGACTTGGTGGTCAGATATTCCAGCTGGTTGCGCAGCTGAGTTTTGGTGTGCGTGCCGCCGTCGCGAATGGCTTTAAAGATCGCGGGTGAATGCCCCATGGCGGCGCGCGCCATCTGCTTTGCGCGGGCGCGCGGAACGCTGCCGCGAATGCGGCTCCAGTCGCGATCGAAAAAGGCCTCCTGCGCGGCGGCAACGGCGCTATTCCGGGCCATCGGCAAAGCCTCCCAGAACGCGTGCAACCTCACCGGACAATGCACTTCGGCGACGCTGCGCCATGTCCTGAACCTGGTCTGCAATGTCGAAGATCAGCCTGGCCAAGGCGCGCACCTGACCATGGGCAGAATTCCCATAAGTCGGCGTCTTGCCCTGGCGCTTTGCCTCGTTCAGGCGCTGCGCAATCTGGTTGATGTTGTTGCCGGTGCGATTGAGCGAGGCCGACAGCCCCTGCATCTGGTTGGCCAGTTCATCGTCAGGCACGAAGAGATCGTTTGAGGCATGGATCAGCCGCCGCAACCCCTCCGCCCGGCTGTTGATATCATGCCGCGTCAACACCGCATCGAAGCTCGCAAGCTCCTTTGGCGTCAGCCGGACATTCACCAGCTCTGAACGCACGCGCGCGTCGAGCTTGCGGCTTTGATCGGCCTTCAAGGTGTAGAAGATGCTGCGGGTCGTGACGCCAAATTCGCGGGCCAGATCCTCGATCGGCACCCCTTCGGCACGCTTGCGCACAATGGCAAAACGCTGGTTTTGCGTCAGTCGCTTGTGCTGTGGTGCGCGCGGTCGACCCATGTGAAGTAATCACCCCTATTTCTTGCCAGCATCATACAGGCAGCCCTGTTATGGCACTTCGCCATAATTGATTCAATATTATAATATTGCATTGACTGCCTGTATTCCGTTTGGAGTAGCCATAGGCTGCGACCGCCGGGCAAAGCCCGGCCCCATGCGCAAGGTATGGCACCACTAGTCGTGGTTCCACGCCTCAGCATCGCCAAGCAATTGCAGCGCTATTGCGCGGGCCGCGCCTTCGGCGCTGGAATAGGTTTGATGGTCGGGCAACTCGTGCAGATCAAAGGGCTGTTGCGGGTCGTCCGGGGTCTCGACGCGAACATAGATCGCCCAGCCATCGATCCGTGCTGGATCATCACAATACTCCTGCCCGCCATCGGGCAGATTGCAGAACCCATGAAGATGCACGCTGGCGCGGCCTTCTCGGACCGCCTGCCTGATGTCAGAATACTTCATGGCAAACCTCTGCACTTTCCCCGATGAAAAATTCGTCAGGCTCGCCGTTCAGGCGGGTGCCATCCCGACTGGTCAAGCCGATAGCTGACCCATTCCGTGTGAAGGTGATGAGGTATTGCCCGAGGTCATCACGCGTCACTACATATCCGCTGTTGACCCAGTGAACGCGGTTGCCCGCGTCCACTGCTGCTTTGATGTCTTCCAAGGTCATCGCAACGCCTCCTCAAGGATTGCGAGAGCCCCAAGACAATCGTCGATATAGGGCTGCTCCTCGCCGTCCAGATCATTGAGCTCCAGCCGGTTCAACACGGCGTAGAGCGTGGCGCGTGCTTCGCGGGCGGCGCTTCGCAGGCTGACGGTGTCTTCCAGACGCGCGGTCGCAAAATCATCGCTGTGATAGTCAGGGGTCATCGGATTTCTCCTGCCTTGTGTTTCCAACGCGGGGCGATGTCCTTGAAAGGCACGGTGAAAGGCGGCAGCGCGTCAAAGCCGTTCGAGCTTTTGACCACCTTCACCTTGGCGCAATCCTCTTCGACGCTGAGGATCTCGACACAGAACACGCCGCCCAAACCTGACGGGACAACGATCTCCTTCAGCTCGTGCCGATGCTTCCCGCAATAGATGCAGGTGCTATAGAGCCCGTCGATGATGTGACCGCCGGTCGTGCGATCACAGTCGCAGGTCCAGAATCTTGGGGGCTGAAATTTGTGAGCCATTTGTGGCCTCCTCTTGGGTGCTGCGGTTGGGGCTTGGCTCCCCTTCCGCCGATGGGCTGCACACCGGCCAATCTGATCTGACCGAATACGCATGTATTCGGCGGAACAGAGTGGGTGGGGGCACAGCCCGACCCACGGCCCTGGAGCGGCCAGTCAAAGGGTCGAAGCCAGCAACTGGTGCGGCCCGCAGCGCGCCTTCGCGCGAGGACACGGGTTGCAGGCTTTGACGACGCGCCCGCGCGGCGCTTGCCCATTGACGGGACGCGACAGGGATGTTGGGCGGACCAATCAAATTGAAAGAAGCCTGAAGGAGGTGAGCGGGCTGAAAGCCAGTCGATCCTCCGCACAGTCCGTTTCTCAGGGAGGCCCGCGCGCAGCAGCACGGGCCACAATTTCTCTTCTCAGGGCCCAAGGCCTGCGCCCCGCCACTTGAGGCGAGGCGCAAGTGCTTAAAGCTCAACACCGGCTTTCAAGTTGCCGTCCGGATCCAGCCACGAGCGGGCCTCGGCGCAATCCAAGCAAATGCAGGAGCAACTGCCTTTCACGATGACCGGCGCGAGAAAGATAATCGGGTTTGACGCGCCGCATTTGCGGCACGTCATCGGGGGTAGGATTGCGGGGCCGCTCATGCTGCGGCCGCTTTCGTTTGCCCTGCGGCTGCTAAGACAAAATCGGCTGCCTTCTGCGCCTCGGACGCCGCGCGAAAAATCGCCCGCTTGTCCTCCTTGAGCGCTTTCAACCAGCCTTCAACGTAAGCGGCGCTTTGGTCGAATTCCGGCGCGACGCCAATCTGAGCACCCAGAAAACAAGCACCGATTTCCGCCACCAGCTCTTCAAACGCATAGGCCTCGCGGTTCGCAAATTTCTTGATCCGCTCCAGCCGCTTTTCACTGCCAGTCCAGTGGATCACCTCATGAGCTAACGTCCCATAGTAGCCAGCCGCATCGTGAAACGTGGCAATCGGCGGCATGTGGATGTGATCTTTGGCGGGGCTGAAATAGGCGCGCGGGTCGTCGCTGGTGAGGATCTCGGCCCCTGTCCGGCTGAAAAACGCCTCAAGCTCTGGATCTTCTGCCGTACCAAGATCGCGCGGGGCCTCGGGCCGGATGTAATAATCCTCCGGCAAACCTTCGATCTGATCCGCGTTGAACACACGATAGGCACGAGCATAGGGAAGCTCTTCCTCGATGCCCAGCTCGTTCTCTCTGGTGAACGTCCCGTATTTGACCACGGTGGACGACGTTTCGCCTTTGCGGACTTGGCCGCCCAGCTCCTGTGCCTGTTTGTAGGTCATCCAGCGGCTGGACACATAGCCATGCTTGGCCGCCATGACCCAGAGCATCAGGATGTTAATCCCGCGATATTCTTCGCCGTTGTGTCGGGTCGGCAAGGCAATGCCAGACGCGCTTCCGGTCCACGGCTTGCGCCACGGCGGCGTGCCTGCCTCGATCTCTGCAATAATGGTGTCGGTGACATGGGCATAAACATCAAACTTCGGTGCCATTTGTGGCCTCCTCGATCAAAGTGACGCGGGTGAGGCTGCGCGCCCCCTTCCGCCGATGGGCTGCGCCTCGGCCACCTGATCTGACCGAATACGCATGTATTCGGCGGAACAGAGTGGGAGAGGGCAAAGCCCGACCCACGGCCCTGAACGGGGCTGTCAATCGGCCACATTTGCGAAGAAAATGTCTGCGCCAAAATCAGACGCCAATTTGCCCCGCGAGGAATGGCTCGCTCGCGAGACAGGGGAAATTGGTGGCTGATTTTGGGGATGGACTAAGGTTGACCGCCACGGTCAGGGATGTTGGGCGGACCAAACAAAATGAAGGATGCCTGAAGCGGGGTGAGCGGGCCAACGGCCCGTTGAGCTCCGGTGCAGTCCGTTTTTAACAAGCCGTCCTCACGGGACGACAATCATGTAATTTCGTGGTTAAGATGTGCTGTGCAAGAAATTATTAGAATCATGTTTTCAGGGAATAAATCGTGCAAACAGAGGGCTCATTCGGTCGAACAATCCAGCTTTTTCTCGTCGATGGGAAACCAACCGGGCTGCGAAAAGCGACGATCCATGGTTGGACAGGTTTGCTGTTTGTGAGTGGGGCTTCGGCTTTCGGGGATCTTACCGCCCGTGAAGAGGTTGATCGGACCGGCATCTATATCCTATCGGGCCCTGATCCCGAAAAGGCCGGTGCAACCCGCACCTATATTGGCTCCGGAAACTCCGTAGCCGAGAGGATCAAGCAAAGCGCGATCAAAAGAGATTTCTGGGAAACGGCCATCACCATCACGACGAGTGATGATGACCTTTCCAAAGGGCACGCGGAATACCTGGAGGCGCGGCTCATAGAACAAGCCGCCCAAGCAGGCCGCGTCACGTTGGATAATGGCACGCAGCCGGACACCAGCAGGCGACGATTGCCCGAGGCTGACGTTGCAAACATGGAGCAGTTTCTATCAAACCTGCGGATCATCCTGCCCGTAATCGGACTGGATATGCTCAAGCCACAACCGCGCGCGGTGACACAGACAGCGAAGCCAGTCGACGAACGAACCGCAGGTGAAGTGCAGTTTGAGATCCGCCACAAGAGCGGCGTCAAAGCGACGGCTGTCGAAGAAGACGGCGAATTTGTTGTACTGGAAGGTTCCGAGGCGCTCACTGAAACCGGCTATGTCCAACAGAGCTACGGCGGCTTGAAGGAAAAGCTCATTTCAGACGGCATTTTGGTTGCGGACGGCAACCAAAAACTCAGATTCACGAAACCTTGGTCGTTCAATAGTCCTTCAGCCGCCGCTGCTGTCGTCTTGGATCGAAACAGCAACGGACGCCTGGAGTGGAAGGTCAAAGGATCGAAACAAACCTACCATGACTGGCAGCAAGCTGAAGCTAGCGCCTCGACCTGACAGGGCTTCGTGCTAAAAATATAAAATAAGGGGTTGATTTTCAAATCAGGCTGTCCTATCTGTTGGTCATCAAGAGGAGCAAGTCGATGCAAGTTACAAACCACATGGATTGCAGAATGAACCAGCGCGGCATCAACAAGCAGATGGTAGACCTAGCGCTGGAGCATGGCGTTTTTGACGGCGACAAAATTGTGTTGCGCCGCAAGGACTGCGACGAAATCGTGGCCGAACTTCGCCAAACACTGAAGCTCCTCGAGCGCGCCAAGTGCAAAGGCGGGGTAACGGTCGTCGTTGCTGGTGACTGTCAGATCACGACATACAACACTGGCAGTTTCGCACGTCCGGCGTCAAAAAAATAAGGGGCTGAAAATGGCTAAGTTCAATCCATGGCTATTCCTTTCAACTATGCGGGAAGTTTCCGGCCTTCAGCATCCAGCCCATATTTTGGCATTCAGCGGCGCATCCCGTTTGAACCTTGAAAATTCGATGTCCCCCCCAATTGGTTTGGAGGCCGCGAGTGAGCATGCAGGCGGGAAAGCTCTTGATGAGGCCACACAGGCACTTCTTGACCTTTCGCCGAAGGAACGTCTGACCGCGATTGACGAATTAATGGCATCTAGTCATGGGCGCCACGAGCTATGGCTGCCCAAAACCCCAGCAAAGCGCTTTGCAGAATTTGTCGATAGCGCGAGTTCCGTACGCTGCTCGTTTGAGGCCTCTCTCCACACAGCACTTTTACCGGCAATGCGCGGCAAGGCAGTGCTCTTCGTAGCACAAAATAAGGACATTTGTGACTTTGCGCAAAGCCTTGCCGTTCTCTTGGAGTGCGAATTGCAGGTCCAAAACGCTGATCCTTTGGCGCGCACCAATACCACTGCTTTTGACGCAGAAGTGGTCTTTCCCCCTTTCGGCACCAGACCCGCAAACACAAGCCAGTTTCCGCGACGCACACTCGCGGTATTGGACGCAGAGGAAGGGAAAAAACGATTAACCGAAGATGCACTTGCTCTAGCGGACGCGCTGGCACAAACCAGCGGCCATACAATCCTTTGTGTGCCCGACGGTTTGATGTTTCGGGGAGTTGGCGTTGAACCTTTGGCGCGCGAAGCGCTCGTCGCGTCCGGCCGTCTGAAAGGGATCCTTGCGGTACCCGGTGGCATGATTTTCCCAAACACAATGATCAATACAGACGTTTTGGTTCTCGGCCCTTCAGGCAAAGATTATCCCGAGGTCAGAATGCTGGATCTTTCTCATCCACAGTTCTCTGGGAGAACCCTTAGGGGGCGTCCAGAAATACTTCCGGGCACAAACTGGGCCAGTTTTTTTGAGGAAAGCACCTCAATCGATGAAACCTTCGCCAAGGATGTCTCGCTCAGAGAGATCAAGGAGAAAGACTTCATCTTGAGCATAAACCGGTATTTGCTTCCGCCAGCTGCAGCCGCACTTGATAGCTTTCTAGAACGCTCAAGCACGATTGAGTTGGAAGATGCTGTCGAATTGATCCGGCCTCTGAGCTTGGGCAAAACGGATGACGGCGAATTCACCATCTTCGAGGCGTCACCGGCAGATGTTGGCGATAGTGGTCTACTGATGAAACCAAACAAAATATCGACGCTCGAACGCGCGCAGATGCGCAAAGCTCGCAACCAACGCTTACTTCCCGGCGATGTAGTCTTGTCGGTCAAAGGTACGATCGGCACCGCAGGACTCGTACCTGCCGATGCGCCGACTGGCGACGAAGATGGGTTTTGGACGGCTGGGCAATCCTTCATGATTTTGCGCCCGAAACGCGGAGGAATATCCGGTGTGGTTCTTTATGAGTACCTGGCAAATCCAACAGTCGTTGAAGCACTGCGCACACTTGCTGGCGGTGCAGCGATCCAATCAATCGCTATCAAAGACCTGAAGGCTTTCCGAGTTCCAATTCCCTCCGATGACGACGCCGAACGCGCAGAACACACATTTCAATTGAGGCAAGAGCGGCATGCTCAGATCGAAGCAATCATGGCCGAGATTGAAGCCGAGCGCACAAACTCTTGGCCAAGCCGAAAGCTGCACCTTGAGGAATCCTGACCGCCCGCTTTCAACCCAGACCAATTCATTTCATTTTCACGCCAAGCGTGAAGCACCCAATCAGAACGAGACCTGACCCTTGAACACACAAGCATCACCCGCATCCAAAGCCAACAACACCCACACATCACTCGCAGATTTCATCTGGAAAAATGCGGACGACCTGTGGGGCAACTTCAAACACGTCGATTTTGGCAAAATCATCCTGCCCTTCACGCTGCTCCGCCGTTTGGAATGTGTCCTTGAACCCACTCGGGAAGAAGCCGCCAAAATGCACAAAATGGCCGTCGAAAACGGGCTCGACGTCGATGTCATCCTTCGTCAGGCAACCGGCTACCCCTTCTACAACACATCGAGCTATAGCCTGGAAACGCTTGGGTCTGGCCGCACCCGGCAGAACCTTGAAGACTACATCGCCAAGTTCTCCGGAAACGCCCGCGTGATTTTCGAGCAGTTCGATTTCATCAACACGATCAGCCAGATGGACAAGAAGGGCGTTCTCTACAAGATCTGCCAGAACTTCGCCGCGATCGATCTGCATCCCGACGCGGTCCCCGAGCGGACCATGTCCAACGTCTATGAGCACCTGATCCGCCGCTTCGGGGCCGAGGTGAACGAAGCGGCGGAGGATTTCATGACGCCCCGCGACGTTGTCCACCTGGGTATCGAGCTCTTGCTCGAACCAGATGACCAGATGTTCATCGACAACCCCGGCATCATCCGCACGCTCTACGACCCCACGATCGGCACCGGCGGCTTCGTTTCCGACGGCATGGAGCACGTGCAGTCGTTGCAGGATCGTTATGGCACAGCACCAACGCTTGTGCCCTATGGCCAGGAGCTGGAGTCTGAAACCCACGCCGTCTGTCTGGCGAGCATGCTTCTGAAGACGCTCAAGTCTGACCCCGGCCGCGACCTGTCACAGAACATCAAGCTTGGCAGCACGCTGTCTGCCGACAAATTCCGCCACGAGAAGTTCCACTACTGCGTCTCCAATCCGCCGTTCGGCAAGAAGTGGGAATTGGACCAGGCCGATGTCGTGCGCGAACACCGCGACCAGAAATTCGAGGGGCGCTTTGGCCCAAAACTGCCGCGTGTCAGCGACGGCTCCATGCTGTTCCTGCTGCACCTTCTCAGCAAACTTGAAGACCCTGCAAAGGGCGGCGGGCGCGCGGCGATCGTGCTCTCGGGCTCTCCCCTCTTCAACGGCAACGCCGGTCAGGGTGAATCGGAAATCCGCCGCCATCTGCTTGAACAGGACGTGGTCGAGGCCATCATCGCCCTGCCGACCGAGATCTTCTTCCGCACGGGCATCGGCACCTACATTTGGGTTCTGTCCAACCGCAAGCCCGCTGACCGGCGCGGCAAGGTACGACTGATCGACGCGACCGAAATGTATGAACCGCTCCGCAAGAGCGAGGGCAACAAGCGGCGCAAGATCGGCGAGGATCAAATCCGCGATATCGTGCAGCTCTATGCCGCCTTCGAGCCGACCAAGAAGAGCCTCATCCTCGATGCGAAGGATTTCGGGTATCGGCGCATCAGGGTGCTGCGCCCTCTGCGTCACAAGATCGTTGTGTCGGACGCCGGGTTTGAGGCGCTGGCCGAAAACACGGCTTGGGTAAAGCGCACCGATGAACAGCGCCAAGGCTGGCGTGACCTGTTGGCAGAGCACGCTGGAACCGACCATGACTGGCACTGGATCGACAGCTTTGCCAAAGCCGCCGCGAAGAAGGACGCGGGGCTGGGCAAAACCGACGCCGCGCTAATCAAGGCGTTTCAAAAGGCATTTGGCGTGCGGGATGAAGAACTGGACGCTGTGACGGACAAGAAGGGCAACCTGATCCCTGACGATGATCTGACAGATTACGAAAACGTACCCATGGGCAACGATATCCATGAATACCTCGCAACCGAGGTGACGCCCCACGCCCACGACGCCTATATCGACGAGACCTACGTTGACGAAACCGATGGGGACATCGGGATTGTCGGCTATGAGATCAACTTCAACCGCTATTTCTACGAGTATGTGCCGCCGCGCGATCTGGACGAGATCGATGCAGAGCTGAAGGCTATCGAGGCCTCCATCGCCGAAGTCTTGGCTGAGGTGACGGAATGACCCCTAAGGATTTCCTAGACGATTTTGTCGGCACTTCTCTGTGGTCAACTCTGCCCGCCAAACATCGGTTCAAATACACAAAGGAACCGAACACGGGAATGAAGGAAAGCCACCGGCTTGCACTCACCATGAGGGGCGTCATTGATCGTTCGCTGGACGACAATGAAGGCCTGCAATCCTCTGATTATGGTTCCTACCAAATCTTTGAACCGGGTGACTTGGCCTTCAAACTGATCGACCTCCAGAACATCAAGACGAGCCGCGTAGGCTTGGTTCCTCGTCGCGGGATTATGAGTCCAGCATACATTCGTCTTGCCCCTTCATCCGAAGATGTCGTGTCCAAGTTCTACTATTGGTATTTTTACGCCGCCTACCTCGGGAACATTTTCAATGGCCTTGGCGGCGGCATTCGTCAGAACCTCAATCCATCGGAGCTCATCAACTTTCCTGTTCCGGATTTGTCTAGGGAAGACCAAACCGCGATCGCTGACTACCTCGACCGCGAAACCGGACGGATAGATGGGTTGATTACAAAAAAGACGCGCTTCATCGCTCTACTCAAGGAAAAGCGCGCGGCCGTCATCAGCCTCGCAGTCACGAAAGGCATTGACCCATCAGCGCAGATGAAGCCGTCTGGGGTAGACTGGATAGGAGACATTCCACAGACTTGGCGCTCAACAAAGCTGGGTTATCTTGGCCGTTCCGCAAATGGTATCAATATCGGCGGCGATGCTTTCGGTAAGGGCCATCCTTTCGTGAGCTATGGAGACGTCTATAAAAATCGCCAATTGCCAGAGACCGTAAGCGGATTGGTGGAATCCACGCGGGCTGACCGTGTCTCATACTCTATCAGAAAGGGCGATATTCTTTTCACTCGCACTTCAGAGACGATTGATGAAATAGCATTTCCCAGTGTTTGCCTGAAGACTATTCCAGATGCCGTATTTGCCGGTTTTCTTATCCGCTTCAGACCTTACGAAGGTATGTTGGATGGTCTTTTCTCCAAATATGCATTTCAAAGTTCGAGCATACGACACTACTTTGGGAAAGAAATGAAATTGGTAACTCGCGCGTCTTTGAGTCAAGGACTACTCCAAAGTCTGCCGGTACCGCTGCCTCCAATTGAGGAGCAAAGACGTATCGGCGTTTATCTAGAGCGTCAAAATGATCGGTTTGAGGCTTTGATGCAAAATACGCAAGAAACAATAGAACTTTTGAAAGAACGGCGCGCGGCGCTCATTACGGCGGCGGTGACAGGTAAGATTGATGTGAGGGCCGCAGCATGAGCGATTTGCACCACGAAAAACACCTTGAGGCCTATGTCGTCAAGAAGCTGACGGAACAGGGCTGGCTGCTCGGCGACACGAAAGGCTTTGACCAGGACACCGCCGTCTATACCGAGGATCTGGAGGCCTGGATTAAAGAGACCCAAAGGCCGAAATGGGACAAGCTCGTCGCCCTGAACGGTGATCGCGCCCGCGAAACGCTGCTCTCCCGTCTCGACGCCGCCTTGGCGAAACAGGGCACAATCCAGGTTCTGCGCCGTGGCTTTTCCATCGCGGGCTGCGGGCATATCGACATGTCCGAGGCCGCGCCCGAAGATCAGCGCAACGAGACCATCATCGCGCGCTATGCAGCCAACCGATTGCGCGTTGTGCCGCAGCTGAAGTACCACCCCGGCCGCGAGCTGGCGATCGATCTGGGCCTCTTCATAAACGGGCTGCCTGTCGCCACGGTCGAGCTCAAGACCGACTTCACCCAGTCCTCCGAAAGCGCGCGCGAGCAATACAAGCGTGACCGCCTGCCCGAAGACCCAGCCACCGGGCGCAAACACCCGCTGCTGACTTTCAAACGCGGGGCGATAGTTCATTTCGCAATGTCCGACAGTGAAATCTGGATGGCCACGAAACTGGCAGGTGAGAACACCTACTTCCTGCCCTTCAACCGTGGCCATGACGGCAAAGGCGGCAATCCGCCCCGTGACGACGGCGAATACCCCGTCGCCTATTTCTGGGAAGAGATTTGCCAGCCCGATGCCTTCCTGCGCATCTTCCACAGCTTCGTCTATGTCGAGAAGAAAGATGTGGTGGACCTGAAGGGCAATTGGTCGGTCAAAGAAACGCTGATCTTCCCGCGCTTCCACCAACACGACGCGGTCAACAAGATGATCGCGGATGCCAAGGAGAAAGGCCCTGGGCACGCTTACCTTTGCGAACACAGTGCGGGGTCGGGCAAGACATCTACGATTGCCTGGACGGCGCACGACCTAACCAAGCTGCGCCATGATGACGGCAAGGCAGTCTTTGACACCGTGATCATCGTGACAGACAGAACCGTGTTGGACGGCCAGCTGCAAGATGCTGTCCAGCAGATCGACCATCGCAAGGGCATGATCGCTGCGATTGACCGCGAGACAAGCTCGAAAACGAAAACAGCTCAGCTGGCAGAGGCCATTCTAAAAGGCGTTCCGATCATCGTGGTGACGCTGCAGACCTTCCCGCACGCGATGGAAGCGATCCTGACGGAAACGTCGCTGAAGGATCGTAGCTTTGCTGTGATCATCGATGAGGCGCATACATCGCAGACCGGCAGCACTGCTTCGAAGCTGCAGGCGACGCTCGCTCTTTCTTCGGCCAAAGACACTGCCAATATGACCGTCGAAGAGCTCTTGACCGAGATCCAAAAGAGCCGTGCCCGGCCAAAGAACCTGTCACATTTCGCGTTCACTGCGACACCAAAGCACTCGACCTTGATGCTGTTCGGTAGGCCGCAAGACACGTCCCGTCCGGCAGGCCCAGACAACCTGCCGCGTGCGTTCCACAAATACGAGATGCGCCAGGCCATTGATGAGGGGTTCATCCTCGATGTGCTCAAGGGCTACGTCTCATACAAGACCGCCTTCAACCTGGGAAAAGAGCTAGAAGACAAAAAGCGCGTCGACGGCAAGGCGGCCAAGCGGGCGCTTGCCAAATGGATGAGCCTGCACCCCACGAACGTCACCCAGAAAGTGCAGTTCATCATGGAGCACTTTCGGCACAACGTTTCGCCTCTCCTTGACGGAAAAGCGAAGGCAATGGTTGTGACGAGCTCGCGTGCGGCGGCTATTCGCTACAAGAAGGCCTTCGATGCGTTTGTCATGGCGAACCCTCAGTACAAAGACGTTCGCGCGCTGGTCGCTTTCTCGGGGAAGCTCAGTGGCAAGGACGTCATGCATTCCGATGACACGCAGATTTCAGGCGATCTGTTCGTTTGTGACGATGATGCGGAATTCACTGAAAGCAACATGAACAAGGGCGTTGAGGTCAAGGACCTGCGCATCGCATTTGATAGGCCGGAATTTAGAGTGATGTTGGTCGCCAATAAGTTCCAGACGGGCTTCGACCAGCCGAAGCTCGTTGCTATGTATGTCGACAAGAAGATCGCGAATGAAGTCGAAATCGTTCAAACGCTATCGCGCCTCAATCGCACTTTCCCAGGCAAGGAAGAGACCTTCGTCGTCGACTTCGTCAATGACCCGGAAGCGATCCGAGCGGCCTTCAAGAAATATGATTCCGGCGCGCAAATCACCGAGGTTCAAGACCCAAACGTCATCTACGACATGAAGGATACCCTTGACGAACAGGGCATCTACTCGGACGAAGACATTGAAGCGTTCAAGGTCGCGCGCTTCGAAACCGCCAAGACCTTCGACACCGGCGAAGAAGATCACCACAAGGCGATGTTTGCGGCCACCCAACGACCGACCGACCTGTTCAACGCCCGCCTCAAAGCGCTCCGCGAAGAGGCCGCTCGGTGCGAAGTTGAATTCCTGAAGGCAACCGAAGCAGGAGACGATGCCACTGCGAAAAAGGCCGAGCATGAAAGGATGCAGTTAGAGGAAAGTATCGGGCGGATGCTGGAGTTCAAATCGGGTCTGTCCAGATTCTCTAGGACTTACACCTACATTGCGCAATTGGTGGATCTGGGAGATCCCAGCATGGAGAACTTTGCCGCTTTCACAAAACTCCTGGCAAACCGCCTCAATGGCATCCCTCCCGAGCATGTCGACCTCAGAGGCATTTCACTAACGGGATACGACATCAAAAAGAACGATGACCAGGGCAACAACGGCGATGACCCTGATCCAAACTTGAAGCCCACGGGACCAGGCGGCTCAAATGCGCCCGGTAAGCTTCCTGTTTACCTGCAGGAGCTGATCGAACGATTGAACGGTATCTTTGGCGAAGCCGCTCCGATTAAGGACCAAGCAAGCTTCGTTAACCAAATCGTTTCGATAACCCGTGAAAACAGCATCGTGAGAGCGCAAGTTGAGGAAAATTCCAAAGACCAAGCGTTGAAGGGAAGCCTTCCCGGCGCGGTTCAAGGCGCGGTAGTGCGCGCAATGAGTTCGAACAACGCGTTGGCCACTCATCTTCTCAAAGAAGACAAGCAAGGCCTCGGCATCCTGACGAACCTTATTTACGATCTGATCAAAGCGGGGAAAGATATCGACCTTGGAGAGCTCGGCGATGTATAAATCGAGCTATTGCAGCGCCGATTGGCCCCAAAAAACATGCGCCAAGGAAAGCGGGCACTGGGCGACCAGTTCGCTATCGCGATGCACCGTCCTACGTGCCGCCTCCACCTGCAATCAATTAGAGACGGCACTATGAGGTTTTGGCCCGGCAAACCCAATATACATGCCTTGGGAATGCAAAAATATCTGCGCGAATTGTCGGGTGTTGTTTGGCGAGAACAGAACAACGCCTACAGAGAAGGGCTAAATCTTCAGGAAGAAACAATAACTGAATGTCTGTTGCTGCAGATGGCACGTGACCTCCCGAATGCTGGGTTCCGAGTTAGACTATTTACCCGAGAACGCGAGAAAGATACCGGTGCAGACTGGGTTTGGTTCTTTAAACAAGGGCCATGTCGCATTGGCTTCCGGGTTCAGGCCAAGAAGCTGTATCGGCGGCATGATCGAAGGCCCGGAAGAACCAACCAATTGATGCCGGGGCGGTACGATGGCCATGTGCTGAAGAAGGGTCAGACAAAAACTCTGATCAAGCGCGCGGGACCAAACAATCCCATCTACGTTTTCTACAACCACGACCATGTCAAAAACCGACAGTTGTTCCGCCAAGTTTCGTCTGGGTTCAAGCCGCCAAGTTTTTGGGGCTGTTCCGTAGCGTCTGCCAATTTTGTCGAGCGAAAGAAGTCACGCACACTGAGCGTTCTGCATCCTGGGATGCGGCCACTGCACGAGCTCTTCCAGTATGGACCGGGGTGCGGGTTAGCCAACGGCATGAAATTGCTCGATCCAGACATGGAAACAAAGATGCACGATGGGGACCCAGACTGGGCGCGCCTTCAAGAAAACACAACTGAGATGCAATCCTACTTGATGGCAGAGAACTTGAACGGGATCGCATATTTTGATGCAAGTGAAGTAGGAGAAGATTTCTTTGTTCCGTGTTGATTTGAACCAAAATCGTTTGTCCCGCCTGACCCAGAAGCGCTTTTCCGACTTGAACCTGCGCGAGCGTGACCACTTGCAGGAGTGGCTGGCCAACCAACCTGATGCCCTCGGGGAGGAATTGCTGATCATTCAAAAAGAGTTCGACGGGTTTGATGAAACCCGCGAACGCCTGGATCTCTTGGCGCTCGACAAGGACGGCAACCTCGTTGTGATCGAGAACAAGCTTGATGACAGCGGGCGAGATGTGACGTGGCAGGCACTGAAGTACACCGCCTACGTTTCGGGCCTGACCAAGACCCAGATCGTCGATATTTATCAGCAATACCTCGACCGCTATGCGGGCGGCGGCAATGCTGCCGTGCGGATCTGCGAGTTCATGGAAGTTGAGGAATTGGAAGAAACCGTCCTCAACCCAGGCAATGACCAGCGGATGATCTTCATCGCAGCCAATTTTCGGCGCGAGGTCACAGCAACGGTCCTGTGGCTCCTCAGCCGCGGAATTCGCGCACAATGCTTCAAGGTGACTCCGTATTCGTTTGGCGACGAGCTGATGGTCGACATTCAACAGATTATTCCCACGCCTGAGGCGGCGGACTTCATGATCGGAATGTCGAGCAAAGAAAATGAAGAGAAAGCCATCCAGGACACGCAGAAAAAGCGGCACAAGCTGCGCTTGGACTTCTGGGAAGCGGCCCTTGAACAGCTGCGTGTCGACGGCGTTACACTTTACCAGAATATCAGCCCAACCAAAGATCATTGGCTCAGCGCAGGATCTGGGACCAGGTCTTGCCCCTATCAGATGATCTTCTCGCGAGATGAAGCACGGGTCGAGATAAGCTTACAGCGGTCTGAAACCGCAGAGAACAAATGGTTGTTCGATCAGCTCTATGGCCAGAAAGATACGATCGAAGCAGCTTTTGGGGCCGAACTCGATTGGCGGCGCATGGACGATAAGAAGGCCAGCCGCATTGTTTACGCTCAGCCCTTTGACGGCTTCAACAGGGAAGCGTGGCCCGAGATGATTGGTTGGCTTGCGGCTCATATCCAAAAACTGGAAGCGGCCTTCAGTGAACCCCTTTCGCGCCTCAACCGTCAGGTTCGGTCGCAAGATGAAGCGACCTAGCTGGCAACATTGTTTTCGCCGATGAAGGCCAGGGCGGAGAACCCGCCCTGGAATTGAGGTCACTCGGTGACTGGATCTTCATCGCGGCGCGGAAAGGCGACCATTTCGACGTCGGGAAACATGCTGTGTTTGACGTTGATCGACGTGATGTTGCCGCTGTCGTCGGTGTTGACGAAGAGGACGCCGCAGCGGTCCCAGAAGTTCTTGCCGTCTTTTTCGCCGGATTTGACGTTCAGTTTCAGAGTTTGAGTAGCCATTTTTTGATCCTCACTTTGAGTGTTTCGATGAACATGACCAAAGCTGGCACCAAGGGGCTGTCAGCGAGAAACTTGCCTCGCGAGGAATGCGCTGGCGCAGGGGAATTTTCTTGTTGAAGCGGGGCTTGCACCGCGTCTGACACGGATGCCCGCTTATGTTCAGCAATCAGAAACACGACGTTGAGGGGCCGAACTTGGCATCCCAAAATCGACCTGGCTCGTCATCCCGCATCGCATTGGCAAAGGACCTCAAAAACCCGCTGCAGCTAAACGGCATTCGCTCAAGCCCATACAACAGCTGCCCCAGTTCACTCGCGCGCCAAATCCGCTTCCTTGTGCTCGAAGGCTGTCGCCATCTCCCTGATCTCCCTCTCCGGAGCCCCCAGGGCACGGGCAACGTCACGCCAAGCCATCGTCGCTTCGGCCACCTCCGCAATGATGCGATCTGCCTCCCCGCGTTCGAGAAGATAGGATTCATGTTGGGCCCGGTGCAGGGCGATGCTGGCATCCGGATTGTCGTCATCAACGTAGCTCTTGAGCACGCGTGGTTGGTTCGGCACAGGGTTGATGTCGTAGGCCGGTGAAAGGTGCCAGCCGCCCCGCCCACGCAGAAATCCATGATTGCGCATGTGGTCATCGAGGTTCGTGACGAGAATGGAAAAGGCCACCCGCCGGTAGAGCTCTTCCCGGTCTTGGTCAGGCGTCACGCTTTCTGAGGTGATAATATCGGCCAGGTCCAAGTAGCTGTAGCTTTCACCATCCTTGCCGCCCAGCATGGCCATGGCCGACATGAACGGGATCCTGCCGTCATCGTTCCGGTCAAACCGATGGGACAAGAAAACCGGCTTATCGCCAGCCATCTCAAGCGTGTGATCAGAAACCGTGATTCCGGCGCGCCTTGCCAGCTCCAGTGCGATAGCCTCCCAGCGTTCCATGCAATAGGTGTCCGTCTCTTTCGGGAACTTGGCGACAGACAGACGGCCGTGTTGGTCGAGGATGCTGGCCTTTGGCCGAGCGCCGCCCAGAGAACTTCCAGGTGCAAACAGCATTTGAAGATCCTCAGCAGTCTCTTCCCCGCGCAGAACGCGCTGAGACGCATGAAGCAAATCCCCAAGGCTCACGAGAGCAGGCACGCCAATGCCGTCGCGCGCTTGAAACTCGCCATCAACCTTGAAGCGCAGCGCACCCAAACGGGTCTCATCATTCACACCAAGCAGGTAGTCAGCTTCTTGCAGTGTTCTCGGACGTCGCCCTTCGGCCTCTGCCATGCGCCCCTCAAAACGCCGCATCACCGTTCTGCCCCAGGTGTCGGGGGCAGAATCCCCAAGCGGTGCAAGCATGTCCTGCCCGGCCTCAGGCACGAATTGCCCTTTAACGAGAGGCATGTCCGGCGAAAGCCCAAAGGCATTTTCGTCGGCAAGCCAGTCGTCATGATAGGTGAAGGACACCCGCTCTCTGCCGCGCCCCGCTGTGCGGTGAAGCGTGCCGACCCGTTTCAACCCTTTCCAGTCGATCCAAACCTCAACCATTTTTCAGTCTCGCGCGCTGCGGGAGGTCATCCAGGGCCATCTGCTCGCCAACCGGGTCATCGATATTCCCCCAATCTTTCAAAAGGCCGAGCGCCTGCAACACGGCCACGTAAGTGCCGATCTTAACTGCAGGGTTCCCGCTTTCGATCTTCGCGATGGTCTGCCGCGTTGTGCCAGCGCGCTGCGCAACAATCTCTGCGGTCAGTTTGCGGCGCAGTCTCGCTACACGAATGTTTCCCCCAAGTGTCACGAGCTCCTTACGCGCCGCCCTGGGCATCTTGATCGGAACAGCCATAATGATATCTCCAAGCGACACTAATCTCATAAATGTTATATTGAGAAAACATTAATGTCAATTTCCTCCTTTTAGCTCGACAACCTAACGCCGCCACTCCAGTCACATATTATGTTACCTCAAGACAACATTGAGAGCGCTAAGGTTACCATTACGAAACGCGGCCCAGTCACTCCATTGCAACTGCAGGCTCACCATCCTGCGTCACAAGAGCTGAGAACAAAAACCGCTGCGCTTTCAGGGCAGTCACTCCTTCACCGCGGAGCTTCAGTCGAATATGTTGTCAAAATCAGATGCAGAGCCCTTACTGCGTGTTCTCGCCAATAGCTCTAGGTCGAGGGCTGCCAGCAGCGCCAGGATCGTGTCGAGTTTTGTGCCACCCCGCCCGGCCTCAACTTTCGATATCGTTTCTTGCCAAACACCGCTGCGCGTGGCGAGATCGGACTGCGTCCAGCTCTTCTCTCGACGAGCCTGACGGACCGCATGCCCAAGATCTCTGGGAATTCGAACGAAATTCTGCAAGCCTGCCTCCTGCTCCTATGATCTATAGATCATAATGCCTCGATATGATCTATAGATCATAGGATCGGCAGTCTAGTCCGCGACAACTTACGCTGCGGCGTAATTTTCCAAATTTTGCGCCGCAGCGTAAATTTCCCACCAGTGCTTCTCTTCGCCCTATGCCAGTCGCACCTAGCCATGGGTTACTTTATGGCCCATTGATTTTCAGAAAAACATACCATATTTTCTGACAAAGAGTTCGAATATGATTACGTCAAACATCAAACAACGCATCATCGGAAGAGGTCGCGGCGCAATCTTTGCACCGAGCGATTTTCTCGACATAGGATCCCGCGCAAGCGTGGATCAGGCCCTATCACGCCTTACAAATCAGGGTGTGATCCGGCGACTGATGCGGGGGCTGTATGACTACCCGAAGAAGAGCCCGCGCTTCGGATTTCTGTCGCCTTCCGCCGAAGACATAGCAAAGGCTATTGCTCGAAAGGATGGTCAGATCTTGCAACCTTCTCCTTCGATGGCTGCCAATCAGTTGGGCCTTTCCACTCAGGTACCCTCCAAGCCAACCTATATGACCGACGGCCCGACCCGCACCAAAAAAGTTGGACGGCAAGTCATCCAATTCCGGAACGCGTCCTCCAAGACGCTCGTCGGCGCAGGCCATAAAACCGGGGTTGTCTTCCAGGCATTGCGTTATGTCGGCAAGGACCGTGTGGACAGTCAAATCGTCGACCGGCTTGCACGCGGACTGGACGACAATGATAGGACGCTCTTGGCAAAGCAAAGCAGGCACGTCCCTGCATGGATGCACCCCGTCGTGCAACAGATCTTAGAGCGTAGATAGATATCAACGTGTTCGCTTGAGGCCATCTCCTGTGCGAACGACTCGGCTATTCAGGCTACAGAAGTTCTACGAATTGGTGCAAAATTTCAGCGGTTTGAAATAGTTTTCGAGCCTTGATCCGCTGTAATAATGCTTCGGCATCCATATCAGGATTTTTGAACCGCTCACGCATTCTCCGCAGCGCAACTACAGCCGCGAGTGGGTCAAGTTCGATGGCATCAGAAATAAACTCGTCGGCCGAGATTGCATCGATGTCAAAAGGCGCGAGTGCTTCGCTTGGGAAATCCTTAAGGTTTTCCGTAACAATTACCTGAGCGGATGTTGTGATCGCCGCAGCAAGAACATGCCGGTCATCAGGATCGGGCAACTCCAGACCCGCTTCAAGCCCAGCATACCCAGTAACGCATGCCTCAGGGAAAGCGCGCTCCATAGCGGAACGCTGCTTGATTGTGTCAGCGCCCCCCTTCGTGATCTTAGCGATTGCACCGGCGGTTTCATCCATAATTCTATCGCTCCACCGGGGCCGGAAAAAACCGGCCTCGGCCAGCGACAAGATTATGTTTCTGCGCATCGCGCACGCCAGGACATTTGCGTCAATCAGTGCCGTGAAACGGTCGGCATAGTCACTCATAAAAGATCGTTCTCCATGTCCATTGCCGCGAGGTCAGACAGTGCGTCAGAGCGATCAGTGTCGCGTTTCTTTTTGTATTCAAACAGATCTGCTGCTTTCACACGGCGATGCCGACCTGTTTTGAAGAAGGCGATTTCCCCATCTTCTAGCAGCTTCACCAGGTGTGGGCGCGACACATTCAACAAATCGGCCGCTTGCTGGGTCGTCAGCTCTGCATCCACAGGGATCATCCGGAACCCTCTGCCGCTTGAAACCAACCGCAACAACTCCATCAAGGATGCCGCGAGGGCTGGGGCCAACGTCACAGGTTCAATCTGCTTCTCGCCGAATGCCAGCCGAAGCTCAACCGCCTCATCACCGTTCACTTGCGAGGCAAGGATGCGGCGAAGACTGTCAGCATTTTCAATTTCGACCTGATCCGGCAAACGTTCTGCGAACGCTTCTTTTGCTTGCATCATCACGAGTTCTCTCCTTTTCACACGACCGGATCTTGCGCTCCATTCGCAATATTCAAAATAAACGAAATAAACGTAAATGCAACCAACAGTTCGTTCACAAAATGAAGATCTTCCGAGGTTGGTTAAGCCTCTCGCCGCGAGACGAGCTCGAATTCCGAGCCAAACCGCATCGCATACGATCATCTCGTCACTCACGCCTGCATCCCCGCCGCGCGAACCTGTTCGGGCGTTACCAGCTTTGACGCGATCAAGTCTTCGATCTGACGGGTCGTGATATGGCGGCACAATGGATGGCGCTCGTGGATCCACTCGGCAAGGCTCGCACGGCCTTTGGCTTCGGCCTCTCGCGCTTTCTCACGGTCGGCCTGGATCTGGGCCAGTCCCTTCTCCCACCGGCGCATCTTGAGCCAGTTGTCCGAGAAACAGACCTTGCTGCGCGTGTAGCCTTCGCTTTCCTTGGCATAGGCTTTGACCGCCTGCAGCAGGTCATCGGGCGTCACACCGGCCTTCACAGCCGCTGAGATCAGACGCAGACTGGTTCGACGGTCTCGGATCCTGTCTTCGGGGTAGGCAGCCAGGATCTTCTCAGTTTCAAGATCTTCAACTTCCTCCGCCGCCTCGCGCCTGCGCGTAGGTGGTTTATGGATGGTTTTAGGATGGTTTGGGGTCCACCGTGAACCCCGTACCCCGTTCACCGTGGACCCCGTACCGGGTTCAGGCTGGACAGGGTTCACAGTGACCCCCGTCTCAATGTCGGGCTCTGCCGTGGGTTCCAGCGCGGCCACGCGCTCCAGAACGATGCGGTAAATGACCGTGTAGCCATTCTTGCACTGCCGCCGCCCGGTCTCGATCAGAATGCCTTCACGCAGAAAGTCGATGATGGTGCGCTTCACCGTGCTCTCGCTGAGCTCTGTGTGGCGCTGGATCGTCCCCTTGGAACACCAGATGCCCGAACCGTCATCGCTCGCCTTGTCGGCCAGAAACATGATGATCTGCTTGCGCGCGGCGCTGCCAAAGCGGCGCTCTGCGCACTCGTTTGCGATGCGCCAGCTCATGTTCTCACCGCCAATTGGGTTGAGGTCAGACCGGAAATGCCATATGTTTGGAGACGGAAATATTCTTCTATGCCGTTGAGGTGGGTGGCCGCCCCCTCAGCGGTTTTTCTTTGCCTTTTCGCCAGAGGAAAAGCCGGTGAAAAACCGTTTACTTGGGCCTCGTAACCTCTTGAAAAGTGACCCTGAACGAAACAAGTCCGTTTACAATTTTTCCCTTTAAAATCAACAAAATTTTCCGGATTGCAAATCCGTGTACACCGGTTCGATTCCGGTACTCGCCTCCAGACGTCAGATTTGACAGCGCGATGCGCGACAGCTTTGACTGTTTTGCTCGCGTCGCCTCTAAAGGCGGATCTGGCACTTCCCTCCAGGCGTTCAACTGAACTCATCGGCACTGCGCCTACCCCCCGGATCAGGCCGATGTGGATGTCGGCACGCGCTGCCAATAGGCGGGACCGCAGGCGTTTTGTTCCAGAAACCGATAGCGGGCCGTTCGGCGGTCCGGGCTCAGGTGGACCTCCGGTGCGCTGCGGTCTTCGAAACGGTAGGGCAGCACCGAGCGCAGCTCTTGGGAATGCTCCTCAACTGCCCGGATCACCCAAGGCCGCGTGAACATGACCTCCCGTGTCGCCTCCTTGGGGCGCTGAAAGCCCTTGGAGGCCGGGAAGCTGATCTCCCCCTCGATCACAATGCCCAATGATCCGAGGAAATCGCGGTAGTCTTCCTTCAGACGTTCGACCCGGATGATGTGATCGGCGACACAGACACCGTTCACGGAGTAGACATCGAAATCCTGCGGCCAGCGACCGTCGTTGACAAATCTCTTGAAGCGCGGCTCAACCGGGCGTTCGGGGCGCCTGTTTCCCTTCCAGAAGAATGACGAGATCGCCTTTTCCCACGGGTTCCGCTCGGTGCAAACCACATCATAGTCGACGATCTGCTCGCCATATACCCGCAGCGCATCGCTGTATCTGGAATGGTTCTGCAGTTCGATGGTCTCGCCGGAATTGATATTCACGAATTGTGGGTTTTCGATCCGCGCCGCACAGTCGCCGCGCTGATATTCCTCGCGCGGGCGCAGCCTGGTGATCACATCCTGTGGCCCGCAATAGGCGCTAATGGCCAGCTCGATCGAGCTGCCCGCGGTCTTGCCGGGCTTGACGTAAACAAAGTTGTGCTTGTGGCTTACAATCATTTGAACGCGCCCTGAAGGTAGGTTATCGTCCGCTTATGACATGTGGGGTCACCTCAGGCAATGATCGCAAGCAGACGGTCAAGTGGCTCCGGTAGTTAGATAAAAACGAGTTTGAGGACGTGCGGGCGGCCTGGGCTGTCCCTGCTTAATCAGAGGGGCTCTGGTGGCGATACGCCCCTTCGCGAACCTCTCGCAGTCACGAGGATGAGTGTCGAACAGGGCATTGCCGGACAGAAAACCGTTTTGCAGGCTCAGCTTTGCAGCTGGCAGCGGTCGCGCGTCGGATCTCGCGGCCCCGGACGGTAGACCAGCGCCCCTTCGACAGTCCCAGAATAAGAATGAAGCAGTGCGCAATACTATGTCTGACCTCCCGGTAATCGCCTCCCTCTGGATTGGTGGCAATCTCAGCTATCTTGAGCAAACCTGTCTGAAATCCTTTGCCGATCACGGGCATCGCACCCTGCTCTATACCTACGAGACGGTCGACAACTGCCCGCCGGGTGTCGAGCTGATGGATGCAAACCGGATTTTCCCGGCGTCGGATTTCATCCGCCACAAGGTCTCCGGCTCCCCTGCGGTTCATGCCGACGCCTTTCGCTACAAGATGATTTCCATGCAGAATGTGATCTGGGTGGATGCCGATGTTCTTTGCGTCAAACCCTGGGATTTTCAGGACCAATGGGTCTTTGGCTGGGAAAAACCGGGACGGCTGGTCTGTAATGCAGTTCTGGGATTGCCCCGGTTTTCGCGGACGCTACAGCGGTTGAACACGTTCTGCGAAAACGAATACCCGATCCCGCCCTGGGTCAAGGGCGAGGAACGCGCGGCCCTGGAGGCGGCTCATGCGGCTGGCAACCCGGTTCATGTCTCCGAATTGAAATGGGGCGTCTGGGGGCCGTCGGCGCTGACCTATTTCCTGAATGAAACCGGTGAGATGGCGCATGTGAAACCGCAGATGGCCTTCTTTCAGATCTCTTTCAAAGAACGCCGGAACCTGCTGTCACCGGGCTATACCGTAGAGAAGAAGATCGACGAGGGCTGCTATGGTGTGCATCTGTGGAACCGTCGGCTGAGCCGACGCCTGATCACCCATGAAGGCGGCATTCCTCATCCCGACAGCTATCTCGGCCGCGCGCTGGTCCGGCATGATATCGACGCCGCCGCCGCACCGATCCCGGACCGGCCCCCACAGGGCAAACCCACACAGGCCGAACTTGCCAAAGCCGCGGCTGCAACCGCAAAAACCCCGGCTCCGGCGCCACGGGCAGCAGCACATCAGACCGCGCATCCCCTGCTCAAAATGCCGCTGGATCGTCTCACGCAGAGCGCCCATTACCAGCGGGCGATCGACAATCTGGAGCTGCGGACCGAAACACTCGGGGATCGCCTCGCGCCGCTGGCAGAGCCGGTTTCCCACGACAATATCCTGATCCTCACCTCGATGAAGAACGAGGCCCCGTTCATTCTGGAGTGGATCGCCTATCACAAGGCAATCGGGGCGAAACACTTCCTGATCTACACCAACGACTGCCGCGACAATACCGATGCGATGCTGGACCGTCTGGCAGAACTGGGGCTGGTCACCCGCGTTGACAATCCCTGGGATCCGGCCTCCGGCAAGAAGCCCCAGCATGTCGCGCTGGAGGACGCCATGAGACAGCCTGCCTTCAAGGCTGCGGATTGGGTTCTGACCATTGATGTCGATGAATTTGTGAACATCCATGTCGGTGACGGCAGATTTGCCGATCTGTTCAGGGCCGCTGGCGATCCGAATGTGATCTCCTTTACCTGGAAATTCTTCGGCAATGGCGGGGTCGGCACCTATGAAGACCGCCCCATTATCGAACAGTTCACCCGCTGCGCGCCCGAGTTCATCCCAAAACCCCGGCTTGGCTGGGGGTTCAAGAGCATGGTGCATAAATCCGCGCCCTACACCAAGATAGGCGTTCACCGCCCGCTGAAGATCGACAACGAAGACAACGTCTCGCAGGTGCGCTGGGTAAACGGGTCCGGGCGCGTCATGCCTGATATGCTGCTCACCAACAACGGCTGGCGCTCCACCAAACGCTCGCTTGGCTATCGGATGGCGACACTGAACCACTATGTGCTGCGGTCGGCCGACAGTTTCCTGGTGAAACGGGATCGTGGGCGGATCAACCATACCGAACAGGATCAGGGGATCGACTATTGGGCGCGCCGCAACTACGCCTCGGAAACCGACGGGCGGATGCTCAATCGCCTGCCGATGATGCGGGCCGAACTGGATCAGCTGATGGCGGATCCGCAGCTGGCACGCCTGCACGGAGAGGCCGTGCAATGGCATAGGGCCAAAATCGACGATCTGAAATCTCAGCCGGAATACGCCAATCTATATGAAAACCTGACCGAGGTCGCGCGCCCGGATGCGATCTACCTCACCAAGCTTGAGGATCAGGCCGAGGCAGGCACCCCGGCAGGTGTGCAGATCCCCGAACCGGAGGCGCTGCTGCTCTCTCCCGCCCAGATCAAGGCCAAGACCCGGCTGCTGAAAGAGATGGTGCAGGGCAAGATCCGCGTTGCGGACCTGAAAACACGCGAGGCCGAGCTGGGAGCCGATATCGATATCGCCGACCTCGCCCAGAAGATGCAGCGCCCCTCTGCGCCTGCGCCTGCCGTCGTCGCGCCTGCCCCGGCGCCTGCCAGCCGCGTGGTCACGATCGCGCCGGCCGCCACCAATGCCCAGATCAAAAATCAGGGCGCCCTTGATCGTTCCGCCGTCAGGCGTCCGGACGCGCCGGACAGCGCCCAGCCGATGACCGGTGATGCACGGTTCACCGACATGCGCGCCCATGCCGCCCAGCCTGCCGGTTTCTTCTGGGAGGACAAGGACAACGCGCTGTTTTACGAGCCTTCTGGCAAGCGTCTGGTGGTCAGCTTCGACAATATCCATGTCGTCCAGCAAAAGGAGGGCCAGCGCTGGCCCTGGGGTTACAAGCTGCTGTCGCAGACCATGGGCTGTTCGGTGCTTGGCGTGATCGGCGCCAAGCGGAACTGGTTCCGCAACCCCTTTGTGCATGACAGCTTTGACCAGCTGCGCGACAGCGGCTTCTTTGCACAATTTGACGAGGTTCTGTTCTATGGCGCCTCCATGGGGGCCTTTGGCGCACTCACCTATTCGCAATGCGCGCCAGGCTCCAAGGTCTTTGCCATCGCGCCGCAGACCACGCTCGACCGTCGCATCCTGCCGGATGACAACCGCTGGGGCTGGACCGCGCGTCTGGATTGGGAGGACCGCTATGCGGATGCAGCGCAGGCGACCCAATCGGCAGAGGATGTCGTGGTCCTGTACGACCCCTATTTCGCGCCGGATGTGGAACAGGTGAACCGGCTCACAGGTGACAATATCCGCAAGATGAGGATGCCGTTCTTCGGCCACCAGCTGCCGCAGGCGCTGGCCAATATGAACATCCTCAAACCGATGCTGAACGAAATCTGCGAGGGCCGTTTCACCTCCCAACGGTTCTACCAACTGCTGCGCGCACGCCGCGACCTGCCCCGATACCAGCACGACCTCCTGATGAAGGCCGAGGAGAAAAACCACAGGAAACTGGCCATTCAGGTCTGCGAATACACGCTGAAGAAACGCAATGCGAAAAACATTCGCAACTCGCTGGAACGGCTGCGTGCCGAACTCGCCGAGGCAGAGGGCTAGGTCATGACAACACGCCCCGCAAAGACGGCTCAGCGTCTGATCATCACCTGTATGAAAAACGAAGGCCCCTTCATCCTGGAATGGGTCGCCCACCACCGCGCCCTCGGGTTCGATCATATCCTGGTTTTCACCAATGACTGCGACGACGGCACTGTCGAGCTGCTCGATGCGCTGGCGGCCCGTGGCTATGTCACCCGGATGGACAACCCCTATCAGGAGATGGGCAGCGGCTATAATCCGCAGAAAGGTGCGTTGAAATTCGCAGAAGGTCTTGATCTGGTCCGGGAGGCCGAGTGGGTTCTGGTCTCTGATGTGGATGAGTTCGTGAACATTCACGTTGGCGACGGCGACCTCGACAGCCTTTTTGCTGCCACCGGTGATCCAGACATGATCTCGATGCAATGGCGCCTGTTCGGCAACAGTTTCCGCAGTTCCTATGAGGACGTGCTGCTGACACAGCAGCATACCTATTGCGCGCCCAAATACTGCCCTGCCCCGATCCAGGCCTGGGGCATCAAAACCCTGTTCCGAACGCGAGGGGACCATGTCGCCGGAGGCTATGACCGCATTGGCGTCCACCGTCCGCTGAAACGGCGCATAGAGGGGATGCCGAATTGGGTGGCAGGCACGGGAAAACCGGTGCCCGAGGATATGGCCGATCAGGGCTGGCGTTTCGGCATTCGCGACCACGGCTACGACATGGTGACGCTGAACCATTACGCCGTACGCAGCACCGAAAGCTTCCTTGTCAAACGCGACCGTGGCCGGGTGAACCATGTGGAGCGCGACCAGGGGCTGGCCTATTGGATGCGCATGAATTTCAACATGGAACAGGATCTCTCCATCCAGCGCCGCCTTCCGGCAACGAAAAAGGAACTGACCCGGCTCAAACGGCTCAAGGGGATCAAGGCGCTGCATGACGCTGCGGTCACCGCCCACCGCAGCAAGATCACCGAGCTGATGGCGCGCGACGACATGAAGGCCTTCTACGAAGAGATCTCCTCGGCAAAGCTGACGCTGCTTTCACGGCATCTGAATTTCGTCTCCCGTGCCCAGTTCAACGATGGCCCGGACGCAATCTCTCCCGACCTGATACGGCGGCTGGAACAGGTGCCCGTCCTCTAGCAGCCGGAATCCCGAGGCGGATCCCTGCGCTACTCCGCTTTCAGGCGAAACCGCTGGATCTTGCCGGTTTCGGTTTTCGGCAGGGCGTCGATGTAGATGATATCGCGGGGATATTTATAGGGCGCGATGGTCGCCTTGACGTGGTCCTGAAGCGCCTTGGTCAAAACATCCGACGGGCTGCTGCCCTCGGCCAGCACCACATGCGCCTGCACAATCTCTCCGCGCGCCTCATCCTTGGCGCCAATGACCGCGCATTCGGCCACCGCCTCATGCGACAGCAGCGCCGCCTCGACCTCCGGGCCTGCGATATTATACCCGGCCGAGACAATCATATCGTCATTGCGCGCCGCAAAATGCAGATAGCCATCAGCGTCCATCACGAAGCTGTCGCCGGTGATGTTCCAGCCATCGCGCACATAGCTATCCTGACGCGTATCCGCCAGATAGCGACAACCCGTCGGCCCCTTGACCGCCAGCCGGCCAACCTCGCCGCGCGGCGCCTCTTTGCCCTCCGCATCCAGCACCCGCACCTGATACCCCCGGACCGGCTTGCCAGTACAGGCCGGGCGATGATCGTCGAACCGGTTGGAGATAAAGATATGCAGCATCTCCGTCGCCCCGATCCCATCCAGCATCGGTTTGCCAGTCTGCGCCATCCATTCCTCATAAACCGGCGCGGGCAGCGTCTCGCCCGCGGAAACGGCCGCCCGCAGCGACGACAGATCGGCCCCCTCTTCCATCGCGCGCAACATCACCCTGTAGGCGGTTGGCGCGGTAAAACAGACGGTCGCCCGGTATTTCTCGATAATCTCGATGAGATTCGGCGGCGAGGCATTCTCCAAGAGCGTCGCCGCCGCCCCGAACCGCAGCGGAAAAATCGCAAGCCCGCCAAGACCGAAGGTAAACGCCAGCGGCGGCGAGCCGACAAAGATATCTTCGGGCGTCACGCCCAGTACTTCCGCCGCGTAGCCATCCGCAATCATCAACAGATCACGGTGGAAATGCATGGTCGCCTTGGGCGCGCCGGTGGTGCCCGAGGTAAAGCCCAGCAGCGCCACATCGTCCCGGCCCGTGGCCACAGCCTCGAAACTCACCGGCTTTTCCAGCGCCAGCCGGTCCAGCTCGGCATCATGGTTGGAGGTGCCATCAAACCCCACAACGGACGTCAGATATGCCGAGGTTTTGGCGCAGCTCACCAGCTCCTCCATCAGCCGCGTGTCGCAGAGCGCATGGCTGATCTCAGCCTTGTCAACGATCTTGCCCAGCTCCCCCGTCCGCAGCATCGGCATGGTGTTCACAACCACCGCCCCCGCCTTGGTCGCTGCCAGCCAGCAGGCCACCATGGCCGGGTTATTGGCCGAACGGATCAGCACCCGGTTGCCCGGCTTCACCCCCAGATCCTCGACCAGAACATGGGCCAGCCGGTTGGTCCAATCGGCCAGTTCCTTGTAGGTGCGTCGCCGCCCGTTGCCGATCAGGGCGGTATGGTCGCCAAATCCCCTGGCCACCATGGCATCGGTCAGTTCGACCGCGGCATTGAGCCGCTCGGGGTAGTCGAACCCCTCCATCAGGAACTCCGGCCACTGATCTGCCGGCGGCAGGTTATCGCGGGTGAATGTGTCGATATGTGCGCTTGGTCCCAGCATCTCAGCCCCCTTTTTGAAACGCGGAAATCGCCTGACGGGCGATCACCACACGCTGCACATCCGAAGCCCCCTCGTAGATCCGCAACGCTCTGATATCGCGATAGAGTTCCTCGACCTTCTGGCCCTGCCGCACGCCGTCACCACCATGCAGCTGTACCGCCCTGTCGATGACCTGCTGCGCCTGGTCGGTGGAAAACAGCTTTGCCATGGCGGCCTCGCGGGTGATCCGCGCCGCGCCGCTGTCCTTGGCCCAGGCAGCGCGGTAAACCAGCAGGGCGCTCGCATCCACATCCAGCGCCATATCGGCGATATGACCCTGCACCATCTGCAAATCCGCCAGCGGCGCGCCCTGCACATGGCGCGTCGTCACCCGTGCCAGCGCCTCGTCCAGCGCCCGGCGGGCAAACCCCAGCGCAGCCGCCGCCACGGTGGAGCGGAATACATCCAGCACCGACATCGCAATCTTAAAACCGGCCCCCGCCTCTCCCAGCAGGGCGCTGCGCGGGATCCGGCAATCTGTGAACCTCAGCCTCGCCAATGGATGCGGCGCCAGTGTTTCCAGCCGCTCCACCACCTCAAACCCCGGCAGGCCCGCAGGCACCACAAAGGCCGAGAGCCCCTTCGCCCCCGGTCCCTCGCCGGTACGGGCAAACAGAGTATAGACATCGGCAATCCCGCCGTTGGAGATCCAGGTCTTCTCCCCGTTCAGAACGTAATGATCGCCATCCAGCGTCGCGGTCATGGTGGAATTGGCCACATCCGACCCCGACTGCGGCTCCGTCAGGGCAAAGGCCGCGATCGCCTTGCCCGAGCGGGTCAGCGGCAACCACTCCTGCCGCTGACCCGCGCTGCCAAACAGGGAGATCGCCCCGGTCCCGAGCCCCTGCATCGCAAAGGCGAAATCCGCCAGACCGTCGTGCCGCGCAAGCGTTTCGCGGATCAGGCAGAGCGTGCGCACATCCAGCGCCTCTCCGGCCATGGCGCCGGAATGCTGCGTCCAGCCGCCTGCACCAAGCGCCGCAACCAGCGCCCGGCAGGCCGCGTCGGTATCGCCGTGATCGATATCCGCCAGGGCCCCGGCAGCCCAGCTCTCCAGCTCCTCCGCCAGCGCCCGATGGCGTTCTTCGAAAAACGGCCAGCTCAGAAACGTCCTATCCGCCATATCGCTCCTCCCGGGACAGGGCAGCGCCTGTCATCTTTCCCCAAATACTCCCGCCGGAGGCCTCTGCGCCCTCCTCCGGCGCCGGGGTCTCCGGGGGTCGGATCAATCCCCTTCAAACAGGGGTTTTTCTTTCTTCACAAAGGCCTGATAGGCGCGCTCGAAATCGGCCGTCTGCATGCAGATCGCCTGCGCCTGCGCCTCGGCCTCGATGGCCTGTTCGATCGACATCGACCATTCCTGTGCCAGCATGGTTTTGGTCATCATATGACCAAAATTCGGACCCGAAACGATCCGCTCAGCCCAGTTGCGCGCCTCAGCCATCAGCTCGTCAGCGGCCACGATTCGGTTGTGAAACCCCCAGGCATGGCCCTCATCCGCGCTCATGGATCGCCCGGTATAAAGCAACTCCGCCGCCCGTCCCTGACCGATGATCCTCGGCAGGATAGCACAGGCGCCCATGTCGCAGCCCGCCAGCCCGACGCGGGTAAACAGAAAGGCCGTCTTGGCCTCGGGCGTGGCGATCCGGATATCCGAGGCCATCGCGATGATCGCACCGGCCCCGACACAGACGCCGTCCAGCGCGGCGATGATCGGCTTGCCACAATTCACCATCGCCTTGACCAGATCGCCGGTCATGCGGGTAAAGGCCAGCAGCTCCTTCATCGACATCTTCGTCAGGGGGCCAATGATATCATGCACATCGCCGCCGGAGCTGAAGTTGCCGCCGTTGGGTGCAAAAACCACCGCCTTTACGTCGTCATCGTAATGCAGCTCGCGAAACCAGTCGCGCAGCTCGGCATAGCTCTCAAAGCTCAGCGGGTTCTTCCGCTCGGGCCGGTTCAGCGCAACCGTTGCGACACCCGCGTCAACAGAGCACAGAAAATACTTGGTATCCGTCGAGATCATCCCTTGCGTCCTTCATTCTCAAGCCGTTTAGCCACCTGATCCAGCGCGTCGGACAGTGTCTGCACCTCCACCTCCTGCACGCTGTCAAACATCCGGTCGATCCAGGCCTCATGCGCGGCGGCCTGGCGGGCAAATTCCGCCACCCCCGCCTCGGTCAGCCGCACCCGGCTGGCGCGCCGGTCACCGGGCACCTTTTCGCGCTGCACGTGGCCATCATCCACCAGCCGCTCGACGATGCCGGTCACATTGCCGTTGGAGACTTTAAGCACGCCGGAGAGTTCACTCATCTTCAGCCCGTCAAGATGCTGGCTTAGCGCGGCCATCACGTCAAAACGCGGCAAAGTCGTGCTGAACTCCTGCCGCAGGTTCTCGCGGATTTCGCTTTCCACGGCGCGGGTGGCCTTCAGAACCTTGAGCCACAGCCGCAGCCGGTCCTTGGAGCGGTCGGTCTGCATCAGATCTCGCCTCCGGTGATCGGCAGCGCACTGCCATTGATGGATGCGGCAGCCGTCCCGGCCAGATAGAGCGCGGCATCCGCCACCTCCTCCGGCTGGATGAACCGCCCCTGTGGATTGCCTGCACGCAGGGATTTCGCCGCGTCGTCAGCGCTCATGCCGGTGGTCGCCACAATGGTGGCAATCGACCGCTCCAGAAGCGGCGTCTCAATGAACCCAGGACAGATCGCATTCACCGTGATCCCGCTGCGCGCCAGCTCCTGCGCCAACGCCCGTGTCAGACCGATGACCCCGTGTTTGGCCGCACAATAGCCCGCGACATAGGGGTATCCCTTCAGTCCGGCAGTAGAGGCCACGGCGATCATCCGTCCCCAGCCTTCGGCCTTCATATCGGGCAGCGCCGCCTGCCACAGGTTGAACACCCCCGACAGGTTGACGGCAAGCGCGGCTGCAAAATCGCCCTCATCCATTCTGGCAAAGGGCTTGGAAGGCGCCGCACCCGCGTTGGCAATGGCAATGGTGATCGGGCCCTGCTGTTCACGGGCCGCCGCAAGCGTCTCGCGCACCGCCTCGGCATCGGTGACATCACAGGCCAGTGGCAGGCCGTCCACCTCGGCGGCGACGTCCTCCAACGGCGCCTTGCGCCGCCCCAGCAGCGTTAGCCGCGCACCCTGCGCCGCAAAGCCCCGCGCAAGGGCGGCGCCCACGCCAGAGCCGCCGCCGGTGATCACCACATGTTTCCCGCAGATCTCGCTCATGCCCGGATCACCTCCGCCTCGCGGTCGGCCAGACGCCAGGCCTGATCGCGCCCGGCCTGATAGGGCAACGGCCAGTCTGCATGGCGATCACCGATCCGCGCCGCCTCATGCAGGGTCCAGTAGGGATCTGCCAGATGTGGCCGCCCGACACAGACCAGATCCGCCCGGCCGGCCATCAGGATCGAATTGGCGTGATCCGCCTCATAGATATTGCCCACCGCCATGGTTGCAATGCCCGCATCATTGCGGATCCGATCCGAAAACGGTGTCTGGAACATCCGGCCATAGACCGGCCGTGCCTCGGGTGTGGTCTGTCCGGCGGAGACGTCGATGATATCCGCGCCCGCCGCGGTGAACGCCCGCGCAATCTCGACCGCCTCTTCCGGCGTGACGCCTTCATCGCCGACCCAATCGTTGGCGGAAATACGCACGGACATCGGCTTGCTTGCAGGCCAGGCTGCCCGCATCGCCTCAAACACCTCCAGCGGGTAGCGCAGACGGTTTTCCAGCGCGCCGCCATACTCATCGGTTCGAATGTTGGATTTGGGCGAGATGAAGGATGAAATCAGATAACCATGCGCCGCGTGAAGTTCGATCATGTCAAACCCGGCGCGATCCGCCATCTGAGCTGCGGCCACGAATTGCGCCTTGATGGCCTCCATTTCCTGCGCTGTGATCTCGCGCGGGGCCGGATTATCCTCAGTCCACGCAAGAGCAGAGGCCGAAACCGTCTCCCAGTTCCCCTCTGGCAGCGGCGCGTCCATGGTCTCCCAGCCCAATTGGGTGGAGCCTTTGCGGCCCGAGTGGCCGATCTGACAGCAGATCTTGGCGTCGGTCTCGCTGTGTACGAACTCCGTCAGCCGCGTCCAGGCGGCCTCATGCTCGGGCGCGTAAAGCCCCGGACAGCCGGGCGTGATCCGCCCCTGCGCCGACACACAGGTCATTTCGGTATAGACCAGCCCTGCTCCGCCCTTGGCGCGTTCGCCGTAGTGGATCAGATGCCAGTCGGTCGGGCAGCCATCCTTGGCCTTGTACTGCGCCATCGGCGACACCACGACACGGTTCTTCAGCTGCATCTCCCGCAGCCGGTAGGGGGCGAACATCGGCGGGCGCACCGGGGCATCCTCGCTGGCACCCGCCCGCGTCTGGAACCATTTCTCGGCAGAGGCCAGCCAATCCGCATCCCGCAGGCGCAGGTTTTCATGGGAAATCCGCTGCGACCGGGTCAGCAGCGAATAGTTGAACTGCACCGGGTCCATATCCAGATAGCGTTCCACATCCTCGAACCACTCCAGGGAGTTGCGCGCCGCCGATTGCAACCGCAGCACATCCAGCCGCCGCTCCTCCTGATAGCGGACAAAGGCCTGTTCCAACGTCGGTTCGGTGCTAATGAACTCCGCCAATGCGATGGCGCTGTCAAAGGCCAGTCGCGTGCCCGACCCGATGGAGAAATGCGCCGTGGCCGAGGCATCGCCCAGCAAGACCACGTTCTGATGATACCATGTTTCGCAAAGCACACGGGGGAAGTTGATCCAGACCGCCGAGCCGCGCAGGTGATCCGCGTTGGAAATCAGCGCGTGCCCATCCAGATGATCGGCAAAAATCGCCTCGCAGGTGCGCAGGATCTCGTCCTTGCTCATCGCCTCAAAGCCCCAGTTTTCCCAGGTCTGGGCCGAGCATTCAACGATCACCGTCGCGGTGTCAGCGTCGAACTGATAGGCGTGGATCCACATCCAGCCATGCTCTGTCTTCTCAAAGATAAAGGTAAAGGCATCATCGAATTTCTGCTGTGTGCCCAACCAGATAAACTTGCAAGGGCGCACATCGACGTTTGGTTTGAAATGCGCGGCAAACTCGGTTCGCACCCGCGAATTCAGCCCGTCGCAGGCCACGACCAGATCATAATCCGCCTGATAGCTCGCGGCCGATCCGACTTCGGTTTCGAACCGCAAATCAATACCCAGTTCGCGCGCCCGCTCCTGCAGGATCACCAGCATCGCCTTGCGACCGATGCCCGCAAACCCATGCCCGCCCGACACGGTCCGCACGCCGTCATGCACCACGGCGATATCGTCCCAATAGGCGAATTTATCGCGGATCCGCTCGGCGCTGACGGGATCATTGGCGGCCAGATTGTCCAGCGCGTCATCAGACAGCACCACACCCCAACCAAAGGTATCATCGGGCTTGTTACGCTCAAAAACCGTGATTTCGGCATCCGGCTGACGCAGCTTGGTCGAAATCGCGAAATACAGGCCAGCGGGGCCGCCTCCCAGACAGGCGATTTTCATGGTGCCACTCCCCTATTGCGATCAAAGCTGAGCACAGGATAAGCGCACGGCAATAAATTTCAAGCTTAAACTTTTAAACTTGAAGCTTTTGCCAGACCTGCAGGAGATCCGCATTAAGGGAATATTCATCTCCGCTCTGCAATACTGGCAAGAGCATGACTCTTGCCCCGGTTTTCTCGGACGCCATCGCCATGGGCGCGGAAACCCAAGCTATTCAGCCATAATTTCCCGATAAATTTCAAGTGGATAAGCCCCACAATTGATGTAGAGAACTTGTCTCAAACGGGTCATCCGATCTCCCGCAAAACCACAATTAATTCAATGTTTTCAGATAGATAAAACAACCTGAACAACAGGGACGGCGCTGTGGATAAGTTGGGGGACAGTTTGGGCATTCTCAACTCAAACGAGACACCCTGCCGGGACATTCAGAACCGACAAAAATATCGAGATAAGTCAAGTTTGGAAGGTATTTACAAAATGTTAAAGAGTAAATTCGATTGCGCAGTCACGATTCATCAAGACCAAACCAAAGCCACCAGCCAGACCCGTTACCTACGGCTATCCACAACACACTCATAGGCTGTACCCCTAACCTGATCCTCAGTCAAAAAAACCGCGCAGCCTCGGCTGCGCGGTCCCAATGCAGACTATGGTGCGAAGGATCCCGGCTCAGAGCTCTCGCAGATATTGCATCACAGCCGGACGCACCGTTTGCTCGCCTCGGTGGCGTGCGTCGGCAATGATTTTGCGAATAGCATTCAGATCGACACGCATCAGCAGCGATTTGACCGGGCCAACCGAGGCAGGTCGCATCGACAGAACCCGCAACCCCATCGCCGCCAGGCAGACCGCCTCAATCGGGCGCCCGGCGTCCTCGCCGCAAAAGCTGAGCGGTGTCCCGGAAATCTCGCAACGCTCAACGATTTGCGCGATAAAGCTCAGGTAGCTCACATTCAATGTGTCGTAACGCTTGCGCACCCTCTCGTTTTCACGGTCCGCAGCAAAGAAAAACTGCTTGAGGTCATTGCCGCCGATCGACAGGAATTCGACCTCGTCGAAAAACTTCTGCGGCGCAAAGGCCAGCGACGGGGTTTCCAGCATGGCCCCGACTTCCAGTTTTTCCGGCAGCGGATGCCCGAGGCGCCGTTCGCGTTCCAGCGTCTTGGCGACCTCGGCCTTGGCGGCGCGGAACTCCTCGAACTGCGCCACAAACGGGAACATGACCGTCAGCGGACGCCCGTTGGCGGCGCGCATCAGCGCCTGCAACTGCATCCGCATCACACCGGGCTTGTCGAGACCAACCCGGATCGCCCGCCAGCCAAGTGCCGGATTCGGTTCATCGGTCGGCTTCATATAGGGCAGCACCTTGTCCGACCCGATGTCCAGCGTGCGGAACACCACCCGCTTGCCGCCAGCCGCATCCAACACCCGCTGATACAGCGCCACCAGTTCGGATCGTTTCGGCATCTGGTTGCGGACCAGAAACTGCAATTCGGTTCGGAACAGCCCGACGCCTTCGGCACCGGAGTTTTCCAGCGACGGCAAATCGGCCATCAGCCCGGCGTTCATCAGCAGGTTCACACGTGTGCCGTCGCGGGTCAGCGCCTGTTTGTCACGGATCGAGGCATAGCGTTCCTGCGCCTTGGCCTGCATCGCGATCTTGTCGCGAAAGGCCCCCACAACGGTGTCATCCGGCCGCAGATGTACCACACCCTGCTCCCCGTCCACCATGATATGGTCGCCGTTCAGCGCCTCGGTGGTGATGCGTTTGGTGTGAACCACCAGCGGAATGGCCAGCGCGCGCGCAATGATCGCCGCATGAGAGCCGACAGAGCCTTCCTCCAGCACGATGCCACGCAGGTTGCGGCCATATTCCAGCAGTTCACCGGGGCCGATGTTCCGTGCAATCAGCACCGGGTCCTCGGGCAGCTCAGCACCGGTTTCACGGCCCTGCCCGGTCAAAATTCGCAGCAGCCGGTTGGACAGATCATCCAGATCGCTCAGCCGCTCGCGCAGATAGGCATCCTGCACCTGCCCCATGCGCGCCCGCGCCTGGGACTGTTCTTTCTCCACCGCCGCCTCGGCACTCAGACCGCGGCCGATGTCCTCTTCCATCCGCCGCATCCACCCTTTGGAATTGGCGAACATCCGGTAGGCTTCCAGAACCTGCAACTGTTCCTTGTCACCGGTCTGGGAGACCTCCAGCATCTTGTCGACGCCGACCCGCAGCTCCTCGACCGATTCATGCAGGCGCTCAAGCTCGCGGTGCGGGTCATCGGCAATCGGATTGGTCACAACAACGCGCGGCTCATGCAGCCAGACGTGGCCTTCAACAGCGCCTTCCTGCGCGATGGTTCCCCGCAGCAGAACCGGTTGCTGGTGCAGGGGCGACAGCGCCGCGCCCTCGCCAACAAAGGCGCCAAGCTCGGTCATTTCGGCAATCACCATCGCAACCACTTCCAGCGCATAGACCGCATCGGCGGAGAATTCGCGCGCGTCCTTGGACTGCACCACCAGCACGCCCAGCATCTCGCCAAGCCGCTGAATCGGCACCCCCAGGAAAGAGGCATAACGCTCCTCCCCGGTTTCCGGCATATAGCGGAACCCCTTGGCGTTGGGGGCATCCGGGGTGTTGACCACCTTGCCATAGCGCGCCACACGGCCCACCAGCCCCTCGCCGATCCGCATACGTGTCTGGTGTACGGATTCAACGTTCAGACCCTGAGTCGCGCAGAGCTCAAGCGTCTCCTCGTCCCGGAACAGATAGACCGAGCACACCTCGCTGCGCATGCTATCGGCGATCAGCTGGGTGATCTTGTCCAGCCGGGCCTGACCGGCATCATCACCGGCCATCGCCTCGCGCAAGCGCATCAACAGATTGCGACTTTCGGATTCGGTCGTCTTTACCATGGGGGCCGTTCACACAGGTTTCGGTGTCAGGCAGCCAGGTCCAGATCAGGCCGCCTTGTCCAATTCAAAGGCATCATGCAGTGCTTGCACTGCAAGTTCCATGTATTTCCGGTCGATCAGAACCGAAATCTTGATTTCGGAGGTGGTGATCACCTTGATGTTGATGCCCTCGTCCGACAGCACCTTGAACATCTTGGCTGCAACCCCTGATTGTGAGCGCATACCGATGCCAACCACCGAAACCTTGGCAACATCACGGTCAGCCAGCAGTTCGGCGTAGTTCAGCTCGCCCTTCTGCTTTACCGCCTGCAACGCCTGTTCGGCGCGCGCCACCTGATCGGTCGGGCAGGAGAAGGTCATATCGGTGCGACCCTCGGCCGAGATATCCTGAACGATCATATCGACGTTCACACCTGCATCGCTCAGCGCGGTAAAGATATGTGCCGCGATGCCGGGACGGTCGGCGACCGATTGCACGGTCAGCTTGGCTTCGTCACGGGAATAGGCCACACCGGCCACAACATTGGATTCCATGATTTCCTCCTCGTCGCAGACCAGGGTTCCGGCCTCGTCGGACTGTTCCTCAAAACTCGACAACACGCGCAGCTTCACCTTGTAGCGCATCGCCAGTTCAACAGAGCGGGTTTGCAGGACCTTGGCGCCCAGCGAGGCCAGCTCCAGCATTTCTTCAAACGCGATCCTATGCAGTTTGCGCGCCTTATCGCAGATCCGCGGGTCGGTGGTATAGACCCCGTCCACATCGGTATAGATATCGCAGCGCTCCGCCTCAAAGGCCGCGGCAAAGGCAACAGCGGTGGTATCCGACCCGCCCCGGCCCAGCGTGGTGATACGGCCTTCAGGGCTGATCCCCTGAAACCCTGCAACCACGGCGACGCGCATGCCTTCGCCGAACTTCGCATTGATGTTCTCCGGCGGGATCTCTTCGATCCGGGCCTGACTGTGGGCACTGGTGGTTTTCAGCGGCACCTGCCAGCCCTGCCAGCTGCGCGCGGGGATATCCATCTCCTGCAGCGTCAGCGCCATCAGACCCGCCGTCACATTCTCGCCCGAGGAGACCACAGCATCATATTCGCGCGCATCAAACAGCGGCGAGGTCTCATTGACCCAGCCGACCAGCTCATTGGTCTTGCCCGACATGGCAGAGACGATAACGATCACGTCATAGCCCTTGGCCACCTCAACGCCCACGCGTTTCGCCGCGCGGCGGATGCGGTCCAGATTGGCGACAGATGTACCGCCGAATTTCATCACAAGAACGGGCATTGGGCAAAACTCTCCGTGCGCTTGCGGGTTTCAACTCCCCGCCTCTTATGCGAGCGGCCCCACAAGGGCAAGCCTGCGGATTGTAGCGATACACGCAGAAACGCCGGTGCAACACGCAATTTTGATGCGTCAAAGCGGCGCGTTTCGGTCGATCTGCCTAGTTGCGCCAAAAACGGATGGTCAGAATGGCATAGACCGCCATCAGCTCCAGCCGCCCGATCAGCATCGCCGCACTCAGGATCCACTTGGCGCCATCGTTCAGCGTGGAGAAGTTGCCCGCAGGCCCGATCCGGTCGCCAAGGCCGGGGCCGATATTGGCCACAGCCGTTGCCGCCCCCGACACCGCCGTCACAAAATCAAGCCCGGTCAGCGCCAGCGCCCAGGCCACGATCCCCAGCGTGACCACAAAGAACATGAAAAAGGAGATCACCGAGCTCAGCACCTCGGCGTCCACCGCCCTGCCCTGATAGCGCGGGACAAACACCCCATGCGGCGAATGAATGCGCTGGATCTGCACCCGGATCGAGGCGAACAGCAGCTGATAGCGGAAAATCTTGACCGAACAGGCGGTTGACCCCGCACAGCCGCCAATCAGCCCGATAAAGAAGAACAGCATCACCAGAAAGCTGCCCCACTGCATGTAATCAACGCTGGCGTAGCCGGTGCCGGAGATGATCGAGGTGATATTGAACAGCGCCTCGCGCACCGCCTGCTCGGGGTGGTGAGGAAACACATAGACCAGCACACAGGCCGTCACCACGACAAGGATCAGGATGGTGGCCAGAAAGGTCTGGATCTGGCTGTCACGAAACAGCGGCTTGGAATGGCCGTTGACCATCTGCACATAGCGCACAAAGGGCAGCGCCGCGAGGATCATGAACACCGATGCAGCATATTCAGGCGCGCCGGTAAAGGTGCCGAAAGACGCATCATAATTGGAGAAACCACCGGTGGAACATGTGGTCAGCGCATGCACCAGCGCGTCAAAGGGCTGCATCCCCAACAGCATATAGACCACCATGCAGGCCACGGTCAGGCCGACATAGATCAGCGAAATCTGCTTCGCGATTGCCTGCGCGCGTGGCAGGATTTTCCCCATCGTGTCAAAGGCTTCGGAGCGGAAAATCTGCATGCCGCCAACCCGCAGCTCCGGCAGGAACACCATGGCCACCACGATGATGCCGATGCCGCCCAGCCATTGCAGGATGCCCCGCCACAGCAGCAGTCCGCGCGGCAGACCATCAAGGCCCGAAATCACGGTGGAGCCGGTGGTGGTAAGGCCGGACATCGCCTCGAAGAACGCATCGACAAAGCGCAGTTCAGTGGCGCCCAGCATCAGGGGGATCGCCCCGAACACCGGCAGCGCCACCCAGACCAGCGTCGTCAGCAGAAAGGTCTGCTGGATCGTCAGCCCCTCGCGCACCCCATTGGCACAGGACAGCGCAATCAGCCCGCCGCCAAGGATGGTGATGACGGCACTTTCGAGAAAGACCGGCCATTCCCCCTGCCCGTCGTATAGATCGACAGCCAGCGGGAACACCATGGTTGCCCCAAGGATGGCCACCAGAAGGCCAATGACATATCCAACCGGACGCAGATCCAACATGCGCGCAGCGTTGGCCTCCACCGGGCGGAGTGTCAAGAGACTGCGCGACTGTTGCGACCCGGGGTTAGGGTTTTGTCGACTTCTGTGACACCGTGCCGACCTTCGCCGTCATCGCACTGGCCGACGTGCCGCCCCCACCGCCCTGACCGGTCATCAGCGCCTGAGTGCTGGTGGTTCCGGCCTGTTTCGCGCCAACCGGCGACAGCTGAGCCCGCGCAGCGGGCTGCGATGCAGGCGAAGATGCCGGGGCCGGATCCTTGGCGGGCATCGCTGCCGGTTTCGACGGCGCGCGGGTGGTTTTGCGGCTTGGTCCGGCGGCGGCGGCCTTGGCGGCGGGCGTATCGGGTGTCACGGCAGCAGCAGCGGCAGGGGCCGCAGGTTTTGCCACATCCGCTTCGCTCGTCGCGACCTTGCGCTTGCTGGAAAAATCGGACGCCCCGGCTGTATCCGCCTTGTCGGTGGGCTGCGGCGTTGGCGCAACCGTCGGCGTGCTGGTCGCCGCCTTGGTCCGTGCCGGGCGGGTTTTCTTGCGGGCAGGCTTGCGCTGCGGGGCGGGCTTTGGTTTTGCGGCCGCAGGTTTCTCCGCAGCGGTTGCGGCAGGCTCGGCACTGCGGCTGGCTGCCTCCGTGCTGCGCGCGGCGGTGGTCTTGACACGGGTCTGGTTCAGCCCCACCGCAATCGCATGGCTGGCAACCGCCATCTGCGCGGCGGGCATTGCTCCCATCAGGGCCACGGCCCCACGCCAGAACCGCATCTGGCGCCCAACAAGCGTACCTGCCAATGCAGCAGGTGTCCGGGGAAGGTCGGTGAAGTCGAGTAGAGGGATCATCAAAATCTCCTGTTTGGCGGGTGGCATCCGCCGCGATATGGCTGCGCCAGACATCAGGGCCAGAGATCAGACGGCCTTGCTGGCGCAGATGAACAAGAGACATTGGTCTGACCATCTTCCGAACCCGGTAAGCTCGGCGCGACAGCCCTGGCACGAGGCCCCCTCCGCCCCTCGGACAGGGGGAACGACGCAGCGCGCACCCCCACAGGTTGCAACTCTATCTGATTCCTTTTGCATTGCAGCATAAATAATGCCGCATTGCAGAGTCGCCCGTAAAAAGCGCGAAAAACCGCCGCCTAATCAGGCAGCGGTGTCGGGTCTATGTCGGAAAATGGGGCGACAGGCACGATTGGCGTCCTGCGCGCCCGGATCACCCCTGATGGATCAGGGTTGCGAACATCCGCGGGTCGATGCTGCGCGCCGCAAAGGTCGGCCCCTGCGTCAGCACGCTGATCGCATCATGGCTGTGCAGGCTCTCCTGATGGCTGGCCACCACCCGGAAGTCGCCGATACGGGAATCCGATTGCAGCGCCTCGCAGAACAGCCGCGCGGCATCTTCGACAAAGATCGGATTGGCCGCGTTCAGCTCGGCAAAGGCCTGCTCATCCTCGCGCTTGACCATGACCTGGGTCTCGGTCGGCACCGCGCGGCGGCAATGGTCGATCACATCCTCGAACCACAGAACCGGCGCGCCCGGCTCCTGCACCAGCGAAATCCGCGCCACCGAGCGCTGCGAATGCGGCGTCGCCAGCTGGCCACGGGCACTGCGGGCATGTTCGCTCAGCTCAAGCGAACAGGGACAGGTCGAGGAATAGACGTAATCCAGATGGATGATCTTCGTCCGCTCGCCATCGTGATCCACGATTTCCAGAGCGATATCATAGTATTGATAGCCCGACAGGCCCGAACGCAGGCTTTGCACCTTCACCGGGAAGGAAAACCGCATCTGCAAACGTGCATCAAGGCTTTCGAGATCGGTGAGGTAATCATCAAGCGCCGCTTCCATCACTTCAAAGCTGAAAGTGCGTTCAGCGTGTTTGTAAAACGACCGCATGATCCGGGACATATTGATGCCCTTCTTGTCGGCATCCAGGCTGACGGTGCCGGTCACGCTGGTTTCCAGCGTCAGATCGCCATTGTCGCGGGTGTGAAAGCGAATCGGCAGGCGAAAATTGGAAATTCCGACGTGCTGGATCTGCTCATGGGCGCCGCGGATCAGGCTGGACGGCCCGTTCTGCAGGTCCGGCAGGGTCGCACGATAGCTGCTATCGGCCTCAAACTCCTCAGGGTAGTGGCGCGACAGATCGGGATAATTACCAACGGGTGCATCCGGCAGAAGCCGTGCAACCACAGGGTTTAGTTGAGCAATTTCGGTCTCGGTTGCCGTGCTGGCCCATTTGCGCAACAGCTCGAGTGCATCCTCTGCATCTGCTCGATCAGGCGCCTTGGTCAGATTACGCGAGTGAGAGTTCATGAAACAGAGACCTCCGCTGACGCTGCCCGATCATCAGGCAGCAGGATTAGTTTTAGTCTGTTACGCAGCAGATCGCAAAACAGATCATTCAAAAGCGTCGTGTTTTGCGCATTTACGGCGATTGACGCCAGATCCTTTTGGATCACGCTTGGCATCGGGGGCAGCGGCGACGCGCGCCCTGCCCCCTTATCGCCGTCGCTATTCAGCCGCAGCTTCAGCCGATCAGGCCTCCGCCACCGCCAGGGCCTGTGTCAGATCCGCGATCAGATCGGCGGCATCCTCAAGCCCGACCGAAAACCGGACCAGACCGGGCGTAATGCCCAGTTCGGCCTTCAGCTCATCAGACAACCGCTGATGGGTGGTGGTGGCCGGATGGGTGGCGATGGATTTCGCATCGCCCAGATTGTTGGAAATCACCGGGATGGTCAGCGCGTTCAGGAACCTGAATGCAGCCTCCTTGCCGCCCTTGAGGTCCAGCGACAGCACCGTGCCGCCTTTGCCGCCCAGCTGGCGCTGCACCAGTGCGTATTGGGCATGGGTCTCAAGGCCGGGATACATCAGCCGGCTGAGTGCGGGATGACCGCTCAGCGCCTGCGCCAGTTCCAGCGCTGTATCGGCCTGGGCGTTGACCCGCAGGGAAATCGTCTCCAGCCCCTTCAGCAGCGTCCAGGCATTGAACGGGCTGAGGCTGCCGCCGGTGTGCTTCATATAGGGTTCAACGGTGCCCCGGATGAACTCGCGCGTGCCAAGGATGACGCCGCCCAGCACCCGTCCCTGCCCGTCGATATGTTTGGTCGCGGAATAGATCACCACATCCGCGCCCTGCGCGATGGCATTGGAAAACACCGGCGTCGAAAACACGTTATCGACCACCACAGTGGCCCCGACCTCATGGGCCAGCTCGGCCACTGCGGCGATATCGATCACCTCAAGTGTCGGGTTGGACATCGACTCGAAAAACACCGCCTTGGTGTCAGGGCGCAGCGCTGCGCGCCACTGTTCAAGGTCGGTGCCATCGACAAAGGTCACCTCAACCCCGAACCGGGTCAGGATCGTCTCGAGAATATAGAGACAGGAGCCAAACAGAGCCTTGGCCGAAACCACATGGTCGCCTGCCTTCAGCATCGAGGTCAGCGCGCCATTGACCGCCGCCATGCCGGATGCGGTGGCAAAGGCGTCCTCGGCCCCTTCCAGCGCGGCAATGCGCTCTTCGAACATCGCCACCGTCGGGTTGCCATAGCGGGCATAGATGAATTCATCGGGGCCGGTCTCGATAAACCGCGCCTCGGCCTGTTCGGCGGTGTCGTAAACAAAACCCTGCGTCAGGTAGATCGCTTCGCTGACCTCATTGTACTGGCTGCGGCGGGTGCCGCCATGCACCAGTTTCGTGCGCTTGTTCCAGGTCTCGCTCATCTTCTGTCTCCTTGCGCGCGTTGCGCATTAAAAAACCCCCATTCGGCCAAGCGAAAGGGGGTCCTTCACATCCTGACCTCTTTAGCGGGATTGTTTTACGTGGCCCGCAATCCGGTAACAAATCGCCACGATATATCCGTCCCGGATAAGCCCAAACCGCCGTTTGGTCAAGTCCGCTGCGCGCAGATCGCGACACGCAGCGACACCACCGGGACGGGTCGCTGCGGCCCTGCCCGCGTCACTCGCTCTCGTCCACCTCGGCGTCCGGCATCGCATAGGCCTGAAAGACCCGCGCCTGTGTCATGAAAAAGGCAAACATCGCCAGCGACAGGCCAAAGGTCTTGAAATAAACCCAGGTGTCGGTGCTCTGCGTGCGCCAGATCAGCTCATTCAGGAGCGCCAGCGCGAAGAAGAAGTAACACAGCCGCCGCGTCAGGATCATCCAGCCTGCGTCCTGCAGCGGCATCAGCTCATCCATCGCCACCTTCAGATAGCTTTCCCCCCGGATCAGACCAATCGCCAGCGCACCGCCCAGCAGCACATAAAGGATCGTCGGCTTCATCTTGAAGAACCGCTCATCATTGAACCAGACCGACAGCCCGCCAAACAGGATCACAATCACCAGCGTCCCGACCTGAAGTCTGGAAATATGACCGGTCAGCCGCCACAGTGCCAGGCTCGACAGCACCATCAGCGGAATGAAGGCCGCCGTCACCACGATAAAGCCCTTGTACTCCTGCCCGCCGATCATCAGCAGCTCATCGCGCAGGCGCAGGTAGCCGACAAAGAACAGCACCAGCGGGCCGTATTCCAGCACCAGTTTAAGGGTTCGGTTGATCGGTTTTCCCGCCATTTCTATTCCTGTTCCTAACCTGAATTCACCGGCGGTGATCGCCGAGGCCTGGCCGCTGCGCCAGCCGGATCAGCCGCCCATCTCCACTATCACGGCCCCCAGCGCGATCAAAGCCATCAGGGCAATCCGTCGCGGCCCCACGGTTTCCTTCAACACCAGCCAGCCGATAAGCGCGGCAAAGACCGTGGACGTCTCGCGCAGCACCGCCGCCTCTCCCACCTTGTCCAGCCGCGTGGCCAGCATGACCGCCCCAAAGGAGCCAAAGGCGATAAGCCCGCCCAGCAGCCCCTTGGCCATCAAAGGGCCGGGGTCCGGGCGCGGCACCATCGCCCGCCAGCGCAGATAGGCATAGGGCGGCATCGCCAGCCCGTCGATGAAGAAGAACCACGCAAGAAAGGTGAACGGATCCGCCGTCGCGCGAATGCCATAGGCGTCATAGGTGGTATAGAGCGCCACAAAGACGCCGGTCGCCACCGCCAGCGCCAGGGCGCTGCCCAGGGTTTCGCGATTGTCGGTCAGATTGCGGTAATTGTAGAGCGCCAGTCCGAAAATCCCCGCCAGCAGCACCAGAACCCCCAGCCACTGCACCGCTGTAAAGCCTTCGTCAAACAGCATCGACGCGCCCAGCACGGTGAACAGCGGCCCGGTGCCGCGCACCACCGGATAGACCACCGTGTAGCTGCCCTTGCTATAGGCCAGCCCCTGCAGGATCTTGTAGAGCACATGGATCAGCCAGACGCCCGCAAAGATCGGCCACATATGCGGCTCGGGCCAGGGCACCACAAACAGCGCCAGCGGCAGGGCCATCAGCCCATAGGAGAAATCAATTGCACCGCGCGACAGCCAGGGGTCATATCGCCCCTTTTGCAGCGCTCCGAACACCGCGTGCAGGATCGCCGCCATCAGCGCCAGCGCAAGCGCCGCATGATGCCCCGCCTCGGTTCCCTCCAGAGAGATCAGCCAGTCGCTCAACCGCAGTACCTTTGCTCCAGAACAGATCGCCGGGGGTTTTCCACCCCCGGACCCCCGAGGATATTTTCAGCCAGAAGATGCGGCTGGCGCGCGCGGCTCAGGAGGTTTCCAGCCCGGTCAGAGCGGCCGCAAATTCTTCGGGATCAAACGGGGCAAGGTCGTCGATCTGCTCGCCCACACCGATGGCATGGATCGGCAGGCCGAATTTATCCGCCAGCGCCACCAGCACACCCCCCTTGGCGGTGCCGTCCAGCTTGGTCATCACCAGCCCCGACACATCGGCCAGTTTCTGGAAGGTTTCCACCTGATTGAGCGCATTCTGCCCGGTGGTGGCATCCAGAACCAGCAGGGTGTTATGCGGCGCGGTCTCGTCCTTCTTGCGGATCACCCTCACAATCTTTGCCAGTTCTTCCATCAGATCGGCGCGGTTCTGCAGGCGGCCAGCTGTGTCGATCATCAACAGATCCGCCCCCTCTTCCTGCGCCCGTGTCATCGCATCAAAGGCAAGGCTGGCAGGATCCGATCCCTCGGGCGCGGTCAGGACCGGCACACCTGCACGGTCGCCCCAGACCTGCAACTGCTCCACTGCCGCGGCGCGGAAAGTGTCGCCTGCGGCGATCACCACCTTCTTGCCCGCGGCCTTGAACTGGCTGGCCAGCTTGCCGATTGTGGTGGTCTTGCCGGAGCCATTGACGCCCACCACCAGCACCACCTGCGGGCGTTTCTGGTAGATTGGCATCGGGCGGGCGACCGGTTCCATGATGCGGGCCACCTCTGCGGCCAGCAGCTCCTTGATCTCACGCGTCGAAAGCCGCTTGCCAAACCGGCCCTCGGCCATATTGGCCGTGACACGCAGCGCGGTATCGACCCCCATGTCGGCGGCAACAAGAAGATCCTCCAGCTGCTCCAGCATGTCGTCATCCAGCGCGCGGCGCGGCTCATCCGCCTTACCGCGCCCTATCAGACGCCCCAGAAGTCCAGGCGCTGCCGGAACCGGGTCCGGGGTCGGCGCGGGCATCGGCTTCATCGCCGGTTTCGCCATCGGCTCTGCTGTGCGGGCGGTCTGTTCGGGTGTCTCTGCGGGGATCTCGGACGGCGCTTCAGACGGCACCTCCACTGGCGGTGCGGATGGCGGCACCTCGGGCGTCTTCTCCGGTGTGGGCTGTTGTGCGGCTGCGCCCTCTTCGACGATGGCATCAAGCCCTTCCTCAAGCTTGTTCGACGACTTGAACAGCCGGTCCTTCAGTTTTGAGAAAAACGCCATGTCGGTCTCCGCATATTGGGTCTGTGCGAGTTGTCACGCGGACACCTAATGCGGTTTTGCGGCAAGTGCAAAGCACCTCGGTGCGCCGACCGCCACAAAACCGATGCAGGAGCCGGCCTAAGCCGCTACAGAAACGCCAGCAGAAACCCCGCCTGCGCCCCCCAGTAGAGCGGCCAGACCGCATAGGGCGTGAACCGCCGCGCCGGGTGATCCTCGGCCAGCACAAAGGTTTCAAAGGCCAGAACGATATCGGACGCCATGAAGGCGAGCGCCGCAGGCAGTACCAGCGCCAGCCCTTGCAGACTGCCCCCCAGCGGCAGGGTCAGGGCTGCCAGCCCCATGCTGATGATGATCGGCACATAGGCCAGCACCGGAGCTTTCAGGGCACCGGCACGCGGCGCCAGCAATCGCGCCATGGCGATGCCCGCCAGCGCCAGCACCACAACGCCGAGCGACTGCGGCATCTGCAATAGCCGCGCGGCCTCGCTGCTGTCCTGACCGAGGAACAGAAACACATAGACCAGATGTCCCGCTGCAAAGGCCCCGACCCCGGCCATGAAGGCGCCTTCGCCATCCCGCGACAGGCAGAAATCGCCAATGGCACAAAGCCCAAGCGCGAGGGTCAGCAGCACTGGCCCACCGCCAAGCCAGGCGGCAATCGCCAGCAGCAGCACCGCCAGGGTCTTGGTCGCGCTGCGCAACACGCTGGTCGGCCGCGCCGTGAGCCCCAGATACACAAGCGCAAATAGCGCCGCCGCGCCGATCAACGCATCCCCCATAGGGCTGTTTCCCAGTTCCGGCATCCCACTCTCTCCCCTCGCTCTGGCCAATGACCTCAGCCGCACCGATCTGCACCAATCTGCACCGGGCAACCACCTGAGGCTGCGGCTTTTTTCTACACCGATGTTGCCCAGCACACCGGCCCCGGTCAAAGGTGACGCCGCGCAACCCTGCGCCCGCGCCGCCGTGCCCGAGGCATCGCGCGATTCTGCCTGTCATCGCCCCCGCTGCGGAAACCATGGTCAGGGCGATACGGCTCTGGCACAGTCGATCCATGCGAATGCTCTGTCTGATTCTCTCGGCGATCCTGTTGAGCAGCGCCCTGCAGGGCCGTCCGGCCGCCGCCGGTGCGCCTCTGACAGCGGATCAGTTCGACCGCTACACCCAGGGCCGCACCCTGTTCTACGGTTTTGATGGCGTGCCCTATGGGGTTGAGCGCTATCTGCCCAACCGCCGGGTGATATGGTCGTTTCTGGATGGCCGCTGCCAGAACGGCGAATGGTATCCGCAAGCCGATCAGATCTGTTTTGTCTATGACGAGATCGGCACGCCGCAATGCTGGCAGTTTTCATTTGGCGACAACGGGTTAATTGCCCAGTTCGAAGGCGACCCGGAGGCAACCGAGCTTTACGAGGCGGAGGAGCTGGGCCAGGAGATGCTCTGCCTCGGCCCGGACGTCGGCGTCTGAGCACGCGCCAGAGGCCGGCTCAGAACAGGGAGCCTTGATCCCCCGGGTCTGATGTGTCGCTCTTCTGGCTGGTCGATTTGGACCGGTCGTCCGCCGATGGCGCGGCGGCGACCGCATCGGATTTGACGGCAGGGGCTGCTTCGCCGCCTGCGGTCGTTGTTGAGGTCGTTGTCACGGTTGGGGTCACCTCGATCTCGGCGTCGGCAAATTCGATATGAAGCCGCGCCTGCGATGCCGCCTCTGCGGCGCGGGTGATCACCGTCTCGCCGCTGCGCACCACCGCATAGCCGCGCCGCAGCGTGGCCTTGTAACTCAGAATATCCAGCTGACGCCCGGTTGCCTCCAGCCGTTGCCGCTGCCGGTCCAACCGCTGTGCCTGCACGGTATCGAGCCGCTGGGCCAGCTGGCCGAGGCGGTCCTGCTGACGCGCAAGATCCTGCCGGATCGGGCGCAGGCTCAACCTTGAAGAGAGGTTGCGCAGCCGGTCGCCACGGGTGCTGACCAATTGGCGCAGGGTGCTGGGACGCAGCGCAGCTGCCGCCTCACTCAGCCGCAGGCGGCGACGCTCAACCCCCCGGATCAGCGCATCGGGCAATTTGTCCCCCCACAGATCCAGCCGCTGACGCGGGGTTTCCAGCAATGTGTCGGGTTTGGGCAGCGCGCGGGCCAGATCATTGAGCCGCTGGCGCCGCTGCTGCACCGCCAGACCGGCAGACCGCACCAGCCGCGCGCCCTGATTTTCGGTCCAACCCATCAGCTCCAACCGCACCGGCACCGCCAGCTCTGCCGCCGCCGTCGGTGTCGGCGCCCGGCGGTCGGACACAAAATCAATCAGCGTGGTATCCGTCTCATGCCCCACGGCAGAGATCAGCGGAATCTGCGAGGCTGCGGCGGCGCGGGCGACGATTTCTTCGTTGAACCCCCAGAGATCCTCGATCGAGCCACCACCCCGGGCCACGATGATCAGATCGGGCCGCGGCAGCGCGCCGCCCGGTGTCAGCCGGTTGAAGCCGTCGATGGCGCGGGCCACCTCCGGTGCGCAGGCCTTGCCCTGCACGGCGACCGGCCAGACCAGCACCTTGCGCGGGAAGCGGTCGCGCAGCCGGTGCAGGATATCGCGGATCACCGCACCCGATGGCGACGTGACCACGCCGATGATCTGCGGCAGATAGGGCAGCGGTTTCTTGCGTTCCGGCGCAAACAGCCCCTCGGCCTCCAGCTGCATCTTGCGCTTTTCCAAGAGCGCCATCAGCGCCCCCTGCCCGGCAACCGCCACCTCGTCGACGTTCATGTTGTACTTGGACTGCCCGCCAAAGGCCGTCAGCCGACCGGTGACCACGACCTCCAGCCCCTCCTCCGGCACCACCGAAAGACTGGAAATCTGCCCCTTCCAGGTGGTGCAGGCCAGCACCGAGCGGTCGTCCTTGATGTCATAGTAAAGATGCCCGGACCGCGCCTTGAATACCCGGCCCACCTCGCCGCGCACCCGGATCCGGCCGAAAGTGCCCTCCAGCGTGCGTTTCACCTCGCCGGAGATTTCCGAAACGGTGAATTCGGGGGCATTCTGCCCGGGCCGGTCAGCCGGGGTGGGATCGTCAAACAGGTCGGACATCGGCGGGCTGCTCTCCTGCGTCACAGGTGGTTCTTGTTTTGAAGTCGCGCGCAGCATAGAACCCGCCGCAAGCAAGGCAAGCCCCGGCAACCGCCGACGGCGCCATTGGTGCAGGCAGATCGGAGAACACGGACATGAACATCCTTATCCTCGGCAGTGGCGGGCGGGAACATGCGCTCGCCTGGGCGGTGATGCAGAACCCCAAATGTGACAAGCTGATCGTGGCACCGGGCAACGCGGGCATCGCCCAGATCGCCGATTGCGCCACCTTTGATATCGAGGACGGCGGCACGGTGGTGACCTTTGCCGAGGAAAACGCCATCGACTTCGTCATCGTCGGGCCCGAGGCACCGCTGGCCGCAGGTGTTGCCGACCGGCTGCGCGAGGCGGGCCTTCTCGTGTTCGGCCCCTCCGAGGCCGCCGCAAAACTGGAAGCCTCCAAAAGCTTCACCAAGGAAATCTGCGACGCGGCAAACGCTCCGACCGCAGGCTACGGCCATTTCACCGACGCGGACGCCGCCAAGGCGCATGTGCGCGAGCACGGCGTGCCCACCGTGGTTAAGGCGGACGGTCTGGCCGCAGGCAAGGGCGTCATCATCGCCATGACCGAGGAGGAGGCAATGGCGGCCATCGACGACATGTTCGGCGGCGTCTTCGGCGGTGCGGGCGCCGAGGTGGTGATCGAGGAGTTCATGGAAGGCGAAGAGGCCTCCCTCTTTGTGCTGGTGGATGGCGAGGACGTGCTGGCAATCGGCTCCGCGCAGGACCATAAGCGCGTCGGCGAAGGCGATACCGGCCTCAACACCGGCGGCATGGGCGCCTACTCCCCCGCACCGGTGCTGTCGGCTGAGGTCCAGGCAAAGGCGATGGAAGAGATCGTGAAGCCCACCATGCGGGTGATGGCGGAACGCGGGATGCCCTATCAGGGCGTGCTCTATGCGGGTCTGATGATCAAGGACGGACAGCCGCGGCTGGTGGAATACAACGTCCGCTTCGGCGACCCGGAATGCCAGGTGCTGATGATGCGCCTCGGCGCCCAGGCGCTGGACCTGATGCAGGCCGCCGCCGAGGGCCGCCTGGGTGACGCGCAGGTAAACTGGGCCGATGACCATGCGATCACCGTGGTGATGGCGGCAGAGGGCTATCCCGGATCTTACGAAAAATTCACCGAGATCAAAGGCCTGGACGCGCTGCCCGAAGACAGCAGCAATATGGTCTTCCACGCGGGCACCAAGGAACAGGACGGCAAGGTACTCGCCGTCGGCGGCCGGGTGCTGAACGTGACCGCCCGTGGCGCTTCACTGCAAGAAGCCCGCGACCGCGCCTATGCGATGGTGGAGGGTGTCAGCTGGCCGCAGGGCTTCTTCCGCCGCGACATCGGCTGGCGCGCGCTGAAGTAAGACCGGTCGAGCAGGCACTCCCGTCTGTTTCAGAACCATCACAGATGGCTCAACACAGTTGGGCATGGCCGGGCGCTGCTGCGCCCGGCGGCGCAAGCGGCAAGCCCCGACGCCCAGTGAGGATACCGCACACCGGGCTGTCCAGACCCGCCCGGTCGAATCCGACAGGACACCGCGCAATCTCCCCCCAGTCTGACGTTTTCGGCCACGTGCAGCGGTGGGGCGGGCCCTAGGTTGCAGGCGCGCCAAGGCGAGCCTCCCCTTTCGGGACCGGCACTCTCAGTTCCCGGTCTCGGATCCCCCGTCAGGCAGCTGCGCAATTGCCCTAGTCCCGCCTTTGAGCGAAGCGGAGTCCACTTTCGATGATCCTACGCGACAAACCCGGCCTGATGCAGCTGCTGTTTGCGCTGCGCGGCTCTGTCCTGCCCCGCATACTGCCCCGTATCCTCGGCCTCTCCGCCCTATCGGCGCTGGTGCTGTGGATTGACGCCGATATCACCCGCCTGCCCCATACCAATGCCGCGCCTTTTGCGGTCTTTGGCATCGCGCTCTCGCTGTTTCTTGGGTTTCGCAACAATGCCGCCTATGACCGCTGGTGGGAAGGTCGCAAGCTCTGGGGACAGCTGGTCGCGGACCTGCGCTGCCTCAGCCGTGAGGTGGACCTGTTTGTTGCCGACCCGCAGAGCCGACGCCGGATCCTGCGGCTGGCCCTTGCGTTTTTGCATCTGCACCGCATCAACCTGCGCAAAGAACGCGACACCAGCGCCGCAACCCGCTGGGCAGGCGACGATTTCACCACCGCGCCACATCCGCCCTGCGCAGCGCTCGACGCCCTTGCCGCGACGCTGGCCACAGCCGCCGACGATGGGTTTGCCCGCAAGGCGCTAGCCGAACGCACCGCCAGCATGGCGCTGGCTCAGGCGGGCTGCGAACGCATTGCCACCACGCCGCTGCCCTATGTTTATTCGCTGCTGGTGTTTCGCACGACCTACCTCTATTGCCTGCTGCTGCCCTTTGCGCTGATCGACAGCGCGGGCTGGCTGACACCGATTTTCGTCGGCATTGTCGCCTATGTCTTCTTCGGCCTTGCGGAGGTGACCGAGGAGCTGTCTCACCCCTTTGGCGAAACGGTGAACGGCCTACCGCTGGATGCCATCTGCCGGACCGTTGAACGCAGCCTGGCCCCAAAGCTGGGCGAGGAGGTACCGCCACCGCTGCAACCGATCGACTATTACCTCTCCTGACACGCCGACAGGATCAGCATGCCGGCTGGCAAGCACCTGTTTTCACGCTGCCTTCACTCCGCTAAGATCCTTGTAACAGCGACCGCCCCCGCTCCCGAAGGCTCAGCCCTGCCGCGGAGCTGCGGTCGCCGCGACAGGCAGGACATATGCAGGAACAGCAGGACCAGATGACGGCCAATAGCCAGCAGCCCCGCCCCGGCCTCGACGTCGGCACAGCGCCCATGGGCGATCCCGGCGTCGAGACGCTCGACCAGCTCTTTGCCACCCGTGACCTGATGCAGCTCGCCTATGATTTCCTGCCGGTGGGGATCGTTGTCACCGAAAACCGGGTCCTGCGCGACTGCAACCGGCGGTTCTGCGAGATGTTCGGCTACACCCGGCTGGACCTGCTCGATCAGCTCTTTGCCTTTCTCTACCCATCGCAGGAAGAATTTCTCAACCTGCGCAACCGGGGAAATGACACATTGGGAGCCGGCGCGCCCTATTGGGACGAACGGGTGATGCGGCGCAAGGACGGCAGCCTGTTCTGGGTCCGGGTCCGTGGCCATAGCTTCACACCGCAAGAGCCGCTGGCACGCGCGGTCTGGAGCTTTGCCGATCTGTCCCGATCCCGGCCCTATCAGCCCCTGACCCGGCGCGAACGCGAGGTCTATTCGCTGCTGTGCGAAGGCAAGACCAGCAAGGAAATCGCCCGAAGTCTGGAGCTGAGCTACCGCACCGTCGAGGTTCATCGCGCCCGGCTGTTGAAGAAGGTCGGCGTCAGCAATACCGCCGCGCTTTTCTCCTCTCTGGGTGACATCGACGGCGCCCATGTGGTGGGCACGCCCAGCCCGTGACCGCGTGAAATGCGCTCGCAATCGCGCCGGGGCCCGCAAGATCCAACCGCTGTCACGGGCTGGGCGCGGGTTGATCCGCCATAGCCCTCCCCGGTTTCGGTTCCGGTTCCGGTTCCGGTTCCGGTTCCGGTTCCGGCAAAGATCGCGCCTCATGCTGCCGAAGTCGATCACGGGGCCGAGCGTCGGCACAAATTCCGCAGGCCGGGCCGATCAGATCAGCCCGCGTCCCTGATCGTACCGGGTAAGCCGCCAATGTCACGAAGGGTGACCGCAGGGGCCGACGCTGGCCCGGCACCTTTGTCGCAATGCCCGCGCGCTATCGGAACAGCGTGAAGACCGGATCGCTGAAGCCGCTCGACGCCAGATCACTGTTCAGCCCGCTCAGCAGCAGGAAGCGGTTTCTGAACTCGTCCAGCTTGTCAGGCTTCAGAAGATCCGCCGGATGGCTGGTGCCAAAAGACGACTGCGCACGTTCTTTCATCTCATCGACCTGGCGATCCACGTTCAGCTGGCCAAAGCTGGATGGCAGGCCCAATGCCGTCTCAAACACCGCTTTCAGCGGCGGTGAGCCGATGATGCCGAACCAATGGGCATCTTCGCTGCCACCGGCATCCGCGATCGCTTGCAGCTCGCGCTCCAAGGCAAGGGCAAGGCGCATGTTCGGGTCACTCTCCCCGATGGCGGCCTCGAAATTCCGATCCTTGTATAGACCCGCGATCTCCTCAGCGAAACCAGCGGGATAGGTGCGGTCATTGGTACCGGGGTTAAAAGCAAAGGCATGCGCCATGGCCTTCAGATTCGGATCCCGGTGCAGGTTTGCATAAGAAATTTCGGAGGACAGATCCGATTCAAAAGCCCTGATCATCACGTCAAAATCAAGTTCCCGCTCACTGATGTTGAACACATCCAGCCCCGCCTCAAAGGCATCGAAATCAAATACGAACCGCCGTGGCAGCTCATAGTTCTCCAATTTGCCGTCGACCTCATCGGCCAGCACCTTCATCCGGCTTGGCGCGGTGGGCCATTCGTTCTGAAACGCCTCGGCAAAATTATGGAACGCAAGATTTCCGGGCTGATTCACAAAAGAGCTTGGGTCCGAGAGATCGGACTCCAGCACATCACGCAGATAATCCTCGCCTGGGTTGCTCAGGTAGAACTGCTCCAGCGCATCCGCGAGCAGTTCAGGCTGAGACAGCAGCTCGTCGGGGCTGGTGAAACTGTTGATATCGGGGATCCCGAAACCAAAGGCGCGCGACATCGCCAGATAGCGCGGATCCTCCTGCTGGTTGACGGGCGATTCCGGATCATAGGGGTTTGATTCCAGCATCCGCTTGAGGAAGATCGAGTTGGTATATTCCAGATCGAAACTGTCCACGACTGCCTTCAGCAGATCCTCATTGGCCAGCAGCTCATCCGCATTGGCCGGACCATTGCCATCGTTCACGGCGAGGAATTCGCCCACCAGCGCCTCCATGCTGGTGCTGTAATCCGGCGGCCGGTTGAATTCGAACGCCTTGGCAAAATCCGCCAGTTTCGTATCGCTCAGCCGGTTCACAAAAGAGTTCGGATCGGTGGTATCGGATTCCAGGACCCGCATCAGAAAGAACTCGTTACCGGCGTATTTCTTCAGGCCAAAGTCATCCAGAGCCTGATTGAGCAGGGTCTGGTTCGACAGTAGATCCTCCGGGCTGGCGACAGTCACATAGGGTTTTTCTATGCTTGTGCTCGGCAGCTGCGGGCCGCTCTCACTGCCAAAGCCAAAGGTCTGCGCAAGACCAAGATAGCGGCTGTCGTTCAGCCGGTTGGCAAAAGAGGTGGGCTCAGACAGATCTGATTCCAGCACCTTCTTGATGAAGGCGCGGTTGTTGATGTCCTCTTCCAGACCAAAGGCGCCCAGGGCAACCTTCAGCACATTATAGTCGCCGAGCAGCTGATCGGCAGTCTGGATATTGTCGATTTTCCGCGTGAAGTCCTGCACCGCGCGATCAATGATCGGCGATTTTTCAAAAATCTCCTGCTGCTGGGCGCGGGTTCGGTCCAGAAAATTCCATCCGGCGATACCGGTTCCCAGCACATAGGGTGAAAAGGTCACGCGCCTGTCTCCTGCTTGCAAACGGGTTCCGCCACCGGCTGCGACAGCGCAATCCGGGGGGTGTCTTTATCAAGAGAATACGCGCAAAGTGGTGAACAAATCTGCAACGCAGGGGCGCACTGCGGCAACAGCCGGCAAGAAAATAAACCCAACTTTACCGAAGCGGCGCCGAGCATCTGCCGCCTGCCCGCTCAGTCGGCCTGAACCGGCCCCTCGCACCGCAGCGCCGCCGCCAGACCCGTCGCAGGCGAATATGCACCAATTTCCCGGCTGATCACGCGACCTGCCACAAGGGTGCTGACCATGATCCGGCTCCATCCGGCGTCCACAGTCAGCAGCTGCGGGCCATCACCGCAGTCCCGCAGCCCCGACGTGATGAAACCCTCCCCGATGCGATGGTTCGTCAGCCCGGACCGCTGTGCGACGTGATGCAGCGCACCGTCGCGATAGCGCCAGATCCGTAGGGTTTTCGCCAGATGAGGACGGTCGATATAGGCGATCTCGATATGGCCGTCGCCATCCAGATCAGCCGCCGCGATCGGGGCCAGCCAGCGAAATCTCGTGCCGATATGCGGCGTCGCTGCCATCTTGCGCAGCGCCCCGTCATGCAGACCGTAGATCGCCAGCTGCGCGCCCCTGACCGGATCGCTTTCGACCACCACCACCTCCGGCAGCGCATCGCCCGTCACATCCCAGAGCCGTGGCGCCAGGTCCTCGAAGACCGCGCCAGCGACAGGCAGGGCCACACGATGGCCGGTGCCTCTGCTGTCCTGCACCACCAGGGCCGAATACTCGATGTGATCGCCCAGCACCCCATGCGGATAATGCGCGGTGGGTGCGGCGAATTCAGCACTCGTCAGCCGGAGCGGATCCTGCGCCGCCGCAGCCGAAACCATTGCGGACAGCAGCCCGCCTGCACAGATCGCCCGCGCCAATACGCCAGGAATGGCAGGGCCCGCCCCGGACCCCGCCCGCCACGGGCGCAGCGCCTGACCTGCGCGGCGTCGAGACAGGGGCCAGGCGCGCCACAGATGACGCCGCGCCTGCGGCCCCAGCCGCATCAGATCTGTTTTTCGGGCATATGCACCACGAGACCGTTCAGATCATCCGTCACCTTGATCTGGCAGGTCAGACGCGAGCGCGCGGGATCCGGCTCATAGGCGAAATCCAGCATATCCTCTTCCATGTCGTCCTTGGCGGGGAGCTTCTCAACCCAGGCGGCATCGACGTAGACATGGCAGGTCGAACAGGCGCAGGCGCCGCCGCAATCCGCTTCGATCCCGGGAATATTGTTGTCGCGCGCGCCTTCCATCACGGTCAGGCCATTGGCCACATCCACAACATGTTCGGCACCATTGTGTTCGACATAAGTGATCTTTGCCATCGTCAGCTGCATCCTTTTTCGCGTTGCGTCCGAGGTTGTAGCCAACCGCTGGCCACCGCGCCAGTCAGAAACCACCCGCGGGGCAAAACTCCTGCGCCGCGTTGCACCAGGCCCCCGCCCTCCCTGCGTCCTCCCCCTGTGGGTTGGTTGCCGGTCACGCGCCTTAGCTGAGCCATCAGAGCATAGCACACCAACAGGCCCGGCGATAACGGGGCTTTGCGCTGGGGCGCGAACTGCGGTAGCCTAGCCCCGGATGCGCTCCGACGCGGGGCCATCCCGGCATCACGGCTGCCGGTATTTCGACACAGGTGTTTCGACACGGGGACTTTGTTCATGTCTGACCTCTTGCGCCCGCACGGGCCCTGGCTGGGGCAGGCCTTTTTGCGGCATATCTGCCGAGGCACAGTCCTGCCGGCCACGGCGGGGCTGGTGGTGCTGATTGCGGCCTGTACCGCGCCACAGACCGGTGGCAGCAGCCTGCAGGTGTCGCGCAATGCTCCCGCCGCCCCGCCCGGCGCTGCCCCCGGCAGCTGCTGGGGCACCCATACCACACCCGCCGTGATCGAAACCGTGACCGTGCAGGTGATGACCCGACCTGCCAGAACCGCCGCCGACGGGCAGGTGCTGGAACCGGCGCGGTTTCGCCGCGAGACCCGACAGGACATCGTGCGCCCGCGCCGCGAAAGCTGGTTTGAAACCCCCTGCCCGGTGGATATGACGCCGCAATTCGTCGGCTCGGTCCAGCGCGCCCTGGCGGTGCGTGGCCTCTACCAAGGCCAGATCACCGGCATCCTGGATCGCGACACCCGCGCCGCCGTGCGCAAATTTCAGGAACGCGACGGGTTTGACAATGACCAGCTGTCACTGGTCAGCGCCCGCAGACTGGGGTTGGTAGCCGTTGAGAACTGATCCCCGCCCCGCCCCGTCCCCTAGCACCGAAGGTCTGACATGAGCCCATCGCCAGCCACCGGTGCCCTGCACAGTTCGGGCAGCTCCTCCGGCAACAGCACCGGTCGCGCGGCCTCCTCGGCCCGCCGCAAATGGCTGTTGCCCGACCGCGGGTTCCTCTCTGGTGCCTCCGACCGGTTGCTGGAAATGCTTGACAGCCAGGCCAGTGAAGTCCTCCTGCAGGCTGGCGAAGAACTGTTTGAACAGGGGGATGAGGGCGACGCGCTCTATGCCATCGTCAGTGGCGCGATTGAATTCTCCACCCTGTCCTCTGCCGGGCGCAAACTGTCGCTGGACATCATGCGCCCCGGTGCCGTCTTCGGTGAGATCGCCCTGTTTGACCCCGGCCCCCGCACCGCGACCGCAACCGCGCTGGAGCCCAGCCGCCTGCGCCGACTGCGCAGCGGCGACGTGCTCGCCAAGCTGCAACACCATCCCTCGCTCGCCGGAGATCTGCTGCGCCTCGCTGGTCAGCGGATGCGCTGGATGAACACGCAATACAGCGAACAGGTGTTTCTGCCGATGCCGGTGCGGCTGGCGCGCAAACTGCTGTATCTCACCACCGAAGGCGGCGACGGGCGGTTGTCGCTGTCGCAGAGCGAGCTGGCTGAATTTGTCGGCGCCACCCGCGAGGCGGTGTCCAAAACCCTGTCGCAGTGGAAACGCAGCGATGTGATCGATATCAGCCGTGGCGGTCTTACCATCCGCGACCGGGCTGCGCTGCGGCTGCTGTCGGACCCCGACATCGGCTGACAAAGCCGCAGGCTCGGATCTCCGCAGGCCCCGGATCCTCCCGCCGCACCTTTTCCCAAAGACTGCCCTCGCCAGCCGGGAAGCGCACCGCGCGAGATCGGCAATCGGATAAATCTTAATCCATTGTGAACTGGGTTACAGACCAGACCGCTCCGGGCAGGGCATGGTCACGACAGGTTGCCGTTATCCGTTCCATCCCAACGGCATCCTGTCCCATCAAGAGCCATGTGTCACGGCACATGGCTCGACGGGACCCAGGGACATCCGCCGGGCGCAACCGGGGACCAATGCGCCATCTGGGGCGGCGGATATCTACGAACAGCTTGTTGGATCGAACAGAAGGTGCCTGGGGGGTGCCTGGGGTTATTGGACCCATGTGCAGACGCCTCCCGTCGGCGTGAGTCCGTGACACGCCGGACCTGTGGGCCGGGGGCAATTTCGCCACCCTGTGATGATCCACGCAAAAGGGCCGAGCATCCCTGCCCGGCCCTTTTGTTATTGTATCTGCTTGTTGTGGTATCTGCCTTACGCGCACGTCAGGTGCCTGTCTGCGGCCTGTCTGTGGCAGGTGACCGGTCAGATCGGGCCGCCCACCGACGGGCGGCCCTTGACGGATCACTCCGACAGGTTCAGCGCCACGAACCGCGGCTCACCGGCACGGCGCACCAGCAAGAGCAGCGACTTGCGACCGGCTTCCTTGGCTTCGTCGATACGCGCTTCCAGCTCACTGATCGAGGTCAGTTTCTGCTGGCCCGCCTCGGTGATCAGATCGCCGGCACGCATGCCTTTTTCCCAGGCTTCCGAACTTTCATCCACCGAGGTGATCACCAGACCATCCATGCCATCGGGCACGTTCAGCTCGCTGCGCTGCTCATCGCTCAGACGGCTGACGGTCAGACCCAGCAGCTGTTTCTCCGCCATATCCGGCGCGCTGTCATCACCAGCGGCAGGCGTGCTCTGGCGCTGCGCATCTTCGCGACGGCCAAGGGTCACCCGCAGGGTTTCGGTCTTGCCTTCGCGGAATACCCGCACCCGCACGGCTTTGCCGACTTCGGTATTGCCGACCTGACGCACCAGACCGCGGGTGTCCTTCACATCGACCCCGTCAAAGGACAGGATGACATCACCCGCCAACAGGCCGGCCTCTTTCGCCGGGCCTTCCGGCACATCGGTCACCAGCGCGCCCTTGGCACTGTCCAGACCCATTGCCTCGGCCACATCGGTGGTCACATCCTGGATGCGCACGCCCAGCCAGCCGCGGCGGGTTTCGCCGAACTCTTTCAGCTGGTTCACCACCTTGCTGACCACATTGGAAGCCATCGAGAAACCGATCCCAATCGAGCCGCCGTTGGGCGACAGGATCGCCGTGTTCACACCGACGACCTGACCATCCATGTTGAACAGCGGTCCGCCGGAGTTGCCCCGGTTGATCGCCGCATCGGTCTGGATGTAGTCGTCATAAGACCCCGACAGCTCGCGGTTGCGCGCCGACACGATCCCGGCAGACAGCGAGAAGCCCTGCCCCAGCGGGTTGCCCATCGCGACAACCCAGTCGCCAACGCGGGCCAGATCGCTGTCGCCAAATTTGACAAAGGTCAGCGGCATCGGCGCATCGACCTTCAACAGCGCGATATCGGTGTTGGGATCAGTGCCGACCACCTTTGCGGGCAGCGGCTGCGACGGCTGGCCTTCACCGGGGAAGAATTCGATCTCGATCTCATCGGCTTCTTCGATCACGTGGTTGTTGGTGACGATATAGCCATCTTCAGAAATCACAAACCCCGATCCCAGCGCCGAAGAGCGGCGCGGACGGTCGCCCTGATCGCCGTTGCGGTCCTGAAACTCCCGAAAGAAATCCTCAAAAGGTGAGCCCTCGGGCACGATGCCCTGCGGACCGGTGCGTCCCTCAACAACAGTTGTCGTGGTGATATTCACCACCGCCCGGCTCACCTTGTCGGCCAGCGGGGCCAGGCTTTCAGGCCGGGCCTGGGCGATGGCCACCTGCGCCAGCACCATCAGGGTGCTGATCATGGCCAGCCAGAGCAGGCGCCACTGCGTCGCCTGCCGCGCGGGGGCGCGGGCAAGGGCGCGGGCGCCGCTGATTGTGTTGTTCTTTGCCTGTGGCTGCACGAAACTACTCCTTAGTTGTCGCCATATTCCATATCCTGCGGCGGGCCTGGGCGGGTGGGCGCCTCTGGATCCGCTGCGGGTCATGGGCGTTAATGTAGTCTTTCCAAGAACCGTCACAACGAATGTTGCACGTATTCAATTCGAAGTGAAACCCGGTGAGCTGCCGCCGGGGAAGCTTTTACAGAAAAGGGGCCAGCCTCACGGCCAGCCCCTGTCTGATGTCTCGTCAATCCACGCAAAGCTTCTGCGGGCCGATCATTGCTGCGCAGCCGCTGCCGGTTTGCCGCTTGAGGATTTCAGATAGTTGAAAAACTCATTGTTCGGCGACAGCACCATGGTGGAGTTCCCGGCCTGCAACGAGGTCGCATAGGCATTGAGCGAACGGTAGAATTCAAAGAACTCCGGGTCCGCGCCATACGCCTGCGCAAAGATCGCGTTGCGTTCGGCGTCCGCTTCACCGCGGATGATCTCCGCTTCGCGCTGCGCATCTGAGACCAGCTCAACCACGGTCCGGTCAGCCTGCGCCCGGATCCGCTGGGCGGCCTCGTTACCACGGGCACGCTCATCGGTCGCTTCGCGCACACGCTCCGCCCGCATCCGCTCAAAGGTCGCGTCGAGGTTTTCGGTGGGCAGGTCGGTCCGCTTCAGCCGCACGTCGATGATGGTGATCCCCAATGAACGGGCATCGCTGATAGCCCCGTTGCGGATCCGCAGCATCAGCGCCGCCCGGTCCGAGGACAGGATATCGTTTGAGCTGACAGAGCCGAGGATCTCACGGGTTTGCGCCCGCAGGATCGAGTCCAGCCTGTTTTCAGCCGTTGCGATACCACCGGCACCCACCGCCTGACGGAACCGGTTCACATCGGTGATCCGATAGCGGGCAAAGGCATCGACCACCAGACGGCGGTCATCCGACGGGGTGATTTCCAGCGGGTCGATATCCCGGCTCAGAATGCGGTCGTCATAACGCACCACTTCCTGGATCAGCGGGATCTTGAACGCCAGCCCCGGCTCTTCCTTGACCGAGACAACCCGGCCGAACTGCAGAACCAGCGCCTTTTCGCGCTCGTCGACGATGAACACCGACGACAGTGCCGTGATCGCCACAATCACCAGCGCGGGCAGCAAGAGAGTTGATTTACGCATCAGTTGCTTCCTCCACGGCGCAGTTCATTAAGCGGCAGATATGGCACCACGCCCTGTCCTTCGCCGGTTTGCTCATCCAGGATGATCTTGTCGACGCGGCTCAGCACCTTCTCCATGGTCTCGATATAAAGACGCTTGCGGGTCACATCCGGGGCCTTTTCATATTCGGTCAGAACCGCAGAGAAACGGCTGGCTTCACCCTGGGCTTCGTTCACGACACGTGCACGATACCCTTCGGCTTTCTCCAGCAGTTCCGCCGCCTGACCACGGGCCTCGGCCAGCGCGTTGTTGGCATAGGCATCCGCTTCGTTCTGGCGCCGGTCACGTTCCTGTTCAGCCGCCTGAACATCCCGGAACGCCGCGATCACCGATGCGGGCGGGTCGGCCTTGTCAAAGTTCACCCGGATGATGTTGATCCCACTGTCATAGTCATCCAGCGTGAACTGGATCAGGTCCTGCAAACGCGAGGCAATCGCGCCCCGGTCCCGGTTCAGGATCGGCGCCAGCTCGGACTGGGCGATAATCTCGCGCATTGCCGATTCCGACACCGCGCGGATCGTGGTGCGGGCATCGCGCAGGTTGAACAGGTATTTCGCCGGATCATTGATGTTCCAGACCACCTGAAAGTCGATATCGACGATGTTCTCGTCGCCGGTCAGCATCAGCCCTGCATCGGAGCTGATACCGCCACCGACGCCAATGTCTTCGGTCTGTTCACGGGTCACCGGCAGGATTTCCTTGGTCACCAGCGGCCAGGGCGCGAAGTTCAGGCCCGGCTGCCCGGTTGCGGAATACTCCCCAAGGAACAGCTCAACCGACTGTTCTTCCGGCTTCACCGTGTAAAAGCTGGCAAAAGCCCAGAAGCCAACCGCAGCCAGCGCGCCCAGCGCAAGGGTGCCCTTGGTCAGCTGCGGGCCACCGCCGCCGCCAGCACCACCGCGACCGCCGCCGCCGGTGCCACCACCGCGACCGCCCATCAGAACGCGCAGCTGCTCCTGGCCTTTCTTGACCAGCTCGTCGATCTCGGGGATCTGACCTTCATCAGGACGACGTCCGCCGCCCCGGTTGTCGTCACCGCCCTGGTTGTTGCCTCTGTTGCCTGAGCCGCCAGAAGAGCCGCCGCCCCCCCAGGGGCCACCATTATTGCCCGCCATATGTGTCCAATCCCTATCTTGCCGCCCATCGCGGCTTGGTGTTCTACCTGTGTGTTCTGCCTGAAAAATCAAGCCGTCCGCACCGGTGTCTTCATCGTGACCAGCTCTTCCGACATCGTCGGATGCACCGCCACGGTGCGATCAAAGTCTTCTTTTGTTGCGCCCATTTTTACGGCGATACCAGCCAGCTGGATCATTTCACCCGCGCCGGGGGCGACAATATGACATCCCAGCACCTTGCGCGTCGCCTTGGAGACGATCAGCTTCATCAGCACCCGCTGCGCCCGCCCGGCAAAGGCCTGCTGCATCGGCTTGAAGGAGGTCGCATAGACCTCGATCTCCTCCTGCTCTGCCGCCGCTTCCTCGCTCAGCCCCACGGTGCCCATTTCCGGCTGGGTGAAGATCGCCGTCGGAATAAGGTCATGGTCCGGGCTGGTCGGATTGCCGTTGAACACCGTCTCGACAAAGGCCATGCCCTCGCGGATGGCGACCGGTGTCAGGTTCACCCGGTTGGTCACATCCCCCACCGCATAGATCGAGGGCACGCCAGTCTGGCTGTACTGGTCAACCACGATGGCGCCCGCGCGATCACGGGCAACGCCCAGATCCTCCAGGCCGAGGTTGTCGGCATTGGGGCTGCGTCCGGTGGCGAACATCACCTGATCGAACAGGTTCTCATCGCCATTGGTCGCTTTCACCCAGATCTTGTCGCCTTCTTTGCGCATCTCCAGCACATTGGTGCCCAGATGCAGATCAATACCGGACTGGCACATCTCTTCGGAGATCAGCCCGCGTGCCTCATCATCAAAGCCGCGCAGGATCTGCGCACCGCGATAATACTGCGTGGTCTTGACCCCCAGCCCGTTCATGATGCCGGCGAATTCGCAGGCGATATAGCCACCGCCGACAATCAGCATGGTTTCGGGCAGTTTCTCCAGATGGAAGATCTCATTCGAGGTGATCGCCAGCTCCGAGCCGGGGAACTCCGGCGTGATCGGCCAGCCACCGGTGGCAATCAGGATATGTTTTGCCGTCTTGCGGGTGCCATCGGCCAGTTCGACCGTATGGGCATCCGCCAGTTTGGCACGCTGATCAAAGGTCTCGACCTCGTTGTTCTTCAGGATGTTCCGATAGATCCCTTCCAGCCGGTCCAGCTCGGCGTGCAGTTTGGTCTTGAACCGATCCCAGTCAAAGCTGCCGGGCGACAGATCCCAGCCATAGGCCTGCGCGTCCTCGACCATCCCTGCGTATTCGCTGGCAAACACCATCAGCTTCTTCGGCACACAGCCCCGGATCACACAGGTGCCGCCGTAACGGTCTTCCTCGGCCAGCGCCACCTTCACGCCCTGCTGCGCAGCCACCCGCGCAGCACGCACCCCACCGGAGCCGCCGCCGATAACAAAGAGATCGTAATCAAAGCTCATATAAGTCGCCCTTCTCATATCTTGCGCGAGGTATCCCATAGCGCAGAGGTAATTGCCAGTCTCGCAGGTGGGGACACTGCGCCCTGATTGTTATGCCCAGGGGCGGTTTAGTCGCGAAACCGTGAAAAGCGCGTGAAGAGACCGGCCGGATCACTCAGCAGCGCGATGTATCACCAGATTAAACCCCTCCGGTGGAGTTGGCGGGGCAAAATAGCTACTGAAAAGGTGAAACTGCGCTTCGGTTGCTGCAAAGGGGTGTTTTCCCCCGGCGTTGCGCAGCCGCAGACGCTCCAGACAGATATCATCGGGGACATCCAGCAGATGCAGCTGATGGGCGGCGCCGGTCTGATCCAGCAGATCCCGCATCCAGGCGCGGGTGTCGATCGTATTTGCAGGGAAATCCAGCACAACCGAGATCCCGGCCTTCAGCAGCGATGCAACATGCGGCGCCATGACAGCACGCAGCTTTGCCGCGCAGCGCATGTAATCCGCAGGTAACGCCATCTGATCGGCGAACAGACCGTGCAGCCAGTTATCCTCTGCCAGCAGGACAGTCGCGGGTTCCGCTGCCAGACGCGAGGCCAGCGTGGATTTTCCAGCCGCGATCTTTCCGCAGAGCAGGTGAAGCATGGGCGCCGAAGGTTTCGCTTGGGATTGAGTCATGGTTACCGCCGATCAGGACAAAACAAAGCTGCTTTCACCTCAATCCATCAGATCCGTGAACAGATTCTCGGTCTCGACAAAATCCAGCCGGTCGATTTCCACCGTACCCTCATTGATGTCGCGCACCTCGACCCTGCCATCGCCATAGCCGACCACCACGGTGTCACAGATATCGACGAACAGCCCGTTCTCGACCACGCCGGGGATCTGGTTCAGCACCAGCGCCATCTGCCGCACATTGCCGATCCGGTTGAGATGCAGATCCAGAATATGGTTGCCCTCATCGGTCACCAGCGCCGCATCGCCGTTCATCCGCAGCGTTGTCTTGCGGCCCATCACGTCCATCGCCACCAGTGTCTCCTCCAGCAGCGCCTGCGTGGTCTGCCAGCCAAAGGGGATCACCTCCACCGGCAAGGGAAAGGCGCCGAGCGTCTCGACTTCCTTGGCCTTGTCGGCGATCACCACCATCCGGTCCGAAGCGGTGGCGACGATCTTTTCCTGCAACAGCGCACCGCCGCCCCCCTTGATCAAGTTCAGATCCCGGTCGAACTCATCAGCGCCGTCAATGGTCAGATCCAGCCATTTCGCCTCATCCAGCGAGACCACCTCGATGCCCACTTCCAGCGCCAGCTCCGCCGTACGGCGCGAGGTCGGCACGCCCTTGATCCGCAGCCCGTCGGTCTGCACCATCTCACCCAGACAACGCACCAGCCAGGCCGCCGTCGACCCGGTCCCGAGACCAACCCGCATCCCGTCCTCGACCATCTCCGCTGCCCGTTTGGCGGCAACGAACTTGGCCTTGTCGATAGGCGATAGTTCTCCTGTCATGGCAGCATCTCCCTGAAGCTATCTTCTGGTGGTATAAGCCTAATCCGCCCCCGGCGCGAGAGGCCAGCGCCCGCGCGCACGATTTCGCAACACGGGCATAAAATGCAGTTCCAGAATACGGGCAGAAAAACGGGCATGATACTTGGCAGGATATTTGGCCAGATAATCGTGGCAGGTCAGCGCGATGTGCTCAGGATCTCGGCAAGCGTCGCGTATTCCTGCCGGTAGTCGAAGGATCCGAACTGCCCGCCGATCCGCACCGCCAGATAGAACAGCACACTCAACAGCAGGGCCGTCGGCACCGTCACCAGCGCCAGGGGCCAGCGCTGTGTCACCGCGTCATGCAGCATCGCGAAAAAGAACTTCCAGTCGCAGCGCGCCCGGTCCCAGCGATCACCGCCCACCGCATAGCCGAAATCATGGTGCCGCCAGCTGGCATCGCAGAAAAACCAGCTTGCGGTGTCGGTAATCAGCGCCCGCAGGCGATCCGGCAGCCAATAGGGGCCAACCCCATTGCCGAACCGCAGTTTCTGGGCCTCTGTCAGGTCATCAAAAGAAGGGCGCGACATCCGCTCTCACCTGTTTATCCTTGCAGCCAATTCCGCATATTGCGCCGCACAGTAGGATCACGGATATCGGGAATTCAACCGTCCGGCGCATCATTCGCGCCGCCACCTGTGCCAGCTTCTGCGCAAACTGCGTGTTTCCTATTGGAAACGTCGGAAACGGGCGTTACCCATGGCGGCGGAGATCTTAGAATGGTTCCACGATGGACAAGTATCGCCTGCATTACGCCCCCGACAATGCCTCGCTGGTGATCCGGCTGGCGCTGGAAGAGATGGGCCTCAGCTATGACACCGCGCTGGTCGACCGCCGCGCCGGTGCGCAGAATGGCGCTGCCTATCGTGCGCTCAACCCCACCGGGCTGATCCCGGTGCTGGAGACCCCCGACGGTGCGATCTTTGAAACCGCCGCCATCCTGCTGTGGCTGGGCGACACACACCCCGAGACGGCGCTGGTGCCTGCCCCCGACAGCCCGCAGCGCGCCGCCTTCCTGAAGTGGCTGTTTCATGCCTCCAACACGCTTCATGCCGATCTGCGCATGTTGTTCTATCCTGAAAAATACATCGGTGCGGCGCCGGACGACCAGCGTCGGCTTCAGGCCATGCTAAAGGTCCGCATCGCGACGCATCTGCGCAATCTGGACGCCGCCTGCGCAACCGCGCCGACCTTGTTCATCGGCCCCTCCGCCAGCGATGATCGCGCCGGTCCCAGCGCACTTGCGCTCTATCTGGCCTGCATGATGCGCTGGATGGCGCTCTATCCGCGCAACAGCGACCGCAGCTGGTTCCGGCTGAGCGACACCCCGGACCTCGCCCGGCTGCTCTCCCGGCTTGAGACCCGCGCCAGCACAGTTACTGCCGCCATCGCCGAAGGCCTTGGCCCGACCCCGTTTACACAGCCACATCTCGCGCAGCCGCCAGAAGGATCAGCGACCTAATGTTTCTCTCCGTCTTCGACATGTTCAAAGTGGGCATTGGCCCGTCCTCCTCTCACACGATGGGGCCGATGGTGGCCGCCGCGAAGTTTCTGGACCTGATGCGCGCCTCGCCCTTCGACTTTCACGGGCTGCGCGCCTCGCTGCATGGCTCGCTTGCCTTCACCGGTGTCGGCCATGCCACCGACCGCGCCACCATCCTCGGGCTTGGCGGTTTTGTCGCTCATGACTATGACGACGCCAAAGCCGAGGCCTTTCTGGCGGAGCTGGACAAGACCCATAAAATGCACCCCGAGGGTCTGGGCGCGCTGCATTTCGACCCCAAGGCCGACATGATCTTCGATTATGATCACGCCCTGCCGGGCCACGCCAACGGCATGATCCTGATGGCCACCGATGCCCAGGGCGACGTGATCCTGAAACAGGTCTACTACTCCATTGGCGGCGGCTTTGTCCTCACCGAGGAAGAGCTGGCCGCAGGCAAGGCCACCGACGAAGGCGATCCGGTCCCCTACCCGTTCAAATCCGCAGCCGAAATGCTGGAGATGGCCAAGGCCAGCGGCAAATCCATCGCCCAGATGAAACGCGCCAACGAAATCGCGCGCGGCTGCGAAGAGAGCCTTACCAAAGGCACCGCCCGCATCTGGCAGGTGATGAACGACTGTATCAACCGCGGACTGGAGCGCGACGGCATCCTGCCCGGCGGCCTCAAGGTGCGCCGCCGCGCCAAGGGCATTCACGATGCGCTGCTGGCTGAACGCGGCATGAACATCAACGCGCCGCACACCATCAATGACTGGATGAGCGTCTATGCGATGGCGGTGAACGAGGAAAACGCCGCCGGCGGTCAGGTCGTGACCGCCCCCACCAATGGCGCCGCAGGCACCCTGCCGGCGGTGATCCGCTACTATCTCGACCACGTACCGGGCGCGTCCGAATCCCATGTTGAGGATTTCCTGCTGACCGCCGCCGCCATTGCCGGGCTGGTCAAATACAACGCGTCCATTTCCGGCGCCGAGGCCGGCTGCCAGGCAGAGGTTGGCTCCGCCGCCGCGATGTCGGCCGCAGGTCTCTGTGCGGTGATGGGCGGCACGCCTGAGCAGGTGGAAAACGCTGCCGAGATCGCGCTGGAGCATCACCTCGGCATGACCTGCGATCCGGTCAAAGGCCTGGTCCAGGTCCCCTGCATCGAGCGCAACGGCCTCGCGGCGATCAAGGCGGTCTCCGCCGCGTCGCTGGCCCTGCGCGGCGACGGCCAGCACTTCGTGCCGCTGGACGCCTGTATCGAGACCATGCGCCAGACCGGCGCCGACATGCACGACAAATACAAGGAAACCTCCCTCGGCGGCCTCGCCGTGAACGTGCCGAACTGCTGAACCATAATCCCACAGGATCGGGCCCATAGCGGCCCGGTCCACGCAGGGGTTTCGCAGCCGGGTTCAACCCCTACTTGCATCCCCCCGCCACCACGCCTAGCGTGGCGTTATGACTCATGACCGCCCCTCACTAGGCATCCTGCTCATGCTCGGCTTCTGTATCGTCGCCCCCTTGGGTGACGCGGTGGCCAAACTGCTGGGCGCTCATATCCCCTTGGGGCAGCTGCTGTTTGTCCGCTTTGCCGCGCAGGTCCTGCTGCTGGTGCCGCTGATCTGGGCCACCGGGCGCCTGTGGCGGATGCGGGGCCGCGTGCTCTGGCTTACCTTCCTGCGCACGCTGCTGCATATCGCGGGCATCGGCGCGATGTTCACCGGCCTCAAATACCTGCCGCTTGCGGATGCGGTGGCCATCGCCTTTGTGATGCCCTTCATCATGCTGCTGCTGGGCAAATACGTACTTGGCGAAGAGGTCGGCATGATGCGCCTCTTGGCCTGCATCGTCGGTTTTGGCGGCACGCTTCTGGTCATTCAGCCCAGCTTTGCCGCCGTTGGCCTGCATGCGCTCTGGCCCCTGATGGTCGCCGTGGTCTTTGCCCTGTTCATGCTGGTCACCCGCCAGATCGCCAAGGACACCGATCCGGTTGGCCTTCAGGCGGTCTCCGGCACCATGGCCTGTGTCATGCTGCTGCCGGTGCTGCTGCTGGGACAGGTCACGGACATCCCCGCCCTGTCGCTGGTGACGCCGAGCGCCGAACAATGGGGGCTGCTGGCCGCCATCGGCAGCCTCGGCACCGCCGCCCATCTGCTGATGACCTGGAGCCTGCGTTACGCGCCTGCCGCGACTCTCGCCTCGATGCAATATCTGGAGATTCCGGTGGCCGCGCTGTTTGGCTGGTGGATCTTTGCCGACCTGCCCAATGGCATTGCCGCCCTAGGGATTGTGATCACCGTTGCGGCCGGTCTCTTCGTGATCCTGCGCGAGCGTCAGATCCAATCCCGCAAGAGTGCTGCCGAGCGGGCTGCGCTGCTCACCCGCGACCCGCCCATCGCGCCGGAACAGCCGGCCGTCTGACCCGCCAGCCTCAGCCAGCAGCCAGCGCACCCACCACCACGCCCAGCCGCGCCCGTGGCAGGATCACCAGCAGCCCCGGCCCATCGGCCCGGATCCGCACCGGCCCCGTCGCCCGGTTGGAGGTCCCGACCCGCGCCATCGGATCCAGCTGCAAGCCCTCGATGGGCCATTCCAGCCCCTCCGACCAGCCGCTCACCCGCTGCATCGGAAACAGCGAGACCACCTCCCCCGCCACCAGCGGCAGGGCGATCTCGCCGCGCAGATGAAACACCACCTCCTGCGGCCCCAGCAGCACGCAGGGGCTGGGATGTGGCTGCATCAGCGTATTGAACCCGGCCAGCTGATGATCAATCCGCCCGCCCAGAAACCCGACCCCCAGCACCACCGGCGCAGAGATCGCGCGCAGCGCCTTGTCGAAATCCGTCGTGGTCTGCTCGGCCACATGGTGCAGCGTGCCGGGGGCGAGCTGCGCCTGCACATCCGCCGACAGCGAATCCAGATCGCCAATGACGGCGACCGGCCGATGCCCCGCCGCCAGCGCATGGGCTGCGCCGCCATCCGCCGCCACCAGCACCGGTGCCAGCGCCAGCGCCGCCTCCAGATCCCCGGGATCCACCGCGCCCGCCCCGACCAGGGTTACCGGCTCAAACCGTTCAACAATCAGCTCTTTCATGCTGGGATTACTCGCAGAAAAGGAAACAGACCACAATGTGGACACAAAATGATACGATCAATTGCACGGATTCGGGCGCAATTTGACCCCCTGGGCGGTCAACGTAGACGGCACTGACTTTGGCGAGGACACCTATCCGATGGTACAGAACAATAAGGTTTTGACAGTCTCCTACGGGACTTTTTCCTGCACATTGGAGGGGTTCGACGATTCTTTCGGCACGATGAAGGCCATTGCGGAGTATTTCCGCGATCTGGCCTCCGATGACCGCTACTTCGGGGCCGAACCGCCGCAGCCGGACGCCGAAATGCTGGCGCGCATCGCCCAGCGTGAGGTCGCCCGCCAGGTCGAGGCGCGCACCAGCGCCGAGGGCATCCACCTGCGCGCCGCCACCCTGCCGCCGCCGCAACAGACCGCACCGCCGCAGAGCGCAACACCGCCCCGCCCCGCTGCCCAGCAGGCCAGCGAAGAGACCTCGCAGCATCGCGCCACCGGCGCCCTCGCCGCCCCTGCTGCCCCGGCCCCTGTCAGCGCTGCCGAACCGACAGACCCCTTCGCCCGCACCGCCCCGGCCAGCGCACCCAAAGCCCGCGCGCCGCTGTCGGAGCCCTCGGCGACGCCTGTGGCTGAGGTGAAGTTGCAGCCGGTCCAGCAGACCGTACCCACCTCTGCCGCCGCCAAAATCGCCGCAGCCCCGGCAGCCGCTGCCGCCTCGGCCCTCGCGGCCCAGGATGCCCCAGACGATAGCGGTACGGCCGCCACGGCCGGTGCCGAGACCAACGCCGAAAGCATCGCCGCCAAGCTGCGCCGCATCCGCGCTGTTGTGGCCAAGACCCCGGTTGATGAGTTCACCGAAGACCAGCACGCCGAACAGGCCCGCGAAGAGGCGGTCAAGGAAATCACAAACGCGCTCTCCGCCGATCACGATGCCGTCGACGCTCCGCGCGCCGCAGATGGCCAGATCGCAGCGCAGGAGCTCGACGAAAACGACGAGGATGACGCCGCCATCGCCGCCGCGCTGAACCGGCTCGACCTCGGCAACACCCCGTCAGTTCCTGCCACACCCAGCGTGCCCAACGTCCCCGAAGGCGCCGAAGAATTCTTCGCCGACAGCAGCAGCGCCACGGATGATACCGAGGCCGACAGCCTTGAGGACGATCTCGACGAGAGGGTCGCGCCCCTGTCGGAAACTGCCCAGCCACAGCCTGCGAAGGCAGAGGTCCAGCAGGCAGAGGTCCAGCAGGCCGAGCGCGCCCCGGAAGAAACCTCAAAGAGCGAGACCGCCGCCGAGACCCCAGCCGCGCCCGAAACCGCCGCGCCACGCAAACGTGGCCGCGTGCTGCGGATCAAGCGCCGCGATATCGAAGGGGCCATGGCCGATGGCACGCTGGAAAAACTCGACGACACCGCCGCCGCGACTGTGCCCGATACCCCTCCGGCGACACCCGCCGCCCCGGCGCCCGAGGCCGCCGAAACATCCGAGGCCCGACCAGAGACCCGGCTAGAGACCCGCACGGGTGCAGCGCCCAAAGCCGACCCAGAAGCCCGCAGCAGCCTCTCACCCGATGACGAGGCCGAACTGCTGGCCGAACTCGCCGCCGTCGAGGCCGATCTGCTGGGCAGCGATGATGATGAGGCCTTCTTTGACGACGAGGATGACGAGGACGAGGACAGCGCCGCACCGGCCGCAGCTGTGCGCGCCTCGCCTCGCACTGACGCACCGCTCAACAGCGCCGCAGAGGCCGCCGCCGCCGTGGCGCCCGGCTCCCGACGCGGCGCCACCAGCACCGCCGACAGCGATATCGCCCGTCTGATGGCCGCCGCTGACGAACGCCTGGAAGACCCCGAAAACACCACCTCGCGCGAAACCTACAGCCAGCTGCGCGCGGTCATGGCTGCGGCCTCGACCGAGCGCTCCGCCGGTGGCGCGCTGGAGGCCGAGGACGACGCCCAGGTCTACCGTGACGATCTGGCCAGCGTGGTGCGCCCGCGCCGCCCCGAATCCCGCGAGACCGCCGACCAGCGGCCCGCCAAACCGGCGAGCCGCCCCGCACCGCTGCAACTGGTGCAGGAACAGCGCATCGACGACAGCGCCGCCGCCCCCGTGCGCCCGCGCCGGGTCTCCGCCGCCGTGCTGGCCGAAGAGGCCCCGCGCAACAGCGGCAGCGAAGGCGGCTTTGCGGCCTATGCTGCGAAATCCGGCGCCGTGGAACTGGCCGAACTTCTCGAAGCCGCCGCCGCCTACATGAGCTTTGTCGAAGGCCGCGATCACTTCTCGCGTCCGCAGCTGATGAACAAGGTCCGCGATGTCGATGGCACCGACTTCAACCGCGAGGACGGGCTGCGCAGCTTTGGCCAGCTCCTGCGCGAGGGCAAGATCGAACGCGCCGACAATGGCCGCTTCACCGCCTCCGGCCAGATCGGCTTCCAGCCTGGCAACCGCGCCGCAGGCTGATCCCCGACCCAGATGACACAAAAAAAGGCGGCCCCCAAAGGCCGCCTTTTTAGATTGAGACCAGCCCGGCGTGACACTGCCGACCTGTCATCTTTCCCGAAATACTCCGGGGTGAATTGACCGTCAGGTCAAGAGGGGCAGCGCCCCTCCCCGGCTGTCATCCCGGCGCCTCAGCCCTGATCCTGATCCGCATCATCCGGATCCGCCTTGCCGACACCGCGAAAGACGAATTTGAACGGCAGAATCCACAGGACACCCAGCAGCACATAGACAATCAGCTCAACCAGCAGCGACGGCCGGTCCAGCCAGCTGATCACATTGACCGCCAGCACGATATAGACCGGCATGCCAATCAACAGGATCACCAGCGCCCAGCGCCGCCGCGCCTTATAGCTCAGACCACCCTCGCCCGACATCAGTCGGCAAAGGGATCGGTCACCAGAATGGTGTCGTCCCGCTCCGGGCTGGTGGACAAAAGCGCAACCGGGCAGTCGATCAGCTCTTCCACGCGCTTCACGTATTTGATCGCATTGGCGGGCAGGTCGTTCCAGCTGCGCGCGCCTTCGGTCGACTCGCTCCAGCCCGGCATCTCTTCATAGATGGGGGTGCAGCGCGCCTGCTGGTCGGCTGCGGTCGGCAGATAGTCCAGACGCGCGCCGTCCAGCTCATAGCCGACACAGATCTTCAGCGTCTCGAACCCGTCCAATACGTCCAGTTTGGTCAGCGAAATGCCGGTGATGCCGGAGGTGGCACAGGTCTGACGCACAAGGCAGGCATCAAACCAGCCACAGCGGCGCTGACGGCCGGTGGTGGTGCCGAATTCATGACCACGGGTGCCCAGACGCTCGCCATCCGCATCCGGGGTGCCGTCTTCCTTCAAAAGCTCGGTCGGGAACGGGCCTTCGCCCACACGGGTGGTATAGGCCTTCACGATGCCCAGCACATAGTCGATGGAGCCCGGACCAATGCCCACACCGGTTGCCGCCTGACCGGCAATCACGTTGGAGGAGGTCACAAACGGGTAGGTCCCGAAATCAATATCCAGAAGCGCACCCTGCGCCCCTTCAAACAGGATCCGCTTGCCCGCCTTGCGCTTTTCATTCAGCACTTTCCACACCGGCGCGGCAAAGGGCAGGATATCCTTGGCGATCTCTTTCAGCTGCGCGATCAGATCGTCGCGATCCACGGCCTCGATGCCCAGACCCTTGCGTAGCGGATCATGGTGCTGCAACGCACGATCAACACGCGCGACCAGGGTCGCCTCATCCGCCAGATCCGCGACACGGATCGCACGACGGCCCACCTTGTCCTCATAGGCAGGGCCGATGCCACGACCGGTGGTGCCGATCTTGGTGCCCTTGGAGGCCGCCTCTTCGCGCGCCCGGTCCAGCTCGCCATGCAGCGGCAGGATCAGCGGCGTGTTCTCCGCAATCATCAGCGTCTCGGGAGAGATATCCACGCCCTGGGCGCGCACGGTCTCGATCTCCTTCATCAGATGCCAGGGATCCAGCACCACGCCATTGCCAATGACCGAGAGCTTGCCGCCGCGCACCACGCCCGAGGGCAGCGCGTGCAGCTTGTAGACCTTGCTGTCGATCACCAGCGTATGACCGGCGTTATGGCCGCCTTGAAAACGCGCAATGACATCAGCGCGTTCGCTGAGCCAATCGACAATCTTGCCTTTACCTTCGTCACCCCATTGGGCGCCGACTACCACGACATTGGCCATCTCAGGTCCTCATGTATGCTGGTTGAAACCGACGCTCCGTATAACGAGACCGCGCAGACAGGGGAACCGGTTTTTCGTCGCAGGCGCGGGAATCCACGGCAAAGCCCCCTGCTGCGTGGCGAAAATGGACGATCAGGCCGCCGCGCAGCGCTATTGCGCGTGGAACGCCCGTCGCAGGGCCGTTGCGTCCGCAGCGCGCGCCCTCTTCACCCCTTCGGGATCAGGATATGTCAGTCTGGACGCGGATCGATCCCCCGCGTCAGGGTCACTTAAGCCCGGCGCACCCACACGCACAGGAGACCGGCCCCGATCCCATCGGGGGCGTGTCAGGATATCCTGCCTGCGCAGGCCCCATCCGGGCCTGTCCACCTCCACCGGCGGCGCCGCCATCCCTGTTTTTGGCACAGCGCGAGACCGCAACCGAGACGAGACAGACAAACAGACCGATAGACTGGGGCGGCGAAACAGAGACAGAAGGGACGCGAAACAGAAACAGAAGGGACACCCAGACCCGAACGACACAGACCCGAACGACCCAGACCCGGCGCGGATCTCCCCGCGCCGCGCCATCAGCCGTGGCGGTGGCGCCCCGAACCGGTGCAGCTGCGCCCGGCCCTCCGCAGACGATATTTCCGGCCACTCGCCCGACTAATCCGCAGGCAGCTCAACCGGCATGCCATGTGGCGTCGACAGATAGGCCGCCTCCCAGCGGGCGCGCATCCCCTCGGCATCGGCAGGGGCCACCCGGCCTGTCTCTGCCAGAAACATCTCCAGCGTCTCCAGCCAGACGGCAAAGTAATCCTCGCCCCCGTTCAGATCGCGCTCCAGCCCATGGCGGCGCAGGCTGGCAGAAAACCGCGTCACCCAGTCGCCCCAGGACAACGCCCCGCTTTCATTCAGATGCACCGTCAGCGCAAAGACCTGCGCATGCCACGGCTGTTCAAAGGCCGGTTCCGGGCGCTCTGCCACCGGCGTGTCAATTGTGCTCATGCCGGCTCCAGATAGCTTTGCCACAGGTCCAGAACCACCTCGTCGCGCGGATGCTCCGGCGCGCTCCACAGCTCGGCCGCCGGGAACACCACCGCATAAAGCGGCTCCGGCGCCTCCCCCAGACCATGTGCGGCACTGTCCGGCAGAATATGCGTCCCATGCAGGCGCAGCACGCGACCGCTGGCGCCCACTGCATAGCCGGGCAATCGGGTGTGACCGCCCGCCACCAGCCGGTTGCCACCGGGGCGGCGACAGCGCACCGCATCGCCGGGGGCAAAGACCACCGGCACATCAGAGGGCCGGTCCGCCGGCCCGCCCTTGGCGAGGGTTGCGGCCACATCCGATGCCTTCAGCGCACGGGCAGCGAGCGGATGCGGGGCCTCGGCCTCTGCGCCCGTGCCGTCTTTCTGACGCCCCCCTGCCTCGGCTGTCGCCAGATCCGCGCGGCTCAGCACACCCTTTTCCACCAACAGCGTCGCCAGTCCGGCCAGCCATTTCTCGTAGTAGGAAAACCGCGTGTAATCCTTCGGTGCCAGCCGCTCGCGGGCGTGGCGCGAGGTGTCGATATTCCACTGCCCCAGCGCGCCGCAGGCCAGCGTCACCGCCAGGGCACGGGCGTGCCAGTCTTCGGCAAAGACCTCTTCGGTAAAGACCGGGGCATCCTCAGCCTCGGGCACCACCGGCCCGTCCCCGAATCGCCCGCCCATGTCATGCAGCCTGCTCATGTCGCTGCCCCCTCGGGCAGCTGTGCCAGACCGGTGCCGATCATGCTGTCGCGGCTGACCAGCGCCGCCAGCGCGTCCTCGCTCAGCCCCTCACTGCCCGCAGGCCGCATCGGCAGCACCAGATAACGGACCTCAGCGGTGGAATCCCAGACCCGCACCGCGGTGCCGTCGGGCAGGCTCACGCCGAATTCCGCCAACACCTTGCGCGGCTCGCGTACCGCTCGGGCGCGGTAGGCGTCGGATTTGTACCAGCCCGGCGGGATCCCCAGCAAAGGCCAGGGGTAACAGCTGCATAAGGTGCAGACGACCATGTTATGCTGCTGCGCAGTGTTCTCGACCACCACCATATGTTCACCCTGACGGCCATAATACCCAAGCTCCGCCAGCACCGGATCGGCATCAGCCAGCAGACGCGCCCGAAACTCAGGATCAGCCCAGGCCCGCGCCACCACGCGGGCGCCATTGGCCGGGCCGATACGGTTCTGATAGGTATCGATAATTTCATCCAGCGCCGCCGGATCAATCAGCCCCTTTCGGGTCAGCACCGTCTCCAGCGCCTTGACGCGCAGGGCGGGGTCCGGGGGCAACAGGCTATGCGGGGCGTCTGCGTGATCATGAGGCATAGGGCGAGACTGCCCGCAGCGGCGCAAAGCTGTCCAGTCACAATCCGTCATGATCCCGATCACCAGCCGTGATGCCCGCGCGCAGCCGCGGCAGCCGGACCTCTCATGCGCCGTTTTCTGCGGATTTGATGCGCCCGAAACGCCGCAGGTCCGCCTTCTCCGCCCTTCGGCAAACTGAGCCCTTGCCCCTCAGAGCAATCTTCCCTATTTACCGCCCGATACTCAGCCAACCGCCGTAGGATCCTATGGAAAACGTCGTACTCATCATCCATCTTCTTCTGGCCCTGGGGCTGATTGCCGTTGTCCTCTTGCAGCGCTCCGAAGGCGGCGGCCTTGGCATGGGCGGCGGCGGCGGCGGGGCCATGTCCGGCCGTGCAGCAGCCACCGCGATGAGCAAGGTGACTTGGATCCTGGCCGTGGCCTTCATCGCCACATCCATCACGCTGACCATTCTGGCAGCACAGAAATCCGCAGGCTCTTCGGTTGCAGATCGCCTCTCGGCGCCTGCCGCAGAAGGCGCTGCCGACACACCCGACACCCCGCTGGGCAGCGACCTGCTGCCGCCGGTGCAGGGTGACAATGCACCGCTGGTTCCCAGCGCAGACTAATCCGGCCACCCGGCCCGGAGGACCCTCGGATCAGCCCGACAGCCAATTGCGCTTCGGGCAGATCCGGCAAGACCAGAGCGTCTGACGCGGGATTCGCGAGGATCCACTACACTTAGAATGAACAAAAGCAGCCGTAACAGCATCTTGCGGCTTGCTTGCGCATTTTGCGCGAATCCTTTATATGTAAAGCCCCGTGATGCTGCGGTTTCTGCAACCGCCGGGCAGCTGAATTCTGACTTCTCACGGGGGCAGCCGAACAGACATGGCGCGTTTCATTTTCATTACTGGCGGTGTTGTATCATCTCTGGGCAAAGGGCTGGCATCCGCCGCTCTTGGGGCACTTTTGCAGGCGCGCGGCTATTCCGTCCGACTGCGCAAACTGGACCCCTATCTAAACGTCGATCCGGGCACGATGAGCCCCTTCGAACATGGCGAGGTCTTCGTCACCGATGACGGTGCCGAAACCGATCTCGACCTCGGTCACTACGAACGTTTCACCGGCGTGGCCGCCCGCAAGACCGACTCGGTCTCCTCGGGCCGGATCTATTCCAACGTGCTGGAAAAGGAACGTCGCGGCGACTACCTCGGCAAGACCATTCAGGTCATTCCGCATGTGACCAATGAAATCAAAGACTTCATCTCCATCGGTGAAGATGAGGTTGATTTCATGCTCTGCGAAATCGGCGGCACCGTCGGCGACATCGAGGGGCTGCCCTTCTTTGAAGCGATCCGCCAGTTCGCCAATGACAAGGCGCGTGGCCAGTGTATCTTCATGCACCTGACCCTCCTGCCCTATATCAAGGCCTCCGGCGAGCTGAAGACCAAGCCGACCCAGCACTCGGTGAAGGAGCTGCGCTCCATCGGTCTGGCACCGGATATCCTGGTTTGCCGCTCCGAAGGGCCGATCCCGCACAAGGAACGCGAAAAACTGGCGCTGTTCTGCAATGTGCGCGCCGACAGCGTGATTGCCGCGCAGGATCTGAAGTCCATCTACGAGGCCCCGCTGGCCTATCACCGCGAAGGTCTCGATCAGGCGGTTCTGGATGCCTTTGGCATTGCGCCGGCCCCGAAACCCAATCTGACCCGCTGGGAAGATGTGGCCGATCGCATCTACAACCCCGAAGGCGAGGTCAAAATCGCCATCGTCGGCAAATACACCCAGCTGGAAGACGCCTATAAATCCATCGCCGAGGCGCTGACCCATGGCGGCATGTCCAACCGCGTGAAGGTAAAGATCGAATGGGTCGATGCCGAGCTGTTCGACAAGGAAGACGCCGCCCCCTACCTGCAAGGCTATAACGCCATTCTGGTGCCCGGCGGCTTTGGCGAGCGCGGCACCGAGGGCAAGATCAAGGCCGCGCAATATGCGCGCGAGCACAAGCTGCCCTATCTCGGCATCTGTCTGGGTATGCAGATGGCCGTCATCGAGGCTGCGCGCAATGTCGCGGGCATCGCGGAGGCAGGCTCCGAGGAATTCGACCATGAGGCAGGCAAGAAACGCTTTGAACCGGTGGTCTATCACCTGAAGGAATGGGTGCAGGGCAACCACACCGTGGCGCGCAAGGTCGATGACGACAAGGGCGGCACCATGCGTCTGGGCTCCTACAACGCCACGCTGGCCGAAGGCTCCAAGGTGGCTGAAGTCTATGGCACCACCCGGATCGAGGAACGCCACCGTCACCGCTATGAGGTGGACACCAAATACCGCGAGCAGCTGGAAGCCTGTGGCCTGAAATTCTCCGGCATGTCGCCGGATGGTCGCCTGCCGGAAATCGTCGAATGGACGGATCACCCGTGGTTCATCGGCGTACAGTTCCACCCCGAGCTGAAGTCGAAACCGTTTGAGCCGCACCCGCTGTTTGACGATTTCGTCCGCGCCGCCAAGGAAGCCTCGCGGCTGGTCTGACCGGCACAGCGCCCGACGCATCGGGCCTGACTGAAACACACCAAAAGGCAGACCACCCCGGTCTGCCTTTTTTGCGTGCGAACGCCTGACGGATATGCCTGCCTGCGATGTTTCGCCGAACCGCCGCCCGGTCGCGTCACTGTTAGCGGAGGCGTTAGCGCAACCACTTGATACAGATAGTTGTTTCCTACCGCAGGCGCGGTATAGACGATGCCAGACAGACAATCCCTTTTCGTGGAGACCCGACCTATGGCGCAAGAAACCTCGACCCAGACTGCTCAGCTCGATCGCATCGCAAACGGCAAGGGCTTCATTGCGGCGCTCGATCAGTCCGGCGGGTCAACCCCGAAGGCGCTGGCGCTTTATGGCGTGACCGAAGACGCCTACAGCAATGACGACGAGATGTTCGGCGAAATCCAGAAAATGCGTGCCCGCATCATCACCGCACCGGATTTCAACAGCGAAAAGATCCTCGGCGCGATCCTGTTTGAAAAAACCATGGATGCCGAAATCGACGGCATCCCGGTGCCTGCCTACCTGTGGGACAACTGCGGCGTTGTGCCTTTCCTCAAGGTCGACAAGGGCCTCGCGGATGAGGCGGACGACGCCCAGACCATGAAACCGATGCCCGATCTTGATCAGCTGCTGTCGCGCGCGGTACAGGCCGGGATTTTCGGCACCAAGATGCGCTCGGTGATCAAGGGCGCCAATGCCACCGGCATCAAGAACGTCGTCGGCCAGCAGTTCATCGTCGGCCGCCAGATTGCCGCTGCCGGTCTGCTGCCGATCATCGAACCCGAAGTGGACATCAACTCCGCCACCAAAGCCGAGGCGGAAACCCTGCTGAAGGCTGCGATTCTGGACGAGCTGAACGCCCTGCCCGCCGACACCAAAGTGGCGCTGAAACTGACCATCCCGACCGAGGCCGGTCTCTATGACGATCTCGCCGCCCATGCCAATGTGGTGCGCGTTGTTGCGCTGTCCGGCGGCTATACCACCGATGACGCCTGCGAGAAGCTGGCCAAGAACAGCACCATGATCGCCTCCTTCAGCCGCGCCCTGACCGAAGGTCTGAATGTCGCGATGAGCGACAGCGACTACAACGCAGCGCTTGGCTCCAACATCGACAAGATCTACCGCGCCTCGATCTGACGATCACGCCGCCCCTGACGGGGACAGACACCAAGGTAAAGAGCCGCGCCGGTCAGATCCCGGCGCGGCTCTCTTTCATTGCACTGACTGGCTGACGTCGGCCTCAGTCGAATTTAGGCGCGCGGTTCTGCATCTGGGCGGCGACCACTTCCATCTGCTCAGGCTTGCCGATCAGACCGACCTGAACACGGGATTCCTCCAGCAGCACCTCGGCGCGATCCGCGCTGGCCTCGGCCGTCTCGATCAGCGTTTTTGCCGCGCGGATGGCGGCGGGGCTTTGCCCGGCGATCACTGTCGCCAGTTCATGGGCGCGGGCGATGGGATCCTCGGCCAGCTCGGTGACCAGCCCCCAGTCCAGCGCCTGCGGCGCCGACACTTTCTCCGCCGTATAGGTCAGCCGCCGCAGCACATCGGAGCGCAGCAGCCGCGGCAAGAGCACCATGCCGCCCATATCCGGCACGATCCCCCATTTCATCTCCATCACTGAAAACCGCGCATCGGGTGCAGCAATGCGGATATCGGCCCCCAGCGCCAGTTGCAGACCGCCGCCAAAGGCCGCGCCGTTGATCGCCGCAATCACCGGCATCGGCAGGCGACGCCAGACCATTGCCACCTGCTGCACCTGATTGGCATCGCCATGAGAGCGGCTCATCAGCCACTCTGTCGGGTCTTTCATCCCCATCTGGGCAAAGCTCATCAGATCAAGGCCGGCGCAGAACGCCTTGCCCTCGCCCGAGAGCACAACCACCCGCGCCTTGCTGTCCATCAGGCTTTCGCCAGCGGCAATGATCTCTTCGATCATCTGGCTGTCCAGCGCGTTCATCTTGTCACCGCGGGTCAATGTCACCCGTGCAATATGGTCTTCGATCTCTACCGATACCCGTGCCATCTCGGCGCCCTCCTTCTTGGAATTTCCGTTGGCGGCAGACTGCCCCGGATCCCGGCAGTGATCCAGCGTAACGCCGGGGCAAAGCGACGCGCTTGCCCGGACGCACCGGATCACGTTATCTCAGCCCATGACACAGCCACGCTACACCCCGCTTGCCCACTCCCTCCCCGCCTCTGTCCCCTTTGTCGGGCCGGAAACCCAGGAGCGCCAGCGCGGCGCGCCCTTCACGGCGCGGCTGGGCGCCAATGAAAACATCTTTGGCCCCTCGCCCAAGGCGATTGCGGCCATGCAGGCCTCGCTGGGCGAAATCTGGAAATATGGCGACGCCGAGAGCCATGACCTGCGCGAGGCGCTGGCCGCGCATCACGGTGTTGCGCCCCAGAACATCATGATCGGCGAAGGTATCGACGGGCTGCTGGGCTATCTGGTGCGGCTGCTGATTGGCGAAGGCGATGCGGTGGTGACCTCGCTTGGCGCCTATCCGACCTTCAACTACCATGTCGCGGGCTTTGGCGGCGTGTTGCATACCGTCCCCTACAAGGACGACCACGAAGACCCCGCCGCGCTCTTTGCAAAGGCCGCCGAGGTGGATGCCAAGCTGGTCTACCTCGCCAATCCCGACAATCCGATGGGCAGCTGGCACAGCGGCGCCGATCTGCTGGCGGCGATGGGCGCCCTGCCAGAGGGCTGCCTGCTGCTGCTGGACGAGGCCTATATCGACTGCGCCCCCGAGGGCACTGCCCTGCCCATAGATATCGACGATCCCCGCGTGATCCGCACCCGGACGTTTTCCAAAGCCTATGGCATGGCCGGTGCGCGGGTGGGCTACGTGCTGGCAGAGGCCGGGCTGGTCAGCGCCTTCAACAAGGTGCGCAACCATTTCGGCATGAACCGCACCGCTCAGATCGGCGCATTGGCGGCCCTGCAGGATCAGGCGTGGCTGGCCGAGGTGCTGGGCCGCATTGCCACCGCACGCGACCGGATTGCGAAGATTGCCCGCGACAATGGGCTAACGCCCCTGCCCTCGGCCACCAATTTCGTGGCCATCGACTGTGGCAGTGACGGTGCCTTTGCCAAATCGGTGCTGGAGAGTCTGGTGGATCAGGGCGTGTTTGTGCGGATGCCCTTTGCGGCGCCGCAAAACCGCTGCATCCGGGTCAGCTGCGGGCCGGAGGATCAGCTGGACGCCTTTGCCCGCGCGCTGCCCCTCGCGCTGGAGCGGGCGCGCAACGGCTGAGGCTGCGTCAGGGGCTGCTGCGGATCACCCGCAGCAGCTGCCTCTCTCTGATGTGTCTGCAACAGATGCCGCGCCACCCCCGGCGATCACCTGTGAGGCCGCCTCCAGCGCGCCGGATCCATGCGGGATCTCCAGCGCCTTCAGACCGGCATCAACCCCGCCCAGCAGCCCCATGATCATCTGACCGTTCACATGGCCCATATGGCCCAGCCGCAGGAACCCGTGCCACTCCGGGCTGTTCGGCGGCGCCATGCCAAGGCCGATGCCCAGCGTCAGCCCAAGGGTCTGTTCCACCCAATTGCGCAGGCGCGTGCCGCGATCGCCGCCGATATGCAGCGATGTGACCGCGTTTGACCGCAAAGCGACCTCCTGCACATTCATCCGCAGCGGGCCACCTTCGCCCCAGCGGTCACAGGCCGCCCAGATCGCCTGCGCCAACAGGTGATGGCGCGCCCAGACGGCCTCCATCCCCTCACCGTGGATCAGATCCAGTGCGGCCCGCAGACCATAGAGGTGATGCGTGGGCGCGGTGCCGCCGAAATACTGGTAGAATTCCTCCGGGTTGGCGCGCGGCTGCCAGTCCCAATAGCGGCTGACCCGTGGCAGGCGGGCGCGGGCCTCCGCCGCCTTTGGCCCGAAGAAGACAAACCCCATGCCCGCAGGCACCATCAGCCCCTTCTGGCAGGCCGAGACCATCACATCCACGCCCCAGTCGTCCATCTCGAACCGGTCACAGCCAAGCGAGGCAATGCAGTCGACCATCAACAGCGCCGGGTGGCCGCAGGCATCCAGTGCCGCGCGCATTGCCGTCACATCATTGCGGATCGCGCTGGAGGTATCGACATGCACCGTCAGAACCGCCTTGATCCGATGGGCGGTATCGGCGGCGAGATGGCTGGAGATCTGGTCCATGTCCCAGGCCGAGCCGGTGCCGAAATACAAAAGCTCCACCTTGATGCCGAGCGCCTCCGCCATTTCCGACCAGCCAATGCCAAAACGGCCCGAGGCGGCGACAAGCACCGTGTCACCCGGCTGAAGGGTGTTCAGCAACGCCGCCTCCCACGCGCCGTGACCGTTGGAAATATAGATCGCCACATCATGATCGGTGCGCGCCACCCGGCGCAGGTCCGGGATCAGGGTTGCCGTCATCTCCACCAGTTCACCGGCGTAGATATTCGGCGACGGGCGGTGCATCGCCTGCAACACCGCATCCGGCATGACCGAGGGGCCGGGAATGGCCAGATATCCGCGTCCCGCGGCAAGGGAAACACCCGCTGTCATGCTGCACTCCTATGTTTATCTGGGCAAACTGTGACGCGCGTCTGCGGTGGCTGCAACCCCTTGCAACGGCGCCGCACGCGCATTTGACGCAGCGGTTTTTACCGCCGCCCAGAGCTGGCCCATCGGCTGCGAAACCCGCGCCATGCTTGCACCTTTTCCCCCAGCTGCTTAAATGGCTCAGGCCTGACGTGGATGTCAGCGCCAGAAAAAACCACATCGGTTGTGATCCTTGCCCCAGACTGACCCCAAGACGACGCCCCCATCCGCAACGCCGGACACGCCGGACGCCCCTGCGGTGGATGCCGCCCCCTCGCCCAGGCGGGCGGTGGCAGCCGCCACGGCAGAGGCCCCGGCCATCAAGTCAAAGCCCGAGCACATGTCCTCGCGCGAGCTGCTGGGCTGGCTGTGGCGCGGCTATCTGCGCCATTACATGGGCCTTCTGGGACTGGCGATCGTCTTCATGCTGATCGAAGGCGGCACCGTCGGCGGCCTCAGCTACATGATGCAGCCGATGTTCGATCTGGTATTTGTGGCAGGCAATACCACGGCGCTGTTCTGGGTCAGCCTGGCGTTTCTGATCATCTTCTCCATGCGCGGGATTTCCAGCGTCTGCCAGAAGGTCATTCTCAGCAAGATTTCCCAGACCTCCGCTGCCCATATGCGCAAGGACATGCTGGCGCGGCTGATCCGGCAGGATCCGTCCTTTCATCAGGTGAACCCGCCCGGTTTCCTGATCCAGCGGGTGCAGAGCGATGTGATGGCGATCAATTCGGTCTGGCAGGCGCTGATCACCGGTGCCGGCCGCGATGTCACGCAGATGGTGGCCGTTCTGGCTGTGGCGATCAGCGTTGACTGGCGCTGGACCGCGATCATGCTGGTCGGCCTGCCGATGCTGCTGTTGCCGCTGGCCGCCGTACAGCGCTATGTGCGCCGCAAGGCCTCGCAGGCGCGCGATCTGGGGGCCTCGCTGTCGACCCGGCTCGACGAGATCTTTCACGGGATCGTGCCGATCAAGCTGAACAATCTCGAAGACTACCAGACCGATCGTTTCGGCGGCCATATGGACCAGTTTGTCCGCTCCGAAGTGCGCGCCTCTTTTGGTGTGGCCTCAACCACCGGGATGATCGACATCATGGCCGGCTTGGGCGTGATGGGCGTGGTGCTTTATGGCGGCGCCGAAATCATCGAGGGCAAGAAGACCGTGGGCGAGTTCATGAGCTTTTTCACCGCCATCGGTCTGGCCTTTGACCCGATGCGCCGGCTGGCCTCGATCAGCGGCACCTGGCAGGCCGCGGCGGCCGCCATGGAACGCATCAAGGAACTGATGGACTCGCCGATCAAACTGGTGTCGCCGGAGACGCCGGTGCCCGCCCCCAAGGGCCTGCCCGAGGTGGCGCTGAGCGATGTCACCCTGCGCTATGGCGACTCGGATGTGTTGCGCGAACTGTCGCTGGTGGCAGAGGCCGGCAAGACCACCGCGCTGGTTGGCGCCTCCGGGGCCGGGAAATCCACCATCTTCAACCTGCTCACCCGGCTGGTGGACCCGCAGGAAGGATCAGTGACCGTGGGCGGCGTCGCCGTGCGGGACATGGATCTGGATGATCTGCGCGGGCTGTTCTCGGTGGTGACCCAAGAGGCGCTGCTGTTTGACGAGACCCTGCGCGAAAACATCCTGCTGGGGCGCACTGATGTGAGTGATGCGCGGCTACAGGAGGTTCTGGAAGCCTCGCATGTGGCCGATTTCCTGCCGAAACTGGCCAATGGGCTGGATACGCTGGTGGGTCCGCGTGGCTCGGCCCTGTCCGGTGGCCAGCGTCAGCGGGTGGTGATTGCCCGCGCGCTGCTGCGTGACACGCCGATCCTGCTGCTGGATGAGGCGACATCGGCGCTGGATGCGCAATCTGAAAAGGTGGTGCAACAGGCGCTGGAGAAACTCTCGGGCGGGCGCACCACGCTGGTGATCGCACACCGGCTGTCGACCATCCGCAATGCCGATAAGATCGTGGTGATGGAACGTGGCCGTGTGATGGATCAGGGCACCCACGAGGAACTGCTGGAGCGTGGCGGCATCTATGCCGATCTCTACCGGTTGCAGTTTCAGGACGGCAAAACGCTGGTGGACCGCGCAGGCGTCGCCGCGCAGGCGCCCAGACAGTTCAGCGAAGGCGGCGACCAGCCGCGCTGGTTCCAGAAACTGGCCCGGCGCATGTTCGGCTAGGCCTTGCCCACTTCGCGACCTACATTGCCTTCGTGATCTTTCAGGAGCCTGACCCATGACCAACCGCCGCATCCTGCGTCTTTCCGGCGCTGACACCCGCGACTTCCTTCAGGGGTTGATCACCAATGATGTCACCAAGGTGGATCAGGGGCTGGTCTATGCCGCCCTGCTGACCCCGCAGGGCAAATATCTGGCGGATTTCTTTGTCGCCGCTGATGGCGATGACCTGCTGGTGGACGTGGACGAAAGCCTCGCCGCGGGGCTGGCGAAACGGCTGACAATGTACCGGCTGCGCGCCAAGGTCACCATCGAGGAAACCGATCTGGCCGTGCGCCGGGGCACCGGGCCGGCGCCTGAGGGCGCGCTGGCGGATCCGCGCCACCCGGATCTGGGCTGGCGCGCCTATGGCACCGAAAGCGGCGAGGACGGCAGCAACTGGGACGCCATCCGGGTCGCCCATTGCATCCCCGAAACCGGCATCGAGCTGGGGCCGGAGAGCTACATTCTGGAAGCCGGGTTTGAGCGGCTGAACGGCGTCGATTTCCGCAAGGGCTGCTATGTCGGCCAGGAGGTCACCGCCCGGATGAAACACAAGACCACCCTGCGCAAGGGTCTTTCCACCGTCGCCATCGAGGGCAGCGCGCCCATCGGCACCGAGATCCGCCGCGCCGACAAAGCCGTCGGGACGCTGTTCACCCAGGCGGGCGAACACGCGATTGCCTATCTGCGATTCGACCGTGCGGGCGACGATATGTGTGCGCAGGACGCACGGGTTCACTGGCAGGTTAAGACCTGAGGCGATTCCGTGGCCGTCACCCGAGATCGTGACGCGACGTCACATCGGGAGCGCGGCCTCGGGCGGCTATGTCTCAGACATCATTTCACGAGGATAATTTCATGCGATTGCTCCCCTGCCTTGCCCTGACGCTGCTGCCCCTGCCCGCGTTTTCCAGTGACTACTGGGAATATCAGGACTGGTCCGTCGCCGCCGATATGCGCGTCACCGAAGAGCACGATTGGCGCGATTGCACCGCCTGGACCGGCGGCGACGGGCTGCCGCTGCTGCGCCTCACGGTGACCGAAGGCGATGTCGGCCCGCCCGAAACCTACCCCCAGCTTGAGCTGTTTGAGAGCGCCGCGCGCCATTATCCGACGCAGGTTCAGAACGGTCAGGCCATCGGCTTTATCATCGACCAGAAGGCGGTGTTCTACGGTATCGCCGATGCCGAGATCAACGAGGAAGGCATTGCCGAAGCGCGCGCCATGGTCCGCTGGATGGATGCGCTGAACACCATTCTCTGGATGCAGGACGGCGATCGGATGGAGGTGCGGACCGTGGTGCCCTATGGCGCGGGCGAGATGGTTCTGGATGCCTCTCTGGCCGGGTTCACCGCTGCCTATGGCAAGATGATGGACGAATGCGGCCACAGCCTGGAACTGCGCAAGATTGAAATCGACTACAACTGATCGGCTCTGCCATCTGTTGTGACACCATGAAACCCCCCCGCAGGACAGCCTGCGGGGGTTTTCAGTTGCTGGAGCTGTTGGCGCTAACCGCTTAGGCGCGCTCAGAATATTCCATGGTCTCGGTATTGACGACGATCATCTCATCCTGACCGACAAAGGGCGGCACCATGACCTTGACGCCATTGTCCAGGATCGCAGGCTTGAAGGAGTTGGCAGCGGTCTGACCTTTGACCACCGGCTCGGTCTCGACAATCTTGCAGGTGACTTTCTGCGGCAGCGTTGCGTTCAGCGCCTCGGATTCATGGAATTCCACAACGATGGTCATGCCGTCCTGAAGGAACGGGCGGCGATCGCCCAGCAGATCGGCGGGCAGCTCGATCTGCTCATAGGTTTCGGCATCCATGAACACCAGCATGCCGTCGCTCTCATAGAGGAACTGCTGGTCCTTCTGTTCCAGACGGACCTTTTCGACCTTGTCGGCGGAGCGGAACCGCTCGTTCAGTTTGGAGCCGTTGCGCAGGTTGCGCATCTCGACCTGGGCAAAGGCGCCGCCCTTGCCGGGCTTCACGTGATCGACTTTGACAGCGGCCCACAGACCGCCGTTGTGTTCGAGAACATTGCCGGGGCGGATCTCGTTACCGTTGATTTTGGGCATGACAAAAATCCCTCTCGGGTGGTTGATGAACTGTTAACCGCCCCTATATCTGGCAGGGAGTCGGCTGGCAAGACAACGATATGTCGTGTGAGGGACCGGGGAGCCATGCAAATTGCGCATAAAAGATATGCGTATGAAGGCTATCCGAATCGTCACAATTCCGCCATAAGGAGCGCTACGCCGAAATTGCAATAGCAAGAACAAAAAGGAAGCACGATGCGAGATTTCGTTGACGGCACCGCATATAACAACGAGCAAGGCAACCGGGCACGCAAGCTGTTTGCGGCGGTGGTATTGGCTGCGCTGGACGATGCGATTGCTGATGACAAGAAATACGGTAACGGCCCCGAGCAGATCGCTCGGTGGGCACGGTCGCGCGACGGGCGCGAAGTGCTGAGCTGTGCAGGCATCGACCCGAACGAACGTGTGGTCGGCGGCCTGATGGAATTTGTGGGCCGGGGTGTCCGTACCTCTGTTGCACTGTCGCGCGAAGAGAGCGAACGCCGCAACGCGGCACAGGCCGAAGCGGCCTGATCAGACCTGCCAGTCTGACGGACAGTTAACCGTCAAAGAAAAGCGCGTCCTGGGGGGCGCGTTTTTTCTTTTGCGATGGCGGTTTCATGGCGAAATCGGCCGCTCGCCGGGCTTTTCATGGCCCGAAAAATCCGCCATGGCTGACAGGTGACAGATCACACCAGCAACAGCGGGAAAGAGGCGGCCATGACAGCACGGGCCATCATGATCCAAGGCACCGGCAGCAATGTCGGCAAATCAATGATTGTCGCGGGGCTGGCGCGTGCCTTTGTGCGCCGGGGCCTGTCAGTGGCGCCATTCAAACCGCAGAACATGTCCAACAATGCCGCGGTCACGCCCGAGGGCGGTGAGATCGGCCGCGCGCAGGCGTTGCAGGCACGGGCCGCGATGCGCCCGCCTCACACCGATATGAACCCCGTGCTGCTGAAACCGGAGACGGAGACCGGCGCGCAGGTGATCGTACAGGGCAAGCGGCGCGGCACCCAGGCGGCAGGCTCCTTCATGCGCGACAAGACCGGCCTGCTGGAGGCCGCCTTGGAGAGCTTTCGCAGGTTGGCGGCGGATGTCGATCTGGTCCTGATCGAGGGCGCCGGATCCCCGGCGGAGACCAACCTGCGCCGGGGTGATATCGCCAATATGGGATTTGCCTGCGCGGCGGATGTGCCGGTGGTGCTGGTGGGCGACATTCACCGGGGCGGCGTGATTGCACAGATCGTCGGCACCCATACGGTGCTGGAGCCGCAGGATCTGGCGCGGATCAAGGGCTTTGCCGTCAACCGGTTCCGCGGCGACCGCAGCCTGTTTGATGCCGGTCGCGATGATATCGCCGCACGCACCGGCTGGCCGTCGCTGGGGGTGATCCCCTGGTTCTGGGAGGCCTGGAAACTGCCGGCCGAGGACATGATGGACATCGCCTCGCACCGGGGGGGCGCCTGCAAGATCGTGGTGCCGCAGCTGGAGCGGATGGCGAATTTCGACGACCTCGACCCGCTGGCGGCAGAGCCCAATGTCACGGTTGAGATCGTGCCCGCCGGGCGCGCCCTGCCCGGCGACGCGGATCTGGTTCTGATCCCCGGCAGCAAATCCACCATTGGCGATCTCACCTATCTGCGGGCGCAGGGCTGGGACATTGATATCCTGGCGCATTACCGGCGCGGCGGCCATGTGATGGGGCTCTGCGGCGGCTACCAGATGCTGGGGCAGACAATTGATGATCCTGATGGTGTCGATGGCCGACCGGGCAAGGTGGCCGGGCTGGGCCTGCTGGATGTGCATACCGTGATGGCGGGCGAAAAGCGGGTGACGCTGACCGAAGCGGTGACCCGCGACGGCAATCTGCCGGTTAGCGGTTACGAGATCCACATGGGCCGCACCGATGGCGCGGATTGCGCCCGCGCCTGGCTCAGCATTGAGGGCCGTCTGGAAGGGGCCGTATCGCCGGATGGGCGCGTGCGCGGCTCATATCTGCATGGTCTGTTCAGCTCGGATGCGTTCCGGGCGTCGGTCCTATCTGGTCTGGGGCATGAGAGCGTTGCAGGCTATGACGACGGGGTCGAGGCCACGCTGGATGCGCTGGCGGCCCATCTGGAGGACTGCATGGATCTGGACGCGCTGCTGGCGCTGGCCGAACCGGTTCGGGTCGCATAGGCGCGATGAGCGCAGCTATGGTGTCGCCAGAGACGCGCGCCAGTGGATCGGTTGGGATCTGATCAGAGCAGGTTCTGGGCCGACAGGGCGCGGTGGATCTCGCGGCGCACCAGTTTGCGCACGTTGCGGGTGATCCGCTCACCCAGGGCGCCCTGCAACTCCTCGCGGACGATTTCAGAGACCAGCTCGCGCAGGGCCTGTTCATCCAGAATGCCCTCGTCGGCGCTGAACCCCGCCAGCGCCTCCAGCGCGGTGTCGGTGACAGCGGTTTCGGCCAGATCGCGATGATCGACGGGGGGACTGTCAGGGGCCTGCGCCGCAACTGCGCCCTCCGTGACCTCCTCCGTGATCTCTTCCGGGTCTTCGCTGACGGGCGTCTCCTGCGCCTCGCGGTGCGAGCTATCAGCCTCTATCCCCGCCTCCGGTTCTGCGATCTGATTCTCCTCCGGGGTCTCGGCCTGCGGTGCCGAAGCAGCCAGCTGAACCTCCTCAGCGGCCTCCGCGTCACTGTCCTGATCCTCCCAGGCGAGGGTCTCCAGATCGCTGCCGGCATAGGGCGTATCGCGGGAGCCATCCGGCTCCCAGAGCACGGGGCGGGCTGAGTTTGCAGCCTCCATCTCGGCCAGTTTCTGTACCACGGCGCCCACCTTCGGGTTCAGCTGGGCATGAGGCTTCACCACAACCGCTGGCGCCTCTGTCTCGGGCCGGCGTTCGGGTGCGTGTTCGGGCCCGTGCTCAGGTGCGTGGCCGGTGGTGGCCGCCGCCTGATAGAGCGTGGCAGAGGGGTCGGTCCAGGGCGCGTCGGCGCTGCGCGCAGCAGCAGCCGGTTGCGGCGCGGGCTTGGCCGCATCAGCGGCAGCCTTGGCGGCATCAGCGGCGGTTGCGGCGGCGATACCGTTGAAAAACGCCAGATCCTCATGGCCGGGATCATTGTCATGCAGCGCCAGCCCCTGCGCGATACGGTCCTGCGGCTCATCCCAGAACTCAATCGCATCAACGGCCATCAGCGCCTCGAAACGCGCCTTGCCGGATGTCGCGGCATCAGAGGCCTGCTGCGAAACCGGTGCGGTGTCCGCGTCCTTGGCATCCTGGGTGATCGGCCTGTCAGCCACGAATGTATCGGCAGTCGGCGTATCGGCGATGGGCGCAAGCTTGCTCTCAGGGACGCGCAGGGCCGGTGTCAGAACCAGCCGTGTTACCGGCTGACTGCTGTTGGCGGTGTCCGTTTTCGGCTGCACGCCCGTGTTGCGGTGGATCCGCTGCGGCTGGGCGATCTGGGCGGCCAATGCCACCTCGCCCCCCTTGCCAAGCCGGGGATCAGCCGTGCGACTGTCCTCGCTCACCAGACGGCGGATCGATGACAGGACGTCTTCAATTTCAGCTTGGGTAACCGGTTCGGACATTTTTGCTTATCACTCTCGCCTCTTGAGGCTGAGTGTAGCGATCTGTCCCGGTTCAGACAACCGTGTGAATTAAACGGTTTTTAAGGAGGCCCGCCGCTGCGGACCCCCGGTCGAGCGCTCTGCGAGGCCTCAGTTCTTGCCCAGAGCGCGCATCACGCGGTCCAGATCCTTGCTGCGCTGGCTGACATGGGCCGGCGCATCCTTGACCAGATTGTAATAGAGCGTCGGATCGTAGATTTCGACAGCCAAACCAAGGTGTTCTGCGGTCAGAAGCCCCTGCGCCTGCAACAGCGCATAGGCCGCCAGCACCTGATTGGCGCGGGACTGCACGCGGTCGGTCTGGGCGTTCAGCAGCTCCTGCTCGGCTTCGAGCACGTCGAGCGTGGTTCGCGCGCCCAGCGTTGCCTCCTCGCGGACACCGTCAAAGGCGACCCGCGCGGCGCGGACGCGCTCATTCGAGGACACCAGGCTGGCGCGCGCGGTTTCCAGTGCCACAAAGGCCGCCGATACATCCTGTGTCACGCCGCGCTGGGTGGTGATCAGGGCACCGCGTTCGGCCTGAAGACGGGCAATGCTGGCACGGCGCGCCGAGGCCAGAGAGCCGCCGGAATAGAGCCGCTGTGACAGCGTCACGCTGGCGCCGGAGGTGTCGCGCGTCCCCGGCCCGCTGGCGTCAGAGGCATGGGTGGCATTGGCTCGCAATGTGACCGATGGCCCGAGGTTGCGGGTGTTGCTCTGCGAGGCGTAATCCGCAGCCTTTACCGCGTGTTGCTGCGACAGCAGGCTGGGGTGATTGCGCATCGCGATGGCTTCTGCCGATTGCAGCGAGGCCACGCGCTGCGGCAGCGGCGGCTGGCCTGCAATCGTCCCCGGCGCATTGCCGACAGCCTGAACATAGGTCGCACGGGCATTGCGCAGGTCGCCCTGGCTTTCGATCAGGCTGGCCTGCGCGCCGGCCACGCGGCTTTCGGCCAGAGCCACATCGGTCCGGGTGACTTCGCCCACTTCAAAGCGGTCATTGGCGGCGCGCAGTTCCTCGCGCAGCAGCCGCAGGTTGTTGCTGCGCAGCGCCACGGTCTCCTGTTGCAGCAGCACGTTCACATAGGCCTGGACGGCGGCAAAAAGCACCTGCTGTTCAACGTCGAGCAAGGCCTGCCGCGTCGCCAGAACGGTCTCCTGCGCGGCGAGCTGGCTGAGCCGGGAGACCCCGTTGTCAAACAGCAGCCAGCTGACATCGATGCCGGTAGACAGGGTCGAATCATGGTTGGAGCTGGCAATGGTGCCATTGCCATTGCGCACATACTGACGCTCTGCCCGGGCAACCCAGTCGACCACCGGACGCAGGCGCGCCACTGCGGCGGCAACGTTTTCGTCCTGCGCGCGCAGCAGAGCGCGGTTCTGTTCCAGCAGGCCGCTGGTCTTGTAGGCGCCGATCATCGCATCCGAGAGATTGTCGGCAGCAGCCTGTTTCGGAGCACCCAGCAGCAATGCCGCGCTTCCTGCGAAGACGAAGGCCTTAACCAGGTTTGCCGTCAGTTTATTGCGCATCTTAAGCCTCTTGTGATCCGGCCTACCGACGCGGCAGTGCCGTTCTGCTCTCTCTGGCGCACAGGGGTCTCAGGCGCCGATCTGTCACGATCCGCCCGGACCAAGGTCAGCGCGGATCACCTGTGAACTCTCTGACGGATCAGAGAGCGAATTCTTCAACAGCCGCAAAACCGGGCAGCACCGGGGCGCCCGCATTAAAGGCCAGACGCCAGGAGATCTGGCCGCCGGTCTTATAGCCGACTTTGACCTCTCCCAGCGGACCGGACATGAAGATTGCTGCCATCCGGCCGCCATCCTTCAGCTGATCCAGCAGCGCCTCCGGCAGGGTTTCCACCCCCCCCTCGACGATCATGACATCATAGGGGCCGTGTTCTGCGGCGCCCTCGACCAGCGCACCGGTGTGCACGATCGCATTGTCGGCGCCAACGGCCGACAGCTGGCCCTGCGCTTCGCTCGCCAGGGTCTCGTCTTCCTCGACGCCGATCACCATCTGCGCCACCCGCGCGATCACCGCGGTGGAATAGCCCAGACCGCAGGCCACATCGAGCACCAGCTCATCCGGCTGCACGTCAACCGCATCCAGGATCTTGCCCAGGGTGCGCGGCTCCAGCAGCACCCGACCGGGTCCGATATCCAGATTGCCATCGGCATAAGCCGCCTCGCGCTGCGCATCGGCAACAAAGGCTTCGCGCGGCACGGCCAGCATGGCTTCGATGATCGGGAACTTGGTGACATCCGACGGGCGGATCTGCGTGTCGACCATCATGCGGCGACGTTCGGCAAAGTCAGTCATATGCTAAACTCATCTGTTCAGTCAGTTGCTGTGGTTGTGCCACATCCGGGACAGGGCGGCAACGGGCGGGCGCGCATTTCTGCTGCGTTGTGGCGGGTGAGACGCCTATTTCTTTTTCACGAATTTGGTCAGGATGACGATGCGCTGCCCCTCGACCCGGCCTTCGATATGTTCGGGGTTGTCGGCAACAAGGGAGATATTGCGCACGGCGGTGCCACGTTTGGCGGTAAAGCCTGCGCCCTTCACCGGCAGATCCTTGATCAGCACCACGCTGTCGCCATGGGCCAGCGGCGCGCCATTGCTGTCGCGGTGGGCGCCGGGCTGAGGTGCCGCATCGACCCAGGCGCGCGTGTCCTCGTCGAGCCAGAGCTGATCGGAGAGATCCCGCGCCCAGTCCTGATCCGACAACCGCGCCAGCAGACGGGCCGCCAGCACCTGAACCGCAGGCGTTTCTGACCACATCGCCGAGGACAGGCAGCGCATATGTGCCGGATCCGGATCGCCCGTCACCTGCGCAGCGCAGGTCTGGCAGATGGCAACCTCGTCCAGCTGGCCCTCGGGGGCGCCAGCGATCTCATGGGTGACAAGCGGCGTTTCGGCGGCACATAGGGCGCAGGACATCGGCAAAGCTCCTTCAGGACAGGGTTGCCCCTGCTTTAGGCGAGCGGACCGACAAAGAAAACCGCGAAAGAAAAGCGCCCGCGTGGAGGCGCGGGCGAGTTGGGATGCAGCACGGAGACCTGCTGCGGGTCCACAGGGGAACGGGGGTACTCGTAAACGCAAACTTGCGGAGGCGGGGGAATGCGGGCTCGGTTGGAGGTACCCGGCCTGCATTTCCGGCCTGCATCTCCGGCCTGTATCGCCGGCGCGAGCGGCTAGCCTGCGCAGGAGGCGCAGAACGGCGTGGTCGGATGCTCGCGCAGGTGGCTGTCGGTGATGCGATCACCACAGATCTGGCAGTAGCCATAGGAGCCTTCGTCAAGCCGGGCCAGAGCGCAGTCGATATCCCGGCGCAGTTCCAGCCATTTGCGGCTGAGCAGCGCCTCCGACGGCTGCGCGACTGCCGGGCTGGCGCGGCGCGGCGTCATCGGTACGACGTTGCCCGCGGCATCCGCGAAAGCGGCGCCAACGGCAGGCAGGCCATTGCGAAGATGTGTCAGTATGTCTTTCTGAGCGGCGTGGTTCATTGAGAAATCCTCCCCGGATCGGTGACAGGTTGTGCTGACGAAAATTGATCGACCCGACTCAACCTATGCGGTTTTGACCGAAAGTGGTACTCACCGGATATGGGGGATGGGGTCGGCGCGGGCGACGGGCGGTCGGAGCGGCGGCGGTCGTGAAAATGCCGCCGATATATCGCCCCGCAAACCACTGGAACGCGCGCCGCGCGCTTGCTATCTGTTGGGCAAGATCGACCACGGGAGACATGCGATGATCCGAACCGCCCTGACCGCCCTCGCCCTGACGGGTGCGCTGTTTGGCCTGACCGCCTGCGAAACCACCAAAGGCGCCGGCCGCGACATTTCCAAAGCCGGCCAAGCCATCAGCGGCGCCGCACAGGACGTGCAGAACAGCTTCTGACGACGGGATGCGAAAGATGTGGAAACGCCCGGTTTGCCGCCGGGCGTTTTTGTTTGGCCTGCGGGGCCTCAGATGCCGAGCATCGCCTTGGCCTCGGCCAGGGTCTGAACCGAGGCATCATGATCGCCCGCGTCATGCAGGCTCTGCCCCTCGTCGCGCAGTTCCTGAACGGTTGCCAGATCCGCCTCCGACAGTTCGGTGCCCGCGGCCAGAGCCGCGTCGATGGCGGCAATATCGGCAGGGCACTGCCCGGCCAGAAGCGGCGACGCCAAGAGGGTGATCGCGGCGGCCAAAGTCAGCTGTTTCATGGTGTCCTCCTCCCCAGATGAACGGGGTGGAGGATAGCACGGAACGGGTGCGTTTTCAGCGGGTTGGTGCGCAGACGCCGCGGATGGGCGGAGAGTGGCGCATGGGGATTGGAGAGGAGCGGCGGTTGGCCGAAGGTCGCAGGGCGAGCCTGCCCGAATGCGGGAATATCAGCCTCCCCTAATTGAGCGCCAGCATTCCAGAACCCCGGATATCAATAAAGGTTCGATCAGCACGCGGAGGGCGGCGCCCGGCCCGAGGGTGGGTGCGAAGCGCCCGCCCTGGGGGGCGGGTCGGGCGCTGCCCGGTCTGGCGACCGGGCGGGAGATTGGATGGGCACGTTTCATTTGCCACGCCTGGAAGTCAAAATCAGCAATAATTTTCTTCTGTTGAGCTCGATTCATGCTAACAGCGCTCATATACCAAGAAATCCAGTCTACTTGCCTCGCTCCAGTGCCCTCGCCAAAATTCCGGCAACAGCGAAATCAGGGCCATTATCATCTTGTATGATGCCATCCTGCGTAGGGCGAAACAATGACTGCAGGACAACGACTTCTCGCTCTCCGGAAATTGCCTCTTGCTGGACCAACGAAAGATACGTTTCCGCAAATGCACTTCTTTCGCGGGCATCCAGGGCTAAGTGCCGTTCGCTCAGAAAGAGTTTCATCTGCAATCTAAGAAACCAGAGTGCTAGTGTCAGAACAGTTAGAACGACAGCTATGACCAATGGTCCTTTAGCCGAGATCCCACTGCACACCGCTTCACTACCTAGAATACATCCGCTCCTGACAAAACTCGCCGCAACCCAATCACCCGCATAGTAGACAAACAATACATCAAGCGCAAAGAAAGTGAGAGCTCCCCCAATGAACAACTTCCACGCGTTAGCTGAATTTCTCTGATGTTCTCTACGCCGCTCCTCCCACATTGTGGCAGGGTGCTTTAATCGAAGTTGCGCTTCGTAGAGTTGTCGCAAGTTCTCAAAGCTTTCTTTTCGGCTTTCAAGTGCCTTTTCTTCCTTTTTCTCACGCGCATGGAATGCACTTCTCTCTAAGTCTTTGGCACGTTTGCAATCTTGCAGGTACTTTGAGTGAAGCTGCTTAACCTTTGCCGCAACTTTCTTTTCGAAGGCAGCAGTTTCACGCTCGCGTCTACTAATCTCGTATTTAACTTTGTCCGAGAGCACCCCTAGCTCTTCCGAAACTTCTTCAGCAATTTTTTCATCTCTAAGTGCAGCCTCAGTCGGCACCACAAGCACATCACCTTGGGCAATAATTGAGTGAAACAATGAAAGCGAGAACGCGTTGTAGAACTCGTGGTTTCGATGGCCACCAGAGGTAAAATTCGCGTTGTTACTTCTTTTGGTGGCAAAGGCGTAGAGCAAAGCCATTGCCCCCTCTTTGTTCCCCCCATCAAACCAAGATTTGATCGTTCGACCTAAATGCGACTGTGAATACGGTGGCAGCTCTGGGATCGCCTCAATTTCACTGATAATCTCACCACTGCTCTGTGCAAATGACTGAGCATCATATAGGCTTAGGTTTTCGAAGACATTCTCCCAGACAGATGACATCCTCTTGCAAAAGTTTGCTTGCGCCCCTGCGAATGTTTGCGTTCCCGCCTCTCTGGAAAAGTCGATTGGCTGGACGAAATCAAAGGCTACCCAATGGTCGCGCTCCTCCCTACAACGAGCGATAAGAGAGCGAAAGGACTTTGCCTCAATTCGTCCATACGGCACCGAAATAACATACTTCCCCAAAACAAAGTTCCAATATTGAAATCAACAAAAAATAAGGCCGCCTTGAGGCGGCCAAAAGGTCAACTATCCATCTTCAACGCCGAGATGAAAGCTTCCTGGGGAATATCCACCTTGCCGAACTGGCGCATCTTCTTCTTGCCCGCTTTCTGCTTGTCCAGGAGCTTGCGCTTCCGGGTGGCGTCGCCGCCGTAGCATTTGGCGGTCACGTCCTTGCGGAGCGCCGAGAGGGTCTCGCGCGCGATCACCTTGCCGCCGATGGCGGCCTGGATCGGGATCTTGAACATGTGGCGCGGGATCAGGTCCTTGAGCTTTTCGCACATGGCGCGGCCCCGCAATTCAGCCCGGTCGCGGTGCACCATCATCGACAGCGCATCCACCGGCTCGTCGTTGACCAGCACCGACATCTTGACCAGATTGTCCTCGCGGTAGCCGGTCATCTGGTAGTCGAAGGAGGCATAGCCCTTGGTCACCGATTTCAACCGGTCGTAGAAGTCGAACACCACCTCGTTGAGCGGCAGGTCATAGACCACCATGGCGCGGGAGCCGGCGTAGGTCAGGTCTTCCTGAATGCCGCGACGGTCCTGGCAGAGCTTCAGCACATCGCCGAGGTATTCATCGGGCACCAGAATGGTCGCCTTGATGCGCGGCTCCTCAAGGTGGTCGACCTTGGACATATCGGGCATGTCGGCGGGGTTGTGCAGCTCGATCATCTCGCCCTCAACGCCTTCCTTGCCCTTCATGTAGACATGGTAGACCACGGAGGGCGCGGTGGTGATGAGTTCGATATTATATTCGCGTTCGATCCGGTCGCGGATCACCTCAAGGTGCAACAGACCAAGGAAGCCGCAGCGGAAGCCAAAGCCGAGGGCCGCGGAGGTTTCCATTTCAAAGGAGAAGGACGCGTCATTCAGCGCCAGCTTGTCGATGGCGTCGCGCAGGTCTTCGAACTCGGAGGAATCCACCGGGAAGAGACCGCAGAACACCACGGGCTGTGCCGGTTTAAAGCCCGGCAGGGCGACCTCGGTGCCGTTGCGGTCATTGGTGATGGTGTCGCCAACGCGGGTGTCGCGCACCTGTTTGATGGATGCGGTGAGGAAGCCGATCTCGCCCGGTTCCAGCTGGTCCACCACCTGCATGGCCGGGCGGAACACGCCGATGCGGTCGACGTGATGCAGGGTGCCGTTCGACATGAATTTGACCCGCATGCCCTTTTTCAGGACGCCGTCCATGATGCGGACCAGAACGATCACACCGAGATAGGCGTCATACCAGCTGTCCACCAGCATCGCCTTCAGCGGCGCGTCGCGGGTGCCGGTTGGCGCGGGGAGTTTCTTCACGATGGCTTCGAGCGTCTCGCGGATGCCCTGCCCTGTCTTTGCGGAAACCCGGATCGCCTCGGAGGCGTCGATGCCGATCACATCCTCGATCTGTTCGGCGACGCGGTCACAGTCAGAGGCCGGCAGGTCGATCTTGTTCAGGACCGGCACGATTTCATGGTCGGCGTCCAGCGCGTGATAGACATTGGCCAGCGTCTGCGCCTCGACCCCTTGCGAGCTGTCGACCACCAGAAGCGAGCCTTCGACCGCGCGCATGGAGCGGGAGACCTCATAGGCGAAATCGACGTGACCGGGGGTGTCGATCAGGTTCAGGACATAGGTCTCGCCATCATCGGCCTTGTAGTCGATGCGGACGGTGTTGGCCTTGATGGTGATGCCGCGCTCGCGCTCGATATCCATGGAGTCGAGCAGCTGCTCCTTCATATCGCGGTCCTCAACCGTTCCGGTCTCCTGAATGAGCCGGTCAGCGAGAGTGGATTTGCCATGGTCGATATGGGCGACGATGGAGAAATTGCGGATGTGAGCGAGGTCTGTCATGCAAGGGGATATGATTTGGTTTTAGGGTTTGGTCAAGGTGGATTGATGAGCTCAGGTAACAGGACGTTTGAGGAGATAATCGAGGCTTCCGCCAACGATAGCCAACCACCTGACCACGCGTTGGAATTGTTCCGGCAAACGCTAAGGGCTATTTTCTTATTGCGGCATGATCTACCTGAGGCGAGAACCTTCGATCGTTTGATGCGAGCTATTCTCACGATGGGTTGCTGCATACATTTCCCAAGAGACCTGCGGCTCGTCCGAAAACTGCGAGTTTCGGAACTGCAGATTGACGCGCATGACCTCACCATTGAAGACCCTGCTACCGGTGAGTTCGGCATGATCATTGGCGAGGACAACCAGACCAAATTACAGCACTCTATCGTCCACTGGCTTGTGCATTTCGAGGGTAAGGCCAACGACCACAATCAGGTTGCGCTCGAAAAATATCTCGACACGCTGCAGCACACATCTCCAAACGGTATCTTGAATATAGCCCTCAACGATTTGTTCGCAGCTGCGGAGAATCTTGATAGAGAGCGTGTGCTCAACTCGCCCGACATAGACGTGCTTTCAACCGAACTGTTCGATGAAACGCTTTTTCCAGACCAGCACACATTCCCTGAACAAGTGAAGTTAGTGCTCGAGTGTTCCGCTATTGGTTTCTGGCGCGAGTGGTACCAAGGCTTCCTCGACGGCAAACCCCTTGATTGGGACCTGCAACGCCGGGTTGCCCTGATCGGCGATGCGATCTGGGAGGCAGGCCCCGAAGCTGTCGCTGCCGAGATTGAGCGCATCCGCAGCCTGTTCGAGCTGGAACAGGAAATTGCAAACCTCAAGGAGCAACTGACAGCCGTTCAAAACACACCCGCAGCCGCTCTGATCGGCGACAATGGCGGGCCACCGCTGGAGGATGCTCCGGCGCGTGCTTTTCAAACGGACCTGGCGTTGATTTGGAAACAGATTGAGGAGCTGGAGGAGGAGATCGCGAAACCGTCGCCATCCCCTTCGCTGCTGAAAAAGATCGCCAAGACTCTCTGGGAGATTTCCCTGCGCATGGCGGCCTACTGCGGATCCGTTGCGGACGGCATGATCCGCGAGGGAACCAAGGAATTGGCCAAGGCAGGTGCCAAATGGACCGCAAGGGCAACAGCCGTCACCGTCACGGCGCAAACCGAAGGCGTTCAATCGGTTGTCAAAGCCATTGGGGCATTCGTCAAAACGCTTCAATAGGCTGAACAGGCCACCCCCAGTCCCAAGGCCAAACCGCGCCTGCCCTCCCCACACCGCCAAAACGCCGCAAATTCGTCTGGCCTCCTGCGGGCGGGTCGAAAATACGCTATACTGCGGCCATTCCGCGAGACGCGCGCCCCCGCTGCGGGGGATCCCACTGCTCAGGAGGACACCGAAATGGATGCCATCAGAACTGCCGAATATGCCCGAGCGCTCTATTCAGCGCATGGGGACAAGGCCGAGGCCGAAGTGGCGCAGAAAATGCGGCGTTGTCAGGAGGCTGGCAAAACCGCCGAGGCCGAGGACTGGAAGTCGGTCCGCCAGATGATCCTGTCCCTGCGCGGGCCAAATCAGTCCTGACCTGCGCCCGCTGGCCGCTCGGTCGAACAGCTGCCCGAACGGGGGGCCGGACTGTCGGACAGGGCCGCATCGCCATAGCAGATCACCAGAGGGGCCGGCGCCCGATGGGCGCGGCGGCGGCTGGGCTGTGCCCGGGCCGCGGCGGAGGCCCTCTCGCCCGTTGGCGGGTTTCCGCCGAGGGCTAACCAGCTGTTTACCTAGATTGAAAGCCTCCGCCGCTTGCGTCATAGTCCTGGCACACGCGGGCATCAGACCCGTTCAGATCAGAGCACTTGCAGATTTCTAGGGACAATGAAGATGAAGCTACTGCTGACTGCCACGCTATGCGCTGTGATGATCACCGGTGCGATGCCTGCCCCCGTCGACGCCGGCGCCATCGAGAAGGCCTGCCGCCAGTCCAACCGCGCCGCAGCCTCGCCGTCACTCTGCCGCTGCATTCAGTCGGTGGCCAATGCCAGCCTCAACCGCAGCGAACGCAAGACCGTGTCGAAATGGTTCAGCGATCCGCATCAGGCCCAAGTCGTGCGCCAGTCGAGCCGCAGCTCGGACGAGCGGCTGTGGAAACGGTACAAATCCTTCGGTGAAAACGCAGCCCGGGTCTGTAGCTGATCCGCTGCGGCGGGGTGGGTTAATCACGTCCAACCCGGCGCCCGAATGACACCGGGTGACATCGGATAAGACGCCCCGCAGGCAGAGGCTATCACGGACCGCAGCTGAGCAGACGATGCGCATCGCCCCTCCCCTTTCCCATCGACGGGACGCAGAACGGCGCCCGCACCATCAGGCAGGACCGCAGATATGTTGATGAAAGGGGTGACGCTGCGCGGGCTTGAGGTGTTCGAAGCGCTGGCCAAGACCGGGTCGGTGGCACAGACGGCCGCGCTCACCGGGCTGAGCCAGCCTGCGGTCAGCCAGCAGTTGCGCAATCTGGAAAGCGCGCTGGGGGCGGAGCTGGTCAATCACGGCCGCCGTCCGATGGTGCTGACCCCGGCCGGGCGCAATTTCCTGGCGCGGACGGAGGCGGTGCTGACCGAGCTGCGTCTGGCGCAGAGCGAATTGAGCGTGGTTGACCTCAACCACCTGTCGACGCTGTCCATCGGTCTGATTGATGATTTCGACAATGATCTGACCCCGCGTCTGGCCACCACGCTGGCCGAGAGCCTGGTCAACTGCCGTTTCAAGATGATCACCGCAGGCAGCCACGACATTCTGGACGCACTGGATGCGCGCGAGCTGCATATTGCCGTGGCGGCCACCTCAGGCGCGCTGCGCGAGGGGATCACCGAATACCCGCTGGTGCGCGATCCCTTCATGCTGGTGGCGCCGCGCGGGATGCTGCGCAAACCGGAGGCGGAGATGGATATCCTCAGCGCCCTGCCGTTTCTGCGCTATGAGAGCAGCCAGCTGATTTCGCAACAGATCGAGGCCCATCTGGCGCGCCAGAAGCTGCTGTTTGAGGAACGGTTCGAAATCGGCTCGCATCTGTCGCTGATGGCGCTGGTGGCGCGGCGGATCGGCTGGGCGATCACCACGCCGCTGGGCTATATGCGGGCTGGCCGGTTCCATGATGAGATCGAGGCCTTTCCGCTGCCCTTTGGGGCGTTTTCGCGGCGAATTTCGCTGTTTTCCAGTGCCGATTGGGCCGACCGGGTGCCGCGCGACGTGGCGCAGACGATGCGGCGGCTGGTGCAGGGCCATATGATTGACCCGGCGGTGCACCGCCTGCCCTGGCTGGCCGGTGAGCTGAAGGTGCTGGAGGACTGAACCCGCCTTAGCGCAATGTTCTGGCCAGCCCGGCTGCGGCGGCTTCGATCAGATCGAGGCATCCGTCAAAGTCGCGGGTGTAATAGGGATCCGGCACGTGATCGGCGCCATGATCCGGGGCGTAATCGGTGAACAGCCTGACCGGCGTCGTGGCTCCCTCGGGGCGCAGCGCTTCGATATCGGCGAGATTGTCGCCATCCATTGCGATGATCAGATCAAAGCGGGCGAAATCCTGTGGTGTGAACTGACGCGCGCGCAGATCCGACAGATCAATCCCCCGCGCCCCGGCTGCGGCCTGCATGGCGCCATAGGGCGGCGCGCCCACATGGTAGCCTGCGGTGCCGGCGCTGTCGGTCCCGACCTGCGGGCAGAGCAGTCGAAACACGCCTTCGGCGGCGGGGGAGCGGCAGATATTGCCAAGACAGACAAAGAGAATGTTCTGCGTCACGGATGCGGCCTTTGCTGGATGCGCCGCGATTTGGCGCGAGGGGAGAGGCCCATGGTAACGCGCCCGCAGAAAAAGAAAATGGCCAGCCCAAGCGGCGGTCTGCGCGAGCTGGCCAAAAAAGGGCTGTGGTTTCAGATCAGACGGGCGATCAATGCGAGTGTTTCATCGCACCGTGATCTGCCTTGCGCTCCAGATCGACGGGCACGGTCACGGTGACCTCACCGGCCTTTTCGAACACGAGGGTAAGATCGACCGTATCGCCATGCTCCAGCGGTCTGGTCAGCCCCATCAGCATCACATGATCGCCGCCACGTTGCAGCATATGGGTGGCACCGGCAGCAACGGCAAAGCCCTCCTCGACGTGGAGCATCTGCATGACGCCGTTTTCGCCTTCCTTATGGGTGTGCAGCTGCACCAGCTTTGCGGCGTCGCTGCTGGCTGCGATCAGGCGGTCGTCGCTGTCGGAGGCGTTTTCGATCATCATAAAGGCAGCGCCGCTCTTGGCGGCTTTGGAGGAGACGCGGGCGTAGCTGTCTGTCACGGTGATGTCGGCGGCAAAGGCGGCACCGGCAAAACAGATGGCAGCGACGCTGGCGGCAAAAGTGGTCTTGAAGGTCATTGGTCGTGATCCTTGATACGTAGGCTTTGGAATTCGGGTCTGGTGGAGCGCGCTCAGACCGCGCGCAGAGGCACCAGTTCCGGTGGCCCACGGGCCCAGGCCGCCAGCCGCACCATGGGCAGGATCGCGGCGGATTCGCCCAGATCGCGCGTCAGCTGTCGCGGCAGGGTGCTCTGCGCCGGAAGCGGCAGCGACAGCGCAAGATCGGCGGTGAAGGTCAGGCATTCGGGGCAGTCCATCGGTGGCGAGACCGGCTGGCCGTCGCTGTCGATATAGACCATCACCGGCCCGGTGCCGGTACAGATCACCATCTGCCCCGTAGCATCGCGCATACCCGCCTGCGCGCTGACGCCGGTGACGGCCATCAAAGCGATCAGGGCCAGAGCCAGATATGAACGCAGCAAGGTCATTGTGCCGCGAGATATGCGCCCGCGACCGCGCCGCTGCAAGGCGAAAAAGGGACGCAGGCAAAGCAGGCGAGACAGGCCAGCAGGCACGCCAGTGGCACATATGAAAACGCCGCGCATGAGGGTCATGCACGGCGTTTCGAAATCTTGTCCCTGCCCGCTGCGGGCCGGGTTTGGCGATCAGGCCTCGGCGGCTTGTGCCTTGGCGATCTCTTTCTTGACCTTCAGCGCTGCGGTGGACAGCTCTTCGTCCTTGGCTTTGGCCAGGAATGCGTCCAGACCACCACGGTGATCAACGGTGCGCAGAGCAGCCGCGGAGATGCGCAGCTTGATACCACGACCCAGAGTCTCGGACTGGAGGGTCACGTCGTTCAGGTTCGGCAGAAAGCGACGTTTGGTTTTGTTGTTGGCGTGGCTGACATTGTTGCCAGTCATCGGGCCTTTTCCGGTCAGTTCGCAACGGCGCGACATAGGTTCATCCTTCGTATCTGGGGCGCCCGTGGATCATTGTTCGAATCGAGCACCAAATTACAAGGGGCGCGGCCATTGGCTGCGCCCGAAAACTGGTTGGATGCGTTTAGGAGGAATCGCGTGCAGGGTCAAGCCATATGAAACGGATTTATGGGACAACCCGTGCACAACCTCCCAGCGGGCTGTTTCAGCACCCAAGGTCTGCGCCCTCATAGCCTGTCTGAGGCGCGGACTCCAGCGTTTATCACAGCATCTGCGCCTGCCGCAGCATCCCCTCCCGGCAGCCGGTGCAGACCTCAACCGACGCCCAGCCCGGCCAGCAGATCCCGGGCCGCCGCCGCCGGCGTGATCTGCCCTGCCGCCACATCTTCAGAGAGTTCAGCCATGCGGCTCCGCGCCCAGGGGGTTTCCAGCCGTGCCAGCAGCGCCTGACGCACATCCTCGCCAAACCAGTAGCGGGCCTGTTCGGCGCGGCGGCGCTGCCAGTGGCCATTGGCGCGACGCCAGTCGGCCAGCGCCTGCATGTCGTCCCATGCGGTCTCTAGCCCGTCCTTTGTCGCGGCAGAGACCATCAGCGCCTTGGGGAAGCCATCGGGATCCTGCGGACGTTTGCGCAGCAGGCGCAGCGCCCCGGCATAATCGGCGCAGGTGCGGGTGGCGGCCGGTTTCAGATCGCCGTCGGCCTTGTTCACCAGAATGATGTCGGCCATTTCCATGATACCGCGTTTGACGCCCTGCAATTCGTCGCCCCCCGCCGGCGCCAGCAGCAAGAGAAACAGATCGGACATTTCCGAAACCACGGTTTCTGACTGCCCGACCCCGACGGTTTCGATCAGCACCACGTCAAAGCCCGCCGCCTCGCACAGCGCCACCGCTTCGCGCGAGCGGCGCCCAACGCCGCCCAGATGGGTCTGGCTTGGCGAGGGGCGGATAAAGGCGTTTTTTTCGCGGCTGAGATGTTCCATCCGGGTCTTGTCGCCCAGAATCGATCCGCCCGAACGGGTCGAGCTGGGATCAACCGCCAGCACCGCGACCCGCAGGCCTGCCACGATCAGCATCATGCCGAAGCTTTCGATGAAGGTGGATTTCCCCACCCCCGGCGTGCCGGACAGGCCGATGCGCAGGGCCTGACGGTTTTCGCGGGCCAGACTGTCCAGCAGGCGGGTGGTGGCCTCGCGGTGGTCGGCGCGCCCGCTTTCCACCAGCGTGATCGCTCGGGCCAGGGCGCGGCGTTCGCCATTCAGGATCCGCGCGGCCAGATCGTCGATATCCAGCGGACCCCTGCGGTCTGCCGTTGTGCCGCCTGTTCCACCGGAATTGCCTGCTGCTGCCATGGTGGCCCTCTCCCCGCTCCTAGGTTTGGGCATTGATGGCGCAGCCGGGCGGCGCTTGTCCAGTGAACATCCGTCGCAGGAGGACAAAGCCGCTGCGCTCGGCGCTGGACCACGCCCGCGCCATTGGCGATAAGGCGGCATGACCAGATTGCCCATTGATGACGCCCTGCCCGAGTTGATCGCTGCCCTGCGCCGCCAGTCGCGTGCCGTGTTGCAGGCGCCACCGGGCGCCGGCAAGACCACGCGGGTGCCGCTGGCGATGCTGGAAGAGCAGCTCTGCGAGGGGCGGATCATCATGCTGGAGCCGCGCAGGCTGGCAGCGCGGGCCGCGGCGGAACGTATGGCCGACACGCTGGGCCAGCCGGTCGGCGCAACCGTCGGCTACCGGATCCGCGGCGAGGCCAAAGTCAGCGCCGAGACCCGGATCGAAGTGGTGACCGAGGGGATCCTGACCCGGATGCTGCAATCGGACCCTGATCTGCCCGGTATCGGCGCGGTGATCTTTGACGAATTCCACGAACGGTCGCTCAATGCCGATTTTGGTCTGTCGCTCTGTCTGGAGGTGGCCGGAGCGCTGCGCGACGATCTGATCCTGCTGGCCATGTCTGCCACATTGGATGCCGCACCCGTCGCCGAACTGATGGAGGCGCCGCTGATCACCTCCGAGGGGCGCAGCTATCCGGTAGAGACCCGCTGGCTGGACACTCCCCTGCCCGCCGACAGCCGCAGCGGACGCGGTCCGAGGCGGCTGGATGCGCTGGTGGATCTGGTGCTGCGCGCAGAGGCGGAGACACGCCCGCCCGGATCCGGCGGCAAAGGCGGGTCCGAGGCCAAGGGTGGCGGCATTCTGGTGTTCCTCCCCGGCGAGGGCGAGATCCGCAAGGCCGCTGCCGCGCTGGCGACCCGGCTGCCGGGAGATTGCGTGGTGCGTCCGCTATATGGCGCGCTCCCCTTTGCCGAGCAGCGCGCCGCGATCCAGCCGGATCCTGTGGTGCGCAAAATCGTGCTCGCGACCTCGATCGCGGAAACCTCGCTCACCATTCAGGACATTCGCGTGGTGGTGGACATGGGGCTGGCGCGGCGCAGCCGGTTCGACCCCGGTTCCGGCATGTCGCGGCTGGTGACCGAACGGGTGACCCGTGCCGAGGCTACCCAGCGGCAGGGCCGTGCGGGCCGTGTTGCAGCTGGTGTTGGGTATCGGTTGTGGACCAAGGGCGAGGATGGCGCGCTGGCCGCGTTTCCGCCGCCGGAGATTCAGGCCGCCGACCTTACCGCGCTGGCGCTGGAACTGGCGCTCTGGGGGGCGGATCCGGGCGATCTCCCGTTTCTGACGCCACCGCCAGATGGCGCCCTGCAGGAGGCGCGCGCCTTGTTGCGGATGCTCGGGGCGCTGGACGACGAGCGGCGGATCACCCCCCATGGCAAGGCGCTGGCCCGGCTGCCGCTGCACCCGCGCCTGGGGCATATGCTGGCGCGCTTTGGCGCTGATGCGGCACCGCTGGCGGCGCTGCTGGCGGAACGCGACCCGTTGCGCGGCGCGCCGGTGGATCTGGCGCTGCGGCTGGAGGCCCTGAGGGATGCCAAGGGGTTTCAGCGTCGCCGGAGCTATCAGCTGAACCTCCCGACGCTGGAACGCATCAAGGGCGAGACCAAGCGGCTGGCCCGGCAGGCGCGCGGTGGGGCATCCTCTGCGTCGGCAAGCGCTGCGGTGATGGCCGCCACCGCCTATCCCGACCGGATCGGCCAGCGCCGCAAGGGCGATGCGCCGCGCTATGTGCTGTCCGGTGGCAAGGGCGCGGTGCTGCCGCCCGAGGACAGTCTGGCGGCGACGCCGTTTCTGGTGGGACTCGACAGCGATGGCAACCCGCGTGAGGCGCGGCTGCGGCTGGCCGCACCGATCACCCTGTCGGAGCTGCGCGCCGAATTTGCCGATCAGATCAAACCGCAGCTGACCTGCGCCTGGTCCAAACGCGACCGCCGGGTGGTGGCGCGTCGTCAGCAGTGTCTGGGCGCCATCGTGCTGGAGGATCACATCTGGAAGGATGTTCCGGCAGAGGCTGTGGCGACGGCGATGCTGGACGGCGTGCGCGAACTGGGCCTGCGGCTCAGCGGTGCGGCGGCGCGGTTTGTGGCGCGGGTGCGATTGTTGCAGGCCGATGGCGAGGATCTGCCGGATTTCAGCGAAGAGGCTTTGCTGGCGACGCTGGAGGATTGGCTGCTGCCGATGCTGGACGGGGTGCGCAGCGCCGAGGACTGGAAACGCTTTGACCTGCTGCCTGCGCTGCGCGCGGCGCTCAGCTGGGAGCAGACGCAGAGGCTGGACCAGCTGGCGCCGCCGCATTTCACCACGCCGCTGGGGCGTCGGGTGCCGATTGATTATGCCGAGGAGATCCCGGAGATCTCCGTGCGCCTGCAAGAGATGTTCGGCGTCACCCGCCACCCTACCGTGGGTGGCGTGGCACTGAAGGTCTCGCTGCTGTCACCGGCGCAGCGGCCGATCCAGATCACCCGCGATCTGCCCGGTTTCTGGTCCGGCACTTATGCCGATGTGCGCAAGGATATGCGCGCCCAATACCCCAAACACCCCTGGCCCGAGGACCCCACGCAGGCGGATCCGACCCTGCGCGCGAAACCCCGGAAATAGCCAAAACTGATGCCGGAACGCGTGATTTCCCCGCGAATTCACGGAATTTTGCGCCTCTTTGGCGCAAAAACCCGCCGTTTCGCAATCTCGGCCTCTTGAATTCCGGCCCCACCATGCCAAGATTGTTCCAAAGCAAAAATGTGCCGGGCATCCAAGCGCCGGCAGCAGAAAGCTGAGCAGCAATGAAGCATATGATGTCCAGTGCCTGGGAGGAGTACCTCCGGCCAATGTTCTTCCGCCCCAAACGGCTGCAAGTCGCCGCCATGTGCTATCGCGATGGTGCCGAGGGCCGAGAAGTGCTGATGATCACCAGCCGGGGCACCGGTCGCTGGATCGTCCCCAAAGGCTGGCCGATCAAGGGCAAGAACGGCCCGCAATCCGCGCTGCAGGAGGCCTGGGAAGAGGCCGGTGTGCGTGAGGCCCGGATCGAGGGTGAGCCGGTCGGCACCTACGAATATGTGAAATTGCAGGACAATGGCACGAAGGAAACCGTGCACACGCTGGTCTATGCGGCAGAGGTCATTGAGCTGGCCAAGGATTACCCCGAACAATCCGAGCGGACCCGCAAATGGATGTCGCCGGCCGCCGCTGCGGATCTGGTGGCCGAGCCTGAATTGAGCGAATTACTGCGTCAATTGTAACAGTTCCGTGATGGAAATATGACAAACCCCTTGCATGACTGCAGAGGGGACGCTAGGCGCGTGCGCAACTTTTGAATCGGGATCGATACAATGAGCGACGCACCGCAGCGACCGCAGTGGAAGACACTGGACCGGGATCTTAACCGGATTTCTCAACTTGAACTGGCGACATCCTATGTGTCGCGCCCGCTGGTGGCCCCCGGCATCGCGCTGGTCTTTATCGCGCTGGCCGGCGTTGGCGCGGCGGTGTTCCTCGGCTCCACGCCCTCCAGCTTTGTGGTGATCGCGGCGGCGGCCTTCGGGGCTTATATGGCGCTGAACATCGGTGCCAATGATGTGGCCAACAACATGGGCCCGGCGGTGGGCGCCAACGCGCTGACCATGGGCGGCGCCATCGTGATTGCCGCCCTCGCCGAAAGCGCCGGTGCGCTGCTGGCAGGCGGCGATGTGGTCTCCACCATCTCCAAGGGCATCATTGATCCGGCAAGTGTTGCCAGCGCCGATGTGTTCATCTGGGCCATGATGGCGGCGCTGATTTCCTCGGCGCTCTGGGTGAACCTTGCGACATGGATCGGCGCGCCTGTCTCGACCACACATTCGGTTGTGGGCGGCGTCATGGGCGCTGGTATCGCAGCAGCCGGGTTCGGCGCCGTGAACTGGCCTACGATGAGCAAAATCGCTGCCAGCTGGGTGATCTCACCAGTGCTGGGCGGGCTGATTGCGGCCGGGTTCCTCGCCTTTATCAAGGCCAAGATCATCTATCAGGACGACAAGATCGCCGCTGCACGGCGCTGGGTTCCGGTACTGGTGGGCATCATGGCGGGGGCCTTTGCCTCTTATCTGGCGCTGAAGGGGCTGAAGAAGATCATCAAGATCGACCTGGAGATTGCGCTGCTGATCGGGGCCGCTGTCGGCGCGATGAGCTATGTGATCACCGCACCGCTGATCAAGCGCCAGTCGGAGGGGATGGAGAACCGCAACAAATCGCTGAAGGTGCTGTTTTCGATCCCGCTGGTGATCTCGGCTGCACTTCTGTCGTTTGCTCATGGCGCCAATGATGTGGCCAATGCGGTGGGTCCGCTGGCGGCGATCGTGCACACAACGGAATTTGGCGATATCGCCTCTAAAGTGGCGATTCCGACCTGGGTCATGGTGATCGGGGCCTTTGGCATCTCCTTTGGCCTGTTCCTCTTTGGTCCCAAGCTGATCCGCATGGTCGGCAGCCAGATCACCAAGCTCAATCCGATGCGCGCCTATTGCGTATCGCTGTCGGCCGCGATCACCGTGATCGTGGCCAGCTGGCTGGGCCTGCCGGTCTCCTCCACCCACATTGCGGTGGGGGCTGTGTTTGGCGTCGGTTTCTTCCGGGAATGGCATATGGAGCGCCGCCTGCGCAACAGCTCCGCCACCCAACCCGAAACCAAGCGGATTGCACCGGAAGAGCGCCGTCGCCGCAAACTGGTGCGCCGCAGCCATTTCATGACCATTGCTGCCGCATGGGTGATCACCGTGCCCGCCGCAGCACTGCTGTCGGGCTGCGTGTTCCTGGCGCTGACCGCGATCACCATGTGATCCCGGCCTCGGGCCAAAGTCGCGGCCCGAAGCCCCGGCCCGAAGCCCCAGCCTGAAATGGAAAAACCGCCGCATCCTGGCCGGATGCGGCGGTTTTTTGTTGGCCTATTCGCAGGCTGAGGCGAGTGGTTCAGGCCCCGAGGCAATAGCGCATGATCGCCTTTTGTGCGTGCAGGCGGTTTTCAGCCTCGTCAAAAATCACCGATTGCGGGCCATCCATCACGGCGGAGGTGACTTCCTCTTCGCGGTGGGCCGGCAGGCAGTGCATGAACAGCGCATCGGGTTTGGCATGGGCCATCAGCGCATCGTTCACCTGATAGCTGCGCAGCATATTGTGGCGGCGCTCCTTGGACGACTGGCTGTCGTGCATCGAGACCCAGGTGTCGGCCACCACCAGATCGGCGCCCTCGACCGCTTTCTGGGCGTCGCGCTCGATGATGACCTGCGAGCCTGCGTTGCGGGCGAGGCCGATGAACTCAGGCTCCGGGTCGAGCTGGGCCGGACCGGTGAAGGTGAAATCAAAGCCGAATTGTGCGGCGGCATGCAGGAAGGAGGCGCAGACATTGTTGCCATCGCCGCACCAGACGACTTTCTTGCCCTTGATGGGGCCGCGATGCTCCTCATAGGTCAGCACATCGGCCATGATCTGGCAGGGGTGGGTGCGGTCGGTCAGCCCGTTGATCACCGGCACCGAGGCATATTCGGCCATTTCGGTCAGCACGGTTTCATCAAAGGTGCGGATCATGATCATATCGACATAGCGGCTGAGCACGCGGGCGGTGTCGGCGATGGTTTCGCCGTGGCCGAGCTGCATGTCGCTGCCCGACAGCACCATGGTCTGCCCGCCCATCTGCCGCACGCCCACATCAAATGAGACGCGGGTCCGGGTCGAGGGTTTTTCGAAGATCAGCGCAACCATCCGGTCCTTCAGCGGCAGTTCATCGTCAAGGGCGGCCTTCGGGCGGCCCTGGCGGGCATCCTTGGTGATCCGGGCCTGGTCGATGATCCCGCGCAGATCGGCGGCATCGGTTTTGTGAATGTCGAGAAAGTGGTTCATGTCGGATATCGCTTTCGGTTGTCTTTGGAGGCGGCGGCACCGCATCCCTGGGCCGGTCAAGGCGGGGGCCAGCCCCCGCACCCCCGGAGTATTTCGGGAAAGATGACGGCTAGGCCTCGGCGCTGGCGGTCAGCGCGGTGGCGGCCTGATCGAGACGGGCGAAGGCCTCTCCAATGTCCTCATCGGTGAGGGTCAGCGGCGGCAGCAGGCGGATCACATTGTCGGCGGCCGGAACCGTGACCACCTCGGCCGCATAGCCGGCATTGACCACGTCGATATTGGCCGCCACGCATTTCAGCCCCAGCATCAGGCCGGTGCCGCGCACCTCCTCGAAGACCTCGGGATGGGCGGCCACCAGCCCTTCGAGTTTCTGACGCAGGAGGCCTGCCTTGCGGTTGACCTCGGCCAGAAAGGCAGGGTCGGAGACGTGATCCATCACCGCGCAGCCCACCGCACAGCCCAGCGGGTTGCCGCCATAGGTGGAGCCATGGGTGCCTGCGGTCATGCCGCTCGCAGCCTCCTCCGTGGCAAGCACTGCGCCCAGCGGGAAACCGCCGCCGATGCCCTTGGCCACCATCATGATGTCGGGGGTGATGCCTGCCCATTCATGGGCAAACAGCTTGCCGGTACGACCCACACCGCATTGCACCTCGTCGAGGATCAGCAGCAGGCCGTGATCGTCACAGATCTGACGCAGCGCCTTCAGCTCTGCATCCGGCACCGGGCGGATGCCGCCCTCGCCCTGCACCGGTTCGATCAGGATCGCGGCGGTCTTGTCGCTGATGGCATCGGTGACCGCATCGAGATCGCCGAAGGTAAGATGGACAAAGCCGGGCAGCATCGGGCCGAAGCCCTTGGTCATTTTTTCAGAGCCCGCGGCTGAGATGCCTGCGGCGGAGCGGCCATGGAAGGCACCGGAGAAGGTGATGATCTCCACCCGCTCGGGCTGATCGTTTTCATAGAAATACTTGCGCGCCATTTTCACGGCGAGTTCGCAGGCCTCGGTGCCGGAGTTGGTGAAGAACACGGTGTCGGCAAAGCTGTGCTCCACCAGCCGGTCGGCCAGCGCCTGCTGCTGCGGGATGTGGTAGAGGTTGGAGACATGCCAGAGGTTTTCGGCCTGTTCCGTCAGCGCCTTGACCAGAGCCGGATGGGCGTGGCCCAGCGCATTGACCGCAATGCCGGCGGCGAGGTCCAGAAAACGTCGCCCGTCAGCCTCGATCAGCCAGGCGCCCTCGCCCTTCACAAAGCTGAGCGGCGCGCGATTATAGGTTGGCAGAACGGAGGGGATCATCTGGATCTTCCTTTTGGGCATGATGGGCCAAGCAGTGACGCAGCCGGGCCGCAGGGTCAACGATTTTGGGCGTGATTCTTGAGGTCTTGAGGCATGCCGATGAGCTTTGATCAGGCACGCGGGATCGGGGCCGGTTACGCGCTTTGGCGTCGGCGTCGCAGCAGGGAGATATGTGCAGCGGTGATCATGACCGCGTCCATAACGGAGGTTTTGACAAAAGAAAAGACCATTTGTGCCGCCATATGCGACAAAGCGGCACCCCGGGGTGCCACAGTCGGCGCTCTTGCTCGGGGCCGGCCGCTTTGCCGGTGTTATGCGCGCCGCCAGCGGTCCAGCCGACCCATGCCGAGGTCGAGCCCCGTATCCAGCGGGCAGAGCGGTTCCTGACCAGCCTGCGCCAGGCCCGCGATGCGCTGGAGGCGGCACCGTTTCGACGCTGAGCAAACCGTTTTGGCTTGCCAAGGCGGCACCGCTGGCGCATCGCTGGCCCATGCACCGGACCATATCGCCCAATCCCGCTCTTGCCGCCGTCTTCATCCTGGTGGCCACAGTTTTCATCGCAGGCACCACCCTGATCGCAAAGGCTTTGGGGACCGAGGCATCGGGTATGCCGCTGCATCCGCTTCAGATCAGTTTCGGGCGCTTTGCCTTTGCGTTTCTGGCGATCACGACCGTGGTCGCGCTGCGGCGACCCCGGTTCACCCGCCCGCATTGGGGGCTGCATCTCGGGCGCACCAGCTTTGGCTGGATGGGGGTGACGCTGATGTTTGCCTCGGTGGCCTATATCCCGCTGGCGGATGCCACCGCGATCACCTTTTTGAACCCGGTCTTTGCGATGCTGCTGGCGATTCCGCTGCTGGGAGAGCGGGTTGGTCCCTGGCGATGGGCGGCGGCGGCGATTGCGCTAGTGGGCGCGATGATCCTGCTGCGCCCGACCCCGGCGAGTTTTCAGCCCGCCAGCCTGCTGGCGCTGGCGGCGGCTGCGGTGATGGGGCTGGAGCTGATCTTTATCAAGCGGCTGGCCGGGCGCGAGCGGCCGTTGCAGATCCTGTGGGTCAACAATCTTCTGGGCACGGTGATTGCCTGTAGCGCGGTGGTCGCGGTCTGGCAGCCTCCCTCGGCAGAGCAATGGGCGCTGATGGCGGCGCTCGGCTGTATGATGGCCTGCGCTCAGGGCTGTTTCATCAACGGGATCGCGCGGGCGGATGCGTCATTTGTGGCGCCTTTCAGCTATGCGACGCTGATCTTTGCCACGCTCTATGATCTTGCGGTGTTTGCGGTGGTCCCGGATGCGGTCACCGTGCTGGGGGCGGTGATCATTCTGGCGGGCGCGGCGCTACTGGCCTGGCGCGAGGGACGACAGCGCCCCCCGACCCTGCACGTGGATCCGGGCGCGCAGGCGGATCAGGATTTCAGCCGGTAACCGCTGCGCAGCATCAGCCAGGCCAATGTGCCGATGGCGAGGCTTGCGAGGCTACAGACCACAAGCCCGAGCACCGGCGAACTGTCGGAGGTGCCGATCACGCCGAATCGCACGCCGTCGATCAGGTAGAACACCGGATTGAGATGCGACAGCAGCCGCAGCACTGGTGGCAGCGACTGCACCGAGTAGAACGTGCCGGAGAGAAAGGCGAGCGGCGTCACGATGAAATTGGTGATCGCTGCCATCTGGTCGAACTTCTCGGCGAAGACACCGGCAACAATGCCAAGCCCACCGAGGAATACCGCGCCCAGCACCACAAAGAGCAGCGCCACCAAAGGGTGTTCCGGCACCACGCCAAGCACCAGCATGAGGCCGGTGCCGATGCCGAGGGCCACCAGAACGCCCCGCGCGACCGCGCCGGCCAGATAGCCCAGCAGGATTTCAACCCCGGAAAGCGGCGGCATCAGCGTGTCGACGATATTGCCCTGCACCTTGGTGATCACGATGGAGGAGGAGGTATTGGCAAAGGCGTTTTGGATCACCGTCATCATCATGATGCCGGGGGCCAGAAATACGATGAAGGGCACGCCCATCACATCGCCCCGCCCCGGCCCGATGGCAATGTTGAAGATCATCAGGAACAGCGCGGCAGTGACCATTGGCGCCAGCAGGGTCTGGGACCAGACCACGAGAAACCGGGTGATCTCGCGCCGTGCCAGGGTGCGCAGGCCAAGCCAGTTCACCCGCCCGAACCGGCGTTCTCCGAGGGCGATACCCGGTGAGACAGGTGACTCTGCCTGTGCTGCGGCCCCTGCCGGGGTCTGCGGTGTATCCTGTGCCATGTCCGACCTCTTTCACTCTGTGCGGGCCAATCCCCCACCGGTCCGGCGACCTCGGGGGTGGTCACGGCCTTCGTAACCGGTCGCAGGCGCGCGTCAACCCGTGCTGCGCCCTTTGCCGGGGCTGATCGTCGAGCCTGATGGATAGGCTTGTCGCCGCAGATGGCCCGGCAGACCCCTGACAAGCGCAAGACGCTCTTGTAACTCGGGGCGCAGTGATTAGAATAGGGGCTTGTTACGGAATTCGATGGCGGCCGCAGGTTCCTGGGGCCGCTTTTAGCTTGGAAAGGCAACAGATGTCCTGGACAGACGAGCGCGTCGAACTGCTCAAGAAAATGTGGGGCGAAGGGCAATCTGCAAGCCAGATCGCCAAGGAACTCGGCGGCGTGACCCGCAACGCCGTGATTGGCAAGGTGCATCGCCTGGGACTGTCCAACCGCAACAGCGGTACGGCCAAACCGGCAGCCGAGCCCAAGGAAAAGCCCGCCGCCGCGCCAAAGCCAGCGCCAGCCGCCGCCGCTGCGGCTCCGGCCAAGCCCAAGCCGCAGCCCAAGACCGAACCGGCCCGCCCGGTAACGCCAGAGCCTGCGGCCACCGGCGACGCCCGGAGCGCAACGCCTGCGCGCCGTCAGATCATCCCGGCCGGACAGCCACTGCCGCCGCAGCCCTCGGCCAATGAGATCAGCCCAGAAGCGCTGGCCAAGGTCAATGAGATCGAGAAGAAGGCCAAGAAGCTGTCGCTGATGGAGCTGACCGAGCGGACCTGCAAATGGCCTGTAGGTGACCCCGCGACCGAAGATTTCTGGTTCTGTGGCCTGCCGGTCCAGCAGGGCAAACCCTATTGCGAAGCGCATGTTGGCGTGGCCTTCCAGCCGATGAGCGCGCGCCGCGACCGCAAACGCTGAACCGCCTGAAACCACCTGCCAGCTGGCCTTGGGTCTGAGCGGCAGGTCGTGTGATGTGAAACAGCGCCCCGGATGTCTCCGGGGCGCTGTTTTCATGCTGGGGGGGGAAGCGGTTCGAGGCCCCTTCCCCCCGCGCCCGCAGGCGGGCGATCAGATCAGATCAGCCTTTCTCCGGCGCCGAGGATGTGAAATTGGGGATCACGCTCTTGGAGGCATCGGCGGGTTCAATATCGGGCCAGTTGCCCTCGGCGAGGTTGATGTTGCCGGGAATATCCGCTTCCCAGAAGCCGACGACGTTCTTGGTGATGTTGAGATAGAGTTTGTCATCCACGATGCGCCAGAGGTTCGGGTTGCCCGGAACCTTGCCGCCCTTGGAAACGCCATAGGCACAGTGGCCATCATATTGCGGCGCGTAATACTCGGGGTTGGCAGCAAATTTATCGCGGTTCTCGGCGCTGGAGAAGGCGAAGGTGGCGCCGTTATGCTCAACCGTGAAGGCGGCATTGCCGGGCACCGCTGCGGGCTGGGCGTTGCCGACAGGGTTCTGCGCCAGATCACGATAGGCCACCACATCGTAGCCCGAAACGGCAAAGCCGGTGTTGTCGACATATTGATCCCCGGCAAAGGCAGGCAGACCAAAGGAGGCAGCGGCCAGGGCGGCAAAGAGAATGCGTTTCATAGACTATCCTTTTCAAAGGCGCGGGCCATCGGACCCGACAGAAGCGGAACGCCGACCATCCGGGCCGGGCTGTTCAGACACTAGCCAGAGATCGCAGGCGATGCGAAGGGGGGCTCACGTCCCTGTGTCCAGTGCGGAGCCGCCGTGATCTGACGCGGGGATTTGTTACAACCGGCAGGCCGCAGCCCTCCCCGGTCAAGAAAAAGTGTATGCCACAGACCTTCCAGTCATTGGAATTTTGCGCGACCTGATTATCTGTTGCAGGATACGGCGCGGCCCCCCTGCTGGGGGACGCTGCGCCACCATCACCTGATCCATTCAAAAACCCTTTCATAACAAGGCCAACAGATGAGTGACACAACCTATACCCCACCGAAAGTCTGGACCTGGGACCAGGAGAGCGGTGGCCGCTTTGCCTCGATCAACCGCCCGATCGCCGGTGCCACCCACGACAAGGAGCTGCCGGTCGGGAAACACCCCTATCAGCTTTATTCACTGGCCACGCCCAATGGGGTGAAGGTCACGGTGATGCTGGAGGAGCTGCTGGCCGCAGGTCACAAGGGGGCTGAATATGACGCCTGGCTGATCAATATCGGCGAAGGCGACCAGTTCGGGACCGGCTTTGTCGAGGTGAACCCCAATTCAAAGATCCCGGCGCTGATGGATCGCAGCGGCGACACGCCGGTGCGGGTGTTTGAATCCGGCTCGATCCTGGTGCATCTGGCGGAAAAATTCGATGCCTTCCTGCCAAAGTCCGGGGCCGCGCGCGCCGAGGTGATGAACTGGCTGTTCTGGCAGATGGGCAGCGCGCCGTATCTCGGCGGCGGCTTTGGCCATTTCTACGCCTATGCACCGGAAAAATACGAATACCCGATCAATCGCTTCTCGATGGAGGCCAAGCGTCAGCTGGATGTGCTGGACCGCCAGCTGGCCGAGACCCGTTTCATCGCCGGTGAGGATTACACCATCGCCGATATGGCGATCTGGGCCTGGTATGGTCAGCTGGTGCTCGGGCGACTTTATGAGGCAGCTGAATTCCTGGATGTGAAAAGCTATACCCATGTGCTCCGCTGGGCCAAGGAGATCGATGCGCGTCCGGCCGTGTCCCGTGGCCGCATGGTGAACCGTGCCTTTGGCGAGCTGCACACCCAGCTGCGCGAACGCCATGATGCGTCGGATTTCGACACCAAGACGCAGGACAAACTGGAGCCGGCAGAAGCCGACAGCTGACCGCGGGCGGGGTCGGCCCCGCCTGCCACCACGGCTAAAGACACTGGGCATCGAGATACCTAACGGCGTCGCGATGTTTCTGTCTGAGACCTGCCGCCCTAGCTGAGCCGGGGCGGATTTTCAGGATCCCGTCCGGGGGCGGAGGGCAGTTTCGGTTCTGCCGGTTGCGGCAGATCGAACCGCAGTCCCACCTGCGCCAGCCGCGCCGCCATCGCATCACTGCTGGCAAAAAAACCCACATCCAGCGCACCCGCCTCAACCCCGGAGAAGGTCAGCGCCTCTCCGACCGCCTTGGCCAGCGCGGGCTGCGCGGCATCCCTGGCATCGACAAAGCCCAGCAGATGCCCCTGCCCGCCGCCGCGATAGTTCAGCCCGACCAGATAGGCGGCCTGAGCCAGCCCAACGGCGGTGGCCAGTTTGGTGTCCAGCGCGGTGATCAGCACTTCCGGCAGGCCTCCGGGGGCGGTGATCGCCTCGATTTCGGCGTCAACCTCGGCAGGCATCTGGCCGAGCGTCTCATGCAGCCAGGCCACCGCCTCGGCCGGGATCAGGATTGCCGAAGGTGCCACATCCAGGTTAACGCCAAGGCCGATGTTTGCGCCTGCGCCCTGCCCTGCCAGCATCTGCACCACAACCCGCCCCGACAGCGCGGCATAGGGCACGATGCGACCGGCGAATTCCGCGAGCCGGTCCTCACGGTCAAAAACCAGCGCAAAGGTGCCCTCCTCCGTCTCGAACAGCTCGGGCGCGATACTGTCGCCCTCTGCCTCGCGGGCCAGCATCAGGAACAGCTCGCTATCGGCCAGCCGTTCGTAGAACCGCAGGCGGGCCGCGTCATCCTGCGGCGCGGCCAGCATCGCGGCATGGCTGGTGTCCAGAGGGGTGGCTTCGGTCATGTTATCAGCTCCTGAACCCGGGCGCGCAGGACCGGCAGCAGATCGGTCTCGAACCAGGGATTGCGTTTCAGCCATGCGGTATTGCGCCAGGACGGATGTGGCAAGGGGAAGTCCTGCGGCGCGTGGTCCCGCCAGCTCTCCACCCGCGCCTGAACCGGCTGTTTGCCACCCAGGTGATAGCTGTGGGCATAGGCCCCGACCAGCACACGCAGGCCGATATTGGGCAGGCTGGTCATCACCCGGTCGTGCCAGGTATTGCGACAGATGGCAGGCGGCGGCAGGTCGGCTTTCTTCGGCGAATAACCCGGAAAACAAAAGGCCATGGGCACAATGGCCACCAGCGACTGGTCGTAGAATTGCGCCTCACTCAGACCCAGCCACTCACGCAGGCGATCTCCGGAAGGATCGGTGAAGGGGCGGCCGCTGTCATGGACCCGCGCGCCGGGCGCCTGACCTGCGATCAGGATGCGGGCGGCGCTGTCGAACCAGGCGACCGGACGCGGGCTGTGTCTGGTGCTGGTGGCGGCAAAACGCGCAGCACAAAGGCGGCAGGCGCGAATCTCCTGTCGCAGCTGATCAATTGTCGTCATATCTGACCCTGCCATCCACGCCTCAGACCCCGTTTTTCGCCCCGCCTAACCGGCGCCCAGGGCCTCTGTCATCCGGCATCGACCGCCATCTTCCGATCAAAGCCCCGTCACTTGGTTAAGGGAGCGTTGCCAAAACCCGTAACAATTGGACATAATATGGTCCAAATAGCAGCCTATGTCGTTAACACAAATCTGTTAGTGCAGTCATAAGGCCGCCGGGATCCGCCTGGCGCATGATGAGGATCAGAGACCCCGAACGGGGCCGAGAGCAGCACCGGAACCCGCGATGCTTGAGTTTGAAAACGTGAGCAAGTCCTTCTGGACCGGCACCCAGCGCAAGGTGATCCTTGACCGGGTGTCCTTTCGCGTTGAACTTGGTAAATCCATGGGGGTGCTGGCGCCGAATGGCACCGGCAAGACCACATTGATCAATATGATGGCGGGGCTGGAAAAACCCGACGAGGGCGATATCCGCCGGGGCTGCCGGATTTCCTTCCCCCTTGGCTTCATGGGGGGCGTTATCAACCGCCTCTCGGCGATGGCCAATGCCCGCTATATCGCCAATCTCTATGGGCTGGATCCCGATTATGTTGAGGCCTACTGCCGCTGGCTCTGCGGTCTGGGGGAATATTTCGACCAACCGGTCGGCACCTATTCCTCCGGGATGCGGGCGCGGTTCAGTTTTGCACTGATGCTGGCGCTGGATTTTGATATCTTCCTCATCGACGAGGGGATGCCCAGCACCACGGATGTGGAGTTCAACAAGAAGGCCGGCGCCATCCTGCAGGAGCGGCTGGAAACCACCACCATCATCATGGTGTCGCACCAGCCCAAGACGCTGGAGAAATTCGTCCGCTCTGCGGCTGTTCTGGTTGATGGCCAGTTGCATATGTTTGAAACCTTGGAAGAAGCGAAACAGCTCTATGACTACCAAACCCAAGGCGAGTAAATTCCGCGTCCGCCGGAGCGGCACCACGGCAGCGCAGCCTGCCGCCGCGCGCCCCGTGCCACCACCGGGCGCCGCTCAGGCTGGCGCTGGCGCCCTGTCTGCGAGTGCAGCAAGCGCGGCGAGTGCGGCGAGTGCTGCAGCGGATAGCGCTACGGTCAAACCGACAGCCGCAGATGAGCCTGTCATCATCAAGGAACCTGCCGCCGCGCAATCCGGCAACGCGAAGCCCGGCAAGCCGTCCACCAATCTGGATGACATCCGCAAGGAAGGGCTGACCGGCCGTCAATTGCGACTGGCGCGCCGCATCGCCCAGAAGAACAACCTGGCCGCCACCTCTGATTTCGACGCGGTCCGCCAGCTGCGACTAAAGGGCATCGATCCGTTCCAGCGCGCCAATATGCTGGAGCTTGTGGTCCAGCCCAACAAGGCCCAGCCGACGGGCAGCCCGCCTGCCCCGGGCGGCGTGCAACTGCCGCAGACAGTCCCCGTCGACAAGATATCCCTGCCCGCCCAAGAGCTGAGCCCTGCGGAGCGGCGCAACCGGGAAATCAAGCAAATTCAGCGCGATATTGCGCGCCGCCGTCGCCGCAGGTTGCTTCTGCTGGGCGCGCGTCTGGCGTTTTTCGTCATGCTGCCCACGCTTCTTGCGGGATATTATTTCTACAGCGTCGCAACGCCGATGTATGCCGCGAAATCCGAGTTCCTCGTGCTCAAGGCTGACAGCGCAGGCAGTGGTGGCGGGCTTGGCGGGTTGCTCAGCGGCACCCAGTTTGCCACCAGCCAGGATTCGATCGCGGTCCAGAGCTATCTGCAATCGAAGGAGGCGATGCTGCGGCTGGACCGCGAGATCGGATTCAAGTCGCATTTCACCCAAGAGTGGATTGATCCGATTCAACGGCTGAACGACAACCCCACCAATGAGGAAGCCTATAAGACCTATTCGCGCCACGTGAAGATCGGTTACGACCCGACCGAGGGTGTGGTCCGCATGGAAGTCACCGCAGCGGATCCGCAGATCTCGGCGGAGTTTTCGCGCAAGCTGATCAGCTATGCGCAGGAAAAGGTGAACCAGCTGTCGGTGCAAAAACGCTCCGATCAGGTGGGGGATGCCGAAACCGCGCTGGAGATGGCCGAAGAAAAACGCCGCAATGCCCAGGAAACACTGGTGCGGCTGCAACAGCGCGGCACCGTGCTGGACCCCGAAGGCGTGATCATGTCGCTGCGTTCGCAGATCAGCACCTTTGAACTTCAGCGCCAGGAAAAGGAGCTGGAGCTGGCGGCCCTGCTGGACAATACCCGCCCAAATCAGGCCAAGGTGGATGGCGCGCGCGCCGATATCGCGCGGCTGAACAGCCTGATCCAGCGGCTAAACGATCGCATGATTGACGCCTCGGCCGGCGAAAACTCGCTTGCCAGCCTGACGGTGCAGATCCAGATGGCGCAGGCTGATCTGGCGACCCGCGATCTGATGCTGCAATCGGCGCTGCAACAGGTTGAACAGACCCGCATGGAGGCAAACCGCCAGGTGCGCTATCTCACCACGGCGGTAGAACCCGTGCCCAGCGAGGAAGCGACCTATCCCCGCCGATTTGAAAATACGATTTTGGCATTCCTGATCTTTTCCGGTATCTACCTGATGTGCTCGCTTACTGCGTCCATCCTCCGAGAACAGGTTTCGTCATAACGCCATGAAAAATATTTCCGTCGCCGATCTCAGCATCGGCAATGACCGCCCGCTGACCCTGATTGCAGGACCCTGCCAGCTGGAAAGCCTCGATCATGCCCGCATGATCGCGGGCCAGATGAAAGAGGCCTGCGCCAGATACGGCGCGCAATATGTGTTCAAGGCGTCCTACGACAAGGCCAACCGGACCTCGCTCTCCGGCAAACGCGGGCTGGGCGTCGATGAGGGGCTGAAGGTGCTTCAGACCATCGCCCGCGAATTTGATGTGCCGGTGCTGACCGATGTCCACACCGAGGCGCAATGCGCGGTGGCGGCTGAGGCCGTGGATATCCTGCAAATCCCGGCGTTTCTGTGCCGCCAGACCGACATGCTGCTGGCCGCAGGCAGGACCGGCAAGGCCGTGAACATCAAGAAGGGCCAGTTTCTGGCGCCCTGGGATATGGCCAATGTCGTCGCCAAGGTGGAAAGCACCGGCAATGAGAACATCCTTCTGACCGAGCGCGGCACCTCCTTTGGCTATAACACGCTGGTGGCTGACATGCGCTCGCTGCCGCAGATGGCGCAGGGCGGCTACCCGGTGGTGATGGACGCCACCCATTCGGTCCAGCAGCCCGGTGGCAAGGGCGGCTCCACCGGTGGGCAGCGCGAATTTGCGCCGCTGATGGCGCGGGCGGCAGTATCGCTTGGCATTGCGGCGGTGTTCATCGAAACCCACGAAGACCCGGATAACGCGCCCAGCGATGGGCCCAACATGATCTACCTCGACCAGATGCCGAAGCTGATCGAGACGCTGATGCGTTTTGATGCCCTGGCCAAGGCCGATCCCATCCGCATCTGATTGACAAGAGAGCCGAGTGACATGACCAAACCCATCCCCGAGGTGCGCCCAAACACCTGGAGCTTTCTGCGCGATCCGATGATCACGCCCACCGGTTTTCGCGAATATGACGCGCGCTGGAAATACCCCGAGGAAATCAACCTGCCCGGCATGACTGCGCTGGGGCTGGGACTGGGCACGCAGATGCACAAGCGCGGCATCCCGCCGGTGATCGCCGTGGCCAATGACTATCGCGACTATTCCGTCGCCATCAAACAGGCGCTGATCATCGGCCTGATGCAGGCTGGCATCGAGGTACGCGATATCGGCCCGGCGCTGTCGCCGATGGCGTATTTCGCGCAGTTCCATCTGGATGTGCCTGCCGTGGCCATGGTCACCGCCAGCCACAACCCGAACGGCTGGACCGGGGTCAAGATGGGCTTTGAACGCCCGCTGACCCACGGCCCGGACGAAATGGGTGAGCTGCGCGATATCGTCCTGAATGGTGAGGGCGTGGCCCGTCCCGGCGGCTCCTATCAGTTTGTGGATGGCGTAAAAGAGGCCTATCTGGACGATCTGGTCGGGGATTTCAAAATGTCTCGCCCGCTGAAGGTGGTCTGCGCCACCGGCAACGGCACCGCCTCGGCCTTTGCGCCGGAGCTGTTTGAGCGCATGGGCGTTGAGGTGGTCGATAGCCATAACAGGCTGGATTACAGCTTTCCGAACTACAATCCCAATCCTGAAGCGATGGAAATGCTGCACGACATGTCCGCCAGCGTAAAAGCCTCGGGCGCTGACATGGCGCTTGGCTTTGATGGCGACGGCGATCGCTGCGGCGTGGTGGATGATGAGGGCGAGGAGATCTTTGCCGATAAGGTCGGCGTCATCATGGCGCGGGATCTGAGCAAGATTTACCCGAATGCGACCTTTGTCGCGGATGTGAAATCCACCGGGCTGTTTGCCTCCGACCCCGAGCTGAAGGCCAATGGCGTGACCGCGGACTACTGGAAAACCGGTCACAGCCACATGAAACGCCGGGTGAAGGAGATCGGCGCGCTGGCAGGGTTCGAAAAATCCGGCCACTACTTCCTCGCCGAACCTGTGGGCCGGGGCTATGACTGCGGCATGCGGGTCGCGGTCGAGATCTGCAAGCTGATGGATCGCAACCCCGACAAGAGCATGTCAGACCTGAGGAAAGCACTGCCCAAGACCTGGGCGACGCCGACCATGTCGCCCTATTGTGCCGATACCGAGAAATATACCGTGCTGGAGCGGCTGGTGGAGAAACTGGTCGCCAAGGCCGAGGCGGGCGAGACGCTGGCAGACCGCCCCATCAAGGAAGTCGTCACCGTGAACGGTGCGCGTGTGATCCTGGATAACGGCTCCTGGGGGCTGGTGCGGGCATCCTCCAATACGCCGAACCTCGTTGTGGTCTGCGAAAGCAGCGAGAGCGAGGCCGAGTTGCGCCAGATCTTTGCCGAGATTGACGCGGTCATCCGCACCGAACCGCTGGTCGGGGACTACGATCAGACCTTTTGATCATTCCGGCAGCTGAGATAAAAACGCCCGCCATTGGCGGGCGTTTTTATTTTGTCGGCACTGTGGGATCTGGCCACTCGAATCTGGCGGCTGGATCAATCGCCGCCCAGAAGCCGCAACAGCTGATCCTTGGCCTCTTTCTCGATCCGGTCGCGGATGGCCTCATTGATGTCCTGCTCCGGCGCGATCTCGGTATCCAGCTCTTCGGCCAGCTTTTGGCGCAGGCGATCCTTGGCCTGTTGTTCCACCGCGTCGATTTCCGGCTCCAGCGCGCGTTTCAGATCCGGCCGAATCTTGGGATCGCTCCAGGGTCCGGTGATCGCAACGGGGATCGACAGACGGGTGCTGCCGTCGCCGCGTTGCAGGCTCGGGGTGAACAGGTAGTCCAGATCCTGAGCCCCCAGCCCGATGCGGCCTTCTCCTTCGGCGCGCAACCCGCGCAGGCTCAACAGCAGATCCTGATTGAGCAGATTGCCGCCCTCGATCGTATAGCTGGCGGTCAGCCGGTCAAAGAGGGTGCTGCCGCCATTGCCGCTGCCGCTGCGCATCAGCTCTTCCAGATCGAAGCCGGTAAAGAACCCCTTGCCGACCTCCAGCCAACCTTTGCCGCTGAGCGAGGACATAATCTCTGCCACCGAATTGCCGACCCCCAGATATTCCAGCTCGCCCAGCGCCTCACCATTGAGGCGGTCATAGCCCATGGTCTGCCCCAGCGCCTGTTCCAGCCGGATATCCTGAAAGCCCAGCTTACCGCCGACCGACAGCCCGTTGCGGTTGTTGACCACCAGCTGCCCCTGCAACTGACCGTCAAAGACCGTGGCGGGCTGGAATTTCAGAACCGCACGCGACCGGTCAAGGGTCAGGTCCAGCGAGCTGGGCCCGAGGCGGACAGATCCGGTCTCCACCCCCTGCACCTCCAGCGAAATCGCGGCATTGAGCGCGGCGAGCCAGCTGAAGTCCATCGGCGTGCGCGACCAGCCATCGCTGACCGGATCGTCACCATTGCCCGCAGCGGCGGCGGCCGGCAGATCGGCCTCTCCCGAGGGCAGCAGCGCCGACAGATCCAGCTGATCCCCGCTGAGCCGCGCCGTCACCATCGGCACATCGCCCAGCACCACGTCGGCAGCTCCGCGCAGCCTGTTGGCATCCGCCTCCAGCGTCAGATCCCGCAGCGCCAGCCGCCCGTCGGGGGTATAGGTGAGATCAGACCCGATGAGCCAGCTGTCCACCGCCGGGGTCTCGATCCCCTCTGCCGCACCAAGCACCGCAAGGCTGCGCGCCAGATCGGTGCTCTTGCCGGTCACCCGCCCGGTGGCGGCGCCATTGATATCCGCCCGCCCGTCAAAGCGCAGCTCCGTATCGTCAGCGCTAAGCGACGCCCCGACCGAGGCGACCTGACCCGCGAGGAAGGCCTCGAACGTGCCGATTTCGGCGGCGACCTGCACCGGCGCCCCGGCCGGGCGCAGCGTCACATCGGCAATCACGGTGCCCGTGGGATCAGGCCATTGCAGCGCCAGGTCGACCTGTTTCATCTCAATCGGGGTTTCGCCATGGGGAGCGTAGCGCAGGCTGGCGCCGGTGAGGGTCAGCGCCTCGATGCTGATCGGCAGGCTCTCCATCGTGCCGGAGGGGGCCGCCGGGGTCTCCGCCGCGCCGGATGCGAGTGGCTCAAGCACCCAGTTGCCGGTGCCATCCGCGCGGGTGCTGAGGTTCAGCTGCGGCAGGACAGCCGACAATTCGGTGATCCTGACCTGACCGCGCAGGAGATCCGCCGCCGCAACCCCAATGGTCAGCCGTTCCGCCGTCAGCATCGGCTCAGGCCCAGCCCATGGCGCGTTTGACAGCGCCACACGGTCTGCCTTCACTCCCAGCGTCGGCCAGAGCGTATATCCCACGCGCCCGCCAAAGGTGACCGTGCGGCCGGTCTGCTTTTCGATCTGGGTTGCCGCCAGCTGGGCCAGCTTCTCCCCCGGCAGCAGTAACAACCCAGCCAGCAGCAGCACCAGCGCCACCACCAGCGCCGCAATGACCCGGATTATCAGCCTCATCACCCCACTCCTCTTGCCTTGCCCCCGTATTCCCCACGGGGTTTTGCGCAGCTTACCGCCTGCGCGCAGGGGTGCAATGCAGGAAGCCCCCGCGCAGCATCAAAGGTTTGCATGTTTGCATCAGAGGTTTATCGCAACCGGAACCGCTGGCGCAGGCCCAGACGCCCGAGGGCGACAGCGCAGGTCACAGCACAAAATCGCCCACTCTTCGCGTCTCACTTGCGCTCGGGATCACTATGGCTGTTCCGCAGGTTACGGGCTCTGGCCTGCCACCTTCAACACAGGAAGCGCGATATTGCACCGCCCCGCTGCGCAGGTGGTGACGCTGAATACCCCTGTTTTCCTTGCCTCCTGCCGCAGTCCTGATATATGCGCGCGCATGACACAGACACCCGGTTCAGCCAACCCGCCCAGCCTCCGTCCCGACCTTGCCCCGGAACCGCAGTTCCGCGACAAACCCCGTGACGGCCAGCCGACCCTCGGCATGGTGTCGCTTGGCTGCCCCAAGGCGCTGGTCGACAGCGAGCGGATCCTGACCCGGCTGCGCGCCGAAGGCTACGGCATCTCGCCCGATTACGCGGGCGCGGACGCGGTGATCGTCAACACCTGCGGCTTCCTCGACAGCGCCAAGGCCGAAAGCCTGGAGGCGATCGGCGAGGCGCTGAAGGAAAACGGCAAGGTGATCGTGACCGGCTGCCTCGGCGCCGAGCCGGATTACATCCGCGAGCATCACCCGCGCATTCACGCGGTGACCGGCCCGCACCAGTACGAGCAGGTGCTGGACGCGGTGCATTCCGCGGTGCCGCCCAGCCCGAACCCATATGTAGACCTCTTGCCCGCAACCGGTGTCAGGCTCACCCCGCGCCACTTCAGCTATCTGAAGATCTCCGAGGGCTGCAATCACAAGTGCAAGTTCTGCATCATCCCGGACATGCGCGGCAAGCTGGCCTCGCGCCCGGTGCACGCGGTGCTGCGCGAGGCGGAGAAGCTGGTGGAGGCCGGGGTGCGCGAACTCCTGGTGATCAGCCAGGACACTTCCGCCTATGGCCTTGACCGCAAGTATTCCGCGCATCCGTGGAAGGGCGCCGACGTGCGCAGCCATATCCTCGACCTTTCCCGCGAGCTGGGCAGGCTGGCCCCGGCAGAGGACCTGTGGGTGCGGCTGCACTATGTCTACCCCTACCCGCATGTGCGCGAGCTGATCCCGCTGATGGCGGACCCGGACAACGCACTGCTGCCCTATCTGGACATCCCCTTCCAGCACGCCCACCCGGACGTGCTGCGCCGCATGGCCCGGCCCGCGGCGGCGGCCAGGACGCTGGACGAGATCAACGCCTGGCGCGCCACCTGCCCGGACATCACCCTGCGATCCACCTTCATCGTCGGCTTCCCCGGCGAGACCGAGGCGGAGTTCCAGCACCTGCTGGACTGGATGGACGAAGCGCAGCTGGACCGGGTCGGCTGCTTCAAATACGAAAACGTCGACGGCGCCCGCTCCAACGAGCTGCCGGACCATGTGCCGGAAGAGGTCAAGCAGGAGCGCTGGGAGCGGTTCATGGAGAAGGCCCAGGCGATTTCCGAGGCCAAGCTCGCGGCCAAGGTCGGCCAGACGATGCAGGTCATCGTGGACGACATCGACGAGGACGGCATTGCCACCTGCCGCACCAAGGCCGACGCGCCGGAGATCGACGGCAACCTGTTCATTGATGAGGGAACCGAGGGGTTGCAGGCTGGCGATCTGGTGACCGTTGAAGTTGATGAGGCCGGGGAGTATGACCTGTGGGGGCGCTCGGCTCGCTAAACGCTGCTCACGTCTAAACAGTCAATCAAGAGAGTTTAGAACGTCTTTCAGTTCAGAGATTTTCTTTTCTACAAGTCTTCGGCTAAGTCTGTGCGAGCGGCTCAATTCATCGGATGGAAACAAAATGCGGACCTGCATTCGCAAGCTCTCTTCCTGTGAGGCTACAGCAAGCGCGTCTTGTAGCTCAGATTCCCATAGTTCATCGGCTCCAGCAAATACGAAAGTTCCAATTGCGGAATTTCCAGCTTGGTAGATCTTACTGTGTGAATTGGACCCGTTAGCGAGGTCAACCAATGCACTATAAACTTCACTCTTTGCAGGGATGTTGCTCACCTGGACCTCAATCGTCTCAGACATTCCACTAAGTTCCGCAAAGGCTAGCGCCAACTCTTCACTTCTGGTTTCTAGAGCACTTTGAACCAGGGACTTCATTTCTTCTCCAGAATCCTTAAGATCCTTTGAGATCTGGGTTCGCTCTTGTGAAGCCACCTGCGAGGCTAATTTCAATTCACTTTTGACTTCGGTGACCGCTGTCTTCAAGTTTGCCTCGTGCAGCAGGTAGCTAGACGCAGAGATCGCAGAAGCCAGAATTCCTAGACCAACAAAGTCAGCAAGCTTAAGTTTGAACTCCAGTGCCATGGACGACGTTCCCTTGAAAGACCAAGGTTACAGTATCGCCACCACCAATAGAAATGCAAGGTAACCGATCGCGTAGGCCACGAACACTTGTCTACCAATAGCTGACATGCAGAGCCTCCTCGCTTCACACCACAATATGAAACACGTTCCCTTTACATCTCGTAAAGAAGCAGTTCGCGGTAGGCGCACTTTCTGCACTTGCAGCTTCTGTGCTTGCCCAAGCAACGCACTTAGCGGTTAAACGGTGTGTACATATAAAGATAGTGCTTACCCGTAGCAATGCAAATCACGCTCAACGCACTGAATGTGAGGGCAATCCCCCCTCCCCTCGCGCCAATTCCCTGCTACGCACTCCCCGAACCGCAATCAGCCCGGGAGAGCGCCCAGCCATGAACGGCACACCGCAACACTAACCCCTGCGGCGTTGAGGCGATTGGGGTGGACCGGGATGGATTGTGGCGCGTGGAGCTTTTGGGCTGCCTGTGACCATCTGCCCTTCGTCCGGCGGCGCGGCGCCGCTATATCGTCAGGTATCAGTGTTCAGCAAAGAGGCACCCACCATGCCGACCCCTCAGGATGACAGCACGGAGGTTCTCTACAACGGGGAATGTCCGGTGTGCAGTATCGAGATCCGCCACTATGCCAATCTGGCGGAGCGGCGGGATTTGCCGCTTAGGTTTGATGATCTGAACTCGCAGGATCTGGCGCTGTGGGGCGTGGATGCCGATAGCGCGGCGCGACGGCTGCATGTGCGCCATCGGGGCGAGGTGCTGAGTGGCATCCCGGCGTTTCTGGTGCTTTGGGCGCAGATGCCGGGATATCGCTGGGTCGCGCGGATCGTCGGGTTGCCCGGTCTGCGCCAGCTTGCATCGGCGGCATATGATCACCTGCTGGCGCCGACGCTCTATCGCTGGCACCGCCTGCGGCAGCGTCGCGGGTCGTAGCTGCGATACGTCAGTCGCGCAGCACCATCAGCTGATCGGCATTGCGGCAGCCGGGCATCGGCGCCTGTGATCGCTCGCGGGTGGCAAGGAAGGCCTCGCAGTGCAGGGTCGCGTCGCAGCTGCGGCAGCGGGTGATCATCGCGGCCCAGTCCTCGGGAGGGATCCGGCCTGCGGCCAGCGCAGCGCTCAGCTCAACCCCCGCAGCCTGCCCCATCCGGGCCATAAGGCGCAGGTGATGGAGCGGATCGCCCAAGGGCCGCATCCTAGCGCTCCTGCTCTGTCTCCGCATCGTTCAGAAAGGCCAGCAGATCGCGGTTGCGGCAGAAATCCGGCGCGTCGGCGCCTGGGCGGCCCCCCTTCGCCAGCCAATTTCGGCAGGCACCGACGCCGCCGCAGCGGGTGCAGCGCAGCACCGCCTCGGCGATCTCGTCAAATCTCAACCGGCCCGAGATGGCTTCTTCCTGTAGGTCCAGCCCCACGGTTGTGGCCATGCTGTCGAAAAGATCGGCATGGGTCTTCAGGTTGTCCCTGCGGCTCTGATCGGTGTAGGTGGTCATCTCGGCGCCCTCGGAAATCAGTCATTCTGAGGGCAGCTTAGCCATCTCCGGCGTATTGCGATTTGATGCAGGTCAAAAGGGCGCGTACCCGGCGGTCAGCTGCTCCTCGCCGGGTCGAGATAGGCGCGCACCGCGTCCTGAACCCGGCGAAACCGGTCGCCGCCCAGTTTCTTGCCGCCATACCAGCGGGTGACGATGATCAGGTGATCGCAGAGCCCCTCGCGCTCCATCATGCGCAGGATGACCATACCGGCGCCGCTTTCGCCGTCATCGGCCTTCAGCGCGCCGGTGGGCAGCTGCGCGGCCCAGGTGTTATGGGTCGCCTTGGCATAGGAGCGGTCGGATTTCAGCGCCGCCAGAACGGCGTCGATCTGCTCGCGGCTGGTGACCCGCGCACCGCTAACCGCATAGCGCGAGCCGCGATCGGTCAGCACGACGCCCAGCTGCCTCAGCGAGGCGACGGCTTGGTCCAGATCGCTCAATTCAGGTTATATTTCTGGATCGTCTGATTGACCACGCGCACCCGGTCCGGGTTGGCCGGATGTGTGCCCAGAAAGCGATCGCCCGGATCCGGCAGCCGGTTGAAGAAGCGCACCCCGATGCTGGGACGATACCCGGCCTTATGGGTGATGATGGTACCCAGCTCATCCGCTTCCAGCTCGAAATTCTTCGAATAGGTGCGCGCGCCGACCACCGCGCCAAGATCCTGGGCGCGGGCCACATCCGCCGCGCTGGCGCCAGAGACGCTGGCAAGTCCCGCCAGCAGGATCGAGCCTGCCACCGCGCTTTGTCGTTTGCGCGCCAGATGGCCGCGAATATGGTGGGCGGCCTCATGTGACATTACAAAGGCCAGCTCATCCCGATTGGCAATCTGCCCCAGCATCCGCTGGGTGAAGGTGATCACCGGACGCCCGGACCGGTCCTGGCTCTGATAGGCATTTGGCGGGGCATTGGGGTTGGGGTCGATGCGGATCAGGAAATCACAGTTCAGACCCGGCGCACGCGCCCGGCATTCCCGTTCAGAGACGGGCTCGACCACGCGGGTGACCGCCGCAAAGGCGCTGCGCCCCTCGGCCGGGGACAGGCCCTGAACCGGCGCGCCAGAGGGCCGCGCGGTGGGCGCAGACCCGGTGTCAACCACAACATCACAGGCCGCAAGACCCATGGTGATGGCACATCCCATCAACAGCAACACCCGACGCATGACATCTCCTTTGCTTTGTCTGTGCCATCTTATCGCGACAGCGGACCGAGGATCAATTGCATGAAGCTCCGGCGGCTGCAATCTGCTGCAAGATCACGTGATGCGACAAAGCCTTGTCAGCGGGGGCGGCCCGGTGGCAAGCTGGGGACATGTTTACCATTGAGCATGAATTCGACGCCACCGTCGTTACGCTCGTCGATGACGAGGCCACCCCGCTGATGGAAGATGTCTCCATCAATATTTTCACAGAATGCGTCACGGTCGAACAGCTGGACCCGCGCACCGACCGGGTTCAGACAATCACCCTGTCGCACAATCAGGTCCGCGATCTTGCAGCGGCGCTGGATCTGCCTGAGGGGGTCTATCGCTTTGCCCGCGATGATGAACCCGAGGCAAAGGGCTGAGATCCATCAGGAACTGGTGAGGGCTGGCCCCATGGTTGGCGGCGCAGGCCCGGACCCGGAGACCTCAGCGGCGGTAGGCAAAGACCTTCTCCCGAGAGGTCGCGCCGCGCAGCAGTGTCAGCTGCGAGGGGGCAATACCCATCGCGCGGGCCAGCAGCACCTGCACCGCAGCCGTGGCCTTGCCGTTCTCGGGCGCTGCCGTCACGGTGATCTTGAGCACACCCGCCTGCCCGCAGCTCTCCGCCCCGGCAGGGATAACGGCGTTGCGCGACGCTTTTGGCGTGACGCGGACGGCAATCTCTGCACCGGCGATGGCCAGATGGCTGAGATCGGGGAGGTCTTTCTGCTTTGGCTTGCCCATAGCGGGGTGATCGCGCGGATTGCGGGCAAAATCCATAGACTTTGGCGCTACGACCGGGATATTTCCTGCCTCACACCTCATGTTTGGATCCGGCTGCGGTCCGTGCCTGTCCCCGCTCCGGGCAGGCCAGCTTTGCCAAATTCTCGGATCCCCCTTGAAATCCCGCGCCGCCCTGCCGACATGGGGCGATAGATGTAAAAAGGTTTCACATATGCCCCCTCGCAATGATGCTGCCCTGGCGTTTCTGTTGTCGCGCCGTTCCCGCCCGGCCAAGACGCTGGTGGCCCCGGCCCCAAGCCGCGAGGCGCTGATGCCGCTGTTGACCGCAGCCGCACGCACGCCCGATCACGGCAAGCTGGAGCCCTGGCGTTTCATCGTGATCGAGAAACCCGCGATGGCGCGGCTGGCAGAGCTGACCGGCAAGGCAGGCGAACGACTGGGCAAATCGGCCGAGGATATTGCCAAGGGCCGCAGCCAGTTTGAACTGGGGCAACTGGCGGTCGCCGTGGTGGAGATCCAGAAGGCGAGCCCGAAGATCCCGCCCATCGAGCAGACCTACTCCGCCGGGGCCGTCTGCCTGGCGCTGTTGAACGCGGCTCTTGCGGCCGGCTGGGGCGCCAACTGGCTGTCAGGCTGGGCCAGCCATGATCCCGAGTTCTGCGCCGAAGCCTTTGGCCTGCAGTCGCATGAGCGGATTGCGGGCCTGATCCATATCGCCACCGAAACCAACACGCCGCCCGACCGCCCCCGCCCTGATCTGGCGGCGCTGACCACCTGGATGGACCAATGATTCTGACAGATTTCTCAAAGGCGCTGAGCCAGATCGGCGACCCCCGCTTTCGCCGGGTCCTGTTTCTGGGCATTGGCCTGACCGTCGCGCTGCTGGTGCTGGCCTATGCGGCGTTTCTGGCATTGATCCAATGGCTGGTCGGCCCGGATGCGACGCTACCGCTGATCGGCCCGGTTACCTGGGTCGATGATCTTCTTTCGATCACCTCGCTGCTGCTGATGCTGGTGCTGTCGGCGTTCCTGATGGTGCCCGTGGCCTCGGCGATTACCTCGATGTTTCTGGATGAGGTCGCACAGGCGGTAGAAGATCGCCACTATCCCGGTCTGCCACCGGCGACCAAGACACCGTTCTGGGATGGCGTGCGCGATACCATCAATTTTCTCGGCGTTCTTGTCGTCGCCAATGTGCTGGCGCTGGTGCTTTACGTGATGCTTGCCCCCTTTGCGCTGTTTATCTTCTGGGGGCTGAACGGGTTCCTTCTGGGGCGGGAGTATTTCACCCTCGCCGCCGCGCGCCGCATTGGCCTGCCGGAAGCCAAACGGCTGCGGCGCAAGCATCTGGGCGCGGTCTGGATCGCCGGTGTGCTGATGGCCATGCCGCTGTCGATTCCGCTGGTGAACCTGCTTATCCCGATCATCGGGGCGGCGACCTTCACCCATCTCTTCCATCGGCTGACCCGGCACGAACTGTCGGCAGGCTGAGCCGCGCGGAGCAAACCGGGGCGGCAAACCGGAGGACAAACATAAAACAGGCGGACCCCTGCCCGCCTGTTGTGATGCCAAAGATATGCTGCGCCGGGTTATTCGGGATCCGGCAGCCGGTCGAACCAGTCAAAATCATTCACCGTGATCCAGCCGCTAAGGATGATCGTTGCAACGATCGCCCAGATGACGGCAGCGGCAATGGTGGTGATCACGGCCTTCTGCTTCAGATAGTGATGCTCGGGCGCACCGGCGTGGGTGCCGGGCACGATCTCGCCTAGGTCGCCCTGCGTCTGAATGCGGATCGGGATCACGATCAGGAACGTCATGAACCAGATCACCGCATAGAGAACCAAACCGGATGTCACACCCATGATAGCTGTCCTTCTGAGACCCCCGCCCCACTGCGGAGGGTTAAGGGGCAGATAGCGTCAAACCTGTTCCAATTCCACCAGGCAGCCGTTGAAATCCTTCGGATGCAGGAAAAGAACCGGTTTGCCATGGGCGCCGATCTTGGGTTCGCCCGATCCAAGCACCCGCGCGCCTTCGGCCTTGAGCCGGTCGCGGGCCGCCAGGATATCATCCACCTCGTAGCAGATGTGGTGAATGCCCCCGGCCGGGTTCTTTTCCAGAAACCCCGCAATGGGAGAAGTGTCGCCCAGAGGGTAGAGCAGCTCGATCTTGGTATTGGGCAGTTCGATGAACACGACGGTGACGCCGTGATCGGGCTCATCCTGGGGGGCGCCGACCTTGGCGCCGAGGGTGTTGCGATACTGTGCCGAGGCGGCATCAAGGTCCGGTACGGCAATTGCGACGTGGTTGAGGCGGCCAATCATGGTGCGGTCTCCTGAGTGAACTGATTGCCAAGACTTATCAAAGAGCCATGGCCTGCGGACAAGTGCGCCAATCCGCGCGGCAGAATATTTCCTGCAATAACGCTTCGTTGCGTCGATTTTTGCGCGGTAATTCCATTCAACCCTAGGCTGCGACCTGGATGTTAACCAGCTGTTAGCCCCGTTTCCCTAGCGTTGAGTCGTATCCAGTCAGGAGCCTTAGTCATGGACGATTCGGAACTGTTTGCTGCTGCCCACCGCCTGCCCACCACCAAACGACCTTTGTTGGGGCTGACCATTCTTGTGGTGGAAGACAGTCGATACGCCTGCGAGGCGATGCGTCTGCTGTGCCTGCGCAGCGGTGCGCGGATCCGCCGGGCCGATTGTCTGAAATCCGCCCACCGGCATCTGAAGGTCTACCGCCCCTCGGTCGTTATTGCCGATCTCGGCCTGCCTGATGGGTCGGGCGCCGATCTGATCCGCTCCATGGCGGAGGCCTCGCCGCGTGTCGGCGTGATCCTCGGGATCTCCGGTGATGAAGCAGGTGAGGCGATGGCGATGGACGCCGGGGCTGATGGGTTTCTGGCAAAACCGATCACATCGCTCGCCGCATTCCAATCCGCGATCCTGTCGCGCCTGCCCGCCGAACGCCAGCTCTCCGGCCCCAACCAGCTGACCGATGAGGTGATCGAGCCGGATCTCCTCGCCTTTCAGGATGACATGTCCCATGCCGCAGAGGTGCTGAACGAAGCTGAGGAAGGGCAGACATTGGACTATGTTGCGCAGTTCCTTGGTGGTGTGGCCCGCAGCGTTGGCGACTCACATCTGGCAGGAGCCGCAGCAGATCTGGCCGATGCCCGCAGCAGCGGACGCCCCGTTGCCGCCATTGCCGCCCGTGTCGCCGGGCTGGTTCAGGAACGTCTGAAACAGAAAGTCGCCATCTGAGATGATCGAAATCGTTCTCATCGCCTCAACCACTTTGGGCATTGTCCTATATCTTCAGGCGCGGTTCTCGGCCCGTGAAATCCGCCGTAACCGCGACCGGACATTGGGATCGCTGGTCATCCTTGATCGCAGCGACCGCTGATCTGCCGTGCCACGGGACCACCTGATCCTGGCTGACAGGTCACCCCGTCCGCCCCCTTGCTGACAGATCGTTGGGCGAGCATCCTTGCTGACAGGTAGCCCGGTCAGTCTATTGGATGACAGATCGCACGGTCGCTATCGCGGTCGGCAACTGCGCAGCACCCACATAGCGGCGCAAGGCGACAGATCGCGCGAGCCGACACACTCTCGGCCCCGCTACCATTGATCGCTGACTGGCGGCCCACTGGCGGACCCGCAAGCCGCCGCAGCGGTCAGCGCATCCCCGTCAGCGCCGCAGCACCCCCGAATCAGCGCCCAGCTCGACGCCGGGAAAAACCACATCTGCAATCTGCTGGGCGTCGGTGCCGATCATACCGCGTATGATCCAGCCCATATGGGCCCGCACATCGCCGGTGGGCATCAGATCACGGCGATCAAACAGCGCCGCCTCCTCAAGACCCGGCCACAGCCCGTGGACCCGGCCACCCCGGATCGCGCCACCGGCCAGCACCATCGCACCGCCGGTTCCGTGATCGGTGCCGCTGGTCCCGTTTTCGCGCACGGTGCGGCCAAATTCGGTCATCGCCACCACTGCGGTTTTGTCCCAGATCCCCGGCCCAAGATCGCGGTACAGTGTCAGAATGGTATCGGACAGGCGCCCCAGCGCTCGTGTGAGCGCGCCGGTCTGACGGTTGTGCGTATCCCAGCCGTTGATAGAGAAAGCCGCAATCCGGCTGTCACCGCGCAGCTGCTGGGCCGCATAGCTGGCAATCCGCTGATGTGGTCGGGATCGTGCCTTGGCCTGCCCCATGTTTCCCGTTGCCGCTGCGCTCCCGGCGCCGTCCGCATCCATGGGTGCGCTGTCGGCAAGGTCGAGCGCCTCTGCCAGAGCGGCATGAAACAGCGGATCCTGCTCCATCATCAGACCGGCCAGACGTTCGGCCTGCGGGCTGAGAGCCATTTCCGCATCCGGCGACCAGTCGGACACCGGGGCCGCGCCCTGCAACAGTTTCATTTCCCCCTGCCCGATGGCAAAGGCGGTGCGCGCCTCGACACCGGGCGTGATCTGCAACAGCCGGTTCAGCCATCCGTCGCGGCGCTGGTGCAGGCCCGGCGTCCCGGCTTCCAGCAGATCCTGACCGTCAAAATGGCTGCGCTTGTCGCGATAAGGCGTTGATACCGCGTGAATAAACCCGAGCTGCTCCGCCCGCCACAACGGCATCAAGGGGGCAAGTCCCGGATGCAGGGAAAAATAGCCATCCAGATCGAGCCCGCCATTTTGCGGCCCTCCCCTGAGGCTCGACCGCAGGCCGGCATAGGCCGGATCACCATAGGGCTGGACCACATCGATGGCATCCATGCCGCCGCGCAGGATGATCACCACCAGTCGGCTGTTCCAGGGGGCCGCAGCAAAGCTCACGGGGGTCAGCAGCGGGCTTGCCGCCAGTGAACAGCCAATCAGACCGGAGCGGGCGAGGAAACCGCGCCGGGTCAGTCCAGAGGGGCGGGATGGGCCAGTGAACCCATGACGCGGTGTCTTGGTCATCTCGATCTCCCTCTCAACGCCGCTGAAAGGCGGGTGAGGCCAGGATCAGTCCTATCGCCTCCCGCTCGGTTTCGGCAGCTGTTGCGACGAACCGCAGCTGCGCGGTTTCCCGGCCGCCAAGGGCGCTTCGCAGCAGCTGAAGCGGCGCGGGCAATGGTCCTGCGCCCTGCACCATCACCTGTGTCGGCACCGACATGCACCAGCGCAGCCGCTCCGCCAGAGCCTGCGGCGTGATCCAGGTTGCATCGCCCTCGGGCCAGCCGTCGGGACCGTTGGAGACCTCCCAGCGCTGGCCCATGCGCTGCATCGGACGCAGGAAGAACCGGTTGACCTGCGCCCGACTCAGCCCGGTCAGCGCGGCAGCTGGCAACGCCAGCGCCCGACAGGCCGAGGCGAGATAGGCAAAGGGCGGTTTGACGTTTTCAAGGTCAGGTTGCCAGGCCGCCGGATGCTCCAGCAGCGCCGCATAGACCTGCGTCAGATCCCCCGATGTCGCCCGGTAGCGGGCCGCCAGATGGGCGACCAGTGCCGGGTCCGGCGTGTCACGGGTGAAATGCACCGCCAGTTTATGCGCCAGATGATCCGCCGTGGCCGGGTGGCGCGCCAGATCCCGCAGCGCCTGTTTGATCGCAGCCAGACCGGTGACCTCGGCATCGTAGCGCTTTCCCAATAGGGTCTCGGCCCCCGGCTCGGCCCATCCCGGCGCAAATTTGAAGCCCTCGGTGGTGTCGTAGATCATGCCGGTGAACAGCTCGGCCAGCTGGCGCACATCCTGTTGCGTATAAGGCCCGCCAACGCCGAGCGTGTGCAGTTCCAGCACTTCGCGCGCCAGATTCTCATTGAGCCCGACCACCCGCCCCTGACGCTGCGCGACCCGTTTGGCGCGGCGGCTGTTGGGGCCGGTGGACCGGTGCTGGTCCAGGTAATGCAGCATCAGCGGGCTGGTCACAGCCGCAATCAGCAGATCCTCGAACCGCGCGGCAATATGCGGGCGGATCGACGTCTCGACATAGGGGGTGGCAGCGTAGCGCAGCGCGGCAATCTTGCCCTGCGCGGTGAAGTGATCCGCCCAGAACAGGGCAAGCCGTTCGCGAAACCCATGCGGCGTTGTCACGCAGCGCAGCAGCCGTCGAACGAACCAATCCGCCTGATGGTCCCGCATCAGGGCGCGCTGGTGTTTCAGATCCCTGTCGCGCATCTCGAAATCCGGGCTGCCAGCGGCCGCCTTGCGGGCGCGGCGGGCGGCGGAATAGGCCCGAGCATCCGCCAGCGCAGCGTCAAACCCTGGGATCGGCCAGGTCTGCGCCGCATGATCCGGGGCCTGAAGGTCAGCAAGCAGCCGCTCCGGCCCGGCGGCAGGGGCATGCAGCGGCGACAGGCCGCAGCCGAAACGGATCTCCGCCAATTCCCCGTCAAAGCGCATCGCTTTCCCCGCTCATGAGCTGTTGCAACCCGACAAGAGTAAGATATCGCAGCGCCGACACCAGCTGAATTTCTTCAGGCACGCAACTCTCTGCTCATAGGCGCACTGCGGGCCGCCAAGATCGCGCCACAACTCGACGGAGCTGCGGTGCCCGCCGAATCAAAACAGGCCCGGACATCTGTCCGGGCCTGTTTCAGACTGACTTCCAGAGGTTACTGGTCCTGTGGAATCACCCGCAGCCCCAGCTCCATCAGCTGCTCGCTCAGCGGTTCCGACGGGGCCGACATCATCAGATCTTCGGCGCGCTGGTTCATCGGGAACATGATGACCTCGCGGATGTTGGCCTCATCGGCCAAGAGCATTACCATGCGGTCGATACCGGCCGCGCAGCCACCGTGCGGCGGGGCGCCGTACTGGAAGGCGTTGACCATGCCGCCAAAGCGTTTTTCGACCTCTTCCTTGCCGTAGCCCGCGATTTCAAAGGCCTTGAACATGATCTCCGGCTTGTGGTTCCGGATCGCGCCGGACACCAGCTCGTAGCCGTTGCAGGCGAGGTCATACTGGTAGCCCTTCACGGCCAGCGGATCGGACAGCAACGCGTCCATGCCGCCCTGCGGCATCGAGAACGGGTTGTGCTCAAAGTCGATCTTGCCGGTTTCCTCGTCCTTCTCGTAGATCGGGAAATCGACGATCCAGGCAAAGGCAAAGCGGTCCTTGTCGATCAGGCCCAGCTCCTCGCCGATGACGGTGCGGGCCTTGCCTGCGACGCCTTCAAACGCCTTCGGCTTGCCGCCCAGGAAGAAGGCCGCATCGCCAACGCCCAGCCCCAGCTGCTGGCGGATCGCCTCAGTGCGCTCAGGGCCGATGTTCTTGGCCAGCGGGCCAGCCGCTTCCATCCCGTTGTCGCCGTCGCGCCAGAAAATATAGCCCATGCCCGGCAGGCCTTCTCCTTGCGCAAACTTGTTCATCCGGTCGCAGAACTTGCGGGAGCCACCGGTCGGTGCCGGGATGGCGCGCACTTCTGTGCCTTCGTTTTCCAAGAGGTTTGCAAAGATCGCGAACCCAGACCCGCGGAAATGCTCGGAACAGTCCTGCATCTTGATCGGGTTCCTGAGGTCCGGCTTGTCGGTGCCGTACCATTTGGCGGCATCCTTGTAGGAGATCTGCGGCCAGTCATGCGCCGGGTCGACCTTGCGGCCGCCGCCGAATTCCTCGAACACGCCCGCCATCACCGGCGCGATGGTGTCGAACACATCCTGCTGGGTGACGAAGGACATTTCCATGTCGAGCTGGTAAAAATCCGCAGGCGAGCGGTCGGCGCGCGGGTCCTCGTCGCGGAAGCAGGGCGCGATCTGGAAGTACTTGTCAAAGCCCGACACCATCATCAGCTGCTTGAACTGCTGCGGCGCCTGCGGCAGCGCATAGAACTTGCCCGGGTGCAGGCGCGAGGGCACCAGGAAGTCGCGCGCGCCCTCGGGGGAGGAGGCGGTGATGATCGGGGTCTGGTATTCGTTGAAGCCGATGTCCCACATGCGGTTGCGGATCGAACGGATCATGTTGGAACGCAGCACCATGTTGCGCTGCATCTTCTCGCGGCGCAGGTCCAGATAGCGATAGCGCAGGCGGGTTTCCTCGGGGTATTCCTGTTCGCCGAAGACCATCAGCGGCAGTTCCTCGGATTTGCCCAGCACCTCGATATCGCGGATAAAGACTTCGATCTCGCCGGTGGAGATTTTCGGGTTCACCAGGCTCTCATCACGGGCCATGACATTGCCGTCGATGCGGATACACCATTCGGAGCGGACCTTCTCGATCTCGGCAAAGACCGGGCTGTCCGGGTCGGCCATGACCTGGGTCACACCGTAATGGTCGCGCAGGTCGATGAACAACAACCCGCCATGGTCGCGGACGCGGTGGACCCAGCCCGACAGGCGGACGGTTTCACCGACGTTGGATTTGTTCAGTTCGGCGCAGGTATGGCTGCGATAGTCGTGCATGGGGTGACCTTTCATTATACCGGTCTCATGTCCGGGAGGGCCGTCAATCGGGAAATGCGCCAGAACGGCGCGGAATTCGTCCGGGGTGGTACACTAGGTTGCGACGCCGTTGTCAAGCAAACTGGGCGGATTCGGCAGCCGCGAGCCACCAATAGTGCCTGTTGCGCGCCCGAGCGAGGGTCTCCCGCGCTCTACGGTCTCATCGCGGACGCGCTGAGGCCTCCGACGTTGGGCCGGGCGCCGTGCCTCTGGCACGGCGTTGGTTGCGTTCTGCGGAACCGCAGCGCACCCAATGGTGCGCTGCCACGCCCAAAGGGCAAGGGCCCGCTGGCGTCAGCCAGAAGGGCGGCTTGTCCGCGGGAGCGCCCCCGTTACACCAGACGTGCCGGGATCAGCCCGCGCAGGGAATTGCCCATATGGATGGCCTTGGCACACCTAAGGTCCTCAAGACGCAGCACCGCCTCCGTGCATTCCTCCCGCTCCAGCATCACCTGCCGCAGGATACCCGGCAGCAGGCCGCAGCTGAGCGGCGGCGTGATCACCTGCCCGTCCGGGCGGGTTACAAAGATATTGGTGATAGTGCCCTCGCAAACCTCGCACTGCTCGTTCAGGAACAGGAGTTCATCCACGCCTTCCGGCAGCGCGGCCCGCGCGGCATCGTAGAGCGCGCGGCGGGTTGTCTTGTGCTGAAGCCACATGTCGTCCGCTTCCAGCCGGGTCTCCGCGACCCCCAGCCGCCATTCAGAAGGCGTGCCGCCCAGCGGAGCCGTGGTCAGCGCCAGTTGGCCAGCCGCGTCCAGCGTCAGGCGGCAGCGCAGCGGCGCCGCATCGGTGGCTTCCGCCAGAACCGCCTCCGCCCGCTTTGGATCGAAAGCGATCCCGAACAGAGCCGCGCTGCGCGCCATCCGGGCCAGATGCAGCCGCAGGTGACGAAAGCCCTGCCCCGGATGCCAGCCCAGCGTCTCGATCAGGCTGAAAGCGGGATCGTTCTGGAGGGTGTCACGCGGGCAAAGCGGGCTTTCCATAGGGCTTCCTCATATTCTGCATCTGCGGTGCTGTCCCAGACCACACCACCACCCACATTGAGCATCGCGCGGCCCGCGTCCAGCATCAGCGTGCGGATTGCCACATTGAATTCTGCCCGGCCGTCCGGCGCCGCCCAGCCGATAGTGCCGCAATAGATGTCGCGCGCCCAGGGTTCCAGTTCCGCGAGGATTTCCATCGCGCGTATCTTGGGGGCGCCGGTGATGGAACCGCAGGGAAACAGCGCGGCAAAGATCTCCGCAAGCCCCGCGTCGGGCCGCAATCTGGCGCGGACGGTGGAGACCATCTGATGCACCGTGGCATAGCTCTCGACCGCAAACAGCTCCGGCACATGCACAGACCCGGTCTCGGCGACGCGTGAGATATCGTTGCGCAAGAGGTCCACGATCATCAGGTTTTCGGCGCGGTTCTTCTCATCCTGGCGCAGAAAGTCGCGGCGGCGGGCATCCTCCAACGGATCGTCGCTGCGCGGCTGGGTGCCCTTCATCGGGCGGGTCTCGATGCCCCCTTCTGCATCCGTGCGGAAGAACAGCTCTGGCGAGCGTGACAGCAGGTCCGGCAGCCCCTCCTGTTGGACCAAGGCACCGTGGCCGACGGCCTGTCTGGCCTGAAGCGCGGCATAGATGTCTTCGGATGTCCCATAAGCGTCGGCATCAATCGGGAAGGTCAGGTTGGCCTGATAGATATCGCCCTGGCCAATGTTGCGGTTCACCTCTGCGAAGGCTTCGGCGTAGCGGTCAAAAGTCCAGCGGGGGGTAATTCCTTCAAGACCAGCTTCGCTTTCCGCCTGCGGTCGGGTCCGGCCCCCAATGTTCTGCGCTCGCGGTTCCGCATAGACCCCAAAACAAATGAGCGGCAGCCGCCGCCCCGCAGGCATCCGGCCCGCCAGTTTTGGCTCCAGCGCATAGCCCAACTCATAGGACGCATAGCCCGCCAGCCAATGGCCGGCGTCGCGCGCCGCATCCAGCGCCGCCAGCGCGGCAGGCACATCTTCGGCCCGCTCTGCGCGGATCATGCGCAGCGGCGTTTCAAAACATGTCCCGGCCCCCATCGGCCCCTGATCAAAGCGAATCCGCACGTCAGCCTGCTCCGTCGTTATGACCTCTCCACATATATCCGTTCGCTATGCGAACAAAACCCACGGATGCGGCATTTCCAATTCGGTTTCCGATCCCCCTTGAACCTTTCGGTGCGGTCCCTATAACGCAGGACAATTTGGGCGCACGGGGGTGCCCATGACTCGCGCAAATCAGAGGGATTCAGGCCATGCCGAAAAGAACCGATATCCAATCGATCATGATCATTGGTGCGGGGCCGATCATCATCGGCCAAGCCTGTGAGTTTGACTACTCCGGCGCGCAGGCCTGCAAGGCGCTTCGTGAAGAGGGCTACCGGGTCATTCTGGTGAACTCCAACCCGGCAACGATCATGACCGATCCGGGTCTGGCGGATGCCACCTACATCGAGCCGATCACCCCGGAGGTGGTCGCCAAGATCATCGAAAAGGAACGTCCCGATGCGCTGCTGCCGACCATGGGGGGACAGACCGGTCTGAACACCGCACTGGCGCTGGAAGAGATGGGTGTGCTGGCGAAATTCAACGTCGAGATGATCGGCGCCAAGCGCGAAGCCATTGAAATGGCAGAAGACCGCAAGCTGTTCCGCGAAGCGATGGACCGGCTTGGACTGGAAAACCCCCGCGCCACAATCATCACCGCCCCGAAGAAAGCCAACGGCAGCGCCGACCTGGATGCAGGCGTGCAGATGGCGCTGGACGAGCTGGAAGACATCGGCCTGCCCGCGATCATCCGCCCGGCCTTTACCCTTGGTGGCACCGGCGGTGGCGTCGCCTATAACCGCGAAGATTACATCCATTTCTGCCGCTCCGGCATGGATGCCTCGCCGGTCAATCAGATCCTCGTGGACGAGAGCCTGCTGGGCTGGAAAGAATATGAAATGGAGGTGGTGCGCGACACCGCCGACAACGCGATTATCGTCTGCTCGATCGAGAATATCGACCCGATGGGCGTGCACACCGGTGATTCGATCACCGTGGCCCCGGCGCTGACGCTGACCGACAAAGAATACCAGATGATGCGCTCTGCCTCGATTGCGGTGCTGCGCGAAATCGGCGTGGAAACCGGCGGCTCCAACGTCCAATGGGCGGTGAACCCTGAGGATGGCCGCATGGTGGTGATCGAGATGAACCCGCGTGTGTCGCGGTCCTCGGCGCTGGCGTCCAAGGCAACCGGCTTCCCGATTGCCAAGATTGCGGCCAAGCTGGCGGTTGGCTTTACGCTGGATGAACTGGACAATGATATCACCGGCGTGACACCGGCGTCGTTTGAGCCGACGATCGACTATGTTGTGACCAAGATCCCGCGCTTTGCCTTTGAGAAATTCGCAGGCTCCGAGCCCTATCTGACCACGGCGATGAAATCCGTGGGTGAGACCATGGCCATTGGCCGCACGATCCACGAGAGCCTGCAAAAGGCGCTGGCGTCCATGGAGACCGGTCTGACCGGCTTTGACGAGGTTGCCATTCCCGGCGCCGAGGATGGCACCGATGGCAAGGCTGCGGTGATCAAGGCCATCAGCAAGCAGACCCCCGATCGGATGCGGACCATTGCCCAGGCGATGCGGCACGGGTTGTCGGATGATGAAATCCAGGCCGTCACCAAGTTCGATCCCTGGTTCCTGGCCCGGATCCGCGAAATCGTGGAGGCCGAGGCCGAGATCCGCGCCGAGGGCCTGCCACAGGATGAGCATGGGTTGCGCCGGGTCAAGATGCTGGGCTTTACCGATGCCCGCCTTGCGAAACTCACCGACAAGAGCGAGACCGACGTGCGCCGCGCCCGCCGTGATCTGGGCGTCAAGGCCGTCTTCAAGCGGATCGACACCTGCGCCGCCGAATTCGAGGCCCAGACGCCTTATATGTATTCCACCTATGAGGCCCCGGCCTTTGGCGATGTGGAATGCGAGGCCCGGCCGAGCGACCGCAAGAAGGTTGTCATTCTGGGCGGTGGCCCAAACCGGATCGGCCAGGGGATCGAGTTCGATTACTGCTGCTGCCATGCCTGTTTCGCGCTGACCGACGCGGGCTTCGAGACCATCATGATCAACTGCAACCCGGAAACGGTGTCGACCGACTATGACACCTCGGACCGGCTGTATTTTGAACCGCTGACCTTTGAGCATGTGATGGAAATCCTCACCAAGGAGCAGGAAAACGGCACCCTGCACGGGGTGATCGTGCAGTTCGGCGGCCAGACCCCGCTGAAGCTGGCCAATGCGCTGGAAGAGGAAGGCATCCCGATCCTTGGCACCTCGCCCGACGCCATCGACCTGGCCGAGGACCGCGAGCGGTTCCAGGCGCTGGTCAACCAGCTGGGGCTCAAGCAGCCGCATAACGGCATTGCCTCGACCGACGCGCAGGCGATTGAAATCGCAGCTGAAATCGGCTTCCCGCTGGTGATCCGCCCGTCCTATGTTCTGGGTGGCCGCGCGATGGAGATCGTGCGCGATATGGACCAGCTCAAGCGCTACATCGCCGAGGCGGTCGTGGTCTCCGGCGACAGCCCGGTTCTGCTCGACAGCTATCTCTCGGGCGCGGTGGAGCTGGATGTGGATGCGATTTGTGATGGCACCGACGTGCATGTCGCAGGCATCATGCAGCATATCGAAGAGGCCGGGGTTCACTCTGGGGACAGTGCCTGCTCGCTGCCGCCTTACTCGCTGTCCAAAGAGGTGATCGCCGAGGTCAAGACCCAGACCAACGCATTGGCCAAGGCGCTGAATGTGGTTGGCCTGATGAACATCCAGTTCGCGGTCAAACCTGACGCCGACGGCAATGACGTGATCTACCTGATCGAGGTCAACCCGCGGGCCTCGCGCACCGTGCCCTTTGTGGCGAAATCCACCGACAGCGCCATCGCCTCCATCGCGGCGCGTGTCATGGCGGGTGAGCCGCTGTCGAACTTCCCTAAGCGCCCGCCCTATGAGCCGGACGCAGGCTATGACGTCAACGTGCCGATGGCGGATCCGATGACCCTGGCCGACCCGGACATGCCGTGGTTCTCGGTCAAGGAGGCGGTGCTTCCCTTTGCCCGCTTTCCCGGCGTCGACACCATCCTCGGCCCCGAGATGCGCTCCACCGGCGAAGTCATGGGCTGGGACCGCAGCTTTGCCCGCGCCTTCCTGAAGGCGCAGATGGGGGCTGGCATGGTGCTGCCATCCTCGGGCCGGGCCTTTATCTCGATCAAGGATGCCGACAAGGGCACTTTGATGCTGGACGCCGCAAAAATCCTCGTGGAACAGGGCTTTACCCTGGTTGCCACACGCGGCACCCAGACCTGGCTGGATGAGCACGGCGTGCCCTGCGAACTGGTCAACAAGGTCTATGAGGGGCGCCCTCATGTGGTGGATATGCTGAAGGACGGAAACGTCCAGCTGCTGATGAACACCACCGAAGGCGCGCAGGCGGTTGAAGACAGCAAGGAGATGCGGTCCGTCGCGCTCTATGACAAGATCCCCTATTTCACCACCGCAGCCGGTGCCAATGCCGCCGCCCGCGCGATCAAGGCGCAGGCAGAAGGTGACGTTGAAGTGAAGAGCTTGCAGGGCTGATCTGCCGAGGCAGGCAGAGATCGAACCTATTGGAAGGCCCCGGACACCTGCGTCGGGGCCTTTTCTTTTGCCCTCGCCGCAACAGGCGGCCTGCTGGGAGGGCTGGGCAAAGGTTCGGACATAGGAAAACCCCGGAGCCGAGGCTCCGGGGTTTTTGGCTGATCAGGGATGGCCCGCCTCCTACAAACGCTTTTGTGGGAAACGGAGCGGAGGCCGGACAGCCCGTGCTCAGCCCGCGCGGCGCATCAGCGCACGCAGCGATCCATCAAATGGGGTGGCCAGTGAAACCCGTTTGCGACCCATCTGCGCCTTGGCAGAGATCACCGAGACCAGCCGCGGGGTGCCGCCCGGACGCATCTGCAACACCGGCGAGCCGGAGGCGCCATATTCGACACGGCAGGAGGTTACCAGCGTCGCGCTGCGGGTGGACAGGATCTGGCAGTCTTTTTCGCGGGCCGGTCGGGTGGCCTGGTTCACCGTATAGGACAGTACATCCACGCTTTCCCCCGGTGTCGGCGCAGCGGCAAGCACGAAGGGGCGGATCTCGCTGCCGGATATCGGGCGGTCCAGACGCAGCACCGCAATATCGCTGCCCGCTGCGCTGTTGCTGGACCAGCTGTGACGATAGCCGGGATGAACAACAGCCTTCACCACACGGCGTGACGCCTTGGCCCGGCGGCCATTGAGGCCGGCCTCGAACTTGATATTGCGCGGGTTTACCGCCTGCCCGGTCTGCGGATTATAGAGACAATGTGCGGCGGTCAGCACCAGATTTGGCGCGATGAGGCTGCCGGTACACATATTGCGCCCGCCAATATTAAGCCGTCCGACAGCTTCCCAGCCCTCGACGGCGCGCACGCCTGCGGATTGCGCCTCGGCAGGGAGGCTAAAGGTTGTACTCGAAATAAAGGCGGCGGCGATAAGTCCGATAATGCGTTTCATGGTCCACTCCAGTTTTTCCCACATCGCCATCATCAGGGTCTGCTGGGGCTGGAATGCGGCTTGGAGTTGTAGGGAGCTGTCAGAAAGAGGTGCAGAATGTGACGTGATTAACGTCCGGTTAACGCGGCCGATATTTGCGGCCATCACTGCGCCACATCTCTATATTTTCCTTAACCTTCCTGAACACTTTTAGAATAATTCCACTTAAACACATGAATAATTGTAACTTTTCCAGCAAGGATTTTGGTGCATTTTTTCCTGTGTCTGCTGATGTCGCATCGGAATTTGGAAAGGAATCATCGGGATTGAGGCGGAATTGGGTCGGCCATTTCCCCAATTGAGGCGTCACCGGGCGACTCGCTCAATGCGCGAAACTCTTAAGGCAGATGTCTGCCCTCCGCCTCTGCCTTGCCCCTGCCCTGACGGGCTGCGGGGGCCGCGATGGCAGGGTTCTCCCGTGATGCCTGACGCCACTGCACGCATCATGGGGACGACACGCTGTCAGCCGCACAGGGTCGCGCACAACCTGAGCGAGATCATTCGCATAGAAAAAGCCCCGGTTCTGCAACCGGGGCTTTTTCAGAGTTCAGCGGGGCGGGATCAGGCTGCGGCAGCCTGTTCGCGCTTTTCATCGCGGGCAAAGAAGATCAGGTAGAACACCGGCGCGGCCACCAGCGTGAGGATGGTGGCAAAGGCCAGCCCCCCCATGATGGTGATCGCCATCGACACGAAAAACGCGTCGGTCAGCAGCGGCACCATGCCAAGGATGGTTGTCACCGCCGCCAGCATCACCGGGCGCAGACGCGACACCGATGCCTCGACGATGGCCTCCCGCAGGGGTTTGCCCTCGGCCCGGACCAGATCGATTTCCTCAACCAGCACGATGCCGTTCTTGATCAGCATGCCAGAGAGGCTGAGCAGGCCCAGAAGCGCCGTGAAGGTAAAGGGCATACCGGTGCCAAGCAGACCAATCACCACCCCGTTGACCGACATCGGCACCAGCAGCCAGATGATAATCGGCTGACGGATCGCGTTGAACAGCAGTACCGAGATAAGAACCATGATCAGGATCGTCACCGGGAGCTGCTTGCCGAGGCTGGCATTGGCATCGGCTGAGTTCTCATGCTCGCCACCCCACTCCATGGTGTAGCCGGTCGGCAGCGACATCGCCTCGATGCTGTCCTTCACCTGGGCAAAGACGGTGGCTGCGGTCAGATCCGCCCGGATATCGGCACCAACGGTCAAGGTCGGCACCCGGTCCCGACGATGCACGAGGGTGTTCTCCACCACCACATCGACCCCGTCGACCATCTGCTCAAGCGGGATGAATTTGCCCGCCGCCTCTGAGAACACCAGCTGGTCCATCAGATTATAGGAGCTGTCAGCAGGTCGGCGCAGGACGATGGGGATCAGGCGGTCCCGCTCCCGGAACACGCCGGTGCGCAGACCGTCGGTCGAGAATTGCAGCGCATCAGCGATGGCATCGCGCGACACACCGGCTGTCTGTGCCCGATCGGTGGCATAGATCGGCTTCAGCGTGATCTCCTGCTCGCGCCAGTCCTGACGCACACTCAGGATGTCCTGCGACGCCTCTTGCAGCCGTTGCATGGCCTCGTCGCCCAGCTGGCGCAGCACGCGCGGATCAGGGCCGGCGAAACGGACTTCGATAGGCGCCCCCCCACCGGGGCCAAAAACCAGCCGCTTGGTGCGGAATTCGCCTTCGGGGAAGCGTCCCTGACCGAAGTCCTCCAGATCCGCCTGCAGAGCCGGGATGCCCTCAAGGCTCGTTGCGCGGATGATCAGATGGCCATAGCTGGGGTTCGGGTCTTCGGAATCATAGGTCAGCATGAAGCGCGTGGCCCCCTGCCCGACAAAGGTCGCGACCGTCTCTACATCGTCCCGTTCGGCCAGCCAGTCCTCAAACACACGCATATGCTCGGAGGTTGTCGCAATCGACGTACCCTGCGGCAGCTTGTAATGCACAAAGAACAGCGGCGTGTTGGAGTTGGGGAAGAACTGCTGTTTCACCTGACCAAAACCGATGAAGCACAGCACCGTGATCGCAAACAGACCCGGCACCACAAGCCAGCGCAGCCGCAGGGACAGGCGCAGGATATTGCCATAGGTGCGGAACAAGAGGCCGGAATAGGCATCCTGATCGTCGCCGGTACCCTGTTTGAAAAAGTAATGCCCCAGCAGCGGCGTCGCGGTCAGCGCCAGCAGCCAGCTGAGCAACAGCGAAATCCCGATCACCGCAAAGAGCGAGAACATGAATTCACCGGTTGAATCCGGGCTGAGACCAATCCCCGCAAAGGCCATGATCCCGATCACCGTCGCGCCCAGCAGCGGGATCTGGGTTTTCGATGCAGCCTCATGCGCGGCCTCGCGTGAGGTCCGGCCCCGGGCCATGGAGATCTGCATCCCCTCGGCCACGACGATGGCATTGTCCACCAGCATCCCCATCGCAATGATCAGCGCCCCGAGCGAGATCCGTTCCATTTCGATGGCGAAGATATTCATGAACATCAATGTGCCAACAACCGTCAGCAGCAGGGTGGCGCCGACAACAACAGCCGCGCGCCACCCCATGAAGACCGCCAGCACGATGACAACGATACTGACCGACATCGCGAGGTTCACGAGAAAGGCATTGGAGGCCTCGTCTACGACCACATGCTGCTGATAGATTGGCTTCAGCTCCACACCATAGGGGATCTGTGTGCTCAGCTCCGCCAGCCGTGCATCAACCCGCTGGCCGACCTCAACGATGTTTTCAGTCGCAAGGCCCGCAACCCCCATGGTAAAGGCCTCGACGCCGTCAAAACGAATGATCTGCGAGGGATCATCGAGGCGGCCGCGATGCACATCCGCCATATCAATGATATTGATAACCTCCCCCTGAGAGCCAATCGTCAGCCCGGCGATTTCCGTCACCGAGTCCGAGCCTTCGGGCGCGCTGATGCGTGTCTGGGCAGGCCCGTTGTCGACCTGACCGGCAGGGCGGACGGAATTGGCGGTGGCCAATGCGTTCGAAACCGCGCCAATCGGGATATTCTGGTTGACGGTGATCGCCATCTTCGGCTCGACAAAGATCGCCTCTTCCGGCAGGCCCGCGATTTCGACGTCGGCGACGCCATCAACCGCAAGAAGCTCTCGGCGCAGGAATGTCGCCAGCTGGTGGCGTTCGGCATCCGTGAAGCCTTCGGCGGTAACGGCGTAGAAGACCCCGAACACATCACCGAAACCATCGTTCACAAAAGGGTCGCTGACGCCGTCGGGCAGGTTCCGCGCCGCGTCTTCGACCTCTTTGCGCAGCTTGGTCCAGAGGCCCGGCAGTTCGGTGCCGTCAAAGGTGTCCTGCATTTCGACATCGATGCGCGACAGGCCCGGCTGGTTCATCGAGGTGATCTGCTTCACCTCCCCCATCTTCTGGATCGCTGATTCCAGTGGCTCTGATACTTCCAGCGCCACCTGCTCGGCGCTGGCGCCGGGGTATTGGGTAATGACTACAGCCTGTTTGATGGTGAAGGCCGGATCTTCGAGCCGCCCGAGGTTCAAGAACCCCCAGATACCGCCAAACAGGGCGGCCAGCATGATGATCCACGTATAAAGCGGCCGATTGATCGACCCGCGTGCAATGTCCATCTGATCCGCCCTCAGTTGGTGAAGCCGGTGAAGCGACGCACGGCCGCCCCGTCAGCAAGCGCGCTGCCACCGGTCAGCACGATTTCTTCGCCACCGTTCAGCCCCGAGACGATCTCGATCTGGCCACCGTCGGTGGCCGAGGTTTCGACCCTGGTCCAGGTGACGGTGCCCTCATCCGCGCCCTTGGGTGTAAACAGCATCACCCCGGTGTCGCCGTTGGCGGCGGGCACGATGGCGGTTGGCGGGACCACAATCGCAGACATGCCGGTATCTACGGTCACCCGTACAGAGGTCGAGGCCCCGGGGAAAATCTGGCGGTCCTCGGGCGGGTCAAGACGGAAGGTCACGCGATAGGTCTGGCCAACGCTGCTGGCCTCGGCGTCGAACTCAAGGATTTCCAGCGGGTAGGTCTTGTCGCTGCCGGGGAAGCTTGCCGTGATGGTCAGCGCGTCGTTGTCCTCGCCTTGCTGAAACAGAACCTCGGGCACATCGACCTCGATATGCAGCTCCGACATGTCGTGCAGGCGCACAATCGGGCTGCCGGCGCTGACGGTGCTGAACAGGGCGACCTCACGGCTGGACACCAGGGCATCAAATGGCGCGTTCAGCGTTGCATGTTCCAGCGCATAATCGGCATCCCTGAGCGCAATGCGGGCCAGTCCGGCCTGGGTTTCGGCATCGTCGATGGAGACCTGGCTGACCGTGCCGGTCAGCTTTTCCAGCCGCGTGACGGTTCGGTCCGCCTGCTCTTTTTGCAGCTGGGCCTGTCCCAGTTTCAGCTCGAACGGCTCCAGATCCAACTCCGCGACCAGAGCCCCCTTTGGCAGGAAAGCCCCCTCAGTGACAGGGAATTTCACAACCTGTCCGCCGACCTGAAACGCCAGATCCACCGTCTCTTTTGCCGCGACCTGACCGAAGAACTCGCGCTGGATCGGCACCGCGCCTGAGCGTGTTTCCATCAGTTTCACGGGTTTCAGGACGTTCTGGGCCAGTGTTGGCGTGGCCACCAGTAGCAACGCGGCGACCCCGGCGATGACTCTCGAACTCAGCTGCATGGGTTACTCCTTCCGACGCGGCTTCGCGTCCGCTTTAATGACTGTGTCATGAATCTTGGCCGACAAGGCCGCAAATTGTTTGATTTCCTCCGGGTCCAAACCGGAAATACGTTGGAACAGGTCCGTCATCGCCTCGACCAGATACTGGCGTTTGGCGGCGCCGTCGGGGGTGAGCGACAACAACCAGGCGCGCCTGTCCTGCGGATCCCTGCTGCGGCGGATCAGACCCTGCCGTTCCAGCCGGTCGGCGGCCGTGGTTACCGACGAAGGCACCGTCTGCAACATCCGCGCCAGCTCTCCCATCCGGCAAGGCGTGCCCAGACGCACCAGCACATGGCATTCCATCCGGCTCAGGTCTGGCAGGTCAACGGTGTCTTCGATGCAGGAGTCGATGCGCCAATAGAGCGCAAAGACACCCAGCATGGCGCAGACCTCCGGGCGGGTCTCAGCCTGATTGCCGTCCGTCGCGGTAACGCCGTCAGTTTGGGTGTCGCTGTCGTTGCCGGTTTGTCGAATCATACCACCATCGCCTTCATCGCGCATATACTTCAAATTTCGAACCATTCAAGGAGGGAAGCATTTTATTCATATCAACAATGCTCCGGGACGCCCTGATCAGGTTGACGTAGGGGCTGCGCCCGTAACGCCAAGGGCCTTGCCCTTGACCTCACTGGGGGAAGATGCCCAGATATGCAGCACTTTTGAAAACCACCCGAAGGTCCAGCTCATGTATACACCCGCCATCACCGGCACGGGCGTCTTTACGCCGTCACAGACGATCACAAACGCCGAGCTGGTCACAGCCTTCAATGCCTATGCCGATAAGGTCAATGCCGAGAACGCAGAGGCGATTGCAGCGGGTGAGATGGATCCTCTGGCGCATTCCTCCGAAGACTTCATCCTGAAGGCCTCCGGTATCGAACAGCGCTACGTGATGGACAAGAGCGGTATTCTTGATCCTGAGGTGATGCACCCGCTGCTGCGTCAGCGCAGCGATGACGAGCCATCCATCATGGCCGAAATGGCACTGGATGCCGCCAAGAAAGCACTGAAACAGGCCGGCAAGACTGCGGCGGATGTCGACGCCGTCATCTGTGCGGCCTCCAATATGGAACGTGCCTATCCGGCGCTGGCAATCGAAATTCAGGATCTTCTTGGCATCGAAGGCTTTGCCTTTGACATGAATGTCGCCTGTTCCTCCGCCACCTTTGGGATTCAGGCGGCTGCCGATATGGTGCGCTCCGGCTCCATTCGGTCGGCGCTGGTGGTCAATCCCGAGATCTGCTCCGGCCATCTTGAGTGGCGCGACCGCGATTGCCATTTCATCTTTGGCGATGTGGCAACGGCCACCCTGATCGAGCGCAGCGAAGACGCCAGCGGCCCGCATTTCGAAATCCTGTCGACCCGCTGCGCCACCAGCTTTTCCAACAATATCCGCAACAACAATGGCTATCTGCGCCGGTCGCGCCCGGATGGGGTCGCAGATCGTCGGGACATGCAGTTCATGCAGAACGGGCGCAAGGTCTTCAAGGAAGTGCTGCCGATGGTCAGCCAGCATATTGCGGATCACATGGAGGCCGAGGGCGTCAGCAACACCGAGCTGAAACGGCTCTGGCTGCATCAGGCCAATAAGACGATGAACGATTTCATTGGCAAAAAGGTCCTTGGCCGCACGCCAGAGGCCGGTGAACAGCCCAATATCCTGCAGGATTACGCCAATACATCCTCGGCAGGGTCGATCATCGCCTTCTCCAAATATTCGGATGATCTGGCCGAGGGCGATCTGGGGCTGATCTGCTCTTTCGGTGCCGGTTATTCGGTGGGATCGGTGATCCTGCGCCGCGCGGCCTGAGCCTGCCGGACCAGTTACCAAACGAATTCGGGCCTGCCGATCCTGGCAGGCCCTTTTTCAGTCTCGCCTTCAGCTCGCGTCCGGCGCTATTTCTGCGACACCCGCTGGTGCACGGCCTCGGCGTCCTCAACCCGCTCTGAGTAGCGGTCGACCAGGTAGTCCTTGCGACCGCGAGTCAGCCAGGTGAATTTCACCAGCTCTTCCATCACATCGACAATACGGCGATAGAACGGGCCTTCGGGCAGACGGTCCCCCTCGGCAAATTCCAGCCACGCCTTGGGAATCGAGGATTGGTTGGGGATGGTCAGCATCCGCATCCAGCGGCCCAGAATACGCATCTGGTTGACAGCGTTGAAAGATTGCGATCCGCCGGAGACCTGCATCACCGCCAGCGTCTTGCCCTGCGTGGTGCGAACACCGCCTTTCAGCGACAGCGGCAGCCAGTCGATCTGTGTCTTCATGATGCCCGTCATAGCGCCATGCCGTTCCGGGCTGGACCAGACCATTCCATCGCACCAGACCGCAAGATCGCGCAGTTCGCTCACCTTGGGGTGATCTTCGCTGCCGGTGTCATCGGGCAATGGCAGCCCGCTCGGATCGAAAATCCGCGCCTCGCAGCCCAGCGCGCGCAGGATCCGGGCTGCCTCCTCGGCAACCTTGCGTGAGTAGCTGACGGCCCGCAGGGAGCCATAGAGCAGCAGGATCCGGGGCGGATGCTGCGGGTCACCTGTCGCTGCCAGGCGGGCGATATCAATCTGCGGCAAGGCCTCGGCGATGAGCGCCGGCAGATCCTCCGCCACGCGCCCGTCAGCCGAAACAGCAGGCCCCGTCGTCAGTGTCTCAGCCACTTTCTTCTTCCAGATGCAGTTTCATATCCAGAAGCACCTGCTGCAGCATCACCGTTTCGCGCAGCAACCGCTTGGCCTCATTGATGGTGATGATCCCATCGGCCATGGCCTCCTGATATTCGCTCATCAATGTGGCAAAGCGCTGGCTGAGCGCAATCACATCCGCATTGACGCCACCGCGGCGCGCCTCTGAGGCCGGGCTGGCCTGACAGTAGGACAAGGTAATGTTCTTCAGATCCGCCAGACCGGAAGTCACATGCGGGAAGGAGGCCGCAGCTTCCAGTTTGGCAACGGCGTCGACGGGCATGAACCGATCGACATGTTCGGCATTATCCGAGTAATACCGCCCCAACGTCGCCTTGGATTTTCCTGTGATCTGGCAGGCTGCCTCGATCCCCACATCCTTGACCAGAGCCTCGGTGTGCTTTTTTAGATAAGTACCTATGTCTGCCATATAAAATCTACCTGCATATGACCGCGACCCCATCGGGGAAGAAACGCGTTAATTTCCCATTCACGACACTTAAAGGAAATGCAAAGCTATTTCTATCCCTAAGGTTTTTAAGGGACTTACCGCGCTGTTCCGGGTCGCGAGACAGGGAAACGCGCTGGGGGCGAAGGCGTGTTTCGTGGGCCTTCGCTGGTGGGCAATTTCCGTCCAGTTGGCGCCCTGCCGCAGGTGTCATGTGGTTCGTTTCTCGGGTTGTTTCGCCGCGAACCGGCATCCGCGCGCAGGGCGTTTTATCCTCAGGCCGAAAATGCCGTCAGCTCATCGGGCAATCGGTGAAGAAATGGTGAAGAAAACCGTTTCCTCCGACCGGCTCTGCGGCTAAATCAGCGCCATGGCCAAGCTTTACTTCCACTACTCCACCATGAATGCCGGCAAATCGACGGTGCTCTTGCAAGCCTCGCATAACTACCGCGAGAACGATATGGACACCTATCTGCTGACCGCAGCGCTGGACAACCGCGCCGGTCAGGGGCGGATCGCCTCCCGCATCGGGATCGGTGCCGAGGCTGACATCTTCCGGCCCGGTGAGAACCTGTTCGACAAAGTGACAGAGCGACTGGCAAGGGGCAGTGTTGCCAGCATCTTTGTCGATGAGGCGCAGTTTCTGTCGCCGGATCAGGTCTGGGATCTGGCGCGGGTGGTCGACGATCTGCGGGTGCCGGTTTTGTGCTACGGGCTGCGGGTCGATTTTCAGGGCAAGCTGTTTCCCGGCTCCGCCACCCTGCTGGCACTGGCCGATGAAATGCGCGAAGTCCGCACCATCTGCCACTGCGGTAAAAAGGCAACCATGGTGATCCGGCAGGATGAGAACGGTCAGACCATCACCGAAGGCGCGCAGGTGCAGATCGGCGGCAATGAAACCTATGTATCGCTCTGCCGTCGCCACTGGCGCGAGGCCACCGGCGATCAGCCCACCTCTGCTGCGGGCTGATCTGAAACGGCCTGCACCGAGCGGAGGCCGGGCGCGTCTGACGCAGCGCGGGGCGTTAGACGCCCCGACGCGATACGCTGGCGGTTACACAGGCAGTTACACGGGCGAAATCAACGGCCGACCAGCAAGGAAAGCCGCGACATTGTCCAGCGCCAGATGTCCCATGGCGCTGCGCACCTCCTCGGTGGCGGTGCCCAGATGCGGCAGCAGCGTGACCTGCTCCATCTGCCGCAGGGCCTCCGGCACCTCCGGCTCGAATTCATAGACATCCAGACCTGCCCCGCCGAGCGCGCCCGCCTGAAGGGCGGCGATCAGCGCCGCCTCATCCACCACCTCACCGCGCGAGATATTGATCAGCAGGGCATGAGGGCGCATCGCCGCCAGAACCTCTGCGCTGATCAAATGCCGCGTCTCCGCACCGCCGGGCACTGCAAGCACCAGCACATCCACCTGAGCTGCCAGAGCGGTCAGGCTTTCCGCGCGCGACACCGGGAAGCCGGGTGATTTGTCGCTGCGCGCCAGATAGCTGACCGACATGCCAAAGCCGAAGTGACAGCGCCGCGCGATGGCCTCACCGATACGGCCAAAGCCGACGATGCCCACATGTTTGCCTGTCAGATGCATCCCCAGCATCTGGGTGGGATGCCAGCCCTGCCATTCGCCGGAGCGGACCAGACGCTCGCCCTCGCCGGCACGGCGGGCGGTCATCAGCATCAACGTCAGCGCGATATCAGCCGTCGCATCGGTAACGGCGCCGGGGGTGTTGCTGACCGCGATCCCGGCCCGGCGCGCGGCCGCCACGTCGATATGATTGAAGCCGACACCGAAATTGGCCAGCAACCTGCACCGTGGCTGCGGCACGGCGGCAAAACTGCCTGCGTCGAACTGGTCCCCCAGGGTCGGCAGGACGATGTCGAAATCACGCAGCGCACGCTGGCGCTCATCGGCGTTCAAAGGGCTGGTCTGCTGGCGGATCTCGACATCGAATTCCGCCCGCGCACGCGCCTCAACCGCGGCTGTCATTGGCCGGGTAATCCAGAGTTTGCCGCTCAATGCATCCGCCCTCCCAATGGAACCGGTCCATCCGGACCAATCAGAACAATCTCTCCGGTGGCATCCGGCAGCCCCAGCACCAGCACTTCGGACATGAACTTGCCAATCTGGCGGGGCGGGAAATTCACCACGGCCATCACCTGTTTGCCCAGCAGCGTTTCCGCCGTGTAGTGGGCCGTCACCTGCGCCGAGGTTTTCTTGATGCCGATGTCATCGCCGAAATCCACCCACATCTTGATCGCGGGTTTGCGAGCCTCGGGGTAGTCCTCGGCGCGCACCACCTCGCCCACGCGCACATCGACCTTGAGAAATTCGTCAAAACTGATGTCAGCCACGGGACAGCTCCCTCGACCGGTTGGTGGCTGCTGCCACGGCGCGGCGCAGCAGCGGCGGAAAGCCGTCAGTCTCATCCATCAGCACCTCCAGCGCGGCCTGGGTCGTGCCATTGGGGCTGGTGACATTGACCCGCAGCTGCGCTGGCGTTTCCTCGGAGGCTTCTGCCAGGGCACCGGCCCCTGCGACGGTGGCCTTGGCCAGCTGCATCGCCAGATCGGCAGGCAGCCCCTCAGCCTCGCCAGCGGCGGCAAGGGTTTCGATCAGATGGAAAACATAGGCCGGGCCGGAGCCGCTGACGCCGGTGACCGCATCCATCTGCGCCTCGCTCTGCAATCGGACGGTCTGGCCGATGGCCTGCAACAGCGCATCGGCGCGATTTATATCCGCCTCGGTCGCGCGCATGTTGCCGATGAGCGCGGTAATGCCACGCCCGACGGCGGCAGGTGTATTCGGCATGGCGCGCACGATCGGCGTCTGCGCCCCCAGAAGTGATTCATAGGTAGCGATCGAGGTTCCGGCAGCAACCGAGATAAACAGCGTCTCGCCATTGCCCAGCTGTTGCAGCTGCGGCAGCGCCTCTCCCATCATCTGGGGTTTGACAGCAATCAGCACGATCCCCGGCGCCCGGTCACCGGCCTCTGGCAAGGGCGCATTGAGATGCACACCAGTCTGGCGCAGCCAGTCGGAAGGATTGGGATCAATCACCCAGACGGTATCCGGGTCAACACCCCGGTCAAGCCATCCGGCCAGCATTGCCGACCCCATCTTGCCGCAGCCCAAGAGCGCGATGCCCCGCGCTGCGATCTGTGATACCTGCATCTTTCCCCTCCCCTGATCGGATCTCCGGCACCATGCAGCGCCGGTTCGGGGAAAGGTTTACGCGCGCCCGTAAGCCTCTGCAATGGCGACCTGAAGCGCGTCGCGCGGCGATTGTCCGCCCCAGACCATCAGCTGGATTGCCGGATAGTAGCGCTCGCAATTGGCGACAGCGGAGTTGATCAGCGTGTCGATCTGCTCAGGGCTTGCCACCTGTCCGCCGGTCAATACCAGCCCATAGCGATACAGCATCAGCTTGTGATCGGGCCAGAAGGTAAAGCCACCGGCCCAGCACTGATCATTCATCTCGTTGATCAGCTCGTAGAGCCGCGGCAGCTGTTCCTTCGGCGGCTCCATCTCAAAGCTGCATACCATCCGCAGGGTTTCTTCATAGCCGGACCACGCCAATGTCAGCGAATAGGTGCGCCACTGGCCTTCCACCGCCATGGCGATCTGATCGTCGCCTATGCGGTCAAAGTCCCAATCGTGGTCCGAGGCCAAGTGTTCGACGATGTCGATAGGGTGAATTTCGTCTTCCAGAAAATGTTCGGAAAGAGCCATGTTGCCACCTCTCTGATCTCTAGCAAAAGAGATGCGGGGCACCCCCAATTGCTAGCGGCCTGCTCAATAAGGAGAGGGATTTACCCGTCCTCCTACCAGATATGGTGGAGGCACCAAGGCCGTCTGGCAACCCTTTATTTGGGGATAACTGCAATAAGTTGTGGACGAAAGGCGATGACCCTCAAAATATCGTGACAGTGCTGTGAAGAGAGGCAGCTGCGGGATCCTGCTGCGCCGGGTGGGAGTCTGCGACGCGGGCTTGGTCGCAAAAATGGCGCGCCACCCGGACCGGGCCGCACGCCAGCAAATGTTGCAGATCGGATATTTCAGCGCCGGGCGGCGGGCTGTGCCTGCCGCTCAGCCCTGGAACCGGATCACGCGGATTTATCCGCTTCCAGCGCGTCGAGCCGGGCTTTCAGCGCTTCGTTTTCTTCACGCGCCTTCTGCGCCATGGCGCGCACGGCGTCGAACTCCTCGCGGGTCACGAAATCGCGATCGGCCAGCCAACGGTCAATCAGCCCCTTCATGGCGGTCTCCGCCTCTTCCCGCGCGCCATGGGCCACACCCATCGCGTTGGTCATCAGCTGGGAAATATCATCCATGATCTTGTTGCGCGTCTGCATTGTCTTCTCCATGTCTGCCTTGACCCCTATATGGTCATCAACACCGGCGGCGGCAAGCCGTTGACACCGCAGCCCCCGCAAAGGCATTGACGGCACATGCACGCATTCATCCTCCAATTCCCCGATCTGACCCCGGAAATCTTCACAATTGAGCTGTTCGGCAGCCAATTCGCGCTGCGCTGGTACGCGCTGGCCTATATCGTCGGGATTGTCATCGCCTGGCGGCTGGCGGTCGCGGCGCTGCGGCGCCCCGCGCTCTGGCCCCACGCACAGCCCCCGATGAAACCGCAACAGGTCGAAGATCTGCTCACCTGGATCATCCTCGGCGTCATTCTGGGCGGACGGCTTGGCTATGTGCTGTTCTATCAGCCCGGCTACTACCTTCAGAACCCGGCCGAGATCCTGCGCATCTGGCAGGGGGGCATGGCCTTTCACGGCGGTCTCCTGGGGGTGATCATTGCCACCTGGATCTATGCGCTGCGCCACCGGATCCCGCGCCTTCAGATCGCTGATCTGGTGGCACATACGGTGCCGCCGGGCCTCTTGCTGGGCCGACTTGCCAACTTCAACAACGCCGAGCTCTGGGGGCGGGCAACCGATCTGCCCTGGGGGGTCGCCTTTCCCGGGCGCGCGGCGCAGTCCTGCGGGCAGGCGCTGGGGGAGATCTGTGCGCGCCACCCGTCCCAGCTCTATGAGGCACTGCTGGAAGGGCTGATCCTTGGTGCGGTGCTCTTGTGGCTGGTCTACCGGCGCGCGGCGCTGACCCACCCAGGCCGGGTGACCGGCGTGTTTCTGGCAGGCTATGGCGCGGCGCGCTTCGCGGTTGAATTCATGCGCCAGCCCGACGCCCAATTCGTAACCGCAGAGAACCCCCTGGGGCTGGCCTGGCATATCGGCGGCTACGGTCTGACCATGGGACAGCTGCTGTCGCTGCCGATGATCGCCATCGGCCTCATTCTGGTGCTGCGCAGCCGACGCATGGCGGTGATTCCGGCATGAGCCTGAGCGACCATATCACTGCCCGCATCCATGCCGAGGGGCCGATTTCGGTCGCGGATTACATGGCCGAGGCGCTGCTGCATCCAAGCTATGGCTATTACACCACCCGCGACCCGCTGGGGGCCAAGGGGGATTTCACCACAGCCCCGGAAATCAGCCAGATGTTCGGAGAGCTGATCGGGCTGGCGCTGGCACAATGCTGGCTGGATCAGGGCCAACCTCAGCGGTTCACATTGGCCGAACTGGGTCCCGGTCGCGGCACGCTGATGGCTGATCTGCTGCGCGCCACAAAAGGCGTGCCCGGGTTTCACGCCGCCATGCAGATTGCCCTGCTGGAGGCCTCCCCCACCCTGCGCGCCCGTCAGGCGAGGCAACTGGCAGGCCATGACCCGGTCTGGTACCCGAATATCGCCGAGCTGCCCGAGCAACCGCTGTTTCTAATCGCAAATGAGTTCTTTGATGCGCTGCCGGTGCGGCAATTTCTGCGCGATGGCGATGGCTGGCGCGAAAAATCAGTGGGTCTTCAGGATGGCACGCTCAGCTTTGGCCTTGGCGCGGTGGCGCCACAGCCTGCACTGGCGCATCGCCTCGAGGACACCCGCGACGGTGATCTGGTCGAGCTGTGCGAAGCCGCGCAACCGATGGTTCAGACCATCGCCACCCGGATCGCCCGCCACGGCGGAACCGCGCTTATTGTCGATTACGGCGATTGGCGGTCGCTGGGGGATACGTTGCAGGCCCTGCGCGCCCATGCGCCAAGCGATCCGCTGAAGGATCCGGGCAGCGCCGATCTGACCACCCATGTCGATTTCGAAGCGCTTGCACTGGCTGCGAAATCTGCGGGCTGTGCCTATAGTCGGCTGACCCCGCAAGGCGTGTTTCTGGAGCGTCTGGGCATCACCGATCGGGCACAGGCGCTGGCGGCGCGGCTAAACGGCGACGCGCTGCAATCTCTGATTGCGGCGCATCGACGGTTGACGCATCCTGAGGAAATGGGAAACCTGTTCAAGATACTGGGGATTTTCCCCGAAGAGACCGCACCCCCACCGGGATTGAACGCATGACGCTGGAAATTCTCATCTCCGAGCTGCTCAATGGCACCAAACACGGCTTCTTTACCCGTCGCGGCGGGGCCTCTTCGGGTATTTTTGCCGGATTGAATTGCGGGCTTGGCTCGTCGGATCAGCGCGAAGCGGTGCAGATCAACCGGATGCGCGTCGCCGCAGCGATGGAAGCATCGCCCGAGGCGCTTGGCCGGGTGAATCAGGTGCATTCCGCCAATGTCCTGACCATCTCCGATCCCCGGCAGGACAATATTCAGGGCGATATTCAGGCTGATGCCATGGTCACCAATGTGCCCGGCGTGGTGCTGTCGATCCTGACCGCCGACTGCCAGCCGGTTCTGTTTCACGACCCGGAGGCCAATGTGGTCGGCGCAGCTCATGCCGGGTGGCGCGGCACGCTTGATGGCGTGCTGGAGGCCACATTGGACGCGATGGAACAGCTGGGCGCGCGGCGGCAGGCCACCCGCGCGGTTATCGGCCCGTCGATCTCGCAGCGCGCCTATGAGGTCGGCCCTGAGTTCTTTGACGACTTCATGATGCAGGATCCGGAAAACGCACGGTTTTTTGCCAATGGCGAGGGCGATCGCTACCTCTTTGATCTGCCCTCTCTGGGTCTGCACAAACTGCGCAGCGCCGGCGTGGCCGAGGCCGCATGGACCGGGCATTGCACCTACTCTGACCCGGAACGGTTCTATTCCTTCCGCCGCGCGACCCATCACAAAGAGGTCGACTACGGGCGCCTGATCTCCTGCATTCGCCTGTAGGCGCCGTGACCTGCAATTCGCGGCCCAATGTGACCACCGAAGCACGCCCGCGCGGGGGCTGAGTGCGCGCGGATCACTGCGGCGTTCCTGTGATTTCCACAGATCGGCCACATTCCCGGCGCATTGGCAGGCGACAAAAGACGGGACTAAAGCGCGGGCCGCAGAATGCTGCCCCGCTCCTACAGGAGACGCCTCATGAAACCAAAAACGCGCTTCATCAAATCCATTGTAGCTGCCGCCAAGACCGAAGAGGTGCGCCTACCCTGGACGCGTGGCGCCACCCGGCAGATCGCGATTGAGCGGCGTCGCGAGACTCTCCGGCGCCCGGCCCAGGCCAAGAGCGCCTGAGATCATTGAAGAGGCGTCCCTGCAATCTCGACGGCCCGCTCTCACGACGGGGCCGGGAATACCCGCCTGACACCGTCCACCGGTGATCACCTCTGGCGGCGGCCTCTGCCCAAGACAGGGCCGCCGCATTTACCTGCCCGATTGGGCGCATTGCCCCGGACCGCGCGTATTGCGACCGGGGCGCCCGACAGGGACCAAGCGATTCCGGCGCGCCTTCTGCTCATCGCGCTGCCGGGGTTGATGCAAGTACAGTCATGAGAGAGGCACGTTCGCCATGACCATACCCCAGTCGCTGCGACGCGCAGCTGCCAATGCGGTCGAAGCCAATGCTCTGCTACAGGACCCTGCTGCCCAGCGCGGCGGGACCCGGCCACAGCTGCGCCGTTACGATGTCTGTAGCCTGCTGCCAAACGGCCAGATCGCCGAGACACGCCATGTCGCACCGTCGCTGCCATTGTTCGAAGACGCCTTTACCGCCTTTTGCCGCGGATCCCTGATCGAGACCACGCAGGGGCCCATTGCAATCGAGGATCTGCTGCCGGGCGATGAGCTGATCACCTTTGATGGCGATCCCCTCCCCCTGTTGTGGAAAGGCAGCACCAGCCTTGTCCCATCGCGCAGCGGGCAGCACGGTCGCAGCCACCGGCTGACCAGCTTTACCGCCGATAGCCTTGGCGAGGCAAAGCCGATGTCGACGGTTGTCGCAGGCCCCGCCGCGCGGCTGTTGCAACGGGCACCTCTGCCGGGGATCAAGCTGGACAATGCCGCCTCGCTGGTTCCGGTGCAGCAATATCATGACGGGATGAGTATTTTCGAAACCGCGCCCCCGACCGCCGTGGACCTCTTTCATCTGTGCCTGCCGCGCCATGCGGCGATCAGTGTCGGCGGTCTGCCGTTCGAAACCTATCACCCCGGCCCGGAGGCCCTGAAACTGGTGAGCCATGCCATCCGCACGCTCTATCTGAACCTGTTTTCGCATGTCGAATCGATCGCAGGCTTCGGCCCGCTGGCCTATCCCCGGATCCTGCTGCAAGATCCCGATATGAATTAAGCCGGGTCCGCCGACCGCTGCGGCGGTCGCCCCAAACGAAAAAAGCGCCCGCATTGCGAGGCGCTTTTTCTGATCAGACTGGCCTGACCGATTTCTGCGAGGCTCTGCGCCTCAGGCTTCGCGCGCGAGCCTTTGCTCCAGCACATCAAAGGGAACGCCGGGTTCGTCCTTGGCCCCTCGGATCACCAGCGACGTCTTGACGCTGGCCACATTCGGCGTCGTCAGCAGATCGCCGGTCAGAAAGCTCTGGAAGGTGCTGAGATCGGGCGCGACGCATTTCAGGATGAAATCCACCTCGCCGTTCAGCATGTGGCACTCGCGCACCAGCGGCCAGTCGCGACATTTCGCTTCAAAGGCGCTCAGCTCGGCCTCGGCCTGGCTCTCCAGCCCCACCATGGCAAAGACCTGCACTTCGAACCCCAATTCGCGTGCGTTGACCTCGGCATGGTATCCGCGGATCAGCCCGGCCTCCTCAAGCGAGCGCACCCGGCGCAGGCACGGCGGTGCGGAAATACCCACACGCTTGGCCAGTTCAACATTGGTCATACGACCGTCGGCCTGCAACTCCGACAAAATCTTGCGATCAATCGGATCAAGGCGTGTTGTGACCATCTGGAAGCTCCTGTTGAATTTTCCGTTTGTTATACCAGCATCCGTAGTGCACGCAATATTATTTCAGGCGCGCGCAACAATATTTGCCGTTGATAAGATGAGACCTCAGCATCTTAGCCCAGGCATCAAAACCGGGGGCATCCGACATCGCTGAAGCCGGGGCTTTAAGACATCGCCGGGTGCAGTTATATGCATTGCCTGACGGCGGCAAGACCGCCCTTTCATCGACTGGGGAAATGAGATGAGCGACACGCGCCACACCAAGGTTCTGATCATCGGGTCCGGCCCGGCAGGCTACACCGCCGGCGTCTACGCCAGCCGCGCCATGCTGGAGCCGATTCTGGTTCAGGGCATTGAGCCAGGCGGCCAGCTGACCACGACTACCGAGGTAGAGAACTGGCCTGGCGACACCGAGGTTCAGGGCCCGGATCTGATGGTGCGGATGCAGGAGCACGCCAAGACGATGGGCTGCGAGATCATCGGGGACATCATCACCGATCTCGACACCACCTCGCGCCCATTCGTGGCCAAGGGTGACAGCGGCACCGTCTACACCGCCGATGCGGTCATTCTGGCAACCGGCGCGCGCGCCAAATGGCTCGGCCTGCCGTCCGAGGAGAAGTTCAAGGGCTTTGGCGTCTCCGCCTGCGCGACCTGCGATGGTTTCTTCTATCGCGGCCAGGAGATTGTGGTGATCGGTGGCGGCAATACCGCTGTGGAAGAGGCGCTGTTCCTGACCAATTTTGCCTCCAAGGTGACGCTGATCCACCGCCGCGACGAGCTGCGCGCAGAGAAAATTCTGCAAGACCGCCTGATGAAGAACGAGAAGATTGAGCCGCTGTGGTTCCACCAGCTGGAAGAGGTGATCGGCACCGAGAACCCGCTGGGCGTCGAGGGCGTGCGGGTGAAGAACGTGAAGACCGGCGAAATCACCGAAATCTCCTGCAAGGGCGTCTTTGTCGCCATCGGCCATGCGCCTGCCAATGAATTGGTCAAGGACGTGCTGGAAACCCACAATGGCGGCTATGTGAAGGTAACGCCCGGCACCACCGAAACCTCCATCCCCGGCATTTTTGCCGCTGGTGACCTGACCGATCACAAATATCGTCAGGCGGTGACCTCCGCCGGCATGGGCTGCATGGCGGCGCTGGATGCCGAACGCTTCCTCGCAGAGCAGGAGTGAGCGCGGTGGCGCATGATTTCGACACCCAGAAGGCCGAGACATTCTCGGCCTTCTCCGATTTGCAGGCCGAGGGTGACCTGCCGTTTGAGGCGGATCTTGATCTGTTCTTTGTCGCTGAAGAGGTCAAGGACTGGATGCCCCTTGCCGAGGCACTGGCCGATCTGGGCTTTTATACCCAATGGGCAGAGGCCGAGGGCGATGATCCCGCCACATTGATCGCGACGATGCCCGAACAGATCCTGTCCGCAGCAGCGATCTGGATGGTCGAAGAGGTCGCAACCCGGACTGCACTTGACCATGGGTTTCGGCCAGACGGCTGGGGATTTGCCGAGGATTGAGCCCAAGGCGGCCCCGACTGCCAGACCCCTGTCCCGGCCCGCCGGAGACAACAGACCGCCCGTTCCGCTTGCGTTGCAATAGGGGAACGGCGGTCTTTTTCACGAAACTCAAAAGGGTTTTGACTTTGCTGCGACTGCAAAGCATGACATGCGTTCACCCGTGAACACACTTTGAGTCGACCCGATGCCATCCCGATCCACACCACTCAGCCATGAGGACGAAGACCTGCTCTTTCGTATCCTCAGCCAGCTCGACAAGGCGCCAGACGCCTCGCAGCGGGCCACGGCGACGGCTGTCGGGATATCACTTGGGCGGCTCAATGCACATCTACGCGCAGCCGCAGAAGCCGGTCTTGTCAAGGTCAGCCATCGCGCAGGTCCCGACAAACGTCAACGCTTCGCCTATGCGCTTACCACCCGAGGTGCTGCCGAAAAAATCCGGCTCACCGATCAGTTCCTCGCCCGCAAGTTCGCCGAATACGACGCGCTTCACGCTGAACTCACTGGGACCACCAGTGGCCTCGTCCCCTTCAAGTACAGGACCAAGTTGATGCAGAATAATCTTGCCCCCATTCCGGAGCTTTATGTCTCCTATGACTCCGCCCAAAAGCTGAAGGTCGAAGCCGCAGAGCTGAAGAGCCATGACCTGAGCCCGCGCCAGATCTGCGATCTGGAGCTGCTGATGAACGGCGGCTTCAACCCGCTGAAAGGGTTTCTGAGCGAAGCAGACTACAACGGCGTTGTCGAAAACATGCGCCTTGTGGACGGCACCCTCTGGCCGATGCCGATCACGCTGGATGTGTCCGAGGTTTTTGCCGCATCGCTGGAAATCGGCGAAGACATCGCCCTGCGCGATCAGGAAGGTGTCATCCTTGGCACCATGACCGTGACCGATCGCTGGGAGCCGAACAAATCGCGCGAAGCCGAAAAGGTGTTCGGCGCCGATGATGACGCCCATCCGGCGGTCAACTACCTGCATAACACCGCAGGCAAGATCTATCTGGGCGGTCCGGTGACCGGCATCCAGCAGCCCGTCCACTATGATTTCCGCGGACGTCGCGACACTCCGAACGAGCTGCGCGCCTATTTCCGCAAACTGGGCTGGCGCCGCATCGTGGCCTTCCAGACCCGCAACCCGCTGCACCGGGCACATCAGGAACTGACCTTCCGCGCCGCGCGCGAGGCCCAGGCCAACCTGCTGATCCACCCGGTTGTCGGCATGACCAAACCGGGCGACGTCGATCATTTCACCCGCGTACGCTGCTATGAGGCGGTGCTGGACAAATATCCGGCGGCCACCACATCCATGTCGCTCTTGAACCTGGCAATGCGTATGGCCGGCCCCCGCGAGGCGGTCTGGCACGGGCTGATCCGCAAAAACCACGGCTGCACCCATTTCATCGTTGGTCGCGATCACGCAGGCCCCGGCAAGAACTCCGCCGGTGAAGATTTCTACGGCCCCTATGATGCGCAGGATCTGTTCCGCGAGCATCAGAAAGAAATCGGCATCGAAATGGTCGACTTCAAACACATGGTCTATGTGCAGGAACGCGCCCAATACGAACCCAACGACGAGATTGAAGATCGCGACAATGTCACCATCCTGAACATCTCCGGCACCGAACTGCGCCGTCGCCTGCAAGAAGGCCTGGAGATCCCCGAGTGGTTCTCCTTCCCCGAGGTTGTGAACGAGCTGCGCAAGACCAAGCCGCCACGTTCCAAGCAGGGCTTCACCGTGTTCTTCACCGGGTTCTCCGGCTCCGGAAAATCCACCATTGCAAATGCTCTGATGGTCAAGCTGATGGAAATGGGTGGCCGTCCGGTGACGCTGCTCGATGGCGACATCGTGCGGAAAAACCTCAGCTCCGAACTGGGATTCTCGAAAGAGCACCGCGACCTCAACATCCGCCGCATCGGCTATGTGGCCTCCGAGATCACCAAGAACGGCGGCATCGCCATCTGCGCGCCGATCGCGCCTTATGCCACCACCCGCCGCGCCGTGCGTGAGGATGTGGAGCAGTTCGGTGCCTTCCTGGAGGTGCATGTTGCGACCTCGATCGAGGAATGCGAGCGCCGCGACCGCAAGGGTCTCTACAAGCTGGCTCGTGAAGGAAAGATCAAGGAATTCACAGGGATTTCCGATCCCTATGATGTCCCCGTTGATCCGGAGCTGCGTGTCGAGACCGAGAATGTCGACGTCGACAACTGCGCCCATCAGGTTCTGCTGAAGCTGGAGAACATGGGGCTGATCGCAGGCTGATCCACCCGCAAGACTCACAGAAGGCCGCCCGATCGGGCGGCCTTTTTCGACTCACGCATGGGGTTAAAGGCTGGCCCGAAGCGCCTCCGCCGCGCGACGCTCGATACTGCCATATCGCGCAGCCTCCGGCTTAAGCGCCCTGAGCGTCGGCAGCCGCGCCGTGTAATCATCCTGCGATATCATCGCGATGCCCGCGCGTATTTCTTCGCCGGTCGAGCAGATCATCATTCCGGCAGGATCGAAGAAATCGCTGATATTCGGGCAGCCCCAATAGATCGGCACCGTTTCGCAGAGGATCGCGTCGATGAGCTTCTCTGAGAAATAATTCCGTTCGCGGACATTCTCGATCACCACACTATAGCGGTAGGGCGCCAGCCCGTCGGATTTTGTCTCAAACGGCTGGTATCCCCGCCCGAGGATGGCCACCTCGGGCGTGCTGCACCTCAGATGTTCGACCACGTCATGGCGCAGCTTGTGGCCCGGATGGTCCCGCTTGGCTGAGGCGATGATCGAAAGATCGGCACGTTTCTCTATCGCCAGCTCCTGCCACTCAGGCACCCATGTGGTGCCGAAGGGCAGGAAAAGCCCGTTGCCAATGCCCGCCAGCAAGTCCTCATTATAGCTGAACACCCGAAAGAACCGCCGCCAGGTCCAGGGCAGCAGCCGGTGGTGCAACGACGACATGATTTTGGGCTCCATCACCATCATGGAGATCCCCGCCCGACAGGGCCAGCGCCCCGGCAGGTGCATTCCGGTTTTTGCCCAGACAATCAGATGGTCTTGCGCTGCAAGATCCGAGACCCGCCCGCCGATCAGATCGCCGGGGCAACCGAACGGCCAGTGCAGGCTTGCAAGCTCGCGATTGGCAAAGGCCCGGTTCAGCTTTGCCCCATAGGGCACCACCGCAATGGCAGGCTCGCGCGTCACAGTCCGCCCTCTGTCAGCCGAGGTCTGGCAGATCTACGGTGCCGCGCATCAGAACATAGCCCCGGCCCGCCACCCGCACGCCCTCAATCGCATCCGCCGGGCCAACCCGCGTCACCACAGCCTGACCGGGACGGCCAAGGCCATGTCCCTGCTCGGCTATGAAACGGTCGGGCTCCATCAGACCGTGGTGCCACAGATAGGCGGCCATGGCGCCGGTCGCCGAGCCTGTAAATGGATCCTCCGGCGGGCTCGGCGGGGCCATCAGCAGCCGCGAGAATGTGTCCCCCTCGGCGGTGGCACCGCTCAAGGTCACCAGAAACGGTTCCATCATGTCGATTCCGTCGGCACCCATTGCCGCCCCCAGCCGGGCCAGCGCCGGCACATCCAGCGTCGCGGCCTCAAGCGCGGCACGGTCCCGCAACACCGTGATACAGAACGGCAATCCGGTCGACACCCGCTGCGGTCGGCCAACAATCGCGTCCACCGGCAGCGAAACCGCCGCCGCGACCAGCTGCGGATCGGCAAAGGCGCCGAATTCTGGCGCGATCTGGGTCATTTCAATGAGATCATCCGCCATGCTCACCCGCACCAGACCGGCTCCGGTCTCCAGCGTGATCACATCGCCCTCCATCAGGCCACGGTCGCGCAAGGCTGCCACGGTGGCAATGGTCGGATGGCCTGCAAAAGGGATCTCGCGGCTGGCGAGGAAATAGCGCACCCGCACATCGGCAACCTGTGACGGGCCGGTGAAGGTGCATTCCACCAGCGAGGTCTCGCGCACATAGGCCATGCAGATCTCATCGCTCAGCCCGGCGCCGCCATGGACCACTGCGCAGCCGTTGCCACCAAAGGCCCGGCCCGAAAAGGCATCTACCCAGTCAAAATCGTATCGCAATGTACCCTCCCCGGCGTGATCACGGTCCTGCGTCAGCAAGATCACGCCGCACGCGGCATCGCAAGCGGATTTGGGCCCGGAGTTGCCGCCTGCCCCTTTGATTGCACCTGCGCGCAGCGCCTGCCGGACAGCCTGAGAGCCCCGCCGCAGCTGTCGCCTGCCCAACAAAAAGGGCGCCATGGGTATGGCGCCCGATCCGCTTGCAATCACCTGCGCTGGCGTTGCTCACGCCGTGCGGCAATATCCATTAGTGCACCGGCACCGGCGCATAATCATGCTGCCGCGCCAGAACAAAGGCCATTTTCCGGTCGCTGACCAGGGCCAGCTGTTCACCAGCGGCATCATGCACCGCATAGAGGTGGCTGCGCCCGGCGGCACCGGCCTGAACCTCCGCAGGGAGATCCGCGACATCAACCGCCTTGACATAGACAATGCGGCTGTCGGCATCGTTGAACTGATAGGCTGTATGCATCTGTCTTACCCCTTCTTGATATTGATCGTCTGAACCACGGTTTCGGGCCGCGATCGGGTCAGGTCGACATGCAAGAGGCCATTTTCCATAATGGCCTCCCCCACCTCGACCCCATCCGCCAGCACAAACATGCGCTGAAACTGCCGCGCGGCAATGCCCCGGTGCAAAAACACCCGGCCATCGCTGTCATCGCTCTGGCGTCCCCGGATGACCAGTTGACGGTCCTCGACGGTGATCGCCAGATCCGCCTCGCCGAAGCCGGCCACCGCCAGCGTGATGCGATAGGAATGATCTGAGGTTTGTTCGATATTATAGGGAGGATAGCCCTCGTTCCCGGATTTGGCCGAGCGTTCCAACAGGCGTTCCAGCTGCTCAAATCCCAACATATGCGGATACGAGCCAAGTGTGAGTTTAGACACGGGTTTCGTCCTTGATTCTAAAGCGACGTATGGCGACGGCCCCATTATGGCGACCGCTTCCCTAAGAATATGGATGTTTTATCTGTTTTCACAAGCCCAAGGCACCGCGGCGCTGGCGCAAAAGCCTCTAAAAGCGTAATATTCGCCAAAGATTAACCCGCCAGCCGACGAGTCGCCAATGAACGCACCAACCGATATCTCCATGAAAACCGATGATGTTTTACAGGTGGAGCTGGAGGTCTTTCGCAGGCAACACCGCGATCTGGACGAAGCAATCGTGGCCCTGCAGGAGCGCGGGACCAGCGATCAGCTGACCATTCAGCGATTGAAGAAGCAGAAGCTGATCCTGAAAGACAAGATAGCCTTGATCGAAGACCGGCTGACACCGGATATCATCGCCTGATCCCCCATCCAGCCAACGCGCCCGACAGCTCCAATGCCGCATTGCGCGATGCACAGGGTTCTCTATAGTGCGCGCTTCCTCCAACCCAGCGGGTTCGCAGGCCCGCGGCATGACAGGATCCGAGCCTATGCCAGAGCATACCGCCGACATCAAAGTGGGCATCATCATGGGCAGTCAGTCCGACTGGCCAACCATGAAAGAAGCCGCCACCCTCCTCGACGAACTGGGCGTGCCTTATGAGGCCAAGATCGTCTCGGCCCATCGCACCCCGGACCGGCTGTGGAGCTATGGCAAATCTGCCGCCGAACGTGGTCTGCAGGTGATCATCGCAGGCGCTGGCGGGGCCGCCCACCTCCCCGGTATGGTCGCGTCGAAAACCCGCGTTCCGGTGGTTGGTGTGCCGGTTCAGACCCGCGCCCTCTCCGGTGTTGATTCGCTTTATTCCATCGTGCAGATGCCCAAGGGCTTCCCGGTTGCGACCATGGCCATCGGCGCCGCCGGTGCAGCAAATGCCGGATTGATGGCCGCCGGAATTCTGGCCTTGCAGGATCCCGAACTTGCCCGGCGTCTCGACGACTGGCGCGCGGCTCTTTCCGCTTCGATCCCAGAGGAACCGGTTGATGACTGATCGTTTGAACACAGGCGCCACCATCGGCATTCTCGGTGGTGGCCAGCTGGGCCGCATGTTGTCGGTCGCCGCCTCCCGTCTCGGCTTTCGCACGCATATCTTCGAGCCGAGTGCAAATCCCCCGGCCGCAGATGTCGCCCATAAGGTGACAACCGCGAGCTATGAGGACGCGGACGCGCTGGCAGGCTTTGCCGCCTCTGTTGATGTGATCACCTATGAGTTCGAGAACATCCCGACGTCGGCGCTGGACCTGCTGGAACGGCACAAACCCATCCGCCCCGGCCGTGAGGCCCTGCGGATCAGCCAGGACCGGTTGACCGAAAAGACCTTTCTGCAGGATCTCGGCCTGAGCACCGCAGCTTTTGCCGATATTGCCGATCAGGCCAGCCTAGACGCGGCGCTGGCAACAATCGGCACCCCCTCGATCCTGAAAACACGCCGCTTCGGTTATGACGGCAAGGGGCAGGCCCGGATCAAGGCGCCTGAAGACGCAGCCACCGCGCTGAGCGAGATGGCAGGTGCCCCTTCGATCCTGGAAGGGTTTGTCACCTTCAGCCATGAGATTTCAGTGATCGCCGCGCGCGGCGTCAGCGGCGAGATCGCCTGTTTTGATCCCGGTGAGAACGTTCACCGCGACGGCATTCTTCATACAACGACAGTGCCCGCGCGCCTCAGCGCCGGACAGCGTATGGACGCGGTCCTGATGGCGGGCAAGATCCTGAATGCGCTGGAATATGTGGGCGTCCTCGGGGTCGAACTCTTTGTCACGCCACAGGGGTTGATCGTGAATGAAATCGCTCCCCGGGTGCATAATTCCGGCCATTGGACGCAGAATGGCTGCGCCGTGGATCAGTTTGAACAACACATCCGCGCAATTGTTGGCTGGAGCCTTGGCGATGGGCAGCGGCACTGCGATGTGGTGATGGAGAACCTGATCGGTGCCGATGTGGACCGGATCCCTGAGCTGGCTCAGGAAACCCGCTGCGCCATCCATCTCTACGGCAAGACCGAAGCCAAGCCGGGCCGCAAGATGGGCCATGTGAACCGGGTGCAGCTGCCACAGACCTGACTAATTGGGGCTCTGCCCCAAACCCCGGGATATTTTGAGCCAGAAGATGGCGGCAGGGCAGTAAAAGCGGCCCCGCCGGTTTTACGCGCCGCAAAGAGGGCCATCCGGCCTGATGCGCGGCGCTCCCCTCCCGGCGACGCGGCGGATCTGTCAGACCAGAAAGCGGCCTGCCACATCGCCGTTCATATAGCTGACCCTGCCGCCCGAGAGCGTGGCTGCAACACCACCCTGGGCGTCAAGGATCACGAGATCGGCGCGTTGTCCGGGCCTTAGCTCTCCGCGATCCTCCAGCCCGAGGATACGCGCCGGGCCTGCTGACACCAGCCTCCAGGCTGAGGCAAAATCCAGAACACCGGTTTTCTCAAGCATCAGAGCCGCCCGGCGCGGACTGGGGTAGTGATAGTCGGAGGCGAGCGCATCGCAGAGCCCCATGGCGATCAGATCAAGCGCCGAGGCATTGCCCTTGTGTGAGCCTCCGCGCACCACATTGGGTGAGCCGAGGATGACAGGGTCGCCCGCTGATGTCGCGGCCTCTGCGGCCTCCATTGTTTCGGGAAACTCGGAGATCCGCGCGCCGCGGTGGCGCCAGGTGATGCGGTCATCCGCTGTATGGTCATCATGGCTGCCCAAACAGACGCCTGCGGCCTGAAGCTTTGCGGCCAGCTGATCCAGCGCCGCGGGCACTTCGGGTCTGCGGGCATGCATCTGCTGCAACATCTGCCAGTGAACCTCCGGATTACGCCCTGCCTTGAGCGCCTGGCCGGTCAACCGGGGGGGCTTTTTTCCTTGCGCAAGCCGGTCATGAGGTAGGTGATCGTTGAAGACGACATAGGGGACCTGCCATCCCGCGATCTGTGACGGCAGATCATCGTAGGCCTCCAGCAGGTGGATTTCAAACCGCAGCTGCGGAATCAGATCGGTAACGACACGGGGTTTTGCGGATTTGATCCCTTCAAAGACCTGATCTGCAAAGTCGGGACCGCGCAGCCCCCCCTCCCAGGAGTAGAACTGGGCAAGAACACCGGTTGTGATGCCGTTTGCCGCCAGTTCTGCCTCTGCGGCGATCACCCCTTCGACCATCTGTTTCATGGCACCGCGCCGGGGCGCGAGGTGACGTTCGAACCCATCGCCGTGACAGTCAACGATCCCCGGAAGGATCCGATATCCGGTCAGGTCAATCTGCCGCCCCGCCCGCTCGGCCTGGATCCGACCTGCTGCCAGCGCCAGCACGCCACCGCGTTCCATCCCGTCCGGACGCAGTACATCTGCACCGGTCAATGTCAGTTCAAGCGTGCTCATGGCCGGGCCTCCCCTTGCAGCTGATCCCCATCGGCGCTGCACCGACCACCGGCACAGGCCTCCTCTATCTCACCCGTGATGGACTCAAACCATGTCAGATCGGGGTCAAAGCGCCCCCTGTCGAGGAAATGCAACGCCTGCGCAATAACCTGCGGATTATTCATCATGAAAGTATGGGTCACGGGCAACACGATGTGATCCGCCATGCCCTCCAGATATGTGCTCTGCACCGACACCTTGCCGTCATCCGGCCCCGGAATGATGGCCGAAAACACCGGGTTGAGCGAGAAGCGCCCGGCGATGATCCCAACCGGGAAACTGGCAGCAGGCAGCTGGTTGGGCAGGCTGTCCTCGCCGGTTCCCAGTTGCAGCCCCGCAGGCCCGTTCAACAGGCCAAAGACCTCCCAGTCGCCCAGTTCGTCCACCAATTCGCTGCCGTGGTTGGGAGGAGCCAGCATAACCACCCGCCCCAGCGCCTCTGGCCGGTTTTCCCGCAACCAGTGGCGCAGCAGGATGCCGCCCATCGAATGGGTGATAAAGTGGATCTGCTCGCCTTGTGATATCTGCTCCGCACATTGCCCGACCGCATCCGGCAGCGTCTCCGCGGCAAGCACCGCCACCGGTTTGTCGGTTGACGGGTACCCGGGTGTCACGACCTTGACGCCGCGCGCCTCCAGCACCTGCCCCATAACCGCCAGCGAGATTTCGCTGCGCGCCAGACCGTGCAGCAGGATCGCGCAATCTGCACGGGCCAATCCCGGAGCAAAACACAGGATCGCGGCGACACATGCCGAAATACTGGCTAAGAAGGTGGTGGAATGTCGGGTCATTGTGCTCGCGGTCTCAAGGGGTCGTGACACCGCAGATAGGGGCATTTCACCTCAACGGAAAGAGCAGACCGCGATTCCCAGAGCCGTGACGCGGCGCCTTAGCCCTCTTTGCCCGCCGGGATGCCCGCCGCCCGCCTGCGCCCCGGCCCAGACAGGACGACGATTGCAATACCGCCCAGAACAGCGATCGCGCCAATGGTCAGCTGCAGGCCAATCACCTCTCCCAGCACAACCGCACCGGCGAGGATCGCGATCACCGGCACCGACAGCTGAACCGTGGCAGCCACGGCGGGCGCAAGCTGCGGCAAGACGTGATACCAGAGCGCATAGCCAAGGCCCGAGGTTACTGCGCCGGACACAATGGCCAGCACCACGCCCCATGGAGAGATGACGATGTCCGCGCCGAAGATCAGCACCGCGGGCACCATGATCACGCTCGCCGCCGCGAAATTCACAGCCGTTGCCGCCAGTGGTGCCTTTGCGCCCCGTCCGAGCAGACTGTAGCCCGCCCATCCAAGACCGCCCAGCGCCATCAGGCATGAGGCCCCCAGCGGCGCCGCTGGCACACCGTCGGTCGGCCAGACCACCGCAGCAAGCCCGACCAGAGCAATTGCCGCGCCAGCGACCTGCCCCGGCGCGACCGGACTGCCCCGCAGCGCCCCCCACAGGAACATCGACACCTGCACCACGCCGAACAGGATCAGCGCGCCAAGCCCTGCATCCAGGTCCTCATAGGCGATGGAGAACCCGACGATATAGGTCGTAAGCGCCGCCGCCCCCCAGAAGGTCTGGCGTCGATCACGTCTCAGCGACAGCCCGCTGAGGGCACAGAGCCCAACCAGCGTGACTGCCCCGGACAGCACACGCAAAAGGCCAAAGCTCGTGGCCTCCATATGCCCGCCTCCGATGGCCAGTCGGCTGAGAATGGAATTGGCGGCAAAGGCCACCATGGTGAGGAAGACAAGAAGAAACAGGCGCATGAAATGGCTGCTATCGTGCAAACCAACTTCGGACCAGTGATATTTTCGTGTCAGAGATCTATCTTCGACTGAACATGTGCCCCGAAGCGCCTCTAACCCTTAAAGACATTCTCCCGATGCCAGCGGAGATATGAGCTGTGTGGTTTGAATGCGGGGTTCACAGGCTCAATCAATCGCCGGTCCGGCAGCAGCAAACGATCCAGCGTCGCGTCATCCACCGCCTTCTTCGCAACAAGCACCTCATTGTCGTCACTGATCGACAGAAGACCTCGGTCAAACATCCAATGCACCGTTCCCGACAGGGCCAGCCCATTGCGCACCGTGTCCGGACCAGATTCCGAAACCGGCACGATATGGGCGGCCTCGACCTCCGGCCGTCCGCCGCCATTGCGCAACTCCAACCCCGACACCGAACAGCGGCCGCCATAGGCATGTTTGACCTGTCTTGCAAAACTACGATCCCGGAAGGCCCGCTGGGACAGTAGCATTTCGCGAGGTCCATTTGGGGATTCAAAAGCGACCTGTGCTTCGGCAAAACCAGGCTCCGCGGTGAAATCCCCGGTTCGCGGAATGGCATTCGGCTCTTCGCGCGCAGTCAGGCCGGCATTGATAATGCGCGCAAAATCCGCGTCGGAGATCAGCCGCACCGCGCTTGTGTTGCTGCCGCGCGACCGTGGCAGCCCGGTTTCATAGGGTCCCTGCCCCTCTACCCATCGGGGAACAAAATTCTCAAAGGACAGCTCGCTGCCTGTGTCCAGCAGCGCATAGGCCAATGCTGGGTCCTCAGGGTCATCCTGCACCTTCAGGACACGCTGTACAGAATGGTACCCTTTACCGCCGCCGCGCCGCCCCTCGTAGAAGATGACCCAGTCGCCCACGGTTTGCTCGACCCGGCTCAAATAGAGCTTCTTCGGGAAATGATACGCTTTTCCAGGCTGGTCGTCATAACCCGAATGCGAGGACTGAATAAAAACTGCTTTGACCATGGCGGCAACTTTAGGCCTTTGTTTCGAAAACGAAAAGAGAAGAGACAAGAGGCATCATCCCCTCTTTCTGGCCAAACATGCCGACGCTGCGACACCCCCGTCATTCACCTTTCCAAAAATACTCCCGCCGGAGGCAGGCCCGCAAGGCGGGCCTTCTCTCTCCCCGCCGAAACGAAAAGGGGCCGCCCGAAGGCAGCCCCTAATTCTTCCAGTCATCAGCGGTGGGCTTCCGGCGAATTGGCCCAGATAACGAACCTGCAGCCAATCGCCTTTTGCCTCATCCCAAATCCCAAGGGGATTTGTGATTACATCATGCCGCCCATGCCGCCCATGCCGCCCATGTCGGGCATGCCGCCACCTGCCGCGCCTTCTTTGGCGGGCTTGTCGGCAACCATGGCTTCGGTGGTGATCAGCAGGCCTGCGACCGAGGCTGCATCTTCCAGCGCGGTGCGGGTCACTTTGGCGGGGTCGATCACGCCGAAGGAGAACATGTCACCATATTCATCAGTCTGGGCGTTGTAGCCAAAGCTGCTGTCAGAGGATTCACGGATCTTGCCCGCAACCACGGCACCGTCAACACCGGCGTTCTCGGCGATCTGGCGCAGCGGCGCTTCGATGGCCTTGCGAACGATCATGATACCGGCGTTCTGGTCGGAGTTTGCACCTTCCAGACCGTCCAGTGCCTTGCCGGCCTGAACCAGAGCAACACCACCACCAACGATGACGCCTTCCTGCACGGCTGCGCGGGTTGCGTTCAGAGCATCGTCGACGCGGTCTTTGCGCTCTTTCACTTCCACTTCGGTCATGCCGCCGACGCGGATCACGGCAACACCGCCAGCCAGTTTGGCAACGCGCTCTTGCAGCTTCTCACGGTCGTAGTCAGAGGTGGTCTCTTCGATCTGGGTGCGGATCTGGGCAACGCGTGCTTCGATCTCGGCCTTCTCGCCAGCGCCGTCAACGATGGTGGTTTCGTCTTTGGTGATTTCGATTTTCTTGGCGGTGCCCAGCATGTCCATGGTGACGGACTCGAGCTTCATGCCCAGATCTTCGGAGATGACCTGGCCGCCGGTCAGGATTGCGATGTCCTGCAGCATGGCCTTGCGGCGATCGCCGAAGCCCGGTGCCTTGACAGCAGCAATTTTCAGACCGCCGCGCAGTTTGTTGACAACCAGGGTTGCCAGCGCTTCGCCTTCGACGTCCTCAGCGATGATCAGCAGCGGTTTCTGCGACTGGATCACCTGCTCAAGCAGCGGAACCATTGCCTGCAGCGACGACAGTTTCTTCTCGTGCAGCAGGATCATGCAGTCGTCGAGTTCTGCAACCATCTTGTCGGGGTTGGTGACGAAATAGGGCGACAGGTAGCCACGGTCGAACTGCATACCTTCGACAACAGTGGTCTCGGTTTCCAGACCCTTGTTTTCTTCGACGGTGATAACACCTTCGTTGCCGACTTTCTGCATCGCGTCAGCAATCTGACGGCCGATTTCTGCTTCGCCGTTGGCGGAGATGGTGCCAACCTGCGCAACTTCGTCGCTGTCTTTCACATCGCGGGCCGAGGCTTTGATCGCTTCAACAACCTTGGAGGTTGCCAGGTCGATGCCGCGCTTCAGGTCCATCGGGTTCAGACCGGCTGCAACCTGCTTCAGGCCTTCTTTGACGATGGCCTGGGCCAGAACGGTTGCGGTGGTGGTGCCGTCACCGGCTTCGTCGTTGGTGCGGGAAGCAACTTCCTTCACCATCTGGGCGCCCATGTTCTCGAACTTGTCTTCCAGTTCGATTTCCTTCGCCACGGACACGCCGTCCTTGGTGATGCGCGGTGCGCCGAAGGATTTGTCCAGAACCACATTGCGGCCTTTCGGGCCCAGGGTCACTTTCACGGCGTCGGCCAGAATGTTGACGCCACGCAGCATACGGTTGCGGGCATCGGTGTCGAATTTGACGTCCTTAGCAGCCATTTTTTACTCTCCTAGAGAAATTCTGTGGGTTTAAGCGATCAGGGATCAGAGCAGACTTGGGAAAAACCCGGTGTCTTACTCGATGATGCCCATGATGTCGCTTTCCTTCATCATCAGCAGCTCTTCGCCGTCGACGGTGACCTCGGTGCCGGACCATTTGCCGAACAGGATCTTGTCGCCAGCCGAAACAGCCATTGCGATCAGCTCGCCGCTGTCCTTGCGTGCGCCTTCGCCGGTTGCGACGACAACGCCTTCGCTCGGCTTTTCCTTGGCGGAATCAGGGATGATCAGACCACCGGCGGTTTTTTCTTCGCTTTCGGTGCGACGGACCAGCACGCGGTCATGAAGCGGTTTCAATGCCATCTTTGTAGCTCCTTAAAGGCTCAAAGGTTGTTGTCTCGCCCCCCTGCTCCCCGCAGAGGGTGTTAGCACTCAATACTGCCGAGTGCTAACGAAGGAATAGCTAGGCAGGGCGTGCGGTCCTGTCAACAGGTTGGTTGGGAAATTTTATGGCAATATTCTGCCGCGGCTATCACGCAGGGCCCACCTCGGCCGCTGTCCCATCGTCGGCCCCCATCGCTTCCCAGCTATGCGCCCAATGAACCAGCCCCGCCTGACCGGCCTCGGTCAGTTGATAAATGCCGGTGGCGACCCGCATGAACCAGCCATAGTGATTGCTCGCCATGATCCGGGTGGCCTGTGGGACGCCCGCTGCCCTGGCCACGGCGGCCCCCTTGCTCGGCCCGTGGTCTGCCAGATGGGCGGCACAGCGCAAGGCGTCCTGGCGATAGGCGGTCACGATCCCGTGGCGGGTGGCCCCACCGGCATTCGGATCCCCCTGCAGGCGCTGAAATTCGCGCAGCAGCCGCGCCTGTTTCTTGGCCGATTTTCGCGGCGCGTAAGGCCCCGGATCACACTGGACCTCCGTCCGACCATCCGGCAGAACCGTGATCAGCCCCAGCCCCAGACGCCGACACATCGCCAGATTGTCCTTCAGCACCCGCCGCGCCTGGCGGCCAGCGGGTTTCGGCACAGCGATATAAACGAGGTCGCTCAGCGCAAGCCGCGTGATCGCCTGATGGAACAGCGACAGTGAAAACCGCAACTTCAGCTCGACAATAACCGGTGGTTCATCGCCCCGGCAGGCAACCACATCAGCGGCCCCCACCTCCCCCTTCACGGTATACCCCTGCTGTTCCAACAGGGCCTTCACGGGCGGATAAAGCTGATCTTCGCGGGTCATGGCGCAATGCTACCCCCAGCCGCAGCAGAGGAAAAGCCATTCGTCAAATCAGGGCAATGATCCGCAGCCATTGGCGCCCCTGGCGCGCCTGCGCTGCCCTGATCTGCACGGACGGCATAGCTGCATTGACGAGACAACGGGCCGGGGTGACAAGATCGCCGCCCCCACCTATAAGACGCGCAAAATTCCGGCATCTGCATAGGACACACTTCAATGACTACCTTCGTCTTCGGCCATAAATCCCCCGATACCGATTCCACCGGCTCCGCCATCATCTGGTCGTGGTATCTGAACCAGATCAAAGGCGTCGAAGCCGCTCCGAAATTGCTGGGCGACCCCAACACCGAAGCGGCCTTCATGCTGCAACACTGGGGGCTGGAAAAGCCGGAGATCATCAGCGATGTGGCCGATGATCAGCCTGTCGTCATCGTTGACACCAACAACCCGGCTGAACTGCCCGCCAATATCAATGGCGCTGACGTTCGTGCGATCATCGACCATCATAAACTGGTCGGCGGGCTGGAAACCAAAGGCCCCATCGACATCCGCATCGAGCCGGTCGCCTGCACCGCGACCATCATGTGGAAAATGATCGGCAGCGATCTGGCGCAGGCACCACGCGAGATCAAAGGCGCGATGCTGACCTGCATTCTGAGCGACACGCTGGAATTCCGCTCGCCGACCACCACTCAGGAAGACAAAGCCGTGGCCTATAGCCTGGCCGAAGATCTCGGCGTCGATATCGCCACCTATGCCGCCGAGATGTTTGCCGCGAAATCCGATGTTTCGGCCTTCTCCGACGCAGAGCTGCTGCGGATGGATTCCAAGGAATACGCGGTCGAAGGCACCAAATTCCGGGTCTCGGTTCTGGAAACCACCGCTCCCGCCGTGGTGCTGGATCGCAAGGCGTCGCTGATGGAAACCATGACAACCGTCGCTGCCGAAGATGGCGTTGATCAGGTTCTGCTCTTTGTGGTGGATATCCTGAAGGAAGAAGCCACCCTTCTGGTGCCCAACGACCTGGTGAAAACCCTCGCCGCCAAGAGCTTTGGCGCCACAGCGGAGGGCGATAGCGTTGTGCTGCCGGGGATCATGAGCCGCAAGAAACAGATCATCCCCAATCTGGCAATCTAAGGCCCGGCGCCTTCGAGCCTATGAAATGCGAAAGATGCGGGTCTTCTGAGGAGGCCCGCATCTTTTATGATGGACCTGCAGTAGCCCGCGGTCCGATCTCCGGGTGATACCACCGCGTGTTTGGATCGACCGGCAACCAGGTGCTGGTAGCACGCGCAGAGCGATCGCCACCCTCTTGCTGATCCCCCCGGACCTCTGTTTGCCGCATCTGCGGTGCGCATTGACCAATTGCTGTGGTTGCCCGTGTCGCGGTCCCCGGATGACACTCCAGCAAATCACGCCTCAGGGCGAAAGTAAGTCACGGATACCTAAGTCATCCCAGCCCGCCCCGGTGCAAAAGGGGCCAAAGCGCCGCGACCGGCGTCAGCGCCTCGGCAAAGGAGCCAGCACCGCCAGAGGTGACGTGGATCTATCGACCGGCATTGGCATTTCCGTCATGCAAAGGCATTGGCGCAGGCAATCCTGCCATAAAGTCGCGGGCGCCCGATTCGCTCACAGGCATCGGCTGACCGAGGCCGGTCGGTTCAGATTGCACCGGGCGAAGTTGACGCCCGATCCCAGGTGACAGGCCGCCACGCGCGGCAGGCGGCAAGCCTGAAACCGGCGCGTGGTCAGCTGCCTACCGTGCCCCACAGACGACTATCAGGCGCTCAGGCCGTCAGGCCGTCAGGCGAAATTGGCAACCGCATCCCGATCCGCCCAATCGTCACCGGCACCCCCTGCTTTCGACCCCACGGACTTGTGCAGCGATGCGCGGTCGGTGTCCCAGTCATCGATGCCATCGCCGGAAACAGGCCCATGGGCGGAGACTTCGTTATAGTCTTCCCAACGCTCCTCATCCGGGTGACCTGCCTCGACAACGGCCGCTGCGCGCTCCGCCGCTGAGGGTGCGCGGCCTGCGGCACCATCTGCTGAGAGCAGGACAAACTGGCTGACGATCTGGTTCAGACCATAGGTCTCGCTGTTCATCTTCAGGATGGCAGCGCCGGATTCCTCAACCATCGCGGCATTCTGCTGGGTGACATTGTCCAGCTGGGCAACACCGATGTTGATTTCGTTCAGCCCCTGCGCCTGCTCACCGGATTCCGAAGAGATACCAGAGACAAGCGTGGCGATATTGACCACCTCGCCGACAACCTGCGACAGGGCCTTGCCGGCGCTATCGACCTTCTCCACGCCCTCTTCCACCGTTCTGGTGCTGGCCGAAATCAGCGACTTGATCTCATTGGCGGCATCCGATGACCGTTGCGCCAAAGCGCGCACCTCGGAGGCGACGACGGCAAAACCGCGGCCGACCTCACCTGCCCGCGCCGCCTCGACACCAGCGTTCAATGCCAGCAGGTTGGTCTGGAAGGCAATGTCGTCGATCACGCCGATGATCTGCGAAATCTGCCCGGACGAGCGTTCGATCTCATTCATCGCCTCGATCGCGCCCTCCACGACCCGGCCGCTGTTTTCAACATCCTTGCGCGCGGAATCCACAGCGCTTTCGACGGCTTTGGCGTTCTGGGCGGAGTTGTTGACACTGACCGTCATTTCTTCCAGTGCGGCAGCCGTTTGCTCCAGCGTGGCCGCCTGGCTTTCGGTGCGGGCAGACATGTCTTCAGCACCGGACCGGATTTCATCGGATTGCGCCTGGATCGCGGCGCTTGCCTTGACCACCTGGGCCATCACCTCATTCAGTTTATCGACCGTTTCGTTATAATTCATCCGCAGCGGATCATAGGCCTCGCCAAAGCTCTCTGCGATGCGAACGCTGAAGTTCCCGGACGCCAGCGCCTGCAGGCCCTGACGCAGCCGGTCGATGACATGCTCACCCTCCACACGCAGGGTATTCTGTTTCTCCAGCTCGCTGATGACCCGGGCCGACACACGGTCGATATCGCGGGCAATCTCGCCAAAATCGTCACCGCGCATCCGCTCAGCGACCTTGATGCCAAAATCCCCTTCTGCGACTTCGCGCAGGGCTTCGCGCAGCCGATCAATCGGGCGCACAATGTTCATGGTCATCTTGCGCGCGTTATAGAGCGTCACCAAGACCAACAGGGCGGATGTTCCCAGGAGGACATAAAGCAGAAGCATGTCATGTGCCCGCGCCGCCTTTGCGGTTTCGACCGCCGAGGTTTCAATCCAGTCACTCAACGGGTGCAATTTCTCATTGAGGGCCGCGTAACTGTCCTGAAAGGCATCGACAGCAGCCTCCGCGGCGACCGGGTCGGTGACGGCCAGCTCTGCCAGGGCGACGCCCTGACCGACAAAGGTATCAACCTCCGCCACCATCCCCTCGACCTGCGCCAGCGCCTTTGGTGGCAAGGAATCGTTTTTCAGCAATTCCAGATTCTTGCGAAGCTCCTCGCTGGCCTGGACCACTCGTGCGCGCAGCGCCTCTTTCTCGGCTGCGGTCGCATGATCCCCGGCAAACACGAGATAGATCACTTCCGCGTGCAACTCTTCATGCAGGAGGTCGACCTTCAGCTCGTGGCGCACCGTTTTGGTTACATCAATCTGCCGCTCAAGCTCCAGTTCGCTTTGCCACAGGCTGTAGACAGATATCAGAGCCAATATAACAATCGCAAAAACGGATACCGCACCCGAAATAATAAATCGGGTTTTTGTTGACATCGTTCGAAACATTACCGCACACCTCTGGGTTGTAGCCTCGACCTGTTCTACGCCTCTGTTGTTAAAAAACCGGAAACATCGCCGATCTGGTCAAATTCCGCAGGCTCTGGCATAGCTTGAACAGCCGAAATCCCATGTGAAAGACCTGTCCCATGACCCGACTCATTGCCTCCCTCGCCGAGGTCTCAAGCCAGTACAAAGCCCTGTTTGTCGATCTTTGGGGCTGTGTGCACAACGGTATCACCGCCTACCCCGAGGCCGTGGCTGCCTTGCAGGCCTATCGCGCGGCAGGCGGTGTTGTTGTGCTGGTGACCAACTCGCCAAAGCCAAGGGCGGGGGTTGCGGCACAGCTTGGCGACTTCGGCGTCCCTCAGGATGCCTATGACACCATTGCCACCTCCGGCGATTCCGCACGCGCCGCCATGTTCAGCGGTGCCGTTGGCCGCAAGGTCTATTTCATGGGTGAATGGGAGCGCGATGCCGGCTTCTTTGAGCCGCTGAAGATGCTGGACGATCCGATTGATGTGACCCGCGTTCCGTTGAAGGAGGCCGAAGGCATTGTCTGCTGCGGCCCCTTCGATACGCAGGCCGACCCGGATGTGAACCGCCCGGATTTCCTTTATGCCAAGCAGATGGGGCTGAAACTACTCTGCGCCAATCCCGATATCGTGGTTGATCGCGGCGAGACGCGCGAATGGTGCGCCGGGGCGCTGGCGCGGCTTTATTCGGAAATGGGCGGCGAGAGCCTGTACTTCGGCAAGCCCCACCCGCCGATCTACGATCTGGCGCGGCGGCGTCTGGCGGAGCTGGGCCTGGATATCGCCGACCGTGACATATTGGCGATCGGTGACGGCCCCCACACCGATATCTCGGGCGCAATGGGCGAAGGTCTGGACTCACTCTTCATTACAGGTGGACTTGCAGCAAAAGAAACCCAAACCGACCACCAGCCCGATGAAGCCGCTCTAAGCACCTATTTGGAAAAGGAAAAATCTGCACCGACCTATTCTATCGGCAGATTGCGCTAACGGAGAAAACACTTGCCTTTCTGCGACTGCAAAGTAATAAAGTTGCCGTAACAAGTCTGCATTTGCCCGATTGTTTCAGGTTCGACCCGCAACCCATAGACAGCACCGCGCAATTTTTCGCAGAGCAACGGCAACAGGAGAGGCATATGTTGGACAATTTTCCGCGCGGAACGATCTGCATCGAAGATATCGAAATGGGGATGGTCCGCTATCTGCGCAAAGAGGTGACGGACAAGGATATCGAGATGTTTGCCGAGGTCTCAACGGACCACAACCCGGTGCATCTGGATGAAGATTACGCGCAGGACACCATGTTTCAGGGGCGCATCGCCCATGGGATGCTGACTGCCGGGTTGATCTCTGCCGTAATTGGCGAGCAACTGCCCGGCCATGGCACCATCTACATGAGCCAGTCCCTGAAGTTTCTTGCCCCCGTCCGCCCCGGCGATCTCGTGCTTGCGGAGGTCGAGGTGACCGGCATCGAGATCGACAAACGCCGGGTCAAGCTGGATTGCCGCTGCATGGTGGAGGGCAAGAAGGTGCTGGTCGGCGAAGCCATGGTGATGGCGCCGTCACGCAAGTTCGACTGACGCGATGGCCGCCAAGCTGTGGCGCCCCGTGGCATGGCTCTTGCAAGCGCGCCCCGGCGCAGCTAGGCAGTGGCCATGCGCATTATCCGTGACTTTCAATTCGTAGATCCAAAGGATCGTGGGGCCGCTGCCGCCATCGGCAATTTCGATGGTGTCCATCGCGGCCATCAATCGGTCATCGACCTGGCCCGCGACGCTGTGCCCGAGGCGCCGCTCGGGGTCCTGACCTTCGAACCTCACCCGCGGGAGTTCTTCGCCCCCGATGCCCCGCCGTTTCGCCTGATGTCGGCCGAAGCCCGGGCATCGCGGCTGGAAAAACTGGGGGTGGAGCGTCTCTACCAGTTGAATTTCAATGCCGCCCTCTCCGGTCTCACGCCCGAGGGCTTTGCCCGCAAGGTGATTGCCGACGGTCTAGGCCTGCGTCATGTCGTCGTCGGCTCGGATTTCTGTTTCGGCAAGGGTCGCGCCGGCTCTGCCGACGATCTCCAGCGTTTTGGCGACCAGATGGGGTTCGGCGTCACCGTGGCGCCGCTGATGGAATATTCCGAGGACACGGTCTCCTCCACCGCCATCCGCCGCGCGCTCAGCGACGGGCGGCCGCGCGATGCCGCCAATATGCTCGGCCATTGGCACCGGATCGAAGGCGAGGTCATTGGCGGCGAACAACGCGGCCGCGAATTGGGCTATCCCACGGCGAACATGTCGATCGACGGGCTGCATCAGCCCGCCTTTGGCGTCTATGCCGTTCTGGTCGATGTGCTGGATGGCCCTTATCGGGGCAGCTATCATGGCGCCGCCTCCGTCGGAGTACGCCCGATGTTCGATGGCAGCCATCCCAATATTGAAACCTTCCTGTTCGATTTCACCGGCAACCTCTATGGCGCGACGCTGTCTGTGGGGCTGGTCGAATACCTGCGCCCGGAAATGACCTTTGACGGGCTGGAGGGGCTGCTGGCCCAGATGGACGCTGATTGCATCACGGCGCGCCAGCTGTTGGCGGCGCTATGAGCCAGGGCATTGACCGCAACGGGCTGGGCAAGCGCTTCTGGGAAAAGAAGCCGCTGACAAAGCTCAACAATCGCGAGTGGGAAGCGCTCTGCGATGGCTGTGGCAAATGCTGCCTGAACAAGCTGGAGGATGAAGACAGCGGCGAAGTGGCGCTGACCCGGGTTGCCTGCCGTCTGCTGGATGATGCCACCTGCCGCTGCGCCCACTACGAGAACCGCCATCAGTTTGTCCCCGAATGTATCGTGCTGAAGCCCGACAATCTGGACACCCACGCCTATTGGATGCCACAGACCTGCGCCTATCGCCTGCTCTGGGAAGGCAAGCCGCTGCCCGACTGGCACCCGCTGATCACCGGTGATCCCGCAAGCGTGCATGAGGCCGGTGTCTCGGTGCGGGGCTGGACCGTATCGGAATTCGACACTCCCGAAGAAGACTGGGAAGAGCATATAATCGAGGAGCCGCTCTAAATGCATTTCGCCTCTGACAACTCCGGTCCGGCCAATCCTGAAATTCTGGCAGCCCTTGCAACGGCCAACACTGGCTATGCCATGGGCTACGGTGCAGATGACGAGATGGCACAGGTCACCACCCGCATCCGCGAGATCTTTGACGCCCCGGACGCAGCGATCTACCTCGTCGCAACCGGCACGGCCGCCAATGTACTGGCCCTTTCGACCCTGTCGCAGCCCTGGCAGACGCTGTTCTGCACCCGACAGGCCCATATCAACGTCGATGAATGCAACGGGCCTGAGTTCTACACCGGCGGCGCCAAGCTGACGCTGGTGACCGATGCTGACAAGATGACCCCCGCCGATCTGCGCCAAGCCCTTGAGGGCGAGGAAAATCGCGGCGTCCACGGGCCGCAGCGCGGTCCCGTCTCGATCACGCAGGTGACGGAATTTGGCACGGTCTATTCGGTCGAAGAGCTGCGCGCGCTCTGCGAGGTTGCAAAATCCTACGGTCTGCCGGTGCATCTGGATGGTGCACGTTTCACCAATGCGCTGGTGACGCTGGGCTGCACCGCCGCCGAGATGACCTGGAAAGCAGGCGTGGATGCGGTGTCTTTTGGCGGCACCAAAAACGGCTGCATGGGGGTTGAGGCGGTGATCTTCTTTGACCCTGCCAAAGCTCAGGAGTTCGAATATCGCCGCAAACGCGGGGCGCATCTGTTCTCCAAGCATCGCTATCTGTCAGCGCAGATGCTGGCCTATCTGACTGATGATCTCTGGCTGCACAACGCCCGCGCGGCAAATGCCAAGGCAGCGCGTCTGGCGGCAGGGTTGCGCAGCAGAGGCGCCCGGTTCAGCCATGATCCGCAGGCCAACATGATCTTTGCCGCCCTGCCACGCGCCACCCACCAGAGGCTGTTCGACGCCGGCGCGGTCTATCACCTTTGGGACGGCGGCCTGGAAGGCGCAGCGGACGAAGAGGTCACCGCGCGGTTCGTCTGCGACTGGTCCATAGAAGACGACCAGATAGACGCGTTTCTCGCGCTTCTCTGACACATATCGCGGTTGGGCCGCCACCTCCCAATGGGACGCCGGTTTGCCGCCCACCGGCGGCTCCCGGTCACATCGGCTCAGCGGTCATCGCAGGCCCGCCACCCGGAGCGCTGCCACCCCCGGCGCCAGCACCCATGAAGCTCTGGCGGCTCAGGAAATGCCGCGCCATAGCGTCGGCAAATCCTGTTTTGCGATAGCCGACACCAACCACCCGAGTTACCGGGTCGACGTCCGAAATCTCCCGCAGCACAATGCCCCTGTGAGCATCGCCATGGGACATTGGCATCAGCGCCATTCCCAAACCGGCAGCCACCAGATCCATCAGCTGGGCATCATGTATTGCGCTGGCCGCCACCCGCAGCCCCGTCCCGCCGTCATCCCGCGCCAGTTCAGCCAGATACCGGTCCGCGCTGGGGCAATAGGGGCGCGCAATCAGGGCCTCATCCGCAAGATCTGCCAGCGTCAGCTGCGGTTTTGCCACCAGAGGATGCCCAGAGGGCAGACCGAGACCATAGCGCTCCTGCCAGAGCGGATGAAAACCGCAGCCCCGTGGCAGACAGCTCTCAGCCGCAAAATGCAGATCCGCCTGCGTGGGATCCTCGGTAAACTGAAACTGCGCCTGTGGTTCCGCCCGCCGGATCCGGGCCAGCCCATCCTCAAATGCCGCCATCAAGACGTCGGGCGCGCAGAACACCCTTACCGTTTGCTCGACATGCCCCTTTAGCCGCGCCTCAAGCTGGCTCATCTGCGCCAGCACCCCACCTGCCTGCTGATAGAGTTCATGCCCGAGCGCGGTTGGCGTCAGACCATCCCGGCCGCGCCGAAACACCGGGCCGCCATACCGTTGCTCAAGTCGGGCAATTGCCGCCGAGACCGAGGGCTGGCGCACATCGCAGGCCCGTGCCGCAGCACTGAAGGTTCCCATTTCATAGGCAGCCCGGAAATATCGTAGCGGTGTCAGATCATCCATAGCTTCAAACTATAACATGGATAGCCTCCAGAGCAATTCCCTATAGTCGGTATCTTTGCCATCCTGTCGGCACCACTCAACAGGAGAGCATCATGTCCGCAACCACCCTCGCCCCCGCGCCCCAAGCCACAACCGCCCCCGAAATCGAGCAGTTGCTGCGCCTGTTCGAGGCAGGCGACCCCGCCCTGATGGGCTTTATCGCGCCGGATATCGATTTTCGCATCGACCATTACCGCGACAGCGATGGCGTCGACGTCAGCTGGCAACAGGCCACCGATATCGAGGGCTTTGGCGTGATCCTGTCCCGGCTTGGCCCCGAAGTTTTCCCTCAGGGAACAAAAATCGTGGATCTGACATCACAGGATCTGGGGGATGGCTGGTATAACACCCGGTTCCAGCAGCGCTATCACTACGCGGTGCGGGATCGTATGGTGGAAAGCGTGACCTTCATCCTGTCCCATCAGAAGGACGGCAAGATTGACTATTTCCGCGAAACCGTCACCACGGTGACCGATCTCTGAGGCCAACTCACGCGCCCTGACGTCGCAAGCTGAAAAACCCGAAGCCGCCTCTGGCGCGCTTCGGGTTCTTGCTACGGGAACGCCCCCTCGGGGCCGTGCAGCATCGGCTAGGGCCTAGGCCTGCGCCAGCGCCACGTCCGGCCAGAAGCTTTGCAGCAGAGCCGCCGTCTCGGCCGGATGTGTGATCGGCAGCATATGTCCCGCCGCCTCGACCCTTCGGCAGGTCACCTCCGGCAGTCGTGCGGCAAGAGCGCGAATGACCTCATGCATGATGGGCTGGCTTTTGCCGCCATCAATCAGCAGACAGGGCATCGTCAGCAGCGCCAGCTTATCCGGTTCCAGCACGCCCAGCATATCGTCGTAGATCTGCGTATCGCAGGCCATCACCGCCGGAAAACTGCGGACCATGGCGCTGCGGGCGCTTTCGGGCAAATCTGGCCATTTCGGATGGCCTGCTCCCCAGGCCCGGTTGAACAGGCGAGTCGCCTGCTCCACATCGCCGTTGAGATAGGTTTCGCGAACGGTCATGTGGTCCCGGCGTAGCGCCTCAAGCGCCTCGGGATCGGTCGTCGTCGCTGTCCCCAGCGAAAAAAACACAGGTTCGATCATCACCAGAGAGCGCACCAGGTCAGGCCGCATCTGCGCCATTGCCAGCGCCACCGTGGCACCAAAGGAATGGCCCAGCAGGTCAATCGGCCCGTCCTTGGCAAGGTTCTCCGACTCGATCAGGGCCAGCCCGGCCTCGGCATTGCGCAGTTGCAAAAGCCCCTCACCGTCCCAATCGGGACTGCGCCCGTGCGACAGCATGTCGAAACTTGAGATCGTCACATGTTCTTCCAGAATGGTCGCCAGACCACGCCAGGCACCGGAATGGGCAAGGGAGCAATGGACTCCCAGAACCTGCCGATTGCCGCGACCAAAGGAATGGGTGACCACGGGCTGCGCCAGCCCGGCCGAGATTTCCGCCATCATGACTGCCCTTTTGCGGTCGCGATGCCACCGTCGACCAAGGTCCTTCTTCGCTGCTCCTCTGCGCAACTCCAGCAGGTTTCCCCTGCCCTGTCGTTTGCCACCATGGGCCTGTTCTCCCGCATTAAATCTAGGCGCGACGGTACGCCCATGCTAAGCGGGGTTCAACATCACGAATCTGTCACACTGCCATTGCTGCCTGGGGATAACAGCCAATGCCGACTTTGAACGAACCCAAGCTGATTGCTGGGAACGCCAATCTTCCGCTTGCCGAAACCATTACCCGCCGCATGTCGATGCACCGCGGCGTTGATCAGGGCCTCGTAGATGCCCGGGTCGAGCGGTTCAACGACGGCGAAATCTTCGTCGAGGTTTATGAGAACGTCCGCGGTGAGGACATGTTCATCATTCAGCCGACCTCGAACCCGGCCAATGACAACCTGATGGAGCTCTTGATCATCGCAGATGCCCTGCGCCGCTCCTCTGCCCAGCGTATCACCGCCGTGATCCCCTATTTCGGCTATGCCCGCCAGGACCGCCGCACCAAGGCCCGCACGCCGATCTCGGCCAAGCTGGTGGCGAATATGCTGACCGGTGCGGGAATCGAACGGGTTCTGACAATGGATCTGCACGCGGCCCAGATCCAGGGCTTCTTCGATATCCCCGTCGACAACCTCTATGCTTCGCCGATTTTTGCTCTGGATGTGAAAAACCAGTTCAAGGACAGCATGGACGAACTCATGGTCGTGTCACCGGACGTCGGCGGTGTGGCCCGCGCCCGTGAACTGGCAAAGCGCATCAACGCGCCTCTGTCGATCGTCGACAAACGCCGCGAGAAAGCCGGCGAGGTCGCCGAAATGACCGTGATTGGCGATGTCACCGACAAGATCTGCCTGATCATCGACGACATGTGCGACACAGCCGGCACCCTGTGCAAGGCGGCGCAGGTGCTGCTCGACAATGGGGCCAAGGAGGTCCACGCCTACATCACCCATGGTGTGATGAGCGGCCCGGCTGTTGAGCGCGTGACAAACTCGGTGATGAAATCGCTGGTGCTGACCGACACCATTCAGCCGACCGAAGCGGTCCTTGGCGCGCCGAATATTCGCATCCTGCCGACCGCGCCCTTGTTCACTCAGGCCATTCTCAATATCTGGCACGGCACCTCCGTGTCCTCTCTGTTCGAGGACAAGACGCTGGTTCCGATCTACGAGTCGCTGTCGCGCAACGGCTAAACCGCGCCGCCAATCGGCCAAGCTCTTTGACCCCACGCCCGGAACCCGGCGCGTGGGGTTTTTCGTCTTGCCGCTATCGACGGCACGCCGCCCAGCACGTTAGGCTTGGCGCGTGGCTTAAAGCGGGGAGGCAGGAGGATGCAGCACCATCAAGGCAGCTGCCTATGCGGCGCCATCCGTATCAGCGCCTCCGGTGCGCCGCTCCGGGTTGGCATCTGCCATTGCAGCGACTGTCGCAAGCACCATGGCGCGTTGTTCTACGCGGCTGCGATTTTCCCGGCATCGGCTGTCACTGTTGATGGCAGGCCGCAGCATTACAGGGGGCGCCATTTCTGTGGTATCTGCGGCTCGTCGGTTTTTGCCCGAAGCGGCGATGAGATCGAGCTGCATCTGGGTGCGCTCGAAACCACGGACGGGCTGCTGCCAAGCTACGAAGGCTGGTGCCTGCGCCGCGAAAGCTGGCTGCCCGCGTTTCCGGGTCTGACCCGTTTTGACCGCGACAGAGACCCGAGTTAGGGCACGTCCCAGTCATCGGCAAAGGGCAGCGTACCGATCGCCAGCCAGGAGGCCCGGATCCGCGCGACGCGGCTGTCATTCCAGGTGCGAAACACCACGTCAAATCCTTGGTGGGTGATCTTCTCGGCGACCAGCTCCGCCCGGATGGCGGCCCCTGAATCGATGTCCACCAGCGAGCTGGAGAGATGCACCGCAGGCAGCTCGGCAAAGGGCTCGGAAAAGCGCACCTCGCGGCGGCGTTCGCGCGGGCCGGTTCCGGTCCACATGCTGCCGCCATTCTCGAACTCCGAGAAGATCTCGATATCGCCCTGATCCACCCCAAGGCGGGGGCTCTGTACACGTTTCATACTGTTTCCGCCCCCTGAACCCCTGCCCGATCTCTTCCCTGCCCGCTCTGCGCACCGCCCGACCTGCGCAAAGCCTGGTGCACAGGGCGCGGGCGAGTGCGCCGCCTGTCCTGCAACTCTGCCAAAAAACAAAACCGGCCCGCAAGGGGCCGGTTTATCGTGTTTTGCCATGGCTCTGACGGATCAGAGGCTCATGTGGGTGCCCAGGGCTTCCATGTCAGCGAGCAGCTTGGCCGCGTCTTCGACGAGACCATGCGGTTGATCGGTTTCCTGCACGGTCTTGTAGGTCGTGCGGGCCTCTTCAATCAGCTCGTCCAATTGCGCGCGCGTCAGCTGGTCCATGGGGATTGCCTTTTCAGCAAGGACAGACAGACCGTCAGCGCCGATTTCAGCAAAGCCACCGGTGACCAGATATTCCGATGTGCCTTGCGGGCCTTCAACCCGCAGGACACCCGGACGCAGCGTGGTGATGGTCGGCGCATGGTTGGCCATAGCCGTCATGTCGCCTTCCGCGCCGGGGATCATTACCGCGGTCACCGGGAGCGACGCCAGGCGGCGCTCCGGGCTCACGAGGTCGAATTGCATCGTATCAGCCATCAGGGCCCTCCTTAGGCCGCGTCAGCAGCCATTTTCTCGGCTTTAGCGATCACCTCGTCGATGCCGCCAACCATGTAGAAGGCGCCTTCGGGCAGGTGGTCGTATTCGCCAGCCACAACGGCTTTGAACGACGCGATCGTGTCCTCAAGCGGAACCTGCTTGCCGTCTGCGCCGGTAAAGACCTTTGCAACGTCGAACGGCTGGGACAGGAAGCGCTGGATCTTACGCGCGCGGGTCACGGTCAGCTTGTCCTCTTCGGACAGTTCGTCCATGCCGAGGATCGCGATGATGTCCTGCAGCGACTTGTAGCGCTGAAGGATCTGCTGAACGTCGGAGGCCACAGCATAATGCTCTTCGCCCACGATGGACGGGTCCATCAGGCGCGATGTGGAGTCGAGCGGGTCAACAGCCGGGTAGATACCCAGTTCCGAGATCGAACGGTTGAGAACGGTGGTCGCGTCCAGGTGGGCAAAGGTGGTTGCCGGTGCCGGGTCGGTAAGGTCGTCCGCGGGAACATACACAGCCTGGATCGAGGTGATCGAGCCGTTCTTGGTGGAGGTAATGCGTTCCTGCATCGCACCCATGTCGGTGGCCAGCGTCGGCTGGTAGCCCACAGCCGAAGGAATACGGCCGAGCAGAGCCGAAACCTCGGAACCCGCCTGGGTGAAGCGGAAGATGTTGTCCACGAAGAACAGAACGTCGGTGCCCGACTGGTCACGGAACTGTTCCGCCAGGGTCAGACCGGTCAGAGCAACACGGGCACGCGCACCCGGAGGCTCGTTCATCTGGCCGTAAACCAGGGCCACCTGCGATTCTTCCAGGTTATCGGGCTTGATAACGTTGGATTCGATCATCTCGTGGTAGAGGTCGTTGCCTTCACGGGTCCGCTCACCAACACCGGCGAACACGGAGAAGCCCGAGTGCACTTTTGCGATGTTGTTGATCAGTTCCATGATCAGAACGGTTTTGCCAACGCCGGCGCCGCCGAACAGACCAATTTTACCACCCTTGGCGTAGGGGGCCAGCAGGTCGATCACCTTGATGCCGGTTACCAGCACTTCGGATTCGGTGGACTGGTCGCTGAACTCGGGTGCGGGCTGGTGGATCGAACGGGTCTCCGCTGCGTTCACCGGGCCCTGCTCGTCCACGGGCTCACCCACGACGTTCAGGATGCGGCCCAGGGTCGCGTTGCCGACGGGGATCGAGATCGGTGCGCCGGTGTCGGCAACAGCCTGACCGCGAACCAGACCTTCGGTCGCGTCCATAGCGATCGTACGGACGGTGTTTTCACCGAGGTGCTGGGCAACTTCCAGAACCAGGGTCTTACCATTGTTGTCGGTGGTCAGCGCGTTCAAGATCGCCGGCAGGTGGCCGTCGAATTGCACGTCCACAACGGCGCCGATGATCTGGGTCACCTTGCCTTTTGCATTTGCCATGTTTCGTCTCCGGTTTTCTTTTAGAGCGCCTCGGCGCCCGAAATAATTTCAATCAGCTCGTTGGTGATCACGGCCTGACGCGAGCGGTTGAACTCGATGGTCAGCTTGTCGATCATCTCGCCCGCGTTGCGGGTCGCGTTGTCCATCGCGCTCATCCGGGCACCCTGTTCGGAGGCCCCATTTTCCAGCAGCGCTGCAAAGATCTGCGTTGCGACGCCGCGCGGCAGCAGGTCGGCCAGAATGGCCTCTTCGCTGGGCTCGTAGTCATAAACCGCAGAGCTGGTCGCAGCCGCGTCTTCCGTGGCATCGAACGACGCCGGGATCACCTGCTGGGCTGTCGGCACCTGGGTCACAACGTTCACGAACCGCGCATAAAAGAGCGTCGCAACGTCGAATTCCCCGGCATCAAAGCGGGCCAGAACGTCCTTGGCGATGTCCTGCGCATTGGCATAGCCAACACGTTTGACGTCGCTCAGATCCACGTGGCCGACAAAATATTCGCCAAGGTCGCGCTTCATCGCGTCCCGGCCTTTTTTGCCGACTGTCAGGATCTTGACAGTCTTACCCGCCGCCTTCAGCGCCTGGGCTTCCACCCGGGCCAGCTTGGCGATGTTGGAATTGAAGCCCCCGCAAAGCCCGCGTTCGGCGGTCAGCACGACCAGGAGATGAACCTGGTCGCTACCGGTGCCGGCAAGCAGTTTGGGTGCAGAATCGCTGCCACCGACAGATGCGGCGAGCCCGGCCATAACGGCGTTGAACCGTTCGGCATAGGGACGTGCATCTTCGGCGGCCTCTTGGGCGCGGCGCAGTTTTGCGGCCGCGACCATCTGCATGGCCTTGGTGATCTTGCGGGTCGATTTGACCGACGCGATCCTGTTTTTAAGGTCTTTAAGGTTAGGCAACGCCTGATCCCCCCTTAAGCGAAGTCAGCTGCGAACGCGTCCAGAGCTGCTTTGATCTTGTCGGCTGCATCACCCTTGATCTTCGGGTCTTCGTTGGTGATCCAATCCAGCAGGTCCTGGTGCTTGCTGCGCAGATGCGCCAGCAGGCCAGCCTCGTAACGGCCGACTGCTTTCACGTCGACTTTGTCGAGGTAACCGTTGGTACCTGCAAAGATCACACAAACGATCTCGGCGTTGGTCAGCGGTGCGTACTGCGGCTGTTTCATCAGCTCGGTCAGGCGGGCACCACGGTTCAGCAGCTGCTGGGTCGCGGCGTCCAGATCGGAGCCGAACTGAGCAAAGGCTGCCATTTCGCGGTACTGAGCCAGTTCCAGCTTAACCGGACCAGCAACGGATTTCATTGCATTGGTCTGAGCCGAGGAGCCCACACGCGACACCGACAGACCGGTGTTCACAGCAGGACGGATGCCCTGATAGAACAGTTCGGTTTCCAGGAAGATCTGACCGTCGGTGATGGAGATCACGTTGGTCGGAATAAACGCGGACACGTCGCCGCCCTGGGTTTCGATCACGGGCAGCGCGGTCAGCGAGCCGGCACCGAATTCTTCGTTCAGCTTCGCGGAACGCTCCAGCAGGCGGGAGTGCAGGTAGAAAACGTCACCAGGATAGGCTTCACGGCCCGGCGGACGACGCAGCAGCAGCGACATCTGGCGATAGGCCACGGCCTGCTTGGAGAGGTCATCATAAACGATCAGCGCGTGCTTGCCGCTGTCGCGGAAGTATTCGGCCATCGCGGTCGCGGCGTAAGGCGCCAGGAACTGCATCGGAGCCGGTTCGGACGCGGTTGCGGCAACCACGATCGAGTATTCCATCGCACCGGTTTCTTCCAGCTTCTTCACCAGCTGGGCCACGGTCGAGCGCTTCTGGCCGATCGCGACGTAAACACAGTACAGTTTCTTGGATTCATCATCACCAGCGGCGTCGTTGTAGACTTTCTGGTTCAGGATGGCGTCCAGCGCAACGGCGGTTTTACCGGTCTGACGGTCACCAATGATCAGCTCTCGCTGGCCACGGCCAATCGGGATCATCGCGTCAACCGATTTCAGGCCGGTTGCCATCGGCTCGTGAACCGATTTACGCGGGATGATGCCCGGTGCCTTCACGTCGGCAACCTTGCGTTCGGACGCGTTGATCGGACCCTTGCCGTCCAGCGGGTTGCCCAGACCGTCGACTACGCGGCCGAGGAGCTCGGGGCCAGCGGGAACGTCCACGATGGAGTTGGTGCGCTTGACGGTGTCACCTTCTTTGATGTCACGGTCGGAGCCGAAGATAACGATACCGACGTTGTCGGATTCGAGGTTCAGCGCCATGCCCATGATGCCGCCGGGGAATTCGACCATCTCGCCGGCCTGGACATTGTCGAGACCGTAGACGCGGGCAATACCGTCACCAACGGACAGCACGCGGCCAATTTCTGCCACCTCGGCTTCTTGACCAAAATTCTTGATCTGGTCTTTCAGGATCGCAGAAATTTCTGCTGCTTGGATACCCATTTATCCGACCTCTTTCATTGCGTTCTGTAGGGAGTTGAGCTTGGAGCGGATCGAACTGTCGATCATCTTCGAGCCCACTTTAACGACAAGACCGCCAATGATGCTTTCATCGACGGTTGCATTGATCACGACCTTTTTCCCGGTGCGTTCGGCCAGTGTCTTGGCCAGCTTTTCGCTCTGGGTCTTGGTCAGCGCCTTTGCCGACGTGACATCGGCGGTAATCTCACCACGGGTTTCGGCCAGGCGTGCGCGCAGAGCCTCAAGCAGCGCAGGCACCACAAACAGGCGGCGCTTTTCGGCCATCAGCGACAGCGCATTTGCCAGAACCGGGGCCAGGCCCATTTTCTTGGCAATTGCGGTGATCGCAGCCCCCTGCTCCTGACGCGACACCAGGGGTGACGTGATCAGGTCGCGGAGATCTTCACTATCCGCCAGCGCGGCAGACAGGTCATTGATGCTGGTTTCAAGGCTATCAAGCGCCTTGCTCTCTTCGGCGATCTCAAAGATCGCGGTGGCATAGCGCGCGGCAATGCCTGCGGAGATCGAAGCTGGTTCGGACACGTCCACCCTTCCGATATTGGCCCCGGTTGGCTAACCCTTGCAGGTGGCGTCCGGGGGCGTGAGGTCTCCCCACAATCTGGTGGGGCGTCAAAATCAGCGTGGATGTAGCAGAGCGTTGGCAACCTATCAACTGCCTTGGACAGCGAGGTAAAAAAGGAAGTTTCAAGCGTTTTCAAGTGATTAGGCAATAACACTCGATGAAACGACAGAACATGCGTCAAAAAAACCGACTTTAGGCGTCAATTTTGCGATTCCAAATCAGCAAAAATCACGCCCTGAGGACAAAAAAACCTCCAAACCGTCGAAAACGAGCACTGAAAGCGCGATTTTGAACCATATGCGGGGAATCAAGCACCAGAGCACCCGAAGCCGCCTTCCGCAAGGTCATCCTGCGCCACCTGCCAAAGATTAAGAACCGCCTATTTCATAGCCTCTCATCGCGCCCCATTTTGCGCCACCTGTCCAGCCCGCAGACGTCGCGACGCGGCGTCGTTTGCAGGCGACCTGCCGTCACCCTGTGCATATGCCGCAAACGACATCGACGACCGCCCGGACGCATCCGCCCGCCCCTGAAATCGCCCCCGTCACGCCGGTTCGGGCATCGGATTGGACAACCCTTCCAGCACCCGGATCGGGTTGGGACGGCGCAGGCGGGTCATCTCGCCGCGCTGGACATGCACCTGCTTGCTGACCTCCACCAGAAACGCACCGCCCCCCAGCATCGCCGGAAGACGATCCCCCATCCGCTCAAACAAAGGCCCGGACTTCAGCCAGAAGCGGCGCTGACTGGGCGGCAGATAAAGCGCGGCTGAGTGCCGCTCGACGGTGAACTGATGCAGGCGCAGCTGATTTTCCACCTGGCTCAGCGTATAGGGGCGGCCAAAGCCAAACGGGGTCACATCCGAGCGCGCCCAGAGACCGGCACGGTTGGGCACCACAAAGACGGCGCGCCCCCCCGGTCCCAGCACCCGCCAGCATTCCTCCAGCAGATGCGACGGCCGGTCCGAGGTCTCCAGCCCGTGCAGCAGCACCAGCCGATCCACATGCCCGGTTTCAATCGGCCAGGAGGTCTCTTCGCAGAGCACCGAAACATTGGGCAGCCCGGCCGGCCATTGCATCACCCCCTGCGGCCCGGGCATCAGCGCAATCACCCGCCGTGCCTCCGCCAGATAGGGGCGCAGCAGCGGTGCCGCAAACCCAAACCCCGCGACCGTCAGCCCGGCCGCCTCGGGCCATAGTTCCAGCAGCCGACCGCGGATCGACGCCTGCGCCGCCCGCCCCAGGGTGCTGCGATAGTAGAAATTCCTCAGATCCTGAACATCAACATGCATTGCGGGCGTCCGTTGCTTGGGCCAATCTGAGGCCAGTCGCCGTCAGTTTACCCATCGAGAAGCGAATGACCATGCCCCTTGAAATCGTCACCCTGCCCTGCCTGTCCGACAACTATGCCTTTTTGCTGCACAATGCGGCCACCGGTCAGACCGCGCTGGTTGATGCGCCGGAAGCGGAGGCCATCAAGTCGGAGCTAGACAGGCGCGGCTGGGGGCTGGATCAGATCCTGCTGACTCACCACCACTGGGATCATATCGACGGGGTCGCCGACCTGCGTGCATCCTATGACTGCCAGATCGTCGGCGCGCGCGCCGATGCCCATCGCCTGCCGGATCTAGATCTGGCGGTGGCCGAGGGAGAGACCTTCAGCTGCCTCGGCGAGGAGGTCCATGTGCTGGATGTCTCTGGCCATACCCTCGGCCATATTGCCTTTCACCTCCCGGCGTCCTCAGCGGTTTTCACAGCCGACAGCCTGATGGCGCTGGGATGTGGCCGCCTGTTTGAGGGGACTGCCGACCAGATGTGGCAGAGCCTGCAGAAACTCGCCGCCCTGCCCCGCGACACCACGGTCTATTCCGGCCATGAATACACCCAGTCCAATGCCCGCTTCGCGCTCACCATCGACCCGGACAACCCGGCGCTGCAACAGCGCTGCGCGGCGATTGATGCGGACCGTGCAGAAGGGCGACCAACAGTCCCGTCACGCCTGCAAGAGGAGCTGGACACCAACCCGTTCCTGCGGGCCCATCTCGACAGCGTCAAGGATGCCCTTGGCATGGGCGGGGCGCCGGCGACCAAGGTCTTTGCTGAAATCCGGGCGCGAAAGGACAAGTTTTAACCGCCCCGGCTGCCGTTTCACGGCACAGTCACGAGAAATGTGACAAGAAATTGCAAGAAAGAACTTGAAGCCGGGCACGTATCAACCAAACTCTAATACTATCAGGACATGGTTGGACTGTGGAAGGCTAGGCATCCGTCCCACAGCCTCAACGCCAACCCAAGACCAAGAGGAGCACGCCCGTGCCTTCATTCTCGAGCACTTTGGAACAGGCCATTCACGCCGCGCTTGCGCTGGCAAACGAACGGCGTCACGAATTCGCAACCCTGGAGCATCTGCTTCTGGCCCTGCTGGATGAGCCGGACGCGGCCCGCGTCATGCGCGCCTGCAGTGTCGACCTCACCGAATTGCGTGCAACCCTTGTCGAATTTGTCGATGAGGATCTAGCCAATCTGGTCACCGACATCGACGGCTCCGAAGCGGTACCGACCGCGGCCTTCCAGCGCGTGATCCAGCGCGCCGCCATCCATGTTCAAAGCTCCGGCCGGACCGAGGTGACGGGCGCCAATGTGCTGGTCGCCATCTTCGCCGAGCGCGAGAGCGACGCGGCCTACTTCCTGCAGGATCAGGACATGACCCGCTATGACGCGGTGAATTTCATCGCCCATGGCGTGGCCAAGGATCCGGCCTTTGGTGAGTCCCGGCCCGTCACCGGCTCCCCCGAAGTCGAGGAAGAGCCCCAGCCCACCACCGAGGGCGACAAGAAAGAGAGCGCGCTGGCGAAATACTGCGTCGATCTCAATGAAAAATCGCGCGAGGGCGACATTGACCCGCTGATCGGGCGCAGCCACGAGGTTGAGCGCTGCATCCAGGTTCTGTGCCGCCGCCGCAAGAACAACCCGCTTCTGGTTGGCGATCCCGGCGTTGGCAAGACCGCCATCGCCGAAGGCCTGGCGCGCAAGATTGTCGCCGGTGAGACGCCCGAGGTTCTGTCGGAAACCACCATCTACTCGCTGGATATGGGCGCGCTGCTGGCGGGCACCCGCTACCGCGGCGATTTCGAGGAACGTCTGAAAGCCGTCGTTACCGAGCTGGAAGATCACCCCGATGCAGTTCTGTTCATTGACGAAATCCACACGGTGATCGGCGCAGGCGCCACCTCCGGCGGGGCCATGGACGCGTCCAACCTGCTGAAACCCGCGCTTCAGGGCGGCAAGCTGCGCACCATGGGCTCCACCACCTACAAGGAGTTCCGCCAGCATTTCGAGAAGGACCGCGCGCTGTCCCGCCGGTTCCAGAAAATTGATGTGAATGAACCGTCGGTCGAGGATTCTATCGAGATCCTGAAAGGGCTGAAACCCTATTTCGAGGACCATCACGGCATCCGCTTTACCAGCGATGCGATCAAATCTGCGGTGGAGCTCTCCGCCCGCTACATCAATGATCGCAAACTGCCGGACAAGGCGATTGACGTCATCGACGAGGCCGGTGCCGCACAGCATCTGGTGGTCGAAAGCAAACGCCGCAAAACCATCGGTGTGAAGGAGATCGAAGCGGTTGTCGCCAAGATCGCCCGCATCCCGCCCAAAAACGTCTCCAAGGACGACGCCGAGGTGCTGAAGGATCTGGAGCGCTCGCTGAAACGGGTGGTCTTTGGTCAGGACAACGCGATCGAGGCGCTGTCCAGCGCCATCAAACTGGCCCGTGCCGGTCTGCGCGAACCGGAAAAACCCATCGGCAACTATCTCTTTGCAGGCCCAACCGGCGTCGGCAAGACAGAGGTCGCCAAACAGCTCGCCGATACGCTGGGTGTGGAGCTTCTGCGGTTTGACATGTCCGAATACATGGAGAAACACGCGGTTTCCCGCCTGATCGGCGCGCCTCCGGGCTATGTCGGTTTTGATCAGGGCGGGCTGTTGACCGATGGTGTTGACCAGCATCCCCACTGCGTGCTGCTGCTGGATGAGATCGAAAAGGCGCACCCGGATGTGTTCAACATCCTGTTGCAGGTCATGGATAATGGCCAGCTGACCGATCACAACGGCCGCACCGTGAACTTCCGCAATGTCGTGCTGATCATGACCTCGAATGCCGGCGCATCCGAGCAGGCAAAGGCCGCCATCGGCTTTGGTCGTGACCGCCGCGAAGGCGAGGATACAGCCGCCATCGAACGCACGTTCACCCCGGAGTTCCGCAACCGTCTGGACGCGGTGATCTCCTTTGCACCGCTGCCCAAGGACGTCATCCTGCAGGTGGTCGAGAAATTTGTCCTGCAACTGGAAGCCCAGCTGATGGACCGCAATGTCTCGATCGAACTCACCCGCAAGGCGGCAGAATGGCTGGCTGACAAAGGCTACGACGACCGCATGGGCGCGCGTCCTCTGGGCCGTGTCATTCAGGAGCACATCAAGAAACCGCTGGCGGAAGAGCTGCTGTTTGGCAAACTCTCCAAGGGGGGCCTGGTCAAGGTCGGCATTAAGGATGGCAAACTGGATCTCAGGATCGAAGGCCCGGCCAAGCCTCGCATCTCGGGGGACAGGCCGCCGCTGCTTACGGCCGAGTAACAGCCAATGCGTCTTCTGCCCCTGGCATTTCTCTCCTCGCTCGCCGCGCCCGTCGCGGCGAGCGATCTCGTTCTGGACTGGCCGGTCGATTGTACCCTCGGCGACAGCTGCCAGATCCAGCAATATGTCGATCGCGCCATCGGACCGGCGACACAGGATTTCACCTGCAATCCCCTCACCTATGACGGCCACAAGGGTACGGATATCGCCCTGCCCTATCTCAGCGACATGGAGGCCGGCGTCACTGTCTTTGCCGCGGCGGATGGCACCGTGGTCGGCAGCCGCGACGGGATGGAGGACCGCTATTCCAGCGGGCCGGACGACCCCGCGATCGAGGGGCGGGAATGTGGAAACGGGGTTCTGCTGCGCCACGGCGGCGGCTGGGAAACTCAGTATTGCCACATGAAACGTGGGTCCATCCAGGTCAGCTCCGGCGACAGGGTCACGGCCGGCACACCGCTTGGGGAAATCGGCCTCTCCGGCAACACCCAGTTTCCCCATCTGCATCTTTCCGTGCGCAAGGATGGTATCACCATAGACCCCTTTGGCCCCCGGATGGAGCAGGGCTGCGGTGCCGACATCGGCGCGCCGCTCTGGGCCGAGGAGATCACCTATCAGGCCGGCGGCTTTCTGGGCAGCGGCTTTGCCGACCATGTTCCGAAATTTGCCGCGATCAAGGCCGGGATCGCCGATCAGTCGCCGCTGGCATCCGGCAGCGGCGCAATCGTGTTCTGGGCCTATGCCTTCGGCGCCCGCAGCGGTGACCATCTGGTGCTGCGTATCGACGGGCCGCAGGGCGCCCTGCTGGAGCAGACCGAACCGCTGGAAAAAACCCAAGCGCAGCTGTACCGCGCCGCGGGCAAACGGATCCGTGGATCGGGGCTGCAACCCGGCCGCTACATCGCAACCGCGACACTGCTGCGCGACGGCCAGGTCGTAGATGATCAGCGCCAGGAAATGACGGTGAAATAGGGCTTCACCGACACGGCGGGGCCAAGCCCTCTTGGCCTTGCCGCTCTCAGCGGCTAATCTGCTGCCACGGTCGGCAGACACCGAGGCGTCGCTGCTCCCGCATGGGAGAGCTAAACCTGCCATATCACCGAACGGTTTCCATTGCAGATGGCGCCGCGTCGTCAGGACAGCGACCAACGACCCGCACAGGCGCCGATTGGATGCAATATGACCCGAAAACCGCTTCCCCTACAGGTGGATGACCTGTCCCATTTCTCCCGCGCCTTGTCCCGGCAACTGGGCGAGGCCAGCCCCTCGCATCTGACACTGATGAACATGCTCGCCCGCGCCGCCGGTTTTCAGAACCTGCAACACCAGCGCGCCATACAGGCAGCGGCCCGACGGCTCGCGAAAACCACAATGGCGCCGGCGGCTGATCATCGGCTGATCGAGCGCACGCTGGGCCATTTCGATGACGACGGACGGCTGCTGCGCTGGCCGTCAAAACGCGCCGTGCAGACGCTTGCGCTGTTTGGGCTCTGGTCGGTCTTTCCGGCCGACAGGGCGTTGCAGGAGGCGCAGGTGAATGCGCTGCTGATCGGCGAACATCGCTTCAGGGATCCCGCAACCCTGCGGCGCACCATGATTTCCTGTGGATTGCTGACCCGGCAACGCGATGGCAGTGACTACAGGCGTATCGAACAGGAGCCCACCGCCGAAGCCAAAGCACTGATTTCGCGACTGGCAGCCCGCCGCAAACTGCGCACCCAGGCAGCAGCGCAGATCACGCGCCGGTAGCACCGGCAATGGCACCTCAGCGCTCGGTGAATTTCAGCTCGATCCGGCGGTTCTGCGCCCGTGCGGCCGCAGTCGGGGCTGGGTTCACCGGCTGATATTCACCAAATCCATTGGCAGACAGGCGCTCGGGCGGGATGCCCAGCGCCTGCACCATGTAGCGCACCACCGACAGCGCGCGGCCCTGGCTCAGCTCCCAGTTATCGGCAAATTTCGGGTGCACCCCCAGCGGGGTGTCATCGGTGTGCCCATCAACCCGGATGATCCAGTTGATTTCCGGCGGAATGGCCGCTGCCACGGTCTGCAGGATCCCTGCGACCTTGGCGATTTCAGCCCGCCCTTCCAGCGACAGATCGGCGCTTCCGGGGGCAAACAGCACTTCCGAGGCAAAGACAAAACGGTCGCCTTCGATCCGTACCCCTTCCTGATTACCCAGCACATCGCGCAGCCTGCCAAAGAACTCTGAACGATACTGCTCAAGATCCTGCGCCTTGGAGCTGAGCTGCTCTGCCTCAGCCTCCAGTCGCTTGCGCTCACTCTCCTCCAGCAGCCGACGTCGGCGTTCCTCGGCGGCGGCCCGGGCCAGGGCAGCGTTCAGATCCTGACCAAGGTTCTGCATCTGCACCGACTGTGCTGCATCACGGGCTTTGTAATCGTCCAGCAGAGCCTGCAAACCGCCAAGCTGTTCGCGCAGGGCGGCGACCTGCTGGTTCAGCAGTGCGGTCTGACGCCGCGCCTCCTCGGATATGGCCTGCTCGGCGTTCAGGCTCTCGCGGGCCTGTGCCAGCAGGGCGGCACGCTGCTCTGCAAGGCTCGCCAGCTCGGCGCTTTCGGCGGCCTGATCCTTGCCGTCGCTCAGGGCCGCCAGCAATCGCTGCTGCAACAGATCCCGGTCCGCAGCAGCTGCATTGGCCTGTTCCAATTTGCCCAGCGCCTCCAGCAGGCGCTGTTCCAATTCGGCCTGCGCCGCCGTGGTGGTTTCAAGATCCGATTGCGCGGTGTCACGGCTCTGCCGCAGCCGGTCCAGCTCTTCCTGCAATGCCGCGACCTCGCTATCGGCGCGTGTCTGTGTGGCATCGAGCTGCGCCAAGACACGGGTCAGCCGCTCGGCCAGAACATCCCGGTCCGCGCTCGCTGCCTGTGCGCTGTCGAGCGCGTCCAGAACCTCGGCCAGCCGCGCATCCAGCTGGTCCTTGGCCGTTTCAGCAGCGGCAAGCAATGTCAGCGTATCCTCGGCGGCCTGCCGCTGCGCCTCAAGCGCGAGGGTCATGGCGGTCAGTTCGGCATCCGCATCTTGCAGCCGGTTGCGCAGCGCCTCGGCGGCAGCCGCCTCCGCAAGGCGCGCTGCCTCGGCAGAGGTGAGCTCCGTTTCCAGCTGCTGCGCCGCTGCCGTGGCATCCGCCGCCGTAGTCTCCAGATCGGCAACCAGTGCCTCCAGCGCCTCGCGTTTGGCCGCAGCCAGCCGGGCCGCCTCCGTCTGGGCGTCGATTTCACTGCGGCTGGCAGCCAGCGCCTGCGAGAGCGCGTCACGCTCGCCTTCCAGTTCAGACTGCGAGGCCTGCAACGCCGCGCGCTGTGCGGTCAGATCACTGATCGTGGCATTGGCCTCCTCCTGGCGAAGCAACAGCTGCGCAACCTGCGCCTCAAAATCGCTGATCTCTCCGCGCGCCGCCGACAGCTCCGCCTCGGCAGCCTCAAGCGCGCCCTGCGTGGTGCCGAGCGTCGCCGACAAGGCGCCAAGACGGGCCTGCAACTGGCTGTTGGCCCGCTCCTCCAGCCCAAGCGCATCCGCCAGCGCCCCGACTTCCGCGGCCAGTTCATCCAGCTGACTTTCCTGCCCCGAAATCGTCTCGCGCAGCACAAATTGAACCACCATGAAGATGGTCAGAAGAAACATCAGGACCAGCAACAGACCCGTCATCGCATCCACGAACCCCGGCCAGATCGAGGCCTGAAAACGTTGTCCGGTGCGACGTGACAGGGCCATCGCTTAGTCCTCGGAGCCGCGTGCGGTGCGACCCAATCCACGCGGTCGGGCAAAGGCCTTGACCAGGAGGTCGATATCCTTGCGCAGCTCCGCCAGGCTCTCCTGACGGCCGGCGGAGATTTCTTCGAGGATGCGCAGCATCTGGACGTCGATAGAGCGCAGCCGCATCCGGCTTTCGGCATCCAACCCGACGTCGCCATGGGCGCGCATCAGTTCGGTCAGGGCCTCCTGCCCCACTGCGACCCGCTCCAGCGCCCGGGCCGTGCCTTCGGTTTGGTCCTGCCGCCGGTTCATATCTGTAATCGCATCCACCAGCTCGGACAGTTTCTGATCCACCCCGGCGCGGGCTTCGGAGGTTTGCACAAACATCGACTGCAACGCGTCCATCTGCTCGGTCATGCTGTCCAGCACACCTGCAAGTGCCGTGTTTTCACCGCCGCCTGTCTCCTCGCCTGAGGAAAAGCTGACGCGGGTAAAAGACGACAGCCATTCTTCAAGCTCACGGTAGAACCGGTTCTGACCATGGCCTGCGAACAGCTCAAGCAGCCCGACGATCAGCGATCCCGCCAACCCCAGCAAAGACGAGGCAAAGGCAACGCCCATGCCGCCCAGCTGCGCCTCAAGCCCGGTCATCAGCCGGTTGAACACTGCGATCCCTTCCTCGCCTTCCTGCGGGGCGAGGCTGCGGATGGTATCGACCACCGCTGGCACCGTGGTCGCAAGACCATAGAACGTCCCCAGAAGGCCAAGGAAAATCAGTAGGTTAACGATATAGCGTGTAATTTCACGCTCTTCGTCGATCCGGGTCGCAACGGAATCGAGGATAGAGCGGGTCGATGATGAGCCAAGCTGCATCCGCGCGCCCCGCGACCGCAACAGTGACGCCAGCGGTGCCAGCATCGACGGCGGGCGAACATCCTCTCTGGCGACCCCGGCAGCGAAAGCCTCGATCCAGCGTACCGACCCGATCAGTTGCAGCACCTGCCAGAAACAGGCCATCACGCCGAAAACAAACACCAGACCGATAAACCCGTTGAGCCAGGGGTTGGCTTCAAACACCGGCAAAACGCGCGGCAGCGCCACAAAGGCCCCGAACCCTGACAGCCCGAGAGCGATCAGCATCATGATAATCTGGCGTACCGGTTGGGAAAACTGCGGTCTGCTTTCGCGGTCTGGCTGCGCCATAGCTGTGGCTCCTGACACTTTTTTTTGGTGCTCTTGCAGAACCGGAGCCTATAGGCAAATCCTCAAAAGAGCCAAGGCTTTATGACGCAAGATCCCGCACACGCGCCGCAAGCCAATCCAAATCAGCGTCGCGCAGCCCGATCTCCGCCAGATGCTCGGCCGTATTGAACAGATATTCGGTATTGGGGCCACGTCCCCCAACCGCTTCGGCAATGATCTGCGCCTGAGTTTCGAGGCTAATGCCGCCGCAATATTGGATATGATCGGGATCAATCACATAGGTCACGGCGGTAACTTCCCCGCCGCTGGCCAGCTGCACCGTCAGATCCTTCTCCACATAGGCCGAGGAAATCAGCTCCCGCGCCCGCAGTTCCAGCAAGGTCTGCTCTTCGTGGCCAGCCTCGACCGCCAGCGCGATTCCGGTACAGGCCGCCCCTTCGATGGCATCCAGCGCCAGCACAAGACCGGGTTTCTCCTCGCTGCCGCGATGATGGATCGACTTCATGCAGAAGGACCGCGCATAGCCCGGCAGGGTCGCAACTTCGCGGCGGGCCACCGGAAAACCCGGATTCCACAACAAAGATCCGTATCCAAATACCCACATGGTCATGACGCTGGCCCTTTTTTGATCGCGGTCTATAAACATCAAATCCCACGTCCAGAAAAGAGGCCGAATGATGATCCGTTGGACAAAAATGCTGCTCATTTCGATCTCCGTCTGGAGCCTCTACTGGGCGGTTGCCGCCTGGGGCCTGCGTCAGGGGCTGGATGGCTGGTTTGCCGAGCAGCAGCGGCAGGGTTGGCAGGCCGATTATGCCACGCTGCGCACCTCGGGCTATCCACTCTATCACCATCACCGGATCACCACCCCGGCCCTCGCCGATCCGGGCACCGGCACCGCATGGCGTGCCGATTGGCTCGACATCCGCAGCCTTGCACTCTGGCCCGGCACCGTGACGCTTCTGCTGCCGCCGACACCACAACGGTTCTCCTATTTCGACAGCACCGCGATCCTGCACGCCGAGGGGCTGCGGGCCGAGCTGCAACTGGCACCGGGATCCGCGCTGGACCTGGAACAGCTGCACATGATGGCCAGAAACTGGACGATACAGAGCAATGGCAAACCCGAGCTGAGCGGTCAGGCGGTCCTGCTGGAGATGACGCGGACCGATGCGCAGAACCACTACCAGATCCACGCCGATGCGCAGGGTGTGTCCCCTCACCCGCTGTTGCGCCAGCGGCTGGCGGCGACCGAGGGGCTTCCCGAGCGGCTGGAGACGGTCACGCTCGACATGAATGTGGGCTTCGACACCAGCTGGAACCGCAGCGCGATTGAGCTGCGCCGCCCGCAGCCGCGCCAGATATCGCTGCATCTGGCCGAGGCCCGCTGGGGCCCGATGCGCATCAAGGCGACGGGCGAACTGCGTCTGGATGAGACCGGCCTGCCAGAGGGCGATCTCGCGCTTCAGGTTGAAAACTGGCAGGACATCCTGCAAATGGCCGAAGCCTCAGGCAGCCTGCACCCGACTGCGCGCTCCGGGATTGAGCGGGTTTTGCGGGTCTTTGCCGGGCTTGGCGGCAACCATCGCGACCTTGATCTGCCGCTGACTTTGCGCTCCGGCTATGTCACGCTCGGTCCGCTGCCGATCGGTCCAGCGCCCCGTCTGATCCTGCGCTAGCGGCAATAAGGACCACCGCGATGGCGGGCGACGTCCAGATGGAAATGATCCAGATGGTACCGGTCCGAAAGCGGCCCCAGCACGGTGCCAAACGGGCCACAGGCACCTTTCCACATCTTCCGCAGCCCCTTGCGCGTGGCGCGCGCGGTCCAGCCTTTCAGCACCGTGATCACCTTGCCGCTCTCCAGAACGAAGCCCGAGATATCAATCGCCTTGGCCCGACCATGTTCTGAGATCTTTGCGCCCGGCCGGTTGTTCCGGGTGCGGCAGGAATAATGCGCCGCCACCCTTAGGGCCACCACCTTGTCACGCCGGCCAAAGGCCTTGACCACATCCCGCTCCACCCATTTCTTGAGCGCGCGGGCGGTGTCGCAGGTCATCACCGACTGCTGGCTGAGCGTCACCCCGGCAACCGAGCGCACCCGCACCGCGTTCTTTGCGCCGCAGCCGTTCAGACGCCCTGGTACGGCACCCACCTCTGCTCCCTGAATGTCGATATCACCGCAGACCGAGGTCTTGCGGCGTTTGCGTTTGCCGAACAGGATTTTCTCCGCCAGATCGCCGGGCCGCAGATGTGGACGCAGAGAGGCCTCTGGACCGGTCGGCATCATCGGCAGGCGCAGCGCAGCCATGGCGACGGCCTGTTCAGACGGCGGTCGCCCTTGCGGGCGCAGATCCGATGAAACGGTGACCGCAGCAGCGGCGGGCGTCGGCGTCAAAGCGGCGACAGCCGCCGGATCCGGGCGCGCATTGGGCCGCAGCGAGCGGTCAGGCGCATTGGCCGCAGTGGCCCCGGCGCTGACGGCGATCATGACGATCAGCCCGGCTACCGTCGCAACCGCCTGCGCCCCCGACCGCCAGCCGCGCCTCATGACTTGGTCTCGCGGCCGAAGTTCGGCGCCGCCGTATCCTGCCCGGCCTCGATAATGCCCCGGCGGATGGCCCGGGTGCGGGTGAAATACTGGTGCAGATGCTCCCCATCCCCGGTGCGGATGGCCCGTTGCAGGGCAAACAGCTCCTCGGTGAAACGTCCCAGAATTTCCAGCGTCGCATCCTTGTTGGTCAGGAATACATCCCGCCACATGGTCGGATCGGAGGCGGCAATCCGGGTGAAGTCACGAAATCCCGCAGCCGAGTATTTGATCACCTCGCTGTCGGTCACCCGGCGCAGGTCATCAGCCACGCCGACCATCGTATAGGCAATCAGATGCGGCGCATGCGAGGTCACCGCCAGAACCAGATCATGGTGATCCGCGTCCATCTCATCGACGTTGGAGCCCATCCCCTCCCAGAGCCGGCGCAACCGGTCCACCGGGGCGCGCTCGCAGCCCTCAACCGGCACCAGCAGACACCAGCGGTTGTCATAAAGCTCGGCAAACCCGGCCTCGGGCCCGGAATGTTCGGTGCCCGCCAATGGGTGGGCCGGCACGAAATGCACCCCGTCGGGGATATGCGGCAACACCGCGTCGATCACATGGCGTTTGACCGACCCCACGTCGGAAACCGTGGCACCGGGTTTCAGCACCGGCGCAATGTCCGCCATCACAGCATCCATCGCCCCCACAGGCACACAGAGCACGACCAGATCAGCGTCCTGCGCCGCCTCCGCAGCCGTCTCGCAGACACGATCACACAAGTTGATACGGCGCGCGGTCTCGCGGGTCTGTGCGCTGCGGGCATAGCCGGTGATCTCGCCTGCCAGCCCGCCACGGCGAATGGCATGTGCCATGGAGGAGGCGATCAGGCCAAGACCAATCAGCGCGATGCGGTTGTAGATCGGCGCGCTCATGCCGCGCCATCCTTGAACGCCTTCACAGCCGCAACCAGTTGCTTGCATGCGGTCTCATCGCCCACGGTGATCCGCAGCGCTGCGGGCAGCTTGTATCCGCTCACCCGGCGCACGATCAGCCCGCGCGACTGAAGGAAGGCATCGCAGGCGCCCGCTTCTTCCGGGCTGGCAAAGCGCGCCAGAATGAAATTCGCACAGGAGGTGTCTGAGGGCACACCCAACTCCGCCAGCGCCTCGGCCAGCCAGCCGCGCCACTTGGCGTTTTCCTGACGGCAATGTTCGGTATACTCCGCATCCCGCACCGCTGCCTCCGCCCCGGCAAGCGCGGTGGACGACAGATTGAACGGACCGCGCACCCGGTTCAGCACGTCAATGATGACTTTCGGCGCATAGCCCCAGCCGACCCGAGCGCCACCCAGCCCGTAGATCTTGGAGAAGGTGCGCGTCATCACCACATTGTCGCGGCTGGCCACCAGCTCGGCCCCGGCGTCATAATCTTCGACATATTCCGCATAGGCGCCATCCAGCACCAGCAGTGCTCCCCGTGGCAGACCATCGGCGAGCCGGGCCAGATCAGCGGTGCCGATCATCGTGCCGGTGGGATTGTTGGGATTGGCGATGAACACCAGCCGCGTGCGCTCGCTGCATCCGGCCAGCAGCGCATCGACATCGGTGACGCGTTCGCGTTCCGCCACCTCGACCGGGGTCGCCCCGGCCGCCAGGGCGCTGATGCGATACATGGCAAAGCCATGCTCGGTGAACAGAACCTCATCCCCCGGCCCCGCATAGGCCTGACAGAGAAAGGTGATAATCTCGTCACTGCCCGCCCCGCAGATGATCTGCTCCGCCGGCAGGCCGTAGACCTCGCCAATCGCCTGACGCAGGGCGCTGTGATCGGAACTCGGATACCGGTGCATCTGAGAGACCGCCGCCTGCATTGCCTCAATGGCTTTCGGGCTTGGCCCCAATGGGTTTTCATTGGAGGAGAGCTTGGTCACATTGCTCACCCCTTTCACATGGGCAGCCCCGCCCTCATAAAGGGCGATGTCCAATATGCCAGGCTGCGGCGCGATGTGGGTCATGGTAGATGCTCCTTGATGCCGCCTCGTAATAACCGCCTTGGCAGCAATGGGAAAGCGGCAAGACGCCTCTTGCCGGATTGCAATGTCCCGGTCTTGTCCGTTGGCTGCACTGAGTGATTGAACTCCGCCATGCCCGCCGCCATGATGGTGCCATGACCCATAAGCTGGATAACATCGACCTGGCCCTGCTGCGCGCCCTGCAGCGTGACGCCAGCCTCTCGCAGCGCGATCTGGCAGAGCAGGTCGGCCTGTCGCAGAACGCCTGCTGGCGACGCCTGAAAACCCTGAGCGAAAGCGGCCTGATGCAGGGCACCACCGCCCGTCTGGACCGCAAGCAGCTGGGGCTGGATCTGGTGGTCTTTGTGATGCTGCGCACACGTCACCATTCGGCGGAATGGTTGCAGACCTTTCGCCGCCATGTGCTGACCATCCCCGAGGTGGTCGATTTCCACCGCATCGGCGGCGATTACGATTACCAGCTGAAGGTCGTGACCGAGGATATGGCCAGTTACGACAAGGTCTACCAGCGCCTGATCGAAGGTGTCGAGCTGGACAGCGTCACGTCGTATTTCGCCATGGAAGCCATCGCCGAAGGACGCCCGCTGCCGCTATAGCCGCAGGCGCCCGCAACCGGTCACCGCCAATCCGCAGTCCTGTCAGCGGCCAAAAGCCTTGTTCGGCATCCAGGTGACACGGCTGCCCTGCGGCCCCATGCGCATATGCAGGCAGGAGGTATTCAGCCGCTGAAAATACAGCACATGGATCGGATACCAGCCGGCTTGCGGCACCTCCACCTGCTGGGCAAAGGTCTCCTGACAGGTCTGCCGACCATCAAATTTGCCGACCACCTTGCCGCCGATCGTCGCCCGGATGCCATCATTGGTGAGGAAATCAATCGTATAGATGCCCGGCGCATCAAAACGCACATAGCCACGGATGTCAGCCGCGACATGCTCCGAGCGTTTGGAGGTGAGGGCATTCTGCCCGATGCTGGTGTCGCGATAGTCAAGCCCCTTGAGCGGCGGTCCGACCTCAGCTCCGGCCTCCAGCGCCTTGGCAGCGGCGCGCAGCGTCTTGACGTCGTCGGGATAGGCATAGCGCACCGTCAGACCCGGCTTCAGCCCCGTCGGTTGCGGGTTGGCCGGGGTCAGACGCAGGGGCGCCGCCCATGAGAGTGTTGCTGTGAGTGTTGCGGTGACAGCTGCCATTGCAGCCATCCCCAGAATACGGGTCATTTTCATCGTCTACCTTCCTGTTCATCGCCTCTGAGCGGGCGTCTGCAAAAAGGATAGGTCCGCAAAGGGGCAGCTGGCAATCGCAAATGGCGGCAGCGGCGGGTGGCGCCTGTCATCCCAGGCGATCACCAGTGACCTTCCGCTGCGGTGGCAAATGAAAAAGGGGCCGCCAGATGGCAGCCCCTTTCTGTCGTGTCCGGTTCGGACAGGACTTAGTTCTTGGCGTAGAATTCGACGACCAGGTTCGGTTCCATCACAACCGGGTACGGCACGTCGGACAGGCCCGGTGCGCGCACGAAAGTGGCGGTCATCTTGGAGTGGTCGGCTTCGACGTAGTCAGGAACGTCACGCTCTGCCAGCTGAACAGCTTCCAGCAGTGCGGTCATTTGCTTGGACTTCTCGCGAACCTCGATCACATCGCCTTCCTTCACGCGGTAGGAGGGGATGTTCACGCGCTTGCCGTTGACCAGAACGTGACCGTGGTTCACGAACTGACGGGCCGCAAAAACGGTTGCAACGAATTTGGCACGGTACACAACCGCGTCCAGGCGGCGCTCCAGCAGACCAATGAGGTTTTCACCTGTGTCGCCTTTAACACGCTCAGCTTCGGCGTAGATGCGACGGAACTGCTTCTCGGTCAGGTCGCCGTAGTAGCCCTTGAGCTTCTGCTTGGCGCGCAGCTGGATACCGAAATCCGACAGCTTGCCCTTGCGGCGCTGGCCGTGCTGGCCGGGGCCGTATTCACGACGGTTCACCGGGGACTTCGGACGGCCCCAGATGTTCTCGCCCATACGGCGGTCAATTTTGTACTTGGCAGACGTGCGTTTGGTCACGGCTGATCTCCTTCAGTTTTGGTCGCACCCCAAAGGGCTGCATCGAAGGGCGTTGTCCTCTTGCTCCGTGTCGCGAAGGACCGGGTGATCCTTGCGCTCTTCGGGCATGACAGGCATTCCCTTGCGGGAGCCGCCAACACCAATGAAGCCGCGTGTATAGACGAGGGCGAGAGAGAGTCAACCAGCTTTTCCGCCCCTATCGCGCCTTGCCAAAGGCAGAGGGAAAAACGGCTCCGCGAGCGGCGCAGTCGCACGGTCTCAGCGCGCGGCCGACAGGCGGTCAGGCTGCTGCATGTCGCAGGATTGCCGCCTCCGGCTGGCTGAGATTGCGGCGCGCGAATTCGCCATAGCGCATCGCATCGACTTCCAGATCCGGCAGCTGCTGCAACAGCCGGGTGCGATCCTCATCGCGCAGCGCGCTCAGCGCCGCCTGGGCGGGGTGAAAGCTCTCCGTCTCGACCCCATTGGCCCACAGCACCTGATGCTCCGCCAACAAGACATGAATATAGGTGACCTCGCGCAGCTGCGTATCGACCGCAATCTCGCGACCATTGATCAGATCGCGCGCCGCAACCAGCACCTCGGGCGTGTTGAACAGGCTTTGCACATGCGGCCCTCGCAGCAGCATGCGATGGCTCGGCGAGACCAGCAGATCCGCATCGGGCCGCTCGATGCCAAGCGCCCCTCCCTTGATCCGCACCGGGCGCAGCTCGGGCGCGACGAACAGCCGTGCGCCGGTCATCCGCCGCGCGCCAATCCACTGGATCTGCTGGGCGCCGCTGTCGCGGGTCTGGATCCAGTCGCCTTCCCGCAGCTGTTCAACCGGTACCGCCCCCGCAGGGGTGCGCAGCATGGTTCCGGGGGTAAAACAGATCACGCCGGTATGCGACCGCACATCGCGTCGGTCGCCTGTGTCCATCCGCACATCGACGACCCACAGGTCCCTGTCGTTCGGAGGTTGAGAATCGACAAACATCAACAGCGGCCGCTGCACGGGCCCGACATCAATCAGCGTCACCGTGTAATTGCGCCGCCCGTCGGTCACCACGAAATAACGATCCCGCAGCACCGTCTCCGGGCGGTCCTCCTCCGGCCGGGCAGCCGGGCGGTCCCGCCCCTGCGGTCCGGGTTCGATCGCCAGCCCGACCAACCGGCGCACGGACCGCGCCGCATTGCGCCGCAGATCCCGCTCCGCATCGCCAGGTTCCAGTTCCAGGAGATTGCCAGGCCCGTCGACCCGCAGCGGCGCCCCGCGCCAGCGCCAGCTTGCCCCGGCGGCCAATGCCGACACCGGCGCCCCCGGCAGACCATCCACTTCGGTCTGCCCCCACGAAATGACGTAGGTGCCTCGAAAGCCTGTTTGCATATGCTCGACTGCCTGTCTCTGGCGGTATTGTTGTTAAACCAACGTTAACAGAAACCGCCCGCCCACAAAAGCCACATCACCAGAACGGTTCACAGTCCCTCGTCCTTTATGGTCAAAGAGATGCAGCCTACGATTTCAAGACAGCTCACATGAGGAAGGACGAAAGGGATGGTGGTTGTCGGCTGGCAGGACTGGGAGCGACAAGGGCTGGAGCATTGCGTCTGCCGTGAGACCCCGCAAGCGTTCTCAACAGACCGGCCTTGGCGAGCACTTCGCCCAAAAAAACGTTTTCCAGCGTCAACTGGCCTATCTTCGCGTGCAACGATTTGACATCGATCTCGGGCTCCTTCGACGCCTTCGGCTTGTCGTCAAAAAACGTCTGTCACGCGGCCTAGGGGCTGGTCTTTCCATTGCTCGACCTCGTTCGGATGAACGTCAAACTGCGTCGCCAATTCGCTCATCGCTTTGTCGCCCTTCAAAGCTGCCAATGCGACTTTCGCCTTGAATGCAGGGCTGTGGTTCCGTCTGGGTCGTCTGGCCATCGTCGCTCCTTCGTCCCGGCACGCTGCCGGATCAGGAGCGGGAAATCCACCTAGCTCAACTGTCCATATTTCTCGGGCCAAATCTGTGTTTCCACACATCCAGTGCTACGAACGCCAGAAGCGCCCCTTGGGGCGCCATGTTGTTTATTTTATCTGGTATATTTGGTTGCGGGAGGGCGCAGCAGACGATCCCGGCGCCCGGGTGGGGGAAAAGCAAAAACCTCCGCGGCAGGACCGGCGGAGGCATCGCAAGTATCGTTGGTTGCGGGGGCTCGCAACTCACGATTTCTGCGGTTGGTCGAGAGCATGGTCCCGCGGCTTGCGGCGTAGAAGTGGCCACCACATCGTGCAACAGGGCCAACCGTGCTCTTTCAACCCTCACGACGACAAAGGTGAGAGCCGAGACATCCTGTGCACACGATCCGCACATGCAGCATCCCCAACCGCGCTAAATTGCTATGGCTTCGGTCCGATCCTCCATCAGCCGATCCGAGTTCAACTGGAAATCATTGCCAACACCGGACCTCCGTTGGCTCAGCGGCGAATGCCGAGTCAGAGCCAAGCTAGTACCTTCTTAGTCAGCCTGCAGCGAGTATCCGGTCCTGGGGTGCTTCTCAACCGCCCGAAAACGCAGGCCAAGCGAGAGACAAGGTTTTCAAGAGACAGTTCCGAGAGCACCTGCCGATAAATTTCTTTCGTTTTCCAGACAGGCCTGCATACCTCTCAAAAACCATCGAAACTGAGAGACCCTGCAGCTCTTGCCGATCGACGACATAAACAACTTAACAGAGCACTTGAGCAATTTAAAAAGAGAGACCCTTTGCTGCATGGTCAACAATAGTCTATTCTGATCTTAACTTCGTGCCCGAAGCCAAGGGGGACAATTTGACTTATTCTGTTGTGAAGGGATTTCTTGCCGCAGTTGCTTTTTCCGCTGTTCCATACCTGCCGGCAAACGCGAACTCCCCAGAGATCCAATCCTTGTATACATCCGGGGATTGCTCTCCAATCTTCATAGATATTGAAGGTTCAGTTGATCTCAAATGTGGCTTAACTGCAGAACAAGCGTACTGGGATGCGATTTCTTCGTCTACAAAAATGATCGATTTCGAAAACTACTTGCTCCGATACCCCGGGGGTCGTTTCGAAGAAGCGGCTCAAATAAAACTCGCAGAATTGCACGCCGCATACGGCAAAGCGATCTCGCATTTTAGAACAGCGCTCCGACATGTTGAGGCGATTGGAGTCGGTGGTGATGTCACTTTCATTCAACAACAGAACGAGCGAGCGCTCCTAAACCTGGGACTGGCAATTGAGAATTACCCGTACTTTGCCGAAGCGCATTTTGAGATGGGAAAGGTCTTCTGGTGGCAAAAGGACTATCCAAAGGCGCTAGAAGCTTTCAAACGGGCAATAGATGTTAATCCTGTATACTCGGAAGCCTATCTTTACGAAGGTTTCAGTTATGAGAACATGAGTGAGCAGGCCTTGGCTTGTGAGAGCTACATTTCTTTTCAAGCAACAAATAACTATCTACCAGCTCATGTGTTCGAACACTTTGGCTTTGTTATGAGGGCATTTTCTACCGAGTTTTTGACTTACCGTGGTTGCCGCGCGCCCGATGGCTTTCGTTTGGGAAAAACGCTTGAAGAACACACACGCGTCTTGGATTGCGAGACTACAAATTGGTCGGATGAGTTAGAACAATGCTTTCAGATGGGAAACGCGACTGCAATGCACCGTCGCGCGCAAGAGCTCTGGATCGACGCGTGGAACCAAGGGGATAAAATTAAGGGGAAGGAAGCTCTCGACATCTGGCAAGAACTGGCAGACAGAGATGATCCAAGAGGATATCGAGGTGTCGCTTGGATATTGGACCACGAACTGGTTGTACCTATCGATTGCAACAAAGTAGTCGACTACTATCAACGGGCTGCAGCGGTTGAATACCCGGATGCTATAAGCGACCTTGCTAGACATCATCTCTACGGCGAGTGTCTACCAAAGGATGTTAGGAAGGCTCGCACGCTCTATGCTAGAGCAGCAGTGTTAGGAAATTCTTATGCTCAAGGCATGTTGGAAAATATTGATAGCTGCAAATCCAATCCTCAACATTGGCTTCAACCTTGCGACTGGTAGTCCAACGTAATTATCAACCGCCTGCAAACTACCGCAAATTCTTATGTGAAAAGACTTTCGCTCGTACACTTACAATTAAATTGGGTACATCCGGAAAATAGCCAATTTGTCCTGTAGTGAAAGTGAGTCCACGTTCTTAGTACAGTTGTCCTCTGGCGAGGCGAAGATCTCGTCAGGCAACTTAAACTGCATGATGGATGTAGGATCAAAGCCTAACATCGAATATCCCTCTGCGTCTCCCGGTAATGTTCGCAAATTAACTCTTACGTGCGTCTCTGACCAACCAAATCTACTCCCGAAATACTCAACCGCAGCAGCAAAATCGATATCCTGAACGCAAGACTCAGGATGGAAAAACACGTGACTCAGACCAAGAGCGTGACCAAACTCATGAAGAACAGTTCCTTCTTGATGATTGTATAGCCACATTGTTGGTTCATCTTGGCCTTTGCTAAGTGCGGACCTTCCGATGAAAGTAGTATTACGTGGGGGATTTGGACGGAGAGACACTCGGATTTCATTTCTCTCATTAGGGTGGCAGACGCGGGGGAAGCCCTCAAGCGAGTATCCAAAATCGAAAGAAATATTCCCATACAACGACCAATTGTTCGCGATATCAGCAACCTTCTTCTGTGATTCCCGGCTACCATCAAAAAAGCAGACTTTTAATTGACTTCCAGCCTCCCATTTTAATCGATCAACGACAACCCCACCGGGGTTTAGACCGAGCTCAGCAATCTGTTGCATCGTTTGGACCATTTCGGCTCTAGCATTCGCTCGAATGCCGTCTATCTGCATCTGTAAAGCTGCGAGATCACTTTCTGCACCGGCGATGTCACCGCTCGCAATTAGCGAAGACGCTTTTTCCCTCTCTTCAACGGTCATAAATGCTGCAATTTTTGAGTATTCATCTACGACTTCGAAATATCTTTCGGCCCATTTCTCCGCACGTTCGTTGGCTTCATCAAGCGCAAGACTTCGGGCAGTGATTTCTTCAATGAGTGGTGCGAGTACTTCCTCAGGTACTCCACCACAATCAATGCGTACGTTGCCCGCGTCGATAACTATAGGGCTGCATCGGCCACTTGTAATAACTTCTTCTGCAGAAGACGCCTCCACGCCGCAAAAAGTGAAGGTGAAAGCCCACAATAGATGAGATGGCCGCATATCAATTGCAGGTGATTGTTACATCACCAGCATCATTGATTATTGGTGAGCAATCGCCAGAAGTTCTTTGAGAACCGATAATCGTAACCTTACCTTGCAAATCAGCATCTACTTCACGGTCAGGGACAAAGGCGGTCGCCGCGTTGATTAAGTTACTTAGAGTCGCAAGCGTTTCATCGGGCGCATCCTCTTCTTCAAGTCTAACAGCCAACGATGAGTGTAGCCTATTTAGGTAGTCATCCTGTTTTTGCGGGAGACTGGGATACGTTTCCTCCGCTGCGGCAACGTCCAAGTCGGAGAGGCTGGTATTCTTTTTGATGTAGCAACTAGCAGCGCTGCCTTGTTTGAACCAGCTTGCAGGGAGGGCATAGTGCATTATGGACTTTGCATCATACTCACTGGTCCGCAAGCGCTGCGAAGCTACAAGTGGGCGAAGGTTGTGATCAACCTTGTCTTTGTCCCATTTGTTTGGCGGCTTTGCGAGCTCTGCGTACAGTTTGTCCCAGTCAATTTCGTCCTCACAGTTTGCCTCTGGGCTCTGGTGCTCATGTTTCAATCCAAGAGCGTGCCCGAGTTCATGGAGGATTGTGCCACCCACTGAACGCCGACTAATCAAGCTGAATGGCTCCGCCATCGAAATACGCAATGAGGGTTTTGCTTGAGAAACCTTGGCGGAGTCAGTCCCAACGTACGACCAGTTCCCGCCCCCGGGTGCCAGAGCCACTCGGATGTGATAGTCTCCAGAAGCGCTACATCCGTAAAAGGAAGGTGCTGTACCAAAGTCGAACGAGATAGACGTGATTTCGTCCCAAACATTTGCTGTATCAACAAAAAACTGCTTCGCTGCTTCTTGCCCCGAATAGAAGCAAACCTTCAACGTCTGTCCAGCCTCCCAAACTTTGAACTGATCCACCACCGATTGTTCTGCACCGAGCCCTTCATCAATAAGCTGCTGTTCATCCTCCAAAATCTCCGGGGGGCCAAATATGCCAACTTCGTTTTCCGAAGTACTATGTGCGTGTGTGGAGGATGCTATCGCACCTTGCAGCATCAAAGCAGTAAAAAGCAATCTAGATTTCATCATAACGTCTCCCATCAAAACCCATAAATTGTCTCACCTAACTGAGTTCCTCAGCAGGCGAGCCCGGCAAAATGAAAATTTACTTCAACTATGCACCCATCAGCGCTTAAATCAAGCCATCAAGGGCAGACTCCGTGCATGACCACCGCCGATCAACTGCTAATCGTCTTTATCGCTTCAACGACCTTCGACATCTCTTGTTCTAAGTCTATCATGAGTTTCTGGTACGACGAAATCCATTCATCGATCGCTTCGAGGCCTTCTGGAAGGCCGGAAACTTCGAATTCTGCAGACTCGTTTTCAAAAATGTATAAAAGCGCAATGCGTCTGCTCGAAAGTAGACCGTGAATTCTTTGAAAGTCATTTTTCCGATCAATCGTGAGGGTCGATTCAAAAACGAACAAAGCTTCCCGCGCGTGCGTAACTAGATTGGCGATTTCACTCACTTCCGCTTGAACTGCATCCCACTTTTCTTGAGATGGATCTTGGGAGAAGGCATGCAGGAGTGGCAGTAGGTAGTTGAATTGCTGGCCAGTAAGTCGGCTCAAAGCCCAATAAGCCTCTTCGAAGCTCTCAGAGCTAGCGCTGATAGCTTCCTCTCGCGTAAGGTTGCATTCAATAGTTACGTTTGCTCCGCTAGCAACTCCGTTAATAATTGGACTGCAATATCCCTCAGTGCTGTCTTCAGCATGGAGGGCGTGAACAAAGGCGGCCAAGGTCAGATAACTGACCAAACCGATCAATGCTCGCCGAGATTTGATGGATGCACCTACCAAAACTTCGCCTCGCTAGAACCCAAACTCGCCTATCACTGTAGCTTTTGGCCCAATGATCAAACCGCCGTCGGGAATGGGCAAGTCTGGATCAAGACCGACGTCCCCCGCATCAGCTCGAATGCCGTCCGGAAATGCCGCGAGCGCTGCAATCCTGTGCTCCTCAGACACACGATGACCTTCACAAGCTCCATTTCTGTTCCAAAGCGCACTTGAGATTGGTCCAGCAACTGTTGATGAGATTGTAGACGCAGCTATGTCATTCCTGCTTACCTGCCCGGAAACCTGCAAAGCCTTGATGGATTCCGCTATGATTACGGCCGAGTCCCTAAACGTAAGGTCGCTCATCTTCGCTTCTTCCTCAGTTGGGACCCCATCGACCAAACAGTGGTGAGCAATGAAGAGCCAATCGTGGATCATATATGCCGGAGCGTAGCCCCATGGGGAAAAGCCCCTAAAGGCAGAGGCTAGCTTAGGGATTGATCCGCCATCCGTGTACATCAGTTCCGGGCGTATTGTCTCACCAACCTGATTACCAGCCGCGTCGTAGCGTGTAAAACGAAGAGGATCATTCGGATTGGGAACAAAAACAAAATTCCCGTCGCCCAAATACGGAGACCCCTCTCCAATCCACATCACGAAAAGTCGGCCTTCAAAGCGCCCATTCTTAGAAATGGAGGAATAGTCAAGCGGCGCACAGCCAATCAAACAAACACATGAGGCTAGAAGTAATTTAGCATTTCTTTTCAAGGACCTAAGAAACATCTGCCCCTCATTCCAGCCTCAACCATCGAAAGCGCTCCATCCCGCCCAACAAGAACCAGACAAGCACAGTTTTCACAACCTAAGCAACTGTTTTGGTGGTGCTCATGAGGCTGACAGCAGATATCTAGGGCGCGTTGACTGTACGGAGCACCCTGCCGTACAGCTTTCGAATCAAGGATCAAGCTGCATGCACAGTTCTTGGATCGAACTCGCAATTCTGGATTG
>NZ_JAYMWW010000013.1:0-1362619 GCF_048056015.1 Phaeobacter sp. JH20_37 | reverse complement strand
CGCCATCGATTGTATCGTTCCCGGATCCGCCGGTCACGGTGTCGTTGCCGCCGCCTGCGATAATCTCGATCCCGCCTGCGTCGTTGGTGGCGTCCACCACATCGGCTGAATCGCCCAGGATTACGCGCTCGATTTCGGAGAAGGTGAGCGTACTGGTGCCGTCGCTGATCGTGCCCGCGCCGGTACCGGTAAAGGTTACCGTGACCGGAACGGTGACGGCCGACAGATCAAGCGTGTCGTAATCCGTGCCGGTGGTGACCCCTTCGCCGCCGATGATCGTGTCCGCGCCAAAGCCGTCCTCGACCACAAACGTGTCGGCATCGTCCCCGCCCGACAGGCTATCAGCGCCAGTACCGCCCGAAATCGTGTCCGCGCCCGCGCCGCCGTCCAGCAGGTTATTGGCGCCGTCGCCTGTCAGGCTGTCATTGGCTGTGCCGCCGAGGATGTTCTCGATCCCGCTATAGGTGTTGCCGTGCTGGTCCGTACCGGTCGTGAGATCGATGTTGAAGTTGACATAGGACGCATCAGAATTGACGATATCGTAGGTATCAATCCCGGCACCTCCGATAAAGGTATCGGCGCCGAAATTGGCCAGAAGCGTATCATTGCCGCTGCCGCCATCAATTGTGTCGTCGCCGCCGCCGCCGTCCAGCACGTCGTCGCCTGTACCGCCATCGATTGTGTCGGCCCCGGCACCGCCGCCCAGAACGTCGTTGCCGATACCGCCATCAATTGTGTCGGCGCCGGTGCCGCCGGTCACGCTGTCATCCCCAGATGAGGCATCAATCCGCATGCCGGTGCTGCCACTCGACAGGTCGATGGTGTCGTTTCCAAGGCCTGTGGAGATGAATTCAATCTCGGAGAAATTGATGGTCGAACTGCCACCGGTCACGGAACCGGCCTCGCTACTGGTTAGCGTGACGGTAAGCGGATCGTTTTCCCAGGCGCCGCCGTCCTCAAACGTCAGTCGTAGCCAGTCGCCATTCCCGTCTTCGTCCCCTTCGCCACCGATGATGCTGATCGTGCCGCCTATGCCTTCTGGTGCATAGTTATAGAAGGTATCGTCGCCGGTCCCGCCCTGTGCTGTATCGCCAGCACCTGTGACAAAGACGTCGTCGCCTGCGCCGCCAGTCATCAGGTCGGCCTCGGTTCCGCCGTAGATCGTGTCTTTGCCGTCTCCGCCGATCAGGGTATCGCTGCCGCTTCCGCCGTAGACGATATCGTTGCCCGCGCCCGCGACGATGCTGTCGTTGCCGGCTACGGCATAGATTGTATCGTCGCCCGCTCCAGCATCCACGGTATCGTCGCCGCCATAGGCGTTCATCTGGGTGCCGTCGGCATCGATATAGCTGGCGCCGATGCTGTCATTCCCTGCGGTGCCGTCGACCGTGCCGTCGATAAAGGCATCCTGTTCGAGGTCGGCAAAGGCAAAGGAGTAGTTGTCACCGATGACTGACGTGAGCTGAATGGATTCGATCGGCTTGTCGTCGAGAACGTTGTTGGCAGGGTCACCTTCTCTGTAGGGGTTAAGGAACACCCGACCTGATGTATCCTGCAGGATCAGCATCTGCGTCGTAGCCGTGGTGCCATCGGAATAGGTGACAAGGACATTGTAGTCGATGGCGCTGTCGATATCGGAGGATATTCCGCCATAGATCAGCTGATCGGCGCTTTGTCCGTTGTCGTTCTCAAGGAGCTGCCCGTCACTGTTGAGGTCGTTTACTGTGAGGCTGTCGATGTTGTCATAAAGCGGCGCGCCCGAGCTGCCGAACGTGGCGCCAACCAGGATGGAGGAGTTTTCAGATGCAAAGTTGGCTTCGTTTGGATCCAGATCGGAAAACGTTCCGAGGTAAAACGATTCAATTGTTCTAGTTACCAATTTTCACCTCGGGTTACTGTGCGATACGCAAAACGCGTTGTTTGTACCGGTGCTGGAGCCGTCCAGATCTGAGCGACTAAATTAGAAGATGGTGCTTAAAGTTCAGTTGAAACGGCCAAATCGGGCCCAAACCGCCGCTCCAAGTGGCAGGGAGTACAGCCTCCAGCGTGGATTTGGCCGCTGCCTGACAATGGTTTCCGCGGCTCCGGCAGATGTTCATCGCAAGCGGTTGCGGGCTGGGATCCGCCTTGAATCCTGCCTCAATGTCGATCTGCGACGGCGTCGCAGGCGATGTTGCGGATGCTCCTGGGCAGGGCTATCAGTTGCCTCGTGGATGCGGGGGCGAGGTGACTGTGAAGAAGAACATTCTGATTGTCGGCGGAAGCTCTGGCGTCTGTCTAGCACTGGCGCGGCACTACGTTGCCGAGGGACACCGGGTCACCATCACCGGACGGGCCGATCCGGGCTGCAGCGGCGCACGGTTTCATGCACTTTCGGTGACTGAGGATTCCAGCGATCTGATCACGGAACTGGATCGGTTGGCGCGGCAGGTCGGAGATGTGCAGACCCTGATCTATTGCGCGGGCTTTTTGCAGCAGGGGACGATTGCCTCGCTAGAGGATGCCGCGCTTGCGCAGATGACCAATGTCGGATTGCTGGGGCCTATGATGCTGATCCAGCGACTGGTCCGGCAGGCATCCGGACCGCTCAAACTGATGCTGATCACCTCAAGCTCACAGTATAAACCGCAGGCGGGAATGCCTGCCTACTGCGCGACCAAGGCCGGTCTTGGCATGTTGGGGGCGGCGCTGGTGCGCGGCGAGGGGATCGGCAAGGTGCTGGTCGTCGCTCCGTCAGCGATACATACGAATTTCTGGGACGGCACCACGGAAGACACATCGATCATGCTTGACCCCGGCTGGGTGGCCGGGCGGATTGTGGAACTGTCCAGCGGTGCCTTCAAATACAAATACGCAAAGCTCCTGCGCAGCCCGGCAAGGGTTGAGGTGGTCGATCATCTCGACAATGCTTTCCAGCCGATAAATCCCTGATGGCACCATGCTCTGATCTGGGCAGGGGTGCAGGGGTCAGGCCAGCCGCCTGAGGCAGCTGATCACATGATCGGTCTGCGCGTGGCTTTGATGCGGGCCGATGGGCAGGCTGATCACCTCCCGGGCCAGCTGCGTTGCCAGTGGCAGCATCGAATCCGTCAGACCCAAGGAAGCATAGGCCGCCTGCGCATGTGGCGGGATCGGATAATGCACCAGGGTCTGGACGCCGACATCGGCCAGATCTTTCGCCAGCCGGTCCCGGTCCGGGTGCCGCACCACAAACAGATGCCAGACGGGATCGGCCTTGGCCGCGACATTGGGCAGCGCAATGCCAAGATCGCACAATTCCGACAGGTAGCGCGCGGCGATCTGCGCCCGCCGTGCGTTCCAGTCGTCCAGCACCGCCAGCTTCACGGTCAGGAAGCTGGCCTGAACCGGATCGAGGCGGCTGTTGAACCCTGCAACCTCATTGCGGTATTTTTCGTGAGACCCGTAATTGCGCAGCAGCGATAGCCGGTCGGCCAGTGCATCGTCATTGGTGGTGACCGCGCCGCCGTCTCCCAATGCTCCGAGGTTCTTCCCCGGATAAAAACTCCAGCAGACGATATCACCGGTTCCGCCGATGGAGCGTCCGTCCCAGCGCGCGCCATGCGCCTGCGCGGCGTCCTCGATCACCTTCAGCCCCAATTCGCGGGCAACCGCCATGATCGCGGTCATGTCTGCGGGCTGGCCATATAGGTGAACGGGAATAACCGCCTTGGCGCCGGGCACCATGGCGGCGCGTATGCCGTCAGCCGTGATATTATGGGTTGCCGGATCAGGCTCCACCGGTACCGGAATCGCGCCACATTGCGATACTGCCAGCCAGGTGGCGATATAGGTGTTGGAGGGAACCAGCACCCGATCTCCCGGCCCGATTTCCAGCGCCACAAGTGCCAGGCGCAAGGCATCCAGCCCGTTCGCAACACCAAGCGCATGCGAGACGCCGCAGTAGCGGGCAAACGCCTGCTCGAACCCGGCAACATCCGGGCCGAGGATATACCAGCCGGAGCGCAGGCTCTCCAGCATCCGGGGTTCGCTGCGCTCTGCCAGCTCATCATAGGCCGCTTTCAGATCGAGAAACGGAACCTGCATCACGTTGCCCCCACGGCCTGCCGGAAGTCGGTGTAGTCGCGAATATAATCGCTTTCGTCATAAGGCGCGGATGCCATCACCATGCAGACCGCACCGGAGGAGAAGTTATCGAGATATCGCCACATCATCGGGCAGATGTAGATGCCGAAATATGAGCGGTTCAGATGAAAGCGTTTCTTGTCGAACCCGTCATCCAGAACAACGTCAAAGCTGCCGGACATCGCGATCATGAACTGGTGCAGACCCTTGTGCGCATGCGCGCCGCGATCCGATCCGCCCGGCACATCGTAGAGGTAGTAGACGCGTTTGATATCAAACGGGATGTGGTTCATCCCTTCGACAAATGTCAGGTTGCCGCGTGCGTCTTCGATCTTGGGCAGGTCAATAAATTTGCAATCGCTGAGTGGCAAATCCGTACTCCGGTCTTGTGGCAACGACCGGCTTTGGCAGCTGATCGGAGCAAACGTCGGATCTATCATCGAAAAAGAGCGATCCAGTCTGGTCTATTGGCACAGCTGTCTACCATATTGTCATCTCCGATCAATCGAATTGGCGCATGCCGCGCCTGCATTGCGGAACTTGGCCTACGTGGCTGTGACCGCCAGAAGAGCGCCGGGATCACTCGATTGCGGTGCCAGCGGGCAGGCAGTTTCATTGGCTGCGCACACGGGCAACCGCAGCTGTCGGGCATGGCTCCTTCTTGCAAACTGCAGTATTGGTGGTCTAACGGCGTCGGCGTCCAGGTGGTCAGACAGGCCTGAGACCCGCCGGGGCAACAGCAATGGATTTTCTGCGCGTGCGTGCAGGTTGGATTGGGTTGAAATGAACAGATACAGCTACTCAGTTGTGCTTCTTACCTACAATCAGCGGGACTATGTGAAAGAGGCGGTTGAGGCCGTGCTGGCACAAGACTGCGATCCTATCGAGATTCTGCTGTCGGACGATTGTTCGCAGGATGGCACCTTTGAGGCGATGGAGGCGCTGGTCGCCGATTACTCCGGGCCACATTCCGTTGTGCTCAACAAGAACCCGCAGAACCTGGGCGTCAACAAACATATCGAACGATGCTTCAACCTGAGTACAGGTGACGTCATCATTGCCGCGTCCGGCGATGATATCTCTCTTCCGGGGCGCGTGGCACGGACCATTGAAGTCTTTGAGCGTGACGATCCGCTTCTGGTCTTCTCGCACGGCCAGGTCGAGACATTGGACGGCAAACCGATGCCCAAAACCTATGCCAAGGCAACATTCTACACCCGGACCGATGCCATGTCCGCGGCCTGTTCAATGCAGTTGTTCCTTGGGGCGACCTGTGCCTGGCACAAGGATCTCTTCCGCAAGTATGGTCCGATCCAATATGCAGACTGCTACGAGGACCTTGTGCTTGGGTTCCGTGCTGCACTGGAGGGGCGCGTCGCATTCATCGACGAAGATCTTATCATCTATCGGGTCGGTATGGGGCAGACCAGCACGCAGCAATCCATCACAGATGCCGAGGCTTTTCGCAAAAAACGTCTGGCAGAGGTCGGCCGCGAGGTTTCGCTTTTGCGCCAGCGCCTGTCCGATGCGCAGGTTTTCGGTCTGACCGAAGGTGACCCGATTCTCGAGGCCATCCGCAGCCGACTTGAGGAACGGCAACTGCGCCGCACCTATCTGAAGGGCGGGCTGCGGAAACTGGACAAATCGGCCTTGAAGCATCCCTGGTCGGTGCTGGGCTTCATTTTATCCGAGCGGCGGCGTCGCAAGAAGGCGCTCAAGACGTCTTAAGGGAGATTGCGGCGGCTCCGGGCGCTTAGCCGAAATCCTCCAATCGTTGCAGCAGCGTTTCGCAGGAGCCGGTGATGTGGTCACGTGTGAGCGCGGCTGCAAGGTCAGCGTCGCCTGCAACACAGGCCTCCCAGATAGCGATGTGCTCACGATTGGCCCGTTCGTTGCCATTGGTCAGCACCAGCTGCGCCCTCAGGTAGCTGTCAACGCGGTCCATCGCATTGTCGATCACATCCATGTGGTATTGCAACCCGCTCTCTCGATAGAGTGTGGAGTGGAAATCCCGGTTCAACTCGCCCCAGGTCATCGGATCTTCCGACTGCGAGAACGCTTCCAGGCAGGCCTTGGCATTGGCCAGCGCCAAAGGCGACATCCGCGGGACAGCACGGCGGATCACCTCCGATTCCAGAACCGCTCGGAAATCGAAAATCTCCTTGGCTTCCTGCGCCGACAGGCCTGAGACGACAGCGCCCTTGTAGCGCTGGGTTTTGACCAGGCCCTGTTCCTCAAGTCTGGAAATCGCTTCGCGCACGGGGATTCGGCTGGTGTTGAACATCTGGGCAATCTCATCCTGCCGCAGCGGCTCACCTTCCTTCAGGTCTCCTTCGATAATCGCCTTGCGCAGGGCGTCAAAGACGATCGTCGAGGCAGACGCGGTCTTGGATATATCAACGGATTTCAACTTCATATCTTCGCTCCTTGTCCGGTTTATACCCTTGATCGTCATTGCGGGGAAAGTGCAGATAAATATCATATTGAATATTGGATCCAATATGTATTATGCAATAAAGCATAGCGCCGAGAGCCAGCACCCTCGGGTTCATATCCATTGAAGAGGATCCAACAATGACACACCCCGTATTCTCCGGCTGTATCCCGGCCCTGATGACCCCCTGCACCGCCGACCGCCGACCGGACTTCGATGCGCTGGTCAAAAAGGGGCAGGAGCTGATTTCGAAGGGCATGTCGGCGGTGGTCTATTGCGGATCGATGGGAGACTGGCCACTGATCAGCGATGCCGAGCGGATGGAAGGCGTTGCCCGATTGGTTGCCGCTGGCGTGCCGACTATCGTCGGTACTGGCGCTGTCAATACGGCGCAGGCCGCTGCCCATGCCGCTCATGCCGCCGAGGTCGGGGCCGCCGGTCTGATGGTGATACCGCGCGTTCTGTCGCGCGGCAGTTCCGTGGCCGCGCAGCGCGACCATTTCGCGGCCGTGCTCTCTGCCGCACCCACGCTGCCTGCGGTGATCTACAACAGCCCCTATTATGGGTTCGCTACGCGCGCTGATCTGTTCTTTGACCTGCGTCGTGACCATCCGAACCTGATCGGATTCAAGGAATTCGGCGGCGCTGAGGACCTGCGGTATGCAGCCGAGAACATCACCTCGCAGGACAGCAGCGTTACCCTGATGATCGGCGTCGATACCACCGTGTTCCACGGCTATGTGAACTGTGGGGCCGGGGGCGCGATCACCGGAATCGGCAATGCGCTGCCTGCTGAGGTGCTGCATCTTGTTTCGCTTTGCCAGTTGGCGGCCAAGGGTAATGCAACAGCCCGTCGGCAGGCGCTTGAACTGGAAGCTGCACTGGCGGTGCTGTCCTCCTTCGACGAAGGTGCGGATCTGGTTCTCTACTACAAGCACCTGATGGTGCTGAACGGCGACAGCGAATACCAGCTGCATTTCAACGAAAGCGACCGGCTCAGCGCCAGCCAGAAAGCCTATGTCGAAGCGCAATATGACCTCTTCCGCAGCTGGTACGCCGACTGGAGCCAGCAACCCGATGTTGCGGCGCTATGCGGGTAATCGACAGCCATACCGCTGGAGAGCCGACCCGTCTGATCCTCTCGGGCGGGCCGGACCTTGGCAGTGGATCACTGGCGGAGCGGGCCGAGCGCCTGTTCCGCGAGCATCGGAGCTTTTGCACATCGGTACTGTCGGAGCCACGTGGTCACGACGCCATCGTTGGTGCCCTGCTGGTGCCGCCGACAGATCCCGGCTGCGCCGTCGGTGTCATCTATTTCAACCCGGTCGGGCCCTTGGGCATGTGTGGCCATGCCACCATAGGAACCGCAGTGAGCCTGCATCATCTCGGGCGCCTTGATCTGGGCCGACATCATATCGAAACGCCGGTTGGGACCGTCGGCGTCCATTTGCAGTCCGCCAATCGCGCCGCTGTCGAAAATGTCGAGAGCTACCGCTATCGCGCCAACGTCGTGGTCGAGGTGCCAGATCAAGGCCCCGTCACGGGCGATATCGCCTGGGGTGGAAACTGGTTCTTCCTGACCTCCGATGCACCGGCACCGCTCACTTTGGCCCATATCGACCAGCTGACCGCGCGGGCCGTTGCCTTGCGGCTTGCCTTGGCCGAGCAGGGGATCACCGGGCGCGACGGCGCCATGATCGACCACGTCGAGTATGTCGCGCCACCGCTGACCTCCGAAGGGCATGCACGCAACTTCGTGCTTTGCCCGGGAACAGCCTATGACCGCTCGCCCTGTGGCACCGGTTCGGCGGCGAAACTGGCCTGCCTTGCTGCTGATGGCGATCTTGCGCCCGGCGTGACCTGGATTCAGGAAAGCGTGATCGGCAGCACCTATTCGCTGCAATACCGCAGAGGCTCCAGCGGCGGAGTGATTGCGACCATAACCGGCACGGCCTTTGTGACCGGAGACACAGTTTTGAACTTTGATCCCGCAGACCCCTATCGGGCGGGGATCACCACCCAAGAGGTATTTTGATGGACTATCGCAACCTGATCGCCGGCGACTGGTCGGAGACCGCCGCCGCCAGCGCCAATATCAACCCGTCCGACACGCAGGACATGTTGGGCTACGCCGCCAACAGCCAGGCCGAAGACATGGATCGCGCCATTGCCGCGGCGAAGGCCGCCGCCCCGAGCTGGGCCGCCAGCACGCCGCAACAGCGATTTGATGTATTGGACGCCATCGGCACCGAAATCCTGGCCCGCAAGGCCGAACTGGGTCGGCTGCTGTCGCGCGAAGAAGGCAAGACGCTGCCCGAAGGCATCGGCGAGGCGGCGCGGGCCGGGCAGATTTTCAAGTTCTTCGCGGGTGAAACCCTGCGCCAGGCGGGTGAGATACTTGCCTCGGTTCGCCCCGGCGTCGGTGTCGAAGTGACCCGCTCTCCGGTCGGGGTTGTCGGCCTCATCACGCCCTGGAACTTCCCCATCGCCATCCCGGCCTGGAAAGTCGCCCCGGCACTGGCCTTTGGCAATGCGGTTGTTCTGAAACCGGCCGAGCTGACACCGGGTTGCGCCCATGCGCTGGCCGAGATCATCAGCCGCTCCGGTTTGCCCGATGGTGTCTTCAACATTGTCTTTGGCACCGGCAGCACCGTTGGTCAGCGGCTTGTGGACAGCCGTGATGTTGATGCTGTCTCCTTTACCGGTTCGGTCGAGACCGGCAGCGCCATCGCGGCTGCCTGCGGCGCGCAGCGCAAGAAGCTGCAGCTGGAAATGGGTGGCAAAAACCCAATGGTGGTGCTGGATGATGCCGATCTGGAGACCGCGGTCGAGGCCAGCCTCAATGGCGCGTTCTTCTCCACCGGTCAGCGCTGCACGGCCTCTTCGCGGCTGATCGTGACCGAAGGCATCCACGACCGTTTTGTCGCGGCTCTGGGCCAGCGGATGACAGATCTTCGGGTCGGCAATGCGCTGGATCAGGAGACCCAGATTGGTCCGGTTGTGGATGAGCGGCAGCTGGAGAAGGATCTCTACTATATAGATGTCGCCGCCAGCGAAGGCGGGCGGGTGCTCGGAGGCCAGACGCTTCAGCGCAGCACCAAGGGATTTTATCTTTCGCCTGCTCTGGTGACCGAGACCTCCAACGAGATGCGCATCAATCAGGAAGAAGTCTTTGGCCCGCTGGCATCGGTTATTCGCGTTGCCGACTATGACGAGGCGCTGATGGTTGCCAATGACACACCGTTTGGTCTCAGCGCAGGGATTTGCACCGGATCGCTTAAATATGCGACGCATTTCAAGGCCAATCTCGAGGCCGGCATGGCGATGGTGAATCTTCCGACCGCCGGGGTGGATTATCACGTTCCATTTGGCGGCACCAAAGGGTCCAGTTTTGGCGCCCGCGAGCAGGGCAGCCATGCGAAAGACTTTTATACAAAAGTCAAAACTGCCTATACCTTGGCGTAACGCCGGTTAGCAGGTGGCGGGGCGGGGGCCTCGCCACAGTCACGAATGGGGGGCAGATGACAAAGACGGTTGTGGTTATCGGTGCAGGTGTCGTGGGTGTCAGCACGGCTCTGCGGTTGCAAAGCGAGCTTGCAGCCAGCGGCGGGCAGGTTGTCCTGCTGGATCGCAAGGGCGTGGCCGAGGAAACCTCCGCTGGCAACGCCGGGGCCTTTGCCTTCACCGATGTTGAGCCGCTTGCGACGCCCGGCATCATGAAAAAGGCGCCGGGCTGGCTCCTTGATCCGCTTGGCCCGCTGTCTGTGCCGCCTGCCTACGCGCTGCAGCTGACGCCCTGGTTGATCCGCTTCTGGCGGGCCAGCTGGCGGGATCGTTATCAGGCCGTGGTAAAGGCCCAGGCCGCTCTGATGCACCTTGCCAAGGCCGCGACGGAACGCCAGATCTCCGATACCGGCGGCGAAGCGATGATCCAGCGCGAAGGCGCCCTGCAGCTATATGAATCCGAGGCCGAGTTCGCTGCCAGCCAATACGGCTGGCAGCTGCGCCGTGATCACGGCATCCGGTTTTCTCTGCTCCACAGCCCGGATGAAATCGCCGAGATCCAACCCGGTCTCAGCTCCCGGTTTACCCATGCAGGGTTTACGCCCGACTGGATGAACACCTGCGACCCCAAGGCCTGGGTTGAGCATCTGTTTCAGGCCTTCACAGCGCGCGGTGGCCAGTTTCGCAAGGGCGATGTGCGCGATCTGGAGACCGGCGACGATGGCATTCGCATCATGACCGAGGGCGAGCCGCTCTTGGCAGATCATGTCGTGATAGCCGCCGGTGCCTGGTCACATCACCTGGCACGCAGGCTGGGGGACCGGCTGCCGCTGGAAACCGAGCGCGGCTATAATACGACCCTGCCGGCGGGGTGTTTTGATCTGCGCACGCATATTACCTTCAGCCGACATGGCTTTGTGGTGAGCCGGATTCGCGGGGGAGTCCGTGTTGGCGGCGCGGTCGAACTGGGCGGGCTGAAACTGCCTGCGAACTTTAAACGCGCGGACACGCTCCTGGCAAAGGCCGCGCAGTTCATGCCCGAACTGGACACGGCCAATGGCACCCAGTGGATGGGTTATCGCCCCTCATTGCCCGATAGCCTGCCAGTGATCGGTACCGCCACCCGTGACTCGCGCGTGATCTATGCCTTTGGCCATGGCCATGTCGGCCTGACACAATCGGCGGCCACGGCCGAGCTAGTCGCGGATCTGGTCGAGGCGCGTCGGCCCGCCATCGACCTCTCTGCCTTTGCAGCGGATCGCTTCTGACACAACCGTCTGCATCTATTGTCATTTTCGCCGTGCCGAAAGGCGCGGCATTGTTTTTTCCACAGTTGTTCGCAAACCGAACGTGAACGAAATAGAAGGAATTGTCTGGCTATCTCTTAGGCTATTCGGTCGCCTTGCGACAGAATCGGCACTTTTAAGAGGAGACATGCGCGTCATGCCCAAGGCCCCGAAACTCTCGCTCAAGCTGAAATTGCCCCTGATTATGGTGGCCTTGACGGCAACGTTTCTGGTGACAGTCTCATTCCTCGTCTATTCGATGGCGGAGAAGAGCATTCGCGATTTCGTTTATGCGTCGAAAGCGACCACCGCCCGTTCCGGTGAGCAGGCGTTGAGCTTCATGATGGAGGCCGCGCGCCGCGACTTGTCGATCAACGCGTCGCAGCCAACGGTATTCCGGGCCATCAGCAACTTCGACCGCGTCTACACGATGATCGAAGAAGAGCCGGTTGGGTTCCTGCGGCGTCACTACATCGAGGAAAACCCCAACGCGGCGAACGAGCGTCATCTGCTGAGCGATCCGGGCGATGGCTCCTATTACAGCCAGTCCCATGCGACCTATCACCCGACTTTCCTGCAGTCGCTGGAGGTCAACGGCTATGAGGATCTCTATCTTCTGAACGCATCGGGCCAGCTGTTGTATTCGGTAAAGAAACGCGAAGACTTCATTCAGCAATTCGGTTCGGGCGAGAATGCCGAAAGCGGCCTAGGCAAAGTGTTCAGCGCAGCGCTCAACGCCGAGGAAGGTCAGGTTGTGACCGCTGATTTTGCGACCTATGCGCCGGGCGGCGGCGGTGCAGGTGCCTTTATGGCGGTGCCGGTATTCAACAAGAAAAAAGAAGTCATCGGCGTGATGGCGGTTCAGATTTCAAGCGCTGCGGTCGTGGCCGCGCTGACATCCAACATGGACGTCGACGGACATCAGAACATCTTCCTGGTTGGCAGCGACGGCACCGCACGCAGTACTTCGGTGATCGAAGAGGAGTTTGCCATTGGCGATGCCCTGCCGGAGAACGCCGTAACCAAGGCGGCCGCGGCGGGCGATAGCGGTCTGTTTGAGAGCGCCACATCCATCTCTGGTAAACCCATCATTGCCATGGTGCGGCCATTGGACATTGCGGGCTTTGACTGGTCTTTGGTGCTACAGACCGAAGAACAGGCAGCTTTTGCAAAGGTTCGCGACATCCGGCTTGTGGCGATGCTGATGATCGGGGTTTCGGTCCTGATTGCTATCGTGGTGTCTTTCGTCGCGGCACGCCATGTCACCCGCCCGATTCTGGCGCTGCGCGAGGCTACGAATGCGCTGGCTGCCGAAGATTACGCAAGTGAAATCAGCGGCCGTGGCCGTGGTGATGAGCTGGGCGATCTGGCCCGGAGTCTGGATATGTTCCGCGACAAGCTGCTGATCGCGGATGAGGCCGCCGAGCGCGAAGAAGAAGCCGCAAAACAGACCGCTGCGGTTGTCGAGGAGATGAGCGGCGCCCTGGCCGAGTTGCAGCGCGGCAACCTGGCCTGCGACATCCAACAACCTTTTGCGGAGCACTACGAAACGCTGCGCGAGAATTTCAATCGCAGCCTAGTCAACCTGCGCGATTCACTGTCTGAGGTGGTGGATGCGGCTCATAACGTCGACAAGTTTTCCGAAGAGCAGCGTGCCTCCGCCGAGGAAATGGCGCATCGGACCGAAGCGCAGGCCGGCACTTTGGAGGAAACCGCAGCAGCGCTGCAGGACCTGACCAATAGCATTCGAGAGACCGCCGACCGGGCCGGGCAGGTCGATGAGACCATGCGCGGTACACGCGACGAGGCCGAACACAGCAACCATATCGTGACGTCTGCGGTCCAGGCGATGGACCAGATTCAGGATGCCTCCGAGCAGATTTCGCAGATTATCAACATGATTGACGATATCGCCTTCCAGACCAATCTTCTGGCACTGAACGCAGGCGTCGAGGCGGCACGGGCCGGTGAGGCCGGTGCTGGTTTTGCAGTTGTCGCCTCTGAGGTGCGTGCCCTCGCGATGCGGGCCTCCAAAGCTGCTGGGCAGATCAAGGGGCTGACGTCGGCAAGCGAGGAACATGTGGCAAACGGGGTGGCCATGGTGGGGCGTGCGGGGGATGCGCTCAGCGGGATCATCGAAAAGGTCACGAATGTATCCGACCTCATCACTGAAATCGCAGATGGCGTGCAGAAACAATCCAAAGGGTTGGAGAACATCAACGGCGCTATGGGGCGTCTGGATGGCACCACTCAGCAAAACGCCGCAATGTCCGAGGAAGCCTCTGCCGCCAGCCAGCTGCTGCAACATGAAGCACAGGCGCTGACCGGCGTGGTTTCGCGGTTCCAGCTCGGCAATGGCGCAGCCAGCGCAGGCTCAGGTGACTGGGCGGCGGATGGGGCTGCTGGCGCACACTCAGCCTACGGCTGACCGCATCAAGACATGAGACAGAATCGCCCGGTCTGATTTTCAGATCGGGCGATTTTTTGTGATCGGGTGTTTGTTTTTCCGGGATCGACACCGCAGCTGCGCAAACTCATCGGTACGCCCTAGAGGATGTCTCGATCAGCAGAAATGGATGCAGTTCTGACAGCCGTCGCAGGTCGTGAACCACCGAACAGGGTTATTTGGTGAGCGTCATGAACCCACCCTGCAAGGCGGTGACAGCCGTCTGATTGGTATCGGTCACAGCGTTGCGGTGGGCCATCCGCTCGAGATTGACGATGGTCGACAACATGATCCGGTCATGGCTCCAGTCGCCGGGCCGCTGCATCAGGAGCGCGGTGGCAATCACCCCGGTCGCCAGCATCGTCGAAACCAGCATCCAGCCAAACATATGGGGATCTTGGGGCTGCTGCGCTGCGGTGACCACATCAATGCGCCGGGCCAGCGTGGCCCCACGGCGCAGTTCGCGCCGATCTACCAATGCGACCGAGGGGCTGCGCTGCACGAAGCGGATCGGATCCCGCGCCGCTAGGGTGCAGGCCCGGATCAGACATTCGCAATAGGCGCGGATATCCCGCTGCCCGCGCGTCATCAGCGCCTGGTCACAGGCAAATTCCCGCAGCATCTGCACTTCACGACGCCAGAGGTGATAGGCGGGGTTCCAGAACAGGAAGGGGCGCAGTGCCTCCAGCAGGAATTCGCATTCCACATCCCACTGGCGGAAATGCTGCAATTCATGGGCAACGCTCAACCGCAGATCCGATGGGTTTGTGACCAGCGCGGAGGGCAGCACAACATAGCGGGTAAACAGGCCGCGCGTGGAGAAGGCGACTGTGCTCCGGTCGCTGATGCGGATTTCGATACGGCCAAGACGCTTCCAGATATAGGCCTGTCGCAATCCCGCTCGCAGCCGCAGCACGGCCAAGCCCAGCTGCGCGAGGGAAAGGAGGGCACCGACAATGAGCGCGGCAATGGCAAGCTGCGCCCAGAGGCTGGTCTGCGCCATCAACGCCCTCACCAGATCTTCGCGCAGGCCAAGGATGCTCTCAAACCGTGTGGCGCTCATGTTGACATTGCCCTGCAGATACTGCGCCACCAGCATGTCCGACAGGGTGGGCGGCTGGGAGACGACATAGGTGGTCAGAGCAACCACCAGTATCGGTGACACCGTCAGCAAAAGCGTCATGCCGTTCAGCAGCCTGAGCTGTGGGCGAAACGCCGGGCCCAGCCGACTGCGTGCCAGCATCGCCCGCAGCGCCAGCCAAAGAACGGTGCCAGCAAGGAGCAGTAAATTCAGGTCAATATAGGCGTTCAGAAAACTCTCAGCGTTCATCGTCCCCCAACCTTTCATTCAGCAAGGCCCGTATCTCCACGAGCATCTCGTCGGTGACATCCTCGTCATCCACCAGGCGGGCGACGAGGGCCGCCGGGGCGCCGTTGAAGAGCTTGCTCGAAAGGTTCTTGAGAGTGGTTTTCTGATAATCCGCCTTGGGCACCGCAGGACGGTAGACCAAGGATCTGTCAGCTCGTTCGCTGCTCAGAAACCCTTTTTGTTCCATAATCTTCAGCACAGTCGCGACCGATGTGTAGGCCCGTTCCTGGCTTTTGTTCAGTTCGGCCAGGATATCGCGCACCGTGCCGCCGCCGGTTTCCCAGACAACAGTCATGAATTCGAGTTCAACCTCTGTCAAAAGCGGGTTGTCCTGTTTCTTTCGCATCATGTCTGTCCGGTTGTCCTGGGCTTTGATCATGCTAGGGGATTGGGGGGAGGTTTGAAAACTACTTTTTTAAGAGAGTGGTCCCGAGACCGCGAAAAACACGGTGATGGTCTTGCGACAAAGGGCCCGCCAAGGGGCCCTTTGCCAATGAACTGCGGTCAGACCTTCCAGAAGGTGAAGACAAACCAGCCGATCGAGAGCCCCAGCGGCCACCACAGCGGCATCCCCACCAGACCCAGCCAGGCCAGGAAGATGTAGGAGGTGCCCAGCAGGCTGATGAACAGCCGGTCGCCACGGGTTGTCACCAGCCCCAGCGCGCCTTTGCGGGTGTCGCCTCCGGGTTGACGGATTTCCAGAACGATCATCAGGCCGATGGCCGAAAAGATCCCGATGAACACAAGGGCGGTGGGCCAGGTCCAGGCCATCCAACTCAGCATTATACCCTCCCCATCGCAAAGCCTTTTGCGATGTAGTTGCGGACGAAATAGATCACGATCGCGCCCGGAATGATTGTCAATGTGCCCGCAGCCGCCAGCAGGCCCAGCTCATACCCGGCACTTGAGGCGGTTTTGGTCATGGTGGCCGCGATGGGTTTTGCGGCAACGGCGGTCAATGTCTTGGCCAGCAGCAGTTCCACCCAAGAGAACATGAAGCAGAAGAAAGCCGCCACGCCGACGCCTGCCTTGATCGACGGGATGAAGATCGTGGCAAAGAAGCGGGGGAAGGAATAGCCGTCCACATAGGCGGTTTCATCCAGCTCTTTGGGGATGCCGCCCATGAACCCTTCAAGGATCCAGACCGCCAGTGGAATGTTGAACAGGCAGTGCGCCAGAGCCACCGCGAGATGGGTGTCGAACAGGCCGACAGCGGAATAAAGCTGGAAGAACGGCAGCGCAAACACCGCGGCCGGCGCCATCCGGTTGGTCAGCAGCCAGAAAAACAGCTGCTTGTCGCCAAGAAAGCGGTAGCGCGAGAACGCATAGGCCGCAGGCAGGGCAACAGCGACGGAGATCACCGTATTGATCGACACATAGATGATCGAGTTGATGTAGCCCCAGTACCAGCTCGGATCGGTAAAGATCGTTGCATAGTTCTCAAGCGTAAAGGTTTGCGGGAACAGCGAGAACCCGGACAGGATTTCATTCGTCGTCTTGAAGCTCATCGCCACCAGCCAATAGATCGGCAGCATGAGGAACAGGATGTAGACGATGGGGACGATGGTACGTTTTTGCATCGTATCAGATCCTCAATTCTGGTCGTCTTTGGTCATCAGCGTGTAAAACAGCCAGCTGACCAGAAGTGTGATTGCGAAATAGATGAGCGACATGGCGGCAGCCGGGCCTAGGTCGAACTGACCAAGGGCGATCTTCACCAGGTCAATCGACAACAGCGTGGTGGAATTGCCGGGTCCGCCGCCGGTCAGAACAAACGGCTCGGTGTAGATGTTGAAGCTGTCCATGAACCGCAACAGGATCGCGATGGTCAGCACCGTCTTCATCTTCGGTAGCTGGATGAACCGGAACACGGCCCAGTTGGAGGCGCCGTCGATCTTGGCCGCCTGATAATAGGCGTCGGGGATCGACACGAGACCGGCATAGCTCAGCAGTACCACCAGCGAGGTCCAGTGCCAGACATCCATGGTCACGATGGTCACCCAGGCCGCAATCGGGTCCTGTGTCATATCATAGTTGATGCCCAGCACGTGGTTCAGGAAATACCCCAAGAGGCCGATATCCGGCAGGGTGAAGATGTTCCACATCGCGCCGACCACATTCCACGGGATCAGCATCGGCAGCGCCATGGTCACCAGACAGACCGGCACCCAGAACCCTTTGCGCGGCATCGACAGCGCAATGGCGATGCCCAGCGGCACCTCGATGATCAGGATCAGGAAGGTGAACAGGAACTGGCGTCCCAGCGCGGCATGGAACCGGTCAGAGCGCAGGATCTGCTGGAACCAGTCGAGCCCCTGCCAGAAGAACACGTTGTCGCCGAATGTCTCCTGAACGGAGTAGTTGACGACGGTCATCATCGGGATCAGCGCGTTGAAGGCAACGAGCAGAAGGACAGGCAGGACAAAGAACCACGCCTTTTGGTTTTCGGTTTTCATTATGCCTGCTCCTCGGTCACGGTGGCAGATTGGGCAGCTTCTGTCGCGATCCAGCCATCGACATAAAGCCGGGTCTGGTCCTGGCGGAAGGACAGGTGGACCGCCTCGCCCTTGGCGGGGCCTGCACCTTCGATCACGGCATTGATCCGCTGGCCTTCAGCTTCACATTCGACAACGGTGTGCCGCCCGACATCCGAAACCTTGGTCACAGTTGCAGGCAGGCCGTTCGCGGCGAGCGTGACAAACTCGGGCCGGATGCCGACCTCGGTCTTGCCTTTGGCGTCACCCAAAATCGGGCCTTCCAGTGCAATCGGCTGGGTGCCGATATAGGGCTGGCCTGCGCGCAGGTCGCAAGGCAGCACGTTCATGCCAGGTGAGCCGATGAAATGGCCAACAAACGTATGTGCGGGGCGTTCGAACAGCTCAACCGGGGTGCCGATCTGTACCACCAGACCATCCTGCATCACCACCACCTGATCGGCAAAGGTCAGCGCCTCTGTCTGGTCATGGGTCACATAGATCATCGTGGCCTTCACGCGCTGATGCAGTTCTTTCAGCTTCGAGCGCAGTTTCCACTTCAGATGCGGGTCGATCACGGTGAGCGGCTCGTCGAACATCACGACGTTCACATCCTCGCGCACCAGACCCCGGCCCATGGAGATCTTCTGCTTGTTGTCCGGGCTCAACCCTGCGGCGCGGGTGTTGAGCAGATCAGTCACTTCCAGCATCTCGGCAATGGCCATCACGCGCTCTTTGACCGTCGCCTCGTCACGGCCGCGGTTGCGCAGCGGAAAGGCGAGGTTGTCGTAAACGGTCATGGTGTCGTAGATCACCGGAAACTGGAACACCTGCGCAATGTTGCGCTGATCTGGGGGCAGTTTGGTGACATCCTTGCCGTCAAAGAGGATCTGCCCTTCGGAGGGCACCAACAGGCCGGATATGATGTTCAGCAGCGTGGACTTGCCGCAACCCGAAGGACCAAGCAGCGCATAGGCACCGCCATCGGTCCAGTCGAGGTCGATTTCCTTCAGGGCGTAGTCGGATTCGCTTGAGGGGGTCGGCACATAGCTGTGCCGCAGTTTTGAGAGTGTAATTTTTGCCATTTGCGCCTCACGCCACGCGGGAGCCATCAGGGGCAAAGACATATGCCGCCGAGGGATCCATATAAAAATCATGCAGTTCGCCGACCTCATAGGGATGAACCCCCGCAGCAAGGGAGACCCAGCTGCCGTGATCTGCATCCAAGCCCATGTCGAAATGTGCACTGCTTTCAGAGCCGGACAGCTCCGTCACCTGCACCCGACCCGACAGCTGCACCGTAGTCGCGGGGCTGGCGATCGGCAGAACGTGGTAGGGGCGGATCGCGATGGTGTAGGGGCCATCTGCCAGATCTGCCGCCGCGCCGGTCAGCGACCAGCTGACGTCACTGCCCAGGCGCGCTGTGCTGCCCTGCTTCACGATTGGGGCGGTGTTGATCGGCGGATCGGAGAATACGCGCGCCGCTGCGACATTATCTGGGTTGCGATAGATATCGGCAGTGGTGCCGAACTGGGTGACGCGGCCATCCTGCATCAGCGCGGTCTTCCCACCCAGCAGCAGCGCCTCTTCCGGTTCGGAGGTTGCATAGACCACAACAGCGCCACGACCAGCAAACAGCTCGGGCAGCTGATCGCGCAGCTCTTCGCGCAGCTTGTAGTCGAGGTTCGCCAGCGGCTCATCCAGGAACACCGCACGGCTTTCCTTGGCAATTGCGCGGGCCAGCGCGGTTCGCTGCTGCTGACCACCGGACAGCTCATGCGGGCGACGGTGCAGCATCGGGCGCAGCTGCAGGATGTCTGCGGCTTCTTCGACGCGGCCTTCGATCTCGGACTTCGCCATACCAGCCACCTTCAGCGGCGAGGCGATGTTCTCGTAGACGGTCATATGGGGGTAGTTGATGAAAAACTGGTGCACCAGGCTGATATTGCGCTTCTGAGTGCTGAGCGAGGTCACATCCTGACCATCCATCAGTACCTTTCCGCTGGCAATCGGGTCAAGACCCGCCATCATCTTGATAAGAGAGGTCTTGCCTGACCCGGTGGCGCCCAGAAGGACGTTGAAGTGACCTGGCTCCAGCACAAGGGAGGTTTCCTTGATATGCAGCTGGGCGCCGACGCGTTTGGTCACGTTTCTGAGTTCGAGTGCCATCTTGCTTTGACTTTCCGGCGGACGGCCTGTTGCGCGCGGCATGCGCGATCTAATTTTGGGAAAAAATTGCCCCGGAGAGGGCCAGCCACGCTCCGGGGCGAAAGCGGGGAGCGCAGCGGATAGATCCGCGCGCTCCCCACGGGGAGGAGGGGTTACTCAGATGCCCAGCGGGCAACCAGCTCGTCATAGTTGACGGTCTGGCCCTGCGGCTTCTCATTCTCCAGTTTCGGCTTGGCGCCGCCATTGGCATACCACCACTCGGCGTCTTTCTCTTCGTTCAGACGCGGGCCGCAGCCGCCATAGACATTCGCCTGCTCGTCTGCACGCTGCATACGGGCCATGGTGATGTCCATTTCCTCGGCCAGACGGTCCATGGCTTCCTGCGGGGTGAAGGCGCCGGAGTTCACGTCACCGATCTGCTGCCACCAGATCTGGGCCAGCTTCGGATAGTCAGGCACGTTCACGCCGGTCGGGGACCATGCAACGCGGTCGGGCGAACGGTAGAATTCGACCAGACCACCCAGCTTGGGCGCACGCTCGGTGAAGCTCTCGTGGTTCACGGAAGAGTCTCGAATGAAGGTCAGACCAACGTGGGATTTTTTCACGTCAACGGTCTTGGACACAACAAACTGAGCATAGAGCCAGGCCGCCTTGGCGCGATCAACCGGGGTGGATTTCAGGAAGGTCCAGGAACCCACGTCCTGATAGCCAACCTTCTGGCCTTCTTCCCAGTAGGGACCATGCGGGCTGGGCGCCATCCGCCACAGCGGGTTGCCCTCGTCGTCAACGGTGTTGTTGCCTTCGGACTTCGGCTTCACCATGTCGGCGGTGAAGGCGGTGTACCAGAAGATCTGCTGGGCTACGTTGCCCTGTGCCAGAGCGGGCAGCGACTGGTAGAAGTCATAGGATGCAGCACCCGGAGGGGCGTATTTGCGCAGCCATTCGTCCCACTTGCGGATCGCATAGACCGCAGCCGGACCATTGGCAGCACCACCGCGGGTCACGCTTGCACCGGCAGGGTTGCAGGAATCCGCTTCCATGCGGATGCCCCATTCGTCGATCGGCACACCATTCGGCTCACCTTTCGAACCGGCACCGGCCATCGACAGCCAGGCGTCGGTCATCCGCCAGCCAAGGTCAGGAGCGCGCTTGCCGTAGTCCATGTGACCAAAGATTGTGGTCCCGTCGATTTCCTTGACGTCTTCGCTGAAGAATTCGGCGATGTCTTCATATGCGGACCAGTTGACCGGAACGCCCAGATCATAGCCGTATTTTTCTTTGAACGCGGCCTGCAGATCTTCGCGGTCAAACCAGTCCTTGCGGAACCAGTAGAGGTTCGCAAACTGCTGATCGGGCAGCTGGTAGAGATCGCCATCGGGACCCGTGGTGAACTGGGTGCCCATGAAATCGCCGAGATCCAGACCGGGGTTGGTGACGTCGAAGAAGTCGCCTTCCATCATGTCGGTCAGGTTATAGGCCAGTTGCAGGCGCGAGTGGGTGCCGATCAGGTCGGAATCGTTGACATAGGCGTCATACAGGTTCCGCTTGGTCTGCATTTGCGTCTGCACGGCCTGAACCACTTCACCCTCGCCGAGGATCTGGTGGTTCACCTTGATGCCGGTGATTTCCTCGAACGCCTTGGTCAGCACCTCGGATTCGTAGCTATGCGTCGGAATGCCTTCGGACAGGACGTTGATTTCCATGCCCTTGAACGGCTCGGACGCCTTGATGAACCATTGCATCTCCGAGAGCTGTTCATCCTTGGTCAGAACCGAGGGCTGGAACTCTTCGTCGATCCATTTCTTGGCAGCGGCCTCATCGGCATAGGCTGCCTGTCCCGCGACCACGGCAATAACCGCGGCTGCGGACAAAAGATACTTCCGCATCTTTCTCCTCCCTAGTGATTTATTGTGGCCAAAGATGCCCCGTGGCACCCGGCTGACAAACAGGTTCCATACCGCAGTCTATCTTGTCAAACTAATTTTTTAGTTTGTCGTAAGATGCTGAATTTTAAAGGTAAGTAAATCCACCTTGAGGCGAGTGATCTGACCGTGCGGATGGGCTCTGCGGTGCTGCATCGCGGCAATCGTCGCGGGAATCCCACTGTGCGCGATCCGCACTTGCGTGCACGGCAACGGTAGCGGCCATCGCCGCCGCGCCGAATGGCGAAATTTGCCGTCGCTGACAGGGGGTTTTGCCGCTAAGGAGAGGTCATGGATACATGTGATACATTCGAGATCTTCCTGACCGCCCCTCCGGGGATGGAGCAGACCCTGCAGCGCGAAGCGACGGAGGCTGGCTTTGCCGGTGCCAAAACGGTACCCGGTGGCGTCACCTTTGAAGGCGGCTGGCCCGATGTCTGGCGCGCCAATCTGCAATTGCGCGGTGCCGCGCGCGTGCTGGCCCGTATCGGTTCTTTCCGTGCGTTTCACCTCGCTCAGCTCGACAAGCGCGCCCGCAAATTTCCCTGGTCGGATGTGCTGCGCGCGGATGTCCCGGTCCGCGTGGAGACCACAACCAACAAGAAATCCAAGATCTACCACGCAGGTGCGGCCACCCAGCGTATCGAACGTGCGATTACGGAGGAGCTTGGCGCCGAGATCAGCGCCGATGCCCCCATCACGGTGAAACTGCGGATCGAGGATAATCTCTGCACCTTCAGCGTCGATACCTCCGGCGAGGGGCTGCACAAGCGCGGTCACAAGACAGCCGTGGGCAAGGCGCCGATGCGCGAGAACCTCGCCGCTCTGTTCCTGCGGGACTGCGGGTATGACGGGCAGGAGCCCGTGGTGGATCCGATGTGCGGCTCCGGCACCTTTGTGATCGAGGCGGCCGAGATCGCCAGAGGGCTGTTTCCCGGCCGCAGCCGCAGTTTTGCGTTTGAACAGATGGCCAGCTTTGATCCCGATGCCTGGCAGGCCCTGCGTGCTGAGCAGAACCCGCGCCAGACCAGCGCACGCTGCTACGGATCCGACCGCAATGATGGCGCGGTTGACATGGCCACCGCCAATGCCGAACGGGCAGGGGTCGGCGATCTGGTGACCATTGTTCAGCAGGCGGTCAGCGACCTGACGCCACCGGATCTGGGTCCGGAGGGCAAACCGGGTCTGGTGATCGTGAACCCGCCTTATGGCGCGCGGATCGGCAACAAGAAGCTGCTCTATGCGCTCTATGCGGCGCTTGGGGAAACGCTGATGGTCCGTTTCAGTGGTTGGCGCGTCGGCATCGTTACCAGCGAGACCTCCTTGGCCAAGGCGACGAACTTGCCCTTCAAACCCTTTGGTCCGCCGGTGGCCCATGGCGGTTTGAAGATCCGGCTGTTCCAGACCAATCCGCTGCCATAGGCGCTCTGGCCGATCCTAGGATGTGATGCCCCGCCAGGCCCGGACCAGACCGGCCAGAGCCATGCGATCGGCGTCGGTACGGGTAACCGGCACGCCCTGGTGATTGAGCGCAAGACAATAGGGCACATCCAGCGGCGCAGCTGCGATCAGGGCAACATTCTGCCCTAACCAATAGGGGCGCGCCGCCGACAGCTCTGCACCAAGGAGCAGCCCCCAAAGACGCGCAGAGGTTTCGCTTTCTGATCCGTCCCGCAGAACCTGAAGCTCGGCCAAACGCGCGGCCAGGGCTTCAGGTTTGGACTGGATGGTTTCCATCGCCTCTGTCAGAGCGGTGCGCTCGGCACTCTGAAATTCTGCGCCCCCTTCAATGCCCAATCCCGGCGCCAGGCTGCGCCAAAGTCCGGGTGTCAGAAAGCTCTGAAAACTGACCACTTCCTCTGCGCTGATCAGTGCCCAATGGGTCGTCGCCCCGGCAATGCAGATCACGCCGTCCCAGTCGGGGTTGAGGCTGAGGAACCCCGCAATGCGATTGACGGCACCGCGCATCACTCCAACAGGGGCGCTTTGTGACAGCCCGCCAAGCAACCGCAGCGGATGCGTCCCCAGCATCGCCTCTCCCATCGGCAGCTCCGTGACCTTGGCAGGCACCGCGATCGTGCCCGTCGTGCCGCCCCGCAGGCTGTCATCATTGAGCAGGATCGGCGTCTCCGGGGCGCAGCCATGCAGCGTGCCAACCAGCCCGGCCAGATCCGCCATCAAATCGGCGCCTGTGCTGGCGGAGACATGTTGCACGGCGTCCCCCTCGTTCATCAGCCAGACCATCAAGCGACCGTCTGCGTGATCCGCAGCCACCCAGTTGGCAGATTTCATCGGAGCGGCCCCGGCGGTTGATGCAGAGGATGGCTCAGAAGATGCAGCGCACATGTTGATGTCCTTTTGCCCGGATCCCGAAACGGGAATGCGGTGACGGCGGTTTCCGGCACCAAGCCCCTCCTTGCCAAGTTCCGGGTCAATGATCAACGTCAGCCCCGGATTTGGCGCCATTTGGCTTCAGGCGACAGTCGGGCCCGGATTGGCGCTATTTTTGTTTCGGCAATGGCGGGGAAATGGTTAACGGATCCAGCCACACGATAAAGAAGGTTAACATTCCTTATTGGATAAGCCGGGCGTGGACTCGAATTTAGCCATGAGTCTTGGCTGATTCCTTATACTTTTGGATAGGCTGCGGAGATAGTTCCTATCCTTTAGAGGAATTGTTTCTCAGTTGGCGCCCTGATTTACTGAAAATTGAGCGAATACTGCCGTATCTCCGATTTTACTGAGATTTGCGTAAAATTGCTTTATTAAGAAATGGCCGCAATAGCGGTTCGGAGGGCGACCTGAACGGGCCGCCTGATTGGGACGAAGGTGCCAGCCTCATGGGGGTGCGGCTGGAGAAGAACCATCGATCTTATTGGACTTGGGACCCGGGGCGCTGTCGTGCCGGGATACTCAGATTGGTGCGAGTACGCCCGCTTTCGCGGGGCAATGTCGCTGTTGTTTCAGCGCACGGGTGAGGATCGCGGGGGCGGTCCTAGATTGGGGTTGGAAATGAAGGATTTCGTGCAAGAGGGGGCTGCTCGCCCGTCTGGTGTTGCGGTCGGTCGGGCGACATGGTCGCGCTGGCCGTTGGTCGGAAACGGCTATCCTGTGGCATTGGTCAGGGAAGCGCGTTTTGTGTCTGTCGCCAAGTCCGTTGCCAATATGAATGCAGAGCTTTCGGCGCGATCATCTTCGCCGCGCCGGGCGCTCGACAGTCACCTGACCGGACTGCGCGACGACGTTCAGGCCCAGTCCTCGAAAATGTCTCGTCAGGGTTATGCCGTTTTCGGCAAACGTATGCTCGATATCACGCTGGTTCTGCTCACGCTGCCGATCAGCCTGCCTTTGATCCTGATGGCCGCGCTTGCGCTTTGGCTGGAAGGGGGCAATCCCTTCTACACGCAGGATCGCCTTGGTCAGCGCGGGCGGGTATTCTCGATCCTGAAGCTGCGCACCATGGTGCGCGATGCCGACAAGCTGCTGGAGCGTTATCTCGCCAGCAATCCGGCCATGCGGCGCGAATGGGACGAGACGCAGAAGCTGAAGGCAGATCCGCGCATCACGCCGGTCGGCCGCTTCCTGCGCACCACGTCACTGGATGAGCTGCCACAGCTGTGGAATGTTCTGATCGGTGAGATGAGCCTAGTTGGCCCGCGTCCGATGATGCCCGATCAACTGTCGCTCTATGGCGATGCCACCGCCTATTTCGATCTCAAACCCGGGATTACCGGTCTCTGGCAGGTCTCGGTGCGTAATGAGAGTGGATTTGCCACCCGCGCCCGCGCCGATACCAGCTACCACGGTGACCTGAGCCTGCGTACGGATGTCGATCTTTTGCTGCGGACGGTGGGTGTCGTTCTGCGAGGCACGGGATATTAACCGATCGCATCTAACTGTGATGGGCCGGACTATAGGCGCATCTTGCCTAACGTGGTAGAACTGCGAGGGGGTTTCATGAAAGATGCGATCAACGACGCGGAGGCCCCTGGCACCTGTGGACAGAAACTGGAGTGGGACGACCCCATTGCAATGACGCAACAAGGCTTTAAGAGATTTCGCCGCCGCAAGGGGCGCAACTCCTCGGACCCAGAGCATGACACGGCTCTGACCGGGCAGCCTCAGTCTGCGCCGAACGCGCCACAACAGGGCGGTGAAAATGCCCGAGAAATGGCGGCTGCCGCGCGCAGCGCGCAGGCCGATGAAGGCAGACGTTTTGCCCGGCGCCCTGAGAGCAGCAGAAACAGGCCGCTCGAAGGGATCTCAGATACGGATCCAACGCCGCAGCGCCTGCCCGCGACCCTGCCCGAGATGTGGGAGCGTCTCCACCGCGTCCCACTGGACATTCGCGGCCATCAGGTGGCGCGCTCGCCGCTGGTGAATTTCTTTCGCAACTCCCCCACCGCAAACGCCTTTGACCTGCTGCGCACCCGCCTGCTTCACAGTCTGAAGGCACAGGGCTGGAAGCGGGTTGCCATCGCGGCGCCGACAGCCGGGTGCGGGGCCACGTTCTCTGCCGTCAACCTCGCGCTCAGCATGGCGCGGGTTCCGGGGACACGCACGGTGCTGATGGATCTGAATTTTCGCAGACCCGGTGTCGCCTCCGCGCTGAAACTGCCACCGGCCGGCGATATGCCGGGCTTTCTATCAGGGGAGCTGACGCTGGCAGAGCATCTGATCCGCCCCGCCGCCTCCCTGGCCGTCGGGCTGACCGCAGCCCCGGACCGCAACGCCGCCGAAATCCTGCATGACGGGCGGTGCGCCAGCGTGATCGACGACATGGTGCTAAGCACGGGCGCGGATGTGACATTGTTCGATCTGCCGCCGGTTCTGGAACATGACGATACCGCCGCCTTTCTGCCGCAGGTCGATGGCGTTCTGCTGATTGCCGACGGCACCCGTACCACGGCGGCACATCTCGCGGCCTGTGAAAAACTCTTTGATGGTCAAACCCAGTTGCTGGGCGTCAGCCTGAACCGCGCGCGGGGCGCCGGTTTGCTGCAATTTGGCCAATAGATCCGACCGGGGACCTCGCCGAGGTCCCTGATCCCGCCTCCCGGCGCGCGCGCCGTTTCTGAACCGACGACCAACCGCAACCAACCATCAAACGAGCCGACACATGGGACCGATCCGCACTCTGGATGACATTTTGGATATGCTGCGACGGCGCGCGTCGGTGATCCTTTGGGTTGTCCTGCTGGGTGCCATGGTGTCGCTATGGGTCGCGGCAAAGCAGCAGCATTTCTACGAAAGCTCGGCGGTCCTGCAGATCACCCGGCCGAAGATCGCCGACGAACTTGCCAAATCCACCGTTGACGGATCTTCGGCGCGGCGGCTGCAACTGATCGAGCAGCGTCTGATGGCGCGTGGCTCGGTCCTGGAAATCATCGAGAAATACGGTCTCTACAAGGATCTTCCAGGCCTTGTCCCCTCTGAAAAGGTGGCGCTGCTGCGCGACTCCGTCTCGCTGACCGGGGTTGCTGCCGCGAGGGAGGGGTTTGCCGATGACGGCACGATTTCGGTGCTGACCATCTCGGCGCTGATGCCGACGCCGGAACAGGCGCAGGCCGTTGCCAGTGAATTCGCCACCCGCACGATTGAACTGAGCCAGAGCTCGCGCATCGAACAGGCCCGGGAAACCCTGACCTTTTTTGCCGACAAGGAAGCCGCGCTCATCGGCGAGGTGGCCGAGCTCGAGAATGAGATCACCGCCTATCGCAACGCCAATAACGTTGCACTTCCCGGCGGGATCGAGATGCGCCGCGAGGAGATTTCATCGCTCAATACCGGCTTGCTGGAGATCGAGCGCGAGCAGATCGAGCTGCGCAGACAGGCGGATCAGACCACATCGAACCAGCGTCAGGCCACGGCCCGTCGCATGCTTGAAGTCTTTGAGGAGAAACTGGCCACGCTGGACGCGCAGCGCGAACTGCTGTTGAACCGCAGGTCGACGCTTGAGCGATCGCTGGAAACCACACCGGAGGTGGAGCGCCAGCTTGGCGTCTATGAACGCAGGATGAGCCAGCTGCAAAGCGAGCTGGATGCGATTTCCCAGCGCCGGACCGAGGCGGAAGTGGGCTTTCGCCTGGAGGCCTCGCGCCAGTCGGAGCGCTTGAATATCATCGAATCCGCGCCGCTTCCGGACTATCCGGCAACAGGCGGGCGCAAGAAAAAGGCACTGATGGGCGGAGTTGCCAGTATCGGACTGGCCCTTGGCATCGCCTTCTTGCTTGAGCTGCGGCACCCGGTGCTGCGCAGCGTGGCGCAGATGGAGCGGGAGACCGGCCTGACACCGGTTGTTGCGATCCCCTATCTGGACACGGCACCCTGGCGGCGCGGCTTCCTCGCGCGGCTGCGCAGAGGCTTCAACAGGCGGCGCCCGCCGGGGGCCGAAGCAAGCGGCTGAAAGAGGCGTTCGGTCCTGGTTCTTAGCCAACCGCGGCGATCATCGCCGTCAGCCTGTCCCAGTGCCACCAGATCGCGGACAGGCCAACCATCAAAGCCAGAACCATAAACAGCAGGTCATGCAGCGGATCCCAGACATGGTGTTTGCAGGCCAGCCAGATCACCACCGGATAGGCCATTACCATCGCCAGCCCCAGCGCGGCGATCCCGCCTGTCAGGCCAAACAGCATCACCCCGGCCAGAAACAGCACCGTCTGGGCAATCCCCCGCGCCGCCGTAAAAACAAAGAATGACCGGCTGTCCCCGGCGGCCAACGCGGCCTGATCATAGGTCATGGTGATCACAGCCGGAGCCATGGCAAGCGCGATCAGAACCACCATCGGACCGGCATCGCCATATCGCGCATCATAGAGCAGATCGACAAGCCAGGGGCCAAGCCAGGCCATCGTCAGCAGGATCGACAGGATCATCATGCTCAGCCCGGCGCGCAGCTGGCGCTGTTTGCGCCGGTACTCCGGTGCGGCATGGGCAGGCTTGTCGCGGTAAACCGGGATCATCAGCCGCTGGTTGACCGCATGGCCGAGTGCCATTGGGAAACTCGCCAGGAAAAACCCGATATTGTAGATACCAAGCACGTCCAGCGGGACGAACTTGCCCAGAATGGCCCGATCGCCCTGCGAGGTCAGAAACCAGAAGGCGGTCGACAGGAAAATCCATTTGCCGAAATGCAGCAATTCACGCAGCGCCGTCGGCTCCCATCGAAACCGGCTGGGCCGCCCCGGCAGTCCCAGATGCACGCTCAGCAGGAATACGCCTGCCTGCAGGACACTGCCCAGGACCAGGGCCAGAACCGATTGCGTCCACCAGGCCAGCAGAACCATGGCGCCAATGCCAATGGCCTGGCTGATTAGCTCCAGCGCCGTTAGTCGACCGACCAGCAAATGGCGATGGGCCGTCTCCACGCGGATCGGGTCAAATCCGTTGAGCACCAGCGCGATACCGGCAATCGGCAGGTACCACAGCAATTCCGCTGCGCCATAGAATTGCGAAACAGGCCAGGCCAACAGCAGGGTCAACCCCCACAGGACAAAGCCACGCACCACCTGCACGCTCCAGGCCGTGTCGAGGAAATCCGGATCGTCGCCGCGCTTGCTCTGGGCAATGGACGGACCGATCCCCATATCGGAAAACAGCGCCAGCCCGGTGACCACAACGCTGACCAGCGCCATCAGGCCAAAGGCTTCGGGGAACAGCAGCCGCGTCATCACCAGATTCGCCGCCAGCCGCAGCGCCTGACTGCCGCCATAGCCGATCATCAGCCAGGAGGCCGAGCGCAACACGCGGGCGGCGAGGCGTTCTCCTTGGAAAAGCGACAGGACCTGCGGCATCAATATCCTCGAGGTTTTGCGATACACTTGCGATACTGATCCCAAAAGGCGTCAATTCCGCGGCATGATCGCGGCAATGCTGGGCAAGTGTGACAACTGACGATAGCCTGCGACAAGTCTTGCATAAAATGGGCCATCGTCCTCGTGAAAATAGCGTATATTCTCAATACCTATCCGCAGCCGTCGCATAGTTTCATCCGGCGCGAGGTACAGGCGCTGGAGCGCCAGGGTCACGTGATCCATCGGATCGCCATGCGGCGCAGCAGTGCCCCTCTGGTGGATCCCGGCGATCAGGCCGAGCAGGCGCGCACCATCTACGTCCTCGACCGGGGTGCAATCGGTCTGCTCCGGGCGCTGATGCGGTCTGCTCGCAGGACGCCGCGACGTCTGATCGGCGCGCTCTGCATGGCCTGGCGCCTGGGGGCGGCGTCGCAGGCGGGGCGTCTGCGTCATCTGATCTATCTGGCCGAGGCTGCCTACGTCGCCGATTATGCCGCGCAGCAGGAGATCGCCCACCTGCACGCGCATTTCGGCACCAATGCGACCACCGTTGCACTTCTGGCCTCTGAATTGGGCGGGCCGGGCTATAGTTTCACCACCCACGGGCCAGAGGAATTCGACGCGCCGCAACCCTTGTCCCTGGGGGAGAAACTGAACCGCGCCAGATTTGCGGTAGCCATCAGCAGCTTTGGCCGCAGTCAACTGAGCCGATGGGCGGCCTTTGGCAGCTGGGAGCGGTTGAAGGTGGTGCATTGCGGGATCGAGCCTGCACGTTTTGCAGATCCCGCGCCATTGCCGGAAGGCGCTTTGCGGATTGCCGCCATCGGTCGCTTTGTGGAGCAGAAAGGCCAGATGATGCTGATCGAGGCCATGGCGCATCTGGTCGCGGATTATCCCGATCTGCATCTTGCGCTGATCGGCGATGGTGAGATGCGCCCCGATCTGGAGGCCGCCATAGCGAAGCACCGGCTTGGCGATCATGTCACGCTGACCGGCTGGCTCTCCGAGGCTGATGTCAGGGCCGAACTGGCCCGCGCGCAGGCGCTGGTGATGCCCTCCTTTGCCGAAGGTCTGCCCATGGTGGTGATGGAGGCCATGGCAGCCGCACGTCCGGTTATTGCCACCTATATCGCGGGCACGCCTGAACTGGTGCTGCCGGGAGAGACCGGCTGGCTGGTGCCTGCGGGTGATCCTGCTGCTCTGGCGCAGGCCATCCGGGATCTGGCAGTGACGCCCCATGCCAAACGGGTTGCCATGGGGCAGGCCGGGCGCGCCCGGGTTCTGGAGCGGCACGACAGCGACACAGAGGCCGCAAAGCTGGCGGCGCATTTCCGATCGGCGATTGCTGGGCAGTCCAGCTAGGCCAGCTCAATGGCCCGCCTAGCGGCCCCGCGTCCAGCGGGTTTCCTGTCGGTCGCGAAACAGCGGCGACTTCACCGCGATGGCAACAGCCGCATAGGACATAAATCCCGCCGGGTCGCGCAGCGCCCGCGCGACAATTGCTGCGGGGCCAGGGCGGGTGACGTCCTCATTGGCCAGCAGTGCGGGGAACCGCGCGGCAATCTCTGCAACCCCGGCATTCTGGCGTCTGCGCACGCGCACCAGATTGCGAAACCCCTCGATCAGCGGCCATTGGTAGCTTGCCTCTAGCCGGAGCCGCTCGTGCGGCGCAAAGCTGAGGCGCGCGTAGATATCGTCGGCGATTATGTCCGGCCAGTCTTCCCAGCGCCCGCGCCCGGCCCGGTTCATCGCAAAGAGGCCAAACCCCGGCACCCCCTGCTGGACAAAGGGCAGTGTTTCCCAGAACCGCCCGTAAAGGCGGCTGATCAGGCTCTCGGCCGGAGCCAGCCGGGGCGACCCGCTGGCATAGCGCGGCGCGGTGCAATCCAGCGCGTGGCATATCTGCGCCATCAGCGGTGGGGCGACACACACATCGGCGTCAAGATACACCAAGATGCCACCGGTGGCCTGCGCTTCTCCCTGTTGAAGAGCCCCGATCTTGCCGCCCTCGCGCCGATCAATCACCCTGCAATCCCAGCCGGGCGGCACCGTCACCGCCTGCGCCGCCGCGACCGTGGTGTCAGTGCAACCGTTGGCGATCACCAAGACCTCGGCGGTGGCGCCATCCGGCAGCGGATCACTGGCAAACAGCGCCGACAGACAGGACCCGATATAGCCCGCCTCATTATGTGCGGGGATCAGCACGCTCAACAGCGGTTTCATTTCGCCGCCTCCACAGCGCGCCAGCGCGGGTTGTCGTCGGTCAGATAGCGCAGGCTGCCCCAGCTGCCCCATTTTCCGGGTGCCGAAACATCCGAATAGGCGGTGAACAGACTTCCGCCCAAGGCGGGCCAGCCCTGCAACAGGCTGCGATACAGGCCGCCCATCTCCTCGGTGTAATTGAAATGGCTGAAAAAACCGGTCAGCATGTCGTCATCGACCATCGGACCCAAGCCAACCACATGGCTGCCGCCCTCATACATGATCAGGTCGAGCCCGTGGGCCTCTGCAACTTTGGCATGATAGGGCAGAACCCGCCCCAGAAGATCGCTGATCGTGTCGTCGGAACTGCCGGAAACCAGCCCGTCCTGCAATTCTGCCGCGGCCAATGCGCTGGCGGCATCATATTGATGCGCCTCGACAAAATCGGCTGCGGCGGTTCCGCTGAGACCCTTGGCCCTGGCGGCGGCCTCAGCCTGCTCGCGGCTCTGGGCAATCCAGGCGCGCAGAATTGGCGCGCGTTCCGGCAGGCCGAGAACGCCGCCGAAATAGCCGGTCACCGCATAGGCGTCAAAAGCGCGGGCCGGCGGTCGGCGCGTGGCATCTTCGGCAACCCAGAGCGGCGCGGTCAGCACCTGTTCCTCCAGCCCCAGCCACCCCGTCTGGGTAGAGATAACGCGCACCAGCCGGTCATCGGCCGCCGCGCCAAAAACCTCCGTCCAGATCGCGGCAACCTCGGCAGCGCGGCCACCGTAGAACTGCATCCACAGATCCTGGCCACCCCAGCGGGCGCGGGCCTGATCATCAGCCCAGACCGCCTGTTCGAATTGCCAGTTCCAGACCTCGTTGGAATATTCCACATAGGCGGTCAGCGCGGGGTCCAGCTGCTCCCGCACCAGCCGCGCGTAGTTACGGACATAGCTGTCGTCGGCCATATGGGGCAGGGTGAACCAGGGCGCGGTGCCAAGCTGATTGGCCAGCGCCACCAGCACCTCCGCTGGCGCACCTTTGGCCGCCCAGCTGTAGTCCTGCACCCTTGGGCGATCCTCCCAGCCAACCTGCGTGCTGTCGTTGGTGGCCATCCAGTCCATGAATCGCAGCGCTGCAAACCCACGCATCCGCGCCATGAAATCCGGATTGAAGATGGCGCCGGCCTGCCAGTCCGGCAGGTGTTTTTCCATGACCACCGCGATGTTGCGGATATAGTCACCGGTTCCCTGCCGGTCGCTGCGCTGAATGCGGATTTCGACCGCGCCGGGACCGGGCGTATAGTCAAAGCGGATTTCGGTCTTGCCGTAGCGGATGTTCTTGGCCCGCCCCGTCACCTCGACAATCCCGTCGCCGTCAAACAGCAGAACATAGCGCCCAGCGAGGCTGGCGGCCTCCGCAGGCAAATCGGTGAGGATCAGCGTCCCGACCGAGCCAAGCTCCGGTGGAATTGCGGTCGGCCAGCCATCAGGGTCCAGATATCCCGCTGCTGCAAGATCGGCATAATCCGCGCCCCCCCATTGCCCGGCCAGATGACCAATCCACGGACGGGCAGTTTTGAAATGGTCGAGAAACGGAGCCTGCGGGCTCCAATCGGCAATCGAGGCCAGGTTCATCGCAATCGGCTGATGCGGCACCTCGGCGCCCTGGGGTAGCCCCTGCGCTGCGGCGATGTCGCGCGGCGCGCTGGTCTGGCTGGCCGGAACCACTCGGTTCAGCGCAGGCAGCATCGGGTCGTCGGGCAGCGGCGGCGGATCGGCAGGCAGGGCTGCCCGCTGCGTTCGGTCCTGAGCGGCATCCCAGGCGATCTCCTGCAGTCGTCGCGCCAGGTCCGGCGCGGGCGCCTCGTAGCGACCGCCCCATTTGGAGCGCAGCTGGTGCGGCAGCCCCACCGGAGACTGACCGGTCAGCACCGCATATTGCAACGCGGACAGAAAATAAAACCCAAGATCATTGGGATGGATATCATCGGCAAAGACATCTTCGATCCGCGCAAGGCCCGGCACCGTACCTGCCTGTATGGCGTCATCCAGTCGCGCCATCGCCTGACCGGCCTTGAGCAGCCTGATCTCTCCGCCGGTCTTTTTGTTGACCGTGTCGACGACCTTTTGCCAGCGCGGCAGATCCGCCGCCAGCCGGTCGCGCCATTGCATTGTCGCCCCCGGATCAAAAGGCACCTCAACCCCGGTTCCGCTGTTCAGGCTGTGCCAAGTTTCCTGCAGATAGACCTCAACCTCAGGGTTGGCGGTGTGGGCAAGGTTGTAGAACTGCGTCAGCGCCCCCTCGGTATCGCTCCATTTCAGGTGGTTGGCGAGGGGGATCGCCTCGGTCACGATCAGCGCATCCACGCCTTCGGCCAGACGGGTGCGGGCATTGATCCCCTCGGCCTGATCGGCATGGGTCCAATTGTAGCTGAGCGGCGCGCCGTTGATGATCTGCGCCTCGACCCTGACCTCTTCGGCGATCTGTCCGGCAGTCGCGGCCGGTTGCCGGGCCAGGAGCTGCTCCAGCATCACCGGATTGTCGGGTCCGAACAGGGAATGCCCGACCATGACGACACTGGCCACCAGATCTGCCAGCGTCATGGGGAAACACCAGTGCGGGGGTGGCGCGTGATCACCTGCCAGACGATCTCCTGCACCTGCCGCGCGGCTTTGGCGCTGAAAGCATCCGCAGGCGAGCCATCGGCGCGTTGCAGCTGATGCGGCAGGCCAACCGGGTTTTTGTGATAAAGCACGCTGACATGGGTCAGCGCCACAACATAGGCGCCCAGATCGTTGATATGGATCGGGTCGAGCGCCCCCTCGGATGTGCGGGCAAAAAGCGCCTCGCGATGAGTCATCCCGTCGATCTGGCCGTCCTCGGCGGCGCGCACGACGGCGGCCATCACCTGTCCTGCGGGGATCAGATAGGCGGGACGTCTCGGATTGCGGCGGCTGTCAGATCCGGCCAGCCCGCCCAGCCAGAGCTGTTCCAGATCACCGTCGATCCGCTTCAGCCAGCCATCCGGCGTATCCAGCGGGTGCCAGGTTTCATAGAGGTATATCCGCGTCCGATCCGACCCCGCCCGGGCCAGATCAGCCCAGCGGCGAAAGTATCGCGCGCCTTTGAAATAGCGCAGCGCGTCGCGCAGTTCGACCATCTCCGTCAGGATCACGGCGTCATACTCACCGGAGCCAACCGCCTCGCGTGCATCTCGCCAGACCGGAGGGTGATTGACTTGATCGAAATGCAGGATATCCAGATCCGGCTCCCAGTGATCCTGCAACGGGGTGCCCGACCCCAGCTGGCTGTTGTAGCTGTGTCCTTCCGGTGCCAGCTGCCGCACCATATGCGGCATATCGCGACCAACCAGCGAATGGCCAAGGTGGAACACCCGCATTGGGCCCGTCGGGGCCTTCAACAAGGGCAGGGCAAAGGGGCTGGCCTGCGCGCGCAGTGGCAGCAGCGACAAGAGGGCGAGAAATCCGCGACGGCCGATCATTGCACCTCTGGCAGCTGCGCGGCGGTTGCGATCAGCCCCTCCCCGATAACAAAACGCCCGTCAATGGCGTCGCCTTTTCGAAACGGCAGCTGATCCGCCGTGAACCGCGCGCAAAACGTCCCGCTGATCTGATCGGTGCCCTGCGCCAAATCCATCTCAAGTTCCATCCCATCAAAGCCAAAGAACCGCTCGCTCAGGCGGTACTGACATTTATAAGCCGCTTCCTTGGCCGAGAATATCACTTTGGCGAGCTGGCCGGGGCTGTTTTGTTGTGCGAGCCAGTCACGCTCGGCCGGGCGGCAGATCTGCGGGATCAGGTCATCCGCCAGCGGCGTGTCCTCCTCCACGTCGACCCCGAGCCCGCGCATCTGTTGGGGCAGGGCCATAACGGCGACGGCGGCGCTGTGACAATGGCTGATCGAGCCGACAACCTCAGGCGGCCAGACCGGCGCCCGTTTGGGGCCGACCGGAATGGCGCTGGGCGTCATGCCGAGGGACGACATCGCGCGATGCGCGGCAGCGCGGCCCGCCGCAAACTCGCGCCGCCGCTTCTCGACGGCATTTGGCGACAGGCAGGCGGCCTCCTCAGGGAAGGGCGGAGGCGGATCGTCCTGCGGATCGCAGGTTTCCACCACGACACAGGCGTCAAACAACCGGCGGATCAGCGCCTTGTGCCGGGCGCTGCGTGAGAGCGGATCGGCAAGGCTCATCCGCTGCGGGCCTTGCGGTTGGCCCGCATCGCGCGGCGTTTCGACATCATATCGGATTTTGCCGCCGCATCGACGGCGGGGGCGGCGGTGTCCTCTGCCGGGGCCGCTCCGGTCAGCGTGTCGATATGGCTGGCCAGCCCCGACAGCGTCGGAAACCGGAAGATATCCGTGATCGAGAGCTTCGGCACATCCAGAGCGCCGCGAATGTCGCGGTGGGCCTGCACGGCCAGCAAGGAATGACCGCCGAGGGTGAAGAAATTGTCCTCCGCCCCGATACCGCTGACCCCAAGGATCCCGGCCCAGATCTCGGCAATCTTGCTCTGTGCTCCGGCGCTGAGCGGGGTGTCGGAGGTGGGAGCAGTGATCCGCACCGGTTTCGGGTCTGGCAGGGCCTTGCGGTCGATCTTCTTGTTCGGCGTCAGCGGGAAGGCGGCGAGATGCTCAATATGGCTTGGCACCATGACGGCAGCGAGCTGCTGCGCCAGCGCGGCCTTGAGCGCTGCCTGATCCGGGGGCAGTGCGCCGGTGACATAGGCAACCAGCCGGGTGTCTGCCCCGCTGTCGCGCGCCACCACAACCGCGCCGGTTATCCCGTCCATGGCAGCAAGCGCGGCCTCGATTTCGCCCAGCTCGATCCGCTGGCCCCGGATCTTGACCTGATGGTCACTACGGCCGAGGAATTCCAGCTGGCCATCGCCGCGCCAGCGGACCAGATCGCCTGTGCGATAAAGATGGGTCGAGGTCACCCCGGCGCCCGCATCACCAAAGGGATCGGGAATAAACCGTTCCGCAGTCAGCTCGGGGCGCTGCCAATACCCGGCGGTGACGCCTGCGCCGCCGATCAGCAGCTCCCCCGGGACTCCGACCGGCTGCGGGGACAGATCCTCCTTGACGACATAAACAGTGGTATTGGCAATCGGCGCCCCGATTTGGGCGGTCCCGGCGGGCACGCCGGATAGGGTCTGCATGGTTGACCAGATCGTCGTCTCCGTCGGTCCGTACATATTGTGGATCTCTGCGCTGGTCGCCCCGCGCAGATCCGCGACCAGATCTCCCGGCAGCGCCTCCCCACCGATCAGCAGGTGCGACAGCCGCCCCAGCACCGGGCGCGCATCGGCATCCGCGGTGATCATCCGCGCCATCGACGGGGTGCATTGCATATGGGTGACGCCATGGCGCAGGATCTGCGCCGCCAGCGAGACATCCTCCGCCGCAAGTTCCTGCGGGGCATTGGCAAGACGCAGCACTTCCGCAAGGGGTTTCAGCCCCTCCAGCACCACCTCGGGCGCGATGCCGTAGTCGATCAGACAGGCGATTTCATCAACGCCAATCCGCTTCAGCTGTTCGACCCGCTGCATGGCATCGGCAATGGTTCCAAACAGGCCGGAGTCTTCGAAATACCGTTCAAAGGCGAAGTCCAGAATGGCCTCCAGCTCCTCTGTCGAGAGCATCCCGAGATCCATTTCAAACGGGTTTTTCACCCCCTCGGGTTTCTTGAACGCGGGGAAGGCCCAGGCGTATTGCTTGATCAGACCGGCTGCTGCGCGCAGGTAATCCTTCATCGGTTCACGGGCCGTGGCGCGGGCGTCCTCGCGGGTATCGGCAAGATAGCTGTGTAGCATCAACGTGACCTTGTGATCGCGCGGATCGTGACCAGCCGCGCGCAGGGCGTCGTGGTATATGGCGATCTTGCCCGCGACTTCGTCGATGCTCTGGCCCAGCAGATGGGTCAGCACATTGGCCCCGATGCTGCCAGCTTCGCGCCAGGTCTCGGGGTTGCCGGCCGTTGTCACCCAGACCGGCAGTTCCTTTGACACCGGGCGCGGCTGGGTCAGCACGGCGTGGTCGCCGCCATCCTTGCGCGGGAAGGCAACCTCCTCGCCGCGCCAGAGCTTGCGCACGGTCTCGATCGCCTCAAACAGCGCAGGTTTGTTGGCGGGGGGGGTGTTTTCGGGGCGCAGGATGAAATCATCCGGCTGCCAGCCCGAGGCAAAGCCAATACCGGCGCGGCCGCCGGTCAGATTGTCGATCACCGACCATTCCTCAGCAATCCGGGCCGGGTGGTGCAGCGGCGCCACGCAGGAGCCCGCGCGCACACCGATATTCTTCGTCACCGCAGCCACCGCCGCGCCGGTTACCGCCGGGTTCGGATAGGGGCCGCCAAAGGCGTGGAAATGCCGCTCCGGTGTCCAGACCGCGTTGAACCCGTGCTGATCGGCGAATATCGCGCCCTCCAGCAGCAGTTCATATTTGCGCGGACCGGGGCCGTCGTCATTGCCCCAATAGAACAGGTTGAAGTCCATCCCCCGGTCGCTGGTTGCGATGGGGCCATTGGACAGCTGCAACCGTGCCTCATCACTGGACAGCACCAGCTTGAAGCCGCGCGACAGGGTCCAGAACAGCTCAAGCACGGAGATATCAAACGACAGGCTGGTCACTGCCAGCCAGCAATCGCCCGGCTGATGCGGAACCCGCTGGTCCATCGCGGCAAAGAAATTTGCCACATTGCCATGGCGCACCATCACCCCCTTTGGGGTGCCGGTAGAGCCGGAGGTATAGATCAGATAAGCCAGATCCTGCGGTCCCGGCTGGGTGGTCGGCCCACCGCTGCCTGCGGGTGTCTCCGGCAGATCATCCAGGCAGAGAACATCGGCAGATGCGGTGCCGGGCAGCTGGTCGCGCAGACGGCTGTCGGTCAGGATCACACTGGCCGCGCTGTCGGTGATGAAATGCGCGATCCGATCCGCCGGATAGGCCGGATCAAGCGGCACATAGGCCCCGCCCGCGGCCATGGTCGCCAGCGCCGCGATGACCAGCGCAGGGCTCCGCCCCAGATAGATGCCGACATGGCTGCCCGGCGCAACACCCCGGTGGCGCAGCAGCGCCGCCAGTTGTTCGACCTCCTCAGATAGCTCTGCGTAGGTCAGGCTTTGATTTTCGTAGACCAGCGCTGTGGCCTCCGGGGTCCGCGCCACCTGGGCTGCAAATTCTGCCGGGATGGTGGTGTCCTGCGTCCCGGTCAGAGCGGTTTCATTCCAGGCCACCAGCATCTGTTGCCGTTCGGTCTCTGGCAGCACGGGCAGATCGGCAAAAGTCCCCTCGGCCGCTGCGTCGCGCGCTGCTACCAGCATGTTGATCCGAGCGATCAGCAGGTCGACGGCCTGCGCATCAAGGCGTGTGCTATCGGCCTCCAGAGTCAGCCTGCCATCCGTCAGGCAAAGCGTCGCCGCACATCCCGCAATGTGCCGGTCGCTCCCCAGATTGCAGCCGATGTCGGGGCAAAGGCCGCTGCCTGCGGTCTGCCGCAGCTCTGGCGCGCGGCCGATCAGATCGGATGCGAATCCGCCGCTGTTGCGGATGCTGTCGAGATCCTCGCGCAGGCGGGTTTGCAGGTCTGCCAGGTGGCTGTCGCGGCTGGATTGCATCGGCACCCAGTCACAGATCATCCCTGTGACCGCCGCCTGTTGCAGCGCATCATTGCTAAGCGCGATCCCCGCAGCCTCGGACCCTGAACTGCACAGCGCCAGGGCAAGCGCCGTGGTCACCGCATCGGCTTCCGTCATGGCATGGCCGTCGGGCAGGTTCAGCGCGTGGCTGGTGATATCGGCACCGGCATCGCCCGCGGGTCTGGCAAGCGGCAGATCCGCGGCAGGCAGCGCGGCGAGGGCCGCGCGCCATCTGGCTTCGCTTGCCTGTGTTGCGGCCAGCCGCCCTGTCAGATCGCGGCGCGTCTCCGCATCCAGCTGCCGCAGCACATCCCCGGTTTGGACATGGGTGCCGACGCGGATCAGGCGACCATCGCTATGGTGCAACCCCAGCAGCCGCAGCGCGCCGTCGCCGCAGGCCAGCGTGACGCTGGTGTCGTCGACGGCTAGCACGGTGCCCGGTGCCGCCGATCCCGGCACCACCTCGGCAGAGCCGATCAGTACCACCGGCGCGCTGTCCTCCGTGCCCAGATGTAGATTGGCCGCGCAGAGCGGGTTCCAATAGCCGTTGAAATCAAGCGCGCGGATCAGCCGGTGCACATCAGCCGCGGGCTGCGACAGGTCCAGCAGGGCGCCGGCTTCGGGCCGATCAGCGCGGGTATAGAGCTTGCGGGTGCTGAAATCCTGCGCCTGCCGCGCCAGCGTGTCGGTTTCCAGCTGGCTCAGCACATCGCCGAAGCTGTCCATCGCCGCGGCGTAGCATTTGGCGTTGAGACTATAGGCCGTCTCATCCCCGGCAATCTCAAACAGGCGCTGGGCGAGGATGTCGCCCTCATCCACACCGCCCTCGATCATATGCCAGGTGATACCGTATTCCGTCGCCCCTTCGATCAGGGCCCAGTTCGGCGTATTGAGACCGGCATAGCGCGGCAACGGTCCATCATGGAAATTGACGCCGCCCTTGGTCGCGCGGGTCAGCACGCTGTCGGGGATGATTTCGAGATTGGCAATCGACAGCAGCCAGTCCACCGATCCGCCAAAGTCGCGCGCATCCTCCAGCACGCTCAGCCCCTTGTCAGCGGCCCACTGGCGGATTTCGGCGTCTTTGGTCACCACGGCGGCGATGCTGTGGCCACGGGCCATCAGGGTGTCGGCACAGGCGACAAGCAGCGATTCATTGCCAAGCACGATACAGGAGAATGGGGTCATTTCTGCTCCTCCGGTTGAGACGGGGTCTGGCGCGTTTCCATAGGCTGGGTTTGGCGGCGGAGAAAGATCGCGCGGCTATGATGAACGATCAGGTCCCGCAGAAAATAGGGCGGATCCGAGGCGGGTTTGTCCGAAACCAGCCGCCGCAGCCCATAGAGCAGGCTGCCCGTGATCAGCGCCAATGTGGCTCCGACCGTATAGGCGCGCCCATGGGTGCTGAGAAAGTAGTGCAGCCTGCTGTCGAACCAGTATTGCGGTGTGCGCTGCCAATCCTTCATCCCGGTTGAGGCGGATCCCACATGGGCCACCTCGCTTTCCGGCAGATAATGCGTGCTCCATCCGGCGCGGGCGGCACGGTGGCACAATTCGGTTTCCTCGAAATAGAGAAAGAAGGTCTCGTCAAAACCTCCAACCGCCTCGATCACCTCGCGTCGGATCATCAGGCTGGCACCAGCGGTCCAATCCAGCTGAGTTGGCTCGGTCGGGATCTCCATGGGCACCACGGCATCTTTCAGCAGGCGGGTCACGATGCCGGTCCGCACCGAGGATTCGAATTCCCCCGCAATGGTCGGGAACCGGAAGGCGGTGCAATGCGGCGTCCCATCGGTGCCCCGCACATAAGAGCCGACCAGCCCGGCGGTTGGTGTGGCCTGCAAGAAATCCCGCAATGCGCGGATCGCTCCCGGCTGCACAAAGGCATCCGAGTTCAGCAGATAATAAAACTCAGGCGCGCTGCCATCGGCGAGGCCGAGGCGAAAGCCGATGTTCATGCCCGCCCCAAACCCGCCGTTGCGGTCGCTGGCAATCAGGCGCAGGCGGCCGCTGTCCAGCCAGCCACGCTCCTGCACCGCCGTCAGCAATTTGTCATAGGACCCATCGCCAGAGCCATTGTCTATGATCACCACCTCACCTTGCAGCGCGTTCATCTGCTCCAGCGCGGCGGCGGCACAGTCCAGCGTCATTTCGGGCGTCTTGTAGTTCAGGATGATGGTCAGAATACGCGCCGGTTCGGCCCCGGCTGCCGCGCGCGCGCAGGTCTCCGTCTGCTGTGGGGCGGGGCTGTCGGTCATGGTCATTCTGCCGCCTTTGGCGCGCTTTGGCGCAGCGCGGCGGCGTCGGCTGCATCAAGCCGCGCCTTGACCTCGCCTGCCAGCACGCTGACGTTGGGCACCAGCACCATGCTGTCGTGATCACCCGGCACCTCGACGACCTCGATCGCTGGCGCCCAGCGGGTCCAGTCGTTGTCGTCATAGACATATTCGCGCTCGCGGCTGACCCAGTTCCCTGCCGAGACCTGCCAATGGCGATCAAGCGGCGGGCGGAACAATGTGAGAGGTCCGCTCCACGGGCGCAGCTCATAGGCGGGCAAGGCGGCGCGGAAGGCCAGTTCGACCTTGCGGTTGTTGAACACGGGTGCGCTGCTGTCTTCGCTGGCGGCATACCGGCGTTTTTCGATCTCCCAGGCGATGCGATTGCCGATCCATTCGCCCAGATACCCGATGCCCTTGCGGCGCAGCTCGGCCCATTTGATCAGCGCCTTGTCGCGGCGGTTCAACTCAGGTCGCATCGGCAACGGTGTGTCCAGCAGGATCAGCGCGGCGGTGTCTTCGCCGCTGGCGCGCAATTGCTGGGCCATTTCATAGGCGGTCAGCCCGCCGCCGGAAAACCCGCCCAATAGATAAGGCCCCTCCGGTTGGATGCTGCGGATTTCGGCGAGATAGTCGCGCGCTGCCGCATCAAGCCGGTCATGCGGGGCGTCGTCGCCGATCAGGCCACGGGCCTGCAGCCCGTAGACCGGGCGGTCCTTGCCAACCATCAGCGCCAGATGGCGCAGGTTCAGAACGTTGCCGAACATGCCGGCCACCAGAAAGAAAGGCCGTCGCCCGGTGCCATCGCCGGGGTGGAGCTGCACCAGATGGGTATATGTCGGCGTCTCGGCCTGGGGCGTGCCTGTGTGGTCGGCAGAGGTTTCGGTGGTGAGGCCGCCGCCGGTGCGGGCGATCACCAGTTCGGCGAGCCTCGCGACGGAGGGGGCCTCAAACAGGGTGGAAATCGCCAGATCGACTCCAAAGCTGCGCTTGATCTGTGCAAAGAGCCGGACCGCGACAAGGGAATGGCCGCCAAGGTCGAAGAAGCTGTCGTCGACCCCGACCTGCGCCACCCCAAGCAGCCGGGCAAACTGCGCCGCGATCTCCTCCTCGACCGCGTTGCGCGGGGCGAGGTAGTCGGTGTCGAGCTGTGGCCGTTCGAAGCTCTGGCTGTCCTCGCGCGCCTGCTGCGGAGGCTGATCGGCCTGTGCCATCAGATCCGGCAGCGCGAGGGAGGATACCACCACCTGCGACGGGCCAGTCGCCAGCGCCCGGCGCAGCGCGTCCGGGCCTTCTTCGGCGCGGATGCCCTGGCTGATATTGCGATGCAGTCGGCGTTCCTCGGGCGACAGCGGCTGTGCGCCCGGCGATGCGGCCAGTCCCAGATCCGCGCCGCTGGCGTCTGCTTCCTCTGCCGGGGCCAGTTTGGTTGCACCGGGTAGCTGCTGCATCTGAAAGCCCCGGACCTCAACCAGCACGGTGCCATCTTCGGTGGTCAGGGTGATGTCGAACCGGGCACTGGTCGCATCGCTGTCCATCAGCCGCATATGGCTGAGCACGTCGCAGGGCAGCGGAGCAAAGACCTCGATACCGTCATAGGACACCGGCACCCAGAGCGCGGCACCGCGATAGGCGGGAATCAGGTCAATCGCCCATCCGGTGGCAAGATCCATCAGGCCGGGTGGCAGCAGCGTGCCGTCCTTGGCGGCGATGGTCGGCAGTTGCAGCCGGGCAATGCCTTCGCCCGTCCCCTGTCGCATCTGTTGCAGGACATGCCAGCGCGGGCCGAACTTCAGATGCGCCTCCTGTGGTGTCCGTAGCCGTTCGCGCTTGGTACAGGGTGACATTTCGGTGGCCACCGGTAGCAGATCGGGCAGGGGGTGCCGACCGGGCTGCCGCGCCGCGATATCCGTCTCCAGCAGCGCCTGAACATGCAGGGCATATCCCTCCGCCGTGCGGCTGTAGACGGCAAACTCATAACCGCGCTCGACCGGCAGCAGCCGCACGACCATATCGCAGGCGGCTGTCTCCGAGACCACGAGCGGGCGCAGAAAATAGAGATCACGCAGAGCAAAAGGCGCCTCATGCCCCAGTTCGGCAAGTGCCTCGGCGGCATATTCGATATAGCCGGTGCCGGGGATCAATGCAGTGCCATCCTTGGTGCGGTGTTCATCAAGGATCCACTGGTCGCTGCTCAGCCGACGATGAAACAGCACCCCGCCATCCGGGGCAAACTGGCGGCTGTCAAACAACGGCTGATCACAGGGGATCGGATCATCACCGGCCTCCTGCTGGCGGGCGCCAATGGCATCTGCCGCCATGCCGACATCTGCCCAGACCCCCCAATCGACGGCAACGACACGGGTTGTGTTGCCCGCAGCTCCGGCACCGCTGCAGTGCTTGGCAAAGGCGTTGAGATATTCATTCGCGGCGACGTAATCGACCTGGCCGATCGGGCGCGTCACCGTCGAGGAGGAGGAGAACAGCACCATCAGCTCCAGCGTGTCGGTGCCGAAAATGGCGTCCAGTACCCGCAACCCGCTGACTTTCGGGGCGAGCACCTGGGAAATGTCGTCCTCGGTCTTGGCCAGAACCGGCGCGTCATTGATCTGGCCTGCGCCATGGATGACACCGGTGATGGGGCCAAAGGCGGTCTCGGCCTTGGCGACGGCTGCGCGCATCTGTTCGCTGTTGCAGACATCGGCTGCCAGCGGCAAGACCCGGCCCCTGCCAATGGCGTCCAATGCCATCACGGCGCGGATGCGCTGGGCGGTTGTATTGGCCGGGCTGTGGCGGTTCAGATAGCTGTCCCACTGGTCACGCGGGGGCAGGCCACCGCGCGAGATCAGCACCACATTGGCGCCATAGCTCTGCATCAGATCCGCGGCGATGGTGCGTCCGATGCCGCCGTAGCCGCCGGTGATCAGATAGGTGCCACCCTCGCGGAAGCCGGGGAGTGGCGATGTGATCTGATCCTCCTCCGACAGCTCCACCGGGCGCCACCGCAGGGTGTAGCGCTTGTCACCACGCCAGAGTGCGGTGTCATTTGCAGGCTCCGCCAGCAGCTCCTCCAGCAGGCGATCCGCAATCGACGCGGGCTGGTCCTCCGCCAGCCAGCGCCGCAGCCCACCGGGGCGGCGCGGCAGTTCGATATCGACCGTGGCGCAGGTGAGGCCGGGAATTTCGCGCGGCAGCACACCGGCAGGGCCCGCGATCATCGCCTTTTCGGGGTAGGGCAGCGGTTCGTCGCGCAGCTGGGCCGCGCCAGTGGTGAACACTGTCATATGCAGTGGCTGCGGTAGGTCGATCTGGGCCAGAGCCTGCCCCAGCGCGGTCAGCGCATAAAATCCCATCTCCAGATTGCGATCAAAGAAGGAGGCGCCGGGCCGGAAGGTCTCGCCCTCAGTCACCAGCCAGAAATGGCCGATACGGCTGGGCAGAAGATCGGCCAGCGCCAGATCGGCAAGCAGCGCATCGTAGCCCGCGCGCCCCTGTTCGGGCGCCAGCATATAGCGGGTCTCGCTCAGTTGCGCATAGGTGTCGCCGGGGCGCACCCGCACCACCCGGTGGCCTGCCTGATCCAGCCTTGCGGCCAGTTCGGAGCAGAGCCCGGCGTCGTCTTCAAACAGCAGCCAGGTTTCGGGCTGCTGATCCAGCTCGCCGGTGACGTCCAGATCGCAGCTTGCCAATGCGGGCCGCCAGCTGGGGCGCGATCCCCAGTGCGACAGCTGGTCGTGGCGGGCCGGGGTGATGATGGCAGCCTCGGCGCGGGCCGGGGCCGCGGGCTCGATGAAATAGCGGCTGCGCTGAAACGCATAGGTTGGCAGCGGCAGGCGCTGACGCCGTGCATCGCCCCAGATCTGATCCCAATCGGCGTCCAGCCCGCAGGCCCAGAGCCGTCCGATCACCCCAAAGAAATAGGCATCATCCGCCATCATCTGCTCGGGATGGCGCAATGAGCTGAGCACCTGACCGGGTTTGATCTTCGGCGCCATCTGCGCCAGCGAGGACAGCGCCTTACCGGGACCGACCTCCAGATAGATGCGGTTCGGCACGTCAGCCAGCGTATCAAGACAGGCGGCGAACATGATCGTATTGCGCAGCTGGGCAACCCAGTATTCGGGGTCGGTGGCCTCGGCGTCGGTTAGGATTTGGCCGCTGCGGTTCGACAGGATCGGGCGTCCTGGTGCTGTCAGGGTCAACCCGCGCAGGAACTGGCGGTATTCATCCAGAATGCCCTCCAGCATCCGGCTATGGGCAGCAATATCAATCTGGATCCGCTGGTGATCCACCTCATCGGCGGTGAGCTGAGCCGCAAGCGCATCCAGCGCTTCCTGCGGGCCGGACACGGCAGTGAGGCGTGGGGCATTGACGCTGGCGATGTCCAGATCCGGCGAAAGCCGGGCCTCAACCTCGTCCAGCGGCAGGGAAATCGACAGCATCCCGCCGGCGGGCACCTTGTCGAACAGCCGTCCGCGCAGCAGCACCAGATCGATGCAATCCTCAAAAGACAGCACACCGGCCAGACAGGCGGCGGTGTTTTCACCCATCGAATGTCCCACCAGCGCGGCAGGGCGGATGCCCCAGCTGATCCAGAGCTGCGCCAGCGCAAATTCCACGATCATGATCAGCGGCAATTGCACCGACGGCTGTTGCAGCCGGGCATTGGCGGCGTCTTCTTCCCCCGGTTCCGGGAGCCACAGCGCGCGGATGTCATAGTCCAGCTGCGTCTGAAGGTGGTCGAGGCCCCGGTCCATCCAATCGGCAAAGACAGGCTCGGTTTCGTAGAGATCCCGCGCCATACCCGCATATTGCGCGCCGCCGCCAGGGAACATGAAAACCACCTCCGGCGGACGGTCGGCGCTGTCGTGGTCAAACACGCGTCTGGGGTCGCCCGCCTCAAGCAGCGCGGCGGCCTCCTCGGCGGTTTCGGCCACCAGGGTGCGACGCTTGGCAAAGCTGCGGCGGCCCTCCTTCAGCGTATAGGCCACATCGGCCAGAGGCAGATCCGGGTTCGCGCGCAGATGCGCGGCCAGGGCACTGGCATTGGCATTCAGCGCGGCCTTCGAATGGCCCGATAGGCAGAGCACCTGAAACGGAAAATCGCTGTCCTCCGGTGCGGGGCGGGGTGCGGCCTGTTCCAGCACGACATGGGCATTGGTGCCGCCCACCCCGAGGGCGTTGACCGCAGCGCGGCGCGGTCCCTTGGCCGAGGTCCAGTCTCGCAACCGGTCATTGACCACAAAAGGCGCGGTTTCAAAATCAATCGCCGGATTGGGTGCCTCATAGCCGAGGCTGGGCGGGATCTGACCATGATGCAGCGACAAGGCGGTCTTGATCAGCCCGGCGACGCCGGCGGCGGTATCCAGATGGCCGATATTGGTCTTGACCGATCCGATACGGCAGTAACCCACGGCGGCGGTGGTTTCGCGGTAGGCTTCGGTCAGCGCGGTGACCTCGATCGGGTCACCAAGATAGGTGCCAGTGCCGTGGCATTCGACATAGTCGATGGTGTCCGGCGGGGTCTTGGCGGCGCGCAGCGCCTGTCGCACGGCGCTGGCCTGCCCCTCGACCGAGGGGGCCAGATAGCCGGCCTTGTCGGCGCCATCATTGTTGATCGCAGAGCCTTTGATCACCGCCCAGATATGATCGCCATCGGCCAGCGCATCTTCCAGCCTGCGAAGGGCAACCGCCCCGGCACCGGAGCCAAAGACCGTGCCCTGTGCACGGTGGTCAAAGGCGTGGCAGTGGCCGTCGGGCGACAGGATCTCGTTTTCCTTGAACAGGTAGCCGCGGCCCTGTGGCAGTTCGATGGTGACGCCGCCGGCAAGAGCCATGTCGCAGTCGCCCTCGCGCAAGGCCTTGCTGGCATAATGCACCGCCACCAGCGAGGTGGAGCAGGCCGTCTGAATGTTGACCGATGGTCCCTTCAGATCAAAGACATGGCTGACGCGGGTCGACAGGAAATCCTTGTCGTTGCCGGTATGGCGCAGCAGGAACATGCCCACGTCATCCACCAGCGGTTTATTGGAGCAGATGTTGAAGTAGAAATAGCTGCCCATGCCGCAGCCCGCATAAACCCCGATGGGGCCGTTCAGGCTTTCGGGCGGGTGACCTGCATCCTCCATCGCACCCCAGGCGACTTCGAGGAATTTCCGGTGCTGAGGGTCGAGAATGGCGGCCTCTTTTGGGCTGAAGCCAAAGAACTCGGCGTCAAATTCGGCATAGCCGTCCAGCGCAGCGGTAGCGGCGACGTAATTGGGGTCGGACAGCGTTTCCGGGTCTTCGCCTGCGGCCAGCAGATCCTGTTCGCTGACGGGTTTGATCGATTCCACACCGTCACGCAGGTTTTGCCAGAACGCTTGCGGCGACTGCGCTCCCGGTACGCAGAGCGACATGCCGACAATGGCGATATCGCCGCTGTAGCGTGACGCGTCAAACGGAGTGCGATCTGTGGTTTTCGCGGATGTTTTCAATTGCCCCAATCGTCCTCAACCCATGTGTCCGAAACAAGAGCCATGCCCGAACGTAACCCTAACCAATCAACAACACTGACCCTGCGAGCGCAAAGGTCTTGCAACAGTGGCACGAATTGGTCCCCAATCTGTGAACAGGGCGTGCGCCCGCTGGCCCCCAAGCCGACGGATTACCCTGTGCGCAGTGTGAACCCTGCAAAAGATATACGGTATCGATAGGGACAGATTGTGTCCAATTCGGCCTGAATTGCGAAGAGAATGCGGCATCACAGCACACTGCGCCGTGCCTTGGCCAGCGGCGCGGTGGCGAGCGCCTGATGGCCGTCGAACAGCTGCCGTTTTGGCGTGAACAGGCCGGGGTATCGCAGGCGCTCAGCATAGCCAAGCACCGACCCGGCACAGAGCCAGGTCACCGGGGTCAGCGTCGCGTTCAGCAGCATATCGACTAGCGTCGCCGCCAGCATCAGCGCCAAAGGCGCGGCAAAGGGCGACAGCGTTGCAGCCGCATGGCGGCGCATCTGTTGCCACAGCAGCACCAAGGGCCCGGCCAGAAGGCCCATCTCCGCGACATAGCCAACCCAGCCAAAGGTGCCAAAGACAAGGATCCAGCGACCGTCCGGGATCGATTCGATCTCTCCGCTTTCGAGGTTGCGTACCAGATTGCGACCCCAGCCGCCCCAGCCGAACCAGGGTTTGTCGGCGGCGCGATCCAGCATCAGCGCCTCATTGGTGAACCGAAAGCCCAGCGATTGCGCCCGTTCGGGACTGAAGGCCTGGGCCTGCGCAAGGATGGCATCCACGGGCACCAGCCCAAGGTTGCGCAGCATCGGATAGACAATCGCCACCACCCCCAATGCCAGCGCCAGCCGCATCTGCATCCGGTAGGAAGCCATCGCCACAAAGGGTGTGAAGATCAGGCCATAGACCAGCGAGGCGATGCTCTTGCACAGGATCAGCACCGCAAAAAGGTAAATCGCCGCCATGGTATAGCGTCGCTTGTCCGGGCCTTCGGCACTGCGGGCCAGCGCGGTTGCGGCCAGCACGGACATCAGCACGAACAGCGCCAGCCACAGGCTATGGGGCAGGAATACAATCGGTCGGAACCCGCCCTGACGCATGGTCTGGCTGAAATCATGCTGAAAGAATCCATAAACCCAGGTGTTGATCTGCGGGCTGAACCGGACTTCGAACAGCGAAGGTATCGAATAGATCAGCCCGGCCACCATCAGCACCATCACCAGCTGCCGCTGCTGGTCGGGATGTGAGAGGTAGCGGCGCGCCAGAAAGAATGGCAGCAAGACGATCAACTGGTTGATCATCACCGATCCGAGGTCGCGCCAGCGCAGCCCGGGCAGGGCATAGGTCGGAAAGACGATGGGTTCGGCGTTTTCAAGAACGCGGAACACGATCGGGTCACCATTGGTCAGCACGGTTGCAATGACCGAACCGAGAAAGAGAGCCACAAGCGCCCGCATCACCGGATGGCGGGGCCAGATCTCCACCCGCTTACGCAGGATATAGACACAGATCACAAAAGCGACGACGGCCGGAATGGAATCCTTGTCCATATCCGGGACCAATGGCAGGTCGAACACCGCAAGCGGTGGCAGGAACAGATAGCCGCCGATGACGCACCAAAGAATAGCCTGCTGCAACGGCAGACGCCGAAACAGTTTGTATGCGATCACCGGCCAGGCGATCAGCATAAGATAGGCCAAAGCATTTGGCATCGCGTGCGGCCCTGCGCTCCTGTATTTGCCCCCGTGACCATAAGTTTAGCCCCAGATGTCTGCGCTGTCGCCCGCATTCGTATTCTGAGGTAAACTCTTGAAACAGATGCAAGGCCATGTGATCGAAGAGGGGCGCCGCTTCTGGCGCATGAGGGGGGATGCGGGTGTATTTTGATATTCGGGACACACGGATTGATGTGAACATTGCCGATCCGGCGCGGCTGGAACAGGCGGTGATGGGGCATTTCCAGACCCGTCGTGGCTTTGCGCTGGCGACGGTGAATTTGGATCACCTGGTGAAAATGCACAGCTCGCCTGCCTTTCTGAAAGCCTATGCCGCACAGGATTTCGTGGTGGCTGATGGGCGGCCCATTGTCTGGCTGTCGCGGCTGGCACAACGACCGGTGGCGCTGATGCCGGGCTCCGACATGGTGCTGCCGCTTTGTCGTTGGGCCGCGCGCGCCGGGGTGCCTGTTGCTCTTGTAGGCAGCTCCGAAGCCGCGCTTCAGGATGCCTCCGCGGCATTGAAAGCTGAGGTGCCGGGGCTTGAAATCGCCTGGTGCCACGCGCCGCCGACGGGCTTTGACCCCGGCAGCGAGGCTGCGGAGCAGATCCTGCGCGAGCTTGCGCGCAAGCAGATTGGCCTGTGTTTTCTTGCGCTTGGCGCTCCCAAACAGGAGATCATGGCCGCCCGTGGTCGCGCTCTTGCGCCCGAGGTCGGCTTTGCCTCAGTTGGCGCGGGGCTTGATTTTCTGGGCGGCCATCAGAAAAGAGCGCCCGCCTGGGTGCGCCGATTGGCCCTGGAATGGCTGTGGCGGGCGCTGAGCAGCCCGCGCCGCCTGGGTCCGCGCTATCTGCGCTGTCTGGCAATCCTGCCGGGTCAGCTGCTTCACGCGCTCAGGCTGCGCCACCCCTGACGGAAACTGGCTTGGCCGGATTTGGCCTGACCGAATTTGGCCCGACCGGATCTGCCCTGACCGGGGCGGCGGCAGTTATTTGTATTCCATCAATCCGCGTTTGCGCCCCCGCAGCCGCAGCCAGTGATATTCCATCGCGCCCTGTGCCTCGGCAAATTTGCCGAGAATGGAATAGAATGCGCGACGACGGCCCATCCGGGCAGCCAGCCGCAGGAACTGCACCGGGTAGACCAGCAACAATAGCAGCGCCCAACCGGAAAACGGCAGCAGCATCAGGATGAGGGCCGGGATTCCGGCGCCCCAGATCAGCGCCCGCCTGGTTTCCGCAACCCAATGGCGTTCGGGACCGGCGCCATGCAGCGCCGCCCCCTCGGCAAAGGCGAAACCCGCACGGCGGCTGCGCTGCCACCACTGCGAAAACCGGAGCATCTGGGCATCGTGCAATGTCATCTCGACATCCAGCCGCCAGATTGACCACCCCGCGCGTGCCAGACGCAGGCACAGCTCAGGCTCTTCGCCCGCGATCAGGTCGTTGCGATAGCCGCCAACCTCCTGCAGGGCGCGAAGCCGCATCAGGGCGTCGCCGCCACAGGCCTTCGCCGGGCCGACCGGAGTGTCCCATTCGTGATCGCAGAGCTGGTTGTAGATCGAGCTGTCGGGGTGACGTTCGCGCCGCCGCCCACAGACCACCGCCAGCCGGGGATCAGCCTCCAGCCGCGCGGTTGCGCTGGCGATCCAGCCCGGCACCACCTCGCAATCGCCATCCACCAGCTGCACATAGGTACAGTCGCCGTCGAGATGGGCCAGACCTGCATTGCGGGCGCGGGCGGCGGTGAACCGCTCGCTCATATCGAGGCTGACAACCTTTACCCCCAGCGCCTCGGCCGCGGCGACCGACCCATCCGTCGACCCGCTGTCGACGTAGATCACCTGACGCAGCTGACCTTGCAGGCTGCGCAGGCAGGCCAGCAGCCGCGCCCCTTCGTTGCGGCCGATGACGACAGCATCGACAATCGGCGGCGTCTGGGCGGCGACCGGCGGATCCTGCACATCTCGGGTCATGCTGCGCTCTCCGCCAGATAACGCGGGGAAACCTGCAGGAAACCGGCCTCGCGCAGCTGTTGCGGCCCGGTTTCCGGCCCGTCATAGCGCTGAGCCTTTTCGGACCATAGGCTGAGATCCGGCGTCGTGGCAAAGCCCGCAACACGCAGCGCATCCTCGCCATGGGAGATAGCCGCGCGGGACAGGGAGGCCTGATCCCGCGCCATCGGATCATTGGCAAATTTATAGTGTTTCAGAACTGCCATCGTGTCGGCGACCTGCACACCGGTCGACAGATGCGGATGCACCGCCGGGCCGACGTCTGCACCGACAAAAACCAACGGGTGTTTGCTGAGGCAACAGTTCTCTCCAAAAATCGCGCCGCGAATGCCACCGAACTGCATTCTGGGTGCAGGCGCGGGCGCATCTGGCAGCTGGTTCTGGGACAGGAAAAACCCCAGCCCGGTAGCCGGATCATGATAGGGCAGGGCGCGCACCGCGCTGATGTCATAGTGGCAGAAGCTCTGCTGCACCTCCGGGTAGGCGTGCTGCGCGACCGATTGCAGCGGCGCCTTGGGAAACATTTCCAGCATCTGCGCCATCATCGCGCTATACCCATGCCGATCCAGATAGCGCACCAGCCCGGTCAGGCCGAGCTGCGCCTGCCCCTCGAATTCAAGGATTTCGTCCATATCGGCGAAAAGACACCAGCGACCGGCGCAAAACTTCCGCGCCGCATAACCGCGAAAGATATTTTCAAAGCGGCCCCAGGGCAGGCGGGACTGCAGCACCGTGACATCCGGTTCTGCCGCTAGCCGGGCCAGCGTGTCGTCGCTGGAGCCGGTGTCGCAGAAGACGAAATGCGCCGCCCCAAGCGCGCGGTAATGGGCGAGAAAAACATCAAGGTAATAGGCTCCGTCCCGCACCAGCGCGACCACGGTAACTGCTTCGCGCGGTTGATGAATTTGGCGCGGCCCCGACAGGTTCCGGAGCGTTGCACGAAACCGCAGGCGATCAAATGGCATGACGATCCTGCTGTCGAACCGATCCGCAAGACGGGCACGAAACCGGCGGGTCAGCCCATCGGGCGCTTTCGGCGCGGCGGGGCTGGGAGGATCATCTGTGCCGGTCATCGTGGCTCCTGGTCGGACAGTTCCAACTGTGCAAAAACATCGATCCGTGGCAAGTATATTGCATTATGTTAGCGCTAAAACTATGACCGTCGCAGAATTGCATTTCGACGCTGAATACGGCAGTGTCTCGCAAAAATCGGACATGCAGAGGGACAGAGCACATGGGCTCGGACATGACAGTGCTGGTTGGCGACGTGGGCGGCAGCAATACGCGGCTGGCCCTTGCCGGTCCTGAAATCGGCGTCACGGCGCTACAAAGCTTTGCTAATGATAGCTTTTCCAGTCTCGATGACGTGCTTGCAGCCTATTGCTCGCAGCCCGATCTGCCGCCTTTGGCCGGTGCCTGCATCGCGGTGGCGGGGCCTGTCTATGGCAACGAATATCAGCTGACCAACCGCAACTGGCAGGGGACGGCAGCGGACCTGGGTCGACAGTTGCAGCTAGGCGAGGGCGCGCGGGTTGACGTGATCAACGATCTGGCCGCGCTCGGGCATTCGCTGCCCGCACTGATCCCCGGCCAGCTGTCGTCGCTGCGGGCGGGACACCAGCGCGGACAGCAGGCGCTGGTTGCGGGCATCGGCACCGGCTTCAACGTGTCCTTGTCGGTGGATGGCCACACTGCCGAAGCCGAGATGGGCCATACCAGCCTGTCGGCGCCTGTCGCGCGTGGTCTGGTCGAACGGCTTGGAGAGCGAGCTGCCGGTTTTGCAACCAATGAGGATCTGTTCTCCGGGCGCGGGCTGGTGCGCTATCATCAGGCGCTGCATGGCGTCGCGGCAGAGGGCGGCGCGCAGATCGTCGCGGATTATCTTGCCGATGCCGACAGCCCTGCCGCAGAGACGGTGACCAGCTGGGCGCGGCTGCTGGGGGATTTTGCCCGCGAATTGGTGCCGACCTATATGCCGGGACAGGGGATCTTTTTTGCCGGCAGCGTGGCACGGGGCGTGCTCGGCACCCCGGCCTGCGAGATATTCCTCAAAAGCTTCCTGCAACCTGCGACCGGCGTGCAGAGCCGGTGTGAAACCACGCCGCTGTGGTTGATCACCGACGATGCCGCAGGCGTCAGCGGGGCGGCGCGTTTTGCAATCGAAATGGCCGGCCGCAGTCGCTGAACCGCGCCCATAGCTGGGGCGCAGATCAATAGTCGCGTTTGAAGAAGAGGCCGATCCCGGTCTCGCCTTCGCCATCCACCTTGCCGGTGACGGTGAGGCTCTTGCTCACATCCAGATTGATGCTCAGCTCACTGTCGCCGCGGGTGTTGACATTGAAATCGGTATAGACGTTCTCCGATACATAGCCGCCGATATCCAGAAGGCCCGCGCCGATATTGTCGAGACCCAGCTCAACATTGCTGGCGCCGGTTTCATCGCGCAGTTTGCTCTCGGCCCGATTGCTGCCGCCGCGCCCGCTGAGCGTGGCGACGGAGCTCGCCAGCCGTGCCAGCGCCAGCGGGGAGAGGTCCTGAATATTGTCGCCAAACAGCAATAGCGCCAATGCCTCCTCGCTTGGGCGTTCCGGCTCGGAGGTCACCTTGATCGAGGGGCTGTCGATCAGCCCGGAGAGTTCGAGCGTCGCGGTGCCTTCGGAGGTCGCTGCCGAGGAGCGCAAGAGCAGATAGGGGCGCAGGTCGCCTTGCAAGGTGATCTGCCCCTCATCAAGCGCCAGCCGTCGTCCAAGAATGTCAAAGGTGCCACGGATCAGGCTGATCTGGCCTGATGGCGCCAGGTTCGCGGTGCTGCCGCGCAGCTGGATCTGGCCGCCCAGCTCGGCACGAACGCCGCGCCCACGGGCGTTGATGCGATTGGGCGCGCTGATCAGCACGTCAAGCAGGGTTCGGCCAGCCCCGCCACCGCCGCCGCCGGTGTTGATCAGCCCGGCACGGGCGCGCGTGCGGCGCACCTCGGCAGGCTCACCCTGATGGCGGATATCCGGGATCGGCGCTGCGGTGACGGAGCCGCCTGCGGTCGCAAGGTTGATATTGGTCTCGCCCACATCAATCCGCCCTGACAGGCTTTTGGTTCCGATCAGCCCCCCGGTCAGAGACAGCGCACCAGAGAGTTGCGTGTCATAGGACAGCTGATCGCTGAGACCGACATTGGTGAGCGCGATCTGCAACTGCGCATCAAAGGGCGCGATCAGCCCGATGGGTCCGCTGACCCGCAGCTGGCCGCCATCGCGGGGCTGCGCCGTCAGCTGAAGATCGGCTCTGGACCGCGCAATAGAGACGGTGGCGGTGATGTCATCTATCCGCTGGGCGGCAGCCGGAATTGCCAGCGACGTCCCACTGGTACGGATCTGCCCGCTGAGGTTGGCCAGCGATGGCTCCCCTTCCAGCGAGAGATCGAACTGGGCGGGGCCACGGATCAGATTGGGTGACATGAAGGGGTTCAGCCCCTCCAAACGCAGCTGTCCCCTGGCATCAATATCGGCACGGCCCTGCACCTCGTCCCAGCTGCCCGCAACGGTGCTGGTGACGCCAGCCGGGCCAATCGCGCGGCTATCGATCTGCCAGACCCCATCGCGGCGACGGGCGGTGCCTTCGGCGGTCAGCCGCCCCGGCAGCCCGGGAACGAAGCGCTGTACCTCGGCCACCAGCGCGTCAAAGGTGATATCAGCGTCCCCTTTGTTTTCGGAGACCGTACCATCGAGATCAGCCGATAGCCCCGCCGGTCCTTCGGCCGCACCGTCAAAGGTCCAGACCCCGGCGCGGCGGCTGGCAGTGCCCTTGGCGCTCAATGATCCGGCGAGGGTCGGTACAAAACGTTCAAGCGCGTTGATCGCGGCGTCGAACTCCAGATCGCCATCGCCGTTGATATTGATCTGGCCGGTCAGTTCCGCGCGGGATGATTTCGGGCCTTGCAGCTCGGCAATGCCAGAAAACGTCTGGTTCTCGCGGGTGATATCCGCGCTGAATTGCAGCGCTCCGGGGGCCTGCGGCAGGACCTTCTCCAGCTGCTTCAGCGTGGCGCCGAGGGACAGGTTGCCGCTGGTGCTGCCCAGTTGCCCATTGGCCCGCGCGCTCAGCCCTTTGGCCTCCAGCGCGAAGCGGTCGATGCTGAGCCCGGCCTCGTCCCGGCCGGCCTTGAGCGAAATGGTGGTGGTGCCGCCGATCAGGTCATCGACAGGCCGCAATCCCGCCGAGAGGTCCTGACCCCGAACTGCGAGGTCAATGTCAAAGGCCCCAGACAGCGGGGTGGTGGAGCCGACGGCCTTTGCCGTCATCCGCCCCTCCAGAGATTGTCCCGCAAGGCTGGAGAAACGCGCAAGATTCTGGGCGTTGGCGTCAATATCGGCGGAGATGCGCAGCCCGCTTTCCAGACCGTCGATGGTGACCGCCCCGGTCGCACCGTAATCCGCGCCCAACAGCAGCATATTGGTGATACGCAGCGCGCCGGGTCCATCTGTGGTGACCTGCCCGTCAAAGGTGATTGCCGCCCCCAGGGCCTCGGCCAATGCAGGGTCGGTGGGGCGCAGCCCGGTCAGCGCGGCGGCGATCTGCCCATCCAGCGCCAGACCGCTGCTCTGGTCCAGGGTGCCGGTCATCTCCAACTCGGCACGGGCAATGCGCAGCGCGGGGTTGGCCAGCCGTTTCATCCGTGCGGTCACGGTCCAGTCGCGGCCAGCGGGTTTCCGTGCATGGAGCGCAAGGTCGGTGACCGTGGTCGAACCGCCTGCCACCGGCAGGACCACCGCTTCCTGTCCCGGCGGAGGGGTGACCGCAGCGCTCAGATCGGCGCTTTCAAGTTCGCCACCGGCGGCCATTTCAACAAAACCGGAAACCTCCAGCGCCTGTGTCGAAAGCGCCAGATCGTCGATCATCACCCCGCCCATGGCGCGGGTCTGGCCGCGCAGCCGGGCGCGCATGTCTGGGCCGAAAAACGGCTGATAGACCGGATCGACCAGCGCGGTGATATCGCCGTTCAGATCCGCACGAAAGCCAATGGGGCGGCTGCCCGCGCTCGGATCCGCCGGGGCGTCGCCGGCAGGCGACAGAACAACAGTACCGCCGAGGCGTCGGGTGCCGTCGGTATCCAGTGCCAGTTCGGCGCTGAAATCCTCAACCGGTCCGCGTCCTTGCAGGGCGAGACGGATATCGGGGCCGCCCGGCAGGCCAAGCGCGGTGGACACAAGCCCGCCGTCTTCCTCCTGCAACACCATATCAACCGTGATATTGCCGGTCTCATTGGCAAAACCCGCCTCCAGGGTGAGCTGATCACTGTCGCGGTCCAACCGGGTGATCTGCAAGGCGCTATCGAGCGCGCCATTGGCAAGGCTCATCGAACCATCAAGGGTCAGCACCGCCGCCACCCCGACCAGATCCTGCCCAAGTGTCAGCCGCCCAACCTTGATTTCACCGATATTGATCGACACCGGCAGCTCCGGCAGCTGGAACGGCGCCGCCTCGGGGGTTGGCAGGTTGGGGTCGTCCAGCGGCGCAGCGGGTGCGCGTTCGATATGAATGCGATCCGCCTTTAGCGTGTTGATGGAGAAATCACCGCGCAGCAGGCCTAGGCGGTTCCAGTCCAGTTCTGCGCCCTCAATGGTCAGCCAGATGCCTTCGCTATCTGCCACGGTCAGCTTTTGAAGCGTAGCCTGCGAGGACAGCGCCCCCTCCAGCCCGGTAACGCGGATCGCGCGGCTCTCGCCCGAGAGCGTGTCTTCGAGAAAATCAACCAGCAGGCCACCGCTCTCTTGGCGCTCCTGCGCGGGTGTTTCCAGAGGGGCCATTGTCAGCGCCACAGCAACGAGCAGCGGCGAGAACAGGGTGGCAGGGCGGAGGGCTGCGAGAAGATGTTTCAAAATGCCTGTCCTATCCCGATGTAGAATTGCAAGCCGTCGTCGCTGCCACCGTCTACCGGATAGGCCAGATCCAGACGGATGGCGCCGATCCCGGCCACGTCGTAGCGCAGCCCGAACCCGGCGCCGGCATGTCGGGCCGAGTCCGAGGAGACAAAACTCTCCGCATCCACCAGCCCGACATCGTAAAAGCCGACAAGGGTGAATTTCTCGCCGATCCGCCCGCGTACCTCGCCCGATAGGGCCAGATAGCCGCGCCCGCCGGAGATCCCGCCCGCCGCAGGCACGCCCAGCGACTGGAACTCCTGACCGCGCACCGATCCTGCGCCGCCGGAATAAAACAGCAGGGTTGGCGAAACCTCAGACAGCGACGGGCCGATGACCGATCCCATCTGCAACCGCCCGGCCAGCACGATGCGGTCACTGCTGCCAAGCGCCTTATAGGCGCGCCCGTCGAATTTCAGCTGAAGCCCGGATTTGCTGCCATCCACGCCGACAAAGGGCAGGGCGCGGGCATCCAGATAATATCCGCTGGTGGCGCTCAGGCTGCTGTCGCGCCCGTCGTATTCCGCCCGTAGCTGCCCGACCAGATATTTGAAACGTCGCTTGCCGAAGACGTCTTCGGCGAGCACGCTCTCAAAGCCAACGGAGGCCTCGGCAAAAAGCTGGTCGGAATAGACCCGGCGCAGACCGACCGCGCCCAGTCCACGGGTGGCGGTGTAATGTTCTTCGTCCAGCCTCTCGGCCTCAAGCAGGTAGAACTGGCTGTCATCGGGACCAAAAGCGGCAGGCCGGTCCAGCCGCAGCGCCACGCGCCCGTCCAGATCATTTGCACTGCCAATGCCCGACAACCGGGCCTCAAATCGCAGGCGCTCCGCACCGCCAAAGAGATTGCGGTGCATCCAGGAACCACTCACCTCCAGCCCGTCAGAGGAGCTGAGCTCTGCCCCAAAGGTAAATCGCCGGGGCGGCTGATCCTCGATCCTGGCGACATAATCCAGCGTACCGTCGGGATTGGCGCGTTCGGCAGGGCGAATGGTGACAGCGGCAAAAGCCCCGGTGCGGCGCAACCGTGTCGCGGACCGCGACAGAAGATCGGGGTGAAACACCTCGCCTGTCGGGAAGCCTGCGATCCGCTGTATCGCCTCTGCCCGCACGTTCGAGGGTGTGGCCAGTTTCAAACGACCAAAACGCAGCTGCGGTCCCGGCGCCAGGCGCAGACTCGCATTCAGTCTGGCGGCCACATGGTTGGCGGTGATCGACTGCGCGCCGACCTTGGCCTGCGGGTGACCGGCATAGCGCCAGTTTTCCACACCCGCGTTTGCGGCATCGCGCAGGACTGCGGTGGTGGCGGTGCGACCGGTGGCAAATTCTTCGGGGATCTCAACCGCTCGTCGCTGTGGGAGGGGGGCAATCTCAGCGGTGCCAAAGGTGAATTTCGGACCTGCCTTGACGGTGATATCTATCTTCTTGATCTCACGCGGAAGGTTCAGGGGCTGGATCCGGGCCGCCTCGCGCCCATCGACGCTTATCTGCACCACCGGTGAGAAATATCCCTGATCGTAAAGCACCTGCACCAGCGTGCGATAATCCGAGAGCGCCGCCGCCATCAGCGGCTGCACGCCGGTCTCGCCGCGTGCGCTGGTCGCCAGCGTGGCAGAAGCATCCTGCAGGAGGTCGCGCAAATCGCCGTCCGACCCCGGCGCGACCAGCCGGGCGTCCGCCGCAGACAGCGCCAATGTGCCGCCAAAGAACAAGGCCGTTGCCAGGGCGGCCTTGCGGCCCAGCTGAGCAAAACCCCGAGGTTGAGTGACATGGCAAAGGGAGCGGCGGAAGGATCGGCGATAGAACATGGGACGCTCCGGACAGGCTACAAGATCGATCCCCGGTCTCGGGCGGATCGGCGCTGACGCCACCGAGACATGTGGACCGGGATCAGAACTAACATAGGGCAAACCCGGTGTGTAACGTCAATGTCGCGTGATAGGTTCCCGCGCCAATTCGTGATCGAGCCTCTGACAGATCGGCGACAGATCGGCGCTGATGCGCGCCCCCGGTCGGAGCTGACGGGCTGACGACCGGCTACATCTGCGCGGCGCGGAACCAGGCCCGGATCGCAGCGCGATCCTCGGGCGCCATATAGGTGATATTGGCAGGTGGCATCGCATGGGTCACACCCGCCTGCAGGTAAATCTCACCGGCGCGGCGGGCCACATCCGCTTCGGTCTCCAGCAAGACACCCTTGGGGGCGGTGCGGATCCCGTCCCAGAAGGGTTCGCGGGCATGGCACATGCTGCATCGGCCCAGAACGATTTCATGCACCTCGGCAAAGCCTTCGGTCTGGGCCATGGTCAGCGCGGTGCCGCTCAGCGCGGCCTCCTCCGGGGCATCGTCGCCCTCATGCTCAAGCCCCAGCGACGACAGGATGATCACGCCCAGGAACAACAGCGCCGTCGCCAGCCAGGTCCAGGTCGGATCACCGGCACGGGCGTGGCGTGTGTTGAAATAATGCCGGATGGTCACCCCCATCAGGAACACCAGCGCCGCGATCAGCCAGTTGTATTCGCTGGCAAAAGCCAGCGGGTAGTGGTTCGACAGCATCAGAAACACCACCGGCAGCGTCAGATAGTTGTTATGGGTCGAGCGCAGCTTGGCGATCTTGCCATATTTGGCGTCCGGCGCGCGGCCTTCCTGTAGATCCTTCACCACGATGCGCTGGTTGGGCATGATGATGAAAAACACATTCGCCGTCATGATGGTGGCGGTAAAGGCACCGAGATGCAGCATCATGGCGCGACCGGTGAACACCTGATTGAGACCCCAGCCCATGGCCACCAGCATCACGAACAACAGCACCATCAGCAGGGTCGGGCGCTCAGCCAGACCGGATTTACACAGACGGTCATAGACCAGCCAGCCCACCGAGAGCGTCGCGGCTGAAATCAGGATCCCCTGCCACAGCGCCAGATCCGCCTTCGACTGGTCGATGAGATACAGCTCGCCACCGACCCAATAGACCACCATCAACAGCGCAAAACCCGAAAGCCATGTCATATAGCTTTCCCATTTGAACCAGGTCAGATGGTCAGGCATCTCGGCGGGGGCGACCAGATATTTGCGGATGTGATAAAAACCGCCACCATGGACCTGCCATTCCTCGCCATGGGCGCCCACCGGCAGATCCGGTGCCTTGTGCAGCCCCAGATCCAGCGCGATGAAATAGAAGGAGGAGCCGATCCAGGCGATGGCGGTGATCACATGCAGCCAGCGGATGGCAAAGCCCAGCCAATCCCACATCATCAACAGCTCAAACATTCAGATCCGGTCCTTTGTCGCCCAATGCGCATTGCTGCGGCCGGGGCTGGGTTAACAGTCAGTCGCTGCGCGTCCTGCGGGCGCCGATGCCGCCCGGTGGTTCGGGCCGGGCGGGGCGCAATCTGGCCTAGCGCAGCCCTGCCACACTAGGCAAAGCGGGGTTTCTTCGGTATTCCCATATACTGCCAAACTGTATCAAAAAATCTGGAACAATCGCAGGCCTCTGTCATGTCTTACCTCGACAATATCCGCACCTTCGTTCGGGTCTATGAACTGGGCTCGATGTCGGCCGCAGGGCGCGACCTCAGGGTGTCGCCTGCAGTCACCTCGGCGCGGATCTCGCAGCTGGAGGAATACCTCGGCGTGCGGCTGTTCCAGCGCACCACCCGCAATCTCACCGCAACCGAGCAGGGGCGAGCCTTCTATGACGGGGCGGTTGCGGTTTTGGATGCGGTGGATCTGGCGGAGGCCAGGGTGATGCATCTGACCGATACCCCGCGCGGCACCCTGTTTGTGGCGGCACCTCTGGGGCTGGGGCGGCGGCTGCTGGCGCCGCAGACGCCGGAATTCCTGGCCACCTACCCGGAGATCAACCTGCGTCTGCGGCTGTCGGACCGTGCGGTGGATCTGACCAGCGAGGGGCTGGATCTGGCATTCTTCCTGGGCCAGCCAGAGGACAGCAACCTGCGCATTCGCAAGATTGCGGATTGCCAGCGGGTGCTCTGCGCCGCGCCCGCCTATGTCGCGCGGCGCGGGTTGCCCGCAGATGGTGACGCGCTGCTGCGGGATGGGCATAATTGTCTGAACCTGCGCTACCCCGGCGCCAGTGAGTTTCAGTGGCTGTTGCAGACCGGCGATGGCCCGCGCCGTTTTGCGGTGAGCGGGCGCTACGAATGCGATGATGGCGATGTGCTGACCGATTGGGCGCTGGCAGGGGAGGGCGTGATCCTGAAACCCCTCTTCGAGGTTGCCGAGCATCTGGCGGCAGGACGTCTGGTGCCGGTCGCCGAGGCCACGCCACCGGTGCCCGTCCAGCTGGCCTGTCTTTATACCCATCGCCGCCATCAGGATCCGAAGACCAGATTGTTCATGGAATATATGACCGCGCGGCTGGCCTCAGTCCTGCGTGTCGATGGGCTGCGTGTCGATGGCGCGCAACCGGGGCGTGCTGCCGACCCCGCGCAGGCAGGAACGCCCGAGACCTGAGCGACCCGCAGCAGCTCCCGCCCGCCCCGGCGCTCCTGTCGGAGCGCCGCCTCCGTTGGGCATGGCCGCGCCAGGGCGCGGCGGCGCTCAGCTGCCGCGATAGGTGGAATAGCCGAAAGGCGACAGCAGCAGGGGCACGTGGTAATGCGCGCTCTCATCGGTGATGCCAAAGCGGATCGGAATTTCGTCCAGAAACAGCATCTCGCCGGAGGCCTGGCCATTGGTGCGCAGGTATTCCCCGGCCTCGAACACCAGCTCGTAGAGACCGGTCACAAAATCCTTCTTCGGCAGGATCGGACTGTCGGTCCGCCCATCGGCATTTGTCAGCATCTGCGCGATCTCAGTGCGCCCGCCTGCATCCAGCCGGTACAGCCGGATCGGCAGTCCGGCGGCGGGGCAGCCGCGCGCGGTGTCCAGCACATGTGTGGTGAGATACCCGGGCTCTGTCCTTGTGCTCATTCTTAAGTCCTCCTGCTATGGGGCTACCTCTGCCTGATGGCGGCGGGGCCTGCAAACCTGTGCAATCTGATAGTGTATTCGGGAAAATTTGAAAGATAGCCGTGATCTTCTGCCATAGTAATGACCTGGAGTTGTTTGAAAAGAGGCCCCCGGCAATGAACAGATACCCTCGCAACATGATCGGATATGGCGCGACGCCGCCCGATGCAGCCTGGCCCGGCAATGCCAAGGTCGCGGTGCAGTTCGTGTTGAACTATGAAGAGGGCGGGGAGAACAATATCCTGCATGGTGATGCGGGGTCGGAGGCGTTTCTGTCTGACATCGCCGGGGCGGCGCCCTGGCCAGGACAGCGGCACTGGAACATGGAATCGATCTACGATTACGGCGCCCGCGCCGGGTTCTGGCGGCTGCATCGCATGTTCACCGCTGCGGATATCCCGGTCACCATCTATGGTGTCGCCAGCGCATTGGCGCGCTCTCCCGAACAGGTCGCGGCGATGAAGGCTGCCAAGTGGGAGATCGCGTCGCACGGGCTGAAATGGGTCGAACACAAGGATATGGCAGAGGCCGACGAACGCGCCGCCATTGCCGAGGCGATCCGCCTGCATACCGAGGTGGTCGGAGAGCGTCCGCGTGGCTGGTACACTGGCCGGTGCAGTGAAAACACCGTGCGTCTGGTGGCTGAGGAGGGCGGTTTTGACTATATCTCGGACACCTACGACGATGATCTGCCCTATTGGCTGGAGGTCGGCGAACGCGATCAGCTGATCATCCCCTATACGCTGGAAGCCAACGACATGCGCTTTGCCACCGCACCCGGCTACATCACTGGCGAACAGTTCTATCAGTATCTCAAGGACGCCTTTGACCTGCTCTATGCTGAGGGTGAAGAAGGTGCGCCGAAAATGATGTCGATCGGGCTGCATTGCCGCCTGATCGGCCGCCCCGGCAAGGCGGCGGGGCTGAAACGGTTTATCGACTATATCCGGGGGTTCGACGGGGTCTGGTGCCCGCGCCGCATTGATATCGCCGATCATTGGGCGAAAACCCATCCACATCAGCGCCGTGAACGCCCCAGCCAGATGAGCTGCGCGCGATTTGTCGAGGCCTATGGCGGGATCTTTGAACACTCCCCCTGGATTGCCGAACAGGCGCATGATCTGGAACTGGGACCAGCCCATGACCGCGCGGCAGGGCTGCATAATGCGCTGTGCCGGATGTTCCGCTCTGCCAGCGAGGCGGAGCGGTTGGGCGTGCTGACAGCGCACCCGGATCTGGCAGGCAAGCTGGCCGCCGCCAAACGTCTCACGGCGGAGAGCACCAGCGAGCAGGCCTCCGCCGGGCTGGATGCGCTGACTGATGCGGAACGCACACGGTTTACGCAATTGAACAGCGCCTATGTGGAAAAACACGGCTTTCCCTTCATCATTGCGGTGCGCGACCACGATAAGACGTCGATTCTTGCAGCATTTGAACGGCGTATCGCCAATGATCGCGACAGCGAATTTGCCGAAGCCTGTCGGCAGGTCGAACGTATCGCCGAGTTCCGCCTGCGGGATGTGCTGCCGTGAGGGACTGCCAGCTATGCCGGAGACCGCGATGAAGATGCTTGAGATCCAGCCGATCACAGCCGAGGGCTTTGCCCCCTTTGGCGATCTGATCGACTGCACCGGAGCGCCGGACAAGATCATCAACCAGGGGCTCTGCGGACGGTATCACGATCGGGCCACCATGGAGTTCAGCGCCGGTCGTGCGGGTCTCAGCCTGTTTAACGCCGAGCCGCGTGAACTGCCGATGCCACTGCGGATGGTCGAGCGCCACCCGGACGGCAGTCAGGCCTTCATCCCGATGAGTGAAACCGGATTTCTGGTGATCGTCGCCCCGGATCGCGGTGGTGTGCCGGGACTGCCGCTTGCCTTTGAAACGCAACCCGGACAGGCGATCAACTTCCACCGGGGCACCTGGCACGGGGTGCTGACGCCCCTGACGGCGCCGGGCCTGTTTGCCGTGGTGGATCGGATCGGAGAGGGCGCCAATCTGGAAGAACACTGGTTTGAAAGCCCCTATCAGGTGATCCGACCCTGATCTGACAATCAAAGGCGCAGCGACCCAGCGGGTCTTGCGCCTTTTTCTTTCGCAACAGGCACTCCGCCAAATGAGAGTGTCATCACAACACCGACCAAGACCAACAGAATAAGCAACAACAGAGAGGACCAGATCCATGGCCGATGGCTCAATCGGAACGCCGGCGCAGCTGCGCGATCCCAATTACACTCCACCGCTGGCAAAGGCTGTGCCACTGGGCATCCAGCATGTGCTGGCCATGTTTGTCTCAAATGTCACTCCGGCGATCATCGTGGCCGGGGCGGCGGGATTTGGCTTTGGCTCTAATTCCCCCGATTTTCCCGAACTGCTCTATCTGATCCAGATGTCGATGCTGTTTGCCGGGGCGGCGACGCTGCTGCAGACACTGACCATCGGGCCGATTGGTGCGGCGCTGCCGATTGTGCAGGGCACCAGTTTTGCCTTCTTGCCGATCATGATCCCGCTGGTCGCGGGCAAGGGGGTTGATGCGCTGGCGGCGCTGTTCGGCGGGGTGCTGATCGGCGGGCTGTTTCATGCCGCATTGGGGCTGGTGATCGGGCGTATCCGCTTTGCCCTGCCGCCGCTGGTCACCGGGCTGGTGGTCACCATGATCGGCCTGGCGCTGGTCAAGGTCGGCATTCAATATGCCGCCGGAGGCGTGCCAGCGATCGGGACTCCGGAATATGGCTCGCTGCTGAACTGGTCGGCAGCGCTGGTGGTGATCATCGTCACCCTGGGTCTGAAGTTCTTTGCCCGCGGGATGCTGTCGATCTCGGCGGTGCTGCTCGGGCTGATTGTCGGCTATCTCTATGCGATGATGATGGGCATGGTCACGGTCGAGGCCATTGGCACCAGCTGGTCGCGCGCCAGCGCCTTTGCGCTGCCGATGCCGTTCAAATACGGGATCGAGTTTTCCTTTGCCGCGATTGTCGGTTTTTGCCTGATGGGGCTGGTATCGGCGGTTGAAACCGTGGGCGATGTCAGCGGTATCGCCCGTGGCGGTGCAGGCCGGGAAGCCACCGACAAGGAGATTTCCGGTGCCACCTATGCGGACGGTTTCGGCTCGGCGCTGGCGGGCGTGTTTGGCGGGTTGCCCAATACCTCCTTCAGCCAGAACGTGGGCCTGATCGCCATGACCGGCGTCATGAGCCGTCATGTGGTCACGATCGGCGCGCTGTTCCTGATCCTCTGCGGGCTGGTCCCGAAGGTTGGCGCGATCATCCGCACCATTCCGATTGAGGTGCTGGGAGGCGGTGTCATCGTCATGTTCGGCATGGTGGTGGCTGCTGGTATTTCGATGCTGTCGGATGTCGACTGGAACCGCCGCAATATGGTGATCTTTGCCATTTCCCTCTCCATCGGATTGGGGCTGCAGCTGGAACCGGGTGCGGTGCAGCACCTGCCGGATACGCTGCGGGTCCTGATGACCTCGGGCTTGCTGCCGGCGGCGCTCATTGCAGTTGTGCTCAATCTGGTGCTGCCGCAGGAGCTTGCCAGCGAGGCCACGGAAGAGGTCTCTGGCGGCCTGTCAGGACAGGGGCGCGGCAGCCTGCCGGGCGAGTAACCGCAGCTCTTGAGTGTGCAACGAACAGGGGCCGCAGCAGATATGCGCGGCCCCTTTGTTCATGGTCGCAGACAGTCGCCTCTTTTCAGCTCTGCCCTGCCATCAGCGCGGCCATATCCAACATCCGAGCGGAAAATCCCCATTCATTGTCATACCAGCCAAACACCCGCAGCTGGTGATTGCCGATCCGACGGGTTTCCGGTCCGGCAAGGACCAGCGATTCAGCTCGGGCACGCAGATCGGATGAGACCAGCGGCTGCTCGGTCCATCCCAGAACCTGCGAAGCCTCGATCGCAGTGCGCAGGGTGGTATCGGCGAAGTCTGCCGCCATCGGGTGGCTGGTCCTGACCACCAGATCCACCGCAGACACGCTGGCGGTTGGCACTCGCACCGCAGCACCACTGATGCGACCAGCCAGATGCGGCAGTACCTCGTCGATCAGATGGGTGGCAGAAGTCGTGGTTGGCACCATCGACAGCGCCCCGGCACGGGAGCGGGCAAAATCGCCGCGCGGTGCGTCCACCATCGGCTGCGAATTGGTGTAGCAGTGGATCGTGGTCATATGGGCGCTGTCGATGCCCAGCAGCATGTCCAGCAGCTTGACCAGCGGGGCCAGCCCGTTGGTGGTGCAGGAGGCATTGGAGATGATCGCGCCATCGCCCAGATCGGCCTCGTTTGCGCCCAGCACAATCGTGCGTTCGGCGGCGGGCGAGGGGCCGGAGATCAGCACCTTGCGCGCCCCGGCCGTCAGCCCCCGTCCCGCCACATCCGATGTTCGCGCGATGCCGGTGCATTCCAGCACCACATCGACGCCTGTGAGATCCAGCGTGCTGAGGTCGGCTGTCTGGTGGAACCGGATCACCCGGTCGGCAATCCGCAGGTTGTTGCCCTCGATCGCAACCGCGTCGGGATAGGGGCCAAAGGTGCTATCGTATTGAAACAGATAGGCGCACATGTCCAAGGGTGCGATATCGTTGATGCAGACCAGCTCAATCCCGGCACCGCGCGGCGTTGTCAGGATCTGGCGCAGAATAGCGCGGCCGATGCGGCCGAATCCGTTGATTGCAAGTTTCATGGCCAAGCTATGACAGGGCGCGGCGCGCGGCTCAATCCGCTAGAGCGGCAATCCTGCTCCGGTTTCGGTCACAATTTCCCGCGCGGTGTTTCAAATCGACGTCTGTGCCGCGGGGCGGGGCCACGCGAACCACGGCGGAGTGCGCCTAGGGGCAGGCCAACTGTGCGAAATACGTCCCATTGATGGAGCGCACCATCGTCTCGACCCGGGCCCGGCACCCGGTTGCAGCGTGAAAGGCGCGCACGGCCTGCCGCGCTGTCAGAACCGCAGGCGGGCGAAACGGCTGTAGCTCCGCGTTCTGGCGCTGCGCCATGTAGCGTCCCGTCGCGCTGCCGGTGTTGCGACCTGTGTCTGTCACCTCCGGGGCCACATGCCAGCTGCGCCCCAGCACATTGACCACGGTCACCTGTGCCTCCGATTCGGTGCCAGCATCAGCCGGACCCGGCAGGGTGAGCAGCAACGGTCCCGTCACCACGGCAAAGGCGATGCCAGCCATCTTGCGGCCAGCGGCCCTGCGCGGGGCGGTGGCAGCGGCGGCGATGGTTGCCGGGCGACCCGCACGGGTGCTCAGCACCGCCAGCAGGCTCATCAGCCCCAGCGCAAGACCTGTGAACACGATAGATATGATCGACATTGGCGCAGGCTCCATGGCTGACCTCGCGGGGCGAGATCGACCCGCGAGACTGTCTTGCAACATGTCACCTACCTTAGCGCAGCTGTGCGTTCTGGCAATGGCGATGCGCCGCCTTGGTTAGCGCGGCGGGCTTAGTGGCATGTGCCGGTTGACGTCCTTGTATAGCAGGTAACGGAAGCGTCCCGGTCCCCCGGCATAGCAGGCCTGCGGGCAGAAGGCGCGCAGCCACATGAAATCACCGGCCTCAACTTCGACCCAATCCTGGTTAAGGCGGTAGACGGCCTTGCCCTCCAGAACATAGAGCCCGTGTTCCATCACATGGGTCTCGGGGAAAGGGATGACGCCGCCCGGTTCAAAGGTCACGATAGTGACATGCATGTCATGCGACAGATCTGCCGGATCGACAAAACGGGTGGTGGCCCAGCGACCCTCGGTTTCGGGCATGACGCTGGGGGCGATGTCGCGCTCGTTGGTGACCAGAACTGCGGGTTTCTCGACGCCGGGCGCCGGTTCCCAGCGTTTGCGGATCCAGTGAAACCCTGCTGTGCTGTCGCTGCTGTTGTGCAGGGTCCAGGCCGCCCCGGCCGGGATATAGGCATAGCCGCCCGGTTCCAGGTGATGCGCGACGCCATCGACGGTCAGATCCAGCTTGCCCTCCGTCACGAACAGCACGGATTGCGCGGCGCTGTCATGTTCGGGGCTGTCGGAGCCGCCACCCGGTTGCAGCTCAACGATATATTGCGAGAACGTCTCGGCAAAGCCACTCAGGGGGCGAGCGATGACCCACATCCGCATCCCCTGCCAGCCCGGCAGATATGAGGTGGTGATATCGCGCATTGTGCCCTTGGGGATGACGGCATAGGCATCGGTGAACATGGCGCGGTCGGTCAGCAGCTGCTCCTGACCGGGGTGGCCTCCCTTGGGGGTGAAATAACGCGGCGCGGTCATCGGCGATCCTTTCGTGATGGGTGCCGTATTTATGCGGGCTTGCCGATGGGGGTCCAAGAGGGGCGCTGCGGATAACATCCTTCGCGAAATTTTGAATATCGGATGCGGGCAGCGTTACAGATCTGCCAGCGCCTGGCTCTGGCGCAGCTCCGCCGCGCAGAGCTGCAACGCGCGCAGCGAGATTTCGGTGTCCTGTGCCGGGTTCATCCCCCGCGGGGACGAACTGCCAACCACGATAGGCCGTTGATCGGGGCGCGAGACCGGCACGGCGTAACCGATGATCCCGGTTTCGAACTCACTGTCGGTCACCGCATAGCCCCGCTGCCGCGCGGTGCGCACCCGGTCGAGGATTTGATCCACCTCGGTCAGGGATTGCTCGGTGTGGCGGGGGATATCCGCCGTCGCTAACGTTTCGGCAGCCGCGTCGTCCGACAGGCAGCCCATCAGCATCCGCCCCAGGCTGGTATGGACCAGCGGGATATGAGCGCCGGCGGTAAACCCATAGGTGACCGGTGCATGTTCGACCGTGGATTGCGCCAGCAGCAACACCCGCCCCTGATCCAACGTCGCAAGTGTAATCTCAGCGCCAAGGCTGCGGGCATGACGGTTCAGCACCGGCTGCACCTTGCGGCCAAACTGATTGGCCTGAAGAAACCCGCCGGACAGCGCCAGCACCTGCGGCGTCAGCGACAGGACCCGGCCCTGCTGGCGCAGATACCCGGCCTGTACAAGCGTCAGCGCCCCGCGCCGCGCCGTGGCACGATCCTGACCGGTGCGCCGTGCGATATCTGCCAGCGTCAGCGTCGGAGTAGCCGCGTCAAACGCCGCCAGAACAGCCAGCCCCTTGGCAAAGCTTGAGGAAATATTACGGTCTTGTTCACTCATCTTCTCATCCAAAAAATACTTGTCAGCGCGCCTGCTTGCACCGGGGGAGGGGATCAAATGGATCGTATCCCGGTAGCACCGACCGCAGATCGAACAAGGTACGGCCCGTGTCCGCATCGGTCTGAGACATCATCGGTGTTCTGTCGGTGCCCCTGCCTCCGTCACCCTGGGTTGTCTGTCAGTTTCAGTCTTCGGCCCTGCGCTGTGCCCTGCGTTCAATTCGCAGCTTTATGTGCCTCGCCTCTGATAAGAGACTGGACCTGAACTAGTTTTTTAGTTCAAGCTTAAATTATCCAATTGCATAACAAAAACATTGCAAAGGGTGTGATATGGGGAAGACCGACGCAACGTCATGAGCGGCGGGGCACATATCGAAGGCGTGGACAGAAGAAGGTCAGATCACAAGATGACGACGTCACTCATCAAGGGGGCGCTTGCGCGCAAGGGGTTGCTGACAGAGCAGGCCTGTCACGCGGGCGAGGCGGTGCTGGCGCAATGCGAAGCCGCTCGCGTGGAAACCGTGCGCGTCCTCTTTGCCGATCAACACGGCATTCTGCGGGGCAAGACGCTGGTCGCCGCCGGCCTGAGGTCGCTGTTTGAGCAGGGAATCGCGGTGCCGTCGACACTGTTGCTGAAGGATACCGCCCATCGCACCGCCTTCCCGGTGTGGAGCGAAAACCCCGAGGAGGTTGTGACGCCGATGCAGGGCGCCAGCGATGTGCTGCTGGTGCCGCGCCCGGAGACCTTTCGCGTGCTGCCATGGTCCCCACATTCGGCCTGGATCTTCTGTCATGTCGCGTTCCACGATGGCGACGTCGTTCCCTTCGGATCGGCCTATGTGCTGGAACGGGCGGTGGAGACATTGGCGGAACAGGGGCTGAAGACCGTGGTCGGGCTGGAGGTCGAATTCCAGATCTTCGAACGTGTGGACCCGGCGCTGGGCCACGCCCAGCAGGGGATGCCCGGGGCTCCGATCGAGACCCGGAACCTCATTCAGGGCTACCAGTATCTCACCGAAACCCGCTACGGCGAGGCCGAGGCGATTTTGGACAGGTTACGACGCAATGCGCAGGCGCTTGGCCTGCCGGTGCGCACTGTCGAGATCGAGATGGGTCCGAGCCAGTTCGAGTTCACCTTCGATCCGGCCGATCCGATGACGCAGGCGGACGCGATGGTGATGTTCCGCACAATGGTCAAGGAAGTCTGTGCCGCTCAGGGATTACACGCCAGTTTCATGGCCAAGCCGCGGCAGGATCACGCGATGGCCAATGGCTGGCACATCCATCAGTCGCTGATAGATCCCAGCACCGGGCGCAATCTGTTCATGCCCGAGGTTGAGGGCGAGCTGACGGAAGAGGCCAGTGGCTGGATCGCCGGGCTGCTCGCCCATGCCGAGGCGGCCTCGCTGCTGGTTGCCCCTACGGTCAATAGCTACAAGAGGTATCTGCCATACCAGCTGGCGCCCAACCGGATACAATGGGGAGAGGACAATCGCGGCGCCATGCTGCGCGGCCTGATGCGCCCCGGCGACCTCTCCAGCCGGATCGAGAATCGCGCGCCCGACAGTAGTGCCAATCCTTATTTCGCGCTGGCCGCGCAGATCATCGCGGGCAGCGAGGGGCTGGCCTCCGGGCGACGCGCGCCGCCGCCCACGGCATCGCCCTATTCCGACGACGCGCAAAAGCTGCCGCGCTCGCTTGGACAGGCGTTGCAGGCCTTCAGCGGATCCGACCTGTTTCGCATCGCTTTGGGGGGCGATGTGGTTGACTATCTCGCCCATCTGAAAGAGGTCGAATGGTCCCGCTACCTCGATACCGTCAGCGAATGGGAGCAGGCTGAATACTTTAACCTTTACTGATGTTTGACCGGTTCCGGCAGGGCCGTTGCGCGGTCGGCCGGCGGTGCCTGATTGCGGCGGTTCAAATGCGTTCGAGACCGCGATTGCAGCTTGAACGAGACATCCGTTATTGGTACCGTATACAGGCGTATGCGGGAGAACCATTGCAGCAGGAATTGCCTGCCGACACTGGTGCCGAAGGAGCAACCGCCCCGGAAACTCTCAGGCCAAAGGGACCGTAAACGTGACGTACTCTGGAGAGACCCTGATCACACCAGGGCGCCGAAGGGATAACGATCTCAGGCAAAGGGACAGAGGGGGCATCACATTGCGCAGGTTCTGCCTGCGTGACGATTGGATGCCGGGACCATGCCATCATTCCTGATCGGACCGGCCCTGAACTCATGGGATGGATCGGCATGACTGCTGAGACCAGGCAAATAGGAACGATACCGGCGCCAGTCGGGCTGGCCGGGGCAGTTCCCTGCGGGCGGTGCTTGGCTCCGGCGGCTCGTGCCATGCCCGTGATGCCGCAGATTTTGACACCCAAACCGCAGCCGTCCACCAGGGCGCGCTGCCATAAGCGCTGAGATCGGCGCGATCTCCAAAGGAAGAGACTGATGAAATACACCGAAGAACACGAATGGCTGCTGGCCGAGAGCGATGATCTGATCACGGTGGGCATCACAACCCACGCGGCAGAGCAGCTGGGCGATGTGGTCTTTGTGGAACTGCCCGAGGTCGGCACCGAAGTCTCCAAGGATGATGAAATCGTGGTCATCGAATCCGTAAAGGCAGCCTCCGATATCCTGGCGCCGCTGGACGGCGAGATCGTCGAGGTGAACGACGCCCTGATCGACAACCCCGGCAAGATCAACGAAGACCCTCAGGGCGACGCCTGGTTCTTCAAGATCAAGCCGTCCGATCTGTCCCCGATGGACGATTACATGGATGAAGCCGGCTACAAGGACTTCATCGGCTGATCCTTGCACCCCGCCTGCGCCGTTCCGCGCGGCGGGGTTTTTTGATCGCTGTTCCCGCACCTATCGCGGTGCCAATCCGCACCACCGGGCCAGCCCGCAGTATTCCGCTGCCTTAACCTCCTGTTGCTGAAGAGGGCGACACATGTCTTTTGAACCCACGGACTATCTGCCGTATGACTTTGCCAACCGCCGCCATATCGGCCCGTCTCCCGAAGAGATGGACGACATGCTTGCCGTGGTTGGCGCCGAGAGCCTGGATGCGCTGATTGACGAAACGGTGCCTGCCACCATCCGTCAGGCCGCCGCGCTGGAGTTTGGCCGTCCTCTGTCGGAACGCGAGCTGCTGCATCACATGCGTGAGGTCGCAGGCAAGAACGTTCTGAAAACCTCGCTGATCGGGCAGGGCTACCACGGCACCGTGACCCCACCCGCCATTCAGCGCAACATCCTGGAAAACCCGGCCTGGTACACCGCCTACACGCCCTATCAGCCCGAAATCTCCCAGGGCCGTCTTGAGGCGCTGTTGAACTTCCAGACCATGATCTCGGATCTGACCGGTCTGGAAATCGCCAATGCCTCGCTTCTGGACGAGGCCACAGCCTGCGCTGAGGCAATGACCGTCGCGCAGCGGGTCGCCAAATCGAAGGCCAAGGCGTTTTTTGTCGACCGCGATTGTCACCCGCAGAACATTGCCGTGATCCAGACCCGCGCCGAGCCGCTGGGGATCGAGGTCATCGTCGGCAACCCTGACAAGCTGGAGGCGGATAAGGTCTTTGGCGCTATCTTCCAATACCCCGGCACCTACGGTCATGTGCGCGATTTCACCGACCACATCGCGCAGCTGCACGCGCATAAGGCCATCGGCATCGTTGCAGCCGACCCGCTGTCCCTGACCCTGCTGAAAGAGCCGGGCGCCATGGGTGCCGATATCGCTGTCGGCTCGACCCAGCGCTTTGGCGTGCCGGTGGGGGCAGGCGGCCCACATGCGGCCTATATGGCGACCAAGGATGCTTACAAACGCTCGATCCCCGGCCGGATTGTCGGCGTCTCGGTCGATGCGCATGGCAACCGCGCCTATCGCCTGTCGCTACAGACCCGTGAACAGCACATCCGCCGCGAAAAGGCGACCTCCAACGTCTGTACTGCACAGGCTCTGCTGGCGGTGATGGCGTCGATGTACGCGGTCTTCCACGGCCCCAAGGGGCTGAAAGCCATCGCGCAGCGCATCCATCGCAAGACCGTGCGTCTGGCCCGTGGGCTGGAAGGGGCAGGGTTCAGCGTTGATCCCCGATCCTTCTTCGACACGATCACCGTTGATGTGGGGCCGCTGCAATCGGCGGTGCTGAAATCGGCGGTGGACGAGGGGCTGAACCTGCGCCGCGTTGGCGAAACCCGCGTTGGTATCACATTGGATGAGGTCACCCGTTCAGAGACCATCGAAGCGGTCTGGCGCGCCTTTGGCATCCGACGCAAGGACGAAGACTTCACCCATGAATACCGCGTGCCGGAAAACATGCACCGCACGTCCGACTATCTGACGCATCCGATCTTCCACATGAACCGGGCCGAAACCGAGATGATGCGCTACATGCGCCGCCTCGCGGATCGTGATCTGGCGCTGGACCGGGCGATGATCCCGCTTGGCTCCTGCACGATGAAGCTCAATGCCGCCGCCGAGATGATGCCGCTCAGCTGGCCGGAGTTCGCCAATATCCACCCCTTTGCCCCTGCCGATCAGATGCAGGGCTATGCCGAGATGGTTCGCGATCTGTCCGAGAAACTGTGCCAGATCACCGGCTATGATGCGATCTCCATGCAGCCTAACTCGGGCGCGCAGGGGGAATACGCGGGCCTTCTGTCCATTGCGGCCTATCACCGTGCCAACGGTCAGGGCCACCGCAACATCTGTCTGATCCCGATGTCGGCCCATGGCACAAACCCGGCCTCTGCCCAGATGGTGGGGTGGAAGGTTGTTGTGGTGAAATCCGCAGGAAATGGCGATATCGACCTCGAGGATTTCCGCGAAAAGGCAGAGAAACACGCCGAAAACCTTGCAGGCTGCATGATCACCTATCCCTCGACTCATGGCGTGTTCGAAGAAACCGTGCATGAGGTCTGCAAAATTACCCATGATCACGGCGGTCAGGTTTATATCGACGGTGCCAATATGAACGCCATGGTGGGCCTGTCCCGTCCCGGCGATCTGGGCGGCGACGTGAGCCACCTGAACCTGCACAAGACCTTTGCCATTCCCCACGGTGGTGGTGGCCCCGGCATGGGACCGATTGGCGTGAAGGCGCATCTGCAACCGCATCTGCCCGGCCACCCGGAAACCGGCGGTCAGGAGGGTCCGGTTTCTGCGGCTCCCTTCGGCTCTGCCTCGATCCTGACCATCAGCTGGGCCTATTGCCTGATGATGGGTGGTGCGGGCCTGACGCAGGCGACAAAGGTGGCGATCCTCAACGCCAACTACATCGCCAAACGTCTCGAAGGCGCCTATGACGTACTCTACAAGGGGCCGACAGGCCGCGTTGCGCATGAGTGTATTCTGGACACCCGCCCGTTTGAGGCCAGCGCGAACGTGACCGTGGACGATGTGGCCAAGCGACTGATCGACAGCGGTTTCCACGCACCAACAATGTCCTGGCCCGTCGCGGGCACCCTGATGGTGGAACCCACCGAGTCCGAGACCAAGGCCGAGCTGGACCGTTTCTGCGAGGCCATGCTGTCGATCCGCGAGGAAATCCGCGCAGTTGAGGCAGGCGAAATGGATGCGGAGAATAACGCATTGAAAAACGCGCCTCACACGATGGAAGATCTCGTTAAGGACTGGGATCGCCCCTATTCCCGCGAACAGGGCTGCTTCCCTCCGGGCGCGTTCCGGGTCGACAAATACTGGCCGCCGGTCAACCGCGTCGACAATGCTTACGGTGACCGCCATCTGGTCTGCACCTGCCCACCGATGGAAGACTACGCCGAGGCGGCAGAGTAACCACTTGCGAAACGGGCCCTTCGGGGCCCGTTTTTCTGTCCTGCGATGCCTATCCATCTGTGACGTCCCGTCACGCGGCTGGACAGCGGCACAACCCCCGCGCCATGCTGCCGCCAAGGGAAACAACACAAAGAGGCGCCGGGATGGACATGAACTTGGGTATGCGCAGCGAAAACCGCGCGCTTCTGGATCGGGTGGCGGCGATGATCCGCGACGAGATCATGCCGATGGAGGCCGAGTATCATGCCGAGATCGGCAAGGGGGATCGCTGGCAATACACCGATCGGCAGGCCGAAATCCTCGAAGGCCTGAAAGCCAAGGCCAAGGCCGACGGCCTGTGGAATTTCTGGCTCACCGACAGTGACAAGGGCTTTGGCCTCTCGACCGTCGAATATGCTTACTTTGCTGAGGAAATGGGAAAAACCCCGCTGGGGGCAGAGGTCTTCAACTGCTCCGCGCCCGACACCGGCAATATGGAAGTGTTTGAGCGCTACGGCACCGAGGCGATGAAACAGCAATGGCTGGCGCCGCTCCTTCAGGGCGAGATCCGCTCGGCCTATCTGATGACAGAGCCGGATGTCGCCAGCTCGGACGCCACCAATATTGCCATGTCCTGCCTGCGCGACGGCGATGACTATGTGCTGAACGGCGAAAAATGGTGGGCCTCAGGCGCAGGGGATCCGCGCTGCAAGGTCTATATCGTCATGGTGCGCACCGGCGGCGACGAGCTGCCCAAACACAAGCGCCAGTCGATGATCGTGGTGCCTGCGGATGCACCGGGGATCGAGGTGCTGCGCCCGATGGAGGTCTACGGTCACGATGACGCCCCCCACGGCCATATGCACATCCGCTTCTCAGACGTGCGTGTGCCTGCTGAAAACATGCTGCTGGGCGAGGGGCGCGGATTTGAAATCGCGCAGGGCCGTCTTGGGCCGGGGCGCATTCACCATTGTATGCGCGCCATCGGCCAGGCCGAAAGCGCGCTGGAACAGCTCTGCCGCCGCTCGCTGCGCCGCGAGGCCTTTGGCAAGCCGCTGGCCCAGCTTGGCGCCAACTACGATATCATCGCCGAATGCCGGATGGAGATCGAAATGGCCCGGCTCCTCTGTCTCAAGGCGGCATGGTACATGGATCAGGGCGATGCACGCGCCGCAGCACCCTGGATCAGCCAGATCAAGGTGGTTGCCCCCCGTGTCGCGTTGAAGGTGATCGACGAGGCGGTGCAGATGCACGGAGGGCAGGGCATCAGCCAGGACACGCCGCTGGCGCAGGCCTGGACCCATGTGCGCACCCTGCGCCTTGCCGATGGGCCGGATGCGGTGCACCGCAGGCAGGTCGCCCGCGCCGAGCTGAAAGCCTACAGTCAGGAGAATCTGGGTTAACGCTTGCCCCCCCAATCCGGGCTGAGCGGCGAGGCTCCGACCAAAAAAATAGGCCTCCAGAAATAGTCAGGCGCGCTCCCGGTGGAGGGCGCCTTTCTCATGTTAAGCCCAATGCGTTGAAAGAATGAGATTTCACCGCGTGAACTGGTCAGATCATCGGCTGATCTGACGTCGCGGAAAAATACTGTGGATATCTTGCCGTAGTTAACGGCAGTCGCTATACGCACGCCTTTCCGGTCGCAGCCTACCCGGATATCAAAACAAGGACTGAAAACTTGAAAACACTTGTCATCTGCTCGGGCGGATTGGATTCGGTATCCCTCGCCCATGTACTCGCTGCCAAAGGGCAGCTGTCGCGCCTGGTCTCGTTCGACTACGGACAGCGCCACCGCAAGGAACTCGACTATGCTGCCGCCTGCGCAGAGCGGCTCGGGGTTCCCCACGAGATCATTGATATGCGTTCGATCGGCGCGGCACTCAGCGGCTCTGCCCTGACAGACGATATTGATGTGCCGGACGGACACTACGCCGAAGATACCATGAAGGTTACGGTGGTGCCCAACCGCAATGCCATCATGCTAACCATTGCCTACGGGATTGCCGCCGCCAAGGGCGACACGGCTGTGGCAACGGCGGTGCATGGCGGCGATCACTTCATTTACCCGGACTGCCGCCCGGCCTTCACCGATGCTTTTGACGCGATGCAGCGCATGGCGCTGGACGGCTATGCAGATGTGGCGCTGGTGACACCGTTCGTGCATCGCTCCAAAGGCGACATCGTCACCGCAGGTGCGGCGGTGAACACGCCCTTTGCCGAGACCTGGTCCTGCTACAAGGGTGGCGAACATCATTGCGGGCGCTGCGGCACCTGCGTTGAACGCCGTGAGGCCTTCGATCTGGCAGGCGTTGAGGATCCGACAGTCTACGCGGACCCCGATTTCTGGCGCACAGCCATCAAGGAAGGGGCCGCCTGATGTTCCGCATTACCAAGGAGTTCCACTTCTCCGCTTCACATCAGCTGACCCATCTGCCAGCCGATCACCAATGCGCGCGGCTGCATGGGCATAATTACATCGTCGTGGTCGAACTGGCCGGCGCCAAGCTGAACAGCGACGGTTTTGTCCGCGATTATCACGAGCTGGCACCGCTGAAGAATTACATCGACGGCAGCTTTGATCATCGCCATCTGAACGATGTGATGGACGGCCCCTCGACCGCTGAGAACATGGCCCGTCATTTCTACGAATGGTGTGTCGCGCGCTGGCCCGAAACCGCTGCGGTGCGGGTATCGGAGACCCCGAAAACATGGGCCGAGTACCGACCATGAGCCTGCGCATTGCCGAAATCTTCGGACCCACGATCCAGGGAGAAGGCGCCCTGATCGGGGAGCCGACCGTCTTTGTCCGCGCTGGCGGCTGCGATTACCGATGCAGCTGGTGCGACAGTCTCCACGCGGTTGACAGCAAATACCGCGAGACCTGGATCCCGATGACCACCAGCGATGTCTGGGCAGAGGTCACGCAGCTCAGTGGCGGCCAGCCGCTGACCGTCTCGCTCTCGGGTGGCAACCCGGCCATTCAGGACTTTGCCGAGCTGATCGCACGGGGAAAGGCCGAGGGCTATCGCTTTGCCTGCGAGACGCAGGGCTCGATCAACCAGCCCTGGTTTGCCCAGCTGGACACGCTGGTGCTCAGCCCGAAACCGCCCTCCAGCGGCCATAAGGTGGATTGGCAGAAATTTGACCACTGCCTTCAGGCTGCAAAGGGGTGCGGGCAAACCGTGGTGAAGATCGTGATCTTCGACGACCGGGATTATGACTGGGCGCGGGCCGTTGCAAAACGCCTGCCGGACCTGCCGCTCTACCTGCAACCCGGCAACCCGGAGGTGGACCCGGATAAACCGGTGGACCTGACCGCCGCCACAGAACGTCTGCAATGGCTGATTGAAAAGGTAACCGGAGACCGCTGGTTTACCCCCCGTGTGCTGCCACAGCTCCATGTGCTGGTCTGGGGCAACAAGCGCGGTGTCTAGGCCGAGAGACCTGAGGAGAAAAGAAGATGAGTGACGATATCTACAAGGATCTGAAACAGCTGGGCGGCGCGACCGTAATGCCCAGCAACCCCGACGAAGCAGAGCTGGAGCGGGTGCAGAACCCGCAGGCCGACGTCGCCTACAACGTGCGCTTCACCGCGCCGGAGTTCACATCACTCTGCCCGATGACCGGCCAGCCCGATTTTGCCCATCTGGTCATCGACTACGTGCCGGGCAAATGGCTGGTCGAGAGCAAATCGCTCAAGCTGTTTCTGGGCTCCTTCCGCAACCACGGCGCCTTCCACGAAGATTGCACCGTGTCCATTGCGCGTCGGCTGGCCGATTACCTTGAGCCGCAGTGGCTGCGGATCGGCGGCTATTGGTACCCGCGTGGCGGCATTCCGATTGATGTCTTCTGGCAGACCGGACCGCTGCCGGAGGGCGTCTGGATCCCGGATCAGGGCGTGCCGCCCTATCGCGGTCGCGGCTGAAAACGTCGCTCTGGCCGTCAGCCGACGGCCTGATCACTGAATGCGGGCCGGGTCGTCAGGCCTGGCTCGCCCGCGGTCCCAGCAACGGATCGCGGGCCATGGCGGCGGCATCGACATCCTGCGGTTCCGCTCCCAGAAGATTGCCGCGACGGCGATTGAAGTAGAGATCAATCCGGCTGTAGAGCGTGTTGCGGCGCATCTCCAGACAGCGCATCAGCGCCTTGCGGGCATAGTCCAGCAGCTCATCTTTCTGATCCTGAAGGCCAATCACTTCCTCGGCCCGGTTCGATCCACCATCGGCGGCTCTCTCTGCCTCAGCTTGCGGCGCGCCAGCATCCTCGCGGTTGGCCGTCGGCGGCGGTGATGATGACAGCTGCGGCGACAGCGGAAAGTGACAGCCCAGCAGGACCACATTGCCCGGTGAAACGGTGATCGGGTCGATATAGGTCAGACATTCAAAGGGCTCGCCCTCGGCATTGTAGTTCCACAGCGTTTGCGACCCGCGTCTGCACATATCGCGGGCGTGTTTCAGCAGGCTCACCGAACTTTCCTGAACCGCAGGGCCCTGGAACAGCGGGCACGGCCGGTCGATCACATCCTGCGCCCGGTAACCCGTTGCCTGTTCAAAGGCCCGGTTGACAAAAACCAGCTCCAGCTCCTCGGCTTCGGGATTGATCAGCGACAGCGGCAACGTGGAATGCCGCAGCAAAGTACCAAGAAGTTCCATCTCTTTTTCCACGTCATCACCCACCGATTAAGCATATGATCTGTGACGAAACGCGTAACCGAACGGTTGGTTCCCGTAGGGCGCCAAAAAACTGAAAAAAAAATACGCCGCCCTCCGCAACAGCGGACCGCCGCTGCCGTGAAAGGTGATTTCTGATACTTTTACAGCAGTTTGTCAGGTTGCGGAGAAGGGGTCGTCAGGATATCCGACCCGCGCAAGATAGAGCCCATGCCCCGGGCAGACCGGTCCACAGGCAGCCCTGTCCGTCGCCTCAAGCGCAGATTTCACATCCTCAGGCGACCAGGCTCCGGCGCCGACCCGCTCCAGCGTGCCGACAAAACTGCGCACCTGATTGTGCAGGAACGACCGCGCCCGCACATGGAAATGGATCTCCGGCCCCGAAAAGCCCTGAACCCGCTCGACGCGCAGCTCGTCCAGCGTCTTGAGCGGGCTGGCCGCCTGGCAGATCGAGGAGCGAAACGTGGTGAAATCATGCTGGCCGATCAGATGGTGCGCGGCCTCCTGCATGGCGTCTGCATCCAGATCATGGCTCAGCTGCCAGACCTGTCCGGCGTCATGGGTGGCAGGCGCCCGGCGGATCAGGATGCGGAACAGATACTGCCGCTCAATGGCCGAGAACCGCGCGTGCCAATCGTCGTCCACACGGGCGCAATCCACAATCGCCACTGGCGCAGGCTTCAGATGGTAATTCAGCGCCTCGGACAGGCGGAAGGGATCCCAGTCCTTTTCCATGTCGCAATGGGCCACCTGACCCAGACCATGCACCCCGGTATCGGTGCGGCCTGCTGCGGCAATGGTATGGGGGCCGGGTTCGAGCCGCGCAAGCGCATCCTCGATCGCCCCCTGAACCGAGGGCTGATCCTTCTGGCGCTGCCACCCGGCAAAGGGTGCGCCGTGATATTCGACTTTCAAAGCAAAACGCGGCATGAGCGGGCAAGTAACGCGGCAATCGCGGCGGCACAAGTCCCGGATGGCGGCCTGCCGGGGTGGTATCATACCCGGTCAGCCCTTATCTTGATCAAATCGAACAAGGATCCGACCCCGCAAAGGGTCGGCAAGACGGGGCAAACCTTTGGGATTATCATCACTGGCAGACGGGGTCTTGCGCAGCGTCGAAGGGGCGGGCGCCGCCCTTTCGGAGAGCCTGTTTGAACCGTCGATCCGCCTTGGCGTCACGGGTCTCGCCCGCGCCGGCAAGACCGTGTTCATCACCTCACTGGTGGCCAACCTGATGAACCGGGGGCGGATGGTGCAGCTCTCGGCGGTGCGCGAAGGGCGGGTCGAGACGGCGTTTCTGCAACCCCAGCCCGATGACACCGTGCCCCGATTTGACTACGAAAACCACCTTGGCGCCCTGACCGGGCCGCGCCCCTTCTGGCCCGACAGCACGCGGGCCGTCTCTGAACTGCGCCTCAGTCTGAAGGTGCAGCCAAACGGTCTGCTGTCGGGCCTTCAGGGACCACGGACCCTGCATCTGGACATTGTCGATTATCCCGGTGAATGGCTCCTGGATCTGGCGCTGCTGGACAAGACATACGCCCAGTGGTGCGATGAGGTGCTGACCCGCATCCGCAGTCGGTCGCAGGCGGCGGTGTTTCTGGATCTGGCGCAGAAGGTTGACGCCACAGCTCCCCATGACGAACCGCTGGCGCAGGATCTGGCCGCGGCCTTTGCCGCCTATCTGCAGGCCGCCCGTGCCGCCGGCTACTATGACTGCACACCGGGGCGCTTCCTGTTGCCGGGGGATCTGGCAGGGTCGCCGGTGCTGACCTTCGCGCCGGTCCCGCTTTGCGATAGCGCCCCGCGCCGGTCGCTTCACCGCGAGATGGAACGCCGGTTTGAGGCCTATAAGTCAAAGGTCGTGAAACCCTTCTTCCGCGATCATTTCGCCCGCATCGACCGGCAGGTTGTGCTGGTCGATGCCCTCAGCGCGATCCATTCCGGCCCCCGCGCGGTCGAGGATCTGCGCCACGCGATGACCGATATCCTTGCCGCCTTCCGTCCCGGTCGCAACGGGTTTCTGCGCCAGATCCTGCGCGGCAAGCGGGTGGAAAAGATCCTGTTCGCGGCGACCAAGGCCGATCACCTGCATCACCAGCAGCATCCGCAGCTGACCGCCATCATCGAGGCGCTGACCCGCGATGCCCGCGACCGGGCCCGCTTCGCCGGGGCCGAGACGGCGGCGCTGTCGCTTGCCGCCCTGCGCGCCACGACGGAGGAACTGCGCCATCACAACGGGATCGAGCTGCCCTGCGTGCGTGGCACGCTTCTGGACAGCGGCAAGCCTGCGGCCTTTTATCCCGGCGCATTGCCGCAGGATCCCTCGCATCTGCTGACCCCGGCCCGGCAGGGCGCAGAGACCTGGCTCGACGGCGATTATCAGGCCATGGCCTTCGCCCCGGCTCCGCTCACCCTGCGTCCGGGCGACGGCCCACCTCACATCCGCCTCGACCGGGCGGCAGAATTCCTGATCGGAGACCGCCTTTGACCTGTGTCGCACAGTCTGATCCACCGCCCGCGCTGCGCCCGGCCCGCAGCACTGACGCAGGCAAGATTGCCGAAATCCTGCACGGGTTCGAAGTCGACACGCCATGGATGCCCAAACGCCATACCGGTGCCGAGGCGATTGGCTTCTGCGGGATCATGATTGATCGCGGCTGGGTCACCGTGGTGCAGATCGGCGGCCGGATCGAAGGCTTTCTGGCGCGGGACGGCGCCACGATCTGTGCGCTCTACATCCGGCAGCGTGCACGCGGGCAGGGGCTGGGACGCCTGCTGCTGGACTATGCCAAATCGGTGCAGTCGCCGCTGGAACTCTGGACCCATCAGGCCAATGAGGGGGCGCAGCGGTTCTACCGGCGCGAAGGCTTCGGGGAGCAGTCGCGCAGCGATGGGGCCACCAATGATGAGCGCTTGCCGGATATCCAGTATCTCTGGCCGACGCCGCAGCCCGCCGCTGGTCCCCGACCGGCGGCGCAGGCCCGGCCGTCCGCCACATCACCGTCCGCCACATCAAAGGACAGAGCATGACCCGCAAGGACGCCGTTCTTTTTGACCTCTCCGACAGCGCCACGGCAGATGCCGCACCGGATGTGACCGCCGCACCACCGGTGCCTGATCTGGATGGCGCCAGCAGCAACCTGCCACAGCCCGCGCTGGCACAGGCGGCGGAGCTGGCCAGCCGTCGCCCCTCCCGGCTGGCGCGCTGGTTCTGGGCCTGTCTGATGGCCCTCATCGGTGCCGTCATTTCCGTCGCGGCCTGGGATTTCACCACCGGGCTGATCGACCGCCTGCCGCTTCTGGGCTGGGCCATCAGCGCAGGCTTTGCCATCGCCCTGCTGCTGGCGCTACTGATGGGTCTGCGCGAACTGGCCGCGCTGTCGCGCCTGCGCCGGGTCGAAAGCCTGCGCGCTGCGCAGCCCCTGCTGGCGGCGGATGCCCGGACCGCCGATGCCACCGCCGATCTCAAGGCTGCGCGCAGCTATGTCTCCGGGCTGGAACGGTTTTATCGCGGCCGCAAGGATCTCGCCTGGGGGCTGGCCCGGCTTAGCGAGCGCAAGGCCGATATCATGGATGCCGACGCGCTGCTGCAACTGGCCGAGGCGGAGCTGCTGGCGCCGCTGGATGCCCGCGCCCTGCGCGTAGTCGAAGGTGGCGCACGTCAGGTCGCGACGGTCACCGCACTGGTGCCGCTGGCGCTGGCCGATGTGGTGACCGCGCTTGTGACCTCATTGCGGATGATCCGCCGCATTGCCGATGTCTACGGCGGCCGGTCCGGTTTTCTCGGCTCCTGGCGGCTCACCCGCGCCGTGCTATCCCACCTGGTCGCCACCGGCGCCGTGGCCGTTGGCGATGACCTGCTGGAGCCGGTGCTGGGCGGATCGTTGTTGTCGAAACTCTCGCGCCGCTTTGGCGAAGGGCTGGTGAACGGCGCACTCTCCGCCCGCGTTGGCATCGCCGCGATGGAGGTCTGCCGCCCGATGGCCTTCTCAAAGGCGCAGAAGCCAAGCACCCGCAAGGTCATCCAGCGCGCCCTGACCGGCCTGTTTTCCAAGGATCAATAGGCAGGCCTGAGGCTCATGCGCAGCATAAGCCACGCCCAAGGCTGCCAGGTGGCTCTGGCCCCGCCAGAGCGCCGCCGCAGAGGCGGGAGAGCCGCCGTCCTCCGGGATCAGAACAGCTTCGGTGGCGCATCCTTGGGCTGGCGCATGGCGACGATCCCGGTGCGAAACCCCTCGCCAATCCGATCAGCCAGCGCGCCCCATTGCAGCGCCGTCCGTTCCGGCAGCTCCGCCTGCAACACCTCGTGAAACAGCCCCAGCCAGAGCGGGAAATGCTCCGCCTTCACATCCGGCCTGCTGACATGCACCCGCATCGGATTGCCGCTATAGCATTTCTCCCGCAGGATCGCATTGCGCCAGAAGCCCGCGATCTTCTCTTCATGTTCCGGCCAGTCGGAGACATGGGCGGCAAACACCGGCCCCAGCACGTCGTCCGCACGCACCTGCATGTAAAACACTGCGACCACGCGGGAAATCTCCTCTGCGGTGATCTCGAACCGCGCCAGTGGGTTCTGTGTTGTGGTTTCGGTCATTGTCTGCTCCGGCCTGCCATCTGCCGCTAGATATGCTGAAGCAGAGACCAACGAAAGGGGGGCGTATCTGACGCAGCGCTTGTTCAAGCCTCTGCTGGCGCCTGCGGCTGCTGCCGTTATGGTGAGCGGGAGATTTGGCAAAAAGGTATTCATTGATGGCGGAGAGCGCAAAGCGCGTGCTGGTTCTGGGCGCCTGCGGGTTTGTCGGGGCTGAGGTGGTACGCGCCCTGCGGGCCGCTGGAATGCATGTGACCGGCCTGGGCCGCAGCGCCGTGCAGGCTGCCCGGGTGCTGCCGGGTGTGCCGTTTGTGCAGGGCGACTTGCTGCAGCTTTTGCAGCCCGAAGAGTGGGTGCCGCTGCTGCAGGGCGCGGACGCTGTGGTCAACTGCGCTGGCATTCTGCAAGATATGGCGCCGGGCGAGCTGGAGGCCGTGCATCACACGGCCATTGCTGCCCTGGGGGTGGCTTGTGCAGAGCGGAACATCGCCGTGGTGCAGATTTCAGCGGCCGGTGCAGGTCCGGATGCCGGGACAGAGTTCATGCGCAGCAAGGGGCGCGGGGATGCCGCCTTGCAGGCCGCTGGTGTGCCGCTGAGGATCCTGAAGCCGGGGCTGGTGATCGGGCAAAATGCCTATGGCGGCACGGGTCTGCTGCGGATGCTGGCGGCGGTGCCCTTGGTGCAGCCCGTGGCGCTGGCAGACGCGCCGGTGCAATGCATCGGCATGGCCGATCTGGCCGCGGCGGTGGTTGCCGCGCTGCGGGGGGAGCTGCCGCAAGGCACCTTTGATCTGGTGGAGGATCAGCCGCAAACCCTGGCGGAGGTGCTGGCAGAGACCCGGGCGTGGCTGGGGTTTGCCCCGGCGGGCTGGCTGCTGCGTTTGCCGGACTGGCTGCTGCCGCCGGTGGCGGGATGTGCTGACGCATTGGGGCGGCTGGGCTGGCGTTCCCCGCTGCGATCCACCGCAATGGCCGAAATCCGGAGCGGTGTGCGCGGCGATCCCGCACCGTACCGGGCCGCCATGGGGCAGGGGATTGCCTCGCTCAAGGCCATCTATCAGCCGCTGCCTTCGGGACGCGCCCAGCGGCTGGACGCGCGGATGGCGCTGCTGATGCCGGCCGCCGTCGCGGTGCTGAGCCTGTTCTGGCTGGCCTCGGGCGTGGTCGGCCTTTGGCAGCTGGAGGCTGCCGCCAAGGTGCTGGCGGATGCAGGCTGGGGCAGCCCGCCGGCGAAAGCCAGCGTCGCCTTCTGGTCGCTTGCCGACATCGCCCTGGGGCTGGCCATCCTGTGGCGGCCCTGGGCGGCGCGGGCCTGCCTGGGTATGGCAGCGGTTTCGCTGATCTACCTGACTGCAGCCACGGTGGTCACCCCGCAGATGTGGGCGGATCCGCTGGGGCCGCTGGTCAAGGTGCTGCCGGGGCTGCTGCTGGCGCTGATCACCCATCAGCTGCTGCAGGAGCGCTGAGATGGACCTGGACCTTGCCTTGCGCTGGCTGCATGTGATCGGCGCCTGCGTGCTGCTGGGCACCGGCGCGGGCATCGCCTTTTTCATGCTGATGGCACACCGGACACGGGATGCCGCACTGATTGCCCACACCGCCAGCGTGGTGGTGCTGGCTGACCTGCTGTTCACCGCCACAGCCGTGATTGCGCAGCCAATCACCGGCGGGCTGCTGGCCTGGCGGTTGGGCTGGCCGCTGAGCGCCGGCTGGCTGGCGCTTTCGCTGGGGCTTTATTTGCTGACCGGGCTGTTCTGGCTGCCGGTGGTCTGGATCCAGCTGCGGCTGCGCAATCTGGCGCGGGCGGCAGCCGCGGCGGGAGAGGCGCTGCCAGCGCGCTATCACCGGCTGTTCGCTATCTGGTTTGCTTGCGGCATTCCCGCCTTTGCTGCGGTGCTGATGATCCTCTGGCTGATGCTGGCGCGTCCGGATCTGGGTATCTGGCTGGTACGTTAGTTCTTACTTATTGCCTGGCCGCAGGCCGGGCAGCGCCCGTCCCACCCCGTGCGGAACGGGCACAGCCCTCATCGCAGTGCGGCACAACTGCCGCTTTACCCGCCTGCCGCTCCTGCCTATAAGGCCCTCATGTCCCATGTTGCGGCCATCATTATTCGAATTATATCCCCGGCGCTCTGACCACGTGAGCCGCCGGGCAAAGGTGCTTGAGCCATCGCACCGAACCGAATATCCCAAAATACGACCAGATCATCCAAAGGACGCTGCACATGTGTGCCGACACGCCTCAGACGCCTGAGTACAAAGACACCCTCAATCTGCCCAAAACCGATTTCCCGATGCGCGCGGGCCTGCCCAAGCGTGAGCCGGGCTGGCTGGAGCGTTGGGCGCAGATTGGCGTCTATGACAAACTTCGCGAAAAGGCCGCCGCCGCCAAGGGCACCGATGCCGAGCGCAAGCCCTTCACCCTGCATGACGGCCCCCCTTACGCCAACGGTCACCTGCATATCGGCCACGCGCTGAACAAGACGATCAAGGACATGATCGTCCGCTCGCACCAGATGATGGGCTTTGACGCGCGCTACGTGCCGGGCTGGGATTGCCACGGCCTGCCGATCGAATGGAAGATCGAAGAGCAGTACCGCAAGAAGGGCAAGAACAAGGACGAGGTGAACGTCGTCGATTTCCGTCAGGAGTGCCGCAAGTTCGCCGAAGGCTGGATTGATATCCAGCGCGAGGAATTCAAACGCCTTGGCATCACCGGCAACTGGGCTGATCCTTATATCACAATGGATTTCCACGCCGAAGCGGTGATCGCGGATGAATTCATGAAGTTCCTGATGAACGGCACGCTCTATCAGGGCTCCAAACCCGTGATGTGGTCGCCGGTTGAGAAAACCGCGCTGGCCGAGGCCGAGATCGAGTATCACGACCATAAATCGCACACCATCTGGGTGCCCTTCGGCTTTGCCAATGCGACCGGCGATCTGGCCGATGCCCGCGTGGTGATCTGGACCACCACCCCCTGGACGATCCCGTCGAACAAGGCCGTCGCCTTCAATCCGAAGGTCGCTTACGGCCTCTATCGTGTGGACGCCACCGAAGAGGAAAGCTGGACCAACCCCGGTGATCTCTATCTCTTTGCAAACGCGCTGGCCGAGGATGCGCTTGGCAAATCCCGCGTCACCGAATTCACCAAGGTCCGCGATGTTGAGGCCTCCGAATTTGCAGGGCTGATCTGTAAACACCCCTTCAATGGTATCGAGGGCGCGAACGGCTTCTGGGATTATGACGTGCCGATGATCGACGGCGACCATGTCACCGATGATGCAGGCACCGGCTTTGTCCACACCGCGCCCAGCCATGGTGCGGATGACTATGAGTGTTTCGTCGCGCGCAACTGGATCGACCGGATGACCCACAACGTGGGCGAGGAATCTGAATTCCTGTCGCATGTGCCGTTCTTTGCCGGGCTTCAGATCTTTGACAAGAAGGGCAAGGAAGGCAAGGCCAACACCGCCGTGATCGCCAAGCTGGTCGAGGCCGGCGGCATCATCGCCCGTGGCCGCATCACCCACAGCTACCCGCATTCCTGGCGCTCCAAGGCACCGATCGTGTTCCGCAACACCCCGCAGTGGTTTGCCTCCGTGGACCGCGAGCTGGACGACGGCATGGGCGAGATGGGCGATACCATCCGCACCCGCGCGCTGAATTCCATCGACCAGCTGGTGCACTGGACCCCGCAGACCGGCCGGAACCGCCTCTATTCGATGATCGAAAGCCGCCCGGACTGGGTGCTGTCGCGCCAGCGCGCCTGGGGCGTGCCGCTCACCTGCTTCGTGAAGAAGGACGTGCTGCCGACAGATCCCGATTTCCTCCTGCGCAATGAACAGCTGAACACCCGCATCGTGGCCGCGTTTGAGGAACATGGCGCCGATGTCTGGTACACGGATGGCTTCAAGGAGAAGATGCTCGACGGCATCGCGAACCCCGACGATTACGATCAGGTCTTTGACGTGCTCGACGTCTGGTTCGACAGTGGCTCCACCCACGCCTTTGTGCTGCGTGACCGCGAGGACGGCACCGAGGACGGTATCGCCGACGTCTATATGGAAGGCACCGACCAGCATCGCGGCTGGTTCCACTCTTCCCTCTTGCAGGCCTGCGGTACCAAGGGCCGCGCGCCCTATCGCAACGTGGTCACCCATGGATTCACGCTGGACGAGAAGGGCAACAAGATGTCCAAATCGCTCGGCAACACCATTGTGCCCGAGAAAATCGTCCAGCAGTATGGCGCCGATATCCTGCGTCTCTGGGTGGCACAGACCGACTACACCGCCGACCAGCGGATCGGGGCGGAAATCCTCAAAGGTGTCGCCGACAGCTATCGCCGCCTGCGCAATACCATGCGCTACATGCTCGGCAGCCTTGCGGATTTCTCCGAAGATCAGCGCGTGGATCCGACCGATATGCCCGAGCTGGAACAATGGGTTCTGCACCGTCTGGCGGAGCTGGATCACAAGGTCCGCACCGGCTATCAGGCCTTTGATTTCCAGGGTGTGTTCTCGGCGGTGTTCAACTTTGCCACCGTGGATCTGTCGGCCTTCTATTTCGATATCCGCAAGGACGCGCTCTACTGTGACGGCGACACGCTGAACGCCCGTGCGGCCCGCACGGTGCTGGATATCCTGTTCCACCGGCTGACCACATGGCTGGCCCCGATCCTGGTCTTCACCATGGAAGAGGTCTGGCTGGAGCGGTTCCCCGGCGATGACAGCTCGCTGCATCTTCAGGATATCCCGACGACCCCGGCCGATTGGCTGAATGAGCCGCTGGCTGCGAAATGGGCCAAGGTCCGTCAGGCCCGCCGCGTCGTTACCGCCGCTCTTGAGGTGCAGCGCGTCGACAAGGTGATCGGCGCCTCACTGGAGGCCGCGCCGGTGGTGCATGTGCGCGATGCCGAGGTTCTGGCGGCGCTGAAATCGGTGAATTTCGCCGATGTCTGCATCACCTCCGATATCGTGCTCAGCGGTGACCCGGCCCCGGCCGAAGCCTTCCGCATGCCCGAGGTGGACGGCGTGTCGGTGGTGTTCGAGAAGGCCGATGGTGATAAGTGCCAGCGCTGCTGGAAAATCCTGCCGGATGTGGGCAACCACAGCCATGCGGGAGTCTGCGGCCGCTGTGATGCGGCGCTTGGCTGAGCCGCGCTAAGAGTGGGCGCGGGCGGGTTTGATGTCCGCCCGTCTCGCCTGTGGTGATCACAGATCCCGTCAGGGATCTGCGCGCCGCCCGCTCCTAGATGGGGCGGGCGGCGCGCTTCTTTTGGACGTCCGCGACAGGGGCCCCTGTCAACAAACGCCGGGGGTTTCTATGAAATCTCTTTGTGCTGCTGTTCCGCAGTCGGCGCGGCGGGGCGTGGCCTGCCGGGGTGAACCTCCCGGATGCCTCAGCCGATCACCCGCTGGGCGGCACGATACTGGTTCTGGGCGATCACCTCGCTGACCGGAAGCGGCCCTGCGTGGTAGCCCGACTGCAGATCCTGCAGTTTCTGTTGAACCACTGAACGCAGATACTGGGTGCCTGCCATCATGCTTGCTCCTTCGCTCGGTCCGGTCAAAGCTGCCTGTGTCGATGTGGCTGCCGCTTTCTTGGCGACCGATGCGACACTCTCCAGGCCACCCGTCTGCTCACCGGGCTGGCCCGCCTGCGCGGCCTGCTGCCCATTCATATGTCCGCTCAGCATACGGTACACGCTGACATTTGATTGACCGGTGATCTGCATGGTGACTGACCTTCTTAACAACTTGAGACCCATCTTTACTAAAATTTGGCGAAATTGCATGCGCTCCTGTGGGTAGCCGACAGCGCCGAAGGCATAGGTTCCTATCCAAAAGGTTAGGATCCTGACGGCCCCGGATCGGGCATTGCCTTGACGGCGGTGGCCATCGCGCAGAGAGTCGGCGGATGGGATCAGCAGCCCCTGGTGCTGCGATCCGGGCGGCCAGCGACGTTGAGGCGTGCCGCCGCAGCAATAAGGGATCATCGTGACCGGGCAGCTCTCTGCAACCGCGACACAGCATATCGCTCAGGCCGGTCTCGACACGCCGGTCGGCTGGCTTTGTGTGACCGAGCGGGACGGGGCCATTGTCCGGCTGGACTGGTCAACGGCGCCCGCCGGAGCGTCGGCTTCGGCGCTGACGGAGCGGGCGCTTGCCCAGCTGCGCGCCTATTTTGCCCATGAACTGACGGAATTCGACCTGCCGCTGGCGGTGGCGGGCAGCGATTTTCAGCGCCGGGTCTGTGCTGCCATGTCGGCGATTCCGCTGGGGGAGACCCGCACCTATGGTGAAATCGCGCGGGAGCTTGGCGCCGCCGCGCAGCCGGTGGGCAATGCCTGCGGAGCCAATCCGATCCCGGTGATCATCCCCTGCCACCGGGTTCTGGGCGCGGGCGGACTGGGCGGGTTCTCCGGTGCAGGCGGTGTGGAAACAAAGGTGGCCCTGCTGCGCCACGAAGGCGCGGCCGGCCTGCTGATCTGACCACCGCGGCCATTTTTTGCAAACATCGCAGGGCGGCATGCCCCCGTCAGCGGCTGAGGCTCAGGCCTCGCGCTCCGGCACGATCTGCTGGGCGATACCGACAAAGATCAGATAGATCGAAGTCAGCACCAGCCCCCAATGTGCCCAGCTCTGCGGGTGGAAATCCACCCAGGCGGCCCAGCCGGCAAAGAAGGTCCAGGCCAGCGCCACCGGCAGCGACACCTTGCGCCAGCGTTCGGTGCGGACCGGGTGAATGAACTTCAGCGGCAGGAACATGGCAATCGCCAGGAGGGTGACCAGAACCAGGCTGGTCCAATGGCTCGGCTCTAGCGCAAAGATGACCAGCACCAGCATGTTCCAGCATCCCGGAAAACCGGAAAAGGAGTTGTCCTTGGTCTTCATCCGGGTGTCGGCAAAATACAAGGCACTGGCAAAGGTGATCACGATCAGCGCCATCCAGCCGGTCCAGCCTGCCATCAGGCCGGATTTGAACAGGGCAAAGGCCGGAATGAACACATAGGTGAGATAGTCGATGATCAGATCGAGCAGCACGCCGTCAAACTCCGGCGCATAGCGTTTCACCTCATAGTGGCGGGCCAGCGGCCCATCAATACCATCCACGGCAAAGGCCACGACGAGCCAGACAAACATCAGGCTCCACTTGGCATCAGCCGCAGCCAGCATGGCGAGGATTGCAAACACCGCACCGGTGGCGGTGAGCAGGTGAACGGAGAGGGCGCGAAACTGAGGTGTCATCTGCCCCTGATGGCGAATTTCCCGTTATCTCGCAAGTGGTCAATGGGAAAACGCTGCATCCATAGGCGGAAATTCAGGCCTTTGGTGTCCTCGGTGCCACCTGCTGCCACGGATCGGTTCGGCGTCCATCGCTGGCTGGCGCCCTGCTGTCGCGGCACCGCAATTGGCGTCACTCGTGGTCCGGGTTTTCCATCAGTGCCTTGCGAAACAGCGTCTCGGTCAGATTGCGGCTGTCCACCAGCTGCGGGTAGGCACCGGCCTCCGATGGTCCGGGGCTGGCGACATATTCGCCACGGGCGGCTTTCCCGGCGCGGTAGGCGGCCCATTCCTGATCGGAGATCTGGCGGTCGCCATCGCTGTCCAGATCCGCCAGCAGCTGTTCATAGAACTGGCTGAAATCCACATCACCGATATCGGAGGTCGTGGCATGGGCGGCACTGCGGTTTGCGGGATTATACGGCGCGCCAAGCGGTGCGCTTTCGGAGGTATGGCTTTGGGATACGATACTCATCACTGGGGATCCTTCTGGATTTGACGCCAGTAATTTCTCCCATGGCCGTTACCGCGGGGTTAAGGCCGCTTACGCATATGCACCTTTTGCGCAGGTCTTACGCTTTGGGGTGGGCGCGGTTGTAGACATCCATCAAATGTGCCGTATCCACGGCCGTATAGGCCTGTGTTGTCGACAGCGAGGCATGGCCCAGCAGTTCCTGAATCGCACGCAGATCGCCGCCGGCCTCAAGCAGATGGGTGGCAAAGCTGTGACGCAGCGCATGTGGCGTGGCGCTGGCAGGCAGACCCAGCTGCGCGCGGGCCTGTGCCATGGCGCTGCGGATGATACGTGCGTTCAGCGCGCCGCCGCGTACCCCGCGAAACAGCGGTCCCGCGCGCTCCTGCGGATGCGGGCAAAGTCGCAGATAGCGATCCACCGCATCCCGCGCCACGGGCAATACCGGCACGATCCGCTCCTTGCCGCCCTTGCCGGTGATCCGCAGCACCGCAGGCAGCGGCGCGTCTGCTCCTGTCAGACCCAGCGCCTCCGAAATCCGCAGCCCGCAGCCATAAAGCAGCGTCACCACCGCCACATCGCGGGCGGCGACCCAATCGGTGGTGGATTGATGTTCCACGGTCTCGATCATCGCGCGGGCGGCCTCCTGCGCCAGCGGGCGGGGCAATTTCTTCTGGAATTTCGGACTGCGGGCGGACAGCACGGCGGTGGGTTCAAACCCCTGCCGTTCAGCCAGCCAGGTGTAGAAACTTTTGACCGCCGAGAGCTTGCGCGCCAGTGATCGTGCCCCGGTCCCGGTGGCGCGGGTGGCCGCCATCCAGGCGCGCATGTCGCCGGTGGAAATCTCCGCCAGCGCCCCCAGCCCCTGCGGGCCACCAAAATGCTGTGTCATGAAGGCGAGGAATTCGACCACATCGCCGCGATAGGCGGTGATGGTATTCGCCGCCGCCCCCTGTAGCGCCGCCAGACCGGCCAGCCAGTGTTCCAGCGCATCGCGGCAGGCCGGAGAGATCAGCACTGTGGCCGCTGGCGTCACGACAGCCAGTGGCGCATCGAGCGCTCAAAAACGCCGGCAAAAAACGCCAGCAGGTCAGTACCATGCTGCGGGGTGAACTGGTGCGGATCCTCGGCTCCCAGCACCAGCAGGCCGGGCAGGCGGCCTGCGCCCAGTTCCAGTTTCAGACAGGCCTCCGAGCGGATGAACTCGGCCTTTGCCCCATGGGTGCGGGGATTGCCGGATTGCATCTGGCGCAGCGTGACCTGACGGTCCGGCCCGCTCCGCTGCGGGTTGATATACTGTTCGACAAACCCCGGCTCGACCACTTTCAGCACCTGATCCATGCGCTGCACGGCGGCATCCTGTTCCGGCTGCGGCGATTCCAGCACCAGGGTGATCGAATCCACCCGCAGGATTTCCGCCAGCTCACCGCCAAGATTGCCGAGGTAGCTTTCAAAATCCGTCGGATCCAGCAGGCGCAGGACGGCACGATGGATCTGATTGGTCCCGGCAAGGTTCTCATAAGCCGCCGCAATCACCGACCGATGGGTGTCCTCCAGCCGGTCCAACCGGGCCTCCATCCGCTCCATCGCAATGCCGCGCAGGTCCACGATATTGGACCCCATCGCGCGCTCATTGGCGCTGACCAGCGCGCTCATCACGCTTTGGTCCTCCAACAGGGCGTCGGGTTTGGCCAGGATCGCCTGGCGCAGGGTATCTTCCAGTTCTGCCGTCGTGCTCATGCTCTGCTCTTTTTGACCTCTGATGGGTTTTGCCGGTGTTATAACACGGGTTTCACGCAGGGGTGGCAAAATTTTGGACACCCTTTGCAAAACCCTGCCGATGGAACGCCTCAGATACCGGTCGCCCTGCGATCGCCCGCACAGGCCAGCGGCACAAAGAAAAAGGGGCCGCCCGTCAGGCCGCCCCTTGCTGTCTCTAACGTGTCGTGGCCGTCTATCGACGGTCCCCGGCCTTACAGGATCTTGATGTTCGCAGCCTTGATATCGGCGAGGAAGGCATCCAGACCCTTGTCGGTCAGCGGATGGTTGATCATACCCTTGATCACTGCGGGCGGTGCGGTGATCACATCGGCGCCGATGCGCGCGCTTTCCAGCACGTGGTTGGCGCTGCGGATGGAGGCCGCAAGGATCTCGGTCTCAAAGCCGTAGTTGTCATAGATGGTGCGGATATCCGCGATCAGATCCATGCCATCGAGGTTGATATCGTCCAGACGGCCGATGAAGGGCGAGATGAAGGTCGCGCCAGCCTTGGCCGCCAGCAGCGCCTGATTGGCCGAGAAGCACAGGGTCACATTCACCATATGGCCATCGTCGGTCAGGGTTTTGCAGGCCTTCAGACCGTCCCAGGTCAGCGGCACTTTTACAGCGATGTTTTCGGCGATCTCAACCAGCTTGCGGCCTTCGGCGATCATGGTCTCGGCATCTGTTGCGGTCACCTCGGCAGAGACCGGACCATCGACCAGATCACAGATTTCCTTGGTCACTTCGATGATGTCACGACCGGATTTCTTGATCAGCGAGGGGTTGGTGGTCACACCATCCACCATGCCCAGATCATTCAGCTCGGCAATGGCGTCGATTTCAGCGGTGTCTACGAAGAATTTCATCGGCTAGGGTCCTCTGGATGGGTTGGCCTTGATTGCGCTAGCCTTTACCTGATGGGGCGGGCTTTAAAAACCCCCCGTAACGCCCGGATCGAGCTGAGCAGCAGGCCCGGGCTCAGGCACCAAGGCCGGGGCAGAACCAGCAGGGCGGGGAAACACCCGGCCCCGGCGGATGGGCAGAAGAGGCAGAAACGCGTGCAGGAGCAGGCATTTTTTCACCAAGGCGACCGGGTTGGCGTCCTGACGACACAGCCGCTGGACCGCGTCCTTGACTATCGCGCGCCCGAGGGCGGCTGCCATCTCGGCGCCTATGTCGAGGTGCCGCTCGGCCCGCGCCGTGTGCTCGGGGTGATCTGGGGGCCGGGGGCGGGCGATTTCGATTCGGCCAAGCTGCGCCCGGTGAATAGGGTGCTGGATGTGGCCCCGATGCGCGATGAAATGCGCCAGTTCCTCGCCAAATCCGCCGATTACACGCTGACCCCGCTGCCCGCGATGCTGCGGCTCGCGACCCGCGCACCGGGCCTCTCGGATCCCGTTTCCATGCGCAAGGTGCTGCGCCCCACCGGCCAGATGCCCGACCGCATGACCGATGCCCGCGAGCGGGTGCTCTCGGCGGTGGAGGAATACGGCGGCCTGGCCTTCACGGCGAAGGAACTCGCGGATCTTGCCGGGGTCACAACCTCGGTGGTCAAGGGGCTGGTGAAACAGGGCGCCCTGCGCGAAGAGGACGCGCCGCGTGATCTGCCCTATCCGCGCCTCGACCCGGACCTGCCCGGCAAGACCCTGACCGACGATCAGGCTGCCGCCGCCGCCACACTTGGCGAGGGGGTCGCCAGTGGCCGCTACGGCACCACGCTGCTGAAGGGCGTCACCGGCTCCGGCAAGACCGAGGTTTATCTGGAGGCGGTCGCCGCAACCTTGCGCGCAGGACGCCAGGCGCTGGTGCTCTTGCCGGAAATCGCCCTGACGGCAGAATTCCTTAAACGGGTCGAGCAGCGCTTTGGTGCGACGCCCGCCGAATGGCACTCGGGCGCGACGATGACCGAACGTCGCCGGGTCTGGCGCATGGTCGGGCAGGGCAAGGCGCAGCTGGTGATCGGTGCGCGCTCGGCGCTGTTTCTGCCCTATCAGAACCTCGGCCTCATCATTGTGGATGAGGAACATGACACCTCTTACAAACAGGACGAAGGGGTCTGTTATAATGCCCGCGACATGGCGGTGCTGCGCGCGGCCATGTGTTCGGCGCAGGTGGTGCTCGCGTCGGCCACGCCCTCGCTGGAGACCTGGGCCAATGCCGAGGCAGGCAAATACAGCCGTCTGGATCTCACCTCTCGTTTTGGCGCCTCGGTGCTGCCAGAGATGCGCGCGATCGACATGAGGGCGGAAAAACTGCCCGCCTCGACCTGGATCTCACCAACACTGAAACAGGCAATGACAGCCCGCATGGAACGCGGCGAACAATCGCTCCTGTTCCTCAACCGCCGTGGCTTTGCACCGGTCACCATCTGCCGCGCCTGCGGCGGCCATGTGACCTGCGACCATTGCGATTCCCGCATGGTTGAACACCGTTTCATGAAGCGGCTGATGTGCCACCAATGCGGCGAGACCAAACCCGTACCGGACGCCTGCCCGACCTGTCAGGTCGAGGGCAAGATGGCCCCCGTCGGCCCCGGTATCGAACGGCTGGGCGAAGAAACCGCCGCGCTGTTCCCCGAAGCGAGGATCGCGGTCCTGTCCTCCGATCTCTTCGCCTCCGCCCGCGCCCTGAAGCAACGGATCGAGGAGATCGCCGCAGGGGAGGCCGATATCATCCTCGGCACCCAACTGGTGGCCAAGGGGCATAACTTCCCGCTGCTCACACTGGTTGGCGTGATTGACGCGGATCTTGGCCTGCAAGGGTCGGATCTGCGCGCGGCGGAGCGAACGTTCCAGCTGATGCGGCAGGTCGCAGGGCGGGCCGGGCGCGCCGACAGGCCGGGCGAGGCGCTGATGCAGACCTTCCAGCCCGAACACCCGGTCATCCGCGCGATCCTCTCCGGCGATGAGGAAGCCTTCTGGAAGGCCGAAGCGGCCGAACGTCACGCCGCAGGCGTACCGCCTTATGGGCGGATGGCGGGCATCATCCTGTCGGGGCCGGATCTGCCTGCGGTGATGGATCTTGGCCTGACGCTGGCGCGCAATGACATGCCACTGCGCCAGATCGGCGCGCAGGTTTTTGGTCCGGCACCGGCGCCCATAGCGCGGATCCGTGGCCGCCACCGGGTGCGCCTGCTTGTGAAGGCCGACAAGGGGACGCCGCTACAGGATGCAATCGCCCGCTGGATTGGTCCGATACGTCTCAAGGCGGATCTGCGTCTCTCCGTCGATATCGACCCGCAGAATTTCTTCTGAGGAATCCGATGGGGGCGCTGCCCCCGGCCTGCGGCCTCCCCCGGGATATTTCCGGCCAGAAGATATCTGCGGCTTGTCATCTTCTGGCATCAAATATCCCGGAGCGCGAGGCAGCGCCTCGCATGTGGTCAGGCCAGCGCCGACATCCGCCGCTGATCGGTCAACAGATCGGTCAGCACCGCCCCGACCCACATGGAAAACAGCGCAAGCCAGGCGGTGCCCGCAAAGATCGATCCGCCGGTGACACCCGCACCGATGGCGCAGCCACCCGCCAACATGCCGCCAAAGCCCATCAGGGCCGCGCCAATCATCGCCCGGCGCATCGTGGCAGCGTCGTCAAACGCCTGCAGGCGCATCTCTCCACCAACGGCAGCCGCCAGCATCGCGCCGCCAAAGACCCCTGCAACCAGCCCGATATCGAATTCCAGAACCGAGGCGCGATCGAGGAAAAACATCAGCATCCGTGCCGAGGGGCCGGTGAAGGTCGCGCTTTCGATCTGCACCGGATCAAAGGCCACCTGTGCCAGCGCCGAGGTCAGCGCCCAGCCAAGCGCCACCGCAAAGCCGACCCCTGAGGCAAAGATCAGCCGACCCGCGCCGATGCGGTTCTGTGCGGACAAACCCAGCGCAAGGAGTGCCGTTAGCAGGCCGATGACCAGCCCGGACCACTCCGGCAGACCGGCTGCGGTCAGCAGATCCAGATTGCGCCCGCCGGAGGTGATCCGGAGCCCGGCCAGATAATCCCTCAGGGGCGCCAGATGCCCGGAAAGGCTCATCTGGGCGGTCACGGCAAAGATCAGCCCCGACACCACCGAGCGCAGGTTTCCGCTCGCGGCCAGCACCAGCAGCCGACCCGAACAGCCCCGCGCCAGCACCATGCCGATGCCAAAGATCAGCCCGCCGATGATGGCACCGGACCAGCTGCCCGGCACCGCCATCATCCGCGCCTCATCGGTATCGATCCAGCCCAGCAGCCGACCAGCCTGCACCCAGACCAGCGCGGTCGAAAACGTCAGCAGCCAGACCGCTACCCGGTCCCCCATCCGGCCCCGGGCAAATTCCACGGTGGCGGCCCGCAGGCAGAACCGTGAGCGCTGCGCCGCCACGCCAAAGATGCCACCGGTCAAAGCCCCGAGCAGGGCCGCCGCGCCGGGTTCGCCAACCCATTCGACAAATCCGATAAATCCGTCCACCTGCAGCCACCTTTCATGAAATTCCGCTTTGTGAATATGATTTCCGATACCCTTGTGCATTGATGCAGATCAGATGTGCGGGCGGCTTTTTTTCTCGCCAGCGGCGGCCGATCGGCGTAGAGCCGTGGGCATGTTCAAACCTGTCCCCACCGAAGCTGCGGCGTCCCTGCCGCTCTGGCGCCGCCCCACGACCTTGCTGTTTGTGATGGCGCTGACCATGCCGATTGCCTTCAACACCTGGAGCGCGCTGCTCAACAACTTTGTGATCGAGGCCGCGAATTTCGACGGGGCTGACATCGGCCTGCTGCATACGGTGCGCGAGATTCCGGGGTTTCTCGCCATCGGGGTGATCGCGGTGATCCTGTTTGTGCGCGAACAGGTGTTGGGGCTGGTCTCGTTGATGATGCTGGGGCTGGCGACCGCCGTCACGGCGTGGTTTCCCAGCCTTGGCGGGCTGCTGACCATCACGCTGCTCAGCTCGATCGGGTTTCATTACTATGAGACGGTGAATCAGTCGCTACAGTTGCAATGGCTGCCCAAGCTGCGGGCGCCACAGATCCTGGGCTGGCTGGTGGCGGCGGGATCCGCGGCAACGCTGGTGGTCTACAGCCTGATTGCCCTGCTGTGGGAGCCGCTGGGCCTGACCTATAATATCGTCTTCCTGCTGGCGGGGGGCACCACCACTGCGATGGCGCTGTTCTGCCTGCTGGCCTATCCGCAGTTCGACGCGCCGCATCCGCAGACCAAACGCCTGATCCTGCGCCGCCGCTACTGGCTCTACTATGCGTTGCAGTTCATGGCCGGGGCGCGGCGGCAGATCTTTGTGGTTTTTGCCGGCTTCATGATGGTGGAGAAATTCGGCTTTGCCGTGCATGAGCTGACCAGCCTCTATCTGATCAACCTGGTGGTCAATATGATTGCGGCACCGCTGCTGGGGCGCGCTGTCGCCCGCTTCGGCGAGCGCCGCACGCTGATTTTTGAATACACCGGGCTGGCGCTGGTCTTTGCCGCCTATGGCGGGCTCTACTGGTTCAGCTGGGGCGTGGTTCTGGCGGGGGTGCTTTACGTTGTAGACCATATCCTGTTTGGGCTGGCGCTGGCGCTGAAGACCTATTTCCAGAAGATCGCCGACCCGTCAGATATTGCGCCAACCGCTGCGGTGGCCTTTACCATCAACCATATCGCCGCGGTGGTGCTGCCGGTGACGCTGGGGTTGCTCTGGGTGGTGTCTCCTGCTGCGGTCTTTGCGCTGGCGGCTGGGATGGCGATGATCTCGCTGATGCTGTCGCTGCTGATCCCGCGCCATCCCGAACCCGGCAATGAGACGATCTTTGCCAAGTGGCAGGGCACCGCCCCGGCAGAATGATACGCGCGGCCCGCGCCCCAGTCCCAAAGCGGGGCGGGCAGGGTCACGGCTCTTGACCTGCGCCGCCGACGGGCCTAGGCGCTGTGCAACCATTGCCCGGAGACCGCCATGCCCACCTTTACCGCCCTCACCACCCTGACTGGAAAAGCCCCCGCCGAAGCGCTTGGCGAGGCGATGGAGCGCCTGATCCCGGAACCCACCGGTCTGGGCGTGTTCGAGGTCGAGGACGGCTCCGGCCTGTGGGAGGTCGGCGGCTATTTCACCGAGACCCCGGATGAGGCCGGTCTGGCGCTGCTGGCGACCATGTTCGATGCCCAGCCTTTTGTGATCTCTGAACTGCCCGAGACCGATTGGGTCGCCCATGTGCGGCGCGAACTGGCGCCGGTGGAAGCGGGCCGTTTCTTCGTCTACGGCAGCCACGATGCCGACAAGCTGCCCGCTGATCGCATTCCGCTTCTGATTGAGGCGGCGATGGCCTTCGGCACTGGCCATCACGGCACCACCCTTGGCTGCCTGAAGGCGCTGGACAAGCTGATCGACGACGGCTTCGTCGCCGGGAAAGTGGCCGATATCGGCTGTGGCACGGCGGTGCTGGCGATGGCTGCGGCGCGCGTCTGGGATGGGCAGATCCTGGCCAGCGACATTGATCAGGTCGCCGTGGACGTTGCCGAGGCCAATCTGAAGGCCAATGACATGGAAGGCCGTGTGCAATGTCTGGAAGCCGCCGGTTTCGACGCCCCGGCACTGGCCGAGGCGGCCCCTTACGATCTCATCTTCGCCAATATCCTGAAAGGCCCTCTGGTTGCATTGGCCCCGGATGTGGCCGGCCATCTGCGCGACGGTGGCTATGCGATTCTCTCCGGTTTGCTGAACGAACAGGCCGATGAGGTGCAGGGCGTTTATGCACAGAACGGCATCAATCTTGTGGAACGCACCGAGATTGGTGACTGGACGACGCTGCTTTTGCAGAAAAACGGCTGAATCGTTCAAGTTTGTTGAGCATTTTAATGACCCGCCCCAAAATGGTCCCATTCCCTACCTAAACATTAATATGTGGATGGTGGGAGCCATTGCAGGGTTTTGGTTATGGGTGAACACAGTAACAATTTCTATGCTCGGCTTGACCGGCTGGAACGCAAACACGGGGCCATGGCGCGCGGCTATACTGCCAAAGTGCGCGCGGATGGGTTGATCGTGGTGGCGCCGCGACGGGTGCAGTCGCGGATCTCCGGCCGATCATTGATCCTGTTTGTCGCGGCGTTTCTGCTGTTCAAGGGCTTCTTGATGGCAGCGCTGGGATTTGGCAGCTACGACTATCGTGTCGACCAGCTGCGGGCGGGAACGGGGCTGGAAAAAGCCGGTGCATTTGTCATGCAGCGGGATCCAGTGTCACAGTTCCTGGCCGAGAAGATCGGACCTGTGCTGCGGTAGAGGGACAGGCTGGCGGGCCATGTGTCGGGCGCTGGGGGGCATCCGACACAATCCGGCCGCGCGGTCATGTCCGACGCAGCAGGGTTACGCCTCGGCATCGACGTGCAGACCAAAGCAACCAGAAAACGCCGCACTCCATCAGGAGGCGGCGTTTTTCATGTCTCTCGGATGATAGGCTCTGGATGATCCAGACCGAGGTGCCAACCTCAGAAGACCGGCTTGCCCTCGGCAACGCGATCGATATCCGCGCGGGACAGGCCGATATCGGCCAGTTCGCGGTCGCTCAGCTGACCCAGGGTCTGGCGGGTGGCGCGCGCGTCGTTCCAGTCGATAGCCGCGCCCAGAAGGCCGGTGATCATGGCGCTGAAGCGGCCAAACAGGCTGCTGGTGCCATAGGTGGTGCGGGTGGTGTCAAATGCAGCCATGTCCTCGTCCTTTCGGAGGTTGAATTGAACTCTTCGCCCTGTGGCGATGGACGGCACTTAGTCATCTGCATGACGGCTGACAATCGCTGAAATTGCATGTGTCATATGCGCTTTTTGCATGGCTTATGATCCATAAAAACAAGGGAAAAGGCCGAGTTTTTACCTCTTGGAAAGGAATGTCGGTTTCCCCGCCGGAGAGGGTCGTTTTCGGAACAGGATTCACGTGTTTTTGCGCCACAGGTGCCGCGCGGCATCCCCGCAGGGCACATCGCACAGGCCTGTAAAGCAATTGGACATGTTCGCCTTTTGTGCTAATCCTGAGCAAAATCAGACCTCCACACCGGGCAGGGATAGGGCAGACATGCGAATATTGGGCATTGATCCGGGGTTGCGAAACCTCGGTTGGGGGGTGATCGAATCACGCGGCACCCGTCTCAGCCATATCGCCAACGGCGTCTGCACCTCCGATGGCGATGATCTGGGCGAACGGCTGCTGTCGCTCCACAATCAAGTGATCGAGGTGATCGCGGCCTACCGCCCCGATCAGGCCGCCATCGAACAGACCTTCGTGAACAAGGATGGTGCCGGCACGCTGAAACTGGGGCAGGCGCGGGGCGTCGCCCTGATGACGCTGGCGCAGGCCGGTCTTCCGGTGGGTGAATATGCCCCCAACCGCGTGAAGAAAACCGTGGTCGGCGTGGGTCATGCGGCCAAGGAACAGATCCTGCATATGGTCAAACTGCAACTGCCCGGCTGCCTGCCCAAGAACGCCGATGCGGCAGATGCTCTGGCCATTGCCATCTGTCATGCGTTTTATGGGGGCACGCAACAACGCCAGCTGAAGGAGAAGCGCGCGTGATCGGAAAACTCACCGGGCGTCTGGAGTACCGCAGCAGCGATCACGTGCTGATTGATGTGCGCGGCGTCGGCTATATCGTCTATTGCTCCGACCGCACCATGGCCGCGCTGCCGGGCGTCGGCGAGGCGGTCGCGCTCTATACCGATATGGTGGTGCGTGAGGACCTGATGCAGCTCTATGGCTTCCCTTCGCTGGTCGAAAAGGAATGGCATCGCCTGCTGACCTCGGTGCAGGGGGTGGGGGCGAAAGTCTCGCTGGCCATTCTCGGCGCGCTTGGCCCCGATGGGGTCAGCCGCGCGATCGCGCTGGGGGATTGGGCGGCGGTGAAGGCCGCCAAAGGGGTCGGCCCCAAGACCGCGCAGCGCATTGTGCTGGATCTCAAAGACAAGGCGCCGGGTGTCATGGCGATGGGTGGCACCGTCGTCGACGCCATGGATGGGCCGGGGCTGGATGTGGTCGAACCCGCCGAGCCGGTGAGCACGGCCAGGAAACCCCGCAAAGCGCCACCCAAGGCCCCCTCCGGTGCCGCAGCTGCTTCTGCAGGGGCGCTCTCTGCGCTTGGCAATCTGGGCTATGGTCCCTCCGATGCCGCCGCCGCCGTGGCCGAGGCGGCCGCCACCTATCCAGACGCCAATGAGGCCGAGCTGATCCGCGCCGCCCTGCGGCTGCTGGCACCGAAAGGCTGATGGTGTGAGAGTATTGAAAAAAATAGGACAGTGCCCGTCTGCGGGCGGACGGGCATTGTCCGGCCTGCCGACCGGAGTAGGGTTTAAAGAAACCAGATTGGAGTCATCAGAATGATTGACGCCGATCCCACCCTGCGTCCCGCGCCCCTGCCCGAAGACAGCGCCGCCGAAAACGACCGCGCCCTGCGCCCGCAGGGGCTGGGCGAATTCATCGGTCAGGCCGAAGCCCGCGCCAATCTGCGTGTGTTTATCGAAAGTGCGCGCCGCCGCGGCGAGGCGATGGACCACACGCTGTTTCATGGCCCCCCCGGTTTGGGCAAGACCACCCTGGCGCAGATCGTCGCCCGCGAACTGGGCGTAAACTTCCGCATGACCTCCGGGCCGGTTCTGGCCAAGGCGGGCGATCTGGCAGCGATCCTGACCAATCTGGAATCCCGCGACGTGCTGTTCATCGACGAGATCCACCGGCTGAACCCGGCGGTGGAGGAGGTGCTCTATCCGGCGATGGAGGATTTCGAGCTGGATCTGGTGATCGGCGAAGGCCCCGCCGCCCGCACCGTGCGGATCGAGCTGCAGCCCTTTACCCTGGTTGGCGCCACCACCCGCATGGGCCTGTTGACCACGCCACTCAGGGACCGGTTTGGCATTCCAACCCGGTTGCAATTCTACACCATCGACGAGCTCTTTGAGATCGTCAGCCGCAACGCCCGCAAGCTGGGCGCCCCCGCAGATGACGACGGCGCCCGTGAGATCGCGCGGCGCGCCCGCGGCACCCCCAGGATCGCCGGCCGACTCCTGCGCCGCGTCGTCGACTTCGCGGTTGTCGAGGGCGATGGCACCATCACCCGGGAACTGGCCGATGGTGCGCTGACGCGGCTGGGGGTGGATCAGCTGGGTCTGGATGGCGCGGATCGCCGCTATCTGCGGATGATTGCCGAGAATTATGGCGGTGGTCCGGTCGGGATCGAGACCATGTCGGCGGCCCTGAGCGAAAGCCGTGATGCGCTGGAGGAGGTGATCGAGCCCTATCTGTTGCAGCAGGGTCTGATCCAGCGCACGCCGCGCGGGCGGATGCTGGCGCATAAGGCCTGGACCCACCTTGGGCTGACACCGCCACGGGGGCAGGGCGACCTGTTGCTATAGCGGCTCATCTGCCGCGCAGGCGCGTCAGTGCTGTCGCGGATTGGCGTCAAAACAGTCTGAAAGTGTTAAAATGGGTTTGAAGAATTGGACTCAATTTTAGCGTATGTTTCGCGTGCGAAACATTTGGTCACGCCTGCTGACCTAAGTGACAAGGCCTGAATGAAGCGCCGCGCCAGACGCGGCGCTGCCTCCGGCGGGGATATTGTGGGCCAGAAGATGCACAGTGATACCCGGTCGCAACCCTTGCCGTTGATCCCGTGAGCGGGCATTAAGCCCATTCAAGACCGCAGTCCGACTAGAGAGCCGCATGATGACCCCAGCCGAGATCGAAGCCCTGTTTACCCGTGCCGATGGCTCTTATGCCTTTGCCCGTTGGGGGCGGCCGATTGCGCCGATCGTCTTTGGCGTGGAGGACAGCACGCTGGCGACCGTCAAGGGGGCGATCGAGGCGGTGGTGACCCTTGCCGGGCATCAGATGGCGGAGACCGATCCCGAGCTGGGCTCCAACCTCATGGTGTTTTTCTTTCGCGACTGGGACGAGCTGATGGGGGTGCCGGATCTGGACCGGCTGATCCCGGGGCTTGATCCGCTGCTTGAGCGGCTGAATGCGGCGGATGCCAGCCAGTACCGCGCCTTCCGCTTTGACGATCAGGGGGCCATTCAGGCCTGTTTCGTTTTTCTGCGCATGGGCGGCGCGATGGCAAAGCTGCCTGCCGAAACGCTCGCCCTGACGCAGGCGGTGCAGGCGATCCTGATGTGGGGCGACAGCGCTTTTGCCAAGACCTCGCCGCTGGCGGTGCTGCCGGAGACGGGCGCCACCATTCTGCGCCCGGATATCGCCGGGGTGATTGCGGCGGCCTATGATCGGATGATGCCGCTTGCGGCATCCGACAGCGCCCATGCGCTGCGGCTCTTTGCCCGGCTGCAGGCACCGATTGAACCCTCGGCCGACGCCTCTGGTCAGGCCAGCCACTGAGCCGCGCGCCAGCGCAAAACGGGGCAGGAGGCCCGGCAGAATGATCCATCGCTTTCCGGTTCGGGTATATTACGAAGACACCGACATGGGCGGGATTGTCTATCACGCCAATTACCTGCGGTTTATCGAGCGGGCGCGCAGCGACTGGGTGCGCAACCTCGGCAATGATCAGAACGCCATGCGCGAGGCGGGGCTGATCTGGGTGGTGCGCCGGATCGAGGCGGATTACCTCGCCCCTGCCAAATTCGACGAAGAGCTGCAGATCGAGACCGAGGTGCAGAAGGTCACCCCTGCGCGGCTCACCATGTCGCAGCGGGTGTTTCGCGGCGAGACGGAGCTGTTTCGCGCCATCGTTACGGTGGTTTGCGTCAATGCCGGGACCGGCGCGCCGATCCGCCTGCCGGCAGAGATTCGCGCATTGCTGTAACAATTCCTGCTGTCACGGCTGTTTCATTGGCTTTTGACCTTGAACTGCGATAGCCTTTTGCCAAATGAAAGCCGGAAAACGGCTGGAAAACGGCCAAAAACATAGAGCAGGTCCATGGAAGCAGAAACTCTGGCGTTGGCGCAGGAGATTGATTTCTCCATGTGGGGGCTATTCGCGCGGGCGACCCTGACGGTCAAATTGGTGATGCTGATGCTGGTTGTCGCCTCCGTTTGGTCCTGGGCGATCATCCTGCAGAAACTGATCAACTATCGTCTGGCCCGTCGGGAGGCGGCGGAGTTCGACCGTGCCTTCTGGTCCGGTGAGCCGCTGGATGGTCTGTTTGACCAGATCGGCCCGCAGCCCAAGGGGCAGTCGCAGCGGATCTTTGCCGCCGGCATGACCGAATGGCGGCGCAGTCATCGCACTGACGGGGCGCTGATTGCGGGTGCGCAGGCACGGATCGAGCGGTCGATGGATGTGGCGATCGCCAAGGAAAGCGAACATGTGCAGAGTGGTCTGTCGATCCTGGCCACTGTTGGGTCCACCGCACCGTTTGTCGGGCTGTTCGGCACCGTCTGGGGCATCATGACTGCCTTTATCGAGATTGCGGAACAGCAGAACACCAACCTCGCCGTTGTGGCGCCGGGCATTGCCGAGGCGCTGATGGCGACGGGTCTGGGGCTGCTGGCTGCGATTCCTGCGGTGATTTTCTACAACAAGCTGAGCGCGGACAGCGACCGGATCATCGGCAGCTACGAAGCCTTTGCCGATGAGTTTTCCACCATCCTCAGCCGCCAGCTGGATTCCTGATCCATGGGCGCCTCGGTTCAACCCAATGCCGCCAACGGGCGCCGCCGGGGACGGCGGCGCAGCCGTGCGCGGCCGATGGCGGAAATCAACGTCACGCCCTTTGTCGATGTGATGCTGGTGCTGCTGATCATCTTTATGGTGGCGGCCCCGCTGATGACGGTGGGCGTTCCGGTGGAGCTGCCAAAGACCGCCGCAGGCGCGCTGCCCGGCGATGAGGAAGAGCCGCTGACCGTGACCATGACCGCCAGCGGCGAGATCCAGATCCAGACCACTGCCGTGGCCCCGGATGAGCTGATCGCCAAACTGCGCGCTATCGCGGCGGAGCGGACCTCCGATCAGGTGTTTCTGCGTGCGGATGGGGCTATCCCCTATGAGGCGGTGATGCAGGTGATGGGGGCGCTGAATGCCGGTGGGTTTTCCAGCGTTGGTCTGGTGACCGATGTGGGTGGTCCAACCCTTGATGGGCGGGCTGTCGAAGACAGCGGGCAATAGGCGGGGCACGGGTGTGCAGACCGGAACCAAGATCTCTGTTGCAGGCCATGCGCTGCTGGCGGGCTGGGTCGTTTTCGGCGCCTGGTTCCCGTCCGAGCCGCTGCCGATGGCGGTGCAGGATGTGTCGATCATCTCGACCGAGGAATTCGCCCGGCTGAGCCAGCAGCGCGCCGCGCCAGTGGTGGCCGATACCGCCGGCGATCTGACCCAGCCCGAGCCGGAACCCGCACCGCAGGTCACGCCACCGCCGGCGCCGGAGCCCGAACCGCAGATCAGCCAGCCTGAGCCGGTGACCCCGCCCGAGCCTGACACCGAACTGGCCGAGCGCCCTGAGCCGCAGCCGGTTGAGCCGACACCGCCGGTGGCCGCGCCCGCGCCGCCCGACGTGCCGGACACGACCACGGTGACACCGCAGCTGGCCGAGCGCCCGCAGCTGCGCCCGCTGGACCGCGTCGCCCCGACCCCGGTGGCACCACCGGAGCCGGACACCCGGATTGATGATGTGGCCCAGCCAGAGGTCTCCGATGAGGTTGGTTCCGAGCCTGCCCAGGAGTCCCAGCAGGCCACGGCAGAGGCGGCGGCCAACGACCGGATCGTGACCGAGGAGGTCGAGGCGCAGACCGAACAGGTGGCCAGCGCTGCACCTGCGCAGTCACTGCGGCCCCGGACCCGGCCAGCGCGGCCGACGCGGCCGGAGCCTGTCGCACAGCCCGAACCGGAACCTGCCACGACTGAGCCGGCCGAGCCTGACCCCGTGCCGGATCGCTCTGATGCGGTGGAGGATGCGCTGGCCGCTGCCCTTGCCGGTGGTGGTGAGGTGGCAGCGCCGGAACCCTCAGGCCCGCCGCTGACCAGTGGCGAAAAGGATGCGCTGCGGGTGGCCGTGCAGCAATGCTGGAACGTCGGCTCGCTGTCATCGGAGGCGCTGCGCACCACCGTGGTGGTCTCGGTCGCGCTGACACCGGACGGCCGGCCCGAGGAGGGCAGTATTCGGATGCTCTCCAGCACCGGCGGATCGGGGGCTGCGGCCAATCAGGCCTTTGGCGCGGCGCGGCGGGCGATTCTGCGCTGCGGTGCGCGTGGTTTCCAACTTCCGTCTGACAAATATGCGCAATGGCGTAATATCGAAATGACCTTCAATCCCGAAAGGATGCGGATCAAATGAGGACATATCTGGCAACGCTCGTGATGGGCGCGACCCTGCTGGGGGCGGCGGTGATGGCACCGGTTTTGCCTGCGCAGGCACAGGATGGCCCGCTGAGGATCGAAATCACCGACGGGGTGATCGAACCCTTGCCCTATGCGGTGCCCGGCTTTGTGCCGGAAACCCCTGCCGCCGCCGAACTGGCGCGTGAGATTTCGCGGGTGATTGCCGCGGATCTGAGCGGCACCGGCCTGTTTCGTGAAGTCCCGGCCTCGGCCCATATCGCCAAAGTCACCGATTTCGATGCGGCGATCGGCTATGCCGACTGGAAAGCGGTGAATGCACAGGCGCTGATCACCGGCGCCCTCAGCGTGAACGGCAACCGGCTGACGGTGCGGTTCCGGGGCTATGACGTCTTTGCCGAAAAGGAGCTGGGCACCGGTCTGCAGTTTTCCGGCACCACCGACGGTTGGCGGCGTATGGCCCATAAGGTGGCGGATGTGATCTACAGCCGCATCACCGGCGAAAGCGGCTATTTCGACAGCCGGGTGGTGTTTGTTTCCGAAAGCGGGCCAAAGGACGACCGGCGCAAGCGGCTGGCGGTGATGGATTACGATGGCGCCAATGTGCAATATCTGACCAACAGCGCCTCCATCGTGCTGGCGCCGCGGTTCTCACCCACCGGCGACCGGGTGCTCTACACCAGCTACGAGAGCGGCTTTCCGCAGATCCATGTGCTGGATGTGGGCAGCGTGCAGCGTCGGGTGCTGTCGGCGGACAATGGCATCATGAGCTTTGCGCCGCGCTTTGCGCCGGATGGGCGCACCGTGGTCTACTCGCAGTCGCAGGGCGGCAATACCGATATCTTCACCATGGATATCGACACCGGCACCCGGACCCGGCTGACCAGCGCGCCGTCGATCGAAACCGCCCCGTCGTTTTCCCCCGATGGCAGCCAGATCGTCTTTGAAAGCGACCGTTCCGGCGCGCCTCAGCTCTATGTGATGGCGGCAACCGGCGGCGAGGCCCGGCGGATCAGTTTTGGCGCGGGGCGCTACGGCACTCCGGTGTGGTCGCCGCGCGGTGACATGATCGCCTTTACCAAGCAGAACAAGGGCCGGTTCCATATCGGCGTGATGCGGACCGATGGCAGCGAGGAACGCCTGCTGACGGCCTCCTTCCTAGATGAGGGGCCGACCTGGTCCCCGAATGGCCGGGTGATCATGTTCACCCGTGAAACCCAAGGGGCCAGTGGCCGGGCGCTGCTTTATTCGGTGGATGTATCGGGGCGCAACCTGAAACCGGTCCGCACCCCCGATGGCGCGTCGGATCCGGCGTGGTCGCCCTTGCAGAACTGAAGTGTCGCGCGCCTGCCATAATGGTCCGGCGCGCGCCCTGTTAACAAAGACCAAAGTGGCAGCGGCATCGGGCCTGTGGTAAATCTGGTGCAACAATTGGAAATGGGACGAGGCGGATATCATGAGCGGTTTGACAAAAGCAGTGCTGGTGGCAGCGGCGTTGGGGCTGAGCGCCTGTACGGGCAACCCCTGGGATGATGCAGCCGGGGCCGGTGGGCCTGGTGCAGGGGCCGGGGCGGGCGCTGCGGGGCAGCTGGATCCCAGCAGCCCGGCCTACTTCCAGCAGACGGTCGGCGACCGGGTGCTGTTTGCGGTTGACCAATCGACCCTGTCACCTGCCGCCCAGAGCGTTCTGCAGGGGCAGGCGCGCTGGCTGACGGCCAACCCGGATTATGTGGTCACAATCGAAGGCCACGCCGATGAGCAGGGCACCCGCGAATATAACCTTGCACTGGGTGCGCGCCGGGCCAATGCTGCCCGCGAATACCTGATTTCCCAGGGGGTTGCGGGCGGTCGTCTGCAGGTTGTCAGCTTTGGCAAGGAGCGCCCGCTGGAGATCTGCTCGAACGAGGCCTGCTACACCAAGAACCGTCGCGCGGTCACCGTGCTGGCGGGTGGCCTGACGGGGTAAGTGACCATGCGACTGCGTCCTCTTGCGATTGCCGCCCTTGCGCTGACCCTGGCTGTGCCGCCGCTTGCCGTCCGGGCGCAGGATCAACAGACCCTTGCCGATATCCGGCAGGAACTCACCGTGCTGCACGTCGAAATCCAGCGGCTGAAGCGGGAAATGTCGACCACCGGCAGCCCGCAGACCAATGTCGCGGGCGACAGTGTGCTGGACCGCGTCAGCGCCATCGAGGCGGAGCTGCAGCGGCTGACCGCGCAGACCGAACAGCTCTCCTACCGGGTCGATCAGGTGGTGCAGGATGGCACCAACCGGATTGGTGACCTGGAGTTCCGTCTGGTGGAACTGGAAGGCGGCGATGTCTCGAAACTGGGGGGAACCAGCACGCTGGGCGGCGGTGAGCTGCCCGCAGCCGGGGCACCTGCGCTGCCCGCCACGCCGCCGGGCACTTCGGTCGATACGACGTCGGAGCTGGCGGTGGGCGAGCAGACGGATTTCGACGCCGCCAAGGCCGCGCTGGACAGCGGCGCCTATCAGGAGGCTGCGGAGAAATTCGCGGCCTTCACCCTGGCTTATCCCGGCAGCCCGCTGGCCGCAGCGGTGGAATACAACCGCGGCAAGGCGCTGGACGGGCTGGGTGACACCCGCGAGGCGGCGCGGGCCTATCTGGCGTCATTCTCCGGCAACTCCTCAGGAGAGACCGCGCCGAAGGCATTGTACGAACTGGGCGCCGCACTGGGGCGGCTGGGTCAGACCAGCCAGGCCTGCGTGACCCTGGCAGAGGTCGGCAGCCGCTTTCCCGGTGCAGCCGAAACCGCCGCAGCGGAGGCGGAACGCGCAAAACTGGCCTGCAATTGATGCGCAGGGACCGGGATATCCTCGCCATTGTGCAGGAGCAGTTCCGGTCTGCCTTGCCCGAACGGCTGGGCGTTGCGGTGTCAGGCGGCGGCGACTCGATGGCGCTGATGTATGCGCTGCATGAGTGTTTTGCCGATCTGGGTGTGGAAATTTGTGTCGCAACTGTTGATCACGGGCTGCGCGCGAGCTCGGGGGAAGAGGCGCAGATGGTGGCGGATGTGGCTGCCAAATTGGGTCTGGCGCATGATATCCTGCAATGGGTTGACCGGCCTTCTGCGCAGCAGGCGGGCAATCTTCAGGAGCAGGCCCGCAACGCGCGCTATACGCTACTGACCGCATGGGCGCAGTTGAATGACATCCCGGTGGTTGCATTGGGGCATACGGCCGATGATCAGGCCGAAACGCTGCTGATGCGGCTGGGGCGGTCGTCGGGGGTGTCCGGTCTGGCTGCGATGCCGCGCAGCCGCGCGATCGAGGGGATCACCCTGCTGCGGCCGCTTCTGGAGGTGACGCGCGAAGAGCTGCGCGGCTACCTGCGGGAGCGGGGAGGGCAATGGGTTGAGGACCCCAGCAACGAGGATCTGCGTTTCGAGCGGGTGCGGGTGCGTCAGGCGATGGATGCGCTGGCGCCGCTGGGGCTGACCGTGCAGCGGCTGGCCGCCGTTGCCCGCAATATGGGCGCCGCCCGCGAAGCGCTGGACTGGTATACGTTCCTGGCCGCCCGCGACATGGCCGAGGTGCGCGATGGCGCGATTGTCATCGACCAGCGCCAGTTTCGTACGCTGCCGGACGAAATTGCCCACCGGCTGCTGGTGCGATCCGTGCAATGGGTCAGCGGGGCGGTGCATCCGCCACGGCGTGAGCCGATGGTGCAGGCCCGCGAGGCAGTGCGTCGTGGCGGATCCTTCACATTGGGGGGCTGCCGGATGATCACCCGCAAACAGCGCACATGGGTCTGCCGCGAATATAACCCGGTGGCCGATGAGATGACCCGGCCCGGTCGGCTCTGGGACGGGCGCTGGCGGGTTTTTGGCGGCGAGGTGAAGGACCATGAGGTGCGCGCCCTGGGCTCTGACGGCCTGCAGCACTGTCCCGACTGGCGCAGTGCCGAGGTTCCGGGCGAGGTGCTTCATGCCACGCCGGCCGTGTGGCGGGGGGGGGAGCTGGTTGCCGCCCCATTGGCAGGATTTGGCAACGGATGGTCCGCAGAACTGGTTCAGAACAGCGAAGAGTTCTTCACAGCTCTTTTATCGCATTGAACCTCACTGAAGTATCCCTATTTTAGAGGCAACGAAGGCGGCCTGCCAGGTGCGCCTCGCATTTTGGGAGACTTTCCTTGGGCAACGTACGCAATATCGCCTTTTGGGTTGTTCTGTTTGTGCTCGTCTTGGCGCTGTTCAACTTGTTCAGTGGTTCGGGCAGCACGATGCAGAGCCGAGAGAAGACTTTTTCTGATTTTGTCAGCGCGGTTGAAAACGGCAATGTCAGCACCGTGACGCTGGATGGTGAACAGGTTCGCTATACCACGTCGGACGGGCAGAATTTCATGACCATCAAACCCGGCGATGCCGAGGTGACCGCCCTGTTGATCGACAACAACATTCCGGTCCGCGCCGAGAAGCAGCAGCAGTCCGGGTTCCAGTCGTTCCTGCTGACCCTGCTGCCCTTCCTGCTGCTGATCGGTGTCTGGATCTATTTCATGAACCGGATGCAGGGCGGCGGCAAAGGCGGCGCCATGGGCTTTGGCAAGTCGAAGGCGAAGATGCTGACCGAGAAGCATGGCCGCGTCACCTTTGACGACGTGGCTGGCATCGACGAGGCCAAGGAAGAGCTGGAAGAGATCGTCGAATTCCTGCGCAACCCGCAGAAATTCTCGCGCCTCGGCGGCAAGATCCCCAAAGGCGCCCTGCTGGTGGGCCCTCCGGGTACCGGTAAGACGCTGCTGGCGCGTGCGATTGCAGGCGAGGCGGGCGTGCCGTTCTTCACCATCTCCGGTTCCGATTTTGTCGAGATGTTTGTCGGCGTCGGTGCCTCCCGCGTGCGCGACATGTTCGAACAGGCGAAGAAAAACGCGCCCTGTATCGTGTTCATCGACGAAATCGACGCCGTCGGTCGCCATCGTGGCGCCGGCTATGGCGGCGGCAATGATGAGCGTGAACAGACGCTGAACCAGCTCTTGGTGGAGATGGACGGTTTTGAGGCCAATGAAGGCGTCATCATTCTGGCCGCCACCAACCGCAAGGACGTGCTGGACCCGGCGCTGCTGCGTCCGGGCCGTTTTGACCGGAACGTGACCGTCGGCAACCCCGACATCAAGGGCCGCGAAAAGATCCTGGGCGTTCATGCCCGCAAGACGCCGCTTGGCCCTGACGTTGATCTGCGCATCATCGCGCGTGGTACGCCGGGGTTCTCCGGTGCGGATCTGGCCAACCTCGTCAATGAGGCCGCATTGATGGCCGCCCGTGTTGGCCGCCGTTTTGTCACCATGGAAGATTTCGAATCGGCCAAGGACAAGGTGATGATGGGGGCTGAGCGCCGCTCGATGGTGCTGACCCAGGATCAGAAGGAAAAGACCGCCTACCACGAGGCCGGTCACGCGGTTGTCGGCATGGCGCTGCCGCTGTGCGATCCGGTCTATAAGGCGACGATCATTCCGCGCGGTGGTGCGCTGGGTATGGTTGTGTCGCTGCCGGAAATGGACCGTCTGAATTATCACCGTGACGAATGCCAGCAGAAGCTGGCGATGACCATGGCGGGCAAGGCGGCGGAAGTCATCAAATACGGCGAAGATCATGTCTCCAACGGTCCGGCCGGCGACATCCAGCAGGCCAGCCAGCTGGCGCGTGCCATGGTGCTGCGCTGGGGCATGTCGGACAAGGTCGGCAACATCGACTATGCCGAAGCGCACGAAGGCTATTCCGGCAATACGGCGGGCTTCTCGGTCTCTGCCAACACCAAGGAGCTGATCGAGGATGAGGTGAAGCGCTTTATCCAGCAGGGCTATGAACAGGCGTTGCAGATCCTCAAGGACAAGAATGAGGAATGGGAACGTCTGGCGCAGGGGCTGCTGGAATTTGAAACCCTCACCGGTGACGAGATCAAACGCGTTATGAATGGCGAGCCGCCGCAGGCAGGCGAGGACGAGGATGATGACACCGATACCGGTAGCGCCTCGGTCACCGCGATCCCCAAGGCCAAGCCGAAGAAGCCTGCGTCGGATGATGGCATGGCACCGGAACCGTCGTCCTGACGGCGGGGCGCTGAACGCCGTGTAATATCAGACCCGGTCACCCTGAGGGTGGCCGGGTTTTTTGATGTCTGAACTGCGCGCGAAAAGCCGAGCGGCGGGGCTGGCCAGAACCGGATGCTGCCCCTATGGTGGCGGAAATTCCTGAATGAAATGAGCCTGATGGAGATGCCCCATGCCAGTGATGCGCGAAACGGAGTTTCAGGGAGAAGTGACCTGGATCGGCTATGTTCCGGCTGCCACCGGTGGGCTGCGGTCCGAGCCGCGGGACGCGCTGACGCTGGGGTTTGACGGCATCGAAGGCGAGCGCCACGCGGGCGCCTTGCGCGCCTCCTGTGTGCGGGTGCGCAATCTGCATCCCGAGGGCACGGAAATCCGCAACCTGCGCCAGATCAGCATCCTGTCGGAGGAAGAGCTGGCGCTGATCGCCGCAGATATGGGGATGGAGCGGATTGATCCCGTCCACCTTGGGGCGACGCTGGTGGTGCGCGGGATTCCCGACCTTAGCCATCTGCCACCCTCCAGCCGCTTGCAGGGGCCGGATGGGGTGACGCTGACGGTCGATCTTGAGAACCGGCCCTGCATTTTCCCGGCCAAGGAGATCGAGAAGGACCACGCGGGCTTTGGTCCGAAGTTCAAGCCGGCAGCCACCGGCAGACGCGGTGTGGTGGCCTGGGTCGAGCGGCCCGGCGTGCTGAGGCAGGGCGAAAGCCTGCGCCTGTTTGTGCCGGACCAGCCTGCCTGGGCACCCTGAGTCGGGGCATGTCTGCGCCGCTGGTTGCCGATAGGCGTTGACGCGGCACGATTGGCAATCTTTGGATGCCCTAGGGGGAGCGAACGCCGTTTCAATGCCTGATCATGTCGGAAATCACGCGCATGGAATGTCGCAGAAGGGCTAAGTCTTGCGGGAAACCGGCACGGCTGTGCCCATGTAACTCGCGACATCACAATTCAGGAAACCGGCCATGAGCTACAAGAGTGACATCGAAATCGCCCGCGAGGCGCAGAAGCGTCCGATCCAGGAAATTGGCGCCAAGATCGGCATCTCCAGCGATGATCTGCTGCCCTACGGCCACGACAAGGCCAAGGTGAGCCAGGACTTCATCAATTCGGTTCAGGGCAAGGAAGACGGCAAGCTGATCCTGGTGACCGCGATCAACCCGACGCCTGCGGGCGAAGGCAAGACCACCACCACCGTTGGTCTGGGTGACGGTCTGAACCGCATCGGCAAGAACGCGATGATCTGTATCCGCGAGGCCTCGCTGGGCCCGAACTTCGGTATGAAGGGCGGCGCCGCAGGTGGCGGTTACGCGCAGGTTGTTCCGATGGAGGAGATGAACCTCCACTTCACCGGTGACTTCCACGCCATCACCTCGGCCCACTCGCTGCTGTCGGCGATGATCGACAATCACATCTACTGGGGCAATGAGTGCGATATCGACATCCGCCGTGTTGCATGGCGTCGTGTGGTCGACATGAACGACCGCGCCCTGCGCCAGATCACCGCCTCCCTTGGTGGCGTCTCCAACGGCTTCCCGCGCGAAACCGGTTTTGACATCACCGTGGCCTCCGAAGTCATGGCGATCCTCTGCCTCGCCAACGACCTGAAGGACCTGGAAAAGCGTCTGGGCGACATCATCGTGGCCTACCGCCGCGACAAGACCCCGGTTTACTGCCGCGACATCAAGGCAGAAGGCGCGATGACTGTTCTCTTGAAGGACGCGATGCAGCCGAACCTGGTGCAGACCCTGGAAAACAACCCGGCGTTTGTCCACGGTGGTCCCTTCGCGAATATCGCCCACGGCTGTAACTCCGTGATCGCAACCAAGACCGCGCTGAAAGTGGCTGACTATGTTGTCACCGAAGCAGGCTTTGGTGCGGATCTTGGCGCTGAGAAGTTCATGAACATCAAATGCCGCAAGGCAGGCATCGCACCCTCGGCTGTGGTGCTGGTTGCGACCGTGCGCGCGATGAAGATGAACGGTGGCGTGGCCAAGGCTGACCTCGGCGCGGAAAACGTCGAAGCGGTCAACAAGGGCTGTGCCAACCTCGGCCGTCATATCGAGAACGTCAAATCCTTTGGCGTGCCGGTGGTGGTTGCGATCAACCACTTTGTCACCGACACCGAGACCGAAGTGCAGGCGGTCAAGGATTACTGCGCCACCCATGGCGTCGAAGCGGTGCTGTCGCGCCACTGGGAGCTGGGCTCCGAAGGCTCCGCCGATCTGGCCCATAAAGTCGTTGAGCTGGCCGACTCCGGCAAAGCCAACTTCTCGCCGATCTACCCCGACGAGATGCCGCTGTTCGAGAAGATCGAAACCATCGCCAAGCGCATCTACCGCGCCGACGAGGTGCTGGCCGATCAGAAGATCCGCAACCAGCTGAAGGAATGGGAAGCGGCTGGCTATGGCAACCTGCCGGTCTGCATGGCGAAAACGCAGTATTCCTTCTCCACCGATCCGAACCTGCGCGGCGCGCCGACCGGCCATTCGGTTCCCGTACGCGAAGTTCGCCTGTCGGCGGGGGCCGGTTTCATCGTCGTGGTCTGCGGCGAGATCATGACCATGCCGGGTCTGCCCCGCAAACCGGCATCGGAAACGATCCGCCTGAATGACGCAGGCCAGATCGAAGGCTTGTTCTAAGGCCTGAAATAGGCAATCTGCGGCCCGAGGATCCCCTCGGGCCGCAGGAGTTTAAAGATGAGCGAACGACACCCGCCGCAGGACTGTGCCGACATGCCGGCGCTGCGGCAGCAGATCGACAGGCTGGACCGGGAGCTGATTGCCCTGTTGGCCGAGCGGGCGGGCTATATCGACCGTGCGATCGAGCTGAAGGCGGCCAATAACTGGCCCGCGCGCATACCGGCCCGTGTCGAAGAAGTGGTCGGGAATGCCCGGATGACGGCCAGCACGGCAGGGCTTGATCCCGATCTGGTCGAGCGCCTGTGGCGCCAGCTTGTGGAATGGTCGATAGCCCGCGAGGCACAGATCATTCGCGAGGAGTAACGCGGCCCGGAGCGGCGCGCAGCAAGAGGACAGAAGCAATGGCAGCGAATATCATCGACGGCAAGGCCTTTGCCGCCACCGTACGCGAGAAGGTGGCAGGCCACGTGGCCCGGTTGAAGGAAGAGCATGACATCACCCCCGGTCTGGCGGTGGTTCTGGTGGGTGAAGATCCGGCAAGCCAGGTCTATGTGCGCTCCAAGGGCAAGCAGACCGTTGAAGCGGGCATGAACTCCTTTGAGCACAAGCTGGAGGCCGACACCTCCGAAGAGGACCTGCTGGCGGTGGTCGATCAGCTGAACAAGGATCCCTCGGTGCATGGCATCCTCGTGCAGCTGCCGCTGCCGGGTCATTTGAACGAAGACCTGATCATCAACTCCATCGCGCCGGAAAAGGACGTGGACGGGTTCCACATTTCCAACGTGGGCCTGCTGGGCACTGGTCAGAAAAGCATGGTGCCCTGCACGCCGCTTGGCTGTCTGATGATGCTGCGCGACTATCATGGCTCGCTGTCGGGCATGGACGCGGTTGTCATTGGCCGCTCCAATATCGTTGGCAAGCCGATGGCGCAGCTGTTGCTGGGCGACAGCTGCACCGTGACCATCGCACATAGCCGCACCAAGGATCTGCCGGATGTTGTCCGCCGCGCCGATATTGTTGTCGCTGCTGTGGGCCGTCCTGAAATGGTGCCTGGCGACTGGATCAAGGAAGGCGCCACCGTCATCGACGTGGGCATCAACCGGATCGACGCACCGGAAAAAGGCGAGGGCAAGACCCGTCTGGTGGGCGATGTGCATTTTGAGAGTGCGGCCGCGCGCGCGGGCGCAATCACCCCGGTGCCCGGTGGCGTCGGCCCGATGACCATCGCCTGCCTGCTGGCCAATACCGTGACCGCCTGCTGCCGCGCCAATGGTCTGGCGGAGCCGGAAGGGCTGACCGCCTGATCAGAACCGACCTGCTATCTGCGGATGGCTGAGATCTGCTGCTCCCGTCGGATGCCTCCGGCGGGAGTATTTTTTGGAAAAGTGACAGGTGGGAAAAACCCGCGGATCAGGGCGCGCGGATCAGGCCGCGACTGGCACCATTGTGCCCTGCAACAGGGCGATCAGTTTTTCCTCCTCTCCGGTGATGGCGTGGACCTCGGCGGTGACAATGATCAGACGGCGGCCGGGTTTGATGACCTGGCCCGTGGCGCGCAGCATATCGCCTGCACCCGGTGCGAGAAGATTGATCTTCATCTCGGCGGTCATCACCTCGCTGTCCTCGGGCATCAGGGTCAGAGCGGCATAGCCTGCGGCACTGTCTCCGATGGCAAAGCTGAGCGCCGCATGGGCGACGCCGTGCTGCTGGCGGCTGCCCGGCAGGATGGGCGCGGAGATGGTGACGGTGCCGGTGCCGACGCTGGCAACCTCGGCACCCAATGTTTGCATCATGCTCTGTCTGGCAAAGCTGTCGCGGATGCGCTGTTCGATCATGGCTGTCCCTTTCGCATGTGCAGCCAGCATAGACCGCGCGTGCTGCGATGGGGAGGTGACGCCGCGCGCAGATCCGCCGCGGCGGGTCAGCGTGGCATCGGGCAGGGCAGCGGACGCGGGCCGGTGAGGATGGCGAGGGCCCGCGGCGCCATGAGATCCGAGAGCGCCGGGTTGGTGGTGCAGAGACCGCCGGTATAGGTGCCAAAGGCGGGCAGGATCAGGCGCTGGTGATCGGCCAGAAACGCAGGCCGGGCGCTGCCGCGCAGACGCGCCTTTGGGTGGTAGTGGCCGGATATCTCGGCGGCAGCTTCGCCCGGGGTCTCAGCGCCGGTGTGGCTCTTGAAGGTGGGGTCGGCGATGTGGCGAAACAGCAGCGGGCCGAGGGTCAGGCTGTCACAGGCGTCGCCCGCCAGCCCGCTGGGGGCAGGGTCGTGATTGCCGGTGATCCAGATCCAGCGATGAGCCGCGATCAGCTGGTCGAGACGGGTTTGGTCGGCATCTGACAAGGCGGCTGCCGCCGCGTCATCGTCGAAGCTGTCGCCGAGGCAGATGACCGTTTCGGGACGGGTCTGGTCAAGCACCGCGGCAAGACGCTGAAGGGTATCGCGGGTTTCATAGGGGGGCAGGGCCGGGCCGCCGCGCCGGAGCTGGCGTTCGGATTTGCCCAGATGCAGATCGGAAACACAGAGCAGCCCCTGCGCCTGCCACCAGAGCGCACCAGCACCAAGCGCGGTGAGGCGCTGGCCTGCGAGGGAGAGATCATAGCCGGTCATGGCTGCTCTGATCGCCGGTTTTGCGGGACGGTGCAAGATGGCAGATTCAGCCGTCAGGGTGACGGCGCGCCGGGCGGAGCCAGCTCTGCCAGCCCGGCGCTGCGCATCAGCTCTTCGGTTTCGCGTTGCAGCAGCTTTTCCTGGGCGGCACCTTTCACCGGGACCTTGCCTGCCTCCAGCAGCAGCGGCGCGGCCAGCGGTGAGATCTGCGACAGCCGGTTGAGGGTGATGTTTCCCTTGATGCGGCTGAGCAGTTCCTCGATGCGGCCGAAATCCACCAGCCCGCCAAGCGCCTCCTGCCGGGTGATGTCCAAGAGCAGGTGATCGGGATCATATTTACGGAGCGTGTCGTAGAGGATGTCGGAGGAGAATGTCGCCTGTCGTCCGTTCTTGCGCTGGCCGGGGGTGTTGCGTTCGATCAGCCCCGCGATGGTGGCCACCGCGCGGAAGCTGCGTTTCATCACCGCATTGCCCGCGAGCCAGCCGTCCAGACCCGCGCGCAGCTCGGCAGGATCGAACAGCGGGGCGGGGTCGTCAACCGGGCTGAGCCCCCAGATCAGCGTGGCATAATCGGTGGCGACAAAGCCAAGCGGATCGAGCGACAGCTCTTCCATCCGTTTGGTCAGCAACAGACCGAGGGTCTGCATCGCATTGCGCCCGGCAAACCCGTAGATGCAGAGGTGTTCGCGGCCCCGGAAGGGAAAGCTTTCGAGCAGCAGCTGGCCCCGGCGGGGCATCTGTGAGACCTCGCGCTGTAGCGCCAGCCAGTCGGCGGTGTGCGGTGGCAGATCGGGCCAGCTGTCGCGTTGCAGGATATCGAGGATGCGGGTGCTGAGCTGGGTCGAGGTGGCGAATTTTGTGCCGGAGAAGACCGCGACCTTCGGTTTCCGGCTGGCATTGCGGCTGACCTCGACCGTCATTTCGCGCAGCGATTCATACCGTACGATCTGGCCGCCGATGAGGAAGGTGTCGCCCGGGGTGAGGGTGGCGGCAAAGCTCTCTTCGACCTCGCCAAGCGGTTTGCCGCCGCGGCTGCGTTTGAGTCGGACCTTCAGGAGGTCGGCGTCCTGAATGGTGCCAATGTTCATGCGGATGCGGCGGGCGGCGCGGGGGTCGCGCAGCTGCCACATCCCGTCGGGACGTTGCAGCAGCCGTTGCCACTGGTCATAGACCCGGAGGGCGTAACCGCCGGTGGCACAGAAATCGAGGCAGGCGTCGAATTCAGCCCGGCTGAGGCTGGCATAGGCGCCGGCTCCCGTGACCTCGGCATAAAGGTCATCGGCGGCGAAGGGACCGGCGCAGGCGCGGATCAGGATGTGCTGACAGAGCACGTCGCGGGGGCCGGGTGTGCGCGGGCTGCCGTCCAGCGTGCCTGCCTCCACCGCCTCAAGGGCGGCACGGCATTCCACCACCTCAAACCGGTTGGCCGGCACCAGAAGCGCCTTGGAGGGGGCATTGTAGCGGTGGTTGGCGCGGCCGATGCGCTGGACCAGCCGTTTCACGTTCTTCGGCGCGCCTATCTGGATCACCAGATCGACGTCCCCCCAGTCGATGCCCAGATCAAGCGAGCCGGTACAGACCACTGCGCGCAGCTCTCCGCGCACCATCGCTGCCTCGACCCGGTCCCGCTGCACCCGGTCGAGTGAGCCATGGTGAATGCCGATCGGCAGCGCGTCATCATTGGCAAGCCAGAGGTTGTGAAAGAAGATCTCTGCCTGGGCGCGGGTGTTGTGGAAGATCAGCGTGGTGTTATGCGCCTTGATCTGCTCAAGCACGGCGGGGATGGCATGGGCAGCGCCGCCCCCGGACCAGGGCGGGGCTGCATCCGTGTGCAGCATCTGGATATCGGCGGCGGGGCCGGGATCGGCCAGAACGATATCGCAGGGATCCGGGTGGCGGGCCAGATACTGCGCGATGGCGGCGGGGTCATCGACGGTGGCCGAAAGGCCGACGCGGCGCATGTCCGGACAGATCGCCTGAAGCCGGGTCAGGGCGAGCATCAGCTGGTCGCCGCGCCTGCTCTCGGCGAGGGCGTGGATCTCGTCCAATACCACCCGTTTCAGTCCCGCAAACATCCGCGGCGCGTCCTCATAGGAGGTGAGCAGGGCGAGGCTTTCAGGTGTGGTGAGCAGGATATGCGGCGGGTCGGCGCGCTGGCTGCGCTTGCGGGAGGCGGGCGTGTCACCGGTGCGGTCGTCGATGCGGATGGGCAGGCCCATCTCCTCGACCGGGGTGCGCAGGTTGCGTTTGATATCCGCCGCCAGCGCCTTCAGCGGCGAGACGTATAGCGTGTGCAGCCCGCGGTATTCGCCGGTAGCAAGATCGGCAAGAGTGGGCAGGAAACCCGCCATCGTCTTGCCGCCGCCGGTTGGGGCGATCAGCAGCGTTGCCGGATCATCCGCGCGCGCCAGCATCTCCTGCTGGTGCGGGTGAATGGTCCAGCCACGGTCGTGGAACCAGGCGGTGATGACATCGGGAAGACTGCTCATCCGACTTATCTAGGCGCGGTGGCAGAACTTTTCTAAACGTTCTGGCCAAAGTTTATCAAAAAACTTTGGGGTGGCTCATTTGACGATGTGTTCGTCCTTGACGAACATATTGGCCCAGGCGCGGTCGATGAGGTCGGGAGACATCTGATAGGGGATGCCTTCGAAATCGCAGATCGCCTTCATCTGGTCGATCAGGAACACCGGCTGATAGTTGGCGTAGATATTGTCGATGGTCGGATATTTGCGTTTCAGAAGATGCACCAGCGCCGCCTCGTCCAAGGGCACGCCTTTCTTCTGGGCGACCATGGCAAAGATCTTGAGGAAGTTTTCCTGATTTGGCCCGTCGATCTTGATCTTGAAAAAGATCCGCCGCAGCGCCGCCTGATCGAAGATCTCATTGGGGTGGAAGTTGGTGGAGAAGATCACCAGCGTGTCAAAGGGCACCTCGAATTTCTCGCCCGATTGCAGGGAGAGGATATCGCGGCCCTCTTCCAGCGGCACGATCCAGCGGTTGACCAGCGCCTGCGGTGATTCCGCCTGGCGGCCCAGGTCATCGACGATAAAGATGCCGCCGGTGGATTTCAGCTGCAGCGGCGCCTGATAGGTGCGCGCGGTTGGGTTGTAGACCAGATCCAGCATCGACAGGGACAGCTCGCCCCCGGTCACCACCGTGGGCCGTTCGCAGCAGACATAGCGGCTGTCAAAGCGGCGGGCGCGGCGCAGGCTGTTGGGGTCGTCCTCGGGCAGCGGCACGGCGGTATGAACGATGGGATCATAGACCGTGATCACCTGACCGGCATACTCAATCGCGCGCGGCACATAGACGTGATCCCCCAGCGCGTCGCGGATGCCGTTGGAGATGGAGGATTTCCCGTTGCCGGGCGGGCCATACATCAGGATCGAGCGGCCGGCGCTGACAGCGGGGCCGAGGTGATCGAGCAGGCTGTCGGGCAGCACCAGATGCCCCATCGCGCCCAGAAGCTGCTGACGGGTGACCAGAATATTGCGGATTGACTGGCGTTTGACCTGTTCACGGTAGATGTGCAGCGGCACCGGCATGGCGCCGTAATATTCGGACTGGCTGAGCGCATCCAGCGCGCGGGCTTTGCCCGCCTCGGTCAGCTGATAGCCCATTTCATTGCCGCTGTTGGCGTTGAGCGTACCGGTTGCCTCCAGCAGCTTTTGTTCGCGGGCGATATCGACCAGTTCCTGCGTCACCGGGATCGGCAGGCAGATGGCGGCGGCGATTTCACTGACGTTTTCGCAGGTCTTGCGGAAAATGGTCTTGAGCAGGATATCCCGCATCATCACCATCGGGAGCTGCATCTGTTCCAGCCCGCGCGGGGTAGGGGGTGCCACTACGGCGGATGTCTGCATGTTCATGCTGCGGCCTGCCTGTCTCGATTGTTCAATGTTGCGCCCGGTGGCGCCTGACTGTTCAGACAAGAGTTTATTCAGCACTGTGGCACAAGCGGGGCAAAGCTGGTGCATTTCCGCGAAGGGGCGGGGCAGATGCGGGGCATTTTAGGGAATTGTCAGTCGGGGGCGATCTGGACCGGGATGCCTCAGACCGGGGCACTCTGACCCAGCTGGGTGCCGAGCAGCAGATAGGCGACCAGCGTGCCACCAAGGCAGAGGCCCATTGGAAACTTGCTGCCGACCTCCCAGCTCTTCCAATGCGGGGCGAGACGGCGCAGGGGGGTGTATTTCGCGATACGATGGGTGAGGAACCCGGCCAGCAGCATGGCAGAGAAGATCATCACCACCACCGAGAGATCGTCAAAGACCACAAAGGGCGCGGCGGCACCGGCGAATTTGGCGTCCCCTGCGCCGACCATGCCCGCGCTGTAGCACAGGAAGCCAAGGCCGATGCCGATGGGCAGATGCAGCAACTGCCAGCCATAGTCCGTCCAGCTCATCAGGAAGGGGCCGACAAGGACAAAGATCACGGCCAGAAGATCCACGGTCCAGTTCGGGATCCGCATATGGCGCAGGTCATTCAGCGCGACCACACAGCAGAGCGGCACCACAAAGGGCAGGAACCACAGGGCGACATGGGCCGAGATCAGCATGGGGTGGGGGCTCCGGTCTTAGCCGTTTTCCAGCGCAGCAAGTGCGCGCGCCGCCGCGTCGAAATGCTGCGGATGGGTCGAGATCGCCTGCCGCAGCAGGCTTTCGCCGGTCTGCACGTCGCCCTGTTTTACAGCCGATAGCGCCAGCGTGTGCAGCAGCTGGGCGCGTTCGACCTGATCCATCGGGATCACCGGCAGCGTGTAGTTGCGCTGCGCGCCACGGGCCAGCACCAGATTGTTCTTGGCGGTGAACAGCGACTGATCCTGACGGATGGCATCGCCGAACAGGCGCTCGGCTTCGGCGTAATCGCCACGGGTCAGTTTCGAATAGCCCCAGTTGTTCATCACGCGGGCGGGCTGTGTGGTGAGGCCGACGGCGGTCTGGTAAAAGCTGTCGGAGCGTTTCCAGTCCTGTTCCGAGTCGGCGACCATCGCCTCCAGCCGGTAGCGTTTGTAGGTCTCATGGGTGGGCGGCACCTTGTCGAGGGTGGCCTTGGCCTCGTCCCAGTTGCTGGTGCGGATCAGCGCGTCGGCCAGTTCGATACGGTCCTCATCGGTGGCCTCGGGCAGCGAGACGACTTTTTTCCAGGCGGCGACCGCTTCGGTGTTGCGCTTGGCGCGGATCAGCGAGATCGCCAGCCCGCGGTTGAGGTCGATCCGGTCGGGTGCGGATTTGACGGTGCGCTGAAAATAGGTGACGGCTTCGTTTGGATCGGCAACCGTCAGCATCACATCGTTGAGATTGCTTTCGTCAACCACATTCACCTCCTGAAAGGCGCGGTCCACGGCTTCGGTGTCGTCCTTGGCGCAGGCCGACAGGACAAGCCCACCGACCAGACATGCGGATACGAAAATCTGCTGGCGCATTTTTTGCGTCCTCTGTGCTGCTCTGCCTCTAGGCCTTGCGTCACTGGGACGTGCGAATCAGGTAGCTGCCCCCTCCGCGTTGCACCAGTGCATAGCCTTTTTGTTGCGGATCACTATGCGTGTTCTGATCAAGTTTTGCGAGGGCAAGGCGGAAATTTTCACGGATTGCGTCACTTTCGCCATTATCGAGGGCAAAGGCGCGGCGCAGGGTCTGTTCGGCCTCCGGGTATTTCTGCCGCTCCATCAGCACCACGCCGAGATTGTTCATCGCCGCAGGCCAGTTGGGATCCTTTGCGACCGCGCGGCGCAGCTGGGTTTCGGCCTGACCCAGACGGCCCAGCCCCAGATTTGCGGTCCCGAGGCCAGAGAGCACCTCGGCGCTGAGACCCTCTTCCAATGCGGCGCGGGTAAAGGCATCCAGCGCCAGCTCATACTCGGCGGCGGCCATCAGACGGTGCCCGACAATAAGCCCGCTTTCGGCGGTGCCACGGGGATCAACGCCGGGCAGGGCGGGCGCGCCAAGGGGATCCTTTGGATCCGGTTTTCCGCCCGGCGACATGCAAGCCGCCACCAACGCAAGCGCGAGGGTGGCGGGGATCAGTCGATAGAGACGGGAGGGGATGGCCCAACCCAATGTCATCATGTGTTATTTGCTCATATTGCCCAGATTGGCGATGCCCTGTGCCGAGGGTCCGACCAGAATGATCAGCAGCGGCGGCACCGTCAGAGTCATTGTGGCAAGGGTCATTTTGGTTGGCAACTTGTTTGCGGCCTCTTCGGCGCGCATGACGCGCTTGTCCCGCATTTCGCTGGCATAGACCCGCAGTGCCTCGGCAATCGAGGTGCCGAAGGTGGCGGATTGGATCATCACGGTCACAAAGGAGGACACATCCTGCACGCCGCAGCGGGTGCCCATGTCGCGCATGACCTTATCCTTGTCCTTGCCGGCCTTCATCTCCTGGGCGACCACCTCGAATTCCTCGGCCAGCGCCGGGTAGGAGGCATGCAGCTCCTTGGCCACGCGCACAATCGCCTGATCCAGCGACTGACCTGCCTCGACGCAGACCAGCATCATGTCCAGCGCGTCAGGAAAGCCCGAGGTGATCTCCTGTTTGCGCTCCTCGATGCGGCGGGTGATCCAGTATTTCGGCAGCATATAGGCGGCGGCACCGGGGCCGATGATGCGGATGACCATCTGCTGGCTGTCATATTCCATGTCCGCATTCAGCACGTAGACATAGAACAGACCCGCGGCGAGGCCGATGAGGCCAAGGGCAAACTGTGCAAAGTGGAAAAAGCGGACCGAGTCCTTGGACTGGTAGCCGGCCTGACGCAGCTTCAGCTCCATCTTGGAGAGTTCGGCGGCGTCCTGCGGCTCAAGAAAGGAGGCGAATTTCTGCAGCTGCTCGTTGCGATCGGCCTGCCGCAGACGTTCCTTTTTCGGTTTGGTCTGGGTGCTGGCCGACATGCTTTTTTGCAGCTTCTTCAGTGGATCCTCGGGCTGGTTCAGCAGCAGCGGAATCGCCAGCAGGATCATGAAGAGGCCGATCATCCCGACCACCAGAAGCGGGCCGAAGGGGCCAAGATGGGAGGTCAGCAGGTCGTTGATATCGCTCAGGGATGTCATGATTATTGCCTCACACCTTGATGTTCGTCAGCATCCGCATGACGAAGAGGTTGACGGTCAGCATGGCGCCCACAACAAAGCAGGCGGGAATGAACCAGGGATGGTCGATCACGCTGTCGTAATAGCCCGGATCCTTAGCCAGGATGCCGCCCAGACAGAACAGCGGAAAGCCGGAGAGGAATTTGCCGGACCACTGCGCCTCGGCGGTGATGGCCTTCACGCGGCGGAACAGGCGGAAGCGGGCGCGGATCACCTTGGCCAGACCGGCCAGCACCTCGGCGAGGTTGCCACCGGATTGCTGCTGGATGGTGACGGCCACGGCAAGGAAGCGCATGTCCTGCATGTCCAGACGTTCGGCCATTTCCTTCAGCGCCTCGCCGACATCGCGGCCATAGGCGCTTTCGTCGGCGATCACGCCAAATTCCGTGGCCAGCGGGTCTTCGACCTCATTGGCGACGATCTGCACGGCAGAGGAAAACGGATGGCCGACGCGCAGGGAGCGCACCATCAGTTCGACCGCATCGGGCAGCTGTTCTTCGATCATCGCCATGCGTTTGGCGGCTTTTTTGTTGACCCAGAAGAACACGGCGCCGACGCCGATGATCACCGAGGCCAGCAGGCGCAGCGGCAGTTCGGCGCTGGTGCCGACGCTGAGACCGACAAAGGCGATGGCCGCGACGCCGCCCATGATCATGATCAGCTGGCGCGGTGAGAAGGCGATGGCCGCCTTCTGAGCGCGTTCAGCCAGCAGCGAATAGAGCGGGATCGACTTGGCGCTCATATGCTGGCGCATTTCCTTGCGCAGCTGTTCCAGCACCTGTTCGCGGTTGCCGCCCTTGTCCATCATTTCCAGACGGCGGTTCACGCGGCTGTTGAGGCTGATGGATTTGCCGAATGTCACCAGGTAGAGACCTTCGACCAGCACCAAGACGCCGATGAAGATCAGGCCGTAGATGATCGGTTCTGCACTCAGTTGCATCAGCGGGCCTCCATCACGGTGGGTTCATAGATCGACGCGGGCAGGTCATAGCCCCAGAGGCGGAAGCGCTCGGAGTAGTGGCTGCGCACGCCGGTGGCGGTGAAATGGCCGATGATCTTGTTGTCCGGGGTCAGGCCGACGCGCTGGAAGCGGAAGATTTCCTGCATCGAGATCACATCGCCCTCCATGCCGGTGATTTCGGTGATCGAGGTCATGCGGCGCGACCCGTCCTGAAGGCGCGAGGCCTGCACGATGATGTTGACCGCCGATGCGATCTGGCTGCGTACCGCCTTGATCGGCATTTCGATGCCGGCCATGGCGATCATGTTTTCCAGGCGCGAGATGCCGTCGCGGGCGGAGTTGGCGTGGATCGTGGTCATGGACCCGTCGTGGCCGGTGTTCATCGCCTGCAACATGTCGATGACCTCCTCGCCGCGGGTCTCGCCCACGATGATCCGGTCCGGGCGCATCCGCAGGGCGTTCTTGAGACAGTCGCGGGGGGAAACCTCGCCGCGACCCTCGACGTTGGGCGGGCGGCTTTCCATCCGGCCCACATGGGTCTGTTGCAGCTGAAGTTCCGCCGTATCCTCGATGGTCAGGATGCGTTCGGCATTGTCGATGAAGGACGACAGCGCATTGAGCGTGGTGGTCTTACCAGAGCCGGTCCCGCCGGAAACGATGACATTCAGGCGCGTGGAGACAGCGGCCTGAAGATAGGCGGCCATCTCCTCGGTGAAGGCGCCGAAGCTGACCAGATCGTCAATGCCCAGCTTGTCCTTTTTGAATTTACGGATCGACACCAGCGAGCCATCGACCGCGACCGGCGGCACCATGGCGTTAAAGCGCGAGCCGTCGGCAAGACGGGCGTCCACGTAAGGGTTGCTTTCATCGACACGGCGACCCACGGCGGAGACGATCTTGTCGATGATCCGCATCAGGTGCTTTTCATCCTTGAATGTGACATCCGACATCTGCAGCTTGCCGTCGCGTTCGACAAAAACCTGATGCGGGCCGTTTACAAGGATATCGTTGACCGTATCGTCCTGAAGCAGGGTTTCCAGCGGGCCAAGGCCGGTGACCTCGTCATAGAGTTCCTTGGTCAGGGTCTGGCGGTCCTCGCGGTTGAGAACGATGCCTTTTTCCTCAAGGATTTCGGTGGCGATGGAGGAAATCTCGGCGCGCAGTTCCGCCTCGCTGGCGCGTTCCAGTGCTGCGAGGTTCAGGTTGTCCAGCAGCTCGCGGTGGAGCTGGATCTTGATCTCACCCATCCGCTCCTTGCGCTTGCGTTCCTTGTCCGCCGGGGCGGCCTCGGCGGGAGTGCCGACCATTGGTCGGCGCATGGAGACGGCCGCGGCGGCTTTTTGCGGAGCGGGCGTGGCCACGGGCGCCGACTGCGCCGCAGCGCGGGGGGTGGCGGATTGTTTTTTATACTTCGAGAACATGAAAGGAACGCCCCTGGTTAAATCTGGGTTCAGGCCGCCGCAGCGTCGCTTTGACCGAGGTCATGCAGCGATTGGGCCAGTTTCAGAACTTCCTTGCGTAGCGGGTTCTTGGCGGCGGAGCTGGCCAGCGGGGTGCCGTGGTCGCAGGCCTGCGCAACCTGTTTGCCGCCGTCGGGCAGCTGCAGGTCGATGGAAATGCCCAAGGATTCCGCCATACGCTTGACGCGGCTCTTGCCGCTGAGGTCGGTGAACTTCGGTGCGCGGTTCAATGCGAAGCGCAGCTTTTCAAACGGCAGCTCCTCCGATTGCAGAGCGCGTTTCAGGCGCAGCGCATTCTGCGCCGACCGCATGTCCAGCTCGACCATGGAGAAATAGACATGCGCCATATTGAGAACGGTTTCAGACCATTGCACCAGCGTGTGGGGCATGTCGATGACGACAAAATCAAAATGGCTGCGCGCCAGCGTTACCACCCGCTCGATATCTTCGGGGGTGATGAATTCCAGCGGGATCATATCCACCGGCGCCGTCAGCACCTGTAGTTTGTCCTCATAGGTGACCAGCGCCTGGCCAAAGATGTCTTCGTCGAGATTCTCGGTATCGCTCAGCATCTCCATCACCACCTCGCGGCGCGGCAGGTCGAGATAGGTTGCGACGGACCCGTATTGCAGGTCAAAATCCAGAAGGCAGACGCGCGGGGTCTCCGATGTGGAAAGCTGCGCCAGCTCCCAGGCGAGATTTACCGCCAGCGTGGTTGAACCGCTGCCGCCGGCCAGACCGTGGCAAACGATGACCGCGCCGTCGCGCTGGCTGCCGGTTTTCAGCGCGTGCTGCGGTTGGGCGGTGCGTTCGGCCTCGGCCAGGCGCAGCCGTTCGATGGCGGCCTGCAGCTCCCCCTCGGGCAGCGGGTAGGGGATGAATTCATCGGCCCCCTGGCGCAGCAGGCTGTGCAGTGCGGCGGGGGTCACGTCCTCGGCAATCAGGATCACCTTGATATTGCGGGACTTTGCCTCGGTGATGATGGTGCCCATCAATTGCAGATTGTCTTCGTCGGCGCTGTCCAGCGCCAGCGCCACAAATTCCAGCGCTTCGGCTTCGCTCTGGTTGAAGAAGGCCAGCGCCTCGGTAAAGCCGAGATCGCCCCAGGCTTCGCCCATGGTGGCTTCCATGTCCTCGATCAGCAGGTCAAAGTTCTGCACGTCGCGGCTGATCGTGCAGGCAACAATCGCGTTCGCTTCTGTCTGCGGCATACCGCTGCTCATCACCGTAATCCTTCTCTCGGGGCGTGTCGCACCATGTTGGCCAGAGCACGCTAGCACGCACGTCCGGCATTTGGACGCACATTACCTCTTGAGAACAATGTCGGTGAAGATCTGGGCGAGATTGGGGCCAAGGCGGCCCATTTGTGGGGAATTCCTAATGAAGCCTAAACAGGGTTAACCGCGGTCAACCCTGTCGTCCTGCGCTTATTCCAGGGTGGTCCTGATCGACCGTTCGCTGGTCAGAGACGTGCGTGGCACCGCGCTTTCGACATATTCGCGGTAGATGATCTGCGCATATTTTCCATCCAGAACAGTGGGATGGCGCTTCAGGAAACCGCTGACCTCGGTCACGGTGCGACGGTTGCGGCGTTCGCGGTCGGAGGTGGGGATCAGAGGCTGCGTTTCGCCAAAGGACACGACTGCCTCCAAGCGACTGCGGCTGATGCCCCGCGAGACGAGATAGGCGACGGCGGCACGGGCGCGGCGCAGGCCCAGGGCCTTGTTGTAGCTGGCAGAGCCGACGGCGTCGGTATGGCCGAAGACACGGAATCGCACCTCCGGGAACTGTCTGATCCAATGGGCCTGCTGATCCAGCACGGCGCGGGCGTTGCCATCCAGCTGCGCGCTGTCAAAGGCAAAGGTGATCGTATTTGGCACTTCCTCGGCAAACCGGGTGGCGAGCTGGATCGCAAAGTCCCGCTCTCCGGCCATCACGGCGGCGTTGGAATTGGTCGCATTGCCAAAGACCGAGCGGTCCAGCGGTTCGCCCGCTTCATATCCGCAGGCGGCCACTGTCAGGGACAGGCCAAGGAGTGCTGCATATCTGATCATCTGCCCCATGTTCCTCTGCTCAATCCATCACATAGCCGTAAGAGCCGTTGAAGTCCTGCTTGGCGACCTCGCTGGCGGGGCCTTTTTGTCCCTTGGCCACGCGGCCCATCAGGAACAGCTCGCTTTCGCTGGGTGGGCGGATCCGATCGGTGGGCAGGCTCAGCGCCTCGCCCCGTGTCGGCGTAACCAGATGAGCGCTGACAATGATCACCAGTTCAGTCTGCGCGCGCTGGTAGTTGGCGCTGCGGAACAGCGAGCCGAGGACCGGCACGTCGCCAATCCATGGCAGCTGCGAAGAGTTGTCGCGGAACTCATCACGGATCAGGCCGGCAATCGCAAAGCTCTCGCCGTCGCGCAGCTCCACCGTGGTGGAGGTTTCGCGCCGCGAGAAGGCGGCGATATTCAGCCCGTTCAGCTCAATCGAGTTGGTGGGATCAATAGCGGAAACGGCGGCCTTCATTTCAAGGTTGATGACATCGGCGTCCACCACCCGAGGAACGAAGTTCAGCTCGATCCCGAAGGGTTTGAATTCAATCGTAATAATGCCGTCTTCCTGTGCGACGGGAATGGGGTATTCCCCCCCGGCGAGGAATTTGGCTTCCTGCCCGGACAGGGCCGACAGGTTCGGCTCTGCCAGAGTGCGCACGACACCTTTCTGTTCCAGCGCCTCCAGCAGCAGGTTCACCTGAAAGGCCCCGGCGTTGAAGCCAAAGACAAAGGCACCGGTGTTGTCGTTGCCAGCAGGGATATTGCCGGACAGGCTGTTGGTCAGCGCGCCCTGGGTGTTGAGTGTGCTGGTACCGCCATTGACGCCGACGCTGTTGCCGCCCTTCACGCCAAGCGAGGCGCTGAGCGACTTCGAGACGGTGCGCTGCATCTCGGCAAAACGGACCTTCAGCATGACCTGCTGGACACCGCCCACCGACATCAGGTTGCTGACCCGTTCCGGGGCGTAGCGTTCGGCCAGATCAAGCGCCCGCTGCAATCGCGACGAGCTGGAGACAACGCCGGACAGGACAATGCCGTCATTGGCGGTACGGACCTCGATCCGCTCGCCGGGCAGGATCTGCCGCAGCCGCTCCTTGAATTCGCTGACATCCGCGGCAACGCGCACGTCGACATTGGTGATCAGACGACCGGAGGCATCGAGCAGGGTCAGCGTGGTTAGACCCGGCGCCTTGCCCAGCACGTAGATTGTGCGATCCGAAAGCGAGGAGATATCGGCGATGCTGGGATTGGCGATGCTGAGCTCGGAGAAGGGCACATCGCTTTCGACCACGACCGCCCGGTTCATCGGCACCTCAAGATTGGCCGCCGTGCCCTTTTTGACCACGCGCAGGCCATTGCCCCAGGCCGCATCCGCAACCGGGAAACACACCAGCGCGAGCCCGGTGAGGGCCGCCGCTACATACCGTCTAAAAGCCATGTGACCTGCCTTTCCGATCACGCCTCAATACAGGGTCTTATTGCCCATTGTTTGGGACACTCTGCGCGTATCGGCGAATTTTTGCAAGAATCAAAGGCTTCCGGGATGCAGCGACCGTGGCCGACCTGTGGGGTGACAGCAACAATCACATAAAAACGCCGCCCCGGAGGGGGCGACGTTCGATCTGTTATCTATCTGAAACCTTTGCAGGAAAGGCGCGGTGCTGATCAGTTGGTGCAGGGAATCGGGATCTCTACCACCTCGGCGCCGCGACGGGTGCGGATGGTGCAGACTTTTTCCTGCTCGGCCTGCTGCGGCGCTTCGATGGCGCTGAGCCCCAGCAGGCTGCGCTGATCAACCTCGATCACCGATGCAACCGTGTCGTCACCAGCCCCGACAAGGGAGAGCGACAGACGGCCGGTGGACTGGGCCTGGGCGAGGGCCGCAACCTGCTCGGGGCGGACAGCGGCGGTGACGGTGCGGGCAATCACGGCACCATCCAGATCGCCACCTGCGGTCTGATCCACGGCAATCAGTTCGATATTGGTCTGGATCAGACGGGTGAACTCACCATTGCGGCCATCGGCCTGATCATTGAGCGATCCGGTCCAGTAGACATCGACACGGTCACCGGGACGCAGGAAGCCGGACACGCCGGAGGAGACATCGACGCGGATGGCAAAGGCGCGCATCCCCTTGGACAGGCGCGAGGTGATGCCTGCGTCCTCACCGGGTTTGGTGACTTTGACGGCCAGAATCGCCTCGTCCTTTTCCATGCGGCGCAGCACCACGCGATGATCATCGGGGTATTGCGGCGGGAACAGCGCATCCATGGTCAGGAAGGCGCCTTCGGGAATCGCGTTTTCGGGCCAGCGAACGGAGCGGATATGTTCCTTGGTCAGTCGCTCGCCGTACTTCAGCTGGTCATTGGCGACAAAGATATCGACCAATGGGATGTTTTCCCCCCGCGAGGCGCGCTCACGGGCGAGTTCGTTCTGGTAAGCGCTGATATAGTTCTTGGCCATCATCACAGCCCCCCCGGCGAGGGCGACTCCGACAATGAGGACAAGTCCGAATACTGCACGCATGGTGGTACCTCTCATCAGTTGCGGCCGGCATTGCAGACGCAATACCGGCGCCTGGGTCGGTCAAACCGTTGCCTAAGGCGGACGTTCTGTCCTGTTGCGCGCCTGGCGCACCTTAAATCTCTGTCTGGCTGCCGAGCTGCCTCGGCCACTACCGGATCAGCTGAACGACCAGTTGGTCATATAGGCGGCAAGCAGATCGGCCAGCCCCAATGCGCCATCCTCCATGGAGGCGGCGATCAGAACGACCAATCCGACAATCGCAGCGGTCAGAACCACCCAGTCAACGGTGACTGCGCCGTCGTCTTTGGCAATGAAATGCTTGAACCTGTTCATAATGGACCTCGTAAGCCGAAGGTTCCTTGGGCAAAGGGCCGCGCCTTAGGCAAAAGGCGCGGCCCTCAAACTCGTCAGGTCATAAGCGACTTAGGAGTCGGACGGACCTTTGGTGCCCAGGTAGGAGCCGGTTGCCGAGGTCAGGTTCGACGCGCCGTTTTCGATCGAGGTGTAAACAACACCTGCCAGAGCGGCCACAGCGGCGGTCAGAACAACCCAGTCAACGGTCACGGCGCCAGAGTCGTCTTTACGGAAGTTTTTGATGAATTTGATCATGGTACGTCCCTCCAAAGGATCTAAAAGTGTGTTTCGACCTTGCCGTCCGTTGTGAGCCTGCTCTCTCCTGCTCGGCTCTGTTCGACTTGGTGTGAAGCTATATAGCCAGCGGAGCGTGGCAGGATTTGGGCTGAAACGCGGACTCATTTGCCCTACTTTAACTTTTTGCCGAGTATTCGGGTAAGGCATTGAATTTTCACGCTTATTAATTTTACCTCTTGTCAATACCCGTGGCTTCGAGGCGGCAGATCTTGGTAAATATGGCAAATCTGCCAGAATCTGGGGCGCGAAACTGGATTTTTGCCGGGGCTTCGGCGAGTCTCATCTGCGAAAAAGGAGAGGCAGAGCAGCCCCATGAGTCTTCTTCAGTCCATTCGCCGCCGTCTGGTCCGTCTTATTGCGGCTCAGCGGCAGGGCATGAGCCAGTTGTCGGGCCTGCCAGTCGCGGGCAGCGCAGTCATCTGTGGCAATGTGGCGACGCTGGTGATTCTGGCGGTGCTCTGGGCTGGCAGCGCGACGCCCGCCCGGTCGCAGGAGCCGGGTAAGGTGACCCCGGCGCCCTTTCCTGAGTTTGAGGCCAAACGCGTGCGCCCGCCGAAACCGGGAACCAAGCAGCGGATTACCATCCAGATTGATCCGCCTGCCGCACCGGTTGCGGCGCCTGCCAGTGGCGGCGCGGTTCCGGCTGCTGCTGCGGACAGCGGGCGCTACACCGGTTTCTGGCAGGACATCTCAGACAAGCTGGAGGACAGCGGGCCGGGGCGGCTGGCCAAGGCGCTGCGGGCGCTGGATGGCGACACCCCGGTTGCCGCCCCCCGGTTGCAGTTGATGCAGGACATTGCCAGCGCGCGGGGAGTGCAGATCCTGACGGCCAGTGTCGGCACGGATGTGTCGCCCGCGCTGGTCCTGGCGGTGATCGCGGTGGAATCGGCAGGCCGGTCCGACGCGGTCAGCCGCGTCGGCGCGCAGGGGCTGATGCAGCTGATGCCGGACACCGCCGCACGTTTCGGCGTTGGCGACGCGCTGGACAGCGCAGAGAATATCGCGGGCGGAGTGAAATACCTGAACTGGCTGATGGGCGAATTCAACCGCGATCCGATTCTGGTTCTGGCGGGATATAACGCGGGCGAGGGCGCTGTGCGCAGCCATGCCGGGGTGCCGCCCTATGCCGAGACGCGCGATTACGTGCCCAAGGTGCTGGCGGCCTTTCAGGTGGCGCGGGGGCTTTGCATGACGCCGCCGGAGCTGATCACCGATGGCTGTGTCTTTCGCCGGATGAACTAGCCGGATCCGATCCCGCCAAACTCTGCGCAGGTCAGGATCAATTTATCGAAAAATATTCGCGCTCTGCCGATGGGATCATTTTTCCGCCCGAATTGGCTGATTTATCGCGCCTGTATTCTACCTTGAGTTATTTCGGAGACAGGCATTGGATTTAGGGATTGATCCGACGGCTTTGGCCGCGGGCTCGCATGTGGTGACGGGTAATATCATGATGTTCGGCACCATCGCATTTGTCGGTTTTTTCGGGCGACTGGTCTTTGTCGCCTTTGGTCCGGGGGTGGCGCAGGCCAATCCGCTCGGACATCTGTCCGGCTTTGGGCATATTCTGGTGGCAGTGGCGCTATTTGCCGGGGCGCTGCATCTGTCGGGCAAGACCGTCAAGGCGCAGGTCCTGTTCAAACGTCATCTGGTCGATCCGGTCATCGTCACCCTGCTGGGGCGGGACAGCTGCGATCCGCAGGGGGAGGCCTATTGTGTCATGGTGTTTGAAGATGGCCGCGAGATGAGCGTCAACTGGCATGACACGCGAGTTCATATGTATGAGCTGCTGAACCCTGTGGAGCTGCCGCTGTGGTCGTCGCTGCGGCCGCGCGAACGCCCGGAGGCGGGCACCACAGAAGCGCCAGCCGACGTCTGAAACCAGACGGCCCGCCAGCGGAACTGACGGGCCGTCTCATTCTATATGCTTTGGAACCAGCCTTGCGGGGCGATCAGTTGACGATGGTCGCCTCGGTGGCGGCGCGCAGCTCTGCCTCGCTGACGCCCTCGGCGGTCTCGACGATCTTCAGGCCGCCCTCGACCACATCCAGCACGCCGAGATTGGTGATGATGCGGTCGACCACGCCCTTGCCGGTCAGCGGCAGGGTACATGCTTTCAGAACCTTGCTGTCGCCATGTTTGTTGGTGTGGTCCATCACCACCACCACACGGCCGACGCCTGCGACCAGATCCATCGCGCCGCCCATGCCCTTCACCAGCTTGCCGGGGATCATCCAGTTCGCCAGATCGCCGTTTTCGGCCACTTCCATCGCACCAAGGATCGCCATGGCGATTTTGCCGCCACGGATCATCGCAAAGCTCTGTGCCGAGTCGAAATAGGCGGTCTGAGGCAGTTCGGTGATGGTCTGCTTGCCGGCGTTGATCAGGTCGGCGTCCTCTTCGCCCTCAACCGGGAAGGGGCCCATGCCCAACATGCCGTTTTCCGATTGCAGCGTTACGTTGACGCCTTCGGGGATGTGGTTGCTGACCAGCGTCGGAATGCCGATGCCGAGGTTCACATACCAGCCGTCCTGCAGCTCCTGTGCCGCGCGGGCGGCCATTTGATTGCGGTCCCATGCCATGTCGCGGTCTCCTTACTTTGCTGCCGGGCGCGTGGTGCGCTGTTCGATGCGTTTCTCGTGATCGCCCTGAATGATGCGGTGCACATAGATGCCGGGCAGGTGGATCGAATCCGGATCAAGGCTGCCGGTGGGGACGATTTCCTCAACCTCGGCCACGCAGATCTTACCGCAGGTGGCGGCGGGCGCGTTGAAGTTGCGCGCGGTCTTGCGGAACACCAGGTTGCCGGTCTCGTCCGCCTTCCAGGCCTTGACGATGGCGAGGTCGGCAAAGATGCCTTCCTCCATGATGTAATCCTCCATCGCGCCATCGGGGCCGGTGGGGAACTGCTTTTCCAGCTTGCCCTCGGCAATCACCGTGCCGACGCCGGTCTTGGTGAAGAAACCGGGGATGCCCGCGCCGCCGGCGCGCATACGTTCGGCCAGCGTGCCTTGCGGGTTGAACTCCAGCTCCAGCTCGCCGCTGAGATACTGGCGCATGAATTCGGCGTTTTCCCCCACGTAGGAGGAGATCATCTTTTTCACCTGTCGGGTCTGCAACAGGATGCCAATGCCGAAATCATCGACGCCGGCGTTGTTGGAGGCAAAGGTCAGATCCTTGGTGCCCGCCTCCTTGATCGCCTGCAACAGCAGTTCCGGAATACCGCAGAGCCCGAACCCGCCTGCGGCGATGAACATGCCATCGTGCAGAACACCGTCCAGCGCTTCGGCAGCGTTGGAATAAACCTTCTTCATATCCATCTCCCTTGATCATCAGCCAGGTTGGCAAAGTTCTGACCTCCGCCGCAGGCAGAGTCAACGATACGGAGAAAGACAGGTATTTCTACGGAGCGGCCCGCGCCACGGGCCGCCCGGCGCTTCCGACGCCTGCGGCTACATGCCCCCGGGCGCCGCGCCAGCGGCGCTATGCCCAACGGGTCGAGGTCCGTCGTCAGACGGGGCTGACCGGGCGGGAGCAGCTGCGATCGGGCCTCGGCACCAGACCGGGCCGACCGGGGGCGCTGATGGCCGCCGCAACAATGGTCGGGCGGCTGCCACAGGATCCCGATCCCGGCACCGGCGGAAAGGATCAGCCTTCGTCGCTGCTGGCTTCGGCGGCTTTCTTCTTGGTGGTCTTTTTGGTCGTGGTTTTCTTCGCGGGGGTCTTCTTTGCCGCCGCTTTCTTGGCCGGAGCCTTTTTCTTGGCACCGGATTTGCCGGCCTTCTCGCTGATCAGCTGCAGCGCCATCTCGACCGTCACATCCTTGGGCTCGACATCCTTCGGGAGGGTCGCATTGACCTTCTCCCATTTGATATATGGCCCGTAGCGCCCGTCCATGATGCTGATGGCGCCGCCGCTTTCCGGGTGCTCGCCAAGCTCCTTCAGCGCCTTGGCTGCGGCGCGACGGCCGCGACCGGGGTTGGCGCGCTTTTCCGCCAGCATTTCAACCGCGCGGTTCATGCCGATCTCAAACACATCGAGTGTCTCCTTGAGATTGACATAGACCGGCTTGTCCTCATCCGGTTTCTGATGCGCGATATAGGGGCCAAAGCGGCCCAGATTGGCCTGAATCACGCCGCCTTCCGGATGTTGACCAACCTCGCGGGGCAGGGTCAGCAGGGTCACCGCCTGTTCCAGCCCGATCTCATTCGGGCCCCAGCCCGGCAGGAAGTCGCGCCCCTGTTTGGGCAGCGACGAACGCGGCGGCTTCTTGTTCTCGGGCGTCGCCTCGCCGCGCTGCACATAAGGCCCGAAGCGGCCGGATTTCAGGTGGATCTCATCACCGTCGTCTTCGCCCAGGATCCGCTCATAGCCTTCGGCACCCTCGCCGGAGATCGGGCGGGTGTAGTTGCATTCGGGATAATTGCCGCAGCCGACAAAGCCGCCGGTGCGCGAGGTCTTGAGGTGCAGCTGGCCCGCGCCGCATTTGGGGCAGATACGCGGATCGGTGCCATCCTCGCGCGGGGGATAAAGCTGCGGCGCAAGTGCTGCGTCCAGCACATCCAGCACCTCGGTGATGCGCAGATCTGAGGTTTCGGCAATGGCTGCCGAGAAATCGCGCCAGAATTTGCCCAGAATATCCTTGTAATCGCGCTGGCCTGCGCTGACGTCATCCAGCTCGCCTTCCAGATTGGCGGTGAATTCATAGCCGACATAGGTGCGGAAGAAATTCAGCAGGAAGATGGTGACAATCCGGCCCTTGTCTTCGGGGAACAGGCGGTTCTTGTCCTTGCGGACATATTCGCGGTCCTGAATCGTGGTGATGACGGAGGCATAGGTGGAGGGGCGCCCGATCCCCAGCTCTTCCATGCGTTTGACCAATGTCGCCTCGGTGAAGCGCGGCGGTGGCTGGGTGTGGTGTTGCAGGCCCAGCACGGATTTGCTGTCGGAGAGGATGGCGGCACCGGTATCGGCCTTTTCCGCCTGTGGCCCCAGCGTGGGCGCGAACTTCAGCGCCTCGCCCTGCATGATCTGGGGCAGGCGCTTGTCGTCTTCGTCCACGACATCGTCGCGGCCCTCTTCATAGACCCGCAGGAACCCGTCAAACAGCATCACCTGACCGGTGGCACGCAGCACCACCTGCGCGTCCTTGGAGCCGATATCAACCGTGGTCCGCTCGAGACGTGCGCCTTCCATCTGGCAGGCGAGGGTCCGCTTCCAGATCAGGTCATAAAGCTTGCGCTGATCATCTTCGGAGACCTTCAGGCTCTTGGCATCGCGGCCCATCTCGGTGGGGCGGATACATTCATGCGCTTCCTGCGCGTTCTTGGCCTTGTTCTTGTAGATGCGTGGCGATGACGGCACATATTCGGCGCCGTAGCGTTTGGCGATTTCGGCGCGGGCCTCCTGCACGGCCTCGGGCGCCATGTCGATGCCGTCGGTTCGCATATATGTAATGTAGCCTGCCTCATAGAGACGCTGTGCTGCATTCATGCACTGCTTGGCGCCCATGCCGAATTTGCGGCTGGCTTCCTGTTGCAGGGTCGAGGTCATGAAAGGCGCGGAGGGGTTGCGGGAGGCGGGTTTAGCCTCGACCGACTGCACCACCATCTCGCGGCTGGCAACTGCCTGAACGGCGAGTTCGGCGGCGGTGGAATTGGCCAGGCTGTATTTGTCCAGCTTGTCGCCGCCCAGAACCGTCAGACGGGCTTCGAATTCCTGGCCGCGCGGCGTTGCTAGGCTCGCCTTTACCGACCAGTATTCCTGCGGGTTGAAGGCTTCGATTTCCAGCTCGCGCTCAACGATCAGGCGCAGGCAGACCGACTGCACGCGCCCGGCAGAACGGGCACCGGGCAGCTTGCGCCATAGCACCGGCGACAGGTTGAAGCCGACAAGATAGTCCAGCGCGCGCCGCGCCAGATAGGCCTCGACCAGCGGCATATCCACCTGACGGGGGTTCTTCATCGCCTCGGCGACCGCTTCCTTGGTGATCGCATTGAAGGTGACGCGGCTGACGGCGGTGTCCTTCTTGATCGAGCGGCGCTTGGTCAGCGCTTCCTGCAGGTGCCAGCTGATCGCCTCGCCTTCGCGATCGGGGTCGGTCGCGAGGATCAGGGCGTTGTCGTCTTTCAGCGCGTCGGCGATGGCCTTGATGTGTTTGCGGCTGTCGGCGCCAACCTCCCAGGTCATCGCAAAATCATCGTCCGGTTCGACCGATCCATTCTTTGCAGGCAGGTCGCGCACATGTCCGTAGGAGGCCAGAACCGTGTAGTCTGAGCCAAGATACTTGTTGATTGTCTTGGCTTTAGCTGGGGATTCTACAACAACAACGGGCATAAATTCGAAAACCTCTATGGGACGGGCTGCGGGCGCTCTATGGCGGGGCAACATGTGGGGTGCAAGGGGAGATTGTCAATCCGGCATCGAATGACCGGGGGCTGATGCGTCAATCAGCGCTGGGGCTTGGGCATGGCCGTGCTGTCTGACGTCGCATCGAAATCACTGCGAACCAGCATTCCGCCCGCCGCGCGGGCCACGGCGCCGGACAGCTCCAGATCGGTGAGCGCCGGTGCCAAATCACGCGAGGGGATCGCCAGATCGCGGACCAGTTGATCCTCCGCCGTCGGGGCGGGGCCGAGCCGGTCGAGGATCTGCTGGTGCAGCGCTGCGGTGTCGCGCAGATTGCGCCGCTCCTTCGATGGTGGCGGCAGTTCGGTGAGGCGGGCGCTGGCCGCAGCCTCCGGCGGTGGCACCGGGCGATCCGACAGTTCCGCCACCACACGGTGCGACAGATCCATTGGCGGCAGCGCCTCGATCACGTCCTGCGCGTTGCGCACCAGCTGGGCGCCGTCGCGGATCAGCATGTTGCAGCCAGCCGCGCGGGCATCAAACGGATGGCCGGGCACGGCCAGCACGTCACGGCCCAGATCCAGCGCATCGCGCGCGGTGATCAAAGAGCCGGATTTGGCGGCCCCCTCGACAACCACCACGGCCTGTGCCGCCCCTGCGATAATGCGGTTGCGGGCCGGAAAATGCCGGGCTTTCGGTGACATGCCCGGCGGGTGTTCGGAGATCATCAGCCCCTGTTCGGCAATATCCCCGGCGAGGCGGGTGTTTTCGGTCGGGTAGATGACATCAACACCACCTGCCATCACGGCGCAGGTGCCGGTGCGCAGGGCCGCCATATGCGCGGCGGTGTCGATCCCGCGGGCCAGCCCGGAGATGATGCAATAGCCCGCTTCGCCCAGGTCCCGTGCCAGCGCGCGGGCCATGCGAACCCCCAGGGAGGAGGCATTGCGGGCGCCGACGATGGCGATGGTGGGCTGGTGCAGCAGGGCCGGATCGCCAACAGCCCAGAGCAGGGGCGGGGCGTCGCGCAGCGCGGCCAGATGTGAGGGATAATCGGCCTCACCAAAGCACAAAAGCCGCGCATTGGCGGCTTCTGCGGCCTTGATTTCGGCGAGTGCCGCATCGACAGAGCATGTTTCATACCCTTTAATGCCAGCGGCGCGTGCCATTTCAGGCAACGCGGATAGCGCGTTCTGCGCTGACCCATATTTCGCGAGGAGACGGTGAAACGTCACCGCGCCAACACGTCTTGAGCGCAACAGGCGGAGCCAGGAAATCCGAATATCTTCCGTGGTGGGTGGGAGTGGGGGGTGAGTGGAAGAATGTGCTTCTTCGGTCATCCTGCGCTCCGCCTTGTTGCAAGACTATGATTAGCTCTTGAGTGGTTAACAGGTGATGAACATAGAGAATTAAAGGCAATATTTTTAAAAAACTCAATTCTAACACGTTCTACTGCAAGTAAAATTTCGCAACCTTTGGGCGTTCGACCGTGCTGCGGGGGGCCTTGCAGGGCCGCTGTGAGACTGCTGCAAATCGTAAAATCAACGAAAAATGCCGCCGAGTCGGCTGGTTAGCGACACGGCGGCGATTCTGATCTTAGGTCTGATGCGTATGGGGGGATGAGGTCAGGTGGCGGAACCGCCAACGGTCAGCCCGCCCATCAGGACCGTGGGTTGCCCCACGCCGACCGGCACCCATTGCCCCTGCTTGCCGCAATTGCCCATGCCGGGGTCCAGCGCCATGTCATTGCCAAGGGCGCGGATCTTGTTCAGGGCCGTGGCGCCATCGCCGATCAGGGTTGCCCCCTTCACCGGTGCGCCGACCTTGCCGTCCTTCACCCGGTAGGCCTCGGTGCAGGAGAAGACGAATTTGCCATTGGTGATGTCCACCTGACCGCCGCCAAAGCCGACTGCCCAGATGCCATCCTTGATGGAGGCCACCAGATCGTCCGGGTTGGCATCGCCGCCCAGCAAATAGGTGTTGGTCATCCGTGGCATCGGCGCATGGGCATAGCTCTGACGGCGCCCGTTGCCGGTGCTCTCCACCCCCATCAGCCGGGCGTTCTGTCGGTCCTGCATAAAGCCGACCAGCTTGCCGTCCTCGATCAGGGTGGTTTTCTGGCTGGGGGTGCCTTCGTCATCAATGGTGATGGAGCCGCGTCGGTCCGGGATGGTGCCGTCATCCAGCACGGTCACGCCCTTTGCCGCGATCTGCTGGCCCATCAGACCTGCGAAGGCCGAAGAGCCCTTGCGGTTGAAATCGCCTTCCAGCCCATGGCCGATAGCCTCATGCAGGAGGATACCGGGCCAGCCGGGGCCAAGCACCACATCCATTTCCCCGGCCGGGGCGGGCACCGCCTCAAGGTTCACGCAGGCAATACGCAGCGCCTCGCGGACCTTGGCCTGCCAGTCTGCGGGCGCGACCAGACCATCCAGCCCGACGCGGCCACCGCCACCGGCGGAGCCGCTTTCGCGTCGACCGTCCTGTTCCACGATCACCGAGACATTGAGCCGGGTCATTGGGCGCACGTCCCGCACCCGGGTGCCATCGGCGCGCAGGATCTCCACCTCCTGAAGCGAAGCCGCCAGCGCGGCAGAGACCTGCACCACGCGCGAGTCCTGATCGCGGGCAAAGGCGTCGATCTCGCGCAGCGTCTCTACCTTTACGGCAAAGGGCATAGCGCCAATCGGATCATCCTCAGTATAAAGTCTGGTGTTGGTGCGCACCGGCGGCGGGGCCATGGTGCCGCCGCCATCGCCCACGGCGAGCCGCGCGGTCTCGGCCGCGCGCTTCAGACCGGAGATCGAGACATCGGTGGAATGGGCATAACCGGCCACCTCGCCATTGACGGCGCGCAGTCCGAACCCCTCGGCAGCGTCATAGCTGGCGTTGCGCAGCCGCCCATCGTCGAACACCAGCGCCTCCGACTTGCGCCGTTCGACGAAAATCTCGCCATCATCGGCCCCCGCGAGTGCCTGACGCAGCACCCCCAGGGCCTCGTCCTCGGGCAGGGTGGTTTCAAACGGGCGGAAGGCTGCGGTATCCATGGTTTGACCTCGGTTTTTTTGATCTAAATCAAGAAAGCGACGCTTTGACGCGAGCATTCCTCTTTAACTGCACGATGGAATATGATTTTTAGCAGCGTCAAAGACAACGGGTCCGGCGCGTTTTGTGGAATCAAACTTCCGACATAGGACGTCGGCGCAGGAATAACTCGATCAACCGATCAACTGATCAGGACATGACATGAAGAACGCTTTGATGCTTTCAGGCCTTTTTTCGGGCCTCTCGAGCCTTCCAGCTATCGCGCAAGACGGTCTGGAAACCATTGGCAAGCCGGTTGACGGCGGCCTCGGCTTCCAGCCCGCGGCGACCGAGCTTGCCGAAGGCATCCATTCTCTGGATTACATGATTCTGGTGATCATCACCGCTGTTTGTGTATTCGTCGGCGGGCTGCTGCTCTATGCGATCTTGCGCTTTAACCGTCGCGCCAACCCGAATGCGGCGCAGTTCACCCATAACACGCCGATTGAAATCGCCTGGACCGTTGTGCCGATCCTGATCCTGGTCTTCATCGGGTCCTTCTCGCTGCCGGAACTGTTCCGCCAGCAGGAAATCCCCGAGGGTGACATCACCATCAAGGTGACCGGCTACCAGTGGTACTGGGGCTATGAATATGTCGACCACGAGTTCGGCTTTGAAAGCTTCATGCTCGCCAAGGAAGATCTGGCTGCCAACGGCTATGCCGAAGACGAGTATCTGTTGGCCACCGACACCGCCGTTGTTGTTCCCGTTGGCAAGACCGTCGTGATGCAGGTGACCGGCGCGGACGTGATCCACTCCTGGACCATCCCGGCCTTTGGTGTGAAGCAGGATGCGGTTCCGGGTCGTCTGGCCGAACTGTGGTTCAAGGCTGACAAGGAAGGCATCTACTTTGGTCAGTGCTCCGAACTCTGCGGCAAGGACCACGCCTATATGCCGATCACCGTGAAAGTGGTGAGCCAGGAGGCTTATGACGCCTGGCTGGAAGGCGCGATCGAAGAATACGCCGGTCTGCCCCAGTCCTATCAGGTCGCCTCCAACTGAGCGACACGACAGGCGCTTGCCTTCGGGCGGGCGCCGCCTAGCTATCACGTGAAATCGGATCGGGCCGCGCCACGTCGCGCGCCCGCTTTGGCAAAGATTGTTCACGATCAAAAGAGAGCACCATGACTGACGCAAGCATCAACGCCAGCACCGTCCAGCAGGGGGACGCGGAGTTCGGGGATTATTTTGCCCTGCTCAAACCGCGTGTCATGTCTCTGGTGGTGTTCACGGCGCTGGTGGGTCTGCTGGCCGCGCCGGTCGGGGTGCACCCTGTCATCGGTTTCAGCGCCATCCTGTTCATCGCCATCGGTGGCGGTGCCTCCGGCGCGCTGAACATGTGGTGGGACGCCGATATCGACCAGGTGATGAAGCGCACCAAGAGCCGCCCGATCCCTGCGGGCAAGGTGGAACCGGGCGAGGCACTGGCGTTGGGGCTGGCGCTGTCGGGCCTGTCGGTGATCATGCTGGCGCTGGCGACCAATGTGTTTGCCGGGGCGTTCCTCGCCTTCACCATCTTCTTCTATGTGGTGATCTACACCATGTGGCTGAAACGGGCGACGCCGCAGAATATCGTCATCGGCGGTGCCGCGGGGGCCTTCCCGCCGGTGATCGGCTGGATTGCAGCGACCGGCAGCATGGCCGTTGAACCCTGGCTGATGTTTGCTCTGACCTTCATGTGGACACCGCCGCATTTCTGGGCGCTAGCGCTGTTCATGCGCTCGGATTATGACGATGCGGGCGTGCCGATGCTGACCGTGACCCATGGCCGCAGGTCGACCCGCAAACATATTCTGATCTACACCGCCCTGCTGGCCCTGCTGGCTGTTGGCACCGCCTTCTCCGGCGTTGGTGGCCCGATCTATCTGGTGGTGGCGCTGGTGCTGAACGCGCTGTTCCTGCATGGCGCCTGGAAGATCTCGCGCCGCGATGAAGACGACAGTGAGGCCGACAACTTCAAGGTGGAGCGCAGTTTCTTCAAGCTGTCGCTGCTCTACCTGTTCCTGCATTTTGGCGCGATCCTGGCCGAGGCGGTTCTGAAACCCTACGGATTGGGAGGCTGGTAATATGAGCCTGCGCAAAGAACATGAGCTGCACCAGAGACGTAAGGGACGCAATGTCGGTGTCGGCGTTCTGCTGGGGTCTTTTGTGGTGCTGGTGCTGGCGCTGACCATCGTCAAGGTCACATCGGCGGGGTTCAAATTCCCGAACACCTCCGCCGCAGAGCAGAGTGAGGGGCAGGGCTGATGGCATTGCAGGGACCACAGAAAACCGTCGTACAGCTGGTTGGTGTTGTTGTCCTGATGGGCGGCCTCGCCTGGGCATCGGTGCCGTTCTATGACTGGTTTTGCCGGGTGACCGGCTTTGGCGGTGTGACGGGCGTTGCCGAGAAGGGGTCGGATACCGTTCTGGATCAGACCATCACCGTACGCTTTGACGCCTCCAAGGAACGCAACATGCCGTGGGAATTCACCCCGGTTGAGCGTGAGATGAAGATCAAGATCGGCGAGACAGGGCTGGCTTTCTACGAGGCCTACAACCCCACCGACCGCCCGGTCGCGGGTCAGGCATCCTATAATGTGACGCCTTATTCGGCTGGTGCCTTCTTTGAGAAAATTGCCTGCTTCTGCTTTGAGGAGCAGGTGTTGCAACCGGGGGAGCGGGTCGAAATGCCCGTGACCTTCTTTGTCGATCCCGAAATTGTCGAGGATCGTGACGGAAAATACGTGCATACGATCACGCTGTCGTACACATTCTATGAAATCGATCTGCCAGAAGGGTATGCCGCCCTTGAAACCGGTGATACAGCCGGGGCAGGCACAAACACGAACTAGGCCGCTTTGGTGAGGGACACTTAAATGGCGCACGCTAAAAATCACGACTATCATATTCTTCCGCCGTCGATCTGGCCTCTGCTCAGCTCGCTTGGCACGTTCATCATGCTGTTCGGTGCGGTTCTGTGGATGCACGGGATCACCGCCTATGCGTTCTGGGGCGGCTTTGTCATGGTGGTCTACAGCGCCTATGCCTGGTGGGCAGAGGTTGTCGCCGAGGCGCGCCAGGGGGATCACACCCCAGTGGTGCGGATCGGCCTGCGCTATGGCTTCATCCTCTTTGTGATGTCCGAAGTGATGTTCTTCTTCGCCTGGTTCTGGTCGTTCTTCAAACATGCGATCTACCCGATGGAGACCTATGTCGGCACCGCCTATGCGGCGCCCGAGATCTACCCGGTCGATGCTTTCCACCTGCCGCTGATCAACACGCTGGTGCTGCTGCTGTCGGGCTGTGCGGTGACCTGGGCGCACCACGCGCTGGTTCACAACAACGACCGCAAGGCGCTGATCCAGGGTCTGGCCATCGGCATCGTTCTGGGCATCTTCTTCACCTTCCTGCAGGGCTATGAATATGCCCACCTGCTGCACGAAGGCTGGCAGTTCGGCGGCGATGAGTTCTACTCGAACTTCTTTATGGCGACCGGTTTCCATGGTTTCCACGTGATCATCGGCACCATCTTCCTGACCGTCTGCCTCATCCGCGCGATGAAGGGGGATTTCACCCCCGAGCAGCACGTGGGTTTTGAAGCCGCCGCCTGGTACTGGCACTTCGTTGACGTGGTCTGGCTGTTCCTCTTCGTGGCGGTCTACGTCTGGGGCACCGCCGGTCTCGCCCACTAAGGGCATCGCCCGAATTGTAACGGGTACAGGTTTAAGGTTTCGAATCCCGACCTGACCCCGTAAGACATGCAGCGCGCGGAGCCATGCTCCGCGCGCTTTCTCATTCGCAAGGACGGCGCGATGCGACGGTTGATCTTTCTCTCCCTTGTTGGCGGTCTGGGCCTCATGGCGCTGCTGTCGCTGGGGATCTGGCAGATCCAGAGACTGGAGTGGAAAGAAGACCTGCTTCAGACCATCGAGGCGCGCATCGCCGCTGCGCCGACGGCGCTGCCGCTGACCCCGACCGAGGAAGACGACCGTTACCGTGCCGTCATAGTCCGCGGTCGGATCGAGCCGGGCGAACTTCATGTCTTCTGGGTGACCAAGGCGGCAGAGACCGGCTATCGCATCATCGCCCCTCTGGTGACGGAGGAGGGCCGCCGCCTGCTTCTGGACCGCGGGTTCATTGCCTCCGCCGCCAAGGAGCGCGCGCGCGCGTTTGGTCCGGTCACGGTTACCGGCAACCTGCTGTGGCCGGATGAAGGCGACTGGACCACACCGGCCCCCGAAGTTGACACCAATATCCTCTATGCCCGCGATCTGGCCTATATGGCAGAGCGGCTCGACACTGAACCGGTGCTGATTGTGGCCCGCAGCGTCGCCCCAGATGCAGCGGTGACACCACAGCCGGTGACCACGGCGGGCATTCAGAACAATCACTTGCAATACGCGATCACCTGGTTTTCGCTGGCCCTTATCTGGGCCGCGATGACCACTTATTTCCTGTGGCGCTCGCGCCCCAAATCCGAAGGCTGAAGCGATGAAATATATCTCGACCCGGGGCCAGGCGCCCGAGCTGACCTTTGAAGACGCCATGCTGACCGGGCTTGCCCGTGACGGCGGTCTTTACGTGCCGGCGGAAATCCCGACCATGTCGAAGGATGAGATCGCGGCCCTTGCCGGTCTCTCCTACGAGGAGGTCGCCTTTCGCGTGATGCGCCCCTTCCTTGGCGATTGCTTCACGGATGAGGAATTCCGCGGCATCATCGCCCGCGCCTATGACGGCTTTGGCCACGCCGCCCGCGCGCCGCTGGTGCAGCTGGCGCCGAACCATTTCCTGCTGGAGCTGTTTCACGGCCCGACGCTGGCGTTCAAGGATTTCGCGATGCAGCTGATCGGTCAGCTGTTTGAAACCGCCCTGAAACGGCGCGGCGACAGCGTGACCATCGTCGGCGCCACCTCCGGCGATACCGGATCGGCGGCGATCCAGGCCTTTGGTGGCTTGGAGGCGGTCAATGTCTTTATCCTCTATCCGCATGGCCGGGTGTCCGAGGTGCAGCGCCGCCAGATGACCACGCCCACCGATGCCAATGTGCATGCGCTTGCCGTGGATGGTGACTTCGACGATTGCCAGGCCGCGCTGAAGGATATGTTCAACGACTTCGACTTCCGCGATGAGGTGAAACTGGCCGGCGTGAACTCGATCAACTTTGCCCGCGTGCTGGCACAGGTGGTCTATTACTTCACCTCCGCCGTGTCGCTGGGCGCGCCGGAGCGCAAGGTCAGCTTCACCGTGCCGACCGGCAATTTCGGCGACATCTTTGCAGGTTTCATCGCCAAGCAGATGGGCCTGCCCATCGACAAGCTGGTGGTCGCCACCAACCAGAACGATATCCTGCACCGCTGCCTGAGCGGGCAGGGCTACCACAAGGGCGAAACCATTCCGTCGATCTCCCCGTCGATGGATATCCAGGTCTCGTCCAACTTTGAACGCGCGCTGTTCTATGCCTACGGGCAAGATGGCGCGGCAGTGGCTCAGCTGATGGAGGAGCTGAAGACAGGCGGTTTCGAGGTGAGCCAGGGCGCCATGCAGGCCCTGCAGGAGCATTACGTGTCCGGTCGCTGCTCGGAGGAGGAAACCTCCGCCACCATCAAATCCGAACGCGCCGCCTCGGGTGAGCTGCTCTGCCCGCATAGCGCCATCGGCGTGAAAGTCGCCAATGAACAGCGTGACACATCGGTCCCGATGGTGACTCTGGCCACCGCCCATCCGGCGAAATTCCCGGCTGCGGTCGAGGCTGCCAGCGGCGTTCATCCGCCTCTTCCCCCGCGCATGGCAGATCTGTATGACAGATCGGAGCGGGTGACGCGGATCGCCAATGATCTGACCACTCTTGAGACACATATCAGAAAGCACATCGCGAATTGACAGTTCAACAGCACCAACTCGCCAACGGGTTCAGGATCGTCACCGAAACCATGCCGGGGCTGCAATCTGCCGCCATCGGCATCTGGGTGACCGCAGGCGGGCGGAACGAGCGGATCGAGCAGAACGGCATCGCTCATTTCCTTGAGCATATGGCGTTCAAAGGCACCAAGCGGCGCAGCGCGCTGGAGATAGCCGAGGCGATCGAGGATGTTGGCGGCTATATCAACGCCTACACCAGCCGCGAAGTGACCGCCTATTACGCCCGCGTGTTGCAGGAGGATGTACCGCTGGCGCTGGATGTCGTGGCCGACATCGTTCTGAACCCGGTGTTCGACCCGCGCGAGATCGAGATTGAGCGTGGCGTGATCCTACAGGAAATCGGTCAGGCGCTGGATACGCCCGATGATGTGATTTTCGACTGGCTTCAGGAAGAAAGCTATCACGATCAGCCCATTGGCCGCACCATCCTTGGTCCCGCCGAGCGGGTGCGAGCCTTTGGCCGCGAAGATCTGGAACGCTTTGTCTCGGAACATTATGGCCCCGGCCAGATGATCCTTGCAGCCTCCGGTGCGGTGGATCACGACGCCATTGTCAAACTGGCCGAAGAGCTGTTTGGCAAAATGCCCCCCAAGACGTTGATTATGCCCGCAGCGGCCAGCTTCACGGGCGGTGAGGCGCGCCATGAAAAGGCGCTGGAACAGGCCCATATCGCACTGGCGTTTGAGGGGCCGGGCTACCGCGACGATGCGATCTATACCGCGCAGATCTACTCCAGCGCACTGGGGGGCGGCATGTCGAGCCGCCTGTTCCAGGAGGTGCGTGAAAAACGCGGGCTGTGCTACACCATCTTTGCCCAGACCGGCGCCTATGCCGATACCGGCACGCTGACGCTTTATGCAGGCACCTCCGGCGATCAGCTGGATGAATTGGCTGGCATCACCATCGACGAGATGAAGCGCGCCGCCAGCGATATGAGCGACGCCGAGGTGGACAGGGCGCGGGCGCAGATGAAGGCGGGGATGCTGATGGGGCTGGAAAGCCCCACCAACCGCGCCGAACGGCTGGCACGGCTGGTGCAGATCTGGGACAAGGTGCCGCCGCTTGAGGAGACCGTGGCGCGGATCGACGCGGTGACCACTGCCGATGTGCGCGCCATGGCCGAAGAGATGGCCCACCGTGCCTCGATGGCTTTGGCGCTCTATGGTCCGGTGGGCGACGCCGCCCCGCTGGCCGCTCTGCAGGAGAGGCGCGCGGCCTGATGTTGCTGACCGGACGCAAGGTGCGTATCGAGACCGAACGCCTGACTCTCAGGCCGCCGGTTCATGCGGATTTTCGCGACTGGGCGGCGCTGCGCCAGCACAGCCAGGGCTATCTCACCCCGTGGGAACCGAGCTGGGCGGCGGATCACCTGAGCCGCAAGAGCTTCACCAATCGGGTCTATTGGGCGCGCCGGGCGGTCAGCTCCGGTTCGGCGCTGCCGCTGTTCCTGATCCGGCGCAGCGATCAGCTGCTGATCGGGGCAATTACCCTCGACAATATCCGTCGTGGGCCTGCGCAGGCGGGCACATTGGGGTATTGGACCGGTCAGCCCTTTGCCCGCCACGGCTATATGCGTGAGGCGATCGGGGCCGTGGTGCATCACGCCTTTACCAAGCTGGACCTCAGCCGGATCGAGGCGGCCTGTCTGCCGGAAAACGCCGCCTCGCGCGGGCTGTTGGAGAGTGCGGGCTTCAAATATGAAGGTGTGGCGCAATCCTATCTGCAAATCAACGGGCGCTGGCGTACCCACGTTCTATATGCTTCCCTGCGCCATGACCGGCGCGGACGCACGCAGGTCGGCCAGGCCTGAGGCCGCGGCGGGCGCGGTCAACGCGGGGGCCGACCCTACAGCACGGCATTAGGAGAGATGCGCATGACCCTGAACCCTGCGGACACCGGTTTTGTCGACCATCTGCGCGCGGTGCTGCCTGCCGATACCCTGCGCCCGGCTGAACCGCGTTATCTGGAAGAGCCGCGTGGCCGCTATCACGGGCAGGCGGGTGTCATCGCCCTGCCGCGCAGCACCGACGAGGTCGCAACGCTGCTGCGGGCAGCCCATGCAGCCCATGTGCCGGTGGTGCCCTATGGCGGCGGCACCGGGCTTGTTGGCGGGCAGATCATGGGGGCCGGGGGGCCGGCGCCGCTGGTGATTTCGCTGGAACGGATGACCGCCCTGCGCGGGGTCTACCCGCAGGAGAACGTTATCGCGGTTGAGGCGGGGATGATCTTGGCCGACGTACAACGCGCCGCCACCGAGGCGGGCCGACTGTTCCCGCTGTCACTCGCCGCCGAGGGCACCGCCCGCATCGGCGGCACCCTGTCCACCAATGCGGGCGGCGTCAATGTGCTGCGCTACGGCAATGCCCGCGATCTCTGTCTGGGACTGGAAGCCGTGCTGCCAACCGGCGAGATCTGGCAGGGCCTCAGCCGCCTCCGCAAGGACAACACCGGTTATGATCTGCGCAACCTGCTGATCGGCGCCGAGGGCACGCTGGGCATTATCACGGCCGCGTCGCTGAAACTCTCCGCGATTCCGGCCGAACAGGGCACCGCGATGCTGACAGTGGCCTCGCCCGCGGCGGCGATTGATCTGCTGGCGATGGCGCGGGACCAGCTGGGCGAGACGATCAGCGCCTTCGAACTGATCCACCGGCAGGGGCTTGAGTTCCTGCGCGAAACCCTGCCAGATCTGCGGCTGCCCTTCAGCGACCTGCCGGACTGGTGCGTGCTGATTGATCTTGGACTGCCGCAGGGCAGCGCCCCGCAGGATGCCTTGGCGCAGCTGTTTGAGACGGCGCTGGCAGCGGGGCTGAGCAGCGATGGCGTCATCGCCCAGTCTGAGGCGCAGCGGCAGGCGCTATGGTCGGTGCGCGAACATATCCCGGAAGGCAACCGCCGCATCGGCTCGGTCTCCAGCCATGATATCTCGATCCCGATTTCGCGCATCCCCGATTTCATTGTCGAAGGTGGCAAGCGTCTGGCGGCCCTGGGAGATATGCGGATCAATTGCTTTGGCCATCTGGGCGACGGCAATCTGCATTACAATGTCTTTCCGGCGCAGGGGCGGGACCGCAGCGCCTATGAGCATCTGCGCGATGAGGTGAAACGCTGCGTCCATGATCTGACCCATGATTACGGCGGCTCGGTCAGCGCCGAACATGGCATCGGGCGGCTGAAGGTTGCCGATCTGGCGCGATATGGCGATCCGGTCAAACTGGCGGCAATGCGGGCGATCAAACAGGCGCTTGATCCGCATGGCATCATGAACCCCGGCGCGGTGGTGCCACTGGCAGATTAGGCAGCGGCGCTACCGTCGTTAGGCCAGTTGCATCCGGGGCCGCGCCGGTCGGCTGCGCATCAGCAGCAGCACCATGATCGCGATATTGAGCCCGTTCCACAGGATCCCGTTCACAAAGGCCAGCTGATAGGACCCGCTGACGTCGTAGATCCAGCCGGACATCCAGCCTCCCAGCGCCATGCCGAGGATGGTCATCATCATCACGAAACCAACTCGCGTTCCGGCTTCCGCCGGGGGCATGTATTCCCGCACCACCAGCGCATAGCTGGGAACGATCCCGCCCTGCGCCAGGCCAAAGATGGCGCTGACCAGATAAAGCGAGACCATGCCGTCATAGGGCAGGTATAGAAACAGCGCGATACATTGCAGGATGGAGCCCACCAGCAGCGTGCGTACGCCGCCGAACCGATCCGCGACCAGCCCCGAAATCACCCGGCTGACCACGCCGCCGAGCAGCATCAGCGACAGCATCTCGGCGCCCACCGTGGGGCCGTAGCCCAGCCCGACGCAATAGGCCACGATATGGACCTGCGGCATCGACATGGCGACGCAGCAGCCAATACCGGCCAGCCCCAAAACCCACTGGAGCTGGCGCGGCGAGAGCCCCGCCCGGGCCGCGTTGCTGGCGGATGCGGCTGCGCTGTGGCCCAGGGCGTCCACCGGGATACGCCGCCGCAGCACCACGGACAAAGGCACGACCACCAGCAGCGTGACCATTGCCAATGTGGCGTAAACGCTGCGCCAGCCGCTTTCGGCCAGCATATCGGCAAGGGCGGTCGGCCAGATCGCCCCGGAGAGGTAGTTGCCACTGGCCACCAGCGCCACCGCGATGCCGCGCCGCCGCTGGAACCAATGCGAAATATCGGCGATCAGCGGACCAAACCCCGCTGCCGTGCCAAGCCCCAGAAACAGATGCGCCGCCGACAGCCAGAGCATATCCGGCGCCAGCATCGCCAGCCCGTAGCTCACCGCACTAAGCGCCGCCGCCGCGCAGAGCGCCAGCGTGATGCCAAACCGGTCTACCAGACGGCCAATCACCAGATTGCCAACGGCAAAGCCGATCATCGTCAATGTATAGGGAAGCGACGCCGCCGCACGGCCTGCGCCAAACTCGGCTTCGACCGCAGGCATCACCACGATCACCGCCCACATGCCGACATTGGCGACGGTGGCAATGGCCAGCGTCACCAGAAGTCTGGTCCAGGAGTAGCGGCTGTCGAGGATTGCGGATGCAGACATGTCGGCACGCTAGGAGACGCGCCGACATGCTGCAACGATAATAACGCCTGTTACCGGGGGAGAGAGGCCTAAAGGCTGCTATTGTTGCAAAGGGTCTCGGCAGCGACGTCTCGGGCCGCCGCTGCCGATGGTGGCGCTGAGGCATCCCGCGATCCGAAAGGAAAAAGATCGCCGGGCTGCGTTCACGCCACCTGTGGGTGGTGGCCGCGCGAACCGCTTCGCTGGCCGACCCACCCGTAGGCTCAGGGCATGATCACGGTATCAATGACGTGAATGACGCCGTTTTCAGCCTCAATATCGGCGGTCACCACCTTGGCCTCATCGACCATCACGCCGCTGTCCAGATCAATGGTGATTTCGCTGCCCTGAACGGTGGCGGCCTTCATGTCATCGACCAGATCACCGGACATCACCTTGCCCGGCACCACGTGGTAGGTCAGGATCTCGATCAGCTTGTCCTTGTTTTCAGGCTTCAGCAGTTCTTCGACGGTGCCCTCGGGCAGGGCGGCAAAGGCGGCATCGGTCGGGGCAAACACGGTGAAGGGACCGTCGCCTTTCAGGGTGTCGACCAGGCCAGCAGCTTCAACTGCGGCGATCAGGGTCGAGAAATCACCGGCACCCGCAGCCGTGTCAACGATGTCCTTTGCGTGACCACCGGCAAAAGCCGAGGTGGTCAGGGCGAGCGTGGCGGCGGCGGTCAGAAGTGTCTTGCGGATCATGAGTACAGTCCTCTGTCTGGGTTACCTGCCTGTGTCGGCATTGACGGTATTACGGCGAGGTCTGCGGTTTGGATCTGGCGGGTTTCCGCCACCTGCATGTTGACAAGAAAAGCGCGCCGCCTAAGCCGCGCGCTTTTAGAATTTCCACTCACAATTATGTGATTGAACGCTGGATGCTCTTTGCAATTAAGGGGTGATCCAACCCTATTTGCAGAAGCTCAGGCGCCTTCGAATTCGCAGAGTACGGTGACATCCATGCCCAGATCTTCGAGCACCTTGCGGCCGCCAAGCTCCGGCAGGTCGATGATGAAGGCACAGGAGACGATCTCTCCGCCGAGCCGCTCGATCAGCTTGATGCCCGCCGCCGCGGTGCCGCCGGTGGCCAGAAGGTCATCGACCACCAGAACCTTCTCTCCGGGCTGGATCGCGTCGTCATGGATCTCCATGATCGCCTCGCCATATTCCAGCTTGTACTCCTGGCTGATGGTGGTGCCGGGCAGCTTGCCCTTCTTGCGGATCGGCACAAAACCGACGCTCAGCTGGTGGGCGATGGCGCCACCAAGGATGAAACCGCGCGCCTCAAGCCCGACAACCTTGTCGATCTGCTCGCCCGCATAGGGGTGCAGCATCTGGTCGATTGCCATGCGAAACCCGCGCGGATCGGCAAACAGCGTGGTGACATCGCGGAACATGATGCCCTCATGGGGGAAATCCACGATGGTGCGGATGTAGTCTTTGACAGCGGTCTTGCGGGCCATGGGGTGTCCCCTTTTTGGTCGTCTGGAATGGGTCGTCTGATCTCTGGCGCCTGCGGCCCCTAGCGGGCGACGCGACCAATGATATGTCGCTGATGCTCTTGGCGCAGGCAAGGGGGCGGATGGGGTGGCTGCTGTCAACCGGCGCGGCTGTGGCCTTTCGGAACCAGCGGCGGAGGCAATAATCAACCGTTACCAGACCGGGCGGTCGGTATGCCGAGGCCGCCTAGGCGGCCCCGGCAGCCGGTCAGCCCAGAACCCGTGCGGCAACCGCATCCAGTTGGGCCAGAAGCGCGGCATCGCGTTTTTCCGGCGCCGTCATGATGGCATGTTCCAGCGCGCGGTCGCAGCCATGCGGGCAGGCCTCGCGGGTCGCCCCCAGCAGCGCAGGCAGCCGCTGCACCAGCGCACGGCCCTTGGCGGAATTGCCGGTCAGGGTGGCGATGATGTCGGTGATCTCCACCGCGCCATGATCCGGGTGCCAGCTGTCGAAATCCGTCACCATGGCGATGGAAGCGTAGCAAAGCTCAGCCTCGCGGGCGAGCTTGGCCTCCGGCATATTGGTCATGCCGATCACGTCGCAGCCCCAGCTGCGGTACATCTTGCTTTCGGCCATGGAGGAGAACTGCGGCCCTTCCATACAGAGATAGGTGCCGCCGCGATGCACATTGATGCCCGCGTCCCGTGCCGCGGTCTCTGCCGCATCGGACAGCCGCTCGCAGGTCGGGTGGGCCACGCTGACATGCGCCACGCAGCCGGTGCCGAAAAAGCTCTTGTCGCGCGCGAAGGTGCGGTCGATGAACTGATCGACAATGACAAAATCCCCCGGCGCCATCTCCTCGCGGAAGGAGCCGCAGGCGGAGATCGAAAACACATCCGTGACGCCGAGCCGTTTCAGCGCGTCGATATTGGCCCGGTAGGGCACTTCGGTCGGCGAATGCACATGGCCGCGCCCGTGGCGGGGCAGGAAGGCCATTTTCACACCATCGAGGTCGCCGGTCAGGATCTGATCCGAGGGCGCCCCCCAGGGCGTCTCAACCGAGACCCATTCTGCGTTTTGCAGCCCGTCGATGTCATAGAGGCCCGAGCCGCCGATGACGGCAATCATTGTTTCCTGTGTCACGTGTTCTGTCCCCTGAAGCTGGTCCTTGTCGTTCTGCCCGAGGAGGCCCCGGTTTGACAAGCGCAACGGGGGATTTGATTGCTGCCGCCCTGTAGGCGGTAGCAAGGCCTTCGGCGAGAGTATTTGGAGAAAGATGACAGGCGGGCGCTATTCGCGCCGGATGATCCCGGTCAAAGCCGCCGCGCCAAGGGCGGTGACGATCCAGCCTGCAAGGGTGAAGATCCAGCGTGCCCACCACAGGATCACACCCGCCGGGCCACGGGTGGTGGAGGGTGCCCAGGCCTCGGTCTGGCCGAAGTCGATGATCGGAACCACGACGTCGGCGGCATAGGCGATCGCTGAGAAGCTTTCCCAGTCGCGGCCGGGAATGGTTGTCTCGCTCCAATGACCGGCGGGCTTCGCAGATCGGTCACTGCGGATTTGAGGGTTCAGATCGCACATAACACGATCTGGTGAAGCTCGAGAGCTGGCGGCGATGCGCTTTTCATCTGCTGGGGAAAGCTCGCCTTCCTGCATCGTCCTTAAATCCGTTATCTTGTTGGCGCCTTGCATCACATATTCTCCAATTCCAATGATGAGAACCGTCCGATGGATTGTGGGCCAAGCAAAGCGAGGCGAGTGGCTAAGTGTTACTAAATGCTTAAGTTTAATGTCAGCTCTCCTGCCGCAATGTTTCGCGTGCGAAACATTTGGGCAGGAGAGCTGACCCATTGGGCGCTGAGCGGGCGGTAACGGGGGCTGCCCTTGCCCCACTGGCGGAATTCCGCTAGGGGCGGGCGCTAACGATACCCTTTCCCGATCACAGGTGACCCCATGACCCGCGGCATAATGGCGACGCTCGCCAAGCAGATTTCACCGCCCAATCTCTCCATCATGCAGGACGAGGGCTTTACCGTGGGCCGTGTGCGCACCGAATTGCTGTCGGGCCTGACCGTGGCGCTGGCGCTGGTGCCGGAGGCGGTTGCCTTTGCCTTTGTTGCTGGGGTGCATCCGCTGGTCGGGCTTTATGCGGCCTTTATGGTCGGGTTGATCACGGCTGTCTTTGGCGGCAGGCCCGGGATGATCTCCGGCGCGACGGGGGCGCTGGCGGTGGTGATGGTGGCGCTGGTGGCAGAGCATGGGGTCGAATACCTCTTTGCCACCGTGGTGCTGATGGGGATCTTGCAGATCTTTGCAGGTGTCATGCACTGGGGGAAATTCATCCGGCTGGTGCCGCATCCGGTGATGCTCGGCTTTGTGAACGGGTTGGCGATTGTGATCTTCCTGGCGCAGCTGACGCAGTTCAAGGACCCGGACAATACCGAGGCCTGGCTGGCAGGGTCGCAGCTGATCATGATGTTGGGGCTGGTGGGGCTGACCATGCTGATCATCTGGGGCACGCCCAAGATCACCGCCATCGTTCCGGCGCCGCTGGCCGGGATCGGCATCGTGGCGGCGCTGGTGATTGCGCTGGGCATTGACGTGCCGACGGTGGGCGATATGGCCTCGATCAAGGGCAGTTTCCCCTCCTTCCACAATCCGTTTGGCACGGGTGAAGGCCTTTACGGCACCGCGCTGGCACCCTTCACGCTGGAGACGCTGTGGATTATTCTGCCCTATGCGGTGATCCTCGCGGCGATCGGCCTGATCGAGAGCCTGCTGACGCTGAACCTGGTTGGTGAAATCACCGGCAAGCGCGGCGGGGCAAGCCAGGAATGTATCGCGCAGGGGGCCTCCAACGTGGTCACAGGCTTCTTTGGCGGCATGGGCGGCTGTGCGATGATCGGCCAGTCGATGATCAATGTGAAATCCGGCGGTCGGACGCGGATTGCTGGCATTGCTGCGGCGCTGTTCCTGCTGGCGTTTATCGTGGTGGCCTCGCCGCTGATCGAGCAGATCCCGCTGGCGGCGCTGGTGGGCGTGATGTTCATGGTGGTGATCGGCACCTTTGCCTGGAACAGCTTCAAGGTGATGACCAAAGTGCCTATGATGGACGCCTTTGTCATTGTGCTGGTGACCGTGGTGACGGTGATGACCGACCTTGCGATTGCGGTGGTTGTGGGCGTGATCGTCTCGGCGCTGGCCTATGCCTGGAACAACGCCCGCCGCATCCACGCCTATACCCGCGAATCCGCCACCGACAAGGGCGCCAAGGTCTATGAGATCGAGGGGCCGCTGTTCTTTGGCTCGACCGACGGGTTCATCGAGCTGTTCGATGTGGCGAATGACCCGGATCATGTGATCGTGGACTTTGCCCGCAGCCGGGTGGTGGACCAGTCGGCGCTACAGGCGATCGAGGCGCTGGCGGGCAAGTATGAGGCCGAGGGCAAGGCGCTGGTGCTGCGGCATCTGAGCCGCGATTGCCATCAGCTTCTGACCAAGGCCGGGCATCTGATGGTCGATAGCGACGATGACCCTGACTATGCGCTGGCGGTGGACTACTCGGTCAAGACCGGGATCCTGGGCGGCCACTAAGCTGTCCCGTGGCATCTGAAAGAAGAAACCCGCGACACCATGGGCGTCGCGGGTTTTCTCGTTTTACGGTGATTGAACGGCGCTCTCGGGCAAAGCTTGGTCAGTCCGGTGCCAGGGTCTCCAGCATGTCGAGGTCACCGGACAAGAGCGCAGGTTCAGCGCGGGAGATCAGGTCGGCGGGCCAGTCCCACCATTTCAGGCCAAGCAGGCGCGCGATCTGCGGTTTGGTGAAGCGGTAGCTGTGGACGGTGCCGGGGTTGCCGGTCACGATGGCGTAGGGCGGGATTGACCCGCGCACCACCGCACCGGCACCGATGATGGCGCCATCCCCGATCCGCGCCCCCGGCAGGATCATCGCGCCATAGCCGATCCAGACATCATTGCCGATCACCGTGTCGCGGGTATCGGGCTGAAATCCGGTCATCTGCGTCTGATCGAACACCGGGAAAGGATAGCAGCTGAGCCCGTCCTGCGCGTGATTGGCAGAGGCGGTGATGATGCGCACGCCCTCGGCGATCTGGCAGAATCTGCCGATCACCACCCGCTCGCGCGATCCGGCAAAGAGATAGGGCGCCAGACGGCTGGCCCAGTCCGACGGCGGTTCAAAGGCGGAGGCATAGGTGAAGGCGCCGATGGAGAAATTCGGGTGATCAATCGCCTCCGACAGCATCACCGTGCCGGCATGGGCGCTGCCATCGGGCAGGGTGATCGGATGGCGTTTCTTTGGGTCGGGTAACGGCATTTCTGGGCCTCATTCATCCGGGCGGGTGAGGGAAAACAGATCCCGCACCACAGAGTAGTCACGGTAGCCAAGGCGCGCCAGCGGCTGGAAGCGGGTCACATCGAAAGTCCCGTCGATCAGGCAGCTGTCGTCGAGATGGACGCCGACCACCTCACCAAAGACCACCTTGTTGGCGGTGCCGGGAAGGGTCACGATCTGCGTCAGGCGGCATTCCAGCGCAGCCGGGGCGGCGGCGACACGACCGCAGGGAATGGTTGCGCAGGCGGCCATCTCCAGACCCGCGTGGGCAAATTCATCCACCCCCTTCGGCAGGGCTGCGGAACTGGCGTTCATTGCATCCCGCAGCGCGTAGGAGACAACATTGACGCAGAACACGCCGGTTTCGGCGATATTGGCCACGCTGTCCTTGGTGCCGTCCTGATCGTCCTTGGCCGAGGTGGAGGCAAACATCACCTGCGGCGGTTCATAGGCGACGGCATTGAAGAAGGAATAGGGCGCCAGATTGTTGGTGCCATCGGCCGCACGGGTGGAAATCCAGCCAATGGGGCGCGGGGTGACAATGGCGTTGAACGGGTTGTGCGGCAGCCCGTGGCCGCTCTCGGGTCGGTAGAACATATGCTGGTCTCCAAGTCTGAGCCGGAGCGGTAGCCTGCTGGTATTGCTTGCGGATCCGGCTGCCGGGGTTTGCCCAAGGCTTACGCCCGTGTTAGGGCGATGACCAGCCTGCGTGAAGAGTTTGCAGCGCGCTGTGGGGCAAATCCCTCGGTGGTGCTGGGCTGGTCAGCGGGCGGTGACGGCGACGGGCGTGGAGGCGGGCGCGTGATTGAGTTGAAGGCAGAGCAGCCCGAGGACCGCTGGGAGGTCGAGGCGCTATATGACCTGTGCTTTGCGCCCGGTCGCGAGGCGCTGTCGTCCTATCGTTTGCGCGACGACGTGCCGCCGGTCAGCGGGCTGAGCCAGGTGGCGCGCGATCAGGGCGGAATTCTGGCCGGGGCGATCCGCTTCTGGCCGGTGCGGATTGGTGAGGCGGGCCTGCCGGCGCTGCTGCTGGGGCCGGTGGCGGTTCACCCGACCCATCAGGGCGAGGGGCTGGGCGGCGCCCTGATCCGCGACAGTCTGGCCAAGGCGGAGGAGCGCGGCTGGAGCAGGGTGCTGCTGGTGGGCGATGCGCCGTATTACCGGCGCTTTGGGTTTTCCCTGCTGCCCGCGGTCGAGATGCCGCCGCCGACCAACCCGGAGCGGGTTCTGGGTCTGGATCTGGCGGCTGGCGGCTGGGCCGATGTGCGCGGCAGGGTTCTGCGCTGGAGCGGGCCGCAGATCCCCGGCTGATCGGGGTGGATCGCAGGCGCAGGTCACCGAGATCTTGAAATACGGGCCGGGAAGACAAACATTTTTTTGGCAACATGAGGTATGCCATGACCGAGATCCTGACCCCTGATACTGCCCTGACCACGCCGCTGGACGCTGCTGCCGTGGAGGCGGAGCTGGAGGCGCTGGCCAAGCGTTACCGCGCCGCCGGTGGGCTGGGCATCCAGATCCTGAACCTGCTGGGCGGCTCGGTTGACGGGCTACTGGACAAATTGCCTGCGCCGGTGCGGAGCCGGTTGAACGGCGCCACCGAGCAGGCGCTGCAACTGGCGATGCAGGGGGCCAGCGGATCGCGCCGGGTGGTGCCGGATCAGTCGGCGGCGGTCAACCGCGCGGTCAGCGCCGCGATGGGCGCGGCGGGTGGCATGGGCGGTTTGCCCGGAGCATTGGTCGAGCTGCCCGCAACCACGGCCTTCCTGCTGCGCAGTATTCAGGGGGTGGCGGCCGAAGAGGGCTTTGACCCGGAGGCCGAGGGCGTGCGCTTTGACTGTATCCGGGTGTTCGCTGCTGCTGGTCCGCTGGCGGCGGATGATGGCGCGGATCTGGGGTTCCTGTCACTGCGGCTGGGGCTGACCGGGGGGGCGGTGCAGAAACTGATCGCGCAGGTGGCACCCCGTTTCAGCATGGTTTTGGGCCAGAAGCTGGCCGCGCAGACACTGCCGGTGCTGGGGGCCGTGGCCGGGGCCACGACCAATTTCGTCTATTCGGGCTATTATCAGGAAATGGCGCGGGTCCATTTTGGTCTGCGTCGTCTGGCGGTGGCGGCGGATCAGCCACATGAGACATTGGTTGCGCGCCTGCAGGACCGGTTGCTGGCACCACGGTAGCAACCCGCCCCCCGAAGGCGGTTGCCGATCTGCGGCGGTCTGATGTGGAACACCGGCAGCGGGCGCTTCTGCCCTTGCACTTGTGGGGATTGCAGATTTAATCATCCCCTCCTGATGAAGAGTGATTACGATGATACAATACGCTCTGAAATGCGCTGAAGGACACAGTTTTGACAGCTGGTTCCAGTCGGCAGCCGCTTTTGACAAGCTGGCAGCGGCGGGGATGGTGGCCTGTGCGCAATGTGGATCCAGTCAGGTGGAAAAGGCAATCATGGCGCCCCGCGTGCGCCCCGGCCGTACGGCGGTTTCGCCGGTCGGTGAGGCAGAGCCGCGTGCCGCTGCGGGGGCTGTCGCGCCGCAGCAACCTGCACCACAGGCGGCTGGAGCGCCGGGCGCGCTGCGCGCGGTTCCACCCGGTGCGGGGGCGCTGAGCACCCCATCGGGAGAGCTGGAGGCTGCGGTGGCGGAGCTGCGGCGCAAGGTTGAGAAGAATTCAGATTACGTCGGTAAGGATTTCGCCAATGAGGCGCGCGCCATGCACCTTGGTGATGCGCCGGAGCGGGCGATCCACGGTGAGGCCCGGCCGGAAGAGGCGCGGGCGCTGATCGAGGAGGGCGTGCCGGTGCTGCCGCTGCCCTTCCTGCCCAATAGAAAAACCAATTGAAGGAAGAGCATGTATGCATGTCGTCGTGACAGGAACCAGCCGGGGCATTGGCCGCGAATTGGTCGCGAAGCTGCGGGAGGATGGTCACGAGGTGACGGGCACGTCGCGCGATCATTCCTCCGGTGTGCGGCTGGATGTGACCGATCCCGGCCAGCAGGCGCGGTTTGCCGCCCAGCTGAAGGGGCGACCGGTTGACCTGCTGGTGTGCAACGCCGGTGTCTATCTCGATAAATCAATGGCGCTGGAGGATTACTCTGCCGAGGTCTGGGGCAAGACGCTGGCCGCCAATGTCACTGGGGTCTTTTTGACGGTGCAGGCGCTGTTGCCGAACCTGCGGCTGGCGGCGGATCCGAAGATCGCGATCATTTCGTCACAGATGGCGAGCCATGCCCGTGCGCCCGGCGGCAGCTATGCCTATCGCGCGTCAAAGGCGGCAGCGCTCAATATCGGGCGCAATCTGGCGACGGATCTGCTGCCGGAGGGCATCGCCGTCGGGATCTATCATCCGGGCTGGGTGCGGACGGATATGGGCGGCGAAGAGGGCGACATCTCGGTGCAGGAATCCGTCGCCGGGCTGCTGCATGAGTTTGACGTGCTGAGCACGGAAACCACGGGCTGTTTTCACACCTGGGATGGCCGTATCCACGCCTATTGAGCGTGCGAGTGAAGACCGGCTGAACAGATCGGCGCGGAAACGAATAAGGCCGGAGCATTCGCTCCGGCCTTTTTTTGGTTTGCAGAGCCCCGTAGGGCGGTGGCTGGCCGTGGCTCAGTCCCAGCAGCTGACCAGAACGGTCATGCCGCTGGCCTGACGGGTCAGCGCCCCGACCGGCAGGGCAGTCGCCTCAGCGCTGGCGTCAGAGGCGGTGACCCCGGCGCTGCTCAGGGCGGCGCGCAGGGTATCGGCATTTGCCGCAAAACTGACCCCTTCTGGCAGCTGGGTGGCGCCTTTGGTCTGGCTCAGCAACATGCCCTGCACGGCGCCATCGGTGGTCAGCACCGGGCCGCCCGCATCGCCCGGCTGGCTGCTGAGTTGCAGACGCGAGACACCGGGGTTACCGGACAGATCCTTCACATCCTGCAAGCTGCCCCAGCTGAGGCTGGGGGCGCCGAGGACGCCCTCGTAAGAGAAGCCGGAAACCGCGATATCGGACTGAAGCCGGGCGGAGGCGCTGGCCAGTTTGGCGACGGCCATCGGGGCCAGCGCCTCAACCGGGCGCAGCACGGCGATGCCGGTGGCGGTGTCGGTATAGGCGACCTCGGCCTGGTAGTCGTGATCCAGTGTCACCCGGGTGCAGCCTGCAACCACATCGGCGGTGGTCGCCACGCTGCCCTTGGCATCGACATAGAAGCCGGAGCGCGACAGCCGCGGCTTGCGCACGTCAAGGCCCGAGATCAGATCGACATTCTGCGGGGCATCGGCACCGGCGGCGGGATCCAGAACGCCGTCGATGCGTTCGAAGCTGGCCGACATCGCTGCCAGCACGCGGGCGCGCCGCTCGTCGTCACCGGTCGGCCAGACCAGCGTGAAGCCCTTGATTTCGCCATTGGTGAGCCGGGCCTCGGTATAGGAGACGATGCCATTGCCGCGGCCTTCCAGGGTGAAGCTGTCGCCGCTGCGCTGGCGCGGACCGTCCAGAGGGACGATCTCCAGCGTCTGCATGATGTCGTAGAGACCGTAGAGCGTGCGCCGGTCACCGGGCTGGCTGATCAGCAGCAGCTGCGCGCCGAGATCGCCGCTGCTCTTGAACAGGGCAAAGGGAGATTCGTAGCGATCGAAGGTCACTTCACCTGCGGGGATCTGCATCGAAATCCCGGCTTTGGTATCGGTGAGGGGGGCCATGCCAACCGAAATCAGCGGCGCGTTATATTCATCCATCAGCGCCTGACGCTGGGCGGTGGTCAGCACACCGGTGGGCGCGTAGCCGCGGGCCGACTGCCAGTCCGACATGGAGCCACGCGTGCCGCGACCAAAGGCGCCGTCGATGGTAGAAGTATAGAAACCGGCGGCCTTGAGCGCGGTTTGCAGATCCATGCGTTCTTCGCGGGTGAGACGGGATTCGCTGCGGCGCGCCTCAGCCGGGGTCTCATCGGGGAGCACGGTTTCGACCGGTTCCGCCGGGGCCTGGGTCACCACTGCGGGGTCGATCGGCTCCAGAACCGGGCTTTCGACGGTGGCCTGTGGTTCGGTATTGGCGGTGGCGGCTGTCGGGTAGAACTGATTGCCGAGGTTGCTGCTTAACGCGATGAAGCTGTCGCGCGGGATCTGCCGTTCGGCGCGGTAGACCTGAAGCACCCGGTCGGCATCGCTGCGGGTATAGGGGCCAAGCAGAATGCCATACCAGCCACCGCCAAGCGAGAAGCCGGAGACATCGGGCAGCCGCGCGGCAAATTCCTGCGCTTCGGCCTGGGCTTCGCGCAGGGAGGCGCGGGCGGCAACCTGGATCCAGACCGTCTCCTGCGCGGATTGTTGGGTGCCGGTCTGGGCGGTGGCAACACCTGTAAAGGCGGATGCCAGCGCCATCAGGGACAGTGCCAGCGTAGCAATCAAACTCTTCATCAAAAGGCCTCTATCGGGGTGATCGGTCGTTGGCGCGCACATAACCACTTTCGCGCCGCGAAGGGAACTCCTCTTCGCAGGGGGAAAACCCGGCGGATGGCGCCAAATTCGGCTGATGTGGCCTCAGGGACGCGCTGGAGGGCGGGGGCTGCGTGTTTCAGCGGGGCCGGAGCCGCTCAGGCTGCGATGCGCCGTTGACCCTGCGCCGGGGCTTGCATAGGAAGAACCCCGGATTTGCTGCCCCCATAGGGAAGAAACATGACCGACACCAAAGGCGCTCCGCGCTCGTTCCAAGAGATCATTCTGCGGCTTCAGACGTACTGGGCCTCCAAAGGCTGTGCCATTATGCAGCCCTACGACATGGAAGTCGGCGCGGGCACCTTTCACCCCGCGACCACGCTGCGCGCGCTGGGCAGCAAGGCCTGGGCGGCCGCCTATGTGCAGCCGTCGCGCCGTCCGACCGATGGCCGCTATGGTGAGAACCCGAACCGGTTGCAGCACTACTACCAGTATCAGGTGCTGATCAAACCCTCGCCGCCGAACCTGCAGGAGCTGTATCTGGGCAGCCTCGAGGCGATCGGCGTCGATATGGACATGCACGACATTCGTTTTGTCGAGGACGACTGGGAAAGCCCGACGCTTGGCGCCTGGGGCCTGGGCTGGGAGGTCTGGTGCGACGGTATGGAAGTCAGCCAGTTCACCTATTTCCAGCAGGTCGGCGGCTACGATTGTCACCCGGTATCGGGCGAGCTGACCTATGGTCTGGAACGTCTGGCGATGTATATTCTGGGCGTCGATCACGTGATGGACATGCCGTTCAACGACCCGGACGCGCTGATCCCGCTGAGCTATGGCGATGTGTTCAAGCAGACCGAGGAAGAATACGCCCGCTGGAACTTTGACGTGGCCAATACCGAGGTACTGCTGCGCCATTTCGAGGAGGCCGAGGCCGAATGCGCCGCGATCCTCGCGCAGGAGCATATCGACCCCAAGACCGGCAAACGCATCATCATGGCCCATCCGGCCTATGACCAGTGCATCAAGGCCAGCCATGTCTTCAACCTGCTCGATGCGCGCGGCGTCATTTCTGTCACCGAGCGGCAGGCCTATATCGGCCGGGTGCGCGCGCTGGCCAAGCAATGCGCCGATGCCTTTGTGCAGACCGAAGCCGGCGGTCACGCAGCGTAGTAACCCGAGGCTGATTGCCAATAGGAGTCCACGGTATGGGCAAGTTCCTTTCGCTGATCCTGATCTGCTCCGGCCTCGCGGCTGGGGCGGCGATGTATTACCTGCAGGTCTACGGCTTTTACGAGGATGTTGAGCTGGAGCCGGGCAAGGACGTGATGCTGACGCCGCTTGGTGGTGGCGCGGCGCTGCCGATCCGCTACAGTGGCTTTGAGGCGATCGACGCGGAGAGTTCTCCCATTCGCTATCGCGCCTGTTTCGCTACCGATCTGAAGCCTGAAGAGCTGGCGCAACTGTTTGTGCTGTCGGATCAGAAAGAGCCGCGCAATGCGCCGGGCTGGTTTGACTGTTTTGATGCCGAAGCCATTGGTCAGGCGCTGGCCGAGGGACGCGCCGAAAGCTTTCTGTCGGTCAAGAATATCTCTTACGGGGTGGACCGCATCGTAGCGATCACCGACGCAGGGCGCGGCTATGTCTGGCATGAGCTGAACGATTGCGGCCAGAAAGCCTATGACGGCACGGTTGTGGGCGAGGAATGCCCGCCCCGGCCAGAGGCGGTCGGAGGCGAATGATGCTTGCCTTTCTGAAGAGTACCGCCCCTCTGGGGCAGCGCAATAGCGCCACCCCGCGGGACGGCGCAGCCCTTCGTTCAGAAGCGGCTCCGTTCCGTCAACACGTATTTTCCGCGCCGCGCGCGGCCATCCGTAAGGACATCTGATGCCTGATCTTCTGATTGAACTGTTTTCCGAGGAAATTCCGGCCCGTATGCAGGCGCGTGCGGCGGAGGATCTGAAAAAGCGCGTGACCGATGGTCTGGTCGAAGCGGGGCTGACCTATGCCGGTGCCCATGCGCTATCGACGCCGCGCCGTCTGACGCTGGCGCTTGAGGGGCTGCTGGAGCACTCCCCGACAGTGCGCGAGGAGCGCAAGGGGCCGAAAGTGGGCGCGCCGGACAAGGCCATCGAAGGCTTCCTGCGCGGTGCGGGCCTCACACGCGAGCAGCTGGAAGAGCGCGACACCCCGAAGGGCGCAGTCTATTTTGCGCTGATCGAAAAGCCGGGGCGCCCGGCGGCAGAGATCATTGCAGAGGTGCTGGAAGACACCATCCGCAATTTCCCTTGGCCGAAATCCATGCGCTGGGGATCGGGCGCCCTGCGCTGGGTGCGCCCGCTGCATTCGATCCTCTGTCTCCTGTCCAAGGAGGATGGCGCCGAGGTTGTGCCGCTGGAGATCGACGGGATTGCATCGGGCAAGACCACATTTGGCCACCGTTTCATGGCGCCGGATCAGATCACCGTATCCAGCTTTGACGATTATGCCGCCAAGCTGAAGCGGGCGCATGTGGTGCTGGATCCGGCCGAGCGGGAAGCGGCCATCTGGCAGGAGGCCACCAATCAGGCCTTTGCCAGCGGGTTGGAGGTTGTCGAGGACAAGGGTCTTCTGGCCGAGGTCGCTGGTCTGGTGGAATGGCCGGTGGTGCTGATGGGGGCCATCGACGATGAATTCCTGGCGCTGCCGCCGGAGGTCTTGCAGACCTCGATGAAGGAACATCAGAAGTTTTTCTCGGTGCGCAATCCGAAGACCGGGCGGATCGAGAAATTCATCACCGTCGCCAACCGTGAGACCGCCGACAATGGCGCGACCATCCTGGCGGGCAACCAAAAAGTTCTGTCGGCACGGCTGGCGGATGCGAAGTTCTTCTGGGAGAATGATCTGCGCACGGTGACCGAGCAGGGGTTTGAGCCCTGGGTTGCGAAGCTGGGCAATGTGACCTTCCACAACAAGCTGGGCACGCAGGCGGCGCGGATTGACCGTATTGCCGCGCTGGCCCGCGAGATCGCGCCGGTTGTCGGCGCCGATGCCGATCTGGCAGAGCAGGCCGCACGGGTGGCAAAGGCTGATCTGAGTTCCGAAATGGTCTATGAGTTCCCGGAATTGCAGGGCCTGATGGGGCGCTACTACGCGGAGGCGGCTGGCCTGCCGCAAGAGGTGGCCAATGCCTGCGAGGCGCATTATTCGCCGCTTGGCCCGTCGGATGATGTGCCTTCCGAGCCGGTCTCGGTTGCCGTGGCGCTGGCCGATAAACTGGACACGCTGACCGGGTTCTGGGCGATTGATGAAAAACCCACCGGCTCCAAAGACCCCTTTGCCCTGCGCCGTGCTGCGCTGGGGGTGATCCGGCTGGTGCTGGACAATGATGTGCGGATGCGGCTGGACGGGGCAATTGATGCCCATCTATTGCGCCATGAAATGGCCCAGAACGGTGGTGACCCGGTTGCAACGGGGCTGATGCAGGACATGCTGAACGAGATCGCCGATCACGGTGTCTTTGGTTCTGCTGTGCGCACGGTGCTGGATGCCTTTGACGGGGATCTGCCCAAACATATCGAGCGGCTGAAGACGCAGCTGCCGGATGTGTCGCGTGACCTCCTCTCCTTCTTCCACGACCGGCTCAAGGTGTTCCTGCGTGATCAGGGCATCCGTCATGACGTGATCGACGCCTGCATCGCGATGGAGGCCAACGATGACCTCACGCTGCTGGTGAAACGCGCCCGTGCGCTGGAGGAGTTCATGGCCTCCGAGGATGGCGAGAACCTGTTGCAGGGCTTCAAACGGGCCAACAATATCCTGGCGCAGGCCGAGGAGAAGGATGGCGTAGAATATTCCTACGGCGCGGATAAGAAATTCGCCGAGGATGACAGCGAAGTGGCCCTGTTCGATGCGCTTGCGCAGAGCGAGGGGGCGATCTCTTCGGCCATCGAGGCCGAAGATTTCTCGGCTGCCATGGGCAGCATGGCCGCATTGCGCGCCCCGGTGGATGCGTTTTTTGAAGCGGTGCAGGTCAATTCCGACAATGAGGTGGTGCGCCGCAACCGCCTGAACCTGCTGAGCCAGATCCGCAAGGTCTGCGGGCAGGTCGCCGATCTGACCCGGATCGAGGGCTGAGCCCCCCGCAAGGCCGCGATCTGACCGCGCAGTCCGGGCAGTCCGGGCAGGCAAAACAACGAGAAACCGGGGTGATCGCAGGGTCGTCCCGGTTTTCTCCTTTTGGTCCACGTGCTTTTCCTTGCGGGAATGGACGACAGGGCTATGCTGCATAGCAAAGGAAAGGCGCCGCAGTGCAGAAAAATGATCGAGACATGGCTCGTGCCCCACAGGATGAGACGCCGGATTTTGTGCTGATCACGCCGGTGGCACCCATTGCCAATCACACCCATGGCGGGCGGGCGAAATGCCTGCAACGTCTGGTGCGGCTGGATCTGCCGGTGCCGCGCACCGTGGCGCTGTCGTTTCAGGCGGTGCACGGGATCGCCCAGGGCGAGATGCCCGATATGGCGGCGATTGTTGACGCCTTTCCGTCGGATGCGCTGCTCTGTGTGCGCCCGTCGTCACAGGATCCCGATTGGGGCGGCCCCGGTGCGATCCTCAACATCGGCATGAATGATGCGCGCTATGTCGACCTTTGCGACAGTCTTGGGCGCGACGGGGCGGCGGCCTTGTATCTGCGGTTTGTGCAGTCTTATGCGGTGCATGTGGCGCGGCTGGACCCGGATGTCTTTGACGATGTGGAGGACGGTGGGCCGGATGCGCTGAGCGAGGTTCTGCACGCCTATGAGGCGGAGACCGATGAGCCGTTTCCACAGGATCCGGCGGAGCAGCTGGCGGCGGTGTTGCGGTCGATGGCGCGGGCCTGGGAAGGCACCTCGGCCCGACTGTTGCGGCAGGCCAAGGGCGCGCCTGCGGATGCCGGGCTGGGTCTGGTGGTGCAGGAGATGGTGCCGGGCTTTGGTCAGGGCGAATGCGGTTCGGGTGTGTTGCAGCTGGTCAATACCAAGACCGGTGAGCCGCAGATCACCGGGCGGTACCTGAGCCAGAGCCAGGGGCGCGATGCGCTGGGGGCGGGGGCCGAGGCGCTGTATCTGGAGCGTGACCCGCGCGGGCCATCGCTGGAGGAATCGGCGCCCGAGGCCTTTGCCGATCTGAAATCCCATGCCCGGCTGATGCGACAGCGTCTGCGCGAAGAGATGCAGGTGGAATTCGTGATCGTGAGCGGCGCGGTGCATATCCTGGACGGGGTGCGGGTCACCCGGTCGGCACAGGCGGCGGTGCGGATCGCGGTGGCGCTGGCCGAGGATGGCATTATCCCGCGGCAGGAAGCGGTGATGCGGGTCGACGCGCATATTCTGACCGAGCTGCTGCACCGGCAGGTGGCGCCGGGGGCGACCCGTGATGTGATCGGAAAGGGCATTGCCGCCAGCCCCGGTGCCGCCACCGGGCGGCTGGTGTTTACCGCTGCGGAGGCGCAGGCCAGTGCGGCGCGCGGTGAGCCCTGCATTCTGGTGCGGCGCGAAACCTCGCCCGAGGATGTGCGGGGTATGCACGCGGCGGTCGGGGTGCTGACGGAGCGCGGCGGGATCACCAGCCATGCGGCGGTGATCGGTCGCGGTCTCGGGCTGCCATGTATCGTCGGGGCCTCTAACCTGAAGTTCCACAGTCGGCGCAAGCAGCTGGTGGCCCAGGGCGACCGGGTGTTCAGCCGTGGCGATATCATCACCATCGACGGCAGCAGTGGCGAGGTGCTGGCGGGCGAGCCGGAGATGCTGGAGGCGGCGGAGGACGGCGCCTTTCAGACCCTTCTCACCTGGGCCGATGAGGTGCGCGATATCGACATCCGCGCCAATGCCGACACGCCGGAGGATGCCGAGACCGCGCGCAAGTTCAACGCGCAGGGGATCGGCCTGTGCCGGACCGAGCATATGTTCTTTGATCCCGGCCGGTTGACGGTGATGCGGGAGATGATCTTTGCCGAGACCTCGGAGGGGCGGGCTGCGGTGCTGGCGCGGTTGCTGCCGATGCAGCGGGAGGATTTCTTTGCGCTGTTTCGCATCATGGAAGGGCTGCCGGTCTGTATCCGGCTGTTCGACCCGCCGCTGCATGAATTCCTGCCGACCTCCAAAACCGGGCAGCGGGAGCTTTCGGAAGCCTTGGGCATCCCGGTGAGCGATGTGACCCGCCGGGTCGAGGAAATGGAGGAATACAACCCCATGCTGGGCCTGCGCGGCGTGCGGCTGGGGGTGACGGTGCCGGAAATCTACGACATGCAGGCACGGGCGATTTTCGAGGCCACTCTGGATGCCTCCAAGGAGGGCGATCCGGTGGTGCCGGAGATCATGATCCCGCTGGTCTCGGCCAAACGTGAGGTGGAGCTGGTGAAGGCGCGCATTGATGCCGTCGCGCTGGCGGTGAAGGCCGAGCGTGGCGAGGATTTCACCTATCGTCTGGGGGTCATGGTGGAGACCCCGCGTGCGGCCCTGCGCGCGGGTGAGATTTCGCCGCATACCTCGTTCCTCAGCTTCGGGACCAACGACCTTACCCAGATGACCTATGGCATGTCGCGGGACGATGCGGGGCGGTTTATGTCGGCCTATGTCAATCAGGGCGTCTTTCCAGAGGATCCGTTCCATGTGCTGGATACAGACGGGGTCGGCGAGCTGCTGAAACTGGGGGTTCAGCGGGGCCGTGCAGAGAACCCGCAGATCACGCTGTCGATCTGTGGCGAGCATGGCGGCAACCCCGAATCGATTGCGTTCTGTCGCGAGGCCGGGTTCGATTACGTCTCCTGTTCCCCGTTTCGGGTGCCCGTTGCACGGCTTGCTGCGGCGCAATTGGCGATTTCCAGCCAAACCGGAGATTCACCACGCGAATCTCTAAAATCGTAAAGAAAACAAGGGGCTTTCGCAGGGGCAGCAGAAAGCAGCGGATTGGCGCTTAACCAAGGGGCAGCGGGGTGCGCTGTCCCGTCGCTGGACGTTTGGAGGGATTTCCACTAGGAGGTGCGATCGCGTGACGTTGGGATGGCCGTGCGCGATCTGTCTAGTGGGGATGCCCTTATGAAGATTCTGACTGTAGCTGCCGTGTTTGCTGCCGCCTTGGCAGCGGCCAAAGATGTATATGCGGATTCCGGTTTGGACGCGCTGTTCGAACGTGAGCAATCCACCCTGAACGCCGTGCCGACCGGGCGTTTGAACAATTTCTTCAACTTCAACCGCTCGGCCAAGAAGGCCAAGGCGACCGAAGTGAAATTCACCAAGGCATGGCTGGACACCATTCCGGCCGCCAAGGGGGGCGAGAATTTTGCCTGCCTCGCCGAAGCGCTGTATTTCGAGGCGCGCGGTGAAACCGTGAAGGGCCAGTTCGCCGTCGCCGAGGTGATTATGAACCGCGTGAAATCCTCGCAGTTCCCTGACAGCCTGTGCGGCGTGATCAACCAGGGGACCGGGCGCAAGTATCAGTGCCAGTTCACCTACACCTGCGACGGCCATAAGGAAGTGATCCGCGAGAAAACCGCATTTGAGCGGGTCTCCAAAGTGGCCCGTCTGGTGATGGATGGGGCGATCACCGGGATCACCGATGGCGCTACCTATTACCATACCACAGCGGTGCGTCCGCGCTGGAGCAAGAGCTTCACCAAGACCGCGCGGATCGGCGTCCATCTCTTTTACCGCGATGATCGTTTCCGGACTGCGCTCAACAACTAAGGCGTGTCAGGGGCGGGTGCTTGCCGTGGTTGAAACCCTAGCAGCGCCGTTTTCGGCCACTGGTATGGCGCATGAAGGCCTGTTATGCGGGCGCGGCATGTTTATGCTGGAACCTCACCGCCAGATAGCCAGTTCAGGGGCTCGACCGTCATGTCTTCAGAAATTCGTCTCGCATTTGCGCATCCTTCCGAACGGTCGGAGGCCACTGCAGCGCGCGGACCGCTGGATCGGATTTCGCTCAGGGATCACATCGTCGAGGTGGAAATCGGCGCCTTTCAGGCAGAACGCGGAACCACCCAGCGTATCTGCTTCAATGTGGTTGTTGAAGTTGCGCCGCTGCCTGCGGATCTGGATGATGATGTCGATCGCATCCTGTCGTATGACCGGGTGACAGAGGCGATTGCGCGTGAGCTGTCCGAAGAACGTCTGAACCTGCTGGAAACCCTGGCGGAGCGCGTGGCCGAGCGGATCCTGCTGGAACCGCAGGCCGTGCGGGCCTTTGTGCGGATTGAGAAACTGGATCGCGGGCCGGGGGCGCTGGGTGTGGAAATCGTGCGCGCCCGCAATCAGGTCGCGACCGGTGTCGACAGTGAAGAGCGCCCGCATCCGCGGCTGATGTATTTGTCCAACCGTGCCATCGACAGTGACCACCTGACCGGCTGGATCGACCAGATGCAGTGCCGCAAGCGTCCGTTGATCCTCTGTGTTGGGGCGCATGAGCTGGCCACGCCGCAGACCGGTCACAAATGGACCCAGCGCCGGATTGATCTGCTGGCGATTGAACAGAACGCCTGGCGGCTCGCGGCAAAGGATGATCGCTGTGTCGTCGTTTCAACGAGAACGGAGCTGGACTGGGCCATGAAAAACGGGCAGATTTGCGTCTGGGCTCCGTCAAAAATCGTTTTGGATGCGGTAGATGGCCCTTCGGCGGCGCCCTCTGACGCGGTGGCGCTGGCTGCTTGGTTCGCCGCCACATTCGAGGCCGGCGAGATGATCGTGATTGGCGCCGCACTGCCTGGCAATCCGGGGGTGCCGCTGCGCGCCGTGGATGTGGAGCAGACCCAACTGTGAGTTATTACCGACCGCTGGTACAACATGGGGACAATCGCCCCGAGGGGGCGTTGTCGCTGATCAGTGGCGGGCTCTGGTTTACCCAGGTGGAAGTGCTGGAGCGCGGCGCGCCACCGCGGCTGATGCCTGCCGGTCTGCTGCCCGAGGATGTGCGCCACCGGCTGACGGCGCGGCGGGCAACGATTGCCGGGCTGGATATGACGCAGCCGCAGATCATGGGCATCCTGAATGTGACCCCTGACAGTTTCTCCGATGGCGGGCAGCATGATGAGGTCAGCGCCGCCTGTGCGGCGGCTTTGCAGATGGTTGCCGATGGGGCAAGCATCATCGACGTTGGCGGAGAATCCACCCGCCCCGGTGCCGCGCTGGTCCCCGAAGATGAGGAGATCCGCCGCACCGCTCCGGTGATTGAAGCGATCCGCGCCCGTTCGCAGGTGCCGATCTCCATTGATACGCGCAAGGCGGTCGTTCTGGCCGAGGCGCTGGATGCCGGAGCGAGCCTGACCAACGACGTGTCGGGATTTACCTTTGATCCGGCTCTGGCACCCTTGACTGCGCAGGCCGGGGTTCCTGCTTGTATCATGCACGCCCAGGGCGACCCGGCGACGATGCAGGACGATCCGACCTATGAGAACGTCCTGCTGGATGTCTATGATTTCCTGAAGGGGCAGATCGACCGGCTGGAAGATATCGGGGTGGTGCGGGAACAGATCGTGGTTGATCCGGGCATCGGGTTTGGCAAGACGCTGGACCACAATCTGACCCTGTTGCGCAATCTCAGCCTGTTCCATGGGCTGGGCTGTCCAATCCTGCTGGGGGTGTCGCGCAAGGGCTTTATCGGCAAGCTGGGCCATGAGCCGGATGCTGCCGCCCGCGCGCCGGGCTCTATCGCGGTAGGGCTTGCAGCCCTGGCCCAAGGCGTGCAATTCCTGCGGGTGCATGATGTTGCCGAGACGGCGCAGGCGGTTCGCCTGTGGCAGGCCGTCCGATAAGACCCGACCGAAAGGGCTGATATGCGCAAGTTTTTTGGCACGGATGGCGTGCGTGGCACGGCCAATATCCATCCTATGACAGCGGACATGGCGCTGCGCATTGGCGCGGCTGTCGGCCGGTATTTCCGCCGCGACGCCTCCGGGGTGCACCGTGTGGTGATTGGCAAGGACACCCGCCTGTCGGGCTACATGTTCGAAAGCGCGCTGACCGCGGGGCTGACGTCGACCGGTATGAATGTGCTGCTGCTTGGCCCGGTGCCGACACCGGCGGTGGGGCTGATGACGCGCTCGATGCGCGCCGATCTTGGCGTGATGATCTCGGCCAGCCACAATCCGGCGGCGGACAATGGGATCAAGTTCTTTGGACCGGATGGTTTCAAACTGTCCGATACCGTCGAAATGGAACTGGAAGCTTTGATCGAGGCCGGTGTCGAACCCGCGCAGGCGCAGAATATCGGGCGTGCGAAACGGATTGATGACGCACGGTTCCGCTACGGTGAGCGGGTCAAAAGCTCGCTGCCCCGCGATATCCGGCTGGACGGGCTGAAGGTGGTGATTGATTGCGCCAATGGGGCTGCCCACCGGGCTGCGCCGGAAATCCTGTGGGAGCTGGGCGCCGATGTGATACCGGTGGGTGTTTCACCCGATGGCACCAATATCAACCGCGATTGTGGCTCTACTCATCCGGGGACCGCGGCAGAGACCGTTGTGGCCCATGGCGCCCATGTGGGGATCTGTCTTGACGGGGATGCCGACAGGGTGATCCTGATCGACGAGACCGGAAAAGTGGCGGATGGCGATCAGCTGATGGCGCTGCTGGCGACCCGCTGGGCCGAGGATGACCTGCTGTCCGGCAAGGCTCTGGTGGCGACGGTGATGTCCAATCTGGGGCTTGAGCGGCACCTCGACGCGCGCGGGATCGGGCTTGAGCGGACGGCAGTTGGTGATCGCTATGTCGTGGAACGGATGCGCGAAGGCGGCTTCAACCTCGGCGGCGAGCAGTCCGGCCATATTGTCATGTCGGATTACGCGACCACCGGGGACGGGCTGATGGCAGGGCTGCATTTTCTTGCGGAGATGATCCGCTCCGACAGCCCGGCGTCGCAGCTGGCGCAGCAGTTCACCCCGGTGCCGCAGCTGCTGAAGAATGTCCGATTTGCCGCCGGGCAGACACCGCTGGAAACAGATCAGGTGCAGAGCGCGATCCAGAGCGCCGAAGCCTCTCTTGCGGGGCAGGGACGTCTGCTGATCCGCAAGTCAGGCACCGAACCGCTGGTTAGGGTCATGGCCGAATGCGAAGATGCTGCCGTGCTGAGAGAGGCAGTGAATAGCGTGGTTGCTGCGGTTGAGGCGGCTGTAGCTGAATAGTCCGGTCGTCGGACATGCCCTGTGACAGGGCATGTGACATTACAGGGCATGTGACAGGCCGATGGACAGCTGAGATGGACCCGCTACCCGTGACCGGGTGGCGGGTTTTGCCTTGTCTCAGGGCCGCAGCTTGCGCGGGGAGCCAAACAATCGCCGCAACGCACCGAACTGGCTGATGCCCAGACCGCCGAGGATCAGGGCCATCGCCAGCAGCATGGAGGGCGGAAGTTCCTCGCCCAGAAATATGGCCCCCAGAACCACCGCCCAGACCGGAACCTGATAGTTGGTCAGTGTCATGAAGGTGGGGCCTGCTTCACGAACGACAATGACCCGCAGCAGATTGGCAGCGGCGGTGGGGATCAGGCCCAGAACCGCTGCAATGCCCAGGATTTGCATGTCCGGGATCACCGGTGGTCCCTCCAGCAGCCAGGCCGCAGGCAGGGTCACGGCAGAACCGATGATGAGCAGGATGGCGGCCAGCCCCAGCGGATCCACTGGCGGCAGGCGCCGGGTCAGGATGGAGCTGACCGAATAGCAGGCGGCGGCGGACAGGCAGGCGGCCCGGCCATAGCCCTCCAATGCGGTGCCGGTGCTCTGAAACGCCTTGCTGCCGATCAGGACCGCGACCCCGACAAAGCCGATGGAAAACCCGATCAGGCGGCGCAGGGTCATCTGCTCTCCCGGCACAAAGACATGCGCCAAGGGCAGCACCATCAGCGGAATCGCCGCCATGCTGACGCCGGTAAATCCAGAGGAGACATGCTGCTGGCCCCATGAAATCAGCATGAAGGGCAGCGCGGTGCTGAGGACGCCGATGATCACCAGCGATGGCCAGTTGGTCTCATCCTTGAACAGCCTGAACCCGCGCAGACCCCAGATCGCGGTCAGCAGCAAAGCTGCAAACCCGATGCGGCTGGCCGCGAGCCAGAACGGCGTCGTGCCCGTCAGGGCCAGCTTGATCAGCAGGAATGTCCCACCCCAGACAAAGCCCAGGGTGGCGATCATCAGCCAGTAGCGCGGAGCGATATCGGGCATCGCGATCTCCCTTTGTGGTGTCGCGCGACAAGACCCCGACGGAGTGGCCGGGTCAATCGCAATTGCTTTGTCCGCTATCGAACGATTTGCGGTTCAGGCCATGCGCGGGCGGCGGCTGCGGCTGAGGAGCAGGCCGCCGAGGATCAGCGCCAGCGCGGCAAACAGCTGCGGTGGCAGGGTTTCCCCCAGCAGCGCCGCACCAAAGATCACCGACCAGACCGGCACCTGATAGTTCACGGTGGACAGGAATGCCGGGCCTGCGCTGCGGGCGACCTGCACCAGCAGCACCTGGGCGAGCGCGGTGGGCAAGAGGCCGAGGTAGATCACGGCGCCCAGTGGCAGGGGGGCGGGCAGCTCTGGCAGCCCTTCGACCCAAAGCGCGGCCGGCACCATCATTGTTGCTCCGCACAGGAGGGTTGCTGCCGAGAGCGAGAGCATATTCACCTGTGGGCAGAGCCGGGTGATGATCGCACCGATCGCATAACAGAGCGAGGCCCCAAGGCAGGCGAGGCGGGCCAGCGATTCAAAATCCGTTCCGGCAGAGCGGAGGGCGTCGAGCCCGATCAGCACCACCACACCGGCAAAGCCGATCAGGAAGCTGATGCTGCGGCGCAGGGTCATATGCTCTCCCGGCACCAGAAAATGCGCCAGCGGCAGCACAAACAGCGGCACCACCGCCATGCAGACCCCGGCAAAGCCGCTGGCCACAAAAGTCTGCCCCCAGCTAAGCAGGGTGAAGGGCAGCGCATTGGTAAAGAGCCCCATGCCAGCCGCGCAGGCCCAGATGATGCGGCCGTCGCGGTTGCGCAGGGTGGGCAGGCCGATTCCCATGGCGTAGACAGCCGCCAGCAGACAGGCTGCACCGATGGAGATCCTGAGCGCGGCAATGGTCAGCGGCGCAAAGCCCCTGAGCGCCAGTGACACCGCCATGAAGGAGGCGCCCCAGATCACACCTAGGAACAACAGCTTGGCCCAATTGGCGGCACCGGGGGAGTCTGGCATCGGATCACCTCAGTGAAATAAATGAAAAAGGGCGCCCCAAACAGGAGCGCCCCGGAGAGCTAGGGTGTGCGAGCAGTCTCGCGGGCGCCTTAGTTCTTCTCTTTGTCGACCATCTTGCCTGCGGAAATCCAAGGCATCATGTCGCGCAGCTTGCCGCCGACCACTTCGATCTGGTGCTCGTCGTTGGCACGACGCGACGCTTTGATGGTGGGCTGGCCCACAGCGTTCTCCAGCATGAAGTCGCGCACGAATTTGCCCTGCTGGATGTCTGTCAGCACGTCTTTCATGGCTTTTTTGGTCTGCTCGTAGGGCAGGATGCGCGGGCCGGTGACATACTGGCCGTATTCCGCGGTGTTGGAGATCGAGTAATCCATGTTGGCAATGCCGCCTTCATAGATCAGGTCAACGATCAGCTTGGTTTCGTGCAGGCACTCGAAATAGGCCATCTCAGGTGCGTAACCGGCTTCGACCAGAGTTTCGAACCCGCAACGGATCAGCTCGACGATGCCGCCGCAGAGAACCGCCTGCTCGCCGAACAGGTCGGTTTCGCATTCTTCGCGGAAGTTGGTTTCGATGATGCCGGAGCGGCCGCCACCGATGGCGGAGCAATAGGACAGGCCGATTTCCAGCGCTTTGCCGGTGGCGTCGGTGTCAACAGCCACCAGGCAGGGCACGCCGCCACCTTTGGTGTATTCACCGCGCACGGTGTGGCCGGGGCCTTTGGGGGCCATCATGATGACGTCGACGCCTTCTTTCGGCTCGATCAGGCCGAAGTGCACGTTCAGGCCATGGGCAAACGCGATCGCGGCACCCGGACGGATGTTGTCGTGGACGTATTTCTTGTAGGTTTCTGCCTGCAGTTCGTCGGGCATGGTGAACATGATCACGTCACACCAGGCCGCCGCTTCTGCGATACCCATCACCTGCAGGCCTTCGCCTTCGGCTTTCTTCGCGGAGGGGGAGCCTTCGCGCAGGGCGACGACAAGGTTCTTGGCGCCGCTGTCGCGCAGGTTCAGCGCGTGGGCGTGGCCCTGAGAGCCATAGCCCAGGATGGCCACTTTCTTGTCCTTGATCAGGTTAACGTCGCAATCGCGGTCATAGTATACACGCATGATCATCGTCCTTTTGGTTCGTGTTTGGATGCACCATAGGCATGTTTTCAATAAAGGAGAGGCGTATCTGGCGCGAAAATCTGCAAATTATTGCAATGGTCATTCGTGTACTATGCAATTATGATGAAAATCATGCTTGATGACTTGGACCGACGCATACTTCGCCATCTTCAGGCGGATCCAGAACAATCGCTGCCTGATCTGGGGGATCGCCTTGGCCTCACCGCCTCGCGCCTGTCGCGGCGGCTGGAGAAGCTGCGCGAGACCGGCGTGATCCTTGGGCAGCGGGCGGTGATCGACTGGCGTGCGCTTGGCTATGAGGTGGAGGTTTCGCTGCGGATCACGCTGGACAAGACCAATCCCCGCGCCTTTGATGAATTCATCCCCGCCGCGCGTGAGATCCCGGAGGTGCTGGAAATCCAGACCTTCCTCGGCCAGGTCGATGTACGGCTCTCGGTGATTGCGCGGGACATGGCACATTATCAGGGGATTTACCGCAGCCAGATCCTGATCCTGCCGCATATCACCGACATCGAGGCGCTGATGCATGTGGCACGCATCAAATCGGACGAGGCACTGCCGATATGATGGCGCTGGATGACATCGACCACGCGCTGCTGCGCGCATTGGGACGGGATGCCACGCAATCGGCCGGCGCCTTGGGGCGCGAACTGGGGCTGAGCCAGCCCGCAACCTGGCGCCGCATCCGCCGCCTGCAGGAGACGGGGATCATCCGGGGCCGCAAGCTGGATCTTGATGCCGGCAAGCTGGGCTTTGGTGTGACGGTCTTTCTGGGGCTCAAACTGGCCACCAAGGGGCGCGTCTCGCTTGAGGATTTCGAACGTGCGGTGACTGCCATCCCGGAGGTGCAGACGGTCGAACATGTGCTGGGCATGTATGACTATCGCCTGCGGGTGACGGCGCGCGACATTGCTGATTTTGAACGCGTGCTGCGCCGCCGGATCATGACCCTGCCGGGGGTGGGCAATGTGGATGCCAACGTGCTCTTGAGCGAAGAACGCCGGCCCGGCCCGCTCGGCTAGACGGCGCCGTCGCCCGGATGCGACAGCCCTGTCATCTTTCCCCAAATACTCTCGCCGAAGGCACCGGTCCCCGTAGGGGGCCGGATCCCTATTTTACCCCAAGCCCCATCTGCATCAGGGTCTTGCGTACGGGGGCCATGGAATAGAGCGCATTCAGGCCAAACGCGCGCAAATCGCGCAGCGGGCGAGGCGACAGCATCGAGGTCCGGTTCAATAGGTCGATCCCCTTCACCCGCATCAGAATGTCGCCATGGCGGACCTTGTGATAGCTCTCGAGCATCCTGGCGTCGCCCAGGGCCTCGGGCCGGGTCTGTGCCAGATCCAGCAGCACCCGCAGATCTCCCAGCGACATATTCAGGCCCTGGGCGCCGATTGGTGGCACCACATGGGCGGCTTCGGCCATCAGGGCAAGGCGTTCGCCCGACATGCGGGCGGCAGACTGGCTGATGATCGGCCAGATGCTGCGGCGTGAGGCCAGCCGCAGCTCTCCCAGCACACCGCAGCTGCGCCGGTTCATCTCGATTTCGAACGGGGCCTGATCCATCCGCTGCAATGCCTCGGCTCTTGGGCCGCGTTCCATCCAGACAATCGCGGAGGAGGGTCGACCGTCGTGATCGGGCAGCGGCACCAGAGTGAAGGGGCCGCCGGAGCGGTGAATTTCGGTCGAGATATTCTGATGGGGCAGGTCGTGGGTCACGGCGAAGGCCAGCGCCTTCTGTCCGTAACGGGTGGTCCGCACAGGGATGCCCGCTGCTCGCCGCATCGGGCTGTCGCGCCCGTCACAGGCGAGCACAAGACGGGCCGTGACCCGGGTGCCATCGCTCAGGGTGACCTGGGCGGAGTCCGTGCGCGTGAACAGGCCGGTGGTGCCCAGACCCGCACGGAAATCCACCGTCTCCAGATCGTCCAGACGCGCCAAAAGTTCCCGGCGCAGGAGCCAGTTGGGCAGGTTCCAGCCAAAGGGCTGATCGGAGATATCGGCGGATTTGAAATCCTTGGTGACACGGGCCACCGGCTCTGCCCCGCCAGCGTCGATGATCCGCATGATGTCCAGCGGCGCGGCGTGGGCGTCGAGCCGGGTCCAGATCCCGGCGTCCTGCAACAGCGCCTTTGCCGGTTGCAGGATCGCGGTGGTTCGCAGATCGGCACCTGCCTCGTCGCGCAGTGTTACGGGCGCAGTCGGGTCGACGCAGATCACCCGGAACCCGGCGGCGCCAAAAGTTGCGGCGGCGGTGAGCCCGGCGATACCGCCACCCGAAATCAGAATGTCACAGCTGTCAGTCATCAGACCTGCCTTTCATCACTGGTCCTGAGATAGGCCGCTGGCAGCTGGAATGACAAGCGACATACTGTCCTTATGCCGGGCCTTTTTCGGGGTTCAATTGGCGCCGCGCCCCTAGCCACGGGTGATCATCACCAAGACGACAAACATGATGCCGGTCTTGGCGACCGCAGGGAGGAACAGCGCGGGCAGGCCCCAGATCGCAACAGCGAGGCCCCAGAGCAGAACATAAAGGAGGATAGCCAGAAGCGCCTTTGTGGCGCCACTGTTATGGCTGTCGGCAGGCACGGGAGCCGCCGCCGGGGCTGCGGTCACAGTGGTGCGGTGCTGGCTGTGGTCGAACGTCAGGTCATTCATCGGGCGGGCATCCTTGGCTGTGGCGGAGAGCGCAGCCTGATGGCGGAAGGGCCGGGCCTGCGCGGAAAAGATACCTGCCATATAGAGGTTATCAGTCCCGGAAAAAGTCGGGTGCGGCGGCGCGCCACGGGGGTGCGACAGGATGCGCAGGCCGGTGCCACCTTACGCTGTCCGCAGGCGGCTACAGCAGCCCGAGAAACCCGGTCAGATCATCCGTGTGGTGGTGAATATGCGCGCCGGTCGCCGCGGTTGGTGCCACATGCACAGTACACATCCCCAGATCATGCGGCGCCTGCAGATTGCGCGGATCGTCCTCGAACATCGCAGCCTTTGTCGGGTTGATCTTTGCCTTGGCAAAGATGATGTCAAAGGCCTGACGTTCGGGTTTGGGGCGGTAATTGGCATGTTCGACCCCGTAGATCTCGTCAAAGCAGCCCTCAAGACCCCGCGCCGCCAGCACCCGCTCGGCATAGGGGGCGGTGCCATTGGTATAGATGATCCGCTTGCCCGGCAGATCCCGGATCCGTTCGGCCAGCAGGCTGTCCGGCTCCAGATGATCGAAATTGATGTCGTGGACCTCGATCAGGAACGGGTCCGGGTCCAGATCGTGATGGGCCATCAGCCCGGCAAGGGTGGTGCCATGTTCGCGCCAGTAGTCATCTCGCAGCTTATTGGCCATCTGCTGGTCGACGCCAAGCGCCGTCATGACGTAGTCCGTCATCTTGACCTCGATCTGATCGAACAGCCGGGCGGAGGGGTGATAGAGGGTGTTGTCGAGATCGAACACCCAATGGCGGACGTGAGAAAAAGATTGCGATACCATGGCCTGTGACCTAGGTCGCCCGCCGCATGATTGCAACTGTCGCCATGCGCCGGTGCACTACATCGCCGTGGCGTCTTCGGGTCGATCCGAGGGGCTGATTTTAACTGCGTGGTCGGGGCGGGGTTGATTGCACAGCGGCCGGACCTGTAGACATCGGGGGTCAACAACCCAAGGATCGACATGAACCTGACCCGTAGCACCAGCCAGACCGACGCTTACGCGCTGATCCTTGAAGCCATTGATGTCGGGGTTTACCGGCCCGGAGACCGTCTGGTCGAGAGCGACCTTGCCGAACGGTTCGGTGTCTCGCGCACGCCCATCCGCGAGGCGTTGCAGCGGCTGGAGACCCAATCGCTGCTGGAGCGCGATGGCCGGTCGCTGATTGTTGCCTCGCTGGATCACAACCAGATGGCGGAGCTATATGTGGTGCGGCGCGAACTGGAAGGGCTGGCGGCCAGCCTTGCGGCGCGGCACGCTACCGAGGAGGAGGTCCGGGTACTGCAGGAGATGGTCGCCTCTGACGATGCCTTTGTAGACAATCCGACGGAGCTTGCGAAGGCCAACCGCCGGTTTCACGAGCAGATCCATCTGGCGTCACATAACCGGTATCTGGTGCAGCAGCTGAACCTGGTCCACCGCACGATGGCGCTGATGGCGACCACCTCGCTGGCGGCGGAGGGGCGGGGCCGGATTGCGCAGGCCGAACATAAGACCATCGTGAACGCGATCGAGCGTCGCGATGAAGAGGCGGCGGGGCGGGCGCTGAAGGACCATATTTCTGTCGCCTTCATGACCCGGCTGAAACAGGACGCGGGCGATCGCAGCAAGGGCTAGGTGCCACCGGTCGGGAGCCTCGGGGCGAGCGGCTTGCGAGCCTTCGCGGGTTGGCCGTGCGCGGTCTTGTCCCAGAAGAACGGTTTGAAAATCAGCTCGTAGAGCGCCTTGTATACGGCAATCACACCCAGCGGAAAATAGAGCATCATGCTGGGCGCCCAGAGCGCCAGCGATCGCCGACCGCTGGCAAAGGCCGCCGTAACGGCGATGATGATGCCAAGGAGTTCAAAGAAAACCAGGGCGGCAGCGGCCAGATAGGGCGCGCCTGCGGGCAGCAGCGGGGCGCTGGGATGGCCAAGGCCGAGGGTGATCAGCCAGAAGGTCCAGAGGCAGGGCGCCAGCAGGAACTGGCCAACGGTGCCGAGGAAGAAGGCCTGAAGGCCGAGGAACTGGCGCCAGCCCAATTGCCGCGCCAGTACGGCGGGGCGGCGCATATGCACCAGATAGGTGACCATGAACCCCTTCAGCCAGCGCGAGCGTTGCTTGATCCAGGGCCATGCGCGGCAGTTGGCCTCCTCATAGGTGGTGGTGGGCAGCATTTCCGTGCGATAGCCAAGGCGGCTGAGGCGGACGCCAAGATCGGCATCCTCGGTCACGTTATGGGCGTCCCAGCCGCCCAGCTGTTCCAGAACGTTACGGCGGATAAACAGCGTGGTGCCACCCAGCGGAACCACCAGCCCAAGGCGGGCGATGCCCGGCAGTACGATGCGGAACCAGCTGGCGTATTCGAGGGTGAAACAGCGCGAGATCCAGTTCTGATCCGGGTTGTAGTAGTCGAGCGCGCCTTGCAGGCAGGCCAGATCGTTATCGCCCTGCGCAAAGGCACGTGCGACCTGTTCCAACTGGTCGGGATCCGGGGCATCTTCGGCATCCCAAACACCGATAATTTCCCCCCGGCAGTAGTTCAGCGCGTAGTTCATCGCCCGTGGCTTGGTGGTCAGGCCGCCGTGGGCGGGTACTTCGATCACGCGGAACCAATCGGGTAAATCGGCGCAATGGATGGCGTTGCGGGTGACCTCGTCGTCTTCTTCGAGGACCAGAAGCACTTCGAGCAGGCTGCGCGGGTAGGTGAGTTTGCACAGACGTCGCAGGAGGGCGCGGCCGATTTCGGCCTCTTTGTAGAGCGGGACAAGGATCGACATGCGCGGCAGGCGCCGTCCCGTGGCCGCCAGCTGTAGAGAGCCTGCGCTGGGCGGCTGCTTTGACAGAGGCTGCGTGCTCTCGTGCGGACGTCGCCGCCGCCGGTCCTGCAAATGGGATACGAAACCTGCACATTTCAGCAGAATGAACAGCAAGAGCGTAAAGAGCGCCAACCCGCAGAGCAGGGTAAAAACCAGCCTTGGCCGGGTCGCGGTCAGGCCAAGGCCGGCGAGTCCCGTCAGCAGCGGCAGGCCTAGCCAGTTCGGCTGGCGCAAAGTGCGGCAGCTATAGCGCAGCGGTACAGAGGCGCTGGCGTCGCGGGCAAGATCCTCGCGGAAATGACTGCTGAGCAGTTCGGTGATCTGCGCTTCGCTTGCGATCACCGGCCGCACATCGCCAAAGCTTTCTGCAAGGTCGCGCTGCACCTCGGCAAAGGCGGCTGGATGCGCTATCGCGACGATCACGGTCTGCCCCAGTTGCATGTATGGCAGCGCACAGCGACGCAGCCAGAACCGGGCGGGTTTGCGCGCGAGCAGACGCGCCTGGGGGCGATGCCCGCCCAGATCAACCCGTGGCATCCCGTGCTGGGACGACAGCGCATCCAGAACCTGCTCCTGACTGGCCCACCCTTCGGAAACAAGGATCTGATCAATCGGAGCGCGCTGATGCTGACGCAGAACCAGCGCCCGCATCAGGTGATCCTTGCTGACGGCGTGATCTTCCACCAGCCGCCGTTCAAAGGAGGTCTGGCGTTCGCGCCGAATGAGGGGTCGTGCCGCCTCTAGGAATTTGAGGTTGTGTTCAACCATGACAGCACAGTTTATGCGGTCATGGATTCGAGCAAGAGGTTTTTACAGGGGCGTATTTATCAAGCCCTTGTTTTCCATGGCAAAAGCTTGCCATGGAACCGTGTTTTTTGCGTAGGCTTATCTCAGCCCCGCTGAATTTACGCAGATTTGCGCGCAGCCATAGCCTCGGCGAAGCGCTCGAACAGGTAGAAACTGTCCTGCGGGCCGGGGCTTGCTTCGGGGTGGTGCTGCACCGAATAGACCGGACGATCGGAGATGCGAATGCCACAGTTGGAGCCGTCGAACAGCGACACATGCGTCTCTTCGACACCGTCAGGCAGGCTCTGCCCGTCGACGGCAAACCCGTGGTTCATCGATGTGATCTCAACTTTGCCGGTGGCATTTTCCTTCACCGGGTGGTTGGCGCCGTGGTGGCCGTGGTTCATTTTGACGGTCTTGCCGCCAAGCGCCAGTGCCAGCATCTGGTGGCCGAGGCAGATCCCGAACATCGGCAGATCCGTGGTGTCGAGGATCTGCTGGATCATCGGCACGGCATAGACGCCGGTGGCGGCGGGATCACCGGGACCATTGGAGAGGAAGACACCATCGGGGTTATGGGCCAGCACCTCATCAGCGGTGGCAGAGGCGGGCAGGACGGTCACGTCACAACCCGCCGATGCGAGGCAGCGCAGGATATTGCGCTTGGCACCGTAGTCGATGGCGACAACCTTGTGCTTGGGGTCTTCCTGACGGGTATAGCCCTCGGGCCAGGCCCACCGCATTTCGTCCCAGCGATAGCTTTGCGCGCAGGTAACGTCCTTGGCCAGGTCGCGCCCTTCAAGGCCCGACCATTCGCGAGCCTTGGCGATCAGTGCTTCGATGTCGAAATTGCCGTCGGGATCATGGGCCAGGGCCACATGCGGGGCGCCTTGCTGACGGATCGCACGGGTCAGGCGGCGGGTGTCAACGCCGCCGATGGCGATACGTCCGGTGCGGGTGAGCCAGGTTTTCAGCTCTTCGGTGGCGCGCCAGTTGGAGGATTGTGTCGGATCCCATTTCACCACCATGCCTGCGGCGACGGGATCGGCGGTTTCGTCATCCTCGGGGGTGACGCCGGTGTTGCCGATGTGAGGGAAGGTGAAGGTCACGATCTGCCCCGCGTAGGAGGGGTCGGTCATGATTTCCTGATAGCCGGTCATGGCCGTGTTGAAGCAGAGCTCTGCCACGGTTTCGCCGGTGGCACCAAAGCCGTTTCCATAAAAGATGGTGCCATCAGCCAGTGCCAAACATGCGGTGGGCTTGGGTGGGACGGTATCGGCCATGGCGCGACTCTCCAATATGGGCAAAATTCACGGGTATCTAAGGGGTGGGCGCCAAGCCGTCAAGCCTCCGTCGCTGCGATCTGGGCCTGTTTGCGGGGCGAGGCCGGCATCATCTAACGGTGTTTGGGTGCCCCAACGTCATTTGTCTGGCCCCAACTTGAACTTGACTACCACTTTAGGTAAAGATCCGGTTTCCGACTCCGTGGGAATGGACAGATAAATGGATACGCGAACTCGGGTCAATATGGCCCTGAAACAGGCCATGAAGGACCGCGCAGCTGCCCGACTGGCAACCTTGCGTCTGATCAATGCCGCGATCAAGGACCGTGAAATTGCCGACCGGGTCGATGGTGAAGGGGGCGGAATTGGCGATGCAGAGATCCTCGCCATTCTGGGCAAGATGACCAAGCAGCGCAACGAAAGCGCACGCGCCTACGAGGAAGGCGGACGGCTGGACCTGGCCGAACGCGAGCTGGGTGAGATTGCTATCATTGAGGAGTTCCTCCCCAAACAGCTGAGCGACGACGAAATCGCCGAGGCGGTCAAGGCTGCGGTTGCTGATACTGGTGCGCAGTCGATCCGTGACATGGGCAAGGTGATGGGCGCCCTGAAGGGCAAATACACCGGCCAGATGGATTTCGGCAAAGTCGGCCCCCTGGTGAAGGATCAGCTCTGCCACAGCGGCGACTGCTGACGCTGACCTGAGCCAATCGCTGTCAGATCAGAAGCCCGCCACCTTTGGCGGGCTTTTTGCTGGGCATTGGGTTGCCGACCAGGGGGTTGCCCGGGGCTGGTATGTGGATGATTGGCCGAGGTCGGCCGCGCATTGGAGGAAGGCCTCGCGCACCTCAGCGGCAAAGGGATTGTCGCGCAGGATCGCCTGCTGCACGTTAGGGGCATCTCCGGCGACCATCCGGCTGGCCTGTTGCATCAGTTCGAAACTGGCTGTGGTCATCCGCAGGGGACCCGATGCAACCTGACTGAGCGCCTGGGCGATCAGATGGGTCAGACCCTGTACTGTCGCCAGCTCGCGGTCATGGGCCTCGGGTGTGGTCCAGATGACATCGAGCCCGAAGACATGGCGCAGCAGCGCCGCCAGGCGCAAGGGGCGCCCGCCGCGTAATGGGCAGAGGGCGATTTTCTGACCGGCGAGACCCTGCGCGGCGCTTTGGGGGCCGAACAAGGGATGGCTTCCCAGAAGCTGGACCTCAGGCGGCAGGGTCCGCAGCATCACCTCCGCCGGCGCCATTTTGACAGAGCCGACATCCATCACCAATGCGCCAGGGGTGAGCAGCGGTGCAATCTCGTGGCAGAGCTGCTCCATCGCACTGACAGGGACCGCAAGAATGACCAGCGGGCAGGCGGCGGTTTCGGCAAGCGGGCAGAAACGCAGGGACGGGTGTTGCGGCAGGTCACAGCCTGAGGCTGGATCATGCACGCAGATCGGCACCAGCGGCGACAGGTGACGGGCGATCAGCTGGCCAAAGGCGCCAAAACCAATCAGGCCAACGCGGGGGAATCTGGTGGAAAGCGACATCGACATCGGGCTCCGGTCTGTGCCGCGCTGCCGTTGGGATGATGTGAGATGCTGCCTCTGTCCGCCGGAACGCGGCGGGATGAACATCAAGAAATGAGAATACGTCCGCCGTTATGAAAACAGCGGATAATACTGGATCGAAAAGGATACGGACGTATTGAACATATGCCTCTGATACGCGGCGCCCCGGCCAAAGTCAAAGGTGCAGTTATGCGGGGCAGTCCGGCATCGGGGTGTCACGGGCTGTGCCGGTGCAGCGCGGTCTTCAGATCCTCATAGAGCGCCTTGCGTTCCTCCTCGGACAGGAAGGCGCCGATTTCGACCTCTCGGCCACTGCCGCGCAGGGTGACGTAATTCGGCACGGGTCCGTCATCGGCATGCAGTTTGACCTGTGTCCAATAGCGGTTACAACGCCAGTTCTGGCGCTGTCCGGTCGGGTTGATGCGCTCCAGATGCGCTTCGGTGGAGTCCAGCGTCAGCACTTCCAGGACATGCCGGTCACGGCGACTGCGATCCAGCGCCCATTTCACCGCAAACAGCGTCGCTGTCACAAAGGGCAGAACCCCCCAGAGCGCCGCACTGCCCAAAAGGGGGATCATCGGGATGGTGATCAGCGCCGCAAGCACCCCCAGAAAGCGGACATAGCCCTCTGGCGGCAGCGACTGATGCGGCCATAGGTGCAGCTCTTGATTGCTGTCGGTTCGGGCTGTGATCCATTGATACGGCATGGCGTGAATTTAGCGTCCGCCAGCGGCCTGTCCAGCATCTCGACAGGGCCATGCGTCGCAGCTGCAAAAGGGGGGAACCGGGTCGGTGCTGCGGGCAGAAAGAAGGCCCCGAAGCGGGTGCTCCGGGGCCTGTCTGTCATTCAGTTCATCAACACCTTAGTGCGAATGGGAGCGATCCCAGTCTTCCTGCTTGGGCAGGATTTCGAAGGTGTGCTCCGGCGGCGGAGAGGGCAGGGTCCACTCCAGAGTATCCGCATATTCGTTCCAGTAGTTGTTCTGGGTGATGCGGGCACCGCGCAGCAGCGAGTAGATCACAACGCCAAAGAACAGCAGGAACGATGCAAAGGACAGGAACGCGCCATAGGACGAGATCTTATTCCAGTACGCAAAGCCTTCCGGGTAGTCGATGTAACGACGCGGCATGCCCTGACGGCCCAGGAAGTGCTGGGGGAAGAAGGTCAGGTTGGCGCCGATGAAGAACATCCAGAAATGGATCTGGGCGCCCAGCTCGGAGTACTGACGACCGGTCATCTTGCCGAAGTAGAAGTACACACCGGAGAAGATCGCAAAGACAGCACCCAGCGACATCACGTAGTGGAAGTGCGCAACCACATAGTAGGTGTCGTGATAGGCGCGGTCGACAGCCGCCTGCGACAGAACCACACCGGTCACACCACCGACGGTGAACAGGAACAGGAAGCCGAAGGCGAACATCATCGGAGCTTTGAACTCGATCGAGCCGCCCCACATGGTGGCGATCCAGGAGAACACCTTAACCCCGGTCGGAACCGCGATCACCATGGTGGCCAGCATGAAGTAGGCCTGCTGGTTCAGCGACATGCCGACGGTGTACATGTGGTGCGCCCAGACGACAAAGCCCAGAACACCAATCGCGATGATCGCCCAGACCATCGGCAGGTAGCCGAAGACCGGTTTGCGGGCGAAGGTCGCGATCACGTGGGAGATGATGCCAAAGCCCGGCAGGATCACGATGTACACTTCCGGGTGGCCGAAGAACCACAGGATGTGCTGATACAGGATCGGGTCGCCGCCGCCGGCAGGGTCAAAGAAGGTGAACCCAAAGTTGCGGTCCATCAGCAGCATGGTGATCGCGCCGGCCAGAACTGGCAGGGACAGCAGGATCAGCCAGGAGGTGACGAAGATCGACCAGGAGAACAGCGGCACCTTGAACAGGGTCATGCCGGGGGCACGCATGTTCAGGAAGGTGGTGATCATGTTGATCGCACCGAGGATCGAGGACGCACCAGAGACGTGAACGGCGAAGATCGCCAGGTCCATGGAGAAGCCGCCTTCGTTGGTGGACAGCGGCGGGTAGAGAACCCAGCCGACGCCGGAACCGGCCTGGTCGTTGCCGCCCGGTGCGAGGACCGAGGCAACCGCGAGCGAGGTGCCCGCGACATACATCCAGAACGACAGGTTGTTCATCCGCGGGAACGCCATGTCCGGCGCGCCGATCTGTAGCGGCATGAAGTAGTTGCCGAACCCGCCGAACAGCGCGGGAATAACCACGAAGAACATCATCAGGATGCCGTGGCCGGTGATCAGAACGTTCCACAGATGCCCGTTGGGGGTACATGCCGCAGACGCATCTGCAAAAAGACGTGCACCTTCAAGGCACATGTACTGAACGCCGGGATCCATCAGTTCAAGCCGCATGTAAACGGTGAACGCGACGGAGATGAAACCAACGATCGCCGAAACGATCAGGTAGAGAATGCCGATATCCTTATGGTTCGTGCTCATGAACCAGCGGGTGAAAAAACCGCGCTCGTCTTCGTGGCCGTGACCATGAATGGCTGCATCTGCCATTAAGGTGCCTCCTGTTGCATAACGATAGGCCAACAAACACCGTCCCCGGCGGGCCTAGACTCATCCTGCGTTTTAGTTCGCCGGCAACAGGCCTTCAATGGCGGAGTTTGATATGGATCAAGAATAATTGTCGCGGGCAGGCCCTTTCGGGCTGCCTTTCTGATCCTTTGGCGCCGTGGTCCGGCGTATGTCACGGCGAAGCGCCCCCCGGCCTTGGGTCGTCCGGGAAGGATTTAGCCGTGTTTTATCGAACGGGCGGTCCTTGTGTGCTTGACCAGCGGGCGATAGCCGCGCAAGTTCCCGTTGATAGCTACGGAGGGCAGATAGTGGCGGTGTACGATCCAAACAATATCTTCGCAAAAATTCTGCTCGGAGAACTGCCAGCGCACAAAGTCTACGAAGACAATGATACGCTGGTGTTCATGGATATCATGCCGCGCTCCGACGGGCACATGCTGGTGATCCCCAAGACGCCCTGCCGGAATGTCCTTGACGCATCACCGGCCCAGCTGGCGGCGGTCATGGCGACCGTGCAGAAGATCGGTCGGATCGCGATGCAGGCATTTGACGCCCAAGGGATTACCATTCAGCAGTTCAACGAGGCTGCGGGTGGGCAGGAGGTGTTCCATCTGCATTTCCACGTGTTGCCACGTCGCGACGGCGATACAGTGCGACCACCGGGCATAATGGCCGATCCGGGTGTTTTGCAGGCACATGCGGAGATAATGCGTAAGGCCGTGGACGCCGCCGCCTGATAGAGGCCGCATGTTAATCAGAGTAAGCGATTACCGGCGGGCTGTCCTGGCCTGTCGCGGCTCGTGCTGCTGTGCTGATGCACAGGCGCGAAGCCGCGGACCAGTTATTCTACCTTTGGATGAAATTTATATTGATATGTGTGACCCGTTTATCCTAGGGTCCCGGCAGTCTAGGCCATAGGGCCTTAAGAACTGAGAACTGAACCGATATCGGGAGGGGGCTTGGCAGCGCAGCTGTCCAGGCGGAGCGATGTGGGTTTCATGTTTATGGCGGCCTGTCCCTGGCCTGCCCGTGGTGTCTCTGCAACGCCCGGCGAAGGGGAACCGGAAATGAAAGTTGCGGCAGTCTCGTATCGGTCGGGGCTGCTTGTGTTCATACCAACCTGCGCAGATGCGCCATGGTTTTGCAAAGTGACGGGCGTTTGGCCTGTGTATGTTGCTGAGGAGGGGCCGTGGGTAAGACGGCAGAGGATAGTGGTGATCTAAGGGGGCTGTCGGACGAGACGGTGGCAGCGGCCGTCTACGGCTCTGTTCTTGGCGCGTCCAATGCGGTCGCCTGGCGGGACCGGCTGATCCGTGCGGGCTATGATGGTGTCGCCGGGAAAGCCAAGAGCGCACTGATAGGATCGACGCCAGTTGGCGCCGGTAAGGCGGTTGCCAGCTCCTGGCAGGGATCTGCGGGCTCTTCTGATGGGCTGGGGCTTTCGGCGCATTTGTCACCTGAACGCGAGCTTGCCGGGGCGGCGCTGATCGGACGTCACTTTGACCGCGCCATCTATCTCAGGAGTCGCCTGATCGCGGCGCAGAACCATGGATCCTGGCCAGAGCTTCAGGCAGTGCTTCCCTGCGGTGCGAGAAACTGGCTGCTGGTATCGCGCGAGGCGGAGATTCTGGCCGCAGGTGATGACTGGCCGCGTCGTGGGCGCATCACCGCGCCCTGGATCGCTCAGGCCATTGGGGTTGCGGATGCCAAGCTGCCACTGTGGTACACGCTTTTTGATGAGGATAGGCCGCGCCCTGCACTTACGTTGCTGCGGGGCGAGGGGGGGCGGCTGCTGATGTGCCAAGCGGTGGGCGGCCGCGGGGAGAGGCTGGGCGCCGTCGATGGTCTTTCTAGCGCGCGCCCGTCTGACATGGCTGCATGGCGCGGCCGATTACGGGCCGTGGACCCCTCGGCACCGGCGGTTCTGGTGGAACAGCTTACGACCGGCTGGTCGGATGTGGCGGCAGATCAGGTGGCATTGCGGTTCGGCTTTGATCCGGAGGAAATGTCGCTGCTGCGTCATCTGTTGATTGAGGCCGACTGGATTGAGCTGCGCATCGGGACCGGTGCCGAGCGCGGGCCAGAACTGGCCCTTCTGGGCCAGATGCTCAGCAAAACTGCAGCGCCAAGCTGCCCTGAGATGCTGCGGTTTCTTGCCTATCTCATGCAGCAGACGACTCGCGATCACGATATCGCTGCGGGTCGCGCGTCACCCCCACAACGCGTACTGAGCCTGGCGTCCGGGCTGACTTCACAATATTTGCAGTTTGGCGCCGAGCGCGGCCAGCCGGTGATCTTTGTCCATGGTATCTTTGACGGGGTTGCGGCGATCCAGCGGCTGCAACCGCAGTTGCGGGCGCGTGGCCTGCGGTGTCTGGCACCTTTGCGCTGCGGCTATGGTGGCTCGGACAGTTTGCCGAGCGGGACTGATCCGATTGATTTATTCGTAACCCAGTTGGATGCGCTGATCGACGCGGAGGGTTTGGTCAATCCCATCCTGATGGGGCATCGCAGCGGATGCCTGTTTGCCGCCGCCGCCGGGCGTCGGCTGCGTGACCGGCTGGGCGGGGTGGTCTGTATCGGCGCGACACTGCCATTGCCCAGTATCGGACATGCAAGGGCCCTGCGCGGGCATCAGCGCGCGCTGGCGCTGAGCGCGGTCCATGCCAGCGCGGTGCTGCCGCTTGTGGTGCGCAGCTGGTCACGGTCCGTGCGGCAAAAGGGGCCGCAGGTCCTGGTGTCGCGCCAGATCGCCCGCGAAAGCGCGGACCGCCAACTGCTGGCCGACCCCGCGTTGAGCGCGGTTCTGGACCAGAGCCACAGGATGATGATGCAGCAGGGGCGCGGCGGCTACGAAATTGATCTGCGGTTGGCGGTTCGCTCGCGCGACATGCGCCATTGTGCCAAGGCCGCGCCGACCATCTATCTGCATGGCGGAGAAGATACCGTGACGCCGGTCGACAAATTGCAGGCCGCGCTGGGGAGTGGTCACGCCAACCTTCAGATCCGGGTCAGCAAACGTGCCGGTACCATGCTGCTCTATGCCCAGCCGGAGCTGGTGTTTGCAGCGATCGACGACCTGCGTCAGCGCATGACGTCATGATCGGCCCGTCGCGCAACGGGGGCTGACGCCTAGTCGAGGGCACAGGTTTCGGTTGTGGCAAAGGCGACATCGAAACATTGCTTCAGCGCCACATCCACATCCGTCATCGTGACCGGCAACCCCAGATCCACGAGGCTGGTAACGCCGAATTCGGTGATGCCGCAGGGGACGATGCCGTCAAAATGGCTGAGGTCAGGCTCCACGTTGATCGAAATGCCGTGAAAGCTCACCCATTTGCGCAGGCGGATGCCGATTGCAGCGATCTTGTCCTCGGTCTTCTCTCCGTTGGGCCGCAGGGGTTTGTCGTCCCGCTCCACCCAGACGCCGACACGGCCGTCGCGGATATGGCCGGTCACGTTGAACCGGTCGAGCGCCAGGATCACCCAGCGCTCCAGCTGGCGGACGAAACAGCGCACATCGCGGCCCCGTTTGGCGACATCCAGCATGACGTAAACCACGCGCTGGCCGGGTCCGTGGTAGGTATATTGTCCGCCGCGCTTGCTTGCGTAGACCGGGAAACGGTCGGGGTCGGTCAGATCGCCGGGCCGCGCCGAAGTGCCGGCCGTATAGAGCGGGGGATGTTCAACCAGCCAGATACATTCCTCGTGGGTTCCTGCGGCAATACCCGCCGCACGCTCCTCCATGAAGGTGACGGCCTCGTCATAGCCGGTCAGGCCGGAGGTGGTGATCCATTCAACCATCGACGGTGTCCTTTGTTATGACTTTTGTAACCACTATAGAGCAATGCGCGGAATTTTCTGGCCTGCGTGATGGGTCGTGCGCTACCGTGATTGCGTGTATTCATCAATGGGGGGGACGCGTAATATGTTCTCAAAATCTCTTAAAACTACATTGGCAGCATCAATTCTGGCGACCTCCGGGGCTGCTCCGGCGGTTGCCGACAATCTTGGCGCGGCGCTGGTCGGCAGTATCATCGGCGGCGTGATCGTCAATGAAGCGCATAAAAACCGCGCGCGCAAACAGCCGGTGACCCGCAAACGGACCTATTCGCCGGCGCGGGCGCAGAACCGTGAAACGCAGACGGCGCTGAATTACTTCGGCTTTCCCGCCGGCTCCCCCGATGGCGTGATGGGGCGCAAATCCCGCAGCGCCGTGGCGCAGTATCAGGGGCATATGGGTTTCCCGGCGACCGGGCAGCTGACACAATATGAACGGGATTTCCTGGTGTCGTCCTACAGCCGCGCTCAGATTGGCGGCCCGCAGGTGATCAAGGCGATGCAGGGCCCCAATGGCGTCCGCGGGCTGTTGCGGATCTGGCGGGACGAGGCGACCGGCACCCGCAGCGCGAGTGCAGTCGGCTATGGCAGCTACGGCGGCCTGCCGTTTGAAGTCAGCCAGGCCGTGGATGAAATCGCGGCCAGCGCCGATCCCAGCGCCGAACAGCTGTTGCAACGTTCGGGTTTCATGCAGCTGGCGGATCTGAACGGCGATGGCAAGAACGACTACATGATCGACACCTCGGTGTCCGGCAGCTCCTTCTGGTGCGGTGCGTCGCATTGCTCCGTCATGGTCTTTGCCTCAACGCCGCAGGGCTATCAGCGCAATGACTTCATGGCGCGGGGCGTCACGACGGCAAACTTCGCCTGTCATCAGGGCGTCTGCCGGATGACGGATGAGCCGACGTCGGGCACGGTTCAGGCGGCTGTGCCAACCCCGGCCCCTGCGCCCGCACCCGCTCCGGGAGCAACTGTGCTGGCCTCCGCGCCGCAGGCCGTCGCTCCGGCGCCTGCTCCCGCACCCGCTCCTGCCGGAGGCGGGCTGGCCGGCATTCAGCTGTTCCAGCAACCGGCACCGGCGGCAAGCACCGCGTCGCTCACCAGCCATTGCAGCAAGGTCAGCCTGCTCACCAGTTCCAACGGTGGCTATATGACCGTTGCCAATCTGCGCGACCCGGAGCTGGCATTGGGTGAGCAGTTCTGCCTGACCCGGTCCTATGCGATCAATTCCGGCGAAGCGCTTGTGGCCAAGGTGCAGGGAGTGAGCCAGGCACAGGTCGACAGCCAGTGCGACGCCTTTGGGCCTGCTGTTCAACCCTATCTTGCCAAACTGGCGACCACGGGCAGTGACGCCTTGATTTCCGACGTGCAGAAATTTGTGCTGCAATCCAACATGTCGATCGAGCAGCTGTCCAATACCGCCGGGATCTGCCTGTTCTCGGGGTATCGCCGTGACAATATGGAGGTGGCGCTAGGAGCGGCGCTCATCATGGTTGGTGTCGGCCAGCGTCCCTATGCAGAGCTGATCGGCCATCACCTGGCGCAGGGCTTTGGCGTTGCGAAATCGCCCGAGCAGGCACAGGGCTGGTATCAGACAGCTGTTTCCGCGCTGGAGGCCGGGGTTGATCCGGTCTTCGCACCCGGACAGCCGGAACGAGTCGCCCTGATCAAGGCCGCCGCTGCGGGCCTGACCGGCGCATTGGCACAACCGGTACCGGCGTCCAGCACCGCGGCCGCGCTGCCGAGTTTCTCAACGGACTGATTGGTTTTCACACCATCAGACCTGTCAACGGGGGCGGAATGATCATCCGCCCCCGTTCCTTTTTCGGGCGAGCAGAAAAGCCTGAGAAATGATCATTTTGCATCTTCACAACCGTCCCGCGCTCGTCTATACGCCGCTACACCAAGTCAAGACAGTGCGGTCGTGGCGGAATTGGTAGACGCGCAGCGTTGAGGTCGCTGTGGGGTAACACCCGTGGAAGTTCGAGTCTTCTCGACCGCACCATCATTCAAACAGAACTAAACATGTTTGAATATTTATCCATCTAAAACAAAGTGGTTACGGATTTTGGCGGCCTGAGTGGCTACCCATGATCTGCAGGAATGTGTATTCGTTTACGCATATTTTCCGCACGGTGCGTAATTCATGGCGTCTATTCGTAAGCTAAAATCGGGATATCGGGCCGAGGTTGCCCGCAATGGTGTCAGAAAGTCAAAGGTATTTCCGACAAAGCAAGAGGCCAAAGACTGGGCCGCTCGGGCTGAATTCGAGATCTTGAACCAGGACAAGGTTGCGGCGAAGCTGACGCTGGGCGAGCTGTTTGAGCGCTATGCTCGCGAGGTATCACCTTCAAAGCGGGGGCATCGCTGGGAGGTGATACGGCTGGAAAAGATCGGTCGAGATGAGATCGCCAAGATCCGGCTGGAAGATTTGTCTGCCAGAGATTTCGCAAAGTGGCGTGATCAGCGCCTAAAGGAAGTCGCGCCCGCGAGCGTAATTCGCGAGATGCAGCTCATGTCTTCGGTGCTGAACGTTGCGAGGAAAGAGTGGGAATTGATCTCTGCGAACCCCATTAGCGATGTGCGTAAGCCGACGAAACCGCAGCCGCGTGACCGATTGCCGACCTCTGCTGAGATAGAGGCAATGCAGATCAGCGCAGGAGAAGATCTGAACAAAGCAACGGCTCGCGCTTTCCATGCGTTCAAATTCGCTATGGAAAGCGCAATGCGCGCAGGCGAAATTGCTGGGTTGGAATGGGATCGGGTTGATCTGGATCGCCGGGTGGCTCTGCTTACACATACCAAGAATGGCAGGCCGCGAGAGGTTCCGTTGTCGACCAAGGCGGTTGAGCTGCTACGAGCTTTGCCGGATCTCAATCCGGTGTTTGGTCTTTCGTCTCGCCAGTTGGATGTTCTGTTTAGAAAACTGCGGGATAGGGCGGCTGTCACGGGGCTAACGTTCCATGATTCCCGTCATGCGGCGATCACTGCGCTCTCAAGAAAGCTCGATGTACTGGCGCTGGCCCGGATGGTGGGGCACACGGATCTGAGGCAGCTGCGCGTGTACTACAATGAAAGCGCTGAAGAGCTGGCCAAGCGCCTCGATTAGGCATCTGGATTCTTGACCAACTTCTGCTTTCGCTCAAGCTGGCCATCCCTGATCCATCGTCTTACGGTCGCCTCGGATTTCCCCACCTTTTGCGCGTATTCCGCGACCGTGATCCATTTTGCTGGCGGGCTGATTTTTGAGGACAATAGGAGGCGCTTTATTTCCGTCAGCTCGTCCTGAAGGCTTGCGAGCGCATTTGCATCTACGGCGATGAGTTGCTGTGTCATATCTGGCTCCCGATAGGGGGTTGGGGTTAAGCGGCTGCGGCCGCGTAGCGGGCCTGCGATGCAGCGCCCCATTGATCAGCCATCGCAGCGGCAAGGCCTGGAAAGAACTTGCTGCGGATCTTCCAACGATCAGCGCCGGGGCTGGCTTTGTGAACGCTGTCGCGGGCGGTGCTGCCGTCTAGGGTGCCGGTGTGGCTCAGTTGGGGCAGGCCGCGAAGCCAAAGACAGGTCCGCTTTTTTTCATTGTCGGGGCCGTCGGGGGCGCTGCCAAACTGCCATGGCTGCACGGTTTGGGCTGGCGGTTCGTAGTTCTCGATCCGCTCTTTGGCGTGACGGTGCATTACCGGGTTTTCGATAGCCACGCATGGGATGTGGGGCACGTTCCAGCAGGCTGAAAAGAGCGCTGCGCCATCGTCCAGCTCGCGCCACATTTCATCAAGACTGCGGCCCGTTGGCGCTTGTGTCAGCCACCGCACGCCGCTGTTGCAAAGTCGAGTGCATGGCGGGTGCATCACGGCCATCAGATCCCAGCTGTCCTGCATGACATCGCGAATGTCGCCTTGAATGTGGCGATTGGTCGGCGTGTCGGAGGGCAGCAGATCGCACGACCACGCATCATGCCCGAGGGCAAGGAATGCCTCTCTGACAATACCGCTGGTTTCACATCCGATCAGGACTTTAGCCATATCTCTCTCCATCAAAGAGGTGCGTTTTCAGGGCTATAAGGCGGTTCAAACCCGCATCGGCATCAGGACCATGATCAGATCCGTATGTGCCTCACTGGTAGCCAAGGCAGGCGCGCCCTTGTCTTTCGCGCGCAAACGAACGTCCCCCATCGTTGCTGTCGTCTGCGCCAGGTAGACAGTGTTGAAACCGATATCCGGCCCAGACTTGCCCTTGGCGGCATAAGTCACAGACAACTTGCCATCGTGATCCTCTCGGCCAATCGTCATAGTGCCCTTTTCAGGGGAAATCTTGCAGCCAAGGTCGTCCGGTCCAGCCATCAAGCGGAGGCGCTGAGTGGCGGATTTGGGAATGATGATATCGAACGCCTGTTCCCCGTCGACTGAGGGGATGACCCGGTTGTAATCGGGATATGTGCCATCGATCAGTTTGCAGTGCAGTTCTCGGTCGCCGATCTCAATACTAAGAAGGGTGGGCGTCTTATCGGCACCGCGATAAGTGATCTTGGCAAGCTGATTGCCGTTTGCGGTCAGCATGGCTGAAAGCGGCGTTATGCCGATCCGCGGGAAGATCACATCAAATGGCGGATATGGAGCTTCAAGATCCAGGCGCGCGAGCCTATGCCCGTTCGTCGTCACCATGCGTGACGCACCGTCGTGTGAGGTCCAGTAGATCCCGTTCAGATAGTATCGGGTTTCTTCGGTCGAGATGCACGGTTTGACCAAGGTAAGCGCGCGGAGGAGGACGTTTTCACCGACCTCAATGCCGCCCAGGGGCTTTTGCTTATTGATAGTTGGCCAGTCCTCTGGCGGTGCCATAACGTTCATGGCCAGGGACATGCCGTCAGCCGTCAGTGTGAGGAGATCCTTGGCAATGTCGTGCTCAATGGTGACGGTGCCGGACAGACCTGCCGTGACTTTCATCACCCGGTGGCCGTTCATCACAAATGACCAAGCTTCAGAGGTGTCGCAGGAGAGTGTCTGCCGTGCTTCGCGATCAAGGCAGGTGGCAGTAATAGTCAGCTGACCGTCTTCAACCTGAAACAGGTTCTGGCTCAAGATCGGGATGCGAGACCACGTTTCCCGCACCTTGTTGACCCAAGCGAGGGCAGCGCGAAGTTCTGAGATGTCGACCTTGAGTGATTTGGTGGCGACATCAGTCTTGATTTCACTGTGAGCGTTCATCTTAGGGCCTTTCGGTGCTTGGTTCCATTTGGGGCGCGGCCGGTTTCCGTGAGTGGGGTGCCGCGCCCTAGTCGCAGCGCTCGCGCTGCGGGTGTAGTCAACTGCTGCTTCTGGCGCGCTGCATTCGGCGGGTGCATTTTCGCCTGATCTGGCGTTGCTCTTCTTTCAGATCGTGCAGGGCGCGTTCTTTTCTGCGGATACGCAGATGAAGGATTGCGAGGCGGCGCAGGTCCATTTCGTCGGCAAAGTGAAGCCAAAGCGCCTTGAGGCCGAATATTTCGATCTTTTTCAGCCTGTCGCCGGTCTGTTTTGGCACGGCCTGTGTACCTGTGACAGGTACACGGGGCGGGGTATGTGCTCTGGTTTGCATGGTTGCTCCGATCACCGGTACGGGGTCGCGATTTTGCCTGTCCAGGCGTCGAATTCGGTGCGCAGGGCGGCGAAGCGGTCGGCAGCGGCCTTGTTGCTGTTGAGCAGGCCACGGCTGTTCACGCCGCAGATCATGCGGACGTATTCAGCGGCGGCGCTGGACATCAGCGATTTGCCGGGAAAGCCGCTGCGCTGTGCGGCGAATTCCTGAAAGCGCGGGTCATTGCAGAGGATCCCCGCCTGCTGGGCGGGTGGCATCTCGGCAAAAGGCTGGCGGGTCATGCGATCGCGCCTTTGGCGATCAATGTCGGCGGACGGGCGGGAAGGCCTGTCGCGACAATGTGGCGGCGGATGCGGTGGGTGAGCCCATTCGCAGCTAATGGCGCTTCGCTAGCCGGCTGGGGGTCGCTGGGTTGGGGTTCGTGATGCAGCCAGATTGAGAGTTTTATACGGCTGTTCTCGGTTGGACCATGAATTGCAAGGTGCATTGCGGCTCTCCCAGTGAAGGTTCTGGGCTAGCATTATGTCCAATAAAATGGATAGTCAAGGTGTGTGTCCGATATTTAGGACAATTGCTTACACGACTCGCGCGATTGGTAGCACATCGGTGCGATGTTATGAGTGTGGGCTGTTGGGGGTCAGCCCAACGAGAAAAAGGAGTGAATTATGCGAACAGTTGCGTTGGCTGAGGCGATTGGACGTTTGAGTGGCCGCCTGTCGGATTGGGGGTATGAGGTCAAGGAGGTTGATGATGTTTCAACTGTGCCGGGTTTGGTCGACCTGTTGGGAAAGTCGTATCTAACCCCCCTATCAAATCCAGGACACAACGATTTCACGGAGAACAACGTTATATGGCTGGTCGCTATGAAGGGGGATACACCTGTATTTGCGGGGTGCGCGCGCCTCGAAGATATCGGGCGCGAGAGTATATCCAGATACTGGTCCAGAACCCTAAAACGTGCATATGGGGCTAATTCAGATGCCCCGGTAATTGAAAAAGTTCGCCCAGAGGTGGAAAAAAAACTATTCGGGCGTCTTGTCTACTTTGGGGATCTTTACGTCAATTCATCCGAAAGGGGTTCACGCGTAGCACTTCGCTCATTTGTAGCATTGGGACACTTGGCTGTTTCCTTAAAATGGGATCCAGACTGGATTTACTGCTTTGTCAGAGAGGAAGATTTGGCGCGCGGGGCAGGTGTGATTTATGGGTTTTCAACCTTGCTTCCTGAACCTTTCAATTGGTTGTCGCCGCCGCCGCCTCGATCGAATTCTGAATGGCTTGCGTTGCTTCCAAGAGACGAAATTTGGTCGTTTGCAGGCGCTTCGCTCCGTGCGGCTCTTCGCAGTAATGGCCCTCGACGGGATCGCTCAGACAATCAGCAAAGAGTAATTAAGGATGCGCCTGCCGAGTGTGTCGGATCTCACGGGGAATAGCCCGCGGATGAATTCCATCTTTACTCGTACAGGGTGGTTCGGCATTTGAACGTCTAACGTTTCCAGCGATACAAGTGGGCCGTTTATTGAGGTGCTGGCATATGCAGAAACCCAGCGCCTCTTTAGTTCATCGTCGGGCACCGTGTCCAAGGCCGTCTGCAAGAGGCGGGCGTTAGGTTGGCCCATTGTGATCGCCGCGAGGCTTTTTACGCCAACTTCAACGACTTTCAAGCTGGAGGCGTCGGGTGCACAAGGGGCATATTGGTCGCAGTACGCCAGTGTTTCTGTAAAGCCCTCTAAGATGCCTCCTGACTTTAGATGTGTCCGCATCAAGGAGTCGATGGTAGGTGTTCCATTGCTCCGTGAGTGCTGAGCGACCAGCGTCGCTGAGGCGTGGCTGAGGAGTTGATCGGCGCTGTCAAGTTGGGTGGATAAACGGCGTACCGGTGGCGCTATCCCCGCGAGATGGTCAAGGGTTGTTCCGAGCAGGGACGCTACTCGAGCCATGCCAAATAGACCTGGCCCGGTTTTTGAGATGTCGAGTTTCTTGTCGTTTATGATGTTGTAGAGTGTCTTTTTACCCAAGCCTGCTGCTGTTGAGAGGCGCCAGATATCGTCACCATATGGTGAGTTTTTTACTGCCTCGCTAAGTCTTTCTCTAAATCCGTGCATGTCAAAGATATTCCTAAATTCAGGAACCACCATGCAACTGCTTGACCTCTGGGGTCAAGGCGTTGCAGCTATTGGTTGTGAAAATATTTGTTCGCCCGGAGTAGTAGATTGAAAGTAGCTAAATTTTGCCAAAAATTACTCAATATGAGTGAGCGGGAGTTGGCTGCTTTGCGGGTCTACGGTGAGGATGCTAGTCTTTTTCTAGCAGAGCAAGAATACCGTCGCGCGCGCGAGTATCTTGCTCCATCAGCGTCATCAGGCGCTCGGTCTCAGGGGAAATCTCAAAGCCAAAAAGAACAAAAGCAAGACTGAACCCATTCGCTTCACAGATCTTTGCGAGCTTTTGAACAGTAGGTTCGGCTCCATCCTTTAGGACGGAGTGTAGATATCCGGGGGTTGTACCGCCGCGCTTGCTTGCCTCGCGCATGGACAGGCCGGACTGCTCAAGTAGCAGCAGTAGGCGCTTCCTCATCGCGTTGGTGTCATATGTGCCATTCATGCCGAGATTATCCATTAGATTGGATATGTGCGCACGTCCTTTATTTTGGAATGTTGACGTGTCCAAAATAATGGATATTACTGCGAAGCATGAAACCAGTTGAACATACATGGCTTGACGTCTCAGGCGGTCCCCTCAGTGGCGAAATCCGGCTTCTCCTTGAGAGGGTTGAGAAATATTGTGAAGCGCGGAATTGGACGCTCGGATATTTCGGCAAGCATGTTGCAGGTGATGACACGATTATCCGCAGGCTCCGTGATACGGGGCGTGTGCAGGCCCGCCTCATGCTCGTAGTGGAGCGGTTTCTTGATGAGAATGAGGTGGCGGCTCGGTCCGGTGGTGACGCGCAATGATCTCACGTTGCGGGGCGTACTCCACATATCGGAATGGCGGAGCGGCATCGGGATGCCGCCTACCTGGATCATTCTCCGTGCTTGAAGTTTTTGACTTCGGCGTCCAGGCATTGTTCCACCTTCGCGGGGTCAATGTTGGCAAAAATGCAGTAACGGCCAGCCCTGTCTGGATTGGTCAGGTTTCTATCCGCAAGAAAGCGTTGGTAGGTTTCTTCGTTGCGCTCGCGGATATGATTTCGCAGGCAGTCATATTGATGCAGCCAGTGCAGCGATACCTCGCCCCGGCCGCCGCATTGTTTCACTGCCTCGGTCTCGCGTCGGGAGAGCGTGTCTCCGGTGCGCTTGGAAAGGTCAGCGTATGCAAGGCAGGCAGTTTGTTCGACCTGCATGCAATCTTTGATCTGGCTGAAGTCCGGGGTGCCTGGGTTGAGTGCTCTGCACACTTCGAACGCGGCAACATCGTTACAGAGAAAGTTGGCTTGCGCTGGCCCGGTGATCCACATCGTAGCAAGGCTGGCAGCGATGGTGGTGCGGGCAAGGTGAATGACAGTCATGTTATCCCTTTCGGTGCATGTTTTGCTACCGCTAAAGGTGCAGGCAATCAGAGCGGCGAACAAGCCTCGGTTGTCATCAAAAACGCAGCGGGCACAGAGGGCCGCCACCCTCGCTTCGTCGCCGATCGGGGGCAGGCGCGCCTGCATGTGGCCCCCTTATCCTCCCTGATGGAACCTGGGCGCGTTGGTGCAGCTTGTGCCGCGCGCCCCTTTTTCCAAGGGGGTTGCCATGCTTGACCTTCAGTCCTGCGCTTTGGCGTTTCCTGACCGGCCTGATTGGGTCTGGTTGCGGTGGTATTGGGGCGTCACAGATTTGCTGCGCGATGGGGTGACGCTTGATGAGGTTGCTGCGCGTGAACGGGGGCGCGTTGCCTGCCTCGCCACGCCTTATTCGGATTTTCCCGGCGGTCCTGTGTTGGCGGCTGACTACGCGGCGGAATGGGCGGGATTGTTGAGTGGGGCAGGGCTGCTGCCCTTGTCGCCTGCGCTATCGGCATTTGAGACCGGCGCGGCCAGCGCTGAGGTTGGCCCGGTTTCTCGCGTTGCTGAGGTTGTCGTGGTGCCCCCGATCGAGGGCTGGCGGCAGTCGGCAGAGGTCTGGCGCGCTGTCTGTGCCGGATTAGGCGCGATGCGGCCTGTTTATCTGCTGGATGGGGGTGCCTGATGGCTGATGTTCTCGCCTCGGTCCCGGCTGGCACGTCTCGGACATCGCCACGTCGGCAGCGCCGTCTAATATCACACGAGGTCGTCCAAGCTGTCGCCGACTTCTATCAGCTGAAGGTCGATGTGCTGATCGGTCCTGACCGGTCACGGCGGGTGTCCTGGCCGCGTCAAATGGCGATGGTGATGCTGCGCAGGCATACGCAATTGGGTGTCTCGGCCATCGCTTCGGCCCTCGGCCAGCAGTGCCATACGACTGTGGTCTATGGCTGTAAGCAGGTGGCCAAGCGGCGTGAGCAATCTGCCGACTGGGACGCCGATTTCAAAGAGCTAGACCGGATGCTTCTGCAGCGTCGGGGCGGGGTTGAGTTCGTTCGACACAGCCACGCGCATGGGCGCGCGTTTCAGACGGTTCGTAAGAAAAATATCGAGCAGCAGGGAGGTCAGAATGGACGGCCAAATCAATGACGTGGTGCAGGCGATGCCTGACCCATGGCCGCTGAAACTGGGGGAAACCCTATCGTCGCATGACTGGTTTCCGTTTCATGGGCATCAGTTCCTCGGCTCTTCCTTTGTGCGCACGTCGGTGATGGCGGGGCGACGGGAGGATATCGGCACCGCAGTGATCCTTCAGGCAGAGGCCATGCGGGAAGACCCAGCAGGCACCCTGCCGACTGATGATATCGAGTTGGCCGACCTCGCGCGGTTTCGCAGCCTGGATGAGTGGCTTGCCGTGCGCGCGCGGGTCTTGAAAGGGTGGATCACCGTGTTGGTCGAAGATCCCAGGACTGGGGCAATGACCGAGCGCCTCGGCCATCCTGATATCGAGGACGTTGTCAAGGACATGTACAAGCGCAAGCGCGGCAGGGACGCGGCGCGGGATTCCTCGCGTATGGCGCTGAAGCGGCACAAGATCCGCACCAAGATGCAGGAAATGGGTGTTCCCGAGCATATGGCTGCGGACAAGGGTGCAATCCAGATGTTGGCAGAGCATTTCGATCATGCTGACATCTACATCACGCCCGACAACCTGCGCGCGGCGATGGCCGAGGTGCTGGGGTATACCGGCGCTGTGACGCCGCTGTCGGCGCATCGGCGCACGTGAAATCCTACTGAAATACAACTGAAATGATTTCACTACATTTCAGCATGATTTCACCCGGCAAGTGAAATTGCCCTACAGAACAGAACAACACAAAACAGAATAATACAGAACACCTTACTAGCGCAGAACTCTGGCGGGACGCCTGTGGATAACTTGGAATTGCTTAGAAGAAAGGCAGAGCAGATATGGACGCTAGAGAGCAACACGCGGGCGAAAAGCGGGTGCGGGAGCATCTGATTGATCCGCTGATCCGGCTGGGGTTGGTGAAGCCATCGGGAATGACGGTGGCGCAGTTCAAGGTGATGCAGGACGAACTCTGCGGCAAGCTGGCCTATATGACGGATCTGAACCTGCAGGCGTTGGCCGAACAGGTGCGATCGATGCCGAGCGGCAAGAGTAAGGATCGGTTTCCGATTGCTGCCAAGGTGTTGAGCTGGGCGGCACAGATCCAAGCGCCTGCCGATGACGCCTCGCCGCTGTTTCGCGCGGTATTTGGCGGTGCCCTGGGCAAGGCCGCGATGGCGGAGGATTTCGCGCCGGAGCTGTTGGCGCATCTGCGGAGCCATCGGGTGTGGCCGCGCGAGTATGATGTGCGACAGATCCGCGAGCGGTCAGTTGAGGCCAGGCGGCGCATTACTCGGATGGCAGAAGCCGAGCAACGCGGCGGTGTCGTATCCGAGGAAGATCAGCGGCTGCGGTCAGCGCGCGCGCAGGCATCAGAGAAGTGCCGGCGCATTGTTGCGATCGTCGAGAGCGGGGGTGCAGCATGACCGAACATGTGGTGATCGTCGCGCCCGATGGTGTCGCGCGGCTACAGGCCGAGGCTGACCGGATTGCCGCAATCAAGGCGCGCGGTGCTGTACCGTTGGCTTGTGGTGACGCAATCCCGCTGGCGCCGGGGCGCGGCCCCATGATCCAGTTCACACCGCGAGAAATCCGGGCGACGGGCAACGGTGGCTTTGCGGCGGTCAAGTCAGGGCATGAAGGCAGGGATGCCGCGCGGGTGGCTGATGTGTTCGATGAGATGGATCGCGCCGCACGTAAGGCGCATCGGGCGGTTCAGCACCGGTTGGAGCTGGAGGGGAAAGATCCGCAGCCCTATGTGCCGCCGTTCACGTTCGGGCAGATCAGCGCGGGCCGAGACTATGCCTCGTTGGTGGAGCGGGTGAGCGCATCGGGTGTCAAGTGCTCCTCCCTTGAGGCGGTCAATTCCAGTGGCGGCGGCGGTGATCGGGAAGAGGCGATCTTCCGCGACTTCCAACGGTTGCGCGCGTTGCAGCGTAGGATCGGCGATGGGTTGGCAAAGGAGGTGCGGCGTATTCGTCCGTCACAGAACGGTGGGCGCAAGCGGTCGGCCATCTATGTTCGGCGTCTTGTCGATTTGGTGTGCCTTGGCGATCTGCCGCTGGAGGGCGTCTTGGCTTCGCATGGCTGGGCAAAGGACGGTCGCGCGATCCAGTCGCTACGGGCTTCACTCTGCGCCGCTCTGGACAGAATGCAGGGCTACGATCTGTCAGTCTGAGAAAGGGTGTTGACACTTAACCCACCTGCGAGGCATGAATAGTACATCATCACCAAATGCGCCCACGGGAAACCGGCGGGCGTTTTTGCGTTGGTGCTTCCTGAACAGTGAGGGTTTCCCGTGCCGCAGCTAAAGATCTGTGTGGCCTCTGGCTGCGAAGACTATGCGCTGCCTGGGTTGTCTCACTGTGATCAGCATGAGGCTGAGCGTCAGGGCAAGCTGAAGGCGCGACGGGCCAAGGCGCAGACATCAGAGGCGGCGCTGATGGCGAGAGCGCTCTATGCGGATCCACGCTGGCGCGCTGCTAGCAAGGCGTTCCTGCGCCAGTTCCCTCTGTGTCGCGATTGTGGCGAATTGGGTGTGATCGAACCGGCAACGGATGTTGACCACATCGAGCCTCACAAAGGTGATCGGAAACTATTCTGGGATCGCAAGAACTGGCAGTCGCTTTGCCACCGGTGCCACAGCCGAAAGACGGCGCGCGAGGTCTTCCACGGTGGGGGGGTATCCGGAAATTAGGGGCGTTATATCCGTAACCGGCGGACATACCTTTGTTTTCGCGAGCGTGAAATTGGAGAAAAAAACCCACTTTGAAAGGAGGGGCAGAGATGAAGGGACGCAAGCCGAACCTTGAAAATGTCATTCCCATGAAAGGTGACATGCCCAAAGAGATCCCGGTTGCGCCGGATTTCCTTGATGATCTGGGACGGCAGGTCTGGGATGAGCTAGCGCCGGAGCTGGTCAAGAAGGGGCGGCTTGAACTGCTCTACAAATACCAGTTCGGTTCTTATTGTTCGGCGGTGTCGAACTTTATCCAGGCCACGAATACGCTGGCGCTTGAAGGCCTGTTTTATGAAACCGGTAAGGGCCGCAATGGCAACCAGCGCCGTAAACATCCAGCGCTGGCATTGCAGGATACCGCCGCTGCGAGCATGCGGCGAGACTCTGCGCTATTCGGCCTGTCTCCGGTCGATGCCGCCCGCTTGGAGGGCGGTGATCAGGGTGATCTCTTCGATGAGGTCATGAAACAGTTGAATGGAACCAATTGACCACCCGGTATCCCGTTATGCGCTCGGGGTGGTTGAAGGGGATACTGTCGCTGGTGAACTGGTTCGCATGGCCTGCGAGCGCCACTTGCTGGATCTTGAGACCGGGGCAGATCGGGGTCTGGTCTTTGATTGCGAGGCGGCCAGTCGGATTATTCGCTGGGGTGGCATGCTCCAGCACACAACCGGGCCCATGGCTGGCCAGCCGCTGAAGCTGGAGCCGTGGCAAGAGTTCCGGCACGGGTCGGTCTTCGGGTGGAAACGTGCTGAGACCGGCCTGCGCCGGTTTCGCTCAACCTATCATCAGGTTGGCAAGAAGAACGGCAAGACCACCGATACTGCGGTTCCGATGCTCTACACTCAGTTGTTTGACGGGGAGGCGGCACCGCAGGGGTACTGTGCTGCAACCACCAAAGATCAGGCCGGTCTGCTGTTCAAAGAGATGAAGCGGATGATCAAGCGATCGCCGCTGTTGCGCCAGATGATGAGGGTCTGGCGCGCGTCGATCGAAAGTCCGCGGACTGATGGTTTCATCGCGTGTCTGAGCCGTGACGGGGATTCCTCGGACGGGATTAACCCCAGCTTCTTGGCGCGTGATGAAATGCACCGCTGGACCGATCGGGAACTGGCAGACACGATTGTTGAATCGATGATTGCGCGGGCGCAGCCAATTGACTGGGTAATCACTACGGCTGGGCAAGACCGCAGCTCACTCTGCGGCGAGCTGCGCGACTATGGTGAGAGTGTCCTGCGCGGGTCCGTTGAAGATGATTCCTTCTTTGGGTTCATCGCGGAGCCGCCTGCGGACTGTGATCCGGCAGATCCGCAGTTCTGGGCCATGGGAAACCCGAACCTGGGTGTCAGTAAGCAGATCGATGCGATGCAGGACACGCTCAAGAAAGCGTTGGCCATTGCGGGCCGGATGCCGAACTTCAAAAGGTTTCACCTGAACCTTTGGACCGAGGGTGCGGAGACTTGGATTGCAAGGGATGTCTGGGATCAGGGCCTTGCGAAAGCGCCGTTTGATCCGGCGATGCTCTATGGGCGCAAAGCCTGGGTGGGGTTGGATCTGTCAAACAAGGTCGACACCACAGCAATCGTGGTGGCGGTGCCTGTTGATGGGGTGATCTATCTGATCACCTACACCTTTCTACCGGCGGGGCCGAAGGGTTTCATCCAGAGAGCACAGACGGAAAAACGCGAATACGTGGGCTGGCGGGATCAGGGCTGGCTGGAGGTTCATCAGGGCGGGACCATTGATGAGGATGCCATCGCCGATCGACTTGAGTGGATCCGCAAGCATTTCGATTTGCAGGAAGTGGCCTATGACCCCTGGGGCATGAAGTATCTGGCTGACAAGCTGGATAAGCGCCGGTTCCCGATGGTCGAACACCGGCAGGGCTATGGCTCAATGTCGAACCCAATGAAGCGGTTCGAGGAAAAGGTGGCCCAGGGCAAGATCCGCCATGGCGGCAATCCCGTCCTGGCATGGCAGGTTGGCAATGTTCATCGCGACGAAGATGCGGCGGAGAACATCAAGCCGAACAAGAAGAAATCGACGGGGCGTATCGATGCCGCCGTAGCTGCCATTATGGCGCTGGGGCGGGCTGAGGTGGGCGAAGAGAAACGCAAGGCGCGGGAAGTTGAGGTCGTATGAAAGTCTTCGGTCTGGAAATCACACGCGGCAATTCGGCCAATACTAGAATGCCGGTTCGGGTTGAGCCGCCGATGGTCGAAGCTATTGCGGAGACTTCTGGCGTGGCCCGACCAGAACCGTGGATGACTGAAATCGGTTTCGGTGGCGGCCGTGGCGGCACCGGGTCGCAGCGCCTTCCAAATGTCACTGCGCGGCGGGCTGAGCAACATGGCACGGTGTTTGCCTGCTGTAATAATATTGCGGGGGATCTGTCCAAGGTTCCGCTGAAGATCTGGGAGCGCAAGGCGGATGGCCAGGAGGTCCGAGTGCGCCATCATCCTGCGGCCTATCTGCTGAACGTCGAGGCATCAGAGGGGGTGCCCGCAAAGGTCATGCGCTTTGCGCTGGTCTATGCTTGGGCCCTGCGTGGCAATGGTTTTGCATATGGCCCCCGTGATGGTGGCGGTGATCTGGAAATGATCGAGGTGATTGATCAAGATGGATGCAATCCACTGCGGGCTGGCCGCGCCCGGTTTTACGATTTTACCGATGGGGCGGGTGTGTATCGTCGTGTTCCCAGCCGATCGATGGTGCATCTGCGTTACATGGCTCTGGATGGTTGGACGGGGCGTTCTCCGCTACAGGTGGCCAGTGAGACAGTAGGGCTTGCATTTGCGGGGCAGGAATCGGCTGCGCGGTCTGTTTCCGGCGCGCATTCCAAGGCGTTCATGAAGCTGGGCGATCACTATGAAGACGACGGCGCGCGGACCCGAAATGCGAAGCGGTTGAAGGATCATCTGACCAACCCGAATTCGGACGGCATTCCCGTGCTTGGTCCTGATGACGATATCAAGAGCCTGGATCTGACCGCCGCAGATCAAGAGCTGTTGTCCAGCCGCAAATTTGATCGTGAGCAACTGGCCGCAATCTACCGTATGCCGCCGTCCAAATTGCAGATGCTGGAATACGGCGTGAAGGCAAATGGGGAGCAGCAGGCGATCGACTATCTGACAGATTGTCTGCTGCATTGGTCAGGTCTGGCAGAACAGACGTTGGCGCTGTCGATCCTTACACGGGGTGAGCGCGATCGAGGATTGTTCCTGCGTCATGATTTTGGGGCGCTACTACAGCCGACAATCAAGGATCAGATCGAGGCGGTAACCAAGGCGGTTGGTGGTCCCGTATACACCCCGAATGATGGGCGGAAAAAGCTTGGCCTGCCGCCAACTGAGGGCGGCGACAAAATGAACCCTGCACCGAACATGACGCGGGATGACAGCAAGGACGCAAAGGGGAAAGAGAAATGAGCGGGACAACCATTGGTGCGCTACTGGGAACAGCTGCGGTTGCGATCTGTGCAGAGCATCTACCCATGCTTGACGCTGTTCTTCCAGGTCAAGCTCCTGAGAGTGTCGACGCGATGCAGGCTATGGTCGGCGCTGGCGTCAAGGTCGAACGGGGCGAGCGCTATGCGGTCCATCGTGGCATTGCCTATATGCCTGTTCGCGGTGTCCTGTCTCCAAATTCTGAGATCCTTGAGCGCTGGTTTGGTTGGGCAACCTATCACGGGCTGATTGACACCATGGGCGCGCTTGCTGCCAGTGATGAGGTGCGCGGAGTGGTGCTGTTTTTTGACACGCCGGGTGGGGCGGTCGTAGGTGTTCAGGGGGCAGTCGAGGCGGTCAAGGCTTGTGCTGCGGTGAAGCCTGTGCATGCGTTTGTCTATCCGCTTGCGGCTTCTGCTGGCTACTGGCTTGCCAGCCAGTGCACAGAAATCATCGTCAGCCCTGGCGCGTGGGTCGGGTCGGTCGGCACCATGATGAACAGCAACCAGCCGGTGCAGTCGGGTAGTTCAGGTTATCAGGACTATATTTTGACCTCGCAACATGCCGGAGCCAAGCGTCCGGACCTGTCCACGGATGAGGGGCGGGCGTTAGCGCTGGACCGCCTGAACGCGATGGAGGCAGATTTTCACGCTGCTGTTTCTGAAGGTCGCGGGATCCCGATCGACGATCTCAAGGTGAGCCTGAGCCGCAGCGGAAACACCGCACATGGCGGGGATGTTTTCTGGGGTCAAGATGCGGTTGAGCGTGGGCTGGCAGATGGCCTTGAGGAAATCTCTACCTTTATAGCGCGGGTTTCGGCGCTCTATGCCCCGCCTCAGCAGAGGCAGGCGCGGGCCATGATGGCACGGGCTAAAGCGGCACAGGCGAAAGCCTCTCTCTAACTCTCGGCGGCCACTTCGGCCTGTGTAGACCTCGCGCATTTGCGGCGGGGCCAATTGGGCTGCGCGGGTGCAGCCTTCCATGTCAAAAGGAGAAACAACATGGATATCAACGATCTTCGCCGCATGCTGAAGGCAGCGGCGGACGACATGCAAATCAAGGCCAAAGCCATTGAGGATCTGGAATCTGCCGATACTCCTGACGGGGATGCGATCAAGGCGGCGGTGACCGAATTTGAAGCCTCCGAAGCGGACTTCAAAAAGGTGCAGGTCAAGCTGAACCGTGCCCAGGCGATCGAGGACGCCAAGGCCGCGACGGCGACCTCTGAACTGGAGGCGGTCACTGCGCCTCAGGCAGCCCCTGCGGCGGCGGCAAACCCTGCGGAAAAGGGGATCGAAATTGGCTTTATGGCCCATGCACTGATCAACGCGAAAGGTGATCGTGACAAGGCGGTGGAGTCTTTGGAAAAGGACGGTCACAGCGCCGTATCCGCAGCCCTGTCCGGTGCAAGTGAAGGGGCTGGTGGGGTCACCCTGCCGCGCCCGCAGGCGACGCAGGTAATCGAGCTTCTGCGCCCGCGTGTGACGGTGCGTGCTTCTGGTGCGGTTGTGCATGACCTGCCTGCGGGTGAGCTGCGCAATGCGCGGCAGGCGACACCTGCCAGCGCTTCCTATGGCGGCGAGAATGCTGCAATGGTTGAGAGCGAGCCGACGTTTGACAAGGTGGAAGAAAAGTTCCGTAAACTGACCTCGCTTGTGCCAGTGGGCAACTCGCTCCTGCGCCATTCCAGCGCGTCGATCGCAATTATGGTGCGCAATGACATTCTGCGGGAGATGGGCCTGAAAAACGATCTGGCCTTCCTGCGGTTTGATGGCTCGGGTGTCCTTCCTAAGGGGCTGCGTCATTGGGCGTTGGCAGATCACTGGGAGGCGGCTGTGGGCAAAGATCCCGCTGTGGTCGAACAGGCCATTCGGCGTATCAAGAGCAAAGTCGAAGATGCCAATGTGGCGATGGTTGCACCTGGTTGGATCATGCGCGCATCTGCCAAGAACTTCCTTGCAAGCCTGCGCTGGCCGAACGGGTTCAAGGTATTCCCGTCGATTGATGACAGCGGCACCCTGCACGGCTACCCGATCAAAACCACATCGCAGATCCCTGACAATCTTGGCGTTGGTGGAGATGAAACCGAAATCTACTTTGCAGATTTTGCCGAGATCATGATCGGTGATGCGCTGCAAATCACATTCGGCACCAGCTCTGAAGCTGCGTATGTCAATCAGGCTGGTGATACCGTGTCAGCCTGGGCGCAGGACTTGACCCTGATGCGGGCGATTGCGGAGCATGACATGGCACCGATGCACGATGAAGCCATCGCCGGTCTGAACGGGGTGGGCTGGAGCCTCTAAGGCACGAATCTTCCCTTTATGATCTGGGCCTCGGCGGTGATCGTCGGGGCTTTCTCTTTTTTCCTGAAATCAAGGATTGCTGAAATGACGAAAGTAATCGTGGAATTCCTGCGCGCGCATGGTCGCTTTGTTCGTGGCGATATTGCCGGGTTCGCCCCCGATGTTGTGAAAAAGTGGCCTGCCGGGGTTTGTGTTCCTTATGACCCGGATAAGCCCAAAGCGCGCGGTGTCGCCGTTGTCGGTGAGATTGACCTTGATGCTGATGGGGTTCGGAAAATTATCTCCGACGCTGAAACAGAGTTCGCTGAAAAAGCGGATGCACTCAGTCAGCGCGAGCAGGAGCTCGCAGACCGTGAGGCAGAATTGTCTGCGCGGGAGCGCGAGCTTTTGAACCGCACCGCCGCTGCGGAAACAGGTGCAGCCGCAGATCCAGAGGTGGCCGCTGCTGTGGATGAGGAAGCAGCCAAGGGTGCCACCAAGAAGACCGCCGGCGCACCGCCCAAACAGGGCGCTAAGGCGTAAGGTGGCGAACTGATGCGGGTGATTGAAGTGGATGCCATTCCATCAGGTTTCGAACTGGACGATTTCAAGCGTTCTGTTCACATGATGGATGACGAGGCGGAGAACGATCCGGCTCTTGGCTTGGTGTTGGAATCTGCTGAGGCGGCAGTTGCGACTGCGACTGGTCGCCCGGTCACCCCGCGTCTGGTCGAATTTATCGTCGTTCGTGGCCATTGGTCTCGGTGGTGGTTTCCGGTTCTGCCCGTTCAGGAGCTGACTGGGCTTGCGGTTGATGATGGGGCAGGAGGCTGGCTGGATCAGCCTCTTGGTGGGGCGTGGCTCCAGCAGGCGCATGATGAGCCGCAGTTGGTGATTGGTCGGTCCTGGGTGGGTCGTTCTGTCCAAGGCGATCTGCTGCGGATTCAGGCGCGCGTTGGTGGCGCTGATGTTTCCACCTTCCCGCGGCTACGCCAAGCTGTTTTCCTCTTGGCGAAAGAGTGGCTTGACGCTGGTGTTTCGATCGAGGGAGAGACTGTGCCGCAGTTATCTTTTGGTGTGAGACTGCTGATCAAACAGGCCCGCTACATCCGACCATTTGAGGTGGCTTGATATGGCGGGTCGCTTGGATCGCCGCATTGACATCGTGAAGCCCCGATTGGTGCCGGTTGGGCTTGGAGAGACCAAGGAGGACGGCTTCGAAACGGTTGCGACCAGGTGGGCGAAATACACCCCTGTGAGTGACGCTGAGAAACTGCGGGCGGCGGCGGTAGAGCAAAAGACGGATGCGCGTTTTGTGATCCGATATTCCCGCGCGTTGGCGTTGCTGGATGAGGATCACAAGATCCGATTTGATGGCAGTATCTGGTCCATCTCCGGCGTGAAAGAACTGGGTCGCCGCCGTTGGCTTGAGTTCACGGCGCACCGAACCGGCAGGCCAGAGGTGTAGCATGTCCATGAAAATGAAGATTGAGGGGGCGGGCGATATTGAGCGCGCCCTCGGTGCTTTGGCGCGTGGCACCGCAAAAGGTGTCACCCGCCGGGCCATGAAGAAAGCGCTTCAGCCGGTGGCCCGTTCGGCAGAAGGATCACCCTTTGTGATCGCTGTGACCAGTAAACTGGCGCGGGGTCAAAAAGGGCGGGCAAGGGGAGATCAAGGCCGCAGCAAGATTGCGATGTATGTCGGCCCGGTCCAGCAGGACGGATCACACGCACCGCATGCCCATCTGATCGAGTTCGGCACCGGCGATCGCTACCACGAGTCGGGCAAATATGTCGGGGCTGTCATGGCGGATCCGTTCATGCGTCCCGCTTGGGATGCAAATCGCGCGCGTGTGCTGGAGATCCTGAAACGCGAGATTTGGGCGGAAATTGAGAAGACTGTCGCCCGCGCCGCCCGCAAGGCTGCAAGGGGGTAGGGATGGAAGATGATCTCTATCAGGCGCTTTTGACGCTTGGACACCCGGTTGCGTGGCTGGCCTTTAACAAAGCCGTTGGCTTGCCGCGCATCTCATTGCAGCGGATCAGCACAGTGACCGGCTATTCCCAAACCGGCCGCGCGGATGTCGAAACCGCACGGGTGCAGATCAATGTGTCTGCGGAAACCTACCCTGAGGCTGCAGCCCTAGGCAGAGCGGTTTCAGAGCTTTTGACAGAATTTCGCAGCGGGTCAGTGATCCGCTGTCGCGAGCTATCGCGCCGGGACGGATCATCCGAGACCGGTGGCGATATCATCCGGCGGCAAATGCTGGATATCTCGGTGCGGTATCGCGCCTGAACCTTGGCCGGAGATCCGGCTTTTCAAACATGATGTGAGGAATTGAGATGACAGCAGATCTGGTCATTGCAGCAGACGAATGCGACGTCGAATGGTCCGAGGACGGCGCTACCTGGGCTGAGGTGCCTGGTTGTAAAACGATTGCGATCCCCAAGGTTACCACGGAAACCCGTGATCGCACTTCTTTGAGCAGCCCGGGACGGTTTCGTGAATGGGGTCGCGGGATGAAAGACACCTCGGAAGTGACCCTGAATTGCTTCTACCACCCTGACCTTCAGGAAAAGGCAATCGGATACGACAACGCCAACAAGCTGGTTCATTTTCGGGTTCAGCTGCCCCCGATTGAAGGGCTGCAGAGCACGGGTGACAAGTTCCAGTACGTCGCCTTTGTCACGCCTGGGGTTCCCGACACCGATTTCGACAACGATCTGATGCTGGCGTTGGAGCTGCGTCCTAGTGGTCCATTGGATTGGACGAAGGGGGCCGCACTGTGATCAGTTCTGTATCGGTGGCAGTGGGCAAGAAAACCCACAAGCTGAAATGTTCCACCCTGGCCATGGCGGATCTGGAAGAGGCGCGCGGCGAGAACTTTGATGTCATCCTGAACCAGCTTATTGCGGGTAATCAGGGCGTCAAAGTCATCATTGATGCGTGGGCTGCATTTCTGAATGACGGCAAGGGTGTGCCGACCGAGGACGCCGCCGCTGTTCTGGATGACCTCGGCGGCTATGCCGTCGCTGCGCCCTATCTGGCGCAGGCGTTGAACAAGGCCTTTCCGATGCTTCAGCTCAAAACTGAGGCTGATGACGGCGAGGATGAGAGCGCCGAAGATGGCGACGATGAGGGAAACGAGGTGCCCCCGGTCGAATAGACTGGGGGCACTTGCTGTCGACGTGGTGTGAGCTGGGTAATCACCACGCCGATTTCTGGACTGTGAGCCTGCGCGAATATGACCTGATCACTCGTGCAGGTATCACAGCCAAGAAAGACGCGATCGCGGTGCAGCGGGTTCTAAACCAGGAGCTGAGCACTTTGGTTTCCTATGCGTTTCACAAGCCCGAAAAAATGCCGGACTTCACCAAAGTGAACGGCGCGAGAACTACTAGGAAAAGCAACCCGAAACGGGATGTCGCGCAGTTGCGCGCGGCCTTCATCGGCATGCACGCAAAAGGTAAAAAGGGGCGGTAAATGAGTGCAGTTATTGGGGCGCTGCGCGGGCTATTGTCGCTGGACAGTGCCGCATTTGAATCCGGTGCCAAGCGCTCCAAGGCCGTCATGGGCGGTCTGGAGCGCCGCATGGTCAAAATGGCCGATGGCTTTGAAAAGCACGGGCGTCGGATGTCGCTGGGGTTCTCGCTGCCCTTGGCCGGCGCGGCGGCGGTTGCGGTTAAATCCAGCCTGAAAATCGTCGATGCCCAGGCAAAGATGGCGCAATCCTTGGATACCACGGTTAAGTCGGTTCAGGTTCTCGACCGGGCTGCGGATCTGGCTGGCGTGTCCATGGGTGAGGTCCAACAGGCATCGATCCAGCTCACCAAGCGATTGAGCCAAGCCGCTGGCGGAACTGGGGCCGCAACCAAGGCGCTGGAGCGCTTGCACCTTCGCGCCAGTGATTTGCAGGCTCTGCCGCTTGATGAGCGGATCGCCGCAATTCAAGACGCTATGCTGTCCTACGTTCCTGCGGCAGAGCGCGCGGCGGTTGCCTCTGATCTGTTCGGCAGCCGGGCTGGTGTGATCTTCTCTCGGATCGATTCCGCGACGTTGCGGACTGCTGCTGAAGACCTCGAACGGTTTGGTGTTGTCGTCTCTGAGGTGGATGCCGACCAGATCGAGATGGCCAATGATGCGATCTCGCGGCTTGGCTTGGTCGGGCGTGGTGTCGCCAATCAGCTAACCGTCGGTCTTGCGCCGTCGCTGGAGTTCATCAGCGACAAGGCAGCGGATGCTGCCGAATGGTTCAATGGGCTGACAGATCAGACAAAGCAGTTTGTGGCGGGTGGGCTTGCGCTGACGGCGACACTTGGTCCGGTAGCGTTAGGGCTGGGCATGGTGCTGAAGTTTGCGGCACCGATTGCAGGGGCCTTGGTGGCGATCGCTTCGCCAGTTGGACTTGTCGTTGCGGGCTTTACGGCGCTGGCCGTGGCGGGTGCTGCCTTGGGTGGCAGTTCAAATGAGGCCGTGGCATTCGCCGAGGCACACGAAATTGCGATGGACAATGTGACCATCGCAATGGGGGATCAGATCAGCGCAACCGTGCGGCTGGCAGATGCTCTGCGCGAAGGTGGGCCGGTTACGTTGGCCGCTATCGAGGCCAAGATGGCGGAGGCGGAAGCCAGCCGTGCGGTTACCGCTGAACTGGTGCGCCAGCGGCAGGAGAAGGAGCTTGAAGTTCTTGGCTATTACGACCTTTTGGAGGCAATCGGACGCTACCAAAGTAGTCTGAATGCGATGCGTGCTCCGGGTGATGATCTGGACCAGATGCCGCTGAAAATGCGCGCCGCCTATGAAGAAGCCGAGGCCGGTTTGGTGAACTTGCTGGCAGAGCAGCAGCGGCTGTTAGAGGGTGTGCGGAGTCACAACCAATTGACCGCTGAAGAGGCCGCGCATCTGCGATTGATCGAGGCAAATCTCGCTGAACTGCAACGTCGCTGGAACGAGCTGAACGGCATCGTCTCGGAAAATGTCAACCTTACCGACCGTGGAGCTGTAGCCGCCGATAACCTGGCGACGGGTTTGGGCGGGGCGGTCGGGCAGGCTGCGGCGTTGAAGGGGTATCTGTCCGGTCTGCCTGGTGCGTTGGCTGGTGCACGCGCAGACATTGCGGGCTTGGAGGCCGGTATATCGGTTCTGAAAGGCGGCGGCAGTAAGCTTGCGGCTGATGTTGCCAAGTATCGTGCCGAACTGGTGGCAACTTTGCCCCCGCTTGAAGAGATGCACGACGGGCAGCGTCGCAACGTCGAGGAAGGTATCGCAGCTCAGGTTAACCTCTATGAGCAGCAGAAGCGGTTGCAAAGCCAGTACCAGAGTCAAATCACCACGCTCGGCAAGGTAAAATCCGCTGCCGGTTCCGCGTCCAAAAGTGCGCTGCCGGGGTTGCTGGAAGAGATCGCCCATCGCCGCAAGCTGGTCACGCTGACCGGTGAACAGCGCCGCAAATATGAGGCGCTGCATGCAGTGCAGGGGCGCTTGGGGCGCGATGCTGCGAACCTCAGCAAGGATCAGATCAACGGGTTGGCTGATCAGCTGATCGCGGTCGAGGATCAGGAGGAGGCTCTGCGGCGCGTCACCAGTATGCAAGAGCAGTGGTCTGAACAGATCACCCGCACGGCGTTTGAAGGTGGCAGTCTGAGCGACACGATCAAGGGCATGCTGAAGGATATCGCCTATCAGTTTGCCCATTCCAAAATCGTGCTGCCGGTGGTGGCGTCTGTTTCAAATGTGCTTGGGCTGGGCAACCTGATCGGCGGTGCTGGCGGCGGCGGTGCTTCCGGTGGTGGCGGTGGCAGTCAGGTAGGCGGTTTGCTCGGACTGGGCGGGTTAGGCAGCAGTCTGGTTAGCGGTTTCGGCTTGGGTGCGTCTACCCTGTTTAGCGGGGGCCTTGGGGCGTATACCGGCCTCCTGGGTGCCCAGGGTGCTGCGGCCTTGACGGGTTCGCTGACCTCTATCGCAGGCTTTGCTGGTGCTCTTGGTCCGATCGCCATTGGCATTGCATTTCTGGCTAAGGGCCTGTCACGAGAATACGATGGGCGGGCAGTTCGCGGATCGCTTGGACCAGACGGGTTTGATGGTTTCGAATTCGATTTCTGGGATGGCAAATTTCTACGCGGTGACAAACAGGTCAACTATGATACGCGCCCTGAAATCCAGAAACTGCTGGATGATGGCGCTGAAGCGGTTCGCACCAACGTCGAAAAGATGGCCGCAGCCATGGGCCTTGGCGCCGATGCGATCAAGGATTTCACCGCCGATGGCTTCACAATCTGGCTGACCGGTCCAAATGCGGGCAATCAAGAACAGATTGCGAAGGCCTTCGAGGAACAGCTGACCAAGCTCGGCGACGGCATGGCTGATCTGGTCCTGGAGACTGAAGACTATGCTAGGGCTGGCGAGGGGTCGTATGAGACGCTTGCCCGCCTGGGCGGGTCACTGATCACTGCGAATGAGGGGTTTGACCTCATCAACCAGACCTTGCTGACTGGCTCGCTGGAGGCTGCGAACAGCGCTTCGCTGCTGATGGACGCTTTCGGCGGTGTTGAGCAGTTCACAACCGGCCTCGGCTCCTACTTTGAGCTGATGTTTACCGATGTGGAAAAGCAGGCCAAGCGGCAGGAACATGCGCAGAAAGCCCTTGATGAGGCGGCAGGTGAACTGAACCTGACGTTGCCGACCACACATGAGGCATTTCGCAACCTGGTGGGTGGACTTGATCGAACGACCGAAGAGGGGCGCACCGCCTATGTGACGTTGATCGGTCTCGCGGATGAATTCGCCGTTGTGCATGGCAATGCGCAAGAGGCAGCGGATGCGCTGGAAGGGGCAGGCGATAGCCTGTCACAATTGGAGGCGGAGGCGCAGAAGCTGAAAGAACAGGATCTGCGCGATGCCTTTGACGGGCTGAGTGCGTCGATCGATGAGGCGGTGAAGCGCCTGGAGGGCCGTCTGGATGTGGTGGGTGACCGGCTGAAACTGCGGTTCAAGCGGTTGCAGATCTCAGTCGCTGCTGAGCGTGACGAATTCCGCACCCGCCATGACGGGCTGATAGATACGTTGTCAGGCCGTCTGAGCAGCCTTGAGAATGCTGCAGCCGCGTCCAGTCGTCTCTTTGAAACACTGGATGATGCCGCCAAGTCCCGCCGCAGTGTGGATGCGGGTGCCGCTGTGATGGCGCGGCGCAGTGCCCTGGCCTATGTCAAGGATGGCGGTTCCGATCCGAACCAGCTGGCCAGCGCCCTGGGGGTGTTGGGTGAAGACAATTCGGGCACCTTCTCAACTGCTGAGGACTATCTGGCGGATTTCTACCGGACGTCCAACATCATCGCGCGCCGCGCCGATGGGGCAGGGGCTGCGATGAGTGCAGATCAGATGGCCGTCGATGCTTTGGAGCGCCAGATCGAACTTGAGAAATCGCAGTTTGACGCCGAAATGGCCCGGCTGGATCAGATCCTTGCAGATGGGCGGCAGGCGTTGGAAATGGCGACTGGGGAATACATCGCGGCGATCAAAGTTGAGAATGCCGTCTCCCAGCTCAATCACACCGCCGAACGTCATGCGCTGATGTCAGAGCGGATCGAGGGTCGGGTGGCGGAACTGGAAACCATCCGAACCAGCATGCAGGAACTGGTCGCGTCCACCATTGATCCGGGCGTCGGCCTGCCGGGTGTTGTCCAGGGTGTCCATAACGTTGTCTCAGCGGTTCACGGCTTGAGCGGTGATCTGTCGACCATGGCCAGCGGGATCTCTCAGGCTGTCGCGGCGCAGCTCAATTCGTTTGCGGCCTCGCAGGCGAACTCCCTTCAGTCGGTGCAGAACCAGATCCGCAATCTGGCGCAAGCCCAGGCGGCTGCTGCGGTGCCCAATCAGAACAAGAAACTGGAGCAGGAGATGCAGGGGGTAAAAACCGTGCTGGAAGGGTTCTTGGGGCCAATCTCGGATGCGACCGGCAAGACGGCCCAGTCCATCCGCCGGATGGAATTTGGCGATGTGAAGCTGGAGGGCGGCGTATGATCATCATCAAGCCGATCGAGGTCACGGGTCAGAACCTGACCTCGGATGTCGCGCTGTCGGAGCCGGAATGGTCTGCGGGCACCACGCCACAAGATGCCATTCGCCGCGTCGGTAACGTTCTCTATCGCGCAGTTATTGAAACCACGGATAGCCCGATTGATGGGCTATCCGCTGACCCGCCGACTTGGATCAAGGTCGGTGCTGCCAATCGCTTCAAGATGTTTGATGAGTTCTACCATTCGCAAACCGAAGCGGATGAGGTGGTGACCGTGACCATTGATCCGCCTCAGGTGGTGAACTCCGTGACCCTGCTGAATGTCGATGCCGTTTCGGTGACGGTAGAAATCTTCGATGACGATGGCGCGCCGATTTATCAGGCCACAAAATCCATGGCAGATAACTCGCAGGTGGCTGACTACTGGGACTATTTCTTTTCACCGGTCCTGCGAAAGAAAAACACCAGCTTTGTGGATCTGCCCTCCTACTCGCGCCCCATCACAGTCACGGTAACTGGAGAGGCCGGTGGCATTGTGCTGGTTGGTGCTGTGCTCATTGGTGCCCAGCGAAAGATCGGTATCACACAATACGGCACTGGTCGTGATCAGATGAACTTCTCAGACATCAACCGGGATCAGTTTGGCACCGTCAATATCGTGCCTCGCAGAAAGGCAGATCTGGCCAGTTTCAAAATCGATCTGGACACGCCGCAGGTCGATTTTGTCTACGATTTCTTGCGCGGAATATCAGATATTCCTTGCCTCTACATTGGCGATCCAAATCGCGATGGCGCGATTGTCTACGGATACCCGCGCGAGATCACAACCCGCTATGAAAATGCCGTTTATTCCAATTTCAACCTAGAAGTGGAGAGTGTGACCTAATGCCTATCACCAATGTGCCGGCCTTCACCAAGATCCCAAGCCGGTCGGACACTCCGGATACCTTTTCCGCCGACGTTGACATCTTCCTGGGCGAGATCCCGGCCCGCGCGCTTGCCAGCAATCAGCAGGCGCAGGAGGTCAACGCAGCGGCAGAGCAGGTGGCCACACAGGCCGCAGCAGTGGCAGAGGCCAGCGCCGCGTTTGAAAGCGGCGTGAACGCGGATCGCTGGGCCGCTGGCGACTATAGCGATGGCGATGCGGTCTGGTCGCCCACGGATGGGCTGACCTACCGCGCCAAGGCTGATTTCACCTCGGCCATCGATCCTGCCGCAGATCCCGCCAACTGGCACAACCTGAACCCGGTCGCGCAGGCCAAGGACGAAATGGCCCGCCTCGCGCTGGTCTTCGCCGCGAATTTCTAAGGAGAACCCGATGTCGCAATATCCTGTGTCCAAACGCCTCGCGCTCGATGCCATGGCGACGGTCTACACCGTGCCTGCCGGTCGCTATGCGATGGTCTCACACCTTCAGATCACCCCGATCGATCCGGCCAACGAGGTGGATGTGACAGTCCAGTGGCTGGATGCGTCGGACGGCGACGCGATTACGCAGCTCTGTCAGGATGAAACGATCAAGCCGAACGGTACTGGCCCGATCTATCCGATGGGCGGCACCCTAATCCTCAGCGCGGGCGATCAGGTGCAGGCCGAAGCCTCAACCGCAGGTGACGCGGTGCTGAGCTTCAGTGCCCTGGAGTATGATCTCTGATGGGCGGCATGATTGGCACCATGCGCGGGGATCGCATGTTGCGGGCCGGTGGGCGGCGTACCTACAGCGACCAGTGGCCTATCGCAGAAGACGTGTTTCCGATCAATGTTCCCTACGATTACTCCATGGGGATCGCTGTATGGAACGGTAATTTGATCGTTGGTGGTCGCAACACACAATACCGCAAAATCAATCTGCATGATGGGCTGAGTCCTTCTATCCTTGCGACAACAAGTCCCACCAGAACTTATGACGATATGACCGTCTTGGGAGATGTTCTTTACTGTGTCTCTTCCAGTTCAGCTTGGGCCTACAACCTGCCCGATTTTAGTACCGCTGCAGGGTTTGGGCGACCCTCACCCTACATCAAACTTATCTGTAGCGATGGTGAAAACCTCTGGCTCTACGATCAGGCAGGAGGCGGGTCACAAAACCTGTTCAAGGTCACCCCTAGCGGCACGATTTTGGAAACGAAGTCTATCGGCTTCTTAAGCCCAAGTGCCATCGCTCACGATGGGGAAAACCTCATCACAACAGTAGGTGGCGTCACCAGAATTCATGATGGTGAGGATATCGATACGGTAGTCCACCAATGGACCCGGTTTCACTCAATGGGGTTTCCCGTTTCTGCTGCAATTGATTTTGCCAGCGGTGATCTACTGCATCAGTCAGGTTCGAAAAACAACTACCATATTGTGCAATATGACGGAGTAGCAAAGGTTTAGCATGACCAAACTTTATCACACTGCCACCACCGCCCCGGCGCCGCTCCCTTTCCGTATTCGTCTGAGCGACGGGCGCAGCCGCACCGATCCGGCCAGCTTCACCGCTGAGGAAATCGCGAATGCGGGCTATATCGCGGCACCGCCGCAGCCTGATCACGACCCGGACACCCAGCGCCTGGCGTGGGACGGGGCCGCTTGGGGCGTTGAGGATATCCCGGTGCCGGATCCGATCTATCAGCCGCTGACCAAGATCGGGTTCATGCGGCTGTGCATGTTTCTTGGCGGCATGACCCCTGACATGCTGGTGGCGGCGCGGGATGCGCCTGAGCTGAAAGCGATGTGGATCATGCTGGATATGGCCGAACAGGTGCAACGGGATGATCCTGAGGTAGCGCCGGGGCTGGCGCTGCTTGCTGGATTGGGTCATCTCCCCAATGGCGCGCAGACCGTTCTGGATGGCTGGCCAGCCGCCTGATTGGTGCGTCCGCAGCGGGGCGGGCTATCATACCACCAAAGCAATCACATGGGAGATCGGAGCCAAGGGGTCCGGTCTCTTTTTGTACGTGCCGCAGGGGTTCTCCTTTGATGTCTCGATCCCCCGCTGGGCCGGGTGGATCTTTGACCGGCACAACCCGCGATACCTGAAAGCTGCAGCGCTGCATGACTACGCCATTCACGTCCTCGGATGGGGCCGGGTCAGCGCGGCCGCACCGTTTTCCGAAGCCCTCCGCGCCGATGGCGTGGGGCGCATCCGCAGGCTGGCAATGGTGCTGGCCGTCACCATCCACAAATGGAGCTGAAGGGCAATTTTATGAAGTTTGAGCTGTTTCAATCCGCGCTCGCTGGCGCGCTTGGTGTGATGTCAGCCATCCTGACCAGCTATGGCACGTCCTGGCCGGTGGTGGTGGTTGTCTGTCTTGGTGTGGCAGCGGCGCTGCTGGAGATCGAAAACCTGCGTTGGCGGCCTGCATTGGTCCTCAGCGTCTTTAACCTGATGATCGGGGCATTGGGCGGGCCGATGGTCGCGGCCTTTCTGGGCGCCAAGTTCGATCTTCAGTTTCCCGCCTTGACGCTGATCATCGCCTTTCTGGTGGCCTATGTAGCGCATGACGCCTTCAGCAAGGCGCGCGGGCCGATCATGGCGCTGATGGTGAAGGCGATTGGCATGTTCGGAGGGGCGAGCCGATGAACGCCCTTATTGATCTTGTCGCCGCGATCGCGGGGCCGGTGCTACGACACCGTACCCGCTGTGTCATCTGTTTCCTCAGATCGCGCACCTGGGGCCGGGTGCGCCTTGCTCTCTCGCTCGTGCTTTGGGCGGCGCTGTGTTTCGCCGCGATCGCGATGCAACCAATCCAACATCAGAAAGGGCATGCCCATGAAACTCACCACCCGTGATATTCAGGCCCGTTGCGCCGCTCTGGGCTTTCACCCTGGGCCGATAGACGGACGCAGAGGGCCGCGCACCTCTGCGGCCATTCGGGCTGCTCTTGAGGCGCACAACGGCAGCACGATAACTGATCTGTTCCACAAGAGCGGGTTGCACCGGGTGCATATGCACTGGACCGCCGGAGCCAAGGGCGTGATCGAGGTGGAGCGGCGGGCTTATAACTCGCTTGTCACCCATGATGGGCAGCGAGTGCAGGGCGTGTTTCCGCCAGAGGCGCAGGCAGCCTATGAAGTTGGTCGGGCGGCATCCCACACCCGCATGTTCAACACCGGCGCGATCGGGCACGGAATGGATGCAATGGCGGGGGCAAACGAGCGTCCCTTTGATCGTGGATCCGCGCCAATCACTCCGCGCCAGCTTGATGAATTCTGCCGCTGGGCAGCGGAGTACAGCGTCCAGTATTGGATTCCGATCAATGTCTATGGCATGCCGACCCATGCAGAGATCCAGCCGATATTCGGTGTGCGTCAGCGCTGGAAATGGGACATCACCTGGTTGCCCGGAATGCCTGCGCCCGGTGATCCCTTGGTGGTTGGCGAACGCCTGCGCGACATGATCCGCGAACGCCTGCCTGAAGTGAGGGTCGCCGCATGATGCGGTGGGTTGCGATCGGGGGCCTGTGTCTGGCGCTGTTGTTCGCAGGCGCGTCCTCATACCTGATCTGGCGTAATGGTCACCTGCGCGAGGATCTGGACGCAGCCGCCCGCCGTCTACGGCTGGCGGAGCGGCAGGCCGACGACGCACGGCAAACCGCCGATGTGCTGGACGCTCATATCAAACGGATGCAGGAGGATCGCCGCACCTATGATGCGGATCTACGCCGCCTGCGGGAACAGGAGGGATACCATGCGCCATTGTCTGATTTTCTCGGCGATGCTTTTGACCGGCTGTAGCTGGCTGGTGCCAGATCCTGGGCCGGTTTATGTTGAGCGCCCCATACCGGGGGAGCTGATCACGCCTTGCGCTGAGCCGGTGAAGGGGCAGCGCACCGAGGGCGGCTTTGTGGAGCTGGCTCTGGGCTGGCGTTACACCGCGCGATGCAACGCGGGGAAGCTGGAAGATATCGCGGAGCTGACCGGCCCGCACTGAATGAAGAAAGCCCCGCCAAGTGGCGGGGCTTTTTGCGTATCTGAAGCTGTAGCTGCGAAGCGCAGTTAGTGACCTTTGCAAAGTCTCGGGGGCTGGCAGTCGGGCGGCGATCCAATGCTGCATGAGCGATGGCAGGAACAGACCTTTGCCGCGAGTGCAGCCGCCAACCATCATCGAATGGAAGGGGGCGGACAAACCCGCCTTTTGTCCGTGCGGCCAGTGCTCATGCAGACAACCGTTGCGCTGGCAGCGTGGCGTTTGCAGCGCATTTTCTCAAAGCAAACGCTCACACGTTGCTTAGATTTTCAGCTGATGGGTGTCCGGATCACAGACAAGTAGGGCCGGGTTTTCAGGAAGGCGTTCGGAGCTGAGCGACCCGAACTGAGTTTCTGATGATCAGGCTTGATCAGACTTTTTAAGTTGTAAGAAGCTCATCGCCGCAAGAAATGCAAAGAAGGCGGGATCCGACCAGCCAAAGCCGGTAAAGACACCAATCATGGCGGCATATAGCGTTACGATAAACCCAAGCGCATTGGTTGCCATCAGCCCGGTCAGGAGCCTCCGGATGGTTGTCCCATCGGTCACATCCCGAAGCAGGAACCCGAGAATGGCAATCCCTCCAAGGAAAATGCTGTTGTGCTGGGACAGGAACCAAGCATAGCGGTCATTCAGCTCCACGCCGTAGTTTGGCCACAGAAAGCCGGGCAGGAAAAACAGTGCAAAGGCGAAGAACGCGTAGATTATGCTGTGAAGGGTTAGGAAAGTTCGGTTGCTCATCAGAAAGCTCATTTGCATTGTTTCAGACCGTTTCTCCCAAGGGGGCATGGGTGATCGCACTGAGGTCTTCCATGATATCAAACACATGATCTGACGCTACAGTAACACCGATGGCTTCCAACCGCTGCACGTGCATCGCTTTGTAGGTTTCCAGCGCCGCGAGATCCCGGAACAGGTAGGTTGAACCGAAATCACCGGTGCTTTCATCCAAGGTCCAGATCTTCCAGATCACGCCGGTTTCCTGTGCAATGCTTTCGGCCAACCGATTGGTATCTTGAAAAAATTCTTCGTTCATTGGTCCGTCATAGGTCATATGCAGGTCCCAGATTTTCATCGTACTCATTGGTTCTATCCTTTCGACGTGCCTCGCCTTGACGAGGTGTGTGGCAGAGCGTGCCGTTTCCATTGCCAAGTAGGGTAGTTCGAAATAATTGTTAGATGAACAGGATCTTTTAGATCGCAGTGTTAGGATTATCGAACGGTGAAGCGGAATGAGTTGAACGATGTGTCGATATTCGTGGCGGTGGCCCACGAAAACGGTTTTCGCGCAGCTGCCGACAAGCTGAAACTGGGAGCGGGATCAGTTAGCGAAGCGGTGCAACGGTTCGAAGACCGCCTCGGCGTGCGCCTGATCGAACGCTCGACCCGGACCATAGCCTTGACCCAAGCAGGGGAGCTGCTTTATCGCCGCAGTCTGCCCGCGATTAACGACCTGGAAACCGCGCTGAAGGATGTGCATGATCTAAACGAAGATATTTCGGGCACGCTTCGGCTGACTGCACCGACTGCTACGGGTCAATTGTTTCTGGATGCTCTGATCACAGGTTTTGCCAAAGAGCATCCGGCGATGACGATTGAACTCATCTATGACGAAACCAAGGTCGACCTCGTGACCAGCGGGGTTGATGCTGCGATACGTGCCGAGACCCTACTTGATCCTGACACACATGCCATCGCAATTGGCCCCACACAGGAGATGATGATCGTCGCATCCCCCGACTATCTAGCGAAAGGTCCGCACCTTAAGGAACCGGCAGATGTGGCGGCACATGGAGGGGTGTGTTTTGCCTTTACTGGTGCCAACAATCTGGCCCCCTGGGTGTTTACAGGCGCAGACGGTCCCTATTCGGTGATGCCGCGCCCCAAGCTCGTTACCAACGACGTGACCTCCATCCTTGAAGGCGCAAAGGCGGGACTTGGGCTGGCCTATATCTTTGCAAGCTCTGCCGAATGCTCGCTGGAAGACGGCAGCTTGGTTCAGGTTCTGGAAGGCCGGGCCGCTACGTTGCCAAGATTTTCGCTTAACTACCTATCGAAGCGCAACATGCCATCCCGCGTCCGGGCATTCGTTGATTTTGCGAAACGGCACAAATTATAAAACGCGATGCCGCGCATTGTTGGTGCTCGTCCGTCGAACCTGGCCTTTTGAGCTGACCCGTAGGCCGTTAAGGTGCTAGACTTGTACAGCCGCAGCATCAAAGCCTTTCCGCAGTGAAGGATCAACGTCGACCTGCGGCAATGCGGCAGCAGAGTTGAAGCGAACCCGCACCAGATCCAACCGGCCTGATGACGCCAGTCAGCCCGAAGCTGACGCGATCAGCCAACCGCTTCAAGTCGACAGAACCCAAAGGTCGGGGGGAAGCGGAAGTTCTCTGAACTCAGACCGAAGGTCAGCGAAGCGCAAAAACGCTTTCTGTAAGACAGCAAGGTGCCCTCAATACCTCAGCTGATACTCAGGCAACATGATCTGAATTCTATCAATGCCCGGCCTGAATTTCACTTTCCAGTTCATCAAGTCGAGCAGCGGCGCTGAAAACACCGCTTCGAACATTCGCGTTGTTGCTTGCATCCCCATAGATGTCGCGAAGCAGGTCAAAAATCGGTGCGGTCGGTTCAAAACCATATGGCAGACCGCGAATGCCACGCACGACCTGAAAATCGTTGAACCGCTGACGCAGATCGTCGAAGCGACCAGCTTGCAAATCCGTGACCACGTCAAGGATCGCGCCACCGGGTCGTTCGAACGCGGACCTCTGCCCACGAAGGCGTTCAAGGGCATTTGCCTTCGAAACCCGATAGACGGCGTTCGTCACGTCTAGTGCCTCGATTGCAGCGTCGATGTTCCCACCAGCTAGCCTGACGAAGAAGAAGAGCGGCAACCACTGCCGCTGAACCTTTGCCGATATAAGGACATATTCGAGCGGGGCGCGAACCGCTTCATGGCTCAGATAGGCCCGCAACACAGTGTCAGCGTCGAGCGCTCGGCCTTCTACGCGCTCGATCACCTGCCCCTCGGGGTCTACGGCATGAACATCCCCAACCAGCCTCAAGGCATGTGCCCCAGCTCGTTCGTCGAATTCGCCTTCACGAATGAAATCAAGTTGATCGGCCAACGCACGGTCAATCACGATACGCTTTGACCCTGCGTCCAACTCTCCGTTTTCGGTATCTACGATCAACGCCCGATCCGTTCCGATCTCGCTGAGGCGGGAGGCACTGGCCAGTAGGCTATGTGTCGCCGTCTTGTCGCGTTCGCGCAGCATGGCCAGCAGATCGCCAAACTTGATCTTTCCAGACTGACCCGGATAGCGGAACAGGATCGCCCCGTCTTCAAGCCCATTCGCATCCCGGCAGACGATCACCGGCGGTGTAGGGTACTTTTCAACGAAAAGCACGCCCACGGCATGGCCCCCGACCTCAATCATATCCTTCGAAAAGGAGGGGGTCGGCGTCAGTAGCGTCTTTGCTTTGTCCGTGATCCTGACGATGTCTGTATCTTGGAAAACCGTATCTGGCATTCCCACCACGCGGCATTCGGGATCGCCAACGCCAATGAATACGAAGCCGCCTCGATTGTTCGCCAAGGCTGCAATAGCACGAATAATTGGCTCCATTCGTCGCGGCTCGAATTGCAACTTGCATTCCTGGTCGGACGTCTCGCCATCCGCAAGATACCAGTTGCCATCGTCGCTCTGGACGAAACGCGCTTGCGCTCTCTCGGCCAGCGTCGGCTCGCGTTGTTCTCTGGCTTCAATCACAACCCCCACTTCAGCAGGCGCAAAGGTGGCTAGAAAGGATTCTAGTGCGGCATCTGTCGCCTCCGGCACCTCGGGTCCATAGTCGCCAGATCGTATCCCTGTGATCCGGCCCGAATTGACCGGGCGATCCTGCCTGTTGAAATAGAACTGAATGTCACGGTTGCGCATCCCGCGACGCAGCATTGCTTTGATCAGGCCGATTTCTTCGTCCGTTATTGATCTACGCGGCATCGCTTCCAAGCCCCCTAGGTCGCGCTTGTCCTGCGGTGAGATGGGAGGTGGGCAATAATGGTCTGTTGGGTTTCGGGCTCCCAGAAGTAGTATATCCTCAAACACCTCTTGGGATCACGCACGTTGCCGCCATTCTTTACATGGCAATCGACATCGTAGCGCCTGCCTTTCCAGTCAGCCGCGTAGGTATCACCGCCACAGGGTGAATTCAGGATACCGTTCTCAACTTGAACATCCCTGAGGCTTCCCCCGCCATTGACACGCCGGTCATGCTGAATGGTTGCCAACCATGCGATTGCTCGCGCTACCAGTGTAACATCTTCGAACTCGGGGGAACGTATCATCCTCCGGGCAGCCGGGGTCAACAAGACCTTGTCGGGATAGGTTTGGTCGAGCCAATCGGTGAAATCTGACCATTCCTGTGGCAGCGGTGGCTCTTCCGTTGGGGTCTCGCCACCCTCGGCCAATGCGGCCTGCAACTGCCTGATCCGGAACAACAAAGACCGGTTTTCTTGCTCAGCGGCCTGCGCACGCTCTTCCGTTGCCTCAATCTCGGCTACATAGCCGTCAATCTCTTTTTCTTTCTCTTCGACCTGTTTTTCGAGGCTTTCAGCCCACTCTTCCGCAAACGTCAAACGCTCGGCATCTGGTGCCGCTTGGTTGGAAACATCGGCTTTACGGAGCTTCTTGCTCGCGGTCCGTACTGACGCAAAATCCAGTACATCTTTGCCCAGACGCGTTTCAGATATGCTGACCTCGGCGGCCAACGCACGCAGACTGCGAACACAGGCGGACCCACCATCGGTCTTGCGCAAGTTGGCTTCCAGAAACAGGCGATGGCGGAACGGATCGTCAGTCGCGGAAAAACCACGGAGATACGCGCGCACACCACCATTGAAAACGGAGCGATACTTCCCGAAGCGTTTGGTCAGAACCCACGTCAATTCGGCAGGAACCAATACGATCCGGGCAAGGCCTGCGACAGCTTTGGCCAGCACCACTGTGTTGATATGAGATTTCCCGTCGTCCTCTGCCATGGCAACGACAAAGACCGGTAGTCGGCGTTCCCGGTCTTCCAGATGATCGCAAAGGTCTTCGGCGTCGTTTTCCGTCTGGATCGTCACCGGCCCCGAAAAGAGTTGCCGCGCCCCCCGGATCAGTCCCGGCGCTTCGATCATCTGCAAGACCGGCCCCGGCACGTGGGGCTCAATCGTAAAATCCGGCTCGGTCGTGCTGACAATCAAGCGAAGGCTGACATGTGGGCGGCTTCCAACTTCACCACCAATGACGATTTCTGTGGACCAACTGCGTCCCGGCACAGTGTCGTCCGGGTCTTCTACTCGGAGCGCCCAAAGATCGAGGGCATCATTTTCAATATTGATCCCAGTACAACTTCGCCCCCCGACTAAGACCTCAAAACCCTGGAAATCCCACGCGGCTTTGGGAAGCGCGCGCCCAGCCCGCTTCTTCGCCCATTTAAGCGCCTCCCTACGCGCAGTCTCTGCCGAAACAGCGTGATCTTCGCCGTCAAGCTGGGCCGAAACGCGCAATATTTCGATGTCACGCACAGCGCGGGGCATCCTTTTTGATAGCGGGGCGAGGGCGTCAGAAATAGCTGTGTTCAATGATCAAATCCAAAGTGTCGACGTAATTGGTGCTTTCGAGCCTACTATTGCCGTCTCCGGCATTCAACTTGTGAATGAAATTTGCTGGGCAGCTCTTCTATTTGAGATCAAGCAATAATGGGCAATAGCGGTCGCTCGTCGGATTACTGGTGAAAGTCCGCTTTGGGGCGCTCGCGTCACAGGTGAGGTTCGGCGGCCTCGACTTTGCAAAGGGCGCTATCTGCGCTTCGCTGACGTTTGAGCGAGGTGCAGCATTGCCATGGCAGATCGGTCAGCGTGGAATGTCCGCTTCCGGGAAATTGCTCGGGATCTTTTGCCCTCGCAGCAGAGTGCCCACTGCGCCTGGCTCGAATGTCTTGTTTGGGCTGAGACCGAGCGCTGCTAGAACAGCGTGCCAATTGGCTCGATCAATTCCATGCCATCGTCATCGCGTCCAAAGGGTGCAACTTTATGCGCTCTCATTCGGTCGTTCCAGGCTAGTCCTAGTTTCTGTGCTTCGTCGGTCTCTGGGGCCGCTGAGAGCCAAAGGTCGATCTGATCATCCGCAAGGATCACCGGGGAGCGTGCGTGTATCTCGCTGATCTGGGGCAACGCCGATCGCGTCAGAATAGTGCACGTGTGCAGGTCATCTCTCGGGCGCGAATAGAGCCCGGCAAAGAACAGGGCAGGGGCGTTGCTATCGGTCGTGATCCACCAGGGTTGTTTATTGCCCTTTGGTCCGGTCCATTCGTAGTAGCCTGCTGCCGGGATGATGCATCGCTGTGAACGCCACGCATTGCGGAAACTCGGCAGACTGGCCGCTGTCTCGATCTTCGCGTTGAAGGTGGTGCGCTTCCAGTCCTTTACATCACCGCGATGCCAGCTAGGCACGAACCACCAGCGGGCCGTCGTACTGAACAGCTGCTCTCCATTCAGATAAGCGATATCCACCAGCTGAGTAGGCTTTACATTCCAGCTCGCAGATAGCTCAACAGCATTAGGATCGCGCACCGGTATAGGCGGGCCGAGAAAGCGGCGCTCCAACTCATATAGCTGTCGCCATGTAAGGTCTGGCCTGCCCAGTCTTCCACACATGAAGTTTGTACCTCTAGCCTACCGGGTGCTGTGAGACACGATAGACCGATACTTGAATTTTGCAATTTGTTCCCGTAATGTTCCTCACGACTAATGGAGGCGTTGAGGTGCCGCACGTAATGCATATGTGGTGTGTCTGCGGCCATGTCGGGACAATAGAGGTGTCTTATAGGGCTGATCCTGCCCCTGTTTGTGCCCGCGCGCGATGTACAGTTTGCGGGCGCCTGGGGCAGATTGAAGACATACGCATTGGCTGGACTGATGATGCGTCTTGGGAGCGGAGAAAGCAAAAAAGGTAGCGCTAGAGGTGTTGTTGGCTTGTTTCTTGTTGCAGGTGAGATCGACGTAACTTGCTCCGCAATCCGCATTACTTACGCGCGGGTTGATCTAAGTAATTGAATTAAAACATATATAACGTGCCTCTCGACCGCACCATTTCACATTTTGATGTGAAGATATCCAAAAATCCAAAACTCTCAGCAGCTTGCGCCCTGCGGCAAACGGTCTATCTGTCGTAGGCCCATGGTGATTTGATGGTCGCGTTGAAGATGGTTCTTGTCCCAAGAGCCATCGCTTTTCTTCGGTATTCCAGGGGCTTGACAGGAAATCGCTCACAGGCTCGATCGTTTCACCGAGGGGGAGGCCGATTGGTTTCTGACAGGATGCGTGACTCACGGTTCGAAAACTGAGTGTTGACCATGTCTGATCTCTTCTAGCTGACGGATGCGCAGCTAGCGAGTTTTTTCCCTCTTCCCGGGAGCCGATGGCGAACCCCACGTTGAAGGCAGGCTGCTTTTCCTGAAAGAAACCTCCAACAAAGTCGGTGTTTTGCAGAAAGTATGCCTAATAGAAAACCACCGAGAGCGGGGCTCCCGGTGGTCTATTTGCTGTGCATCAGAAGGCTAGGAAGCGCCTCTGAATGCGCAGGTCATGCTGCGTCCGACTGTCGAGACATCAGGTGCCGCAGGTTACCCGCATTTGCTGTGGCCGCAGCTGCGGCAGGTCATGCAGCCTTCCACCATCTGCAGATCGTATTGGCCGCAGCTGGGGCAGGGTTTGCCGCGTGGAGCATTGAGGGAAACCACTTCCGCTTGCGGATCTGATTTCAGCCCCATGCCTTCACCTTCGAGGAAGCCCGTTGCCACCATATGGGTTTCAATCACGCCGCCGATCGCCGCCAGAATGGAGGGGATGTATTTGCCTTGCACCCAGGCGCCGCCCCGCGGATCGAAGACCGCTTTCAGCTCCTCGACGACAAAGGACACATCGCCGCCACGGCGGAACACGGCCGAGATCATCCGGGTCAGCGCCAGGGTCCAGGCGTAATGCTCCATGTTCTTGGAGTTGATGAAGACCTCAAACGGGCGGCGGTGGCCGTTGATGATGATGTCGTTGATGGTGAGGTAAATGGCGTGCTCGGAATCCGGCCACTTCAGCTTGTAGGTGTGGCCTTCCAGAGACTGCGGGCGGTCCAGCGGCTCTGACATATAGACCACTTCGGCGCCATTCTCGCCCATATCGCTTTGATGCGGTGCATCGGCGCTTTCGCCCGGCGCCTTGTCGGAGCTTTCGCTGACGGTCAGGACTGAGCCGGTTACGTCATTGGGGCGATAGGTGGTGCAGCCTTTGCAACCGAGGTCCCAGGCCTGCATGTAGACGTCCTTGAACTCATCAAAGGAAATGTCTTCGGGACAGTTAATGGTCTTGGAGATCGACGAGTCGATCCATTTCTGCGCCGCCGCCTGCATCTTGACGTGGTCGGAGGGGGGCAGGGTCTGGGCGTTGACGAAATAGTCGGGCAGCTCCTTGTCGCCGAACTTGTCGCGCCACATCTGCACGGCGTAATCCACGACTTCCTCTTCAGTGCGGCTGCCGTCCTTTTGCAGGACCTTGCGGGTATAGGCATAGGCAAAGACGGGTTCGATCCCCGAGGACACGTTGCCCGCATAAAGCGAGATGGTGCCGGTCGGTGCGATGGAGGTCAGCAGCGCGTTGCGGATACCGTGTTCGCGGATTGCGTCGCGCACATCCTCGTCCATATTCATCATGGTGCCCGACGCCAGGTAGGCGTCCGCATCGAACAGCGGGAAGGCGCCTTTCTCCTTGGCCAGATCCACCGAGGCCAGATAGGCCGCGCGGGCGATCGCGTGCAGCCAATCCTCGGTCTGACGCGCGGCTTCGTCCGAGCCATAGCGCAGCCCCAGCATCAGCAGTGCGTCGGCAAGGCCTGTTACACCAAGACCGATGCGGCGCTTGTTCTGGGCCTCCTGTGCCTGGGCCTCCAAGGGGAATTTCGACACGTCTACAACGTTGTCCATCATCCGCACCGCGGTGGCGACCAGCTCTTTCAGGGCCTGCGGATCCAGTTCGGAGTCTTTCTCGAAGGGGTTCTTGACCAGGCGCGCCAGATTGATCGAGCCAAGCAGGCAGGCGCCATAGGGGGGCAGGGGCTGTTCGCCGCAGGGGTTGGTGGCCGCGATCTGTTCCACGTAGGACAGGTTGTTGGCCTTGTTGATGCGGTCGATGAAGATCACACCGGGTTCGGCGTAATCATAGGTCGCCTGCATGATCTTGTTCCACAGGTCCCGCGCCTGGACGGTGTGATAAACCTTGTCACCAAAAACCAGATCCCAGGATCCATCTGCCTTTACCGCTTCCATGAAGGGGTCGGTGACCAGCACGGACATGTTGAACATGCGCAGGCGGGCGGGATCGGATTTCGCGGTGATGAAGGCCTCGATATCGGGATGGTCGCAGCGCATGGTCGCCATCATCGCGCCCCGGCGCGAGCCTGCGGACATGATGGTTCGGCACATGGCGTCCCAGACATCCATGAAGCTGAGCGGGCCAGAGGCGTCTGCGGCAACACCTTTCACATCGGCGCCGCGCGGACGGATGGTGGAGAAGTCATAGCCGATGCCACCGCCCTGCTGCATGGTCAGCGCGGCCTCTTTCAGCATGTCGAAGATGCCAGCCATGCTGTCGGGGACGGTGCCCATCACGAAGCAGTTGAACAGGGTCACCTGCCGCGCGGTGCCGGCACCGGCGGTGATCCGACCAGCGGGCAGATACTGGAAGTCCTCAAGCGCGCCGTAGAATTTGTCCTCCCACATCTTGGGATCGGTCTCAGCCCGTGCCAGGTCGCGGGCGATGCGGCGCCAGCTGTCTTCGACGGTCTGGTCGATGGGGGTGCCATCGGCCTGTTTGAAACGGTATTTCATGTCCCAGATCTGTTCGGCAATCGGGGCGGCAAAGCGGCTCATATGGCGAATCCCTATGGTCGGTCGTGGCAAGGTGGCGGCCTGACTACACCAGCCGCGCCGATATCCTCAACGCAGAAATCGCGCGGAGGCGTAAATTTATCATCATCGTACCACAACACCTTGTCGATCTGCCAGTCTGACCTACAATATAGAGTTGATCATCTGGACGACTCTGTGGGTATCTTGTGGATAACTATATCAACCTCGTGAAACTTTCCGTTGGGACTGAAACTGTTGACGGGCTGGCAGCCTGGCAGGCGGAGTACCGCAAGCAGTTGCCGGAGGGATTGCCGCGCCATGTTACGCGGATGTGGCCCAAGCGCGAAGCGGAGATCCTCAATGGCGGGTCGATCTATTGGGTGATCAAGGGACAAATCCAGTGTCGTCAACGCATTCTGCGGCTGGACGAGGTGATCGGTGGCGACGGAATCCGCCGCTGTGCAATTGTTCTGGAGCCGGAAATCCACCGTACACAGGTCGCAACGCGGCGGGCTTTTCAGGGGTGGCGCTATCTGAAGCCGGAGGACACGCCGCCGGATCTGCGACAAGGGCGTGTGGCGGAAAAGCCGTTGCCGCCTGAGCTGTCGCAGGCGCTTGCGGAAATCGGCGTGATCTGACCAGCCGACGACCAATCGGCTATGATCGCCTATGTGTCAGGGGCGCAGTGACGCAAAAAAGGCCCCTGACGGGGCCTTCATCAGGTCGCTTCACGCGGCAGCAACCTCGCGGTCCGTGGTGGCGGCGCTGGACCGTCAGGAGGGCTCTTTTCCTACATTCTCTTGAAATGCGGTCTCAAAAGCGGCCTGTTTCTCGACAGAGGCCTCGGTCTGATAGTTGGCTTTCCATTCATCCATGGTCATGCCGTAGAAGCTTTCACGTGCCTCGGCTTTTCCCATCTCGATGCCGCGTTCATTGGCGGCTTCCTGATACCAGCGCGACAGGCAATTGCGGCAGAACCCTGCGAGATTCATCATGTCGATGTTCTGCACATCGGTGCGGTCTTCCATCAGGTGCTGGCGCAACCGGCGGAAGGCGGCCGCCTCTAGTTCGATCTGGGTCTGCTTGTCCATGTCGGGCTCCTTCCATGACACTATCTGCGTGACTAGCAGTTGCACCCGGGCGGGGCAACTCGCACCGGTGGTCGCGCCCTATCGGGTGTCAGAGACCTGATTTGTCCAAGGCGCAGGGCAGTACATTGGCCAGACGTTCGGCCCAGTCCTGCTGCTCGGCTGCACTGGCAATCAGATCGTTGCGCAGTTCGATCAGCGTGTTTGGGCGCGCATGGGCGGTACCATGTCGATCCAGCGTATCGCCGGGCAGATAGCCTGTGTAGGGCGCATTCACGCCGACGCAGAGGTCCGGCTGCGCCTTCATCTCGGTGACGATATGGGGCGACAGGGGCTCGTTGTCAGGTGACAGGATTCCGATGTGCCAGGGCCGTGGCGGACGTCCGCGCAGCTGGCGGGTGAAGGAGTGGATGGACACCAGAATTGCGTCGGGCCGCATCAGCAGCTCGGCCAGGGCATCATGATAGGGGTGGTAGCAGGCCGCCATCCGCGCCGTTCGCTCGGCCGCATCGGCGTGGCGGTTGCCGGGAATGATGGTCCCGTCGTAGAGTTTCATAAGCAGGGTTGGATCATCCGGGCCACGGTTTGGATCAATCACCAGTCGCGAGAAATTGGAGGCGATGACCGGCGCATCCAGAAGCTGCCCCAACTGCTGTGCCACCCCATAGGCGCCGATATCATAGGCAATGTGGCGCTCCATGTCCGCGCGCGGCAGGCCAAGTTCGCCGTTGTTCACAAAGGGGGGGACATGATTGGTGGCGTGATCGCAGCAGATCACCCAGCGGGCAGGGCGCCCGGCCCCATGCAAGAAGAATGGTGAATATGTCATCTGTCCGTCGCCATTTGATGATGAAGCTTTAGGGGAGTTGCGGCAAAATGGGAATTAGGCGATAAGCGCCGCAGCAATGTTTGCGATAACACCGTTCCAGCCGATGAAGAGGATGACCCCATGAGAAGATCGCGCAATGTAAAGATTGTTGCCACCCTTGGGCCGGCATCCGAAACCTATGAGACCATCCGTGCCCTGCATGAGGCGGGTGCAGATGTGTTCCGTCTGAACATGTCGCACGGCAGCCACGAAGAGATCGCCGCCAAACATGCGATTATTCGCAAGGTCGAGGCCGATCTGGACAGCTCGATTGCCATCCTCGCCGACCTTCAGGGGCCGAAGCTGCGTGTCGGCGTCTTTGCCAATGGTTCGGAGGAGCTGGTCGAAGGTGCGTCCTTCCGGCTGGATCTGGACAAGGCAGAGGGTGACGTGAATCGCGTCTGTCTTCCCCACCCCGAGATTTTCGAAGCCCTGCAGCCCGGTGCCCATCTGCTGGTCAACGATGGCAAGATTCGCCTGAAGGTGGAGACCTGCGGCAACGACTTCGCCAATTGTACCGTCACCACAGGTGGGACAATCTCCAACCGCAAGGGGGTGAATGTTCCCGATGTGGTGCTGCCGCTGGCGGCCCTGTCGGAGAAAGATCGCGGCGATCTGGAATTTGTCTGCGGGCTGGGCGTCGATTGGCTGGCGCTGTCCTTTGTTCAGCGCGCCAAGGACGTCTACGAGGCACGTGGTCTTGCGGATGGTCGCGCGGCTGTGCTGTCGAAAATCGAAAAACCGGCTGCGGTCGACAATTTCGATGAAATCCTAGATGCCTCCGACGGGATCATGGTTGCGCGCGGCGATCTGGGTGTTGAACTGCCGGTTGCTGCAGTGCCGCCGATCCAGAAACGTCTGGTGCGTCGCTGCCGTGCAGCTGCCAAACCGGTGATCGTGGCCACCCAGATGCTGGAAAGCATGATCGAAAGCCCGATGCCGACCCGCGCCGAAGTCTCCGATGTGGCGACCGCGATCTACGAGGGGGCGGATGCAATCATGCTCTCCGCTGAATCCGCGGCAGGCCAGTACCCGATCGAAGCGGTGAAGACGATGGACAATGTCGCCACCGAGGTAGAGGTGGATCCGACCTATAGCCAGATCATTGCCTCTTCCCGCTCGGCCAAGGGCGATACCGTCGCCGACGCCATTGTCGCTGCCGCGCGTGAAATCGCCGAGAAGACCGAGATCAAGGCGATCTGCTGCTATACCCAAAGCGGCACCACCGCGCTGCTGACCGCACGGGAGCGTCCGGGCGTGCCGATCATTGCGCTGACGCCGCTGAACCGGACGGCCCGCCGTCTGGCGCTGAGCTGGGGCTGCAACTGTGTGGTGACGCCGGATCAGGAACGCTTCAAAGGCGCTGTGGTCGGTGCCGCGCGCGCCGCCCGTTCCGGCGGGTTCGCCGGGGAAACCGATCAGATCGTCGTGACGGCCGGTGTGCCGTTCAACGTTCCGGGCACCACCAACATCCTGCGTGTGGCACCCTGCGATGAACGTTTGATCTACAGCACCGACCCGGAGTAACCTGAACGCGTCTTAGTCTTCTGCGAGGACGCGCAGCATGGATACGGATCTGGCACTGGTGCTTGGGTTGTTGCTGGCTTTTCTGGCAATACCCGCGCTGTTGTCTGCCGCTACCGACCGCCGCACCCCCAGGGTGTCGGCGGTTTTTCTTGTCGTGGCGGTGGGTCTGCTCCTATATGCGTTCAGTACCAAATCCGGCGGGTATCAGATCGACGATATCCCGAAAGCCATTTTCCGGGTGATTGGCCGCTTTACCTGAGCGTCATGGCGCGCGCTGACTGTCGAGGCCGCGCTGACTGAACCTCAAGGAGGGCGGATTGGCCGCCTGCTCGAAGAATCTGCTTGCCCTTATGGTCCAGCTTGCGTAAACGGCAGCCCTGTTCGCGTGGCCGGCCCAGTGTGGCATGCCGAGTCGCGCATAGACCGAACCCGCATTGAAGGAGACGGAAATGCCCAAAATGAAGACAAAATCGAGCGCCAAGAAGCGCTTCAAAGTGACCGCGACCGGCAAGGTCCTCGCAGGTCAGGCCGGCAAGCGCCATGGCATGATCAAGCGGACCCGCAAGTTTATCCGCGACGCCCGCGGCACCACTACCCTGTCGGCACCCGACGCAAAGATCGTCAAGGGCTTCATGCCCTACGACCGCTAAGAGGAGATCTGAGATATGTCCCGCGTTAAAGGTGGTACCACAACTCACGCCCGTCACAAGAAAGTCATCAAGGCCGCAAAAGGCTATTATGGCCGTCGCAAGAATACCTTCAAGGTCGCGCGTCAGGCTGTTGACAAGGCAAACCAATACGCAACCCGCGACCGTAAGAACCGCAAGCGGAATTTCCGCGCGCTGTGGATCCAGCGGATCAACGCAGCTGTGCGTAGCCACGACGAGGCTCTGACATACTCCCGCTTCATCAACGGCCTGACCCTGGCCGGTATCGAAGTGGACCGCAAAGTGCTGGCCGATCTGGCCGTACACGAGCCCGAAGCATTCGGTGCCATCGTGAAGCAGGCACAGAGCGCACTGGCAGCCTAAGCTTAGGCGCAAGACAATTCCGAAAGGGCCGCTCTGCAAAGGGCGGCCCTTTTGCTGTTGCTGATCTGCTAGAGAGGCAGGCTATACGGTCTGACGGAGGCGGGGAGGCTGCCGGATTGTCGCGATTGCCGCCCGATTGGCAGAGAACCGGTTCAAAAGCTTGCTTTCAGCTTCTGCTGTGGTAGCAGGGCTGCAGCATTATTCAGGGGACCGTCATGGACGATCTTAAAGCAAAATATCTCGGGCAGATCGCCGATGCTGCCGATGAAAACGCGCTGGAGACCATCCGGGTTGCAGCTGTTGGGAAAAAGGGCGAAGTCGCGCTGAAGATGCGTGAGCTGGGCAAGATGACGCCTGAAGAGCGTCAGGTTGCGGGTCCGGCCCTGAACGCGCTGAAGGATGAGATCAACGCCGCACTCGCCGCCAAGAAGGCCGGGCTGGCCGATGCCGCATTGGATGCGCGCCTGCGGACCGAATGGCTGGACGTCACCTTGCCGACCCGCCCGACGCGCAGCGGGACTCTGCATCCGATCAGCCAGGCCAGCGAGGAGTTGACCGCGATCTTTGCCGAGCTGGGTTTCTCCGTTGCCGAAGGTCCGCGTATCGACACCGACTGGTACAATTTCGATGCGCTGAATATTCCCGGCCACCATCCAGCACGCGCTGAGATGGACACGTTCTACATGCACCGTGCCGAGGGCGATAACCGCCCGCCGCATGTGCTTCGCACCCATACCAGCCCCGTCCAGATCCGCTCGATGGAGAAGATGGGTGCGCCTTTGCGCATCATCTGTCCGGGTGGCGTTTACCGCGCTGATTACGATCAGACCCACACGCCGATGTTCCATCAGGTCGAAGGCCTCGCGCTAGACAAGAACATCTCCATGGCGAACCTGAAATGGGTGCTGGAAGAATTCGTGAAATCCTTCTTTGAGGTGGACAGCGTCGATCTGCGTTTCCGTGCGTCGCATTTCCCCTTCACCGAACCTTCGGCCGAGGTTGATATCCGCTGTTCCTGGAAAGATGGCACCTTGAAAATCGGTGAGGGTGACGACTGGCTTGAAATCCTCGGCTCCGGCATGGTGCACCCCAAGGTGATTGCCGCTGGCGGGATCGACCCGGACATCTATCAGGGGTTTGCGTTCGGGATGGGGATCGACCGGATCGCGATGCTGAAATACGGTATTCCTGATCTGCGCGCTTTCTTCGACAGCGACCTACGCTGGCTGCGCCACTACGGTTTCCAGTGTCTCGACGTGCCGACGCTGCACGGTGGTTTGAGCCGCTAGGCCCGGATGACGGACTTCTGAACGCCTGCCTCGTACCTGAGGCGGGCGTTTTGGTTTGGGGCCTAGGTTCACCGCCCCACAAACATGTGAAATGGCAGGGGCGTGGTGTCGGGTAGTCTCCCTTCTATGACACGTTTTCTCCTCTTGCTCTCAACCGCTTACATGTGTGCCGCCTCTGTCGCGGCCATGGGGCCGTGGAAGGCAAATGCAGACCCCTGCGGCGAAGAGCTGGCCTGCGCGCTGGGAGATCGCAGCTATCACGTGATGGAGCCTGATAACTGGGACGGTGTCGCGCCGCTGCCTGTGCTGATGCATTTTCATGGCTGGTCGCGAACAGGCAAACATGCGCTGCGCTCCGATCGGGTCGGGGCCTCGGCCAAACGGCGGGGCGTATTGCTGGTCACCCCGAATGGCCGTGGCAAGAGCTGGAATTTCTGGACGGCAGACACCGAGGATGTGACCTTTGCCGATGCGGTGCTGGCGGATGTGGCAAAACGCTACCCGGTCGATGCCGAACAGGTCTTTGTCTCGGGCTATTCCTACGGATCCGCCATGGCCTGGCGTTACGCCTGCCAGAGCGGCAAGGGGATTGCGGCATTGCTGGCGGTGGCGGGCAGTCTTGATCAAACCGAAACCTGCGCCGAGGCCCCGCAGGAGGTTCGGCATGTGCACGGGCTTGCGGACACGGTGATGGATTTTCCGATGGGGCCGGGGGGTGATGTGACCTATCCGGTGGCCTTGTGGCGGCGGGCGTTCGACTGTTCCGGCGGAGGCGAGGCGCAGGGAGATTGGCAGGTCCGCAGTTTCCTGACGTTTTCGCGCACCGGCTGGAGCTGCGGTGGGCATGATGTCACCCTGGATCTGCACCCGGGCGGGCATTTCATCCCGCATGGTTGGATCGGTCGGCAGCTGGATGAGCTTTTGGGTCTCACCCCCAGCTATCCTTAGACCGAGAGCGGAGCCAAGGCTTGCACATGGGGGCAATCTTTGTCATTGCCTGCTGCAACATGCATGGCTTGCCATAGGAAACCGGACCGATGAAATTCACTCTTTCTTGGCTGAAAGACCACCTCGACACTGAGGCCTCCGTCGAGGACATCACCGAAACACTGACCGACCTCGGGCTTGAGGTCGAAGGTGTGTCGAACCCTGCGGACCGGCTGAAGGATTTTACGCTCGGCTATGTGAAACATGCCGAGAAACACCCCGACGCGGACAAGCTGCGGGTGTGCAAGGTCGACACCGATGAAGGCGAGATGCAGATCATCTGCGGCGCGCCCAATGCCCGTGAAGGTATCACCGTCGTGGTTTGCAAACCGGGCATGTATATTCCCGGTCTCGACATCACCATCGGTGTGGGCAAGATCCGCGGTGTCGAGAGCTTTGGCATGATGGCCTCCGAGCGCGAGCTGGAACTGTCGGATGAACATGACGGCATCATCGAGCTGCCTTCGGGCAATGTCGGCGATCGCTTCGTCGATTGGCTGGCCGAGAATAGCCCGGCCAAGGTCGATCCTGTTATTGAAATCGCCATCACGCCGAACCGCCCGGATGCGCTGGGGGTTAGGGGGATCGCGCGGGATTTGGCCGCACGCGGGCTGGGCACATTGAAGCCGCTTGATATCGAGCCGGTCGACGGCGGATTCGAAAGCCCGATCAAGGTCAATATCGACGCAGATACGCTGGATGGCTGCCCGCTGTTCACCGGTCGCCTGATCCGCGGCGTGAAGAACGGCCCTAGCCCGCAGTGGCTACAGGACCGGTTGAGCGCCATTGGTCTGCGTCCGATTTCGACACTGGTTGATATCACTAATTATTTCACCTTCGATCAGAACCGCCCACTGCATGTCTTTGACGCAGCCAAGGTGGCGGGCAATCTGCGCATCCACCGGGCAGCGGGTGGCGAGACGCTGACCGCGCTGGACGAGAAGGACTACACCTTCGCCGAAGGGCAGATGGTCATCTCCGACGACAATGGCCCGGAGAGCATTGCGGGCATCATGGGCGGGGCCGACATCGGGTGCACCGAGGAAACGACCGATGTGTTCCTTGAGAGCGCATTCTGGGACCATGTGCAGATCGCGACCACTGGCCGGGCGCTGAAAATCAACTCGGACGCGCGCTACCGTTTCGAGCGGGGCGTCGACCCCGAATACACCCGTGAAGGTCTCGATCATGCCACCCGGATGATCCTCGACCTCTGCGGTGGCGAGCCGTCGAATGTGGTGATCGCAGGCGCTGTACCGGATCACGCGCGCGCCTATAAGCTGGATCCCGAGCGGGTCCAGTCGCTGGTCGGGATGGATATCCCGGAATCAGAGCAGCGCCAGACCCTGACCCGTCTGGGTTTCCGGCTTGAGGGCAATATGGCCCATGTTCCGAGCTGGCGCCCGGATGTGATGGGGGAGGCTGATCTGGTGGAGGAGGTGGCGCGTATCGCGTCGCTCACGAAACTGGAAGGCAAGCCGCTGCCGCGCCTGACAGATGGCGTCCCTGCACCGGTGATGACCCCTGAGCAACGCCGCCAGCAGATCGCGCGCCGGACCTGCGCCAGCCTCGGCTATAACGAGGTGGTGAGCTACACCTTCATCGACAAGGCCTCTGCAACGCTGTTTGGTGGCGGGGACGATGCGACCATGCTGGCCAATCCGATCTCCTCCGAGATGTCGCACATGCGTCCGGCACTGTTGCCCGGGCTGTTGCAGGCTGCCGCACGCAATCAGGCGCGTGGCTTCATGGATCTGGCGCTCTTCGAGGCGGGACCTGCTTTTCACGGTGGTGAACCGGGTGAGCAGCATAACCTGATTTCCGGCCTTCTGGTTGGCCGTACCGGCCCCAAGGACGTGCATGGCACCAGCCGCGCGGTCGACACGTTTGACGCCAAGGCAGATATCGAGGCGGTTCTGGCCGCAATCGGTGCGCCTGCCAAGGTCCAGATCCTTCGCGGGGCAGAGCCCTGGTGGCATCCGGGGCGGCATGGCAAAATCTGCCTGGGTCCGAAGAAAGTGCTGGGTGTCTTTGGCGAACTGCACCCGAAGGTTCTGAGCGAAATGGGGATCAAGGGGGCCGCTGTTGCCTTTACCATCTGGCCTGACGAAATTCCGATGCCACGCAAAACCGGGGCCAATCGTGGTGCGCTGGTTCAAAGCGACCTGCAAGCGGTCGAGCGTGATTTCGCCTTTGTCGTGGCCGAGGACGTTGAAGCCCTTACCCTGGTCAATGCCGCCGCAGGCGCCGACAAGGCGCTGATTGATGATGTGCGCGTTTTTGACGAGTTCATCGGCGGCAGCCTGGGAGAGGGCAACAAGTCTCTGGCCATCACGGTCCGCTTGCAGCCGACCGAAAAAACCCTGACCGAAAAGGATATCGAAGCGGTCAGCGACAAGATTGTCACAAAAGTCACCAAGGCCACCGGCGGCACATTGCGCGGATAACGGCGCCTGTGACCTCTGGCTGAAACCTGTATTATTCTGGAAACGCGCCCCGGTTGAGGGCGTGTTTTCAGTTCTGGGCGAGAAAATCTGCCAGAATGTCAAAGACCAGCCGGATGCGGCGGCTGGTGTGGAGCTCGCGGTGAGTGGTCAGCCAGATCGGAAATACGATTGGATCCAGCCGCGGCAGTAGCCGTTCAATGCCGGGCGTGGGCTCGGCCACATCCTCCATCATCGGGCAGATGCCGAAGCCCTGTTTGACCAGCTCCCAGGCGGTAAGACCGCTGGAGGACTTGATCCGAAAGTTTTCCGGCGCAAGATGGATTCCGAGCGGTGCCAGGAAGTCAATCGAACGGTCCACATCGGCAAAACCGACAAAATCGTGGTCTGCCAACTCCTTGGTCGATGCCGGACGACCCCGCCGCTCCAGATAGCTCGGGGCGGCGTAGAAATGCGCCCGCGCTTCGCGCACGAGGCGCGCGATCAGTTCCGGCTGGTCAGGGCGCACATGGCGGATGGCAATATCCGCTTCGCGTCGCATCAGGTCCCGGATGTCGTTGGCGGCCACGACATCAATCGTCAGCCGCGGCGCGCGCTGTCGGATCTGGCGCAGCACAGGCGGCAGCACATAGGCCGACACGACGTCGCTTGCGGTAATCCGAATGGTGCCTTCGATGGTTTGGGCCGAGGCGCTGGCCGCCAGTGACAGGCCCTCGGCTGCGGCCCCCATCCTGCGGCTGTGGTCCAGCAGATCCTGCCCTGCGGAAGTCAGTGCCAGACGGCGCCCCGGACGTTCAAACAGCATCACACCGAGATCGGCTTCGAGGGCTGCGACCTGTCGGGACAGGGTCGGTTGGGTCAGCCCCAGCTTGCGCGCACCGGCGGAGAGGGAGCCGGTTTCTGCCGTCGCCAGAAACGCCCGGATATGATTCCAGTCGAGTTTATCCATACAAATATGTATATCTCACCTGCAAATTTTGGCAATTTTACTTAGGTTTCTGCATGCGTAGCCTGTAGCCATCTTAGGAGGACAGAGATGACAACCGATGCGCGCTTCTGGGACAGGACTGCCCCCAAATACGCCAAATCCAAAATCCGGGATGAGGCCGCCTATCAATACACGTTGGAGCGCACGAGAGCCTATCTGAAGGCGGGCGACCACGTGCTGGAAGTGGGCTGCGGTACGGGATCCACCGCGATCGCACTGTCGGACGCGGTTTCGGCGATGACCGCAACCGATCTGTCGGAGGGAATGCTGCGCATCGGTCGCGACAGGGCCGCGCAGGCCGGGGCGGACAACGTGACCTTTGAACATTGCGGTGACGACGCGCTGCCAGCCGGACCGTTTGACGTGGTGATGGCTTTCAACCTTCTGCATCTGGTTCCGGATGTGGATGCCGCACTTGCGTCGGTCGCCGAACGCGTGCCGAGCGGGAAGCTGTTCATTTCCAAGACACCCTGTCTGGGCGAGGCGCGTGGCAGCCTGAAGTACTGGATGTTCTCGGTACTGATCCCATTGATGCGTCTGGTCGGAAAGGCGCCGAGTTCGGTGGCTTTGCTAAGTATTGCGGAGCTGGAGGCCGCCGTGGAGCGAGCCGGGTTCGAGATTATCGAGACCGGCAATTACCCGATCTCGATACCGAGCCGTTATCTGGTGGCACGGCGGCGCTAGCTTCCTGAGCTGACGCGAAGCAGTGGACGAATTGTTGCAGCTGGTGGATACTCTGCCTGTTGGCCGAACGGGCTATGGTCCCGGCGCCAGGGCACATCACATTGGCGGGGCCAGCAACAGACAGGATCTGGCAGGGCGGGCCGAAACCGTCAGCTGCTCGCGCAGGAAAGGACATTCCGTGACTTTGAACGTATATCTCTCAGGCGAAATTCACACCGATTGGCGGGACCAGATTATTGATGGTGCAGCGGGCCTGGATGTGCATTTTGCCAGCCCGGTTACCGATCATGACGCCAGCGATGACTGCGGTGTGGCTATTCTGGGCAGTGAGCCGAACAAGTATTGGCACGACCACAAAGGCGCGATGGTCAATGCCATTCGCACCCGCAAGGGTTTGTCGGACGCGGATATCGTCGTGGTCCGCTTTGGCGAAAAATACAAACAGTGGAACGCGGCCTTTGATGCGGGCTATGCGGCCGCTCTGGGCAAGTCGCTGATTGTCCTGTCCCAGGATGAGCATCAGCATGCCTTGAAAGAGGTACATGCCGCTGCCTTGGCTGTCGCGAAAGAACCGCGGCAGGTTGTCGAAATCCTGCGCTACGTGTTGCAGGGGAGCCTGCCTGCGTGACCGGGCCGACATTGACGACGGAGCGGCTGTCGCTGCGCCCGCACCGGCTGGAGGATTTTGATGCGCTGACGGCGTTGTGGATGGATCCGGTGGTTGTCCGTCATACGATCGGTCGCCCGGCCAGCCGCGAGGAAACCTGGACGCGCCTGTTGCGCTACATCGGACATTGGCAGGTGCTGGGTTACGGTTACTGGGCGATCACCAGCCGCGACGACGGACGCTATCTCGGCACCGCCGGCTTTGCTGATTATCAGCGCGATATCGACCCTCCGCTCGGCTCGGTGCCCGAGGCGGGCTGGGGGCTGATGCCAGCGGAACATGGGAAGGGGCTGGCGACAGAGGCGGTCGAGCGCATACACCGATGGGCTGCCGAGGAGACTCAATGGCGATCAACCTGTTGTCTTCTGGATCCTGACAACGCAGCCTCGATCCGAGTCGCCGAGAAGATGGGCTACAGCGCCAGTCACGAAGCCAACTACCGTCAAGAGCCGACACTGGTGATGACCAGAGCGATCCCGCGCTAACACGCTTTCGAAGTCATAGACAGCCGCCCTGCACGTAGATCCGGGGCGGCTGCCGGGAGATCAGCCCTCTTTCTTGATTTCCACGCTGTGCGGGTAGGGGATTGAGATGCCCTTGTCGTCAAAAGCCTCTTTGACGGCTTGGGTCATTGCGAACTTCAGCTCCCAATAATCCGCGGCCTTGCACCACAGACGTGCGGTGAGATCGACCGAGCTGTCGCCAAGATTGGTCACCCGGACCCAAGGAGCAGGATCCGCCATGACCCGTGTATCGGTCTCGGCGAGGGCCATGATGATCTCCTTGGCGTCATCGGCACTGTCGCCATAGTCGATGCCAAAGACCATATCCACGCGGCGGGTGTCATGGGCGGAGTAATTGGTGATGATTGCACCCCAGGCCTGACCGTTGGGAATGATGATCTGGACGTTGTCCGGTGTGACCAGTTCGGTCACGAAGAGGTTCAGGTCAACCACGGTGCCGGAGGTGCCGCCGATATCGACATACTGGCCGAGCTTGTAGGGGCGAAATAGAACCAGCATGACGCCCGCAGCCAGATCGCTCAGCGTTCCCTGGAGAGCAAGGCCAATCGCCAGGGTCGCAGCGCCGAGCATGGCGACCAGGCTGGTGGCCTCTATCCCAAAGATGCCAAGCACGGCGACCAGCACGATGGCCAGCAATATCCAGCGGACGGCACTGGCGGCAAAATTACCGAGTGTTTGATCCAGATGTGGCGTAGCGTTGATGCGACGGCGCACGGTGCTGCTGATGATACCGGCGGTTATCCAGCCAAGCACCAGCACAACCAGCGCCTTGGCCGTACTGATTAGCAAGGGCCAGAGCGCGCCCAATTGTTCGATCCATTCTTCCATGTCGTTGTCTGGTCCCTGCCATTGTCTCAAAGGAATGCCCGATCACCGGCAACGCGAGGTCGCCGGTGCCCGAGATGTGGCCTTAGTCCGACCGGCCGCAGGATGCCACCTGCGGATCGTCTGTGTCTGCTTACCGTTTCAGGGAGTCGCGGATTTCCAACAGGACATCCAGCTCTGTGGGGCCGGCGGGGGCTTCCTCGGCGGGCATGGCTTCCTGCTTGCGGAAAGCGGCGTCTTTGACCTTGTTGACGTAGCGCACCAGCATGAACACCACGAATGCGATGATCAGAAAGTTGATCACTGCCATCACAAAGGCACCGTGAGCAAACACAGCGGCGCCTGCCTCACGTGCGGCCTCCAGGCTGGCACCTTCAGGGACGTTGCCCGCAAGGACCAGGTAGGAGTTGGTGAAATCGATCCCGCCAGTGAACAATCCGATGATGGGGTTGATCAGGTCGTTGACCATGCTGCTGACGATCGCGGTAAAGGCGGCGCCGATGATGATGCCGACGGCCATGTCCATCACATTGCCCTTGGCAATGAAATCTCTGAATTCCTGAAGCATGTTGTTTGTCCCTGTTAACGAAGTCATTTTCATTGAGCAGACGTCGCGACCATCTGCGCGCTGCATGAACGCAGTTTAGTCAGGTTTTGGCCGCCGCTGCTATTGATTTTGCATTGAAAACTCTAGCCGTAGCCCTGTCGCGCGGACCATCGCAGCGGCACCGGTCCGGCGTTTCGCCATATTCTGACCGCAAAATGGGCCAGCACCGGTCCCAGAGCGGTCCTGTGTTGGACGTGTTTGCCGGGTAAATCTTGGCCGTTGGATGTGTTTTTCCCTGGACCCGAACAGCGCGCCGCCTGTGGGATCTGGGCGCGGGCGCGTCATCGGGGGCGCCGGCTGTATCGGCGCGGGGTGTCCGCTGCTGTTGCTGGAGCGGAGTTAATTGTTAGGTACAAGGTAGACGCGAGACATGGCCATTCTTGACAATGCGATCTGGTTGACCGGCATCAACGGCACCGCGCAAAGTGGGTCTACCTCACTGAGTGAAGGCGGCAATACCACGGTTGTGACAGGCACGTTCACAGCGGACAGCTGGGACAGTTCGCAGGATGGCTACGCGGTTTCCGATTTCGGTGCCTTTGGCGTCAGCGATCCCATCACCGCAAGTTACGGGTTCTCCAATCCTGTCACAAATTTACGGTTTGATCTTCAGCATGTGAATTCGAACGGCAGTTCGAATGACGATAAGTTTACGCTTCGGGTGCTGGACGCAAGCGGTGTGTTGATCCCCGCATCGCAGATCATTGCCGGGTTGACCGGGGTTACCCACCATCAGGTCACGGTCAACGCCGATGGTACGGTCTCGATCGAGGCTGAGGGCAGCACAGCCGCCGATATCGGTATTGCAATCGACGGCCCCGTTTCGCAGCTGGATGTGATCTTTGACAATGGGGGGGACGCACCTGTTTCCGGCGGAGCGGGACTGTCCGATCTGACGTTCACGATCCCGCCGGCCTTGGATTACATCGTCGAAGGCACCGAGTCCGGCGAGCGCATCGACGTCAACTATCTGGGCGATCCCGAAGGCGATCGGGTCGACAGCGCCGACGCGGCTGATGGCTCCCAGGATGATGTGATCGAGGCCGGCGGCGGCAATGATACGGTTATCGCAGGTGAGGGGGATGATCGGGTCGATGCAGGCGCCGGCGATGACTCGGTCGAAGGGGGTATCGGGTCGGACACCCTGTTTGGCGGCGATGGGAACGATCTGCTACAGGGCGGCGCTGGTGATGATCTGCTGCAAGGTGGCATCGGTAGCGACACGCTGGAGGGCGGCGCCGGGCGCGACACGCTGGAAGGTGGTATCGGGCATGACTCGCTTAGCAGCGGCGACGATAACGATCTGCTGTCGGGCGGCGATGGCAACGATACGATCACCGCAGGCTATGGCGATGACACGATCTATGGCGGGGCTGGCAATGACCAGCTCGAAGGGCTCTATGGCAACGATCTGATCTATGCTGGTGAAGGGGACGACCATGTCTTTGGCCGCGATCAGGATGACCTGATTTATGGTGAAGACGGCAATGACACGCTGATCGGCAGCATGGGAACCGACACCGTCTGGGGCGGGGCTGGCAATGACATTCTGGCGGGCAGCCAGGGCAATGATGAGATCCATGGCGGCGATGGCGACGACCTCGCCTTTATCGGTGTCTATGAAGATTCCGACCGCATCTTCCTCGACGATGGCAATGACTATCTCGATGGGAGCACCGCCGGGTCATCCTTTTATGGCGAAGGTGGCCGTGGCGACGACGTGATGAACAGCGGCGTCGGCAACGACACGTTGCTGGGCGGCGAGGGCTATGACCAGCTGAGTGGCGGCGCAGGCGGCGATTCGCTGGATGGCGGCAGCGAAGATGACATAATCGAAGGCGGAAGCGGCGCTGATACGCTGATCGGCGGTGCGGGTGCGGACAGCCTATACGGCGAGGATGACCGGGATCTGTTGATCGGCGGGGCCGGGGATATCGTCGATGGTGGCGAAGGTGGTGATGATTACGACCGGCTTGATATCAGCGAGCTGCGCGCGCTTGGAAACACCCGGATCATCTATACCAGCGCTGACCGCGAGGACGGCCGGGTCGAGGTCACGAACAACAACAATGACACCGTTGGAACGTTGATCTTCTATAACATCGAGGAGGTCATTCCCTGTTTTACGCCGGGCAGCCTTGTCCTGACACCGCAGGGTGCGGTTCCGGTCGAGGATCTGGAGATTGGTGATCGCGTACTGACGCGCGACAGCGGGTTGCAAACCCTGCGCTGGACCGCGCGACGGGTGGTTACAACGGCAGAGTTGGCGCGCCGCCCTCAGTTCCAACCGATCCTGATTGAGGCCGGGGCGCTCGGCCGGGAGGGGGCCGAGCTTGTGCCGAACCGGGATATGATGGTGTCACCGCAACACAGGATGCTGCTGACGGGAAGCCGTGCCGAACTGCTGTTCGGCTCAAACGAGGTGCTGGTGGCGGCTGTGCATCTGATCAACGATCGCGATATCCGCCGGGCGCGAACACTGGATGTGACCTATATTCATCTGCTCTTCGATCAGCACGAAATCATCTGCGCCGATGGAGCCTGGAGCGAGAGTTTTCAGCCCGGTGACCTGACACTGGCGGGGATGGATATGGCCCAGCGGTCAGAGCTTTGCCAACTGTTCCCGGAGCTGGAGAGTATGGGGCAGGCCTTTCCGACGGCGCGGCGGTCCTTGCGCAGCCATGAGGCGCGGGTGTTGCTGTCCGCAGGTCGGCACAATCGCGGCGACGGATCAGCCAAATAACCCGGCCACCATCGGCGGCCGGGTTGCTGCTTTGTTACTGGAACTTCTTGATTTCACCGGTCTTGAGGCGTGCCATGTAGCTGTTCAGCTCGCCCTTGACGATTGGCATCAGGAAGTAGAGCGCGACGATGTTCACCACGGCCATGGCAAAGATTGCCGCATCGGAGAAGTCGATGACCGGACCCAGGCTGGCCGCGGCGCCAATGATGACAAACAGGCAGAAGATCACCTTGAAGACCAGTTCAGTGGTCTTGCCCTCACCGAACAGGAAGGTCCAGGCTTTGAGGCCGTAGTAGGACCAGCTGATCATGGTGGAGAAGGCAAACAGGATCACCGCGATGGCCAGAATATACTTGAACCAGCCAAATGCCGACGAGAAGGCCGCAGATGTCAGAGCCACGCCGGAATTGCCATCCACGGTCTGGATCGCGCTTCCTGCCTCGTTCAGCACGTAGAGACCGGTTTCAGGGTTGCTGACCAGCTGGCCGGTGATGATGATCACCAAGGCGGTCATGGTGCAGATCACCACGGTGTCGATGAACGGCTCCAAGAGCGAGACGAAACCTTCGGTGATCGGCTCCTTGGTCCGCACGGCGGAGTGGGCAATTGCCGCGGAGCCAACGCCCGCTTCGTTGGAGAAGGCCGCGCGTTTGAAGCCCTGGATCAGTGCGCCAACCATGCCGCCCGCAACGCCAAGACCGGTAAAGGCACCGTCGAAGATCTGGCCAAAGGCCCAGCCGATTTTGTCAAAGTTCATCAGGATGATCACCAGCGCGGTCAGCACATAGAGCACGCCCATGAACGGCACCACTTTTTCGGTGACTTTGGCGATCGACTTCAGGCCACCAATGATCACGGCAAAGACGACACCAGCGAAGATAACGCCGGTGACCCAGCCCGGATAGTCGCCCAGAACATTGGTCAGCTGGGCATGGGCCTGGTTGGCCTGGAACATATTGCCGCCACCAAGGGCGCCCAGAATGCAGAAGATCGAGAACAGGACCGCCATGAACTTGCCCCCGGGCAGGCCACGCGCAGCAAAGCCCTTGGTCATGTAGTACATCGGGCCGCCGGAAACTGTGCCGTCAGGGTATTCGTTGCGGTATTTCACACCGAGCGTACATTCGGTGAATTTCGACGCCATCCCCATCAGACCCGCGAGGATCATCCAGAAGGTTGCGCCAGGACCACCGATGCCAACCGCAACCGCGACGCCTGCGATATTGCCAAGGCCAACGGTGCCGGAAAGCGCGGTGGCCAGAGCCTGGAAATGGCTGACCTCGCCTGCATCATTCGGGTCGGAGTAGTCGCCCTTCACCAGCGAGATCGAGTGCGGGAAGGCGCGGAACTGGATCAGGCCAAAATAGATGGTGAAAATCGTCGCTGCAATTACCAGCCATGCCACGATCCACGGGAAGCTGGTGCCCGGAAATGGGCTGAAGATGAAATTGACAAACCAGCCCGTGGAACTGGCAAAGAGATCGTTGACCTTCTGGTCGATGCTCTGTGCCATTAGCGGACCCGACAGCACTAGGGCGCCGGGGACGGCCAGTGCGGCCGCTTTGGAAAAACTGTTCATGATGACCCCTGTCGATCAGTTATGGGACAATGGTGACCGGAACCGGCGCGGCCTGCGCCAGACTGCCTGCGACCGAACCAAACAGCCGCGATGACAATGCGGAATGGCCGGTGCGCCCGATAACCACGTGATTGGCCCCTTCGGACTTCGCGATGGACACGAGAACCTCGGCGATATTGCCGTATTTCACGGTGGCCGTGACCTCGACACCGCTGGTCTCAAGATCCTTGAGCAGGGGCTGGATCAGCGCGGTCTCGGCGCGTTCAAGCTCTTCGGTGCGGCGCTTGTGGCGCTCTGCCAGCTCGGCTGCGGATAGAAAAGAATATGGTGACCATTCCAGCACATGCGCGACTACAATGCTGCCGCCCTGTGCCTTTGCTACACCCAGCGCAAAGTTGAGCGCACTCCGCGCGCTCGTGCTGCCGTCGTAGCCAACTACGATTTTTGAGGCCATCTGCCCCTCCCTTGGTTACGTCATCCCTGTGACGAAGTGTCTCAATTTTATGACGTTGTTGATAGGAAAGGTTCTCGATTTCCTTGCCTATTCGGAAAATTTCGGAAAAATGTGCGGATAACGATTAAGTATTGGGAAAATTTCCGATGGACATGCTGGATTCTCGTATTCTTTCCGCCCTACAGCAGGATGGTCAGATATCAATGGCGCGCCTCTCGGAGAAAGTAGGGCTGTCTTTGTCCGCATGTCACCGTCGTGTCAAGTTGATGGAAGCCAGCGGTATGATCGAAGGCTATGCCGCGCGGCTGGATCGCAAGAAGATTGGTCTGGAGCTTCAGATCTTTATCGAGATCAAGCTGGTCGGTCAGCAGCGCGAGCATATCCAGGCCTTTGAGAACACCATTGCCCATATGCCCGAAGTGTTGGAATGCCACCTGATTTCGGGCGAGTTCGACTATCTGATACGCGTCGCGGCGCGCAATACGGAAACCTATGAAAACCTCTATCGCAACCGGTTGTCGGACATCCCGTCGGTCGCACAGATGAAGACCTTGCTGGCGGTTTCTACTGTGAAGGAGTTTAGCGGCTACCACCTAGAGTGAGACGCGACCTCGTCAGGTCTGTTTCGGCTATTGATCATGGAGTTTGGGCGATTTCAGGACGCCCGACCGGTTTCGCGGGCTGTTCGGCGCCTATCGCTGGCGTGCCTCCGCGACGAGGCAGTCCAGTCCCGAAGAGGTGAGCGTCTCGAGGAAGCTCAGCAGGTCTCGCTGTTCGCCATCGGTCAGACGGAGCGGTCGAATGCGCGGATCCTGACCGGGCAGATTGGCACCGCCACCATTGTAGAAGTCGATCACCTCAGCAAGGGTGCCGAACCCGCCGTCGTGCATATAGGGCGGCGAGACGGCGAGATTGCGCAGCGTCGGCGTGCGGAAACGCCATCGGTCGCGTGGATCCTCGGTGACTTCGTAGCGCCCCAAATCGGCCTCCCGCGGACCGCTGACGGCGCGAACCAGCGCGTAGTCGATCTGATGGATCACGCCGGGAGCGACCTGAACCGGCAGGGTTTCGGGCGGGTTCTGTCGCGCCAGTTCGCGCATCTGCCCGTAGCCTGTGTCGTGGAACTGCTGATCGGTGAAGAGCGCGTCATCTGGTCCGATGCTGTGGCAGGAGACGCAGCCTGCCTTGCCACGAAAGACGTCAAAACCACGTTTGGCGGCCGAAGAAACAGCAGCGCTGTCGCCGCCATAAAACCACCGATCGAACGAGCTGTTGCCCAGCGTCAACGCGCGCTGGTAGGCCGCGAGCGCCATACCTATGCGATCCAGAGACGCGGAGGCACCAAATGCCTCGCGAAACAATCGGTCATAGTCAGCCTGCTCCTGAAGATAGGCAACCACGTGGCCCACCGATGGGTTTGCCATCTCGTTACGGGCGGTGAGCGGTCCGATGAACTGGGTTTCCAGTGTAGGGTCGCGCCCATCATGGAACAGGGGCCGCAGCAGGCCGACATTGATCAGGCTGGGAGCATTGCGCTTCACGCTGCGGCCCTCGACGCCGATGGAGGTCGCCAGCTCCCAATTGGCAAATCCCTGTTCCGGCACATGGCACATGGCGCAGGACATGGTGTTGTTGATCGACAAGGCGCGATCAAAAAAGATCCGTCGGCCAAGCGCAATGCGTGCTGCTGTGGGCGGGTTGTCGGCCGGATGTTGCAATGGCGGTAGGCCGAGCTGCGGCGTCCGGCTACGTCTTGACGCAGCTTCAGCCCAATTATCGGGCGAGCGTTCACAGGTTTCCGCCGAGATCTGTAGCGGTGCCGCAGTCGATGCCGGGACGGTCCAGAGCAGAGCCAGAAGCGCAGCACATGGTGCAAGACGTTGGCGCAGCAAGGCAGGCGGGCGGCGGGTCACTCTGCGGCCTCCGCCAGCAGTAGGGTCTCCACGTCGGTCATCAAAAGGCGCGGGTCGATCAGGCCAAGACCATAGACGTTGCGGATCATGCCTTGGGTGTCGACCAGATACATCCGCAGCAGGTGATTGATCTGATCATCCGAGGATCCGCGATCAACCACCTGGCCAAATCCATCCAGCAAGGGGCGCAGCGCCTCCGCGTCAGCGGTGGTCAGGACGTGCCAGTCCAGTTTCTGCGCGCTGGCGGGGTCGCTGCTGACCGGGTGGGCAAAAGCGGCGATCGCCTCTACCGTGTCGCGCTCGGGGTCAAAGCTGATGGTCATCAGCTGCACCTTCTGGCGCAGTCCGGGCAGCTGGGCGCTGCCATCATGAATGTCATAAAGCGTCGAGAAGGCCAGCGGGCAGCCGTCCACATCGCCACAGGTAAGATAGACAAAGCTGACGAGGGTGATTTTCTCGTCGAACAGCTGGTGCAGGCGGGTTTGTATTCCGTTTGTGGTCAGAACCGCGCCATCGGGTGCGGGCTTCAGCCGGTTCAGCCTATAGGATCCCGGTTCCGGTGGGCTGAACTGGAAGGCGGGATCGCTCGGGAAGATATCGGAAAAGGGAGTGGTGGCGGTCCGCAGCGCAGCAGGTGTCAACCGTGCGAGCAGATCTGAGGGACGCCAGGTGTCGGCCAGGGCGACAACGCCCGTCAGCAAGGCCGCAGCGGCGGTAATGGAAACAGCGAGTGTTGTCTTGCGCATGGAGATCCTCCGGCAAGTTTAGGTCCGCAAGGGGAGACCGGAGCGGCAGCTGGCCGCCCCGGGAACTGGCAGTCAGGCTGAGTAAAGCGCAGAGCTGCCAAAGCGCATGATGTGAGCGCGGCCCAATCCAGCGGCATAGAAGTCGATATTGAAATCTTCGACCAGATCTGTGCCGTCCCATGTATAGGCGCGCAGATACTGCACATCATCCTCGCCCATCTTGTCCCAGTTGGCGAGCAGCGACGACGAGAAATAGACCCGTTTGCCATCCCAGCTCTGGCTGACCATATTGACCTGCCGGTCGATGGTCTTCTCGTAGATTTGCGACGGGTTATGCGGGTCCGAGATGTCAAATAGGCGGGTTTTGCCATCCATGAAGGAATTGACCCAGAGCGTCTGATCATCCGCAGCGATGGAGATATCGACGGGCAGGGGGATGTCCTCCGGGTTGCCGATATCCGCGACCGATTTGGCCTGCCATTCGCCATCATCGTCTTCGTAGATCAGCCACAGCTGCGAGGTGAGCGCGGTGGTGGAGAAGGCATAATTGGCATTCGGACCCCAGGGAAAGCGCACTTCCAACGGTGCGCCTGGCACATTGAACACCTTGCGGGGCTGGCGGGTGTGCAGATCCCACAGCACCATCGTGTTTCCAAAGCGTTTCATCGCTTCGGGATCCTGCAACATCTGGCCAAAATCCATCATGTAGTTGGACCAGCCCGTGAAGGAGGAGGTAAGCATGACATTCTTGCGGATCAGCGCGCGGATATCGTAGCCGTAGCCATCGGCAACCGCGCCATCCACCGCAACGGCACCCTGCATGTCATTTGCGGTGGGCATCCAGTAGGTGGCGACGTAATCTCCATCATCGTTATATTCGACCAGCGCCGTGCGACCGCCGTGATCGTCCTGATTGCTGAGCCCGGTGATCATCATGCTGCCGGGCAGGGCAAAAAACGTGTGGGGACCAACCACACCGCCGGAATCGGTGACGAAGGTTTCAATCACCTTGTGCAGCTTGGGGGCCGCCGGGTCGCTGTGAATGTCAAAGATGAAGATGCGATTGGTATCAAGCCCGCCGGTCCAGAAATACCGACGATCTGCGGAGAAGCCGCCATGATGGGCCTCGTTTCGGCCCCCTACAGAGAGGCTGTGGATGACCTCTCCGCGCGTGGATGAGCCAGGGCGGAGGTCGACGGTTACCATCTTGTCCTGCTCGTCGCCCATCCCCTCGACACCGAGGGTCCAGACGTACACAAATTCTTCTTGGCCCGTAATCTTGGGCATATAGGGGGATTGGCAGGTCTCGTCTGCAAAGGCGCGAAACGGACCGGCCATGGCCAGTGCAGCAGCAGCGGTCAGCCCGCCGAATTCTCTTCTGTTCATGTTCTTTCTCCCTTCAATAAATTCAGTGTTGTTGGTTCGACCTTTCCTTTGCTGCAGCCAGTGACATGGCATTTGTGGTTTCCGCCTCAACGACCGAGCAATGCTGAATGGCCGCAGCGGCGTGAAAGGCTTCTTTCGACAAAATTGGCAGAATGCGGGGGTGAATGGCCGGAGTGATGCGGGCAGATGGCCCGACCACGCCCATGGAAAAAACCGCGCCGAGACGATCAATAATGATTGGTACGGCGATGCTGGTGATACCGACGTCGATCTCGCCGTCGCAGGTTGCATAGCCGTGGCGGCGCACCTGCTGCAATTCGCGGGTGATTTGCTCGGGGTCGGTGCGGGTCTTGTCGGTAAAGCGCGTGGGTTGCGTTTCAATCAGATCACACTGGAGCTCCGGTGCCAAAAAGGCGGCAATTACCTTGGCCGAGGAGCAGGCATGAACCGGACGCGCGCCCAACCCGGGGTAGATATGGGGAACAGAAGGATCTGTCGGGACCTGCGTATGGATGAGGTCAACGCGCCCAGCTCGGTAGCGCGCCAGAAATGCGGTTTCTCCCAGGTCTTTGACCACCCGTAGCAGCACGGCGGAGACCGCGTTGATCACATGAGTGTCCGATTTTCCGGTCAGCGCAATCTTGATGAACCGCATGCCCAGTACGTAACGGTTGCCGGTGTCGATCTCTTCCAGGAACCCGCAGGCCAGCAGGGTGGCAATATGGCGATAGAGGCTGGCCCGAGGGGTCGCCGTCATTCTGGCCAGCTCGCTTGCGCTCACTGGCGTCGCGGACGACGCTACCGCTTCCAGAAGGAGGATCTGACGGTCCTGCATGTGAATCCCATAATACGGACAATAGTACCGTAATTCGGGAAAAATGAGTCTGACAAGACTCTATAGGATGTGTCGGCGGAACTGTGCGCAACTAACCCGCGAGCCAGCGCACCGGGCACAGGTGCCTAAAGGGGGGCATCGCCAGACGCCCCCACTACCATTTTCCGTATCGGAGGTTTAGCTGCCGGTAGCTGCGTTGCGGCCCGTGGGGATCACCTCGTAGCCCGGTTCCTCCGGCTCGTCGTCGACCATCTCAGCCGGAAACCCGGGCGCTCTGATGTCTAACCCTGTTGCCTCTTCCAGCCGCCGGATGATGTTTGGCGACAATTCGCGGCTGCCGAAACGGGCTTCGCCGTCCTTGAAGATCTTGATCATCAACGGGTTGATTTCGAGGGGGACGTTATGCCGATCCGCCACTGCCTGAAACAGGCCGATATCCTTTGAAACCAGATCCATGGTGAAGGAAATATCGCGGGATCCATTCAGGATCACCTGGCTTTCCGTTTCATGCACGAATGAGGTGCCGGAGGAGATCTTGATCGCCTCATAGGCGGTGTTGAGATCCATGCCTGCAGCCTTGGCCGTGACCAGCGCCTCGCAGCAGGTCAGCAGGTTGGCGGTGGCCAGATAATTGGTGATGACCTTCAGCACCGACGCCGAGCCGATCGGCCCGGTGTGCAGAATGCGCCGCCCCATGGTTTTCAGCAGGGGGACGATCCGTTCGAAGGTTTCGCGGTCACATCCGGCGAAGATCGAGATGTTTCCGGTATCGGCCCGGTGGCATCCGCCCGACACCGGGCAATCTACGGCTGTGCCGCCCGCCTGCGCCACCAGCTCGCCGAGGCGTTTGACCTCTGCCTCATCGGTGGTGGACATCTCCATCCAGATCTTGCCGGGGCCAATCTCCGGCAGCATCTGCTGCATAACCTGATCCGAGGCCGCAGGCGACGGCAGGCAGGTGATCACCGCGTCACAGCTGCGCATCAACTCGGCGGGGTTCTTCGCTGCCGTCGCTCCCGCCTCGGCCGCCTTTGCGACCAGCGTGTCGTTCAGGTCATAGACGCTGAGGTCGATACCGTTGCGCAGCAGGCTGCCGCTCAGTTTGCCGCCGACGTTGCCAAGGCCAATAAATCCTACTTTCATGCCGCTCTCCCTGCTGGCTATTGTCGAAAGCATTCCAAGAATGAGCGCAAAGAGAAACAAGAATTGCATCTTCGAGGCTGAAAAATCGGCCTTTGGCGAGACGGGCTTTTAGCGCCAGGACTGGCGCTTGCAACCAAAAGGGCATTTGCGTCGCAGGCTATGTTGAAAGCGTCAGCGCAGAAATATTCCTGTGTTCCGGAAGAAGCCGATAAAGGCACGCTTTGGTCAGCTTTCGCTGGCGTCGAAGGGCGTAACCATGGAGATCCTGCTCTGAGTCGCGGGGGGAGGTGCCTTCAGGATGTGGTTGGCATGGAGCAGGCTGAGAAAGGCATTGCGCATATCGCTGGCGATGTCGTGTTGCAGGACCACGGTGATCTTGCCCTGACGCATCAGGGTTCGATTTTCCGCATCCAGATCATGGGCGATATAGGCGCGGAGCTCGTGGCCAAAGGCGCACAGCTGTTCGATGATGGCACGATTGGCGCCGCCCATTGAATAGACCGCCACTATCCGGCCGAGATCCGGTTCGGCCAGCCGTTGACGCAGCAGCTCGGTGGTTTCCAGCGCAAGGCCTGCACCGGCACTGAGGGTGACCAGTCTCAGATCCGGGCGGCGTTCCTGCAAGACGCGCAAGAAGCCGCGCCGCCGTTGTTCCTCACCGTGGAATGCCATCTGGCTAAGGGTGGTCAGGATGGTCGCGCCCGGGTCAGGGATGCCGGGAAGGCATTTGTCGATCATGTAGGCAGCAGACTGGCCCGCCGCATAATTGTTAGGCCCGCAATAGAGCCTGCGGGGACTGTTTGGCAGGTCGGTAAAGACACAGACAACAGGAATGCCTTTGCTGTCCAGTTCGGCCACCGTTGCAATAATCTGAGGCAGATCCCGTGCCTTCAGCACAACCCCATGGCTGCCGCGCCGGGCGATCTGCCCGAGGATTTCAACGCAGTCATCGGCGGACATAATCTGTCGGAAACTGTAGCGGGTATGGATCACCGCCGGACCGATAGTTGGAAGGACGGCCTCGGTCGCGAGACGGATTTCCCGGCTGAACCGTTCGGGAGCCTCGACAACAACGTCGAAATAGAGGCGTCGCCCACGGGCTGAGAGCTGCTGTTCTTGGCCCTCCAGCTCGGCGATGGCCGCCGCGACCCTGGCGCGACTGCGGGCGCTGACATTGGCGCGCCCGTTCAGGACGCGGTCCACGGTTGCTGTGCTCAGCCCGGACTGGCGAGCGATATCCTTAATCGGGAAGCGATGGCTCATTGATGTATTTTTGATGGATCATGCGGCTGACCACAAGTGATTACACCGGCAGTCTGATGGCAGGAGATTTGAAACCACGCAAAGGAGAACAGGGATGGCGGACAGAGCAGCAAGAAGAGGAGATACCTATTTCGACCCTGCCGGATCTGACTTGAGTGATTTTCGGAAGCTGGTTGAACAGGATTTGACGGCGGATCAGGTGCCGCTCGCGGGTGCCATCGTGAAGAATATCCCGATCTACGACATGGCGGCCCTCAGCGGGATGCTCGGCAACAGTGATGACCGGCGGCGGCTGATGGCGGAATGGGCGCAAGGTTTGCGCGAAGGGGCCGGCGTATTGGTGCTGAAACAGGCCTATCAGAACACGGCTGCTATCGACAGCGCGAGCGCGATATATGAACAGATCATCGCGCAGGAGAAGCTGGCCAATGGTGGCGGTGCGGATCACTTCGCGGCGGCAGGCTCGAATGACCGGATCTGGAACTCTCTTCAGAAACTCTGCGAGGCCGCGCCGGAGGTCTTCGCGCGTTACTTTGGTAATGTGGCGTTGGCCGCAGTTTGCGAGGCTTGGCTGGGGCCGAACTACCAGATGACGGCGCAGATCAATCTGGTTCGGCCGGGCGGTGAGGCCCAGCAGGCGCATCGCGACTATCATCTGGGCTTTCAAACGGCGGAAACATCCTCGCAGTATCCAGCCCATGTGCACGATCTGTCGCCGGTTCTGACCTTGCAGGGGGCGGTCGCCCATGGGGACATGCCTGTTGAAAGTGGCCCAACCAAGCTGCTGCCGTTCTCGCAGAGATACCGGGAGGGCTATGTGGCCTGGCGGCGGCCGGATTTCCGCGCCTGTTTCGAGGAGCGCTATGTCCAGCTGCCACTGGCCAAGGGCGATGCGGTGTTTTTCAACCCGGCTTTGTTTCATGCCGCAGGCGCCAACCGGTCGCAGGATGTCCAGCGCATGGCGAATTTGTTGCAGGTCTCATCTGCCTTTGGTCGCGCGATGGAAACCGTGGATCGGCTCGGCATGTCCGAGCGGCTTTATCCCGCGCTGGTGCAATTGGAGGCTGAGGGCGCGATGCCAGAGGCGGAGCGCGCCGCGGCAATCGCAGCCTGCGCCGAGGGCTATTCCTTTCCGACCAATCTGGATAGAGATCCGCCGACGGGAGGTCTGGCCCCGCAGACGCAGGCGGATTTGCTGCATCAGGCGCTGGCTGAGGGCTGGCCGCCCGAGCGTTTCAACGAAGCGCTGGCGGCGCAAGACGCGCGCCGCCGGGCATGATAATCTGACCTACTACAGTTTGACCGGTGTCCCCGTCTCAAGCGATTTGGCGGCGGCATCGGCCAACATCTGAGCGCGAAGCCCGTCGTCGATATTGGGCGACGGGGTGGTGCCTGCCTGAACAGCCTCGACGAAGCGGGCCATTTCGTTGCGATAGGCAGCCTCGTAGCGCTCAAGGAAGAAATGCTGCGCGGGCGCTGTCTGGAAGCCATTGGCCCCGGCAACCTCGACCGTGTTTTCCAGCATGTTGGCAGCGCGCAGCATCCCTTTGGAGCCATGTACCTCAACCCGCTGATCGTAGCCATAGGTGGCCCGGCGCGAGTTCGAGATCTGGCAGATCTTTCCGCTGGCCGTGGTCAGGGTGACGGCGGCAGTGTCCACGTCACCTGCCGCGCCAATAGCCGGGTCGACCAGGGCCGAGCCGACGGCGAAGACCTGAATTGGCTCTTCGCCCAGCAGAAAACGCGCCATGTCGAAATCATGGATCATCATATCCCGGAACAACCCGCCAGAGGTCTTGATGTAGCTGACCGGGGGCGGTGAGGGATCGCGCGACAGGATCGAGACGATCTCCACGTCACCAATCTCGCCTGCGCGCAGACGCTGCTGCAGATTGGCAAAGTTGGGGTCAAACCGTCGGTTGAACGCGGTCAGGAACGCAACCCCTGCCTCCGCCACCACCTTCTGGCAATCACGGATGCGGTCGGCGGACATATCGACCGGTTTTTCGCAGAAAATTGCCTTACCCGCCGCTGCGGCCTGATGGATCAGATCGTAATGGGTATCGGTGGGTGTGCCAATCACCACCGCGTCTACGTCCGCGCTGGTGATCAGCGCCGAGGCCTCGCGCACATCCGCACCGATCTTGCTGGCCAGCCCGCTGGCGGCTTCCGGCACGGCATCGGCGACGGCTGTCACACGCACGCCGTCCAATTGTCCCACAGAACGGGCGTGGACCTGACCGATGCGCCCGCAGCCCAGAAGGCCGATATTCAACATTGTGTTTCTCCCTTGAAGGCGCGAAGAACGCCGCGCGCCGCGGCAACGACCGGATCGTGGGTTTCCGACAGGATGCTGACCCTGTCAAAGCGGTCCGGGTCCCGGTTGACCGCATCGCGCATGGCGGCGCCGAAAGCCATGCGCAATTCGGTGCCGATATTGAATTTGCAGATACGCGACTCGCGGGCCAGCATTCTGCGCTGTGCGACCGGTACGCCGGAGCCGCCATGGATGACCAGCGGCACCTCGGTGAGGGCCTCGATGGCGCGGATCCGGTCAATATCCAGCCCGCCGTCCTTGTCCTGTTGCAGATGCACATTGCCGACAGAGATTGCCATCGCGTCCACGCCGGTTTCCAGTGCAAAGCGGCGGGCCTCTTCAGGATCAGTTCCTGCCGACCCTTCGCCGCCCGAGTAGCCGACAAATCCGATTTCACCCTCGCATGAGACACCTGCGGCATGGGCCATTTCGGCGATGGCAGCGGTTTCGGCGATATTGTCCTCAAGAGGTTTGCGAGAGCCGTCGAACATCACGGAGGTAAAGCCGCTGTCGATGGCAATACGGCAATCCTCTGGGGTGTAGCCATGATCGAGATGTGCAACCACCGGAACCGATGCGGCCTCGGCCAGATGGTGGAACATCTTGCCCAGGATTGGCAGCGGCGTATGGGCGCGACAGGATGGCCCCGCCTGCAAGATCACAGGCACGCCTTCGGCCTCTGCCGCTGCCACATAGGCGCGCATGTCTTCCCAGCCCAGCGTCACCAGCCCGGCGACGGCATAGCCATCGCGCAGGGCCGGTTGCAGGACCTCAGCCAGAGTTGCAACGGTCATTTGAACTTGGCCACCATATCCTTGATGCCGGGGATCGTTTCGACCTGATAGGCATGGGTTGGCTGGAAATACTGGATCAGGCTGCGCTGGCTCAGACCGCCAAGGATGGTGAAATAATACATCTCATATCCCGGCATCACGGCGCAGGGGTGATAGCCCTTGTCGATCATGATGGTGGAGCCGTCCATCAGTTGGTAAGCATCCCCCGGCTTGCCTTCTTCGCGTTGCAGGATCTGGACGCCGGAACCATGGTTGGGGCGGAAGCGGAAGTTATAGGTCTCGTCATGACGCGTTTCGATGATATTGCCATCGGCGTCCTTGCGATCGGTGTCGTGCTTGTGCGCCGGAAAGCCGGACCAGCCGCCTTGACCCACAGTGAACAACTCCGAAACCAGCAGGCGTCCGACCTTGTCATGCTGCTTCTGTCCGAGAATATGTTTGATCTTCCGGTGAGTCTTGGTGTCATCAGATCCGTATTGCACGAGGTCGATGCCATCCGCGCGGACGTCGAACGGCTCCAGAACCTTGTCGTATTTTGCACCGGCAACGAAGGTTTCCGTTGCGTCGGTGGTGCAGGTGATCGTGACCTTTGCGCCGACCGGGATATAGACGCCTTCTGGTTCGCCATCCCAGACGTCCGCGGTTCTGTTGCCGATCCCGGCATAGCTCAGACCTTCCACTTCGATATCCACGGTACCGGTGGCGGGAACGATGCAGGTCTCATATCCGGGGACCTGATATTCGAATGTCTGGCCCTTGGTCAGCTTGACGATGTTGAAATAGTTGAGCGGCACCAGATCGTTGTCGGCATCGACGATGGCTTTGTTCTGGTTGTCATGGGGGGCGATATGCATGGGGGGTCCTTTCAAATTTCGGTGGCGCCGGGGTGCGTTGCGAGGAACGCCTCCAGCGCAGCAAGATCGGGCATCGCCGGTGCGCAGCCGGGTTTGGCTACAACAACGGAGGCACAGGCGGAGCCGCGTAGAATGGCCTCTTTCGTATGGCGTCCTTCGGAAAGCGCGGCGAGGAAGCCGGCCATAAAGCTGTCGCCCGCGCCGGTTGGCTTCAGCGCATCAACAGGGTAGATGCCGGTGCGGATTTCCTGCCCGTCGGCAAAGGTGATGGCGCCCGCTGGACCCATCTTGTAAACCACGACGGAGGCGGTGGTTTGCGCAAGGCTGCGCGCCTTGGCGAGCCCCATGTCAACGCCACCGGCCATGAACCCGAATTCTTCGTCGTTGCCGACGATGATGTCGGACAACTCACCAGCACGCGACAGAACATCAGCGGCCACCTCGGCCGAGGGCCAGCTGTAGGGCCGGTAATCGACGTCAAAAATGATTGGTAAGCCCGCAGCGCGCGCCAGTTCAAAGGCGCGGAAGGTCGCGCTGCGCGATGGTTCGGCAGCAAAGACCGTGCCTGCGGTGATCAGCGCGCTGTATTGGCTGTAATCCACCGCCTCGACATCAGCGATGGTCATCTGAAAGTCGGCAGCGTTGTTGCGGTAGATAACGCTCTGGTGGTCTTCCACACGGCTTTCGTAGATCGCAAGCGATGTCCGATATTCGCCGGTGATGCGTTTCACGTGAGTCCGGCCGATCCCGTAGTGATCCAGCTGGTTCAGGCAATACCAACCCACGGCATCGTCTGAGACGCTGGTGACCAGCGCGGCACGGCATCCCATTTTGACCAGTCCAGCGGCGATATTTGCGCTGCTGCCGCCCATCGCCACCATCATGTCTTGGGCATCTTTTGTTGCGGTGCCTGCCGGGGTTGGACAAAGATCCATGCCCACCCGCCCGATGACCAGGAAGTTGCGCCCTGACAGATCGCCATGGGCTTTGGATGGGGTGTTCATCAGACCCCCCGCCGTTGTTTGCTGCGGCTGGATTCCCATTCGACATGGGCCTCCTGCACATCGGGATTGTTGGTGATATGCGGCGTGCCGACTTCCCACCAGGCGTGACCTTCCGTCGTCCAGCCCTCGTAGGCATCGACGTTCATCACGATGACGGTGGTTCGGTCGTTGCCCTGAGCACGCTTGAAGGCCTCTGCCAGCTCGCCCGGATTGGCGACCGTTTCCGCAATCGCGCCCATAGCGGCTGAATGCGCGGCGAAGTCCACGCCAAAGGCCTCAGGGATGGTCGGGCAATCGGCGAGAAGGTTGTTGAAACTGGTGTTGCCCGTATTGTTCTGTAGCTTGTTGATGACGGCGAAACCGCCATTGTCGAGCACGAGGATGATCAGTTTCTTTCGGCTCAGTACGCTGGAGTAGATATCAGAGTTCAGCATCATATATGAGCCATCGCCGACAAAGACGATGGTGTCACGCTCCGGCTCACGCTCGGTTTGGGCGATGCGAGCTCCCCAGGCACCGGAGATTTCATAGCCCATGCAGGAAAATCCGAACTCGACATCGACCGTGCCAGGTTCCAGCGTGCGCCAGTTGGCGGTGACCTCGGCGGGTAGGCCGCCCGCCGCTGCCACGACGCGGTCGCGCGGGTCGCAGAGCGCGTTCACCACGCCGATGGCCTGGGCATAGGAATTGGGCCGGTTGTCGCCATAGGATATATTGTCAGCCACATAGGCGACCCAGCTGCGTCGTTCCTCCTGTGCGCGGGCCACCCAGTCCTGCGGGGCGCTGTAGCCTTGGCAGGCGGAGCCGAGGTCGAGCAGGGCGCGCTGGGCGTCACCGACAACCGGCAATGCACAGTGCTTGCCTGCATCATGGCGTGCCGCATTGATCGAGATGAACTGGGCATCCTGCGCAAATGCGGTCCAGGAACCGGTGGTGAAGTCCTGCAACCTTGTGCCCACTGCGAGGATCACATCCGCCTCTGCCGCGATGGCATTGGCGCTGTCCGACCCGGTCACGCCAATCGGGCCGATGTTCAGCGGATGGGTGTCGCGCAGGTTGGCGCGGCCTGCGATGGTTTCTACGACGGGGATCTGATGGGCCTCGGCAAAGGCGGTCAGCTCAGCCACCGCGCGGCTGTATTGCACGCCACCGCCTGCGATGATCATCGGGCGTTTGGCACCGCGCAGCGCTGCTGCGGCTTCGGCAATCTCGGCGGTGTCCGGTGTGACACGGCGAATGCGATGGGTCTTCTTTTCAAAGAAAACCTCCGGGTAATCATAGGTCCAGCCCTGGACGTCCTGTGGCAGGCCGAGGAAGGCCGGGCCACAGTCGCCGGGATCCAGCATCGTGGCAATCGCGGCGGGCAGGGACTGGATGATCTGCACCGGATGGGTGATGCGGTCCCAGTAGCGCGATACGGGCTTGAACGCATCATTCACGCCAAAGGTCGGATCGTCGAAGTTCTCCATCTGCTGCAACACCGGATCGGGCAGGCGGGTTAGGAAGGTATCGCCGCAGAGCATCAACATCGGCAGCCGGTTGGCGTGCGCCAGCGCCGCCGAGGTCACCAGATTCGATGTGCCGGGACCGGCACTTGCCGTGCAGAACATGAAGCGTTGGCGCAGCCATTGTTTGGCGTATCCCGCGGCGGCAAATCCCATGCTCTGTTCATTCTGACCGCGATAGAGCGGTAGCGCCTCGCGCGCTTCATAAAGGGCTTCTCCGAGGCAGGTTACATTGCCATGGCCGAAGATCCCGAAGCCGCCGCCGCAGAGGCGCATTTCCTCCCCGTCGATCACAATGAACTGATTGGAGAGCCATCGGATGATGGCCTGGGCGGTGGTCAATCTTATCGTATTCGGCGGCGTCGTCATAGGCAGGGATCCCTGGGATGGTCGGTGGTCGGGTCGATTTGATCTTGCGAGATATCGAATCCCAAGATACAAGTTTTGCAACCGGTTGCAAATCGAATTTCATGGATTGGGAGGCCTGAATGACCGAAATCGGTATCGGAATTCTAGGCGGTGGGTACATGGGCAAGGCTCATGCCGTCGCGATGGCCGCAGTGGGGGCGGTGTTCGATACGTCTTTGCGCCCACGGCTGGAGATGGTCTGTGCCTCAACCCCCGCCAGTGCAGAGCGATATCGGCGGGCCTATGGCTTTCGTCGTGCGACGGATGACTGGCAGGTATTGGTCAATGACCCAAAGGTTGAGGCGATTGTGATTGCGACCCCGCAGCAGACACATCGTGCGGTGGCAGAGGCGGCCTTTGCGCTGGGTAAACCGGTTTTCTGTGAAAAACCTCTCGGCGCTTCGCTGGCGGACAGCCGTGCGATGGTCGAGGCGGCCCGGGTTTCGGGCTGTCCCAACATGGTAGGCTTTAATTACATCCGTACACCGGCTAGCCAATTTGCCCGCCAGTTGATTGCGGATGGCGTGATCGGCGAGGTCACCTGGTTTCGTGGCGAACATACCGAGGATTTCTATGCCGATCCCCATACCCCGGCGAGCTGGCGGACCAAAGGAGAGGCGAATGGCACGATGGGGGATCTTGCCCCGCATATGATCAATGCAGCGATAGCGCTGATCGGGCCGATAGCAGAGCTGATTGCTGAGGTTGAGACCGTCCATAGCGACCGCCCCGGTGGCCTTGTCACCAATGACGATCAGGGCCAGATGATGTGCCGCTTTGCCGGTGGGGCAATGGGGCAGATGTTTTTCAGCCGGATCGCGACGGGCCGCAAGATGGGCTATGCCTATGAAATTACGGGAACAAAGGGTGCGATCAGGTTTGACCAGGAGGATCAGAACGCACTTTGGCTCTACCTCAGCGAGGGCGAGGACGCTACCCGTGGCTTCCGCAAGATCCTGACCGGTCCCGCGCATCCCGACTATCTGCCGTTCTGCCAGGGCCCTGGACATGGCACTGGCTATCAGGATCAGATCCTGATCGAGGCGCGCGACTTCCTGCGCGCGATTGAGACACAGACACCGATTTGGCCGACATTCGAGGATGGCGTGGCCGTAAATCAGGTGATTGCCGCTGCCATGGCGTCGTCCAAGGCCCGGTCGTGGCAAACCGTATCAAAGTTCTAAGCATCTAAGAAAGCACTGCAAAATGACGATCAGAATTGGCAATGCCCCATGCTCCTGGGGGGTGGAATTTGCACAGGATCCCCGCAATCCGGAATGGCGCAGCGTTCTGAAGGACTGCGCCGATGCTGGCTACAAGGGGATCGAATTAGGACCAGTTGGGTATATGCCTGAGGACCCTGCGATCCTGAGGGACGCGCTCGCCGAGCATGATCTGGAACTGATCGGTGGCGTCGTCTTCCGTGCCTTCCACGATCCGGCCCAATGGGAGGATGTGCTGGACGGGGCGCACCGCACCTGCAAGGCGTTGAAAGCCCATGGAGCCGAGCATCTGGTGCTGATCGATTCGATCTCGCCGCGCCGTGCTCCGACTGCTGGCCGCGCTGATGAAGCCGAGCAGATGGATCGCGACGAATGGTCGGCATTCCGTGACCGGCTCGCCACCGTCGCGCGGATTGGCACCGAGGACTACGGTCTCACCGTCGGGATCCACGCCCATGCGGCGGGGTTCATGGATTTCGAGCCGGAGCTGGAGCGGCTTCTGGATGAGGTCGACGACAGGATCCTGAAGATCTGTTTTGACACCGGCCACCATTCCTACGCCGGTTTTGATCCCGTCGCTTTCATGAAACGGCACATGGATCGTATCAGCTATATGCATTTCAAGGATATCGACCCGAAGGTGAAAGCCGATGTGATCGCCAAGCGGACGAACTTCTATGATGCCTGCGGGCAGGGGATTTTCTGCAATCTCGGCGAGGGTGATGTGGATTTTCCGGCGGTGAGGCAACTGCTTTTAGACGCTGGATTTTCCGGCTGGTGTACGGTTGAGCAGGATTGCGATCCAACGCTGGATCCCGACCCTGTGGGGGATGCGCGGGCCAACCGTGAATATCTTGAATCCATTGGTTTCAACTAGGGGGTAACACCATGGCAAAGCTGAAGTGGGGCATGATCGGAGGTGGTGAAGGCAGCCAGATCGGACCGGCCCATCGTCTGGGAGCAGGGCTTGACGGGGCGTTTGAATTCGCCGCAGCGGCATTGGATCACCGCCCCGACGAAGGGCGCGCCTACGGTCAGCGGCTGGGGCTGGCCGCAGACCGCGCCTATGGCGACTGGCAGGAGATGCTGGAGGGGGAACGTCATCGCAACGACCGCGTTGATCTTGTCACCGTTGCCACACCCAATGCCACCCATTTTGAAATCACCAAGAGCTTCCTTGAAGCCGGTTTTCATGTGCTGTGCGAGAAACCGATGACAATGACCGTGGAGGAAGGTGAGGAAATCGTCAAAATCGCCAAGGCGCAGAGCAAGATCTGCGCGGTGAACTATGGCTATTCCGGCTATTCGCTGGTCCGCCACATGAAGGCGATGGTGGCGCGTGGTGATCTTGGAAAGATCCGCCTTGTGAAGGCCGAGTTTGCCCATGGGCATCATGCTGATGCGGCTGATGCGGACAATCCGCGGGTGCGCTGGCGCTATGATCCGGCTCAGGCCGGGGTTTCTGCGCAGTTTGCCGATTGCGGCATCCATGCGCTGCATATGGCCAGTTTTGTGATCGGGCAGGAACTGGAACGCCTTTCTGCGGATACGGTCAGCTGTATTGAGAGCCGGGTTCTGGAAGACGACGCCATGGTCAATATGCGCTTTGATGGCGGCACCGTCGGGCGGCTCTGGACCTCGTCTGTGGCAATCGGACGCCAGCATGGGCTGACCTTGCAGGTGTTTGGTGAAAAGGGCGGTCTGCGCTGGTCGCAGGAGCAGCCGAACCAGCTCTATTGGATGCCGCTGGGCGGTCGCTTGCAGGTAATCGAACGTGGTGAAGCCAACCTCAGCCCCGAAGCGGATCGCACCAGCCGCGTGACAATCGGCCATGCCGAGGGGATGCCTCTGGCTTTTGCCAATATATACAGAGATTTGGCCGAAGCCATCGGCGCGCGGAAAGCCGGGCGATCCATGGACCCGGCGGCGGATCTTTATCCACGGGCCGAAGATGGGCTGCGGTCCATGGCGGCTGTTTTTGCCGTCGCCGAAAGTGGCGCAACAGATGGCGCCTGGGTTGATGCCCGGCCGCCGATGTTTCGCTGACACAGTGGTCTAAGCAATCGCAGGGCACCCGGCAGCGGGTGTCCTTTTCATGCCTGGGATCGCTTCAGGATGTCAGCGGTCGCAATGTGCCGCGATCCACCACATGGCAGGGAAAGATGCGGGCTTCAGGATAGCGATCCGGCTCGTCGAGCATGGCAACAACCAGCTCGATTGATGAATTGACGATCTGTTCGATCGGCTGGTGGATGGTGGTCAGGTCTATGTTCTCCCAACGGGCCATTTCCATATCGTTGAGACCGATGACCCCGATGTCACCTGGCACCTTTAGCCCCTGTTCGCGGATCGCGCTGAGCGCCCCGATTGACAACACGTCATCCCCACAGAAATAGGCTTCGGCCGGGTCGTCCTGCAAAAGGCGCAGCATTTCCCGGCGACCGGCCTCAAAGGAGTAATCATCCGCAAAACTGTAGGAGGAGACGATATCCGGATGAGCTTCCATTTCCAGCGTGAATCCCTTCCAGCGATCCTGAGTCGAGGTCGCGCTCTGGGGGCCGCCCATGAAGGCCAGTTTGCCATAGCCGCGATCAATCAGCGTTCGCGCCGCCATTCGTCCGCATTCGACGTTGTCGATCCCAACCACATGCACCTGCGGCGTGGAGGAGGAGCGGCCGAAACTGTGAACTACAGGCACGCCTGCATCTCGAAAGGCCTTGGCAAACCCAGGCGGCAGGGTCGACGAGGCGACAACAACGCCGTCAACGGAATATTGCCGCAACATACGAACCGAGTTCTCGGGGTCGGTTTCGTCAGAGAGGTTGACCAGCAGCGGGCGCAACCCCTTGTCCTGAAGCCGTCGCGTAAACCGGTCGAAGACTTCGAGAAAAATCGGGTTGTGAAAGTTGTTGGACACCAGGCCAATCAATTTGGTCCGCCCGGTTGTCAGGGACGAGGCCAGCGCGTTCGGACTATAGCCGAGCTCCTGGGCGGCTTTCTCAACCTTGCGGCGCATCTTCTCCGATACCGATGCGCCATCGGTGAATGTGCGCGACACCGCCGAACGCGAGACCTGCGCCCGTTCAGCCACATCTTTTAACGTAACAGCCATTCTTGGTCTTCCCTCTGTCAGGGCCCGGCCGGGCCCATCCGCCTGTGCAACCGGCTGCGCACCGGATCAGACTATCTATCGCGGATCGGATTCAAGTTCAGCAGAAAAAATGCTGCCACAATTTGCAACCGGTTGCAAAAAAAATCGATTCGTGGTTATGCTGATCCCCGACGCGGATGGGACCGCCCGGACGCGATCGTGACGGTAAAACTTTGGGAGGAAAGAATGACGTCAATTTTCAAGACATTCCTGCTGGCGACAACGGTTGCAGCGGCGCCGATGATGCTGGCAACCACTGCCTCGGCAGAAGGCGAAAAATACATCCTTGTCAGCCACGCACCCGATAGCGACAGCTGGTGGAACACCATCAAGAACGGCATCGCCCTCGCGGGTGAGCAGATGAATGTAGAGGTGGAATATCGCAACCCGCCGACCGGTGACCTTGCCGATATGGCACGGATCATCGAACAGGCGGCGGCTTCCGGCCCCAATGGCATCATCACCACCCTGTCCGATTACGACGTCCTGTCCGGTCCTATCAGAGCAGCTGTCGACAGTGGTGTGGATGTGATCATCATGAACTCCGGCACCCCAGAACAGGCCCGCGAGGTGGGGGCTCTGATGTATGTTGGTCAGCCAGAATATGACGCCGGTCACGCGGCCGGCCTGCGCGCCAAATCCGACGGTGTTGGCAGCTTCCTCTGTGTGAACCATTATATCAGCTCGCCCTCTTCGACAGAGCGCTGCCAGGGGTTTGCAGATGGTCTTGGGATCGAACTGGGCGACCAGATGATCGACAGCGGTCAGGATCCGGCTGAGATCAAGAACCGGGTTCTTGCCTATCTGAATACCAACCCTGAAACTGACGCGATCCTGACACTGGGGCCGACATCGGCTGATCCGACAATGCTGGCACTGGAAGAAAACGGTATGGCCGGCGACATCTATTTCGGCACCTTTGATCTGGGCGAGGAAATCGTCAAAGGTCTGAAATCCGGTGTTATCAACTGGGGTATTGATCAGCAGCCCTTCCTGCAGGCCTATCTGCCCGTGGTGGTTCTGACCAATTACCACCGCTACGGCGTTCTGCCGGGCAACAACATCAACTCTGGCCCTGGTTTTGTCACCAAGGACGGCCTGGAAAAGGTCGAGGAGTTCGCGGGCGAGTACCGCTGACAATCTCCCCTAGGTGCGGGCGGCCGAAGCAATTTGGCCGCCCTTTTTTTAGAGAGAGTACAATGTCTGACGCACATACCCAATTTGCGGAGGACGAACGGATCAAGAGCCGTTCGAAGTTCCGCGAAGCCATGATCCGTCCAGAACTCGGCGGCATTATCGGCACCATCGCCGTCTTTACGATGTTTATTATTTTTGCCGGTGACAGCGGCATGTTCAACAGTCAGGGCGTGCTGAACTGGAGCCAGATCTCTGCCCAGTTCATGATCATTGCGGTTGGTGCCTGCCTGCTGATGATCGCAGGCGAGTTTGACCTGTCTGTCGGCTCCATGATCGGTTTTACCGGCATGTTGATCGCAATCTTCAGCGTGACGCTGGGCTGGCCGGTCTGGCTTGCGATCCTGGTGACTTTTGTGCTGGCGATGGCGATCGGGGCATTGAACGGCTTTATCGTGGTACGGACGGGACTGCCCAGTTTCATCGTCACGCTGGCGTTTCTGTTCATTCTGCGTGGGTTTGCGATCTACCTGCCGCAAACCATTGAACGCAAAACCATTATCGGCGGCGTGGCAGACGCAGCTGAGGGTGATTGGCTCGCTGCTCTGTTTGGTGGCAAGATCCTGACGGGATTGTTCCAGTGGCTAGGTGACAATGGTTGGATCGCCGTTTTTGAACGCGGCACCAGAAAGGGGCAGCCGGTGGTCGACGGGCTGCCGATGTTGATCGTCTGGGCCATTCTGCTGGTTATCGTCGGACATATCATCCTGACCAAGACGCGGTTCGGGAACTGGATTTTCGCGGCCGGTGGCGATGCCGAGGCCGCGCGCAATTCCGGCGTGCCAGTGAACCGCGTGAAGATCCTGATGTTCATGTTCACCGCCTTCTGCGCGACGGTCTTTGCGACCTGTCAGGTTATGGAATTTGGTGGCGCGGGATCGGACCGGGGCCTGCTGAAAGAGTTCGAAGCGATTATTGCGGTGGTGATTGGCGGTGCCCTTCTGACTGGCGGTTACGGGTCTGTGCTTGGCGCCGCCCTGGGTGCGCTGATCTTTGGCGTCGTGCAGCAGGGGCTGTTCTTTGCTGGCGTCGAAAGTTCGCTGTTCCGCGTTTTCCTAGGGCTGATCCTGCTGTTTGCCGTGATCCTCAACACCTACATTCGTCGCGTCATCACGGGGGAGCGCTGATATGTCCATGTCTCAACCCTTGATCCGGATGCAGGGCATCGAGAAGCATTTTGGCAGCGTCATTGCGCTTGCCGGGGTTTCGGTCGATGTCTTTCCGGGCGAATGTCACTGCCTGCTTGGCGACAATGGCGCCGGGAAATCGACCTTTATCAAGACCATGTCTGGTGTGCATAAACCGACCAGAGGCGAGATCCTGTTTGAGGGTCAGCCACTTCATTTCGCGGATCCTCGCGACGCGATTGCCGCTGGAATCGCCACAGTACACCAGCATCTGGCGATGATCCCGCTGATGTCGGTCAGTCGCAACTTCTTCATGGGCAATGAGCCGATCCGCAAGATCGGCCCGCTGAAACTGTTTGACCATGAATATGCCAACCGGGTCACCATGGAAGAAATGCGCAAGATGGGCATCAACCTGCGCGGCCCGGATCAGGCGGTTGGAACCCTGTCGGGAGGGGAGCGTCAAACGGTTGCCATCGCCCGTGCGGTGCATTTCGGGGCCAAAGTGCTGATCCTGGATGAACCGACCTCGGCACTTGGGGTGCGCCAGACGGCGAATGTTCTGGCCACCATCGACAAAGTCCGCAAGCAAGGTGTTGCGGTTGTCTTCATCACCCATAACGTCCGCCACGCCATGGCTGTTGGTGATCGGTTTACCGTTCTCAATCGCGGGCAGACCCTTGGTACTGCAAAACGCGGCGAAATCACGCCAGAGGAATTGCAGGACATGATGGCCGGCGGGCAAGAGCTGGCGACACTGGAGGGGAGCCTCGGCGGTACGGTCTGAACCAATGTCGGCTCAGAAGATAACCACCCGCCGGGGCTTCTGCCCGGGCGGGTGGTTGTACGGTCAGTTGCCTCTTGCTCTGCGCAGAACGCCCGCAGGTGGCAGAGTGCCGACCTCGGTCTCTACCGCTTCAGCCAGATGATTGAACCAGAACTCTTCGGTCGCGGTCTGGCGCCGACGCACGCCCAGCGGCATCTTGCAGATGCGCAGCTTCGCACGTTTGCAAAGCATTGCGACAAGTTGATCCAGACCCGCCGCGTCCAGCCAGCCCGCGCAGTAGACTTTGTTTCCTGCGGCAACAGCCACGGGCTGACCGTTGGCCGTCTCGATCAGAGTCTCTCCCTGACCATCCAGTGTTTCCAGGTAACCGGTGACGGCCCCGTCGACCTGCGCCAGCGGCAGCGGCATATCCGGTCGCAGGCTCTCGACTGCGGCAACGACAATATCTAACCCGTCCAATGCTGGGGGCAGGGGGCTGGTCGGGATGTTGAAGTCCGCATCGCGCGCGCCTGTTCGCGGCCCATAGAGCACCTGAGCCGCCGCTGTTGCCAAGGCTGCGCGCAAATGGTCGGGGAGGTGCATCAGACCGGGTGCAAGGATCAGGGCGTATCCTGCAAAATCGGTCTGTGTCGAGGGAACAATGTCCACAGACAGGCCAGCCCGTCGCAGTGCACGGTAATGCGCCAGCACAAGGTCGAAATAGCTCAGACCCAGGCCATGTGGCTGCACCTGCCAGGCCCATTCGGCGTCATAGTCGAAGATCAGCGCCACGGGAGCTTGAGCCGGTGCCACCGCGCCCGCTGCGGCCAGTTCATCGGCAACCAGACGCACCTCGACGATGGCAGGGGCATCTTGGCTATCAGGACGCTGCAGACCGGCGTGAAGTTGTTCCTGCGCAAACGGCGCCTGGCGCCAGCGGAAATAGCAGACCGCCTCCGCACCATGGGCAAAGGCCTCCCAGGTCCAGAACCTGACCATGCCGGGCAGCGGTGCGGGATTGTAGGGGGCCCAGTTCACCGGTCCGGGTTGCTGTTCCATCACCCACCAGCGTCCGCGCCCGACGGCGCGATAGAGATCATGATGGAAGGCCTGAAAATCAGGGTCGCCCTGACGCGCGTAGCGGCGCTGGTCCTCGGGGTTGGCGCCCACTCGATCTTCGAGAAAGCCCAAAGGGTAGCTGTCCCAACTGGCGATGTCGAGATCCTCGCCAACCTTGTAGTGATCGAAATCGGTCACCCGCCCCATGTAGTTATGGGCAATCGGCGCATCGGAATGGGCACGCAGAATCTCGACCTGATCGCGGTTGAAGCTCACCACCTGATCCGAAGAAAACCGCCGGAAGGCCTGCACATGCGCCGGGTTCGGTTCGGTCACGGTCAGGTTGGGCAGGCCGATCTGATCAAAGCGATCATAGTTCATCGACCAGAAATCATTGCCCCAGGCACTGTTCAACGCATGAATATCGCCGTCATAACGCGCCTCTAGCCAGCGGACAAAGGCGATCTGTGCCGCCGGGGAATAGCTGATTGTTGTGTCGTGGCAACCGTATTCATTGTCGGTCTGCCAGGCGGCGATACGGTCACCTGGGCCATAACGTTCCGCCATCAGGGAGACGATCCGCCGGGCTTCGGCGCGGTAGCCCTCGTGACTGAAACAATAATGGCGGCGCGAGCCAAAACCGCGCGGTTTGCCGTCGGCGTCCAGCGCAAACATATCGGGGTGGCGGTCCACCATCCAGCGGGGTGGCGTAGCGGTGGGGGTGCCCAGCACCACCTTCAATCCGGCCGACACCAGCACATCAATGGCGCGATCAAGCCAGCCCCACTGCAGATCGCCGGGGCTGGGTTCAATGAGCGACCATGAAAACTCGCCAATGCGAACCCAGGTGAGCCCGGCCGCAACCATGCGCGCGGCGTCCTCCTGCCAGATGTCTTCGGGCCAATGTTCGGGGTAGTAGCAGGTGCCAAGTGTGCGCTGCATGGAGATCCTCAGAGAATGACGCGGTGTTCGCGCTGGCCTTTGGCCGTTGTTTGAATGCGATAGGTCCTACCTGCAGCCGTATCATTCAGCCCGTCTGCGGCGGTGGTAACGAACAGCTCTGACAGGGTGTCCCCGCCAAGCGAAGGGCAGGAGGCCTGGGAGGTTGGGATCGGATAGATCTCGGACAGCGCGCCGGTCGAGGTATAGACAGCGACACGGCCGGCCCCCCATTGGGCATTCCAAAAGCGGCCTTCGGCGTCGACAATCGCGCCATCAGGGCCAAAATCCTGGTTGCTGAGGTCGAGGAAGACCGATGCCGCGCCAACCGGCCAGCCGTCTTTGGTCGCCAGAGGCTGGCGCATGATCTTGCCGGTCGTTGTATCGGTGAAATACGCGCAGGATTTGTCAGGGGCAAAACAGATGGCATTGGTGATGGTTTGCTGTGCGACCAGCTGGCGCAATTCGCCCCGATAGTAGCGGTAGATGGCGCCAAGGCCGGGTTCCGCTTTGTAGCCCATCGTGCCAATCCAGAACCCGCCCCAGGGATCTGCGCGCCCATCGTTGGAGCGGGTTAGCGGCTGATCGGCCTCCAGATCAATCAGATGCGTGCGGGTACCGGTTTCGATGTCAAACCGCCATAGCGCACGGGCGCTGGCCATGATCAGGGTCTGATCATCGACCCAGCCTGCGGCGGAAACGCAGTCGTCGAACTGCCAGCGGATCTCCGTTTCTCCGGCAACGCTCAGCAGCTGTTTTTCAAGGATATCGAACCAGAACAACTGTTTGCGCGTCGGATGCCACAGCGGACCTTCCCCCAGCGTGCAGCGCGTTTCGCTGAAGACCTGCGCTGTCATGGGATGGAGCGCCGGATCACGTGCCATCGAAGGCCTCGTCGTAGGCCGCGACGGTTTCTGCAGCGAGGAGGGCGACATCTTCGACAGGGCGGCCGGGTTTGTAGAGAGAGGACCCCATGCCAAAACCGGTGATGCCTGCCCTGTGCCAATCAGCAAAATCCGCAGGCCCGACACCGCCTACCGCGTAGGTTTCAGCATCAGCGGGCAGGACCGTTTTCAGCGCCGAAAAACCGTCCAGTCCCAGTTTGAAGGCAGGGAAGAACTTCAGACCATCAGCACCGGCTCGGAGAGCCGAAAAACACTCTGACGCGGTGAAGACACCCGGATAGGACAACATGCCTGCGGCTTTGGTTGCACGGATCACATCAGGGTTGCAGTCTGGCGAAACCACCATCTGCGCCCCCATGGCCGCGAGTTGAGCCACTGCGCCGGTGTTGAGCACCGTTCCAGCGCCGACTGTGGCGCGCCCCTTGGCCTGATCCAGCATGGCGGCGATGCTGTCATAAGGCTGGGGAGAGTTCAGCGGCACTTCGATCTTGGTGATACCTGCATCCATCAGGGCATCGGTCATGGCGCGCGCCTCTTTGGGACGCAGACCGCGCAGGATGGCGATGATGTTACGGCTCATTGGGTTTGGCCTTTTTGCAGTTGGTCATATGCGGCGCATAGGCCCGCGAGTGTCAGGGATTCGGCGTCAACGCGACGGGGCTTGCACCCCAGCGCGGATAGGGCTGTTTCATAGCAGCGGGCCAGCGCATCTGTGCCGAGTATGGTGACGGATTGGTGAGACCAGTAGCCCCGGGTCGCGGCAAGCTCCGCACCGATCAAAAGCCCTGACAGGCGCGCTCTTCCGGTCTCCGCGTTCTGCCCGGACAGCAGCGCATCCGCACGGATACGAAACAGCTGTGCCGAGATCGCAGCCGGCGAGGAGAGCGCCTTGGCCACGGCCTGTTTGAACGCCTTTTCGTCCCAGCCATCCTCAGAGACGCAGTGTCGAAGTACGGATTGGCCTTGCAGCAGTGCGAACATCTCGCCGGTCATGAAGGTCGAGAAGCTGGTGACCTGGCCCCGATCCAGTTTGACCCATTTGCTATGGGTGCCGGGCAGGCAAATGACCTGAGGCGCGGTCTGATTGCTGTCTTGTGCGAGGTAGCCCGCAATCTGGGTTTCTTCCCCGCGCATCACATCCGCCGGATCGGTCGTCTTGATGCCGGGCAGCAGGTAAACGGTCAGGCGTTTGTCCTGTATCAGCGGTCGGGTCGCCTCGGCTATTCCCGGCGGGGGGCAGGGCGCGGTGGCATAAGGGGCCTCGGCCCAGCCCTGACGCGAACCTGCCATTCCGCAGCAGATGACCGGAACCGCCCGGACATCGCTGTTGCTACCGGGCGCCAGACGATCGCCAAGCAGGCCCAGCAGTGTCGGTTCATAGTCCTGCGGGCCAAGCCGCGACATGCCGCGGTCAGAGGAGATGCGGTCGAGGACCTGATTACGGTTGTCCATCACCCACAGCCGCAGCTGGCTCGTCCCCCAGTCAGCCGCAATCCATGCAGGCGTCGGGCCAGCTGGCATCATGTCAAAGGAACGGTTGGGATCGGCCGTCATCCTGTCACCACAACCCCGCCATCCACCACCAGCGTCTGTCCTGTGATCATGCGGCTTGTTGCCGAGGCCAGAAAAAGCGTGGAGCCGACGATATCCTGAGGGGCGAGATGATCCTTCAGGCATTGGCGATCGAGATGGGCCGCAAGCGCCTCGGGCGTGGCCCATTTATCAAGCTGCTTGTCGGTCAGCACCCACCCGGGCGCCAGCGCATTCACCCGCACATGATCCGGCCCGAACTCGCGGGCAAGGCTGCGGGTCAGGCCATTGATGCCTGCATTTGCAGTCGTATAGGCGGGGTAGCCGCTGTTGCCCATCATATAGCTGATGGAGGTGAAGTTCACGATTGACCCGCCACCGGCGGCCTGCATCCCTGGCAGCACAGCCTGACAGGCAAAGAAATAGGCCTTGAGATTGATCGCCTGTGCCCAGTCCCAAAACTCTTCGTCCACATCCAGCGTGGCGTGGCGCTGATCGTTGGCGGCGTTGTTCACCAGCGTGGTGATCGGGCCATGTGCCTCTGCCGCCTGCTCAATCGCGGATTTCAGCGCCGGGATATCGGTGATGTCGCATTGGATGAACAAGGGGCGGTTGCCGGTCTCGGCTTCCATCCGTTGAACAAATGCGGAGGCATCGGAGCGTCCGACAAAGGCGACCTTGGCGCCCTGGCGCAGAAACCCCTCGCTCAGCGCGGCCCCAATGCCGGAACCGCCACCGGTGATGAAAACCGATGCGCCCTTCAGGTCCGGAAAGATTGCAGTATCGCTCATCAGTGGCTCTCCCGTGTGACGGGGCGGGTGTCTTTGCCCACGAGAAAATCAAGATCAGCGCCTTTTTCAGCCTGAAGGACGCTGTCGACATAGAGTTTTGCATAGCCGCGCGTGTAATGCGGCGGCTCTGGTCGCCAGGCCTCCCGGCGCGCGGTCAGCTCTTCCTCCGAAACCAGAAGGTCAAGCATGCCGTTCTTTGCGCTGACCCTGATCCGGTCGCCGGTCTGGACCAGACCAAGGGGACCACCAGCCTGCGATTCTGGCGAGACATGCAGGATCACGGTGCCGAATGCCGTGCCGGACATGCGACCATCGGAAATGCGGATCATATCGCTTACCCCGTCGCGCACCAGTTTGCGTGGGATCGGCATGTTGCCGACCTCCGGCATACCCGGATAGCCCTTGGGACCGACACCTTTCAGCACCAGGATACTGTCCTTGGTCACCGGCAGATCGTCCCGGTCGATGTTTGCCTTCATCTCTTCGATGGTCTCGAAAACATGGGCGACACCTTCGTGCTCCAGCAAATGGTCGGTCGCGGCTGAGGGCTTGACGATGGCGCCATTGGGGGCGAGGTTGCCGCGCAGGACACGCAGGCCCGCGGCCGGTTTGACTGGGGTGTCAAAGGTCTTGATGACATCATCGTTGAAACATGCGGCGCCCTCGGCATAGGCTGTGATGTCGCCCCCCAGAACGGTGGTGTTGCTGCGCAGGCGCCCATTATCGGCAAGTTGCTTCAGCACGACAGGCATGCCGCCCGCATAGCAGAAATCTTCCATCAGGTATTTGCCAGAGGGCATGCAGTTCACCAAGAGCGGGATGTCGCTCCCCAGACCAAAATCATCCAGGGTCAGCTCCACCCCGACACGGCCAGCCAGTGCCAGAAGATGGACAACCGCATTGGTCGAGCCGCCAACCGCTGCATTGGCCATGATCGCGTTGATGAACGCATCGCGGGTCAGAATGTCGGAGGGTTTGAGATCTTCCTCCACCATTTCGACAATCCGCTTTCCGGTGAGATGCGCCAGCGCCATGCGGCGGGCGTCCACTGCTGGCAGGGCGGCATTCGTCGGCAGGCTCATCCCCATCGCTTCGACGAGGGACGCCATAGTGGAGGCCGTACCCATGGTCATGCACACGCCCTTGGATCGGCTCATCCCGGATTCAGCCGCCATGAAGTCCTGCAAGGTCATCTCACCCGCGCGCACCGCTTCGGAGAATTTCCAGACGTCTGTGCCGGAACCGATATCCTTACCCTGCCATTTGCCGTTCAGCATTGGGCCCGAGCTGACCACGATGGCAGGCAGATCGACCGAGGCCGCTCCCATCAGCTGGCCCGGTGTGGTCTTGTCACAACCGCCAAGCAGGACAACGCCGTCAATCCCATAGGCCCGGATCGACTCTTCCACATCCATGGCCAGAAGGTTGCGGAACAGCATCGCGGTCGGTTTCATCTGGGTTTCGCCCAGCGACATGACCGGGAACTCAACCGGGAAGCCGCCAGCCTCCCAGACCCCGCGCTTCACCCCTTCGGCGAGATCGCGAAGACCGGAGTTGCAGGGCGTCAGTTCGGACCAGGTATTGCAGATCCCGATGATTGGTCGGCCGTCAAAGGCATGATCGGGAAAGCCCTGATTTTTCATCCAGCTGCGGTGGATAAATCCGTCTTTGTCCAGTTTGCCGTACCAGGCGCGATTTCGTCTGTCTTTGGTCATAGGCGTGTTCCTTCAATCACCCAGATCGACTGTGGGAATGTCCAGGGCAGGGTGATCCCTTGGTGCATCAGATATTGGCCGCTAAGGGGGGCGGTGCCGGTTTTCAAAAGAGGTGAACCGCGTGACAGGCCGGGGGCATCCTCGCGGTTCAGCAGGCTGATTTCATATAGTGTATCCGGCTCTAGCCCGGTCAGGCGAAGCGGGCGGGGCAGGATCTGTGCGCTGGCCTCACAAACCCCGGCAAAGACGACAAACCGACTGCCATCCTCTGCGCGCTGTAGCTCTGCGATTACCGCCGGATCGTCACTGTCGAGCCGCAGAATATCGGCCCGCTGCATCCAGTGGCGGTTGTATTTCCACCAGGAAGTTACCTTGCGGAGGATGTCTGCCTCTTCTTCGGTCAGCTCGCGCGGGTCCATTTCAAACCCCATGTGGCGCTGCGCCGCGACCCAGGCGCGCAGGCGGATGTCTGTCACCCGGCCAGAGGTGTGGCATTTTCGGGGACCTACGTGGCTGCCGGTGACCACCATCGGCAGGAAAAGCGCCGCTTCATGCTGGATCCGCAGCCGTTCCAGCGGATCGTTGCTGTCCGAAAGCCAGACGCGATGGGTGCGCGATAGGATCCCAAAGTCTATACGCCCGCCACCCGAGGAGCAGCTCTCGAATTCCACCTTGGGGAAGTCTGCCCGCAGGCGGTCAAAGAGCGCATAGGCTGCCTCGGCCTGGGCGCTGTCCGGCTCGGGCAGGACACGGTTGTGGTCCCATTTCACATAGTCGATCGGGTGATCTGCCAGAACCGCTGCAATGCGGTCGTAGAGATAGGCCTGTACCTCCGGCAGGGCGATATTCAGTACCATTTGCTGGCGACCAAGCACCTGATCCAAGTCGCCCAGAACCCAGTCGGGATGGGCGCGGAACAGATCGCTTTCAGGATTGATCATTTCCGGTTCAAACCAGATGCCAAATGCCATGCCTTCGGCGTGGACATGGTCGATCAGTGGCATCAGCCCATCGGGGTATTTGCGCCTGTCGATCGTCCAGTCGCCGAGGGATGTGGTATCGTCATCACGTTTGCCGAACCATCCATCGTCCAGCACGAAACGTTCCGCGCCAAGGTCGGCCGCACGGGTTGCGATCTCGCAGAGCATGGCGTGATCGTGCTCGAAATAGACCGCTTCCCAGCAGTTGTAATGCACCGGACGCGCGCTCACAGGCTCAGGTGGTCGCAGGATCTCATCGCGCAGGTGGCGTTGGAAGGTGACAGCGCAGCCATTGATCCCCCGATCCGAGAACACCGCATAGAGTGGCGCGGTCTCAAAACGCGTGCCGGATGTGCGGCGGCTGCCGGTGGCGTGTCCCCACTGGATTTGGCGACGCCCGTCGGGGAGTTCCTCTGCCAGCATTCTATGGCCCCCGGACCAGCCGTAGTGGAAGGCATAGGTGGATCCTTGGCTGTTCGTGGCCCCACTGCAGGGCACAATCAGACCGGGGAAATGCTCATGCCCGGTGCGCCCTGTGGGGTTGTCCCTTAGCCGCGCGCCTGCGCTCCAGGCGGTGCGGCTGGTCTGAAATTCACCGATCCAGCGGCCATGGAAGTCGATCATCTCATGACTGTTCTGAGGTGCCGGAAAGACCGGAGCGGAGAGCCAGTTCACGCTGACGGGCTGCTCCGAGGTGAGAGCGGCCTGCGCAGTGATCATGCTGGTTGCAGGCGTCAGCTCAAACTGTGCCTGATAGTGCAGGCCATTATTGGCATCGCGATAGTGGAGTGTGAGGGTCCGAGTGCCTTCCTCCGCCCGCTCGAAGGTGAAGCGTGGCAGCAGTGCCTTGCCCGCGCCATCCGTCAGCGACAGACCGGGCTGGCCGGGGAAGGTGCGGCGTGCCTCGGGGCAGATCGACAGCGGCGGCACCTGATCCAGCATCCCCCCCGTCACATCCATGCGCGAGGCGGCGGCGAGCATGTCCAGATCGGTTCCATCGGGCAGCCGCGGTCCCCAGTAGATGACCTCTGCCAGATCGGTGCCACGGGCGGCGAGGATCAGGCTTTGGCACTGATCCTGAAGCGCCCAGCAGCGGATGTCTCTCACCGTGCTCACTTCACGGCTCCCAGCGTCAGACCGGCGATAAAGTGGCGCTGCATCAGGAAGAACATCGCAACCGGCGGCAGGGCCGCGACGATGCTGCCCGCGCTCATCAGATGGTACGCTGCCCGGTATTGCGCGTTGAAGGAAGTGATGCCTGCGGTCACCGGCTGGCTCTCGGCGCCCTGGGTCAGAACAACTGCCCAGAAATAATCATTCCAGATGAAGGTAAAGATCAGCACGCTGAGCGCCGCAATTGCGGGTTTCATCAGCGGCAATACCACGAACCAGAAGATCCGCCATTCCGCGACCCCTTCGACGCGGGCGGCTTCGATCAGCTCAAAAGGCAGGGCGCGGATGAAGTTGCGCATGAAGAGCGTGCAAAACCCGGTCTGAAAGGCGATATGAAACAGCACAAGGCCAGTTTTGGTGTTGTAGAGCCCCAAGTCCAGCGTCAGATCGCGTACCGGAACCATCAGGATCTGAAACGGCACGAAGTTGCCTGCCACGAACATGAAAAACAGCAGCAGGTTGCCACGGAATTTATACACGCCAAGTGCAAAGCCTGTCATGCAGGAGAGTGCTACGGCACCGATCACCGTCGGCACCGTGATCAGGACGGAGTTCAGTAGGTAGCGTGGCATGTCGGAGCCAAAGAAAACCTTGCCGTAATTGCTGGCGCCTTCAAACGAGCTCGGCATTCCCCAGTAGTTGCCGGTGGTAAAGTCCACATCCGGTTTGATCGAGAAGATGGCCACCGCGATCAGCGGCAACAGCCAAAGGACGAGCGCAGTCGGAACCAGGGCCTGATAGGTGGCCTGCCATCCGCGAGAACTGTTCTGAATGGGGTTCGGAAACATCAGCGGCCCCCTTTGTCGTCTTGGTACATGGACCACAGGAAGTAGGCGATGAAGCACAGCATGATCAGGAACAGCACCACTGCAATTGCTGCGCCATAACCCATGCGGAAGCCATATTCCGACAGGGCCTTTTCAAACATGTAGAACGACAGCACCCGGCTGGAGCCGAACGGGCCGCCGTTGGTCATGATGGAGATCAGATCAAAGCTGCGCAGTGCGCCGATGATTGTCACGACAAAGGCGACAAAGGTCGCCGGCCGCAGTTGCGGGATGATCACATACCACAGCATCTTGGCGCCTTTGGCACCGTCCAGCCGCGCCGCCTCGACCTGTTCGGGATCAACCGCATTGAGGCCCGTGAGGTAGAGGATCATGCAATAGGCCGTCTGCGGCCACAGGCCTGCCGCGATGATGCCATAGGTCACCAGCGTCGGATCCCCCAGCACATTCAACGGCCCAAGGCCAACCCAGCCCAACACTTGATTGAGCAGGCCAAAGGTCGGGTCATAGAACCAGCTGAACACCAGGCCGACAACAACTTGACTGATCACAAATGGAAAGAAGAACAGAGACTTGTATAGGCGAATGCCGGTTACGGTCTGATTGAGGAACAGCGCGATGAACAGGCCTGCCGGGATCGCCAGCAAATACAGCAGAAGCCATTTCAGGTTATTCCAGAGCGAGACCTCAAACGCGCGATCATCCATCAGCTCCCGGTAGTTTTCCATGCCGACGAACTGTGGATCACCGAGCCCGTCCCAGCGGTAGAACGACAGGTTGAAGCTCTGCACGATCGGGAAAATCACGTAGAAGAGAAAGAAAATCACGCCGGGCGCAAGAAAGAGCCAGGGCGCGAGGGTCTGACGATTGCGCCTTAGCCAGCTGTCACGGCTGCCTGATGCGCTGGCAGACGATCCGGTTTCTGGAGCGAGGTTCATCTCAGCCACGGGAATTCTCCCTTGTTTGTCGATTGATATCAGCCTGTCGACTGGGAACGGCCGATACGGTTCAGCATATTGCGCGCTCCGGTCCGTGACCGGGCTGCGCAGGGCCGATAGGCAGATCGGCCTTGCGCGTTGCTTTGGCCAGCAGCAGTGATCAGTAGACGCGCTCGCGGGTCTTTTCCAAACGGTTCAGGATATCATCCAGATTGTCCGGGAAGACCATGAACTCCTGGAAGCCCTCCATGGCAACGGAGGCCATTTCCGCTGGTGCATCGCGGTCAAAGAACTGCGCGATACCACCGGGCGCGTTGGCGGACAGCATCTCGAAGCCCTGATTGAGCATTTCGTCATCATCGACGGAGGACTTTGAGTTCACAGGCAGCTGGCCGAGTGCTGCGCCGCCGTTGATCTTGGTCTGATTGTCCGCCGAGACGACGAAACGCAGGAACTCGCGCGCGGCTTCTTTGTTCTGGGCGCCGGATGGAATGTGGAAGGTGTCGGTTGGTGCGTCTTCAGCCAGCTCGACATCGGGATTGATGGTCGGGAACTGGTAGAAATCCAGCTGATCGGTGCCAAGACCGGCTTCGCGCAGCGGTGCCACGGCAAAGTTGCCCATCAGATAGGCGGCGGCTTCACCTTTGACCATGAAGGGCAGGGCCTCCTGCCAGCTGTAGGACTGATGGTTGTCGATAAAGGCCCCCATGTCGATCAGTTCCCGCCAGTTGGCAAAGGTCTGCTTTACACGGTCATCGGTCCAGGCGACTTCACCATTGGTCAGCGCCATATGGAAATCATAGCCGTTGGTGCGCATGTTCAGGTAGTCAAACCAGCCGCCGGCCGTCCACAGGAACTTGGTGCCGATGGTGAAACACTTGCGACCTGAATCGAGAATCTTCTGGCAGTTCGCTTTGAAGGTCTCCCAGTCCTCGGGCTCTTCGAGGCCAAGCTCGTTGTAGATGTCCTCGCGGTAGTAGACGCCCCACTGGTAGTAGGTGTAGGGCACGCCCCATTGCTTGCCGTCCAATGTCATTGCGCCCTTGGTGGAAGCCAGCGCATCAGCGATTTCCGGCTCTGCCCAAAGGTCGGAAATGTCTTCGAACAACCCGGCAGAGACATAGGGCCGCATCCGGTTTGCCGCATACCAGTTGGCCACGTCCGGTGGGTTGGCAGATAGGAAGTTGCGAATCTGCGTCTTGTAGGCCTCGCGGTCGATCACCGTCAGCTCAACGGTCAGGTTCGGGTGCATCGCGTCGAATTCAGCCGCCATCCCCTCCATTACTGCGCGCGGCGCAGGATTGGACATATCTGAGAAAATCTTGAGCGTGCCGCTCAATTCAGCCTGTGCCGCAGTGGCCAGGCCGAGGCTGAGAGCCAGGCTCGCAACTGTTCCTTTCAAAGTCTTCATGACGTCCTCCCTGTTGACGTGTGTCGTTTGGTTTCATATATTGGAACCAAATTCCAACTATTGAAACTATGACCGCGCTCGGCTAAGGATGTCAACAGTTACATCGGCCCCGCCCGATCAGAGAAAGGACAGTGATGGCGAAAGCTGCGCCCCAATCGCGAGAGACAGATGGCACCGTTGGCAAGGCTCTTGCCGTGTTGGATCAGATCGCTGAAGCGGGCCGCCCAATGCGGTTCGGCGAGGTGCTGGCGGCCTCGGATCACCCCAAGGCGACGCTGTACCGGCTGGTGCAGACGCTGACCAATCAGGGGATGCTGTCCTATGATGAGACCCATCAGACCTATGCTCCGGGTTTGCGCCTGGTGCGATTGGCTCATGCTGCCTGGCGGCAAAGCGCGCTGGCTCCGGTGGCGCGGCCCTATCTGGACAAGCTGTCACAGGATATCGGCGAGACCATACATCTGGCGCAGCTGGATCGGGGGCAGGTACTCTACGTCGACAAGCGTAATGCGGCCACACCGATTGAGATGTTCAGCCAGGCGGGCAAAATAGGGCCGGGCTACTGTACCGGGGTGGGTAAGGCGATGATCGCGTATCTGTCGCGGGAGGCGCAGCAGGATGCGATCCGCAGGCAGGCGTTTTTTGCCCATACGCCCAACACGTTGGCCACGCCAGAGGCGCTGATGGACGAGTTGCAGCAGATCCGCAAAGACGGCGTTGCCTTCGACCGTGAAGAGCATGAACCGGGCATCATCTGCATTGCCGTTCCGATCCTGTCGGAGGCGGGCAAAGTGATGGGCGGGCTGTCGATCACCTCCTCCGTGCAGCGTCGCTCGCTGGAGGAGCTGGAGACGCTTCGACCAGCCCTGATGACAACCGCCAAGGAAATCGCGGCAGCGGCCGAGACCTGGCAATTTCCGAATTAACCCGAGGGAGAGAACACATGACAGGGGTCACTCTGGCCAAGGCCGTCAAGAAATATGGTGACGTTCAGGTGATCCACGACGTGGACCTCACCATTGAGGACGGTGAGTTCTGCGTCTTTGTCGGCCCATCCGGGTGCGGAAAGTCGACGCTGCTGCGGATGATCGCCGGGTTGGAGGAGACCAGCAGCGGCAGCATCCATATCGGTGAGCGGGATGTCACACGACTGGATGCGGCTGACCGTGGGGTTGCGATGGTTTTCCAGTCCTACGCGCTGTATCCGCATATGACGGTTGAGGATAATATGGGGTTCGGGCTTAAGATGACCGGTCATCCCAAGGATGCGATCCGGGAAAAGGTGGCTGAGGCCAGCCGGATCCTGAAGCTGGATCAATACCTTAAACGCAAACCCAAGGCGCTGTCGGGCGGGCAGCGCCAGCGCGTCGCCATCGGACGTGCGATCGTGCGCGGGCCGGATGTCTTTCTCTTCGATGAGCCGCTGTCAAATCTCGATGCCGAGCTGCGCGTGGATATGCGGGTCGAGATCGCTCGGCTGCACAAGGAAATTGGCGCCACCATGATCTATGTGACCCATGATCAGGTGGAGGCGATGACGCTGGCAGACAAGATCGTCGTGCTTCGGGCCGGTCGCGTCGAACAGGTTGGCAGCCCGATGAAGCTATACGCCGATCCCGACAACCGCTTCGTCGCGGGATTTATCGGCTCGCCGAGCATGAATTTCCTTCAAGCGACCGTTTCCGGCGGCGCGGTCACAGTACCCGCTCTTGGCGGCCGCCGGATCGCGGCCTCTGTCACGCTGCCTGAAGAGGGTGCATCGGTCCTTGTGGGATTGCGCCCGCAGCATCTCTCTGTCGTCGCCCGTGACAGCGATCTGATCCTTGATCTGCGCGAGCGGCTGGGCGGTGTGTCCTACGACTATCTACGCACCCCAACGGGAGAGAAGGTCATTGTCGAAACACGGGGGGACGAGGCGCTGCCCGAAGGAAGCGCCGTCGCCTTGGATTTTGACAATGCTGACGCCTATTTCTTTGACGGGACGACAGAGCTGCGTCTGCGCTAGAAGGAGGAGGGCTGTCAGCGATGGTCCGCGGCTACAGTGACTGCATCCGCTTTGTTTTTCCCGACCATGCCGGGTTGCTGACGGCATCTGCGAGGGTTGCGGCGACATCGCCTCGTGCGGCGACGCCTTCGGGATCGACCTGCTCGCCGAACAGCAGGTCTCCGCAGCCGTCGCCATCAGTCAGACGTACTGGGCGCAGGATCGCGTAGTCCAGTCCCGACTGTTCCAGATAAACATCCGCGTCGTGTTTGGCCTGCAGGTAATGGGCAAGTTCGCTTTCGGGATCGGGATCGCCGGCTCCTATCGAACTAAGCATGACAAACCGGGTCACGCCCGATGATTTTGCAAGATCCACAAGCGCCTTCGCGCCATCACGATCAACCTTGTCCGTCATCTCGCGAGAGGTGTCGCCGCCAGATCCTGCTGCAAAGATCACGCCGTCGCACCCCTCGCAGACATCCGTAGGCAGGTCGGTAAGGTCGCCGCGCCGCGTGCCAGTCCCGGGTGGAAGCGTGCTGGTATCCGACCCCTCCCGGATCAATGCGATGGGCTGATGGCCCAGGCGCTGGAGTTTTTCCACCACCCGGCGGCCTGTATTGCCAGTAGCACCTGCGACAAGAACTTTCATAACGGTTTCCTCATTTCGATAATGGGATTGGGACAATTGGGGGGGCACAGCGGGGCGACGGGTCAGAACGACGGAGCCATCGGTCCCACCTTCGCCACTGCGGCCTTGTAGCCATCCTGTGCCTGCAGATCGGTCCAGTAGCGCGCGACGCGCGGCGCATCTTTCAGCGCGCCAATCGCCGCCAGATTGGCGAGGATGTACGAGAACTGGATATCGGCGAGCGCGGCCTGATCGCCAAACAGCAAGCCCGTTTCAGGAAGCTGCTGGGCGATGTAGTCCAGATGCAGGTCCAGAGCTTTCTTGGCCTCATCGCCAGCATCCTCTCCCTTCAGGGCCGGCAGGAGCACGCCCATCGCAACGTCGGCAAAGGAGCTCTCGACGTAGTCGAGCAGCTCGTCGTGGCGCAATGCGTCTGCTGTCCCCGGAGCTGGTTGATGGCGGCTGTCACCATAGCGATCAGAAAGATACCGCAGGCAGGTCGCCGATTCCGCTATCTTCATGTCGGCGTCCTCAATCACAGGCGATTTGCCGAGCGGATGAATCTTGGCAAGGCTTTCAGGCGCCCTGAAGTTATCCGTGCGGTCGTAGGTTGTGACATCATAGGGTTGCCCAAGGTCTTCCATCAGCCAGATCAGGCGAATTGCGCGGGAGTAGGCGAGGCAGTGGATCTTCAGCATGAGCGGCGTCTCCTTCAGAGTCGGTCAATTCCGCGCTCGGCTCAGATACTTGTCATGCCAGTGATGCGCGGTCACAAAAGAAAGACGGCATCGGTGCCGTCGTCGAATACTCAACAGCCCGGATCGCGATTTCGTTCCCGATAAAGCGCCCGCATTGTAGACTGCGATCCGGCGGATACCGGAACCCGAGCGGTGCGGAGGGCGTTTCGCAACCAAGGGTGCAGCAGGACGAAACCAGCAGATCGCAGGACAGGAGGAGAAACAGCATGGCCGGAGGATGGACCCGCGATGGTGCGGTGAGTGAACAGATCGAAGCGTCAATCAGTGACGAGCTGGCGCGTCTCAGGTCGAGGCGCGCTCCGGTCGGTGAAAGCCTGACACATTGCGCCGATTGCGAGGAGCCGATCCCCGAACCGCGGCGTAAGGCGATCCCTGGCGTCAAACTCTGTATCGAGTGTCAGCAGGAACGCGACGGCGCCCAGCAGGCGCGTGGCGGAATCAATCGGCGCGGCTCCAAGGACAGCCAGCTGAAGTAACATGGTCCTTTCGTCGGCTTGATCGCGCCGAAGTATCTTCCCCGCGCCATCTGCGGATGCTATATCCCGAGCCGGGCTCACAGGCGATGGCGTCGCCGCAGGCAGACTGCTCTGGCCCAAAACCACGCTCCTGTACGCCGGGACTTTCAATCGGGAGATTGAAGGCCCCGCCTTTGCCTCCCGAGATCAAGGGAGGCATCCATGGCCTGGTCGCCGGAAAAAACTGAAGTCAAAAGCTGGAATGAATGGGACACGCTGCGCCATGTGATCGTGGGCCGTGCCGATGATTGCCACATCCCGCCGGAAGAGCCCGCGCTGGATGCCAAGGTGCCGGAAGATAGCGACATGCGCGGCCAGTGGGGCCGCCGCCCGCAGGAAACCATCGACCGTGCCAATGAGCTTTTGGACAATTTCGCCAGCCAGCTGCAGAACCGCGGCATCCGGGTGGACCGGCCGGTTTCGATTGATCATTCCCAGCCGGTGACCACCCCGGACTTCCACACCGACAGCCAGTTCGGCTGCATGCCGCCGCGTGACGTGCTGCTGACTGTCGGCCATGAGATGCTGGAAGCGACGATGTCCTACCGCTGCCGCTGGTTCGAATACCTGAACTACCGCCCGCTTTTGCAGAAGTACTGGGAAGAAGACCCCAGGTTCCGCCACGAAGCCGCCCCGAAGCCGCGCCTCACGGACGCAGATTACCACCCGGATTACCTCAGCGAGAAGATCGGCGTGGCCAAGCGTCTGGAATGGGCGGCGGAGAAATTCTTTGTCACCACCGAGGAAGAGCCGCTGTTTGACGCCGCCGACGTGTTGCGCTTTGGCAGGGATCTGGTGGTGCAGCACGGCTTCACAACGAACCTCAAGGGCATTGAGTGGCTGCGCCGCCACTTCCCCGACCACAGGGTGCATACGGTTAACTTCCCGGGTGACCCGTACCCGATCCACATCGACGCAACGTTCACGCCGCTGCGCCCGGGCCTGATCCTGAACAACCCGCAGCGCCGTCTGCCGGAAGAGCAGCGCGAGATGTTCAACAAGAACGGCTGGGACATCGTTGACGCGGCGCAGCCCGCCCATAACACCCCGCCGCCGCTGTGCTACTCCTCCACCTGGCTGTCGATGAACGTGCTGGTGCTGGATCCGAAAACCGTCTGCGTCGAGAAATCCGAGGTCTATCAGGCCGAGCAAATGGACAAGCTGGGCATGGAGGTGGTCGAGGTCGAGTTGCGCGACGCCTATGCCTTTGGCGGCGGGTTGCACTGCTGTACGGCAGATGTCTACCGCGACGGCGACTGCGAAGATTACTTCCCGCATCAGTGAGCAGTGGCGCGCCGTCAGCTACGGCGCGCCACTCTTCGACGGTTAATCTTGACCGTACTTGTCTACCGGGAGCAGGTCTCCAGTGCAGGTATCCTGCGGACCAGTTTCGCATGCGTTGCTAACCGTATCTACTCAGTCGGTCCGGCTCGCTGTCTCAGGCTGTCAGATGCCGTATTTCTTGCGCAGCTTGCGGACCTGCGACGAGATCTTGTTCCCGGGCTTCACGCGTTCGGCGAACTCCTTCGTCGGCTTGTACCATGATTGGTCCTTGTCGCTGTACTTCCACAGCTGGCCCTTGCTGTCTGCTACATGGCGGAAGCATTCTTTGTTCTGATCCCCGGACCCGCCTTCGCTGCTGTACCAGAGCGCCTCATAGCACAGCTGGCCCTTTGAGGTTGCGTACCATTTCCCCAAGCCAACGCTGTCTTCCCAAACGGCTTGGAAGCTCCCGTCAGGCGCCCAGTACGAGCCCCCTTTGCTCCATATCCATGTCTTGCCGGAATAAAGCTCGACAACCGTTTGTCCGCTTACGCGGTTTTTCCGGTCGGGGCCCGCTGCGAAAACTGGCGTCGCTGCCAGGGCTGACACAATCGCCAAAACACAAATTTTTTTGAAAATAAACATTACTCATCCCCTCAAACTGGTGAACGGCGAAACTATACCATAAATTGTCCCAAAATCCGACAGTGCGGTTCCAGGAGTGTAAAGGCTTTTGCTGCCTGGGGTGACCGCCGCCTGGCGGCGATTGATAATGGTTTATTCGCGCGGTAGGGCCATCCGCAGGATGTGCCGGGGGCCGGCAAGGCGATGGGGATAGATGCCGCCGGTGTCCTGAAATCCGCCTTTCAAATAGCAGCGAACCGCCGGAGAGTTTTGCAAATTCACCCTCAGCACCACTGCATGGCGGGCCGGGTACTGGGTCGGCAGATTGCTCTGTAAAGCAGAGACGGCTGTGGGGGCATAACCTTTACCCTACGCGCCGCGGTCGATCATAAGCGCGCGCAGGCCCAGCTCATCTGCCGAGGCGAAATCATAGGTTTCGTGTTAAAGGCGGTCGATCTTCAAGAACCCGACCGCGCGGATGCCGTCGAGGATGGCGTAAAAATCCACGCCGTCCTCGTCTTCTTCAAAGGCCTGCGCCACGGTGCCAGAGAAGCGGACCTGATCCGGTTCCACACTTGTATGGGCGACCAGATCAAGCTCGCTGCGCGCCGCCGAGCGCAGGGTAATCGGCTTCACCCCTCCATCGCTTCCAGCTCATCGATCATGTCGGAGATCATGCTTAGGCCCTTGTCCCAGAAGGTGGGATCAGAAGCATCCAGGCCAAAGGGCGCCAAAAGTTCCTTGTGGTGTTTGGAGCCGCCTGCTTTCAGCATGTCGAAATACTTGTCCTCGAACCCTTCGGCCCCCTCGGCGTAGACGGAATAGAGCGCGTTCACCAGCCCGTCGCCAAAAGCATAGGCGTAGACGTAGAAAGGGGAGTGGACAAAATGCGGTACATAGGTCCAGAAGGTCTCGTAGCCCTCCATGAAATCAAAGGCTTCACCAAGGCTCTCGGCCTGTACCGACATCCACAGCGCGTTGATGTCATCAGGGGTCAGCTCGCCTTCGGCGCGGGCGGCATGCAATTTGCATTCAAAGTCATAGAACGCGATCTGGCGCACGACCGTGTTGATCATGTCCTCGACCTTGCCTGCCAAGAGGATCTTGCGCTCGTTCTTGTCCTTGGCGTTTTCCAGCATCTTGCGGAAGGTCAGCATCTCGCCGAACACAGATGCGGTTTCCGCCAGCGTCAGCGGCGTTGACGACAGCATTTCGCCCTGCTCGGCTGCAAGTACCTGATGCACGCCGTGGCCCAGCTCATGCGCGAGCGTCATCACATCGCGCGGTTTGCCGAGGTAGTTCAGCATCACATAGGGGTGCACATCGGTGACGGTCGGGTGAGCGAATGCCCCCGGCGCCTTGCCCGGTTTCACGGCGGCGTCGATCCAGCCCTTGTCAAAGAACGGCTCTGCCAGATCGCCCATGCGCGGATCAAAAGCGCTATAGGCATCCATCACCATCTTGCGTGCTTCCTCCCATTTGACGGTGCGGGAGGTCTCCATTGGCAGCGGCGCATTGCGGTCCCAGACCTGCATCCGGTCCAGCCCCAGCCATTTGCGCTTCAGCTCGTAATAGCGATGCGACAGCTTGGGGTAGGCGGCCACCACAGCTTCTCGCAGGGCCTCGACGACCTCCGGCTCGACGTGGTTGGAGAGATGGCGTCCCATCTGCGGAGAGGGCATCCCGCGCCAGCGGTCCAGGATTTCCTTTTCCTTGGCCTGGGTATTGTGGACACGGGCAAAGATCTTGATGTTGTCGGAGAACACCCGGGCAAGTTCGCGCGCCGCGGCTTCCCGCTTGGTGCGGTCTTGTTCGGTCAACAGGTTCAGCGTGCCTTCGATGTTCAACTCTTCGCCGTCAACGGTGAAGGTGAGGCCGGCAATCGTTTCGTCAAAAAGCCGCTCCCAGGCGTCGCCTACAACGCCCAGATCGTGCAGGAATTTCTCCAGCTCGTCAGACAGCTGATAAGGCTTCATCGCGCGAATACGGTCAAAAATCGGTTTGTAGCGGGCGAGATCGCTGTTGGCGGCGAAATGGGCCTCCAGTGCCGCGTCTTCAATCCGGTTGATTTCAAGCGAGAAGAACACCAGCGGCGTGGTGAAGATCGTTACCTTCTCCTGCATGTCGGACATGAATTTGGCGCGACCGGCATCGGTGGTCAGCTGATAATAGCGCAGACCAGCAAAGGACATGATCCGCCCGGCGATGGCGTTGATCTTCTCGTTGCGCAAGACGCAGGCCAGCAGACCGTCGGCATCCAGATCGGCCAGTTTGCCTTCGTAGTCACTGGCGAAACTGGCGCATTCGTTCTCCAGCCAGTTGAGGTCGCGATCCAGCTCTGCCGCATCCTCAGAGGTGTAGAGGTCGCTCAGATCCCATTCAGGCAGATTGCCCAGCCCATCCGGCCCGGCACCGCCCGCATCATTGGCGTTGGCGTCTCGCATCAGGTCGCGGTCAAGGAAGGGAGCGTTGAACATCAGGGCACCTCGGGCTGTTGTGTGTCTTCTCCGACATCTAAGCGCGAGGGCTGGGGATCACAAGCAAGCGGCCCGCGTCGGGCGGCGATTTATTGGCTGGGCAGGGGGCACTGCGCGCGAGATTTTAAGAACGCTGATCGCGTCAGCCTGTCCGGGGTGAACCTAGTCTGCGTATTGATCGAATAAACGGGTGATCTTGTCAAAAATGGCGCGGCGGGTTTCAGCCCCTTCCATCATCACCTCATGCTGCGCGCCCTCGACCAGATCCAGTTCGCCGCCCGGCCAGCGCGCCATCCGGTCATGAATGGCTGCCGTATTGACGATCTGTTCCTGTGTGCCGAGGAAGGTGATGCAGGGCAGTGCGGGTGAGGGCATTTTCGCAAGGGCTGCACATTCTCGCAGGCTTTCGCCCAGCCATCGGACGGTCGGCCCGCCAAGCGACAGATCGGGCTGTGCCGCAAGCTGATCCTGCATCAGGCGGTACATCTCAGGATCATTGGTGAGCGAATTGCCCTCGAACGGGCTGGCCTGCACATATGGGGCTAGGGTTGTCGTCGGGGTCCGCATTGCGCCGATGCCGAACCGGTCACCCATAGAACTGAGCAGCCGCGCCACGGGCCGCAGCGCGGGCGGGATCTGAATTCCCCACATCGGGGCGGAAAAAATGCAGGCTTTGACCGGAAGCCCTTCCATGACTGCGCGCAGACCAATGGCGCCGCCCATAGAATGGCCGAGGACGAACCATGGTTTCGGCAGAGCGAGCCGATCGGCCAGCTCGACCGCCGCTTGGACGTCTTTCTGAAAATCGCGAAAGGCGACGACGTGACCCAGAAGCCGCTCCGGCAGCATCCTGTCCGCCAGCCCTTGGCCGCGCCAGTCGATTGCCAGCGTTGCATAGCCTCGGCTTGCCAGATCCTGGGCAGCTCCGCCGTATTTTTCGATATATTCGGTGCGCCCGGGAAACAGCAGCAACGTGCCCTTCTCAGCGCCCGCAGGGCGCCAATGGCCCACGCGGATGCGCAGGCCATCGCTGGTGCTCACCCAATGGGCCTGCCCGCCGTCTGGTCCTCGCGCGATATCGGCAAAGAAGGGAGCGGGGGTCAGATCCATCGGGCGCGCGTCCATCAGGCCATCGCCGATGCCAGTTTCATCGCGGTGCCCATGTCACCGTCGATGGTCAGCTTGCCGCTCATGAACGCGGTGGTCGGGTTCAGTTCACCCTCGATGATGGACTGAAACGTCTCTGCGTCGGCGGTCATGGTGACCTCTGCCTCTTCGTCGGCGACGCGGGCCCCGTTCTGATCCAGCATGATGGTGCCCATGCCGGTGATGTCGAATTTGGCGGAGCCGTCAAAGCCACCATCCATTTTTGCGTTCAGCGTTTCTGCTGCTTGGGTCAGCGTTTCGCTCATGTTCAATCCTCATTTTGGTCCGCAGCCTGCAAATTTATGTGAAGGATGTCCTTCCCACTCTGGAAAACGCAGGCTGCGCGGTTACACTTAACCCATCATGGTTGCAAAATTCTCCAATCTCAAAGCTATCGTGGCGGCAACGTCTTTGACAGTCCTGTTTTCCGTGCCTTTGCAAGGTCACGCTCAGGAGGTTCAGGGCGAGGCGGACCTGCTGGCCGCTTTGTCCGATGCGGACCCGCAGGAAGCCATCGGTCTGGACAGATCCCTGCAGGCGCTCTGGAACAGTAGCGGCTCGCCTGCGATGGACCTGCTTTTGAAACGTGGCAAGGATGCGCTGGACCGCGGCGATACCCGGATTGCCATCGAGCATCTGACTGCGCTGACCGATCATGCGCCAGAATTTGCCATGGGCTGGTACGAGCGCGCACGGGCGTATTTCACCGCGGGCCTCTATGGCCCTGCCGTGGCCGATCTGGAGCAGACGCTGATGCTGAACCCCAACGACTACAATGCGATTTTTGCGCTGGGGGCGATGTTCGAACAGTTCAATGACCCGCAAAACGCCTATGAGGCCTATAAAAGGGCGCAGGCTATACATCCGCACCACGAGGCGATAACCAGCGCGCTCGACCGGCTGAAGACCGAAGTCGAGGGCAAAGAGCTTTAGGGCGGACAGTTGAGCTCGGTTCGGGCGTTGAGGGCAATATCATGACAGGCACGCAGAGTTCCGGGAGCGCCCGGGTCCTGGCGGTTTTGGGGCCGACCAATACCGGCAAGACGCACTATGCGATTGAACGTATGCTGGGGCATCGCACGGGTGTCATGGGATTCCCGTTGCGGCTTCTGGCGCGCGAGGTCTATGACAAGGTCGTCGCCGCCCGTGGCCCGTCGGTGGTGGCACTTATCACCGGTGAAGAGCGTATCGTGCCGCCGCGCGCACAATACTGGATCTGCACTGTTGAGGCGATGCCCGAGGGGATGGGCTGCGATTTCCTTGCGGTGGATGAAATCCAGCTCTGCGCCGACCCGGAACGGGGCCATGTCTTTACCGACCGTCTGCTAAGGGCGCGTGGCACTCATGAGACGCTGTTTCTTGGCGCTGACACCATGCGCGGGCCGATTGCTGCGTTGGTTCCGGGCGTGCAGTTTATGCGCCGCGAACGGCTTTCGGATCTGGTCTATGCCGGATCCAAGAAGCTCAGCCGGATGCCTGCGCGCACCGCTATCGTCGGGTTCTCCATCGACAATGTCTATGCCATCGCCGAACTGTTGCGCCGACAGAAGGGCGGGGCAGCCGTTGTGATGGGCGCGCTCAGCCCCCGGACCCGCAACGCCCAGGTCGAGCTCTACCAGAATGGCGAGGTGGACTATCTGGTCGCGACCGATGCCATCGGCATGGGTCTCAATCTGGATATCGATCACGTCGCCTTTTCTTCGCTCAGCAAATTTGACGGTCGCCGGATGCGGCAATTGGCCCCGAATGAACTGGCCCAGATCGCGGGGCGGGCAGGGCGCGGGATGAGTCACGGCAGCTTTGGGGTTACCGGCGATGCCCCGCCGCTGGAGGATGGCGTCGCGCAGGCGATCATGGAACACCGGTTCACGCCGTTGAAGAAATTGAACTGGCGTTCCTCGGCGCTGCAATTCGGCACGGTAGAGGCACTGATCCGCTCTCTCGAATCAGCGCCTGACGATCAGAACCTGATCCGCGCCCGCGAAGCGGACGATCTTATCGCCTTGAAATCGTTGTCCCAGCAGGATGAAATTCTGGCGCGCACAACCAACGCGCCCTCGGTGCGATTGCTCTGGGATATCTGTCGCATCCCGGATTTTCGCGGTATCTCGCAATCGGAACATTCGGGGCTCTTGGGCGTTTTGTTCCAGTATTTGCACGACTCAGGCGTTGTCCCGGACGACTGGCTGGCGCGGCAGGTCAAACGGATTGATCGGGTTGATGGCGACATTGACGCATTGTCGAAACGTTTGGCCTTTATACGAACATGGACCTATGTCGCACAAAGGAACGGCTGGGTCCGTGATGAAAGTCATTGGCGCGGGGAGACGCGCGCTGTAGAAGACAGATTGTCGGACGCCTTGCACGAACGTCTGACTCAGCGATTTGTGGACCGGCGCACATCCGTGCTTTTGCGCCGGCTCAAACAGAAGGAGGCCCTTTTGGCCGAAGTGAATGATAAGGGTGAAGTGACCGTCGAAGGTGAATTCGTTGGTCGTCTTGAAGGGTTCCGGTTCTCGCCGGACAAGGGCGCACAAGGCGCCGAGGCAAAGGCGTTGAAATCCGCCTCCCTGCAAGCACTCGCACCGCATTTCCATCTCCGGGCTGACCGTTTTTACAACGCGCCGGATACCGAAATTGATTTTACCGATCAGGGCGGCCTGATGTGGGGTGAATATGCTGTTGGCAAATTGGTGGCCGGCGCTGACCCGCTGAATCCGCGCATCGAGGTGTTTGTCGACGATACTGCGGGCCCAGATGTGGCCCAGAAGGTCGAACGCCGCCTGCAACATTTCATCTCACGCAAGATCAACGCGCTGTTTGAGCCGCTGCTCAACCTGCAGCGCGACGAGGAGCTGACCGGCCTGGCCCGTGGCTTTGCCTTCCGCATGGTCGAGGGTCTGGGTCTGCTGCCGCGCGGCAGTGTCGCGCAGGAAGTGAAAGATCTGGACCAGGATGCGCGTGGCGCGCTGCGCAAACATGGCATCCGCTTTGGCCAGTTCACCATCTTCATGCCGCTGCTTTTGAAGCCGGCGCCGACCCGCCTGCGGCTGGTGCTCTGGGCTCTGTCCGAGGGTCTTGGCGAATTCCCCGATGCACCGCCTGCCGGTCTGGTGACCGTTCCTGTGATCAAGGATGCTCCGCAGGGCTATGATACCATGTGCGGGTATCGCAACGCGGGCGAACGCATGATCCGTATCGACATGCTCGAACGTCTTGCAGACATGCTGCGCGCCGAAGACAGCCGTGGCGGGTTCGAGGCCAAGGCCGACATGCTGTCGATCACCGGCATGACGCTGGAGCAGTTTGCAGATTTGATGCAGGGGCTTGGCTATCAGGCCGACAAGGGCGAGCGGGTCAAGGCCAAGGCGGTTGACACCGTGGTCACCGAAACCAGCACGCCTGATGCGGACATCCCGGTGATGGACGCGGCGCAACAGGTCGAAAACACGCCTGCCGCCGCCCCGGATGAGACCGATACCGCTGCCGTCACGGAAACAGTTGCCGCTGATCCTGATGCGCCAGCCGATGTTCCGGGTGATGTTGCGGCGATTGAGGACGCAGGGGTGGCACCGGTTGCAGAAACCATGGCCGACCCGGCAGTTGTTGATCCGATCCCCGAGACCGCCGAGATCGAGACCCCGGTTGGCGAAGCTGCCGATGCCAATGTCGACGAGCTGGAGATGGAGGTGTTCTACACCTTCACCTGGGGGCGCGCCCGGAAGACGGGCGGCCACCGCGGCGGTGGCCGTCGCGGTCAGGACGCTGGCGAGAGCGGTGCAAAGCGTGGCGGCGACGCTGCGCGCGGCAAGGGCAAACCACGTGGCGGCAAGCCTGGCCGCGATGGCAAACCCGGCAAGAAGGGTGGCCGTCAGGATCAGGGCAGCAAAACCTATTCGGCCCGCCCGCCGAAGAAGGAAAAGCAGATTGATCCCGACAATCCCTTTGCAGCGGCGCTGATGGGACTGAAACAATCCGATTGATCGGCTGCTGGTGCCATGGATGACGCAGGTCGCTGAAAAGATCAGGATCGACAAATGGTTGTGGCAGGCGCGGTTCTTCAAGACCCGTAGCCTGTCCGCAAAGATGGTCAGCGCGGGCCATCTCCGTCTCAATGGCAACAAGATTGCAAAACCGGCTCAGAACGTCTCTCTTGGGGACGTTCTGACCTTCCCTCAAGGGCGCATCATCCGGACCGTCCGGGTCGAAGCACTTGGAACACGGCGCGGACCTGCTCCAGAGGCACAGGCGCTGTACTTTGATTTGACCGAAAAACAGGACCCCGTGCCGCGTAATCCGCGCTACGAAGGAAAAGGTCGCCCGGATAAGAAAGAGCGCAGGGCGCTTGATCTTAGTCGCCGGGATGGCGCGTTTTGACATCTTGAAGCCGGCGCTCGGGTGAATTAGCTACAAGCCAAACAGCTACGGGACTCGGCCACCATGACTTATGTCGTTACGGATAACTGCATCGCCTGCAAATACACCGACTGCGTCGAAGTCTGTCCGGTCGATTGTTTCTACGAGGGCGAGAATACCCTGGTGATTCACCCGGATGAATGTATCGACTGCGGCGTCTGCGAACCGGAATGCCCCGCCGATGCGATCCGCCCGGATACCGAGCCGGATATGGACAAATGGGTTGAGTTCAATCGGAAATACTCCGAAATGTGGCCAGTCATCGTCTCCAAGAAAGATCCGCTGCCAGATGCAGAGGAACGCGACGGAGAAGAAGGCAAGTTGGAGAAGTACTTCTCCGAAGCTCCCGGCGAAGGCGGCTGATAACAGCAGGTGTCTGCGGCTCCAGCTGGCTGGTTGCTTCGCGACTCACCTTTGCAAGACTGCGCGGTCCGGGAACGGGCCGCACCGGAGACCCGCCGTTTTATGGCATTTTTCGGGTCTGGATCCATTGGGACCATGATGTTTCACGGAGCGCTGCCTTTTTGTGGGGCAGAAAATATGATATACTCTTTCAGTAAATGACCAACCACGGATGTCCGCCTTGACTGTGCGCCCTGCGACGCACGGGTCCTATGGCGGTTTTTCTGCGGCATTTCTGTGGGTGCGGGTATTCGGATCACCGCGCGCGTGGATGTGTGGCAGCCCAGCCGACCCGAAGGTCGGCACAGAGCGAGGAAAGACCTGTATGACTAAATCGAAGAAGCCTGAATTCCGCCCTGACGACTATGTTGTGTACCCTGCCCATGGCGTTGGCCAGATCATCTCGATCGAAGAGCAGGAAGTGGCCGGCTTCACGCTGGAACTGTTTGTGATCACCTTTGAGAAGGACAAGATGACACTGCGGGTGCCGACCAATAAAGCCACCGAAATCGGCATGCGGTCGCTCAGCTCCCCCGATGTGATCGCCAAAGCCATGACCACGCTCAAAGGCAAGGCGAAAGTCAAACGCGCCATGTGGTCGCGTCGCGCCCAGGAGTATGAGCAGAAGATCAATTCCGGTGACCTGATCTCCATTGCTGAAGTGGTCCGTGACCTGCACCGCACCGATGACCAGCGTGAACAAAGCTATTCCGAGCGTCAGCTCTATGAAGCGGCACTTGAGCGTCTGACGCGCGAGGTTGCGGCGGTTTCAGGTGGTGACGAAATCTCCGCCGCCAAGCAGGTGGACGAGGTGCTGACCTCCCGCGCGGCCTGATCCAGATCTGATCGCCGCAGGGTCCGATCCATCGGATATACGAACAAAGAAACCTAGGCCGCGCTCCAGGGCGTGGCCTTTTTCGTTTTTGCGCTATGCTTTAGGCGCTGACATGTGGATCGTGACGGCGTTCGTGTGTGACACATCGAGCCAAGACCCAAAAAACGAGCAGAGAACACCATGACGGACCTAAAGACTCGCCTGACCGATCTCTATCGCGGGACCGACAGCGCGTCGGTCCGGTTTCGCTACGGGCTGATCGGATTTGATGCGGTTACAATTCTATTTTTCATGTCGACGGCCCATATTCCCCATGGTCCCTGGCTGATCGGGCTGAGCTGGATGGCCGGTGTCGTCATCGCTTTGGATCTGGCGGCGCGGTTCTGGATCAGCGGCAACCGCCGCAAACTGCTCTGGCGCATCTATACGCTGGCCGACATTGTGGTGCTGATCTCACTGCTGCTGGAGACGATCCTGCCGGGAGGGCTGGCTTTCCTACGTATCCTACGAGGGCTGCGGCTGATCCACTCCTATCATCTGCTACAGGACCTGCGGCGCGACAGCCGGTTTTTCCGCCGCCATGAAGATGCAATCATCGCGGGGATCAACCTCTTCATCTTTGTCTTCGCAACCTCGATGACGGCTCTGGTGTTCTTCATGGATACATCCGGCAGCGATTATCCTTACATTGACGCGCTGTATTTTACCGTGGCGACACTGACCACGACCGGCTTCGGCGACATCACCATGGCCACACCAGCTGGCAAGACATTTTCGGTTTTTGCCATGGTTGTGGGGGTGACTTTGTTCGTGCGGCTGGCTCAGGCGATTTTTAACCCCCAGCGGGTGCGCTACACCTGCAGCCAATGCGGATTGACGCGCCACGATATCGACGCGGTGCATTGTAAACATTGCGGCGGGCAGCTGAAAATCCGCACCAGCGGGGTGGAGTGACCGGAACCAGGCGTGGCTGTTCAGCCAAGCGCCGCCGCAAGGACCAGCAACCCGGAAAGCTCGCTCAGCTGTTGCGTCGCCCCCAGCACATCCCCAGTTTGTCCGCGAATCTTGGTACGCGCGGTTGCCGCGATCACGGCTGTCGCGGCAAGCATGGCCAGCAATACGCCCCAGCCTGACCAGCCCAGTATCAGCAGCGCTACCAGACCCGCAATCGCCAGCCCCAGCCCGCAGGCACGCCAAGGCGGTCGGCCGACGGAGGATGACAGACCCGAGCCGCGTGCATTCGCAAGCGCGGCCATCACCAGTGGCATCATGGCCCGGCTCAGCATTGCAACAGGCAGCAGGGCCCAGGGGGCGGCCGCCGTCAGAATGCTGGCGTACGCCATCCAGCGCAGGCCAACGCTCAGGATCAGGGCCAGAACGCCATAGGTGCCGATATGGCTGTCCTTCATGATCTCCAGCCGCCGCTCCCGCGTGAAGCCACCCCAGAACCCATCAGCTGTATCGGCCAGCCCATCCTCATGCATCGCCCCGGTCAGCACCGTCTGCGTCAGCAGCGCAATCCCCGCCGCGACCATCGGGCTGAGCCCGAAGGCCAGCGCCATCATCGACAGAATGCAGGCAGGTAACGCAACGGCAACCCCGGCAAAGGGGAAGGCCCAGACCGCGTGCGCATGGCGCGCAAACTGTTGTTTTTGCAACTTTGGCATCGGCAAACGTGTCAACAAGATCAACACGAGTAGAAAATCTATGCCAGATATGTCGTTTTTTCGCATTTGCGGGCCTCATAGAGGGCTTGCGGTGTCAAGATGAACGGGTACATACGGATGATCCGCTTTACCTGCGACGACCCCTTCGATGCAATGAGGCTTTCAATGCTGTCACCGCTCTTTTCGCTTGATCACTTTCGTGCACAGCTTGCGCAGGCCCCGGGGGTGGACGAACAGGCTGAGACCGCTGCCGCCGAGCGCAACAGTCAACTGACCAAACCGCCTGGTTCGCTGGGGCGGCTTGAGGATCTGGCAATCTGGTACGGCAGCTGGCGCGGAAGCGAGCGCCCGGTGATCCGCGCGCCGCAGGTGATCGTCTTTGCCGGTAACCACGGGATTGTGGAGCAGGGGGTGTCTGCCTTTCCCAGTGAAGTGACAGCGCAGATGGTCGCGAACTTCAAACACGGCGGCGCGGCGATCAATCAGCTGGCCAAGCTGGCAGGCGCCCGGCTAGATGTTCACAGCCTTGATCTTGAAAAACCGACTCAGGATTTTACCAAAGGCGCCGCCATGGACAGCGTCGAGCTGCTCAGCGCGCTTCAGACCGGGTGGAAGTCGGTGGATCCGGCTGCGGATTTGCTTGTTGTCGGCGAAATGGGCATCGGCAATACGACCCCCGCCGCAGCGCTGGCCTGCGCGCTGTTTGGCGGCGACGCTGCGGATTGGACCGGCCGGGGGACCGGTATTGATGATACCGGGCTTGCCAACAAAACCCGGGTCGTGGCCGAAGGAGTGGCCTTGCATGGCCCAGCCATCACCGACGGTGTCGAGGCGCTGCGCCGTTTGGGCGGGCGTGAGATTGCAGCCATGGCCGGGGCGATGACTGCGGCCCGCATGATGCGTATCCCGGTTATTCTTGATGGCTTTATCTGCTGTGCCGCCGCGGCGTGCCTGATGCGGACCCATCCGGCGGCGCTGGATCATGCGGTCGCGGGTCACCAGAGCGCCGAAAGCGCCCATGCCGCGCTGTTGACCCACCTGGGCAAGCCGCCGTTTCTCTCGCTTGACCTGCGCCTTGGCGAGGGATCGGGTGCGGCTTTGGCGATCCAGGTCCTGCGGGCCGCCGTTGCCTGCCACAGCGGTATGGCGACATTTGAAGAGGCGGGCGTCTCCGTCAGCTAGGCCAGGGCGCGACGGCGCAGGATCGGCGCTCAGGCTGACTTCTGGTCAGTGGACTTCTTGGCTTCGGCAAGCTCCAGTAGGGCTGTTTCCAGATCTTTTTCCAACTCGCGGGCGCGGGCGATGTAGGCTGGGTTTTCACTGGCCGGCGTGCCCGGGATCCAGAGGCTAGCCAGTTCCCGCACAGTATGGCGGTCATGCGCATAAAAGGTCTGTTCAGCCTGTGCGGCCTCATATTCGCTTAGGCCGATCTGCTCCAGAACGTAGCGCCCCGCGCGAAGCGAGCTGTCGAACATCTCGCGGACGATATCATTCGCCCCCGCCTTATAGAGCTCAAACACGTGGTTGCGGTCGAAGGCGCGCGCAACGATATGCAGCTCCGGATGGCCGCGACGGGCATGGGCGACCAGCCTCAGCGCGGCCTCGCGATCATCCAGTGCGACAACCAGAACCTTGGCCTTGGCAATCCCCGCGGCTTTTAGCAGCTCTGGCCGGGTCGGATCGCCGAGGAAGCTCTTGACCCCGAACCGGCGCATCAGCTGTACCGAGGCCATATTGCTATCGAGCACAACCGTGTTGAACCCGCTGGCGCGCACCAGACGATTGACAATCTGACCAAAGCGGCCAATCCCGGCTATGATGACGGGACCTTCTTCGTCGATTTCGTCGGCGGCCTGTTCCTTGGGGTTGTCCTTGCTGTATTTCGACAGCACGTCATAGAGGATGAACAGAAGCGGGGTGATCAGCATCGACAATGCAATCACCAGAAGCAGCTTTTCCGACAGCTCGGGCGGCAAGACATTGAGCTGCCGCGAAAATGCCAGCAGGACAAAGCCAAACTCCCCCGCCTGTGCAAGGCCCAGCGTAAACAGCCAGTGATTTCGTTTCTTCAGGCCGAAGGCCTTGCCGACAAAATAAAGCACTATGCCTTTTGCAAGGATGACGAGAAGCGCAAGGCCGATCAGATCGCCCGGCTCGGCCAGGAACAGGCGGTAGTTGATGCCAGCCCCGACCGTGATGAAGAACAGCCCCAGCAGCAGCCCTTTGAAAGGGTTGAGATCGCTTTCGAGTTCATGGCGAAATTCGCTGTTGGCCAGAACAACCCCGGCCAGAAAGGCGCCAAGCGCAGGCGAGAGACCAACCAGCGTCATCAGGAAGGAAATGCCGACGACGATCATCAGCGCCAGGGCGGTGTACATCTCCCGTAGATTCGATGCGTGGATGAAGCGGAAGACCGGGCGGGCAAGATAGACACCGGCCAGCACAATGGACGCAATCGCGCCAATGGTGACCAGCGTCACGGCCCAGCCGGGCAGCCCTTCGACCAGAGAAAGCGTTGCGTGGCCGGAGGCCGCATGGGCTTCCTCGGCGCTGCGCGCAATGGATCCATCGCCAATGATCTGAGCGCCATGCTGGGCAGCGAGCAGGGGCAGCAGTGCAAGAATCGGGATGACCGCGATATCCTGTGTCAGCAGCACCGAGAATGTCGCCCGCCCGCCACCGGTACGCATCAGGCCTTTCTCCGAGAGGGTCTGCAAGACGATCGCAGTTGACGAGAGCGAGAGCGCCAGACCAACGGCCAGGCTGACCTGCCAGGTCTCCCCCGCCAGCATGGCCGCGCCCATCAGGGCCACGGTGCTGAGAAGGATCTGTAATCCCCCAAGGCCAAGCAGTTTGTTCCGCATTGCCCAGAGCGCGCGCGGCTCAAGCTCCAATCCGATCAGGAACAGCATCATGACAACGCCGAATTCGGCGAAATGCCGCAGGTCTTCTGCTTCGCTTCCGACGAAGCCAAAAACCGGTCCGATGATGATCCCGGCCGCCAGATAGCCAAGCACGGAACCGAGGCCCAACCGCGCCGCGATCGGAACCGCAATTACAGCGGCTGCTAGATAAATTGTCGCCTGATAAAGAAATGCGTCCATAGGCTTTGATATCGCAAGCGTAGGGCGTGTTGGCAACGTCTAACATGCCGCCGTCCCGATAGCGGAGCGTTGCCGCCGGTCGGCCTTTCATACCACCGATCATGAGAGCGGGCGGGGACACGGCCGTGGATGTCAAAATGCGGAGGGATCAACGAACCCCGGAGGCGCTCCACAGCAAGGAGCGCCCCCGGTCAGGCGCGCGAAAGCGCCATGCGAAAGAATGAGCCGCATAACAGCTTGGTCAGTCTCAGCGTTCCAGCGAGCGGATTTCATTGCTCAATTTGGCGATACGTTCCAGGCGATGGGAAATACGTTCCTGAAACACGCCGAGCTGGTCGATGATATCGGCAAGTGTCTCGCCCGATTCCGGCAGGCGGGCGCTTTCAATCTTACACAGGACACGGGTTGAGCTGAGGCCAAGAAAATGTCGGTGCATGACCTGACAGGCATGCATGATACGCGAGGCCTCGCGGTCCACCTGATCCAGTCCTTTGCCCGCGCGCTCAAGCTGCGCAGCCACCAGTTCGGCCAGTACCTCACGCTCGCCCTGCATGTCGACATCGCCAAGGCTGCGCCGCTCTTTCTGAAGCTGGATGTCGCATTCCTTCAGAACGCGAACCATACATTCGACAAACAGTGAATCATCGACGGCGGTTTCAATCACCGCAAAATTGCTGTCTTTCCCCATTACATGGGCCGCGAACCAATCCGACATCTCGCGCGACATAGCACCGTAGTTCTGCGAGAGCACGGTGACCGGACCGCCTGACGGCTCAATGCGCGACGCGATGACCCGCAGGTTATGCGGGATCGTGTGCATGGCGTCGAAATCTTTGATCAGACCTTCGGTTTCCGCAACAAGCGTCTTGGCGTTGGCCAGCATCTTGCACAGATCGACGATCATCTGATCCGGCTCGTTCTCCAGCCCGATGTCTCGTGCGATTAGTTCTTCGCTCATCGCTTTTGTGGCGAATTGGCGGTAGTTTTCGTAACCATGTTCGACGATCCAGCTCTTCAGCCGTTCGGCGCTTTCCTCTGGCGACAGACCTTCGTCTTTTTCAGCAGCCAACAGCTTGGTATATAGGGCGCGCACGTTGTCAAAGATCTTGCTGCTGGGTTTGAGGCGGGCCGACAGATAGCCATCGCCGCAGGGCACGACAACCGCATAGACCCAGTAATACAGGCCATCCTTCGATTTGTTTTTGACGTAGGCGCCCATGGTCTGGCCGCTTTTGATCGTGTCCCAGAACAGTTGAAACACGCCCTTGGGCATGTCCGGGTGGCGAATGGTGCGATGCGGCGCGCCCAGCAGCTCTTCCCAGTCGTAATTGGACACCCTTCGAAATACATAGTTACCGGCAAGAATGACCCCGCGGCTGTCAGTGCGCGAGAAAAATACTTCGTTCAGCCCAAATGGGGCTTCTCCGCGGGAGGGGCGGCTTTCAATGCGACGATCTACAAAGGACACGGTCTCTATCCAATCTCTGAGTCTGTACCGTGTTTGTATATCGCACGAGTGTTCACGGAACCTTAAGTTGGCAGGGGGCCATCGCTTTTTAATTGTGCCATGACGATCTGACTTTGGACCCGCGCAACAGTGGGATGTGGCAGTAAAATTTCATGCAAAAGTCGATTCAGGGCGGCCAGATCAGTGCAAAATACCCTAAGTAAATAGTCCGCTTCGCCCGTCATCGTCCAGGCGGAGGTGATTTCCGGGCGCGATCTGACCAACCGGGAAAATCGCTCAGATTGTTCGGGTCCGTGGCTCTCCAGATGAACCTGAACAAACCCCTGTACGCTCAACCCCAACTTGTCAGGATCAAGCCGCGCCTCGTAGCTGCGGATATAGCCATCGGCCTCCAGTCGCTGCCTGCGTCGCCCCGCCTGACTGGCAGAGAGATTCAGCAATTCTCCCAGCTGCTGCGCGGTAAGATGGGCATCCTTCTGCAAGGCTGCCAGCAGTTTCTGATCGGTTGCGTCCAACATGTGCGGAACTTTCACGTAAATCACTAGATGAATGCGCGTTCTGCGCATCTGGTCCTAGGTGTAACCTAAACTATGCGCAAAACAAGCATCGGAATTGCGGTATTCTGGATGCAGCTACACCATTCCCGATCTGGAGGAAGCCGCATGGGTCCATTCCCGCATAATGCCCCGAAGTCCGTCATCAGCGCCGAAAACCCGGCCGGCACCGATGGTTTTGAATTTGTCGAGTTCGCTCACCCCGAGCCTCAGGAGCTGCGCGATCTGTTTACGCGCATGGGCTATGAGCTGGTTGGTCATCATAAGGCAAAGCCCGGCGTGGAGCTGTGGCAGCAGGGCGATATCACCTATATCCTGAATGCCGAGGCCGGTAGCTTTGCCGAGAAATTCGTGGCCGAGCATGGTCCCTGCGCACCTTCGATGGGCTGGCGGGTGGTTGACGCGCAAAAAGCGTTCGAACATGCCCTGTCCAAAGGCGCCGAAGCCTATGAGGGCGACGACAAGACCATGGATGTGCCCGCGATCAAGGGGATCGGCGGCTCTCTGATCTACTTCATCGACCAGTACTATGACACCTCGCCCTATAACGAAGAGTTCGAGTGGCTGAAGCAGTCCAAACCACGCGGCGTCGGCTTCTACTACCTCGATCACCTGACGCACAATGTCTACAAGGGCAATATGGACAAGTGGTTCAAGTTCTACGGTGAACTGTTCAACTTCAAGGAAATCCGCTTCTTTGATATCGAGGGCAAGTTCACCGGCCTGTTGAGCCGCGCGCTGACCTCCCCCTGTGGCCGGATCCGCATTCCGATCAACGAAGATCGTGGCGAAACCGGGCAGATCGTGTCCTATCTGAAGAAATACAACGGTGAAGGTATCCAGCACATTGCTGTCGGGACCGAGGACATCTATGGGGCGACCGACGAAATCTCCGAACGCGGGATCACCTTCATGCCGGCGCCGCCCGCGAGCTATTACGAGATGAGCCATGATCGTGTCGTCGGTCATGACGAGCCTCTGGACCGGATGCAGAAACACGGCATCCTGATCGACGGCGAAGGGGTCGTTGACGGGGGCGAAACCAAGATCCTGCTACAGATCTTCTCCAAGACCGTGATCGGGCCGATCTTCTTTGAATTCATTCAGCGCAAGGGCGACGATGGTTTCGGCGAGGGGAACTTCAAGGCTCTGTTTGAATCGATCGAGCGCGAGCAGATCGCCAATGGAGAGCTTACAGGGGTAGAATAACTGTCCCTTACCCCACTGAACCAAAGAAGCCGGGCCTATGCAGGTCCGGCTTTGACAAGTCAGCTTCGAATGAGCGTCTTCAGTTAAGATGCAGCCCCTAGCCACTCGGAATTAGCCACTCGGAATTTTCAGCGTCAGATTTCGATTGCCTTTCTGGTATTGCAGCTGGCTGTCGCCGATAGCGACAACGCGGCCACCGTCGATCCGGTCTCCGACCTTCACCTTCTTGTAACGCCCATTGGGCATCAGGATCAGCGCCCGGCGATTTGAAGGGGTGCCATAGACACCAATCAGGTTCACGCGCCGCAGGTTGATCGCGTTGTCGATCGTGGCCTGACGGGCCACGGACGCGCTGGACGGGATCCGGGGCGTCACGGTCTGCGGCGGGCTGCTGGCAACGGCTTCGGCAATGCTCGGCTCCGCGTTGCGCTGCGGGTTGCGTTGGGCACGATCGACCAGATTGGCAAAATTGGTCGGCCGCGCGCGCGGAACCACGGAGCGCGCAATGGCCTGTGCGGTTGCAGGCAGGCTGTTCTCTTCAGCGGGCTTCAGTCCGGGCGGGCGCGGGCGGGGACGCAAGGCGCCCAGCTCGGCGCGGCTCAACCCGCCGAGCTGGGCCCGTTCGTTCTGCTCAACCAGATCCCTTGGGCGTTGCTTCGGCCGGAGTTCCGACAGGATCGCCTGTCGCGCGGCTTCCTCTGCTGCCGCTGCAACTTCGGTGTCGGGGCGGGCCGGTGTCGGCGGCGGGACTTTCTCCGGGCGACCGAGGAACACCATGACCCCATCCGGGTTCAAGCTGCCTTCCGGAGTCGCTTTGACCAAGCCGCGCTCATCCAGTTCAAACTGCTGACCGGCGGCCGTTGGCGTGCTGACCGAACCAAGTTGCAGGTCGGTCGCGTAGAGATCCGGATCCGGCAGCGCGATGGCATCTTCGGAAATATCTGTCGGGTCAATCGAGGCCACGTAAAGCGTCTCGAGGTTCTCCGCCCCCGGTGCCTCCGGCGTTTCGGGGGCGTGCTGCCAGATACCTGTGGCCGCATATTGGGCGGCGCGGGTCAGCGGTGTATCCTGTTCGGCGTTGCCCATTTCTGGGTCCGCCTCAGGTGCCAGCTCTGCCAGATCGAGGTCTTCGGTCAGCGTCTGCTCCGCCGCTTCGGGTCCCTCCTGCTCAAGCCGCAGGGCATCCAGAACCGCCGTATCGGTACTGGAAAGCCCATCCACGTCGCTCTCTGCCGGGTCGGAGGGCACGGCGGCGGCGTCATCGGAGATGTTGTCCAGCGGTAACAGGGAACCATCGTCCGGCTGATCGGGAATGGCGCTTACCTGTGGGGCAATGTCGCCAGCCTCAGCGGTCTCGGGCGTGTCCAGAGGGACCGCGGTGCCATCAGTCACGGCGTTGCGCGTCTGCTTTTCCGCAAGTATGGCCCAGGCGGCCACGATTGCCATGAATAGGAGCAGAGCCGTCACTAGAGCAAGCCCCAGGAAACGTGGTTTGCCGCCGATTTTTTTCTTTCTGACGCCTGCCAGCAGAGCAGCCTTGCCTGCTTCATGCAGGGATTTCTTATCCTTCGGGGTGTCCGTCAGGGGAATCTCAACCAGTTCATCGCGGGGCAGGACAGGCGCTGGACCCGATGGTTTTGGCGCCGGGGGGATGATGGCCTTGGCGGCTGCGGGCGGCGAAACTATGGCCGGGGCCTTGCCCAGACCACCACCAGACCCGACAGGGCTATCTGCCAGGGCGATCGTGCCAAACGCCGCATGCGGGACCACGCGACCAGCATCAGGGGATTTGCCATTCGCAGTCAGCCCTGGTGTTGTAGCAGCGACCTTGTCCGACGGTTTATCTGACGGTTGCGCCGCGTCCGTGGAAATTCCAGCCGGGCTCGACGCCACATCCGCAGCGGCGGTCGTGGCGCGCAGCGTTGGTGCGCTCCGGACTGCGCCCTCCTTGCGCCTGCGCGTGGAAAACCCGGTCGCGGCAGCGGGTTCGGCGGGGTCGCTTGGGGTGTCGGCTGTCGCTGACGGTGCGGTCTCCACCGCAGAGGCTTCGACAGTGTTGCTCGCTTCAGGCGCGGTTGCAGCCGTGTTCACAACCGCTTCGTCCGCCGTTGCGTCCTTGGCGGCAGCGGCGGCATCGGTCGGCAGGGCATCTGGCTGCTCGTCGGGTCTGGCCTCGGTGCCGTCAGACGTGCTTTCCACAGGCTCAGGCTCAGGCTCAGGCTCAGGCTCAGGCTCAGGCGGCGCGGCGGGGCCTATGTTGACGACCGCAATTCCATCAGGCTCAGCTGGTTCTTCCCCTGATTGCAGCAACGTCTGCGAGGCGCCAAAGTAGGGCTCTCCCAGAAAATCCATATCGCCCGGTACCGCCACGAAACCAACCGGCAGAAACCCGTGCATCAGAGCAAAATCTTCGGCTTCCTGCAGTGTCTCCCGGGCCACTGCGGCCACATGCGTCTGCGATCCATCCTCGCTGAGGTCAAAGGCCAGTTCATCGACCCGATACGGGGTCGCCCCGTCCAGTCCCCGTTCGGCGGCGGCACGACGATCCGCAGTGTCAGTGACGCCGGTCTGAAGGGTCAGATAACGGATCTGATCATTGGGAATGATGAGCTTGCAGGCGATCGGCCCCTGGGCATACCGTTCGCCCAATCGGCGCAGGTCTGCCAATGCCTCACCCAGATCCTCCACATCCAGCGCAACCGTGCCAATCTGACGCCAGCCACCAGCGGCTCGCTGCAACAGGCAAACGCCGGTGGAGGACAGAGAGAGTGCAAACCCCGGTTTCATGATGCAAACACGCCTTCAGCTCTAATGTGCCCATACCCCAGTGTGGCAAGGCGATCTTGGCGCAGACCATACGGCAGAGCGGGCGCAAGGGAAAGGAAAAGACACCATTTCCCCCTTGCAGGCGGTCAATTGCCATCCCCATGTAACACCTCAGAAAGGGAGCAGTTCTATGAAAGCGACACATATTTTGGCCTCGGCCCTGGCCGTCGTGCTGGCAGCAGGTCTGGCAAGTGCCGATGAAACCCGCATCGACCGGCAGATTGCCGTCACCGGGGACGCACGTATCGCGGTCACGCCCACGCTGGCAACAATCACGCTTGGCGTGACCGAAGAAGCTGATGAGGCCGCGCTGGCCATGTCGGCCGTCTCGACCAAGATGGTGGAGGTCGTCGATGAGTTGAGAGCGGCCGGCATCGCGGCTGAGGATATGCAGACCCAGCAGATCTCGCTCAACCCGGTCTGGTCGCAGGATCGCAGCTATGACGACGGGCGCCGCAAGATTACCGGGTTCTCGGCGTCAAATACCCTGGCCCTCAGGATCCGCGATCTGGATCGCCTGGGCGAGGTGCTCGATCAGGTGCTGAGGGTCGGCGCCAATGATTTCCGCGGGCTTAGCTTTGGTGTGGCCGATCCGGCCAAGGTGCAGGACCAGATCCGGGGGGCAGCGGTAAAGGATGCCCTGCGCAAGGCGACCCAGCTCGCCGAAGCCGCTGGGGTCGAACTGGGGCCGGTACGGTCGATCCATGACCGCGAGACCGGCGGTGGCCAGCCGATGATGGCGATGGAGATGGCCCGCAGCGCCCCTATGCCGATCGAGGCGGGCGAGCTGAGCTTTAGTCACAGCGTGTCGGTTGTCTACGATATCAAATCCACCGACGCCGACTAACCACATAGCAAAAAGGCCGGGTTACCCCGGCCTTTTTCATGTTTTGGCAGTGCCGTTGCCCTAGCTGGTGGCGGCGGTCAGCGCCTGATCCAGATCGGCGATCAGGTCTTCAGCATTTTCGATCCCGATCGAGACACGCACGACATTGGCCCCGGCGCCGGCGGCTTCCTGCTGTTCCGGCGTCAGCTGACGGTGGGTGGTGGAGGCCGAGTGGATGATCAGCGACCGGGTATCGCCAAGGTTCGCGACATGGCTGAAAATCTCGAGAGAGTTCACCAGTTTGACACAGGCGTCATAGCCGCCCTTGACCGCAAAGGTGAACAGCCCGCCGGTGCCCTTGGGATAGTGCTCCTTGGCACGGGCGTGATATGGCGACGAGGGCAGCCCCGCATAGGTCACATAATCAACCCGCGGATCCTGTTCGAGCCAGGACGCAACGGTTTTGGCGTTCTCGCAGTGGCGTTCCATCCGCAGGCTAAGGGTTTCGACCCCCATCAAGGTGTAATGCGCGGCCTGTGGGTTCATCGTCATGCCGAGGTCACGCAGACCGATGGCAATCCCGTGGAAGGTAAAGGCCAGCCCGCCAAAGGTCTCGTGGAACTTCAGCCCGTGATAGGCCGGTTCGGGCTGCGACAGCGACGGGAATTTGTCATTTGCCGACCAGTCGAATTTGCCGGAATCGACAATCACGCCGCCGGTGACGGTACCATTGCCGGTCAGGTATTTCGTGGTGGAATGCACCACCAGCGTCGCACCATGGGCAATTGGATTGCAGAGGTATGGCGTGGCAGATGTGTTGTCGATGATCAGCGGCACGCCCGCCGCATCTGCAACATCCGCAATCGAGCGGATATCGGTCACATAGCCGCCGGGGTTGGCGACCGATTCCCCAAATACGGCCCGTGTATCGTCATCAATTGCGGCCGCAACCGCATCCGGATCGTCAAAATCGACAAATTTCGCTGACCAGCCAAAGCGTTTGATGGTCTGGCTGAACTGGGTGACGGTGCCTCCATAAAGGCGCGTCGATGCAACGACGTTACGGCCCGGGCCCATCAGCGGGAACAGCGCCATGATCTGTGCTGCGTGGCCGGAAGAGCAGCAGACCGCGCCGACGCCGCCTTCCAGGGTCGCAATGCGTTCCTGGAGTACGGCGACCGTGGGGTTGGTCAGGCGCGAATAGATAAAGCCAACTTCCTGCAGATTGAACAGGGCGGCGGCGTGATCTGCATCGCGGAACACATAGGCCGTGGTCTGGTAGATCGGTGTCTGCCGCGCACCGGTGGCCGGATCGGGCTTGGCGCCCGCGTGAATCTGCAATGTGTCGAACCCGTAGCTTGGCGCTTCAGACATGGATGTGCTCCCCTTGGATGGTCGAATACGTCTCGCGCGTAAGAACACTCCGCCACGGCGCGTAAGGCAAGGCGCAATTTGGACGCGCCTCTTGATCGGTGACGCCGGGGCCGATTGCAACAGCGCTGCCTGGCCCTTGGTCCTGATCCGGGGCTGCCAGCGGCGGTGCCGGTTATCGCATCCAGAAGCCTGCGGATTTGATCCGATTGCGCAGGGCCTGCTCCTTGCGAGGCAGGTTATCGCGGTCAAACATCGCGCGCAGCTTGGCACCGCGCCCCTGGTAGATCATCCGTTTCATCGGCTCATATTGCTTCAGAACTTTCTTGATTTTGTTCGGGCTTGCCACGGTCTCCAGCGCGTCGACAACGGCGTCGCTCTCGCGCGCATATAGCAGCGGGAAGCTGCGGTAGTGGCAGCTGGTCACCCCGTCGAGATATCCCTCCGGCAGCGTGTCGCGGCCACCGCCCAGGCTGTGGATGACAAGGGGCAGGGCGATCTGGTCCAGCCAGGGGTCCAGTGACTGCCCGATCAGCGCCATGGGCAGGTCGTCGCGGATTGATGTCGCATAGTCGAGAAACCGGCGCCCGAAGACCTGCGGACAGGCACCATAGAAATAGCCGGCATTGAAGTAGAGATAGCGGCGCCAGAAATTTTCAGGCTGGCTGAGATCGAGGCTGCTGTCAAAATCCAGATCGAAACGGTCATAGAGCGCCCGCCAGATTCCTGTCATATCGGGCCCATAGAGCGTGGGCTTCGGCCAGGTGCCTTCGCGCCGCAGCGATGCCGAGGGCCGACCACAATCAAACGGCACCTGATCAATTGGACCGGTGATCAGCGTATCACTGTCAAAGAAGACAAAAGGCTGCCCCTCAGGAAGCGCCAGAAGCGCCTCGATCTTGTTCCCATAGGGGTAGGCCTGACCAAAGACGTCGGACTGAAATGGCAGGAGTTGCGCCCCAAGCATATCCAGCGCCTGCAAGACCGGCTGGCTGCGGATGCTCGGGTCCTTGTGCCACTTGGGTCCAGGCTGCGGAACCGCCACATAGAGCCGCCCGGCAAAATCGGGAGCATAGTGTCGCAGAGAGGCGGCAAACAGCACCGCCTCATATTGCAACCGTCCGGCCTGTCCGATGATCATGATGTTGAAATGGGGATCGGTCATGTTGTGGCGTCCGGTTTTCTGGCGATGCGGTGTTCATATACTTTCGACACGTATGCGACATCCCCTGCAATGCGGTTGCGGCCATGATCATATATTTCCACCACCGCTGCCAGTAGGTCTCTGGAGAGATTGGCATTTGCTGCCTGACCGCCTGCCCGTCGAACCAGCAGGCGCAGGTTTCGCCTGAGCGCTACTATTTCGTCAATGCGCCTGCAAGGCAGGGCTTCAGCGGCCTCCTGTCTGACCACGACGAACACTGCGCCGATCGCTACGAGAGGGCACGGGCTCTGCTGCGAAATTGACGCCGCGAAATTCTCGGGTGGGTGACGAATTTTTCGTCTTGCACCCTCCATCCAGAGACGCTATCTCGCTGCCCAAGGCCCCTATAGCTCAGCTGGTAGAGCAACTGATTTGTAATCAGTAGGTCCGCGGTTCGAGTCCGTGTGGGGGCACCATTTACCTGACATAGCTGGTATGATCGATTGATTTACGCTCTTTGCAGTCGCAATCAGTTGATAGGATGCCCTCAGGCGACCTTCGGTCATGACGTGGGTCTTTCCGGCCCTTGCACTGCGGGCTGGCCTTTTTGGTACAGGACCTATCCGATCCACCGCCACCGCGCAGGGTAATCGACCTGACTGTGTCAATAGGCCAGCGTGACTGTATTAAGTCATCCGTCATTATTTGACTGCAATTTAACGGTAGGGACGAATCGGTTAGCAGTGATGCAGTCAGGTGAGGCTTGTTTTCACGCTTGGGCGTAACCGAAGGGACAGCGCCAAAGAAACACGGGAAGGAGGATGCGTTTGTTTTCTTTATCGCCAGACCTCGTGAACTCCGTGTCCAGTCAAAACCAGCTTGTGCGCTCGGATCTTCCGTCGCGGTTTGCCTCCATCAGCCTGGTCTCTCTGTTGTCGCTCTACTTCCTGTCGTTTCAGGCCGTCGCGGTGGTCTATGGCGCCTATGTCCTTGTCGAAGTTGTTGGGCTGCGGGTCTATCGCAGGCTGATATCTGAGGTGACCGTCCGCAACACGCTGCTGTTTGCCGGCTCCGCATTCGTCGGCGTCTGCGTCTTTAACTCCCTGTCATTGCTGTTGTTTCTGCACCCGGAACCCTTTCCGAAACTGATGGGTGCAATGCTGCTGATCATCGCGCTCAACCACTGTGTTGTTGCGCGGTCAGCCTGGCTTCATTTCGGTATCATCACGGCGGTGCCGATCATCTGCACGGTCGGTTATATGATCAGCGCGACGCTGTCCCGGTTTGCCAGTGCGGGAGAGATGGTCATAGCAGCGGTGGTCGCCCTGCTGGGGGCCGCCTACATGCTTCATGCCATGTGGGTGCAGCACCGGCTGACCGCCCGCCTGCAAGAGGCCCTGCGTGCGGCAGAAGCTGCAAGCCGCGCGAAGAGCCGTTTCCTCGCAGCGATGAGCCATGAGATCCGCACACCTTTGAACGCGATCTGCGGCATGTCCGAGCTGATCGAGGAGGAAAACTCCGGCTCTGAAACGCTGAGGGAGCAGACGCAGCTTCTGCGCAAATCGTCGCAGGCGTTGACCGGCATTCTTGATGACGTATTGGATCACGCCAAGATCGAGTCCGGTCAGTTCGAGCTGAACCTCGCGACAGCGGTCCCGAGCGAAGAAATCTCCAGTGCCGTTGAAATGTATCGCGCACGGGCGGATGAGAAGGGGCTCAGGCTTCATATCAGATTGGAGCCGGGTATTCCCGACTATGCCGAATGTGATGCGCTGCGCCTGCGTCAGGTGATCGGAAACCTTGTTTCGAATGCCGTGAAATACACCGAGGCTGGCCATGTCGAGGTCGTCGCCGATATCGAAGAGTTCGAGGGGCGTGCGCTGCTGCGGGTCGCGGTGTCGGATACCGGACGTGGCATGACACCCGAGCAGAGCGCCAAGCTGTTCACGGATTTCTATCGTGCCATCGACAAGGCTGCACCAAATGTGCCGGGCACCGGTCTGGGCCTGGCGATCGCCCGCCATCTGGCACGCATCATGGGGGGCGATATCACCGTTCGGACCAGCCCCGACTGGGGCAGCTGCTTTACCTTTTTCTGTCCGATAAAAAGCCTCGACCCTGCGGAGGTTGAGACCCTTCAACAGCCGGCTGCCGGTAGCGAGATCAGCGATCTCGGGGGGCTGTCGATCCTCGTGGTGGATGATACCGCCTCCAATAGAATGGTCGTTCGCGCCTTCCTCAAAAACAGCAACGTCCAGATCACAGATGCCGAAAATGGCGTCGAGGCGCTTGCCTGGCTTGAGCAGAACCCGGTTGATCTTGTGTTGTTGGACATGAAGATGCCGGTCATGGACGGTCGCGAAACACTGACCGAAATGCTGCGGCGTGGTGGACGGATCGGGGCCACCCCGGTGATCATGTTGACAGCGAATGCGGCCCCTGAGGAGCAGGAGCTGTTTTTGCAGCTGGGTGCGGCCAGTTACCTTGCCAAACCTGTCAAGAAGTCGGTTCTACTGTCGGAAATTCGCAAGATAGCGATGCCGTCGTTAACTCGCACGGTCTGATCGGCTCTCACACCGACAAGAACCCTTCGTAAAAAGAAGTTCAACCCACAGGAATTAATTCAAAATTTACGATTGCCGGATAGGTTGAGTCAAATTTTCGATAAATTTGCAGAATGCACGCCCGCGGGCGGCAGGAACAGCTGGCCGGATCGCGGATGCAGTCGACAGATATTACATTTGATAATTTTGGGGAGACCGGCGCGCTCTTTACCGAGCTTTTGCGCGCGCGCTACCGTCATTTCGTCAAGTTACGGCGCTGGGATCTGCCCAATGTGCGTGGATTGGAGTTCGATCAATATGACACGCCCGAGAGTATCTACTGTGCAGTTCACGACGGGATGGCTGTTCTCGGCGGCTTTAGGCTGACCCCCACAACAGCGCAATGTATGAACGCCAGCTATATGTTGCGCGATGCGCAGCTGGGCCTGCTGCCGGGGCTGCCCTCCAATGTGCTGGATGACGCCGCGCCACAGGATCCGGGGATCTGGGAGGTCAGCCGGTTCTTTGTCGAAGACACTCTGGGAGCCCGTGACAGAATGCGGGTGCGGCGGCTGCTGGAACAGGGGTTTGCCCGTTTCGCCCGGGATTGGAATATTGATACGTTCTTGTGTATCACCTCGGTGACGGCGGCGCTGCTCATGCGCAGGGCCAGCCTCTCGATAAGCTCGGCAGGCCCCCGGTTCGAAGCGGGTGGAGAAATCTGCCAAGCCTACCACCTTAGCGTCGTTGCAAAAAGCCAGCGCAGCGATGCGGCGTGAATGCGCAGGGCGTCACGCGCGGGTATTCCGTTATCTTAGCAGATCTGATGGTCACGGCGATCCAGTGAGTTGCGCCCGGTCTGTGCCATGGCAATACTCAACTCGTCGCTGAGCGCCTGCCAAAGCTGGGTCAGCCCGGATTCTCCTTTTGCAGCAATCGCAAACTGCAAAATGCGGCCCAGAAATACAAAATCAGCCCCCATGGACAAGGCTTTCAGGACGTCTTCACCCGACCGGAGGCCGCTGTCGTAGAACACCGGGAATTCCGGCCCCAGCGCGGCCCGGATCTTCGCGAGCATCTCGATCGGGGTAGGGGCTGCCTCAAGCTGCCGGGCGCCGTGGCTGGAGACTTGAATGGCATCGACGCCCGCCGCCACCAGCGCGCGGGCGTCTTCAACGTCCAGCACGCCCTTGATCACCAGCTTGCCGGGCCAGAGATCGCGCAGCCGTGACAGCGTGTCCCAGGTGGCGCGCGCCCGGCTTTCGGTGCGGTCGAAGTCATAGCCCTCCATCTGGAAATTCGCCATCACCGGCTTGCCCCTCAGAAGGGTTGTCAGCGACCAGCGCGGGTGCAGGGCAAAATCGAGGAACTGCCACGGGCCGATGCGGAACGGCATTTTGAAGCCATGGCGCAGCTCGCGCGGGCGGCGGCCCACCTCGGGCACATCGACCGTCAGCACCAGCGTCTGGTACCCGGCTGCGCGGGCGCGCTCCGCCAGTTTGAAGGTGCCGGTGCCGCCGCCGCTGAAATAGAGCTGGAACCAGGCATAGCCCTCCGCCGCCTCCAGGATAGTCTCCAAGGGGGTCGAGGCAACGGTCGAGACCCCATGCGGCACCCGGTGGCGGGCGGCCAGCCGGGCCAGCATCAGGTCGGCGCCGGGGGCGGCGAGGTTGCACATGCCCATGGGGGCAATCCCGAAGGGTCGGTCTGCCTCGGCGCCGAAGATGCGGACCGCCAGCGAGCGCCGGCTGACATCGCGCAGGATGCGGGGCCGCAGGGTGATGGCATCCAGGGCCGCACGGTTGCGCGCCGCCCCGGTTTCCTGCCCGGCGGCCCCGTCGATATAGTCAAACACCATCCTGGGCAGCCGCCGCCGGGCCAGGCGGCGGGCGTCCTCGGCCGAATGGATGGCGCCTGCACCCATCAGTCGGCCACGGCCTTCATGAAGCGGTCGCGGATTACCACCGGGTCCATCGTGATCACCGGCATCTTGGCGTTGCCGCTGTCGCATTTGACGACCAGTACCGTGGCCTCGCCGCTGGCCAAAGCCTCCTCCAGCGCAGGGCCGGTGTCCTTGTCCTGCACCTCCACAACCCGGGCGCAGCCGGCGGCGCGGGCCATGCCGGCCAGATCGGTGCGCTGGCTGGTATAGGTCGGCTGATCGCCGGTGGAGCCATAGGAGCCGTTGTCGATAATCATCAGGATATAGTTGCCGGGCGCGTTGTTGCCGATGGTGGGCAGGGTGCCGAGGTTGGTCAGGATCGAGCCGTCCCCGTCGATCACGATCACAGGCTTCGGCTGCGCCAGCGCCAGCCCCAGCCCGATGGAGGACGCCAGCCCCATGGTGCCCAGCATGTAGAAATTGCTGGGCTGGTCGTCGATGGCGTGCAGCTCTTGCGACGGAATGCCGATGTTGCAGACCACCAGTTCGTTGCGCAGGATCGGCGCGATCTCTTTCAGGATTTCGGAACGGATCATTGGTCGCCATAGCCTCCCCAGAAATTGGCGTCGGTCAGGATGGCAACGGGCTTGTTGCACATGAAGGTGTATTTCAGGATGTTGTCCAGCTCCTCGACATCTTTCTGCCAGTGAAAGTGGTAGGCGGGGATGTTGAGCTGCGCCAGGAGCGCCTTGGTATGCACCGCCATTTCGACCTGGCAGGCCACCGGCTCGCGCAGCTCGCCGCGGTAGGAGATCAGCATCGGCAGCGGCATCCGGTAATACTGGATCAGCGTCGCCAGCGTGTTGATGGTGACCCCGATGGCAGTGTTCTGCATGATGATGGCCGGGCGCTTGCCGCCCATCCAGGCGCCGGCACAGAGCCCCATGCCCTCATCCTCCTTGTTGGAGGGGATATGGAAGATGTCGTCGCGTTGGTCGATCTCCTCGATCACCCCGGCCAGCTGCTTGCAGGGCACGGTGGTGACGAAGGAGACGCCGTTGGCCGCCAGATCGTCAGCGATCCTCTTGTCTATGGTCATGGTTGGTTGCCTTTGCTTCGGGTGTCTTGTTTCTCGGGGTCAGGTGGTGCGGCAGACATGCACGGCGCAGGGCGCGTGGCGGACCACGCGGGCAGCCGTCGAGCCGAGGAAAAAGTCGCTGAGACCCGGTTTGTGGGAGCCGACGACGATGCAGTCCATGCCATGCTGCTGCGCGTATTCGACAATGGCGCGGTAGGACCGGCCCTTGACGATTTCTGTCGATACATCGCCATGATCGGCGGTTTTCTTTGTCAGCTGCAGACGGGCGTTGGCCAGGCCTTCGCGCAGGGCGTCCTCGTCGAGGTAGGTGCTGACGGATCCCTGCGGTGCCTCATAGACATGCAGCGCCGTGATCTGCCCGCCGGGGTTGCACAGGGTGGCGGCGGCCTTGAGCGTTGTTCCGGACACCCCGTGATCCAGGGCCATGGGAACCAGGATATTGTCATACATCGTTGCTCTCCGTTTGTTTGGCGTGCGGGCTCAGGCCCAGGGGTCGAGGATGATCTTGGGCGCCGCCACCGCGCCGCTGCGCAGATCGCGAAAGGCGGCGGCGCCCTCTGACAGCGGACGCAGCTCAGACCAGCCCAGCGGCCCGAGACGGCCGTAAAAGATCGCCTGCGCGGTGTCGCGGAAATCCTGCGCGGTATAGGTGTAGGTGCCGATGAAGGTGATTTCCTGCAGCGTCATGCGGCGGATATCCAAGCCGCCGGTGTCCTCGCCCAAGCCAACATGAGCAATCACCCCGCCGGGCGCGGCAGTGGCAGAGGCGGCAGTGCGGGTGGCGGCATAGCCCACCGCGTCCACCACCAGCGGCACCATGCCCTGAAACTCCGCCACCGCCTGTTGGCCGCAGCGGTCTGTCAGAAAGGCACGGCGCGCGGCGTTGGGTTCCTGGATCGTGACGTCCTCCACCCCCATTGCGCTGAGCGCCAGCGCCGCCGCCAGCCCGATGGCACCGCCGCCGATCACCAGCGCGCGGCGTTCGGTGTCCGGGTGCAGCGCCTCCAGCGCCAGCCGGGCGGCGTGCCAGCTCACTGCCAGCGGCTCCGCCAACGCGGCCTTTGCCAGCGGTACTGCGTCCGGCACGGTCACCAGGTTGCGCTCCGGCATCGCCACGAACTGGGCAAAGGCGCCCTCGCGCGGGGGCATCGAGATGATCTGGCGGCTGGCGCAGAGGTTTTCGCGCCCCGATGCGCAGGCCGCGCAGCTGCCGCAGGTCACCAGAGGGTTGATTGTCACCCGGCGGCCTGCCTGTGGCCCGTCCTCGATCACCCCGGCGGCTTCGTGCCCGAGGATCAGCGGTGCGGGCCGGCGGCTGTCGTGGCCCAGATAGGCGTGCATGTCCGACCCGCAGATGCCGGAGGCATGGATGCGGATCAGATGCTCGCCCGGCTGGCCCGCGGCCATCGGCACATCGCGGACGGCAAGCGTCTCAACCCCTTCATAAACCAAGGCTTTCATTTCGCGGTGAACCCCCCGTCAACCATCAGGATTTGCCCGGTGACATAGGCCGAGGCCTCCGAGCACAGGAACAAGAGCGGCCCGTCGAGATCGTCCAGCCGCCCGTTGCGGCCGATGCAGGTCTGCGCGGCGTTGCGGGCCGCGCGCGCGTCATCCTCGAATACTGATTGGGTCAGCTCGGTCGGGAAGAACCCCGGCCCGATCGCGTTGGCGGTGATGCCGTGGGGCGACCAGGCTTCCGCCATGGCGCGGGTCAGCTGGCCGATCCCGCCCTTGCTGGCGCCATAGGCGATGCCGCCGGGAAAGGCGCGGGAGGTCTGGAGCGAGGCGAAATTGACGATCCGCCCCCAGCCCCTGTCCTTCATCACGGGCACAAACGTTTGGCTAAGGAAGAAGGGCGCCGAGAGGTTCAGCGCCAGGGTGCGGTCCCAGCCTTCCGTGGTCACCTCATCCGCAGGCTGCCGCGTGTTGACGCCGGCCGCGTGGATCAGGATGTCCGGCGCGCCAAAAGGGTCGGTGACGGTGTCCCGCAGTGCCTCCAGCGCGCTGCGGTCCGCCACATCCGCGACCGTATAAGCCGCGCTTGGTCCGATCTCTGCACAAAGGCTCTCCAAAGCCTCCGCCCGGCGCGCCACCGCCACCACCTGCGCTCCGGCGGCGGCCAGCGCGATGGCCGCGCGCCGCCCCAGCCCGGAGCTGGCGCCGGTGATGCAGGCGGTCCGGCCCGTCAGATCGAACAGGGCGCGCGGGTCAGCCATTGGCGGTCAGGTCAAAGGTTTCGTCCGGGAAATACTTGGCCAGCCGCACATCAGCAGCGCGGGCGTGGCCTTCCATCCCTTCCAGCCGGGCAATGCGCGCGGTGGCCTCCGCCACCGGTTTCGAGCCTTCGCGGGTGGCGCGCTGCCAGGTGACAATCTTCATGTATTTGTGAACGCTGAGGCCGCCGGTATAGCTGGCCGCGCGCGAGGTCGGCAGCACGTGGTTGGTGCCCGCCGCCTTGTCCCCATAAGAGACCGTGGTCTCCTCGCCCAGAAACAGCGAGCCGTAGCAGGTCAGCTGCTCCAGCCACCAGTTCAGATCCTCTGCCTGCACGGTCAGATGCTCGGGCGCGTATTCGTCGGAGCAGGCCGCCATATCCTCGCGGTCTTTGCACAGGATCACCTCGGCATAGTCGCGCCAGGCGGCGGCGGCGTTCTCGCGGTTCACCTCCGGCAGGTCGTCGATCAGCCCCGGCACCAGCCGCATGACGTCCTCGGCCAGGGCGCGATCGTCGGTCGCCAGCCAGACCGGAGAGTTGTAGCCATGCTCGGCCTGGCTCACCAGATCGGTGGCGACGATATGGGCGTCGGCGGTGCCGTCGGCCAGGATCAGGCTGTCGGTGGGGCCTGCGATCATGTCGATGCCGACGCGGCCGAACAGGATGCGCTTGGCCTCCGCCACGAACTGGTTGCCGGGGCCGACCAGGATATTCGCCTTGGGCAGGCCAAAGAGGCCAAAGGTCATCGCCGCAACCCCCTGCACGCCGCCCATCGCCATGATCTTATCCGCGCCGCAGATATGGGCGGCATAGACGATGGCGGGGGCCACGCCGACGCCCGGGCGCGGCGGCGAGCAGGCGGTGATGTGTTTGCAGCCCGCCACCTTGGCGGTGGTCACGGTCATGATGGCGCTTGCGATATGGCTGTAGCGCCCGCCCGGCACATAGCAGCCCGCCGCATCCACCGGGATTACCTTCTGCCCGGTGATGAAGCCGGGGCAGATTTCGGTTTCCACGTTCTGCATCGTGCTTTTCTGCAGCTCGGCAAAGCGGCGCACGTTGTCGTGGGAAAACCGGATGTCGGCCTTGAGCTTCTCCGGTACCTGCGCGCAGGCGGCTTCGATCTCCTCTGCCGTCAGCAGGACGTTGCCCTCGTATTTGTCGAACTTCGCGGCGTACTCCAGCGCCTTGGCATCGCCGCCGGCCTCAATGTCGTCCAGGATGCCCTGCACGATCTTATGTGTCTCGGACGCGTCCGACTTGGGGGTCAGGGCCGCCTTTTTCAGGTATTCACGGGTCATGTCAGAGGGTCCTACTTGTAAATATCAGGAAGCAGCGTGGTCGAAATCGCGGGGATATAGGCGATCAGCAGCACCACGATCAGCATGGTCAGCACAAAGGGGATGGCGCGGGCGGCGATCTTGAGGATGGACTCGCCGGTGATGCCGGAGACGACAAAGAGGTTCAGGCCCAGGGGCGGGGTGATAAAGCCGACCCCCAGCGCGGTGATCATCATGATGCAGAACTGGATTTCGTTCATGCCGATGTTGTCGGCGAGCGGCTTCAGGATCGGCGCCAGGATCACGATGTTGGGCGTCGTTTCCATCACGCAGCCGGCCGCAATCAGGATGCAGATCATCAGCAGGATCAGCACAGAGGGGTCATCGGTCAGCCCGGTCACAGCCGTCACAAACCCCTGCGGCACACCCATGATGGCCAGCGCCTCTGCCAGCGGCGCGGAGAAGGCGATGATCGGCAGGATCACCCCGTTCACCTTGGCTGAGCTGACCAGCATCGCGGGGAAATCCGCCAGTTTCAGGGTGCCGAGGACAAAGCCCATCAGGATGGTGACGACCACTGCCGTGGCGCCGGCCTCTGTCGGGGTCAGGCGGCCTGAGAAGATGCCATAGAAGATGATCCCCGGCACGATGAAGGCATACCAGCCGGATTTCAGCGACTGGCCCAGATTGCCCAGCCATTCACCGACCCCCATGTTGCCGCCGGTCTCATAAGTGTAAAGCCGGTTCATGATGATATTGGTGACCAGGATCGACACCAGAATGGCAATCCCCGGGATCAGCGCCGCCAAGAACAGGGTGGAGGCGGAAATGCCCAGCACCAGACCGATGATGATATAGGCGATGGAGGGCGGGATCAGGATGCCGGTACAGGCGCCCGCAGCCACCAGCGCGCAGGCGTAGGGGCGGGGGTAGCCGCTTTCGACCAGCCGGTTGATGGTCATCCGTCCAACGGCGGCAGCACCGGCCGCATCGGAGCCGGAGATCGCCGCGAACATGCCGCAGACCAGCACCGTGGCCGAACCAAAGCCGCCGCGGGTCCAGCAGGTCAGCGCCTCTGCCACATCCAGAAATTTCTTGCTGAGGCCGGTGCGCACCAGCACGTCGCCGGTCAGGATGAACAAAGGCACCGCGGTCAGCGCAAAGGCATCAATGCCGGTGAACAGGCTTTCACCGATGGCGCTCAGCGGCAGGTCGCCCGACATAACCAGCATGGTGATGGCAGCAGCACCAATGGCGGCCCAGACCGGCACCGCCAGCGCAATCAGCGCCACGAACATGATCACCGGCAGGTAGAAATCCCATCCCAGTTCGACCGTTTGATTGAGTGAATTCCACAGCATCGCTTAACGCCTCTCAATCAAACAGCTTGTCGCCTTCGAAGACGGGGGTGCCGTCGCGAAGGCTGCGCCAGTCGCGCAGGAAGGATTGCAAGAGCCGCCAGACCATCAGCGCAAAGCCCACAGGCACCGCCATCAGGAACCAGACCATCGAAATCCGCAGCCCGTGGCTGACCGATCCGAACTTGGCGGAGACCAGAACCGTCTCGAATGACCAGTAGAGCGCCACCAGCGCCACGATGAACATCACCAGATCGCCAAAGATATAGAGCAGCGCCTTGGGCCGTGGGCCGAGGTAGTGCATCAGCACATCAATGCGGATATGCGCACGTTCCTTGACCGCGGCGGCGGCACCGATCCAGGCCAGATAGATGAAGGAATAGCGGACGATCTCCTCGCCCCAGATCGAGGAGAAGGCAAACAGCTCGCGCCGGATCACCTCGATTGCCATTGTGATGACCAGCATCACGTAGAACACCAGAAGCAGCCAGCGCTCCGCGTTCTTGTCGATCGTTCGCAGGATCTGCATTGCCGTTCCCGTGGTTCAGGCGCACCCCCGCAACCAGCCCGGGGGACTGTTGCGGCGGCGGCTGTTGGTATAAGGACGGGCGGGGGGCTTCGCGCTGCCCGCCCGGTCCGGCTCAGGCGTCGTGGACGAAGTATTTGCCCTGGGTGCCTGCGGCCTCCTCCAGCTTGGCGAAATTGTCCATTGAGCCTGCCAGCTCTGTCTTGAAGGAATCCCATTCGCTGCGCTGATAGCCGCCGGCCTCTTGCCATTCGCCCAGCTGATCGTCGCTGAGGCTATGGAATTCGACACCGGCCTTGGTCAGTTCCGCCATCGCATAGGCGCGGGCGGAGGGCACTTTGGACAGGTTCTGATGCGCGGTCATTTCAGACCCCCACATCACGCCCTCCTGAACATCGGCGGGCAGTGAATTGAACCATTCCAGATTACAGGAATAAACTTGGCTGTCCGGCACCGCCTGGGTAAAGGTCACATGGCTGAGAATATCCTTGAAGCCAAAGACATAGAGCGCCCCGACCGATGGATCGAGCGCATCCGCCACACCCTGTTTGATGGCCGATGGCGTCTCGCCCCAGGCCACCGGCGTCGGATTGGCGCCGACCATGCGGTAATACTGCTGAAGCATCTTCGAGCCTGGCACCCGGAATTTCACCCCGGCCATGTCACCGGGTGACATTACCGCGTTGCCACCCTTGCGCACCGCCACCACACGGGGGTCGATGTTCACATAGAACAGCGCCTTGAACCCTGCGGCCTCCACTTTCGGATGCACCTCCGAGTTCCAGAAATCTGAGGTCACCAGATTGGTGAACCGCTGGTTGGAACCGCAGAGATAGGGCATGTTGATCAGGTCAACGGTAGAGGCAAAGGGCGCGAAATTTGACAGCGAATGCTGCGCCGCCTGGATGGTGCCGCCCTGTACCTTCTGCACCAAAGCGCCGCCCGCGCCGAGCTGCCCGCCGGGGGCTAGCTTCACGTAGACCCTGCCGTTGGTGGCGTTCTGGATGTTTTCCTTCAGATCCAGCTGCATGATCGGATAGCTGCGCGACGCGCCCAGCACATAGGCGGTTGCCACGGTCATGATATGCTCGGCCGCACCCTCACGTTCCTTTTCCTCCTTGGCGGTTTGCGCAACCGCCTCAGTGGACCAGAGCACACCGCCAGCCCCTGCGACCATCGCCGCAGTAAAAGAGCCGGTCGAGGCCAGTTTCAGAAAATTGCGGCGCTCCGCAGATTTGAGGCCATCCTTGCCATTGGTCATTGTCTTCCTCCCTTGGAAATCCGTCAGCTGCCGTTTTGATTTTTCTGGTCAGCCTCTCGTTTGAGAATTGCCGCCACAAACAGAATGGAAGCTGCAAACAGGACCACCATTTCGCCGACATCGCCCAGGAAGCCGCCGCCGCCAGACGCGCCGAGGGCAACATTGGCAAAGAACACGACAAATACGCAAACAGACGCCATCAGAAACATCGCAAGATCCCGGTTTGTATCTCAACATCATTTGTAAGCGCTTACATCAATAATGCAAGCGCTTACATTGGTAGCTGGCAGCTGCCCCGATTTATGCTAACATACGCCAAAGACATGGCAGGTAAGACATGGGAAAAATCCCCTCAGCTCCAACACTTAACGATGTTGCCAAGGCGGCGGGCGTTTCCACCGCGACGGTGTCGCGCTGCCTGAATTCACCTGACCGGGTGATCAAGGCAACCCGCGACCGGGTGATGGAAGCGGTCGAATCGCTGGGGTACACGCCAAATTTCGCCGCGCGGGTGATGGCTGCCAAACGCAGCTTCACCATCGGGGCGATCATTCCCACCATGGACAACGCGATCTTTGCCCGCGGCCTGCAGGCCTTTCAGGACCAGCTGCGCGAGGATGGCTATACGCTTCTCGTCTCCAGCTCCGCCTACAGCCCAGACGTGGAGGAGGAGCAGATCCGGGCTTTGGTTGCGCGCGGGGCCGACGGTCTGCTGCTGATTGGCCATGAACGGGACGAGAAAATCTACCAGTATCTTGCGAAACATCAGGTGCCGGTTCTGGTGGCCTGGTCATATGCGCCCGACCTGCCTCAGATCTCCGTTGGCTTCAGCAATACCGGGGCCATGTATGAGCTGGCGCAGGCGGTGCTAACGGCGGGCCACCGTCGCATCGCCATGATCTCGGGTATCCGGCAAGGCAATGACCGGGCACAGAACCGCGTCAGCGGGGTCCGCGATGCCCTCCAGGCGCAGGGCTGCGATCCGCAGGCGCTGACATTGATCGAAACCCCCTATGAAATTGAAAAAGGCGCCAGGGCATTTGCTGAGTTGATGGCCCGTGATCCTCGTCCGACCGTGGTCATGTGTGGCAATGACGTCCTTGCAGCCGGTGCGCTGGGCGAGGCGCATCGCCTTGGCATCGCGGTGCCGCAGGATGTCTCGATAACCGGCTTTGATGATATTGAACTGGCGGAGATCGTCAGCCCACCGCTGACGACGGTGCATGTTCCGCACCGTGAAATGGGGCGCAAGGCGGCTCAACAGCTGATCGCCATGGTTGAAGGCCGCTCCGACGGTCAGTCGATCTGCATTAACACAGCTGTTGTCAGACGGAACTCCCTGGCGCCGCCGCCTGCCGGATAGGGCTGCCGTCGAATCTGTGATACCGCGCGGTTTGGAAACAGATCTGCGGCGTCGACCATCGGGGCAGGGGCCGGCGACCACCGGTCCTAGCCACGGCGCAAAAAAATCTGTTGCCATCGGCCGGTCTCTCATGGTCCAACTGCTGCACGACCCTGGCAATAAAGGCATTGCGCGCTGCTGTCCGGGTGAGCGGAGCCTTCTTCTGCTCAAAAACAGGCCGCCCCGCTGGCCTGTCGCGTGCAACTGGCTCCCTTCATGTGACCAAAGGCGGCGCGCCGCCATAGCCAAGGACAGAGCCATGCTGCACAACGATCAACTGGACCAATGGGACCGCGACAGTTTTTTCCACCCTTCGACGCATCTTGCCGAATTTGCCCGTGGAAACCTGCCGCAGCGGGTGGTGATCGGCGGCAGTGGCTGCCATATCGAGGATCGCGATGGCAATCGGATGCTGGACGCCTTTGCGGGGCTTTACTGCGTCAACGTCGGTTATGGTCGCCCTGAGATTGCCGAGGCCATCGCCACCCAGGCCCGCGATCTGGCCTATTACCACTCCTATGTCGGCCATGGCACCGAGGCCTCGATCACCCTCGCCAAGATGATCATGGACCGGGCGCCCGATCACATGTCGAAAGTCTATTTCGGCCTTTCCGGGTCCGACGCGAATGAAACCAACATCAAGCTGATCTGGTATTACAACAACATCCTCGGCCGCCCGGAAAAGAAAAAGATCATCTCCCGCTGGCGGGGCTATCACGGATCCGGGCTGATGACGGGGTCGCTGACCGGGTTGGAGCTGTTTCACAACAAATTCGATCTGCCGCTGGCGCAGGTGGTGCATACCGAGGCGCCATATTACTTCCGCCGTGCGGATCGCAGCCAGAGCGAGGCCGATTTTGTCGCCCATTGCGTAGCTGAGCTTGAGGCGCTGATCGAGCGGGAGGGGGCCGACACCATCGCGGCCTTTATCGGTGAGCCGGTGCTGGGCACCGGGGGCATCGTGCCGCCGCCTGCCGGGTACTGGCCGGCCATTCAGGCGGTGCTGGAGCGCCACGATATCCTGTTGGTCGCGGATGAGGTGGTGACAGGTTTTGGCCGGTTGGGCACGATGTTCGGCTCTGATCACTACGGCATGCGACCCGATCTTATCACCATCGCCAAGGGGTTGACCTCAGCCTATGCGCCGCTGTCGGGCTCTATCGTGTCAGACAAGATGTGGCAGGTTCTGGAGCGCGGCACAGATGAGAACGGCCCGATTGGTCATGGCTGGACCTATTCGGCGCATCCCATCGGCGCCGCCGCTGGCGTGGCCAACCTCAATCTGATCGACCAGCTCGGACTTGTCGAAAACGCCGGTGCCATCGGCGCCTACCTCAATGATGAGATGCGCAAGGCGCTGGGAGACCATCCCAATGTGGGCGACGTGCGCGGCGAGGGGATGCTCTGCGCGGTGGAATTCGTGGCCGAGCGCGATGATCGCCGTTTCTTTGACGCCAGTGACAAGATCGGACCGCAGATCGCGGCCAAACTGTTAGAGCAGGACAGCGTGATTGCGCGGGCGATGCCGCAGGGGGATATCCTCGGCTTTGCGCCGCCGTTCTGCCTGACCCGGCAGGAGGCAGATCAGGTGGTCGCGGCAACGCACCGGGCCGTCACTGCGGTTTTGGGCTGAGGGCAGGAAGGGAAATACAAAATGGTCAAGCCAAATACCCCGTTTGAGCAATCCGAATACGAGCAGCGGCTGGCTAAGACCCGGGCCGCCATGGCTGCCGCCGGTCTGGATGCGCTCTTTGTCACCGATCCCTCCAATCAGGCCTGGCTCACCGGCTATGACGGCTGGTCCTTCTATGTTCATCAGGGGGTGATCGTCACCCATAACGATGATCCGATCTGGTGGGGGCGGCATATGGACATGATGGGGGCCCGCCGCACCTGCTGGATGGCTCAGGACAGGCTTCTCGGCTACGGCGATCACTATGTTCAATCAATCGACCGCCATCCGATGCAGGATCTGGCCGAGCGGCTGCGCGCGCAGGGGCTTGAGGGCGCCCGCATCGGTGTCGAGATGGAGAATTACTACTATTCAGCCAAGGCACATGCGGTACTGGCGGCAGAGCTGCCTCAGGCCGACCTTCAGGACGCAACCGGAGTGGTCAACTGGCAACGGCTGATCAAAACCGAGGCTGAGCTGACCTTCATGCGCAAGGCGGCGCGGATCACCGATCGGGTGATCCAGACCGCCATCGACCGCGCCGAACCCGGGGTGCGCAAAAATGATCTGGTCGCGGATATTATTCATGCGGGCATCACCGGCGTGGGCGAGGACTGGGGGGATTATCCCGCCATCGTGCCGCTGACCCCTTCGGGGCTGGATGCCACCGCAGCGCATCTGACCTGGGACGGCACCCCGATGCGCGCGGGCGAGGCAACGTTCTTTGAACTTTCCGGCTGCTATCGCCGCTATCATGCGCCACTGTCGCGCACGGTCTTCCTCGGCACTCCTCCGGCGGAGATGCTGCGAACCGAGGCTGCCCAGATCGAAGGCATCGCCGCCGGAATCGAGGCGGCGCGCGCAGGCAATCGCACCTGCGACATTGCCGACGCCTTTATGGCGGTGATGGCCAGACACGGCATCGAACGCTCTGGCCGCATGGGCTACCCGGTTGGCCTGTCCTACCCGCCGGACTGGGGCGAACGAACGGCGTCGATCCGCAGCGAAGACACCACCGTGCTGCAACCGGGCATGGTGTTCCACTTTATGCCGGCGCTTTGGATGGACAGCTGGGGGCTTGAGACCACCGAAACCCTGCTGATCCGCGACACCGGCGCCGCCGAACCGCTCTGCACAGTGGAGCGGAAACTGTTCATAAAAGGATGAGCCGGTGATTGATGAGACCACCCGGATCCTGTCGGATCTCATTGCCTTTCCAACGGTCTCGGCTGACAGCAATCTGGAGATGATTGCCTATCTTGCCAACCGGCTTGAGGACTGCGGCGCCAGTGTTGATGTGCTGTTTGATGCCAGCGGTCAGAAGGCAAATCTCTTTGCCACGCTTGGCCCGGACGCCGATGGCGGGATCGTGCTGTCAGGCCATAGCGATGTGGTGCCAGTGACCGATCAGGACTGGAGCAGTGACCCCTTCACGATGGTGGAGCGCGACGGGCGGCTCTACGGACGCGGCACCTGCGACATGAAAGGTTTCATCGCGGCGACCCTCGCCATGGCGCCGCAGTTCGCCGGGCAGATCGGCAAGCGTCCCCTGCATTTCGCCTTTACCTACGACGAGGAGGTAGGCTGCGTCGGTGCCGGTCATCTGGTTCAGACGCTGCGCGACCGCGAGATCAGGCCACGACTGGCCCTGATCGGTGAACCGACAAGTATGCGCATCATTGAGGGCCATAAGGGCTGCCACGAATACACCACACGTTTTCAGGGGCTTGAGGGTCACGGGTCGGATCCGTCACGAGGGGTCAATGCGGTGGAATACGCGGTGCGCTATGTCAGCCGCCTGCTCGATCTGCGCCTGGATTTGCAGCAGCGTACCCCGCCGGACAGTCGATTTGATCCGCCCTGGACCACGCTGAACATCGGTGCGCTCAACGGTGGCAGCGCGCATAATGTCATCGCATCAAAGGCGCAGGTCGATTGGGAGATGCGTCCGGTCCAGCAGGCCGATGCCGACCATGTGAAGGACACGATGGCACGCTATTGCCATGATGTTCTGCTGCCTGCCATGCGCGCGGTCTACCCCGAGGCCAGCATCGACACCGAGGTGGTGGGAGAGGTGGCAGGGCTGGTCCCCACCACGCGGAATGAGGCCCGCGACATCATGGCGGAGCTGCTGGGCAGCAAGAGCGCGGATCTGGTGCCCTTCGGTACTGAGGCGGGCTTGTTTCAGGCGCTGGGTATGGATGTGGTCGTCTGCGGGCCAGGGTCCATCGCGCAGGCGCATAAGGCGGATGAATACCTCGCCATTGACCAGCTCGGGCAATGCCTCAGCGTGCTGGACCAGCTGGCAGCGCGGCTGGCGGACTGACGCCAGCCCGCGATCGAAGCACCGGCATCATGGCGGGGGTGCCAACGCCGATTGCAGCGCGCGGTATGATGCCTTGGGGGTGCGGGTCAGCGTGTCGAAATCCACATGTATCAGCCCGAACCGTTTCTCATACCCCAGCGCCCATTCGTAATTGTCCAGAAGCGACCACAGGAAATAGCCCTGCACCGGCACGCCATCCGCAATGGCACGGCGCACCGCGTCCAGATGGTCATCGACAAAGGCAATCCGGGCGTCGTCCGGCACGGTGCCATCTGTCACCATATCCGCGTTGGCCATGCCGTTTTCGGTCACGATCAGCGGCAGATCTCCCGTATAGTCGCGGGCCGTCCGGGTCAGAAAATCATAGAGCCCCTGCGGATAGATCTCCCATCCCATCTGGGTCTTGGGCAGCGGGCCATCGACCTCGGCGTAATGGGGCCAGGCGCCGCTGCCCGGCGCAATCAGCTTGCGGGTATAGTAGTTGAGGCCGCACCAGTCGACGGGGGCTGAGATGGTGGCAAAATCATCCTGCCAGCCGTGCGGCAGATGCGGTTCCAGCCCTTCCAGCGCCAGATCCGGGTAGCGCCCGTGAAAGGCACCACCAAGGAAAAAGCCATTGTAGATCGCATCATAGCGCACAGCGGCCTGCCGGGCGGCCTCGCTGTTGTCGGCGGGGGCTGCCCATTCCAGATTGAACACGGCGCCAAGGTTCTCCATGCCAAGGCCGCGCATCGTTTCGATGGCGGTGCCATGGGCTACCATCACATGGTGCATCGCCCGCGCCGTTGCCCGGATATCACGCAGGCCGGGCGCATGATGGCCAAGGAAATGCGACAGCCAGCCTACGCACCATGGTTCATTGATCGGCGCCGCGGAATACATCCGGTCGCCAATGCGGCCCATGATGACCGCGGTAAAGTCGCCAAACCATTTGGCGATATCGGCGTTGCGCCAGCCTCCCATATCGGCCAGCGCCTGTGGCAATTCCCAGTGGTAGAGCGTCACGCAGGGTTTCAGCCCCCGCTCCAGCATCGCATCCGTCAGCCGGTCGTAGAAATCCAGCCCGTCGGGGTTGGGTGTGCCACGCCCCTCGGGCAGAACCCGCGCCCAGCTGGTGGAGAACCGGTAGCAGTCAAACCCGGCAGCTGCCGCCAGATCCAGATCCTCAGCGTAGCGGTGGTAATGATCGCAGGCGCGCTGGCCGTGCTCGGCTCGCACTACATTGCCGGGGGTGGCGGCGAAACTGTCCCAATGGGTCGCCCCGGCGCCGCCAAACCCGTGTCCTTCGATCTGATAGGCCGAGGTTGCCGCGCCAAAGAGAAAACCCTCGGGGAAGTCCTGGCGGCTGTTGCGTAACATGGCGGCTCTCCTGATTGGATGGTGCGGGCAGCGGTGAGCCTAGCGCGACGGCGCAGGCCCGGTGGAGCGGCCAACCGTCAGCTGCGCTTCCAGCAGGCGTGTCAAAGGAGCGTCACCCGGATCGCGGATCTGCGCCAGCAGCAGGTCGGCCAGCTGTCGGCCGGCCTCCTGCACAGAAGAAAGCGTCGCGGTGAATTGCGGCAGCTCATCGCCATTGCGCAGATAGGAGAGATCATCGTCATGGGTGATCACCGAAATATCGCGCCCCATCTGGCGCCCCGAATCCTCGATTGCGCGGCGCACACCCATCGCCGGGATGATCGACGACACCAGATAGGCGGTGGGCGGATCGGCCATGGCCTGAGTGTGTACGACGGTGCGGTGACCGTAGCTCTCGGTCATTTCCTCGGCAAACATCAGCGCGGGATCCAGGGGGATGCCCGCTGCGGTCAGCGCGCATTCGTAGCCGGCGCGACGGCGCCATGCGAAATCCATGCTCTCCAGGCCATTGACCAGACAGATCCGCCGATGCCCGAGATCGAGCAGGAATTGTGTCGCCCGTTCAAAGGCGCTTTTGTTGTTCACATCCAGCCAGCTGTACGGCCCCTCCAGATCGGAGGCCCGGCCATGCACCGCAAAAGGCAGGCCAATATCGCGCAACAGTGCAATCCGCGGGTCCGACATGCGCGGCGCATGCAGCACGATGCCATCGACGTTCCGCTTCGCCGCCATCTCGCGATAGGCCTTTTCCTGTTTGCTGTCCTCGACCAGCGACAGCACCATGTCATAGCCGGCCTTGGCGTAGCTCTCGCCCGCTCCGGCGATGAAATCGCCAAAGATCGGGTTCACCATCTCATGCTGCGATGACAGCGGAATCACATGGCCGATGGCCATTGCCCGCCCGGTTGCTAGCGCCTTGGCGCGGGTGTTGGGGCGGTAGTTGTGCTGCTCCGCCGCCGCCGCAACCCGCCTGCGGGTGGCTTCGCTTACTTCGGGAAACCCATTCAACGCACGGCTGACCGTTGTCTGTGACAGGTTCAGATGGGCGGCCAGTTCCTTCAGATTCATACGGAAAGTCTCCAAAGCGCTTTGATATTTCGGGCGCATATCGCAACGCAGTGCTCATGCTCAGGTAGTTATGGCAGGGGTGAGGTGAGGCTGGCAAGGGCCGTTTGAATTAAGAGGTAAGAGGTGTTTCTTGGTAATTTGTTGACAGCGCCGCGCGAATCTAGAAGTGTAGCGAAATCCAAAGCGCTTTGGACAACCGGATCAAACAGGATCTGGCAGGGCGTTGTGATTATCGGGAGGAAATATCATGAAACGCAGGCTTACTGCCGCTGCGGGCGTGTTGGCATTGACAGCCGGACTTGCGCAGGCCGACGGGGCGCTGACCTTTCCGGTCGGTGAGGGAGAGTTCAACTGGGACAGCTTCGAGGCGCTAAAGGCGACCGATCTTGCCGGTGAACAGGTCACCGTCTTCGGACCCTGGCTTGGCCCCGATCAGGCACTGGTCGAGAAAGTGCTGGCCTATTTTGCCGAGGCTACCGGCGCCGATGTGCGTTACACCGGCTCCGACAGTTTCGAACAGCAGATCGTCGTGGACGCCGAGGCCGGCTCCGCGCCCAACATCGCCGTCTTCCCGCAGCCGGGACTGGTGGCGGACATGGCGCGACGCGGCTTTATCTCGCCTCTGGGCAGCGAGACCGCCGACTGGGTGCGTGAAAACTACGCCGCTGGCGACTCCTGGGTCGATCTCAGCACCTTCAAGGGGCCGGATGGCAACGAGGATCTCTTTGGCCTGTTCTACAAGGTCGATGTGAAATCCCTTGTCTGGTACGTGCCTGAGACCTTTGAGGATTTCGGCTACGACGTGCCGCAGTCGATGGAAGAGCTGAAGGCGCTGACCGATCAGATGGTCGAGGATGGCAATACGCCCTGGTGCATTGGTCTGGGGTCCGGTGGCGCCACGGGCTGGCCTGCCACCGACTGGGTCGAGGATATGATGCTGCGCACCCAGGACCCGTCCGTCTATGACCAGTGGGTCAGCAACGAAATCCCCTTCACCGATCCCCGCGTCATCGGTGCGATTGAGGAATTTGGGCATTTCGCCCGCAATGACGCCTATGTATCGGGCGGGGCAGGGGCGGTGGCCTCCACAGATTTCCGCGACAGCCCCAAGGGCCTTTTCGCCAGCCCGCCGCAATGTCTGATGCACCGTCAGGCGTCCTTCATCCCGGCCTTCTTCCCCGAAGGCACCGAGGTGGGGCTGGATGCGGATTTCTTCTACTTCCCGGCCTATGAGGAAAAGGATCTGGGCAGCCCGGTTCTGGGGGCAGGCACCCTGTGGTCGATCACCAACGACAGCAAGGGCGCGCGCGCCTTGATGGAATTCCTGAAATCCCCTATCGGACATGAGGTCTGGATGGCGCAACAGGGCTTCCTGACCCCGCACAAGGGCGTCAACACCGACCTTTATGCCACTGATACGCTGAAAAAGATGGGCGATATCCTGTTGTCCGCAGACACCTTCCGCTTTGACGCATCGGATCTGATGCCCGGCGCGGTCGGCGCGGGTTCCTTCTGGACAGGCATGGTCGGCTACGCTGGCGGCACCCCGGCAGAAGAGGTCGCGGCCGAGATCCAGTCCTCCTGGGATGCTTTGAAATAAGTCACAGGTGCGGGCTGCCTCTACCCGGTCGGCCCGCACCATTTGCAGTTTTCCCAACGAAGATCCGCGCCGATCTGCCCGCCTGCGTTGCTGCCGGGGGCTGATCTGCCCACTCCACCCCACCGCGAAGGGAGTTTCCCATGCACCCAGCCATTCAGGGCCTGCTCACAATCGCCTTTGGCGTCGGAGGGTGTGTCGGCTATTTCTACTTCTCCAATCTGGTGCTGGACCGGGTGATCTTTCCGGCACGCGGTGCGCATATCGCCCGCAATATCCGCCGCGCCAATATGATCCGACCTTGGCTGTTCCTGTTGCCCGCCTTGCTGGCGCTGGGGCTTTATCTGGCCTATCCGGTGGTCGAGACGCTGCGCCTTTCTGTCAGCGAACGCCTGCCCGGTGGCGGATCTGAATTCGTCGGCCTTGCCAACTACCAGCAGATGCTGGCCGAGGCGAAATTCTGGGAAGCGCTCAAGAACAATTTCCTGTGGCTTCTCGTGGTGCCTGCCGCCTCGACCGCCTTCGGCCTGCTGGCCGCACAGCTGACGGACCGGTTGGCCTGGGGCAATATCGCGAAGTCGCTGATCTTCATGCCGATGGCGATCTCCTTTGTCGGGGCTGCGGTGATCTGGAAACTGGTCTATGACGCCCGCCCCGAGGGCACCGAGCAGATCGGCGTTCTGAACGCGCTCTACATCTATTTCGGCGGCGACGGGCCGATGCAGTGGCTGACCATCCCGTTCTGGAACAACTTCTTCCTGATGATGGTGCTGATCTGGATCCAGACCGGTTTTGCCATGGTGATCCTCTCCGCCGCCCTGCGCGGGATCCCCGAAGAAACCGTTGAAGCCGCCATCGTGGATGGGGCCGGACCGTTTCAGATCTTCTTCAAGATCAAGGTGCCGCAGATCATGGACACCATCGTCGTGGTCTGGACCACCATCACCATCGTTGTGCTCAAGGTCTTTGACATCGTCTTTGCCATGACCAACGGCCAGTGGGAGACGCAGGTTCTGGCCAATTACATGTACGACAAACTGTTCCGCGCCAATGACTGGGGCGTCGGCTCCGCCAGCGCCATGGTCATCATGCTTCTGGTCCTGCCGATCCTGGTCTGGAACGTCTACAACGCCCGCCGCGAAATGCGCTGAGGAGAGACCGCCATGACAATGATTGCCGGACAAAAACCTGCGCTGACCTGGGCCTTACGCCTTTCTGTGGTGCTGCTCGTAGGGCTGTGGCTGTTCCCGACGCTTGGCCTCTTGGTGTCCTCCTTCCGCACCGCCGATCAGATCGCGACCAGCGGCTGGTGGCGCGCGATGTTCCCCAGTGAACAGAACCTGACCCTGCGCATTGACCCGCCCAGCGAACAGCTGCGACAGGGAGATCTCTTTGTGATTGAGGGCCGCCTCTTTGCCGAAGACACCAGCAGCGAGATTTCCGCCTGGGGCACCTCGGCGCGCGAGCCTGCCGCCTATCAGCCCGGTGAAACGGCCGAGCTGCGCCGTGGCGGCACCCTGTCGGTTGCGGCAGATGGCGCCTACCGGTTCGAAAGCACCGAGGAAATCAGCGGCAAACGCGGCCCCCGGGTGTTTGTCACCGCAACCGTGCCGCCGGAATTCACGCTGGAAAACTATGAAACAGTGCTCATCTCTGGCAATTCAACCGACAATATGGCCAAGGCATTTTTCAACACGCTAACCGTCACCATTCCGGCAACCATCATCCCGATCCTTGTTGCCGCCTTCGCGGCCTATGCGCTGGCGTGGATGGAATTTCCGGGCCGCGCCCTGCTGGTGGCGGCCATCGTTGGCCTGCTGGTGGTGCCATTGCAACTGGCGCTGATCCCGCTGCTGAAATTCCACAATGAGATCGGCATCGGCAAAGGCTACATCGGCGTCTGGATGGCCCACACCGGCTTTGGCCTGCCGCTCGCGATCTACCTTTTGCGCAACTACATGGTCGGCATTCCACGCGATATCATCGAAAATGCCCGTGTCGATGGCGCGACCGATTTCATGATCTTCACCCGCATCATCCTGCCGCTGTCCTTTCCGGCGCTGGCCTCATTTGCAATCTTCCAGTTCCTGTGGACCTGGAACGACCTTCTGGTGGCCATGGTGTTCCTGATCGACGCCACCGGGGAAACCACCGTGATGACCAAGCAGATCGTTGAGCTGCTGGGCACCCGTGGCGGCAATTGGGAGATCCTCGCAACCTCCGCCTTCGTCTCGATTGCGGTGCCGCTCGGTGTCTTCTTTGCCATGCAGAAATACCTCGTCCGTGGCCTCCTTGCAGGCTCGGTCAAGTGACGTGATCCGCAGGCCGGATCACACCGGTCCTGCCTCTTACTCTACAGACTATGGAAACAGCTGATATGAACGCTCAAGCTCAACTCGACCCGGCACAGGTTCTCGCCGCTGACCCCGATTGGTGGCGCGGTGCAGTGATCTATCAGATTTACCCGCGCAGCTATCAGGACAGCAACGGCGATGGCATCGGTGACCTCAGAGGCATCACCCAGCGCCTGCCGCATATTGCTTCGCTTGGGGTGGATGCGATCTGGATCTCGCCGTTCTTCACATCCCCGATGAAGGATTTCGGCTATGACGTCTCCGACTACTGCGACGTTGATCCGATGTTCGGCAGCCTGTCCGACTTTGACCAGCTGGTCGCAACGGCGCACGGCCTGGGCCTGCGGGTGATGATTGATCTTGTGCTGTCGCATACCTCTGACCAGCACCCGTGGTTCGGCGAAAGCCGCCAGAGCCGCGACAATGCCCGCGCTGACTGGTACGTCTGGGCCGACCCGCAGCCCGATGGCACACCGCCGAACAACTGGCTGTCGATCTTTGGCGGTTCTGCCTGGCAATGGGATCCCCGGCGGGAACAATATTACCTGCACAACTTCCTTGTCTCGCAACCGGATCTGAATTTTCACTGCCCCGCCGTGCAGGACGCGCTGTTGGATGTGACCCGCTTCTGGCTGGAGCGCGGCGTTGATGGCTTCCGTCTGGATACCATCAACTTTTATTTCCACGACGCTGAGCTGCGGTCGAACCCGGCCCTGCCGCCAGAGCAGCGCAATGCCACCATCGCGCCCTCGGTGAACCCCTATAATCACCAGGAACATCTCTACTCCAAGAACCAGCCGGAAAACCTGGCCTTCCTTGGCCGGTTCCGCGCGCTTCTGGATGAATACCCGGCCAAGGCGGCCGTGGGCGAGGTGGGCGACGCGCAGCGCGGTCTTGAGATCATGGGCAGTTACACGGCAGGCAACAGCGGCGTTCACATGTGCTACGCCTTTGAACTCCTGGCCAAGGATGTGCTGACGGCCTCCCGGCTGGCCGAAGTCTTTGCCGAGGTGGACCGCGTTGCCGCCAGCGGCTGGGCCTGCTGGGCGTTTTCCAACCACGATGTGATCCGCCACAGCAGCCGCTGGGATCTCAGCCCGGAGGCGCAGCGCCTGTTCACCACCATGATGATGTGCCTGCGCGGCACCACCTGCATCTATCAGGGCGAGGAGCTGGGCCTGCCAGAGGCAGACATCGCCTTTGAAGATCTGCAGGACCCCTATGGCATTGAGTTCTGGCCCGAATTCAAGGGCCGCGACGGCTGCCGTACGCCAATGGTCTGGGAACCGTCAAACAGCGCAGGCGGCTTCAGCGAAGGCAAGCCATGGCTGCCCGTCTCGCCCGAGCATCTCAGCCTGAGCGTCGCCAGTCAGGAAGCCGACCCGCAGGCCATGCTGCACCACTACCGCCGCGCCATCGCCCTGCGCAAGGCGCATCCGGCGCTCGCGGTGGGCACTCATGACCAGCTGCGGGCAGAGGGCAATGTCGCCTTCTTCACCCGTCAGGACCGCGACGAGGTGATCTTCTGCGCTTTCAATCTGGGGGACACCCCGGCAGAGATCACCCTGCCGGAGGGCACATGGCGCAGGCCCGACACCGACATCGCCCTGGCCGACCTGCCGCAAAGCGGCGCCCGTGTCGCGCTGGCACCGTGGCAGGCCTGCCTTGCGGTGCGGGTCTGACAGAAACGACGAGCAGGGGAGGGACCAGTAGATGGCAAACCTGAAATTGACCAATGTCGCCAAGACCTACGGGGGCGGCGTCGAGGTCCTGAGAGATATCAATCTCGATATCAAACAGGGGGAGCTGATCGTCTTTGTCGGCCCCTCCGGCTGCGGCAAATCCACCCTGCTGCGGATGATCGCGGGGCTGGAGCGGATCAGCGGCGGCACGCTGGAAATCGACGATGCGGTGATGAATGATATCCCGCCCGCCCAGCGGGGCATCGCGATGGTGTTCCAGTCCTATGCGCTCTATCCGCATATGACCGTTCGCGACAACATGGCCTTTGCGCTGAAAATCGCCAAGAAAAGCAAGCCTGAGATCGACGCCGCCATCGACCGCGCCGCCAAGATCCTGCAGCTGGAGCCTTATCTCGACCGCCTGCCCAAGGCGCTGTCGGGCGGGCAGCGCCAGCGGGTCGCCATCGGTCGCTCCATCGTGCGTGATCCGAAGGTCTATCTCTTTGACGAGCCACTCTCAAATCTGGACGCGGCCCTGCGGGTCGCCACAAGGATCGAAATCGCCCAGCTGAAAGAGGCGATGCCGGACAGCACCATGATCTATGTGACCCATGATCAGGTGGAGGCGATGACGCTGGCCAGCCGTATTGTGGTGCTCGCCGACAAAGGCATCGCACAGGTCGGCACGCCACTGGAGCTGTACCAGCGCCCGGAGAATGAATTTGTGGCCCAGTTCATCGGCTCGCCCGCAATGAACCTCATTCCCGGCACTGTGATCGCCACTGGCCCACGCACCACCGTGCGGCTCAACAGTGGGGAAGAGGTCATCGCCGATATCCCCACGACCGACGCCGATCAGGGGCTCGCGGTGAATGTCGGCGTCCGGCCCGAGGATCTGGTCGAAACCGGCACAGGTGGCGCGCTGATCGACAGCCGCGTCGATATTGTGGAGGCTCTGGGTGAGGTGACGGTGCTCTACATCGCCGCAGGCGAGGGCAAGGATCCCCTGATTGCGAAACTCCCCGGCATTCACAAGGGGTTGCGCGGCTCCTCTGTGCGGCTCTACGCCGACCCGGCCAAGCTGCATCTGTTCCACAACAGCCAGTCGCTGCTCTATCGTTGAGCGGTGCGGGCGGCAGGCGGGCTTATTTCTGCAACACGGTGCTGCGCCATTCTTCGATAAAACGCGCCCGTTTCAGCCGGTCCAGAAACACCAGCAGCCCCGGTCCCATCTGGATCGGGCGCAGCGCCGCCTCGGGGCTGGCGGCCCCGGTTGGATACCTTGGGAACGGATAGGCCGGATCGCGGCTGCTTCCCCAGGCCGCGCGCAGCAGATGGTCGATAAAGGCGCCGGCCAGATCCGGCCGCTCTGCCCCCTTCAGCACCACGGCGGTGCGCAGCATCATGTTGGTGTAATCCTGCGGATCCACGATCTCGATCCGATCCGCCAGATCATCCCGCGCGCGGGCGTAGCTGCCCAGCACGTTATAGGCAATCGCCAGATCTCCCCGCGCGACCGCCTCGATCATCTCGCCGGAACAGCAATAGAGCCGCAGGTCAAGACTGCCGAAAATCTCCATCATCCGCCAGAAACTCTCTGAGGTGCGCAGATCCTGCGTCGCAAACAGATAGCCAAGGCCGCTGGTCTCGACATCATAGGTGCCGATGCGGCCCCGGAACCGGTTGGGGTATCGCCGTAAGAGCGACATCAGCGCCTGCCGGCTGCGCGGCATCTCCAGCCCCTCAAAGGCCGCCGGCGACAGCACAATCGACGCAGGCTCCTGCGAGAAGGCAAAGACATGATCGCGCCAGTTGCCCCAGACCGGCAGCTGCGCCGTCGTGGTGGAGCGGTGCGCCAGCGTATAGCCGTCATTGGCCAGTTTGGTCTGCAAATCCAGCGCCGAGGAAACGGCCAGATCAAACGGCGCGTTCTCCTCCACGACCGCCCGCATCAGCTCGGCACTGCTGACAGCGACATAGTCCACCACCACGGTCGGTCGCGTCCGTAGGAAGCTATCGACAAGCGGCGCCAGCAGATCGGTGTCTGTGGTTGACAGAACCCGCAGCAGATCCGGTGCCGCCTCGGCTGCGGCAGGCCCAAAGCGACGGCGATCTTCGATCTCAAACGCCTGCGCTGCGATCCCCAGCTGAACAAGCGCCATTAGCGCCAGACACAGACCCCGCACCGGGCGGCTCACGATAGCGGAAAATACAAGGATACGCATGATCCCTCCCGTCTTGGGGCCGCCGCTGGCGGGCCGGTGGTGGCGTCGCTGGGGGCAATGCTCAGCCGTCCGCCATGGGCCTCAACCACCTCGCGCGCGATGGTAAGGCCAAGACCGGAGCCGATGGTGCCTTCGGCGTTTGTGCCACGGGCAAACCGCGCGGTCAGCGCGTCGGTGTCGCCATCCGGAAACCCACCGGCCTCATCGATGATGCTCAGCCGCAGCGCCTGTCCCTCCCGGCGCAGGATCACCTGCACATCGCTTTCGCCCGGCGCATATTTGATTGCATTGTCCAAGAGGTTGCGCACCGCGTTCTGGATCAGGATCGGATCACCCGACAGGGCCGGTGTCTGCGGCAGGTCGCAATGCAGCGCGATGTCCTTCAGCTCGGCAATCGGACGAAGCCGGTTCAGAAGCTCCCGGCAGAGCGCCCCCAGATCCACCTCTTCGCGCAAGAGGCTGTCAGTACGAAAAGTCACCATCGCATGATCCAGCAGCTGACCCGCCGCGCGCGAGCTTTCGTCAATTGCGCGGATCATCTCGCGCAGCGAGGCGCGGTTTTCGTCCCGCTCAACCCGGCGCAGCGTGATCTCCGCCTGCGTGCGCACAGTGGCCAGCGGTGTGCGCACCCGGTGCGCGGCCTCGGCGATGAAATCCTCCGACCGAGACAGCGAAATCCGCAGTCGGTCGATAAACCGGTTGAGCGAGGACACCAGCGGGATCATCTCCGAGGGCACGGGCCTGCGCACCGGGCGCAGATCCTTGGGCCCGCGCCGCGACACCGCCCCGGCAAGTTCGGCCAGCGGCCGCACACTGGATTGCGCCGCCCAGATCGCGAGGACTGCGGCAATGACAAAGAAACCGACCCCCAGCTGCAAGGCGCGGCGTGTCAGCTGCGCCAGCTGCGCCGATTGCCCCTCGCGGGTCTGCGCCACCGAAATAATCAGGTCGGATGCCTGCCCGCCCAGCGAAACCCGCCGCGCCAGCGTCACCATCCGAATGCTGTCGCCCTTGTAGCTCAGCGTTTGAAACCGGGGCGCCCCCTGTCGCGGCAACGGGTCGGGTCGGGGCAGGTCGTCGTAACCGGTCAGCACCAGCTGATCCTGCGCGACGCGATAAAATACCCGGTCATTGCTGACGTTGCCCAGCATCGACAGCGCCGCATAGGGGATATCCACTGTCACATCGCCCGAGCGGACCGAAACGGAATCCATGATCGAGGTGGCCGAGGCCTGTAGAATGCTGTCATGGGTCTGCTGCGACACATCGCGGGTGAAGACCAGCACGATAAAGAACAAGAGCGACGCCAGAAAGGCCGCACTCCCCACCAGTTGCAGCGTCAGACGCCGCCGGATCGACCCACTGGTGCGGATGGCCTCGCTCATGCAAGCGACATCCGGTAGCCAAGGCCGCGCACCGTGGTGATCTCCACCTCAGATCCTGCCAGATGCTTGCGCAGCCGCGCCACATAGACCTCGATCGCATTTTCCGAAACGTCCTCCTCATAGGAGAACAACCGGTCCACCAGTTTCGACTTGGAAAAGATGCGGTCCGGCGCGTTGATGAAAATCTCCAGCAGCCGCAGCTCCTTGTTGCGCAGCGATACGGTTCTGCCGCCCACCGTCAGGGTTCCCGCAAGCGGATCAAAGATCAGCGCACCGAATCGTTTCTGGTTGGAACTGCCGCCACCATGGCGCCGCAGCACCGCCCGGCAGCGCGCCTCCAGCTCGGAAAAATCAAAGGGTTTGGTGATGTAGTCATCCGCCCCCAGATCCAGCACACCAACCCTGTCCGACACCTCGGACCGTGCCGTCAGCACAATCACCGGCGTTGTGCCCTGACGGTTGCGATGGGATTTCAAGAAGCTGCGGCCATCTCCGTCTGGCAACATAATATCCAGTAAAATCAAATCGTAATCCGCGGTCGCCGCATAGTCATCCGCCACCGCCAGATCCGGGGCGTGATCCACCACATGGCCATCCATCCGCAGCCGGTCCTCGACGGCGGCCGCAAGGCTCAGATTGTCTTCAACCAGCAAGAAGCGCATGGGAGTCCATTCATCCAGGTGGCCGGGCAGGTGGCGGCTGCATCGGGTGTGACAGGTTTGTGTCAGCTTAACGTGTTCCCTTCCAGTCATGAGCGGCCAAGCCGCCATTTGTCAAATGGGAGGACAAACAGATGAAAACGACTTTGACCCGGCGCGCCCTGATGGCGGTGACCGCCGCGACACTGGCCTTTGCGGCGCCCGTTTCTGCGGATGAAATGGTGGACAGCATCCACTTTCTGATCCCCGGCGGCGCAGGCGGCGGCTGGGACGGCACCGCGCGCGGCACCGGTGAGGCGCTGACCAAGGCGGGGCTTGTGGGCAATGCCTCCTACGAGAACATGTCCGGCGGCGGCGGTGGCAAGGCGATCGGCTATCTGATCGAAAACGCCGAGAGCAACCACGGCACCCTGATGGTGAACTCCACCCCGATTGTGATCCGCTCGCTGACTGGTGTCTTCCCGCATAACTTCCGTGACCTCACCATGGTCGCAGGCACCATTGGCGATTACGCGGCTATCGTGGTGGGCAAGGACAGCCCGATCAACTCCATGTCCGATCTGATCGCCGCCTATCAGGCCGATCCGCGCAAGACCGCCATCGGCGGCGGCTCGGTACCCGGTGGCATGGACCATCTGGTTGCCGCAATGGTGATGAAGGCCGCAGGCGAAGAGCCGACGGCGGTGAAATACATCCCCTATGATGCAGGCGGGGTTGCCATGGCGGCGCTGCTGTCCGGTGAAATCGCAGCACTCTCCACCGGTTTCTCCGAGGCGATTGATCTGGCCAACGCAGGCGAGGTGAAAATCATCGGCGTCACCGCCGAGGACCGCGTGCCGGCCTATGCAGACGCCCCCACGATGAAAGAACAGGGGATCGACGCAACCTTCGTCAACTGGCGCGGTTTCTTTGGCGCCCCCGGCCTTCCGCAGGAAAAGGTCGACGCCTATCGCGCGGCCCTGGCCAAGATGTATGACACCCCCGAATGGGAAGAGGTCCGCGCCCGCAACGGGTGGGTCAACATCCACAACAGCGGCGATGATTTCGTCAGCTTCCTGGAAGGTCAGGAAGAAGTCATCAAGAGCCTGATGCAGGAACTCGGCTTCCTCTAAGTCTGGCAGAGCAGACAGGCGTCCGGTCCGAGAGGTGTCGGGCGCCCGCCTCTGACGACAGAAACCGGCGGCGCAGATCTTCGGGAGGAGCCGCGCTGCCTCTCAGGTTTCATTCTGAACATATCTCACCAAAGGGGGGGAGAGCCTCATGGCGCTCGACCGATGGATCGCGCTGGTCATCCTCATGATCAGCCTCGCCTATGGCTACACGGCCTTTTTCACCATGGACGAAGGGCTGCCGCCGTTCATGAAATTCAATGCCATCTGGCCTAGCACCTTCCCCAAGGGGTTGTCGGTTCTGGCGGTGATCTGTGCTTTGATTATCCTGCTGTCGCCGCAGAAATCCGATGCAGGCCCAAAGACGGGTGACATCGATTACCGCCGCCTGCTGGATTACAAGCTGGGGCAGGCCGTTGCACTGCTGGCGATGATGGCGATCTACGCACTGGCGCTGCGCCCGGTTGGGTTCCTGATCGCAACCGTCGGCTTTCTGGTGATCAGCGCCATGATCCTGGGCGAACGCAAGCTGCATATCCTGATCCCCATCGCCGTCGTTGCGGCAGGTGTGGTCTGGTATCTCGTGCAGGGGGTGCTGGGCATCTACCTGCGCCCGCTGCCGCTCTTCCTTGGCAATGGAGTCTGATATGCTGGACGGTATTCTGATCGGCCTCGGCACCGCCTTTTCCCTCAGCAACCTGCTGATGGTCATCGGTGGCTGCCTCATCGGCACCTTCATCGGCATGTTGCCGGGTCTCGGCCCGATGAGCATCATTTCCATCATGATCCCGGTGGCGATTTCCATCGGCGATCCTTCGGCGGCGCTGATCCTGCTGGCCGGGGTCTATTATGGCGCCATCTTTGGCGGCTCCACCTCGTCAATCCTGATCAACGCGCCGGGCGTGGCCTCGACAGTGGCAACGTCCTTCGATGGCTACCCGCTGGCGCGGCAGGGCAAGGCCGGCAAGGCGCTGACCGTCGCCGCGATCTCCTCCTTCTGCGGCGGCACCATTGGTGCCGTCCTGCTGATGATTTTCGCGCCTGCACTGGCCAGCGTCGCGCTGCTGTTCCACTCCGCCGAATACTTCGCCTTGATGGTGGTGGGGCTGTCGGCCATCGCCGCCTTTGCGGGGACCGGCCAGGTGGTGAAGGCGCTGCTGATGACCGTGCTTGGCCTGATCATGGCCACTGTGGGCGAGGGCGCGCTGTTCAACATGCCCCGCTTTACCATGGGCATCATGGATCTTCAGTCGGGCTTCGGTTTCATCACGCTGGCGATGGCGATGTTCGCCCTGCCGGAGGCGCTTTATCTGGTGCTTGATCCCAGCCGCTCTGCCAGCGAAGGCGGCAGCAGCGAGATCAAGGATCTGCGCATCACCAGAGCGGAGGCCAAGTCCATCGCGCCGGTGATTGGCCGTCAGTCGATCCAGGGCTTTCTGATCGGCGTCCTGCCGGGGGCCGGAGCCACCATCGCTTCCTTCCTGGGCTACGCGGTGGAGCGCAATATCGCGCCTAAGGACGAACAGAAAGAGTTCGGCAAAGGCTCGATCAAAGGCCTCGCCGCGCCCGAAAGCGCCAATAACGCGGCCTGCACCGGCTCCTTTGTGCCACTGCTGACGCTGGGCATTCCTGGCTCCGGCACCACTGCGATCCTTCTGGGGGCGCTGATTGCGCTCAATGTTTCGCCCGGTCCGCGCCTGATGGTGGATGAGCCGGAGATCTTCTGGGCCGTGATCATCTCGATGTATGTCGGCAATCTGGTCCTGCTGATCCTCAATCTGCCGCTGATCCCCTATATTGCCAAGGTGCTGGCGGTCCCGCGCAACTACCTGATCCCCTTCATCTTCTTCTTTACGCTGATGGGGGCCTATATCGGGCAGAACAATGCGACAGAGTTGCTGATCCTTGTGGGTTTGGGGATCTGTGCCACGGTGCTGCGCTTTGCCGACTATCCGCTTGCGCCCTTGCTGATCGGCTTCATCCTGGGGTCGATGCTGGAGGATAATTTCTCCCGCTCGATGCAGCTCTATGATGGGCTGGGCTTCCTGATGGAACGCCCGATGACCATCGGCCTGCTGGGGCTGGCAGCCATTCTGGTGATCCTGCCCAGCTACCGCGCCCGCCGCGCGCGGCTGCGTCAGGCCGGGGTGGCGGACGGCGACTGACGGGCGCCATGGAAACAGACCATCGGGGGCGCTGCGGCGCCCCTGTTTGTTTGCCCCCTCAGCCCAGGATCAGCAGCCACAGCCAGACTGTCAGGATACAGCTGCCGGTCGCAATCAGCACCGAGGAGGCCGCCACCCGTTTCGCGCGCCCATACATATTGGCAAAGATATAGGCGTTGAACCCCGGCGCCATGGCCGCGTTCAGCACGCCGGAGCGGAACAGATCCGGCTGCACCTTCAGTGCCGTGCCCATGCTCCAGACAATTGCCGGATGCACCATCAATGAGATCGCGCAGACAAAGCCAATGGCGCGCAGATCGCCCTCTGGCCGGTATTGCACCAGCACGCCCCCCAGTGCGAACAGCGCCGCAGGCAGGGCGGCGCGAATGACCAGCGACAGCGCCTCATCCACCGCCTGCGGGATCCACAGGCCCGAGAGATTGACGACAAACCCCAGGGCGATGCCCAGGATCAGCACATTCTTGAACATCGCGCTCAGCACGGCCTTCACGGTCTTGCTGCTGCCAGCGCCCCGGCTGCGCACGATCTCCATCACCGTGATCCCCAGCCCGTAGCAAAACGGCGAGTGAAAGGCGATGATCGCATAGTTGCCGGTCAGATTGTCGGCACCATAGGCCCGTTCCGTGATCGGCAGCCCCAGCAGGACCGAATTGGAGAACAGGCAGCAAAACCCGATCGCCACGCAATCTTCCCAGTCGCGTTTGAAAATCAGCCGCGCGCCCGCCATGCCCAGACAGAAACAGGCCGCGGCGCCGGTGTAGAAACTGATCAGCAGGCGCGGATCGAAACTCGCCGACAGATCCAGCGTCGCAATGGCGCGGAACAACAGGCAGGGGATGGCAAAGCTCTGGGTGAATTTCATCAGCCCATCGACATGACTGGCCTGAAAATACCCCCGCCGGGTGGCGATATACCCCGCACCGATGACCAGAAATACCGGCAGGATGACATCAATCAGGCTCTGAAACATGACGTGCCTTCCTATCGGCGGGAGAGGGGTCTGCCCACCGGCGGACGCGGATCAGATCGGGTATTCGATCACCATCCCGTCATAGGCCGGGTCGATGTGATCGGGGGTCTCTGCGGCGACCTCGGCATAATCGAGATCAATGTGCATATTGGTCAGCACCGCGCGTTTTGGCGCCATCCGGTCGATCCACTCCAGCGCCTCGTCCAGCGACAGATGGGTGGGATGTGGCTTGCGGCGCAGCGCATCCAGAATCCAGCAGTCCAGATCCTGCAATTCCACCAGCGCGCTGTCGGGGATCTTGGCCACATCTGGCAGATAGGCCAGATCGCCAATGCGGAACCCCAGCGCATCCATGGAGCCGTGGTTGACCTCAAACGGGCGCAGGGTGATATCGCCACCGGGGCCAGAGATGGTCAGCGGTCCATCAATGCTGCGCAGGTCCAGAATGGGCGGGTAGGGAGAGCCTTCGGGCTGCACAAAGGCATAGCCGAACCGCGACAGCAGCGCGTTCTGCGTTTCGCCATCGGCATAGACCGGAATGCGGTCGCGCATGTTGAAGACGATCATGCGCAGATCGTCGATGCCATGCACATGGTCGGCATGGGAATGGGTGTAGACCACCCCGTCCAGCCGCCCGATACCACTGTCCAGCAACTGGCTTCGCATATCCGGGGAGGTGTCGATCAGCACCGTTGTGGTGCCCTCCGGCCCCTCACGCTCTACCAGCAGCGAACAGCGCCGCCGGGTGTTGCGCGGATTGGTCGGGTCGCAGGCGCCCCAATGCCCGCCAAGACGCGGCACCCCACCGGAGGAGCCGCAGCCCAGAATGGTAAAGCGCAGCACGCCCATCAGGCGGCAGCCTCATATTGGGCGACTTTCCAGAACAGCCGGTCGAAATTTGCCTGCGTCTGCGCGGCAAAATCGGCGTAGTCCACACCAAACACCTCGGCACCCACGCGGGCGGTATGGGCGGTATAGGCCGGCTCATTGCGTTTGCCGCGATAGGGGGGCGGCGCCAGATAGGGCGCGTCGGTTTCCACCAGAATACGCTCCAAGGGGGCGGCGGCAAAAATATCGCGCAGCTCCTGGCTCTTGGGGAAGGCGGCGATGCCCGACATCGACAGGTAGAACCCCAGATCCAGCGCCGCCCGTGCCAGTTCGGGCGAGGAGGAGAAGCAGTGCATGACGCAGCTATAGGCGCCCTTGGCCATCTCATCGCGCAGGATCATCGCCATATCATCATCCGCCGCGCGGGCGTGGATGATCAGCGGCAGGCCGGTTTCCCGCGCTGCCGTTATATGGGTCCTGAGCGAGGTCTTCTGCACCTCCGCACTCTCAGCGGTATAGTGATAGTCCAGCCCGGTCTCGCCGATGCCGACAAACTTGGGATGCTGGGCCAGCGTCACCAGCTCATCAACCGACACCAGCGGCTCATCCGCGGCGCTCATCGGGTGGGTGCCGGCGGCATAGAACACCGGCGCATGCGCTTCGGCGATGGCGCGCACGGTGGGTTCATTGCGCAGCTTGGTGCAGATAGTGACCATCCGGGTGACACCGGCCTCTGCCGCGCGCGTGATCAGCGCGTCCAGCTCGCCCTCGAAATCGGGGAAATCCAGATGGCAATGGCTGTCCGTGATGGACGGGGGCGTGGGGGAAAGGCTCTCGGTCATCTGTGCTCTCTGTCGCGTCCTGCGGGGCGGTCCGGTCGCCCGGATCAGCGCGCCGCAGTGTCCTGCATCTTGAAAACCGTATCTAGAACAAGTGCTGCGGGGTCAAGGTTCACCGCCTGACCGTGGCGCATCCGAGCTGTCACCTGCGCTGCCAGATCCGCCCAGGCCCGCGCCTTCTGCGGTGTTGGAGAAAGCCGCGACAGCACTGTGGCCTCCTGCGGGGCGGCCTCCGGCTGCGGCGCCATTCCGGTGGCCCCGGTGCGCGCCAGCCGCGCCAGCGCGGTGTCGATCAGCGTCAGCAGCAGCTCGAATTTGTCGGCCGCACCGCGCGCTGCGGCCTGTTCCGCCAGCGCCATGGCGCGCTGCCGATCCAGCCGGGGCATACTGTCCAGCAGCCGCACCACATCGCTATAGGCCTGTAGGCCGCCAAGGTTCAGCAGCCGCAGCGCCGCCCCGACAGAGCCATTGGCCAATGCGGCCAGATGATCGGCCTGACCGGGCAGCTCGGCCCCCGCCTGATTGAGCGCAGCCAGCATATCCTCAGGCCCCAGCGGCGAGAGCCGCAGCAGGCGACAGCGCGACCGGATCGTCGGCAACAGCCGCGAGGGCTGATGCGACACCAGCAAGAGCGTCGTGCGGGCAGGCGGCTCCTCCAGCATCTTCAGCAGCGCGTTGGCGGCGCTGGTGTTCATCTCGTCGGCGGCATCGACAATCACCACCCGGCGCCCGCCGTCAGTTGCCGACAGGCCAAAGAACTTGTTCAGTGCGCGGATGTCATCGACCACGATCTGATCGCGCAGCTTTCCCTTGTCGTTGATGCTGCGGGTGATCGAGGCCAGCCCCGGCTCCGCCAGCGCCTGAATACGGTGCTTCACCGGGTGGTCCGCGCCAATCTCCAGCGAGGTGGCAGGCGGCGGCGCGCCAAACAGACCGGCATCCTCTGCCGGGGGCTGCGCCAGCAGAAAGGCCGCGATCCGCCAGGCCAGCGTCGCCTTGCCCACACCCTGCGGTCCGGTCACGAGCCAGCCGTGATGCAGCCGGTCCGAATTGAAGGCGGTCAGGAAATCCTGCTCTGCCTGATCCTGTCCGAACAGTTGAACCGTCTCGCGCGGGTGCGGCGCGCCAAGGGTCTGATCCGCGCGCAGGGGGGCGTCATCCTTGCTCATCTCGCCGCGCCATTCTCTGCGGCGGCTGAGGTCACGCCGGGCAGCGACGGGGTGACGGTCGCCAGGACATCCTCGGCCACCAGCTCAATCGGGCGGTCCCCGTCAATGACGCGAAACCGGTCGGCAAACTCCTCCGCCAGCGCCAGAAACCCTGCGCGCATCTGCTGTTGCAGATCCAGACCGAAATCCTCGAACCGCTCCTCGCTGCCCTGACGCCCCTTGGCGCGGGCCAGCCCCTTGGCCGGGTCCATGTCGATCAGCACGGTCAGATCCGGTTCCTGCCCGATCATCAGCGCGTGCAGCTGGTCGACGCTGGCGCGCAGATCGCCGCGCGACAGCCCCTGATACATCCGGGTGCTATCGGCAAAGCGGTCGCAGACCACGACCTTGCCTGCCGCCAGCGCAGGCAGGATCCGCCGTTCCATATGGTCGCGCCGTGCCGCCGTGAACAACAGCAGCTCGGTCTCCGCAGACCAGCGGTCAGGATCCCCCTCCAGCACCAGACGGCGGATTTCCTCGGCGCCATCGGAGCCTCCCGGCTCACGGGTCAGCACCACCTCATGGCCACGCGCCTCCAGCGCCTCGGCCAGCAGCCGGCATTGTGTCGATTTGCCGGACCCGTCGATGCCCTCAAAGGTCACGAACAGGCCGGGGTAAGCAGAGGCACCGCCGGAGCCAGCGGCAGGTTTGGCTGCTGTCACTGGCTGACCTCGGGACCGCTGAGGAAGCGTTTCACCAGCACCTGGGCTGCGGTTTTCACCCGCACCGGAAAGCCGCCGGTCGGAATGTCCTTCTCCGCCACCAGCGGCAGGCGCACCTCGGGCAGCTCGTCCGGTTGCAGCACCAGCTCGGCCAGCTTCTGGCCCTTCTCAATGGGGGCATCAATCGGCCCGGTATAGACCACCTCGCCGGTGATTTCGCGGCCCGCAAGCGCAGGCAACAACACATTCAGATCCTCGGCAGGCACCAGCCCTACGGTTGTCTCTGCCCCGCGCCAGACCTCGGCTTCTGCGACCGGAACACCCGCTTTAGCCACCGTTTTTTTGGCAAATTGGCGAAACGACCAGTTAACGATGGCCTCGGCCTCCTCTGCGCGGGCGGTGGTGCTGTCCAGACCGGTGATCACAAAAATCACCCGTCGGTCACCCTGTGCCGCGGAGCCCACCAGACCATATCCCGCCTCGGATGTGTGACCGGTCTTCAGACCATCCGCGCCAATGCCCAGACCCAGCAGCGGGTTGCGGTTGCGCACATTGGAGGGCGCGCGGCCATCAAATTCAAACTCCCGCTCGGCAAACAGCGGATAATACTGGGGGAAATCCTCGATCAGCTTTTCCGCCAGAATCGCCAGATCCTGCACCGACATACGGTGCCCGGCGGCGGGCCAGCCGTTGGAATTGGCAAAGGTGGAATTCTCCATCCCCATTTCCTGCGCCCGCTTGGTCATGTAGCGGGCAAACCCCGCCTCTGTGCCATCCGGGCTCAGCGCTTCGGCCAGCACCACACAGGCATCATTGCCTGACAGCACGATGATCCCGCGCAACAGATCCTCCACCCGGACCCGGTCCTGGGTGTTGAGGAACATGGTCGAGCCCTTGTAGCTCATCGCGTGTTCACTGACCGGCAGCCGCTCATCCAGCGTCAGGCGGCCATCGCGGATCGCCTCAAACGCCACATAGAGCGTCATCAGCTTCGACATCGACGCAGGCGGCAGCGCCAGATCGGCGTTCTTGGCCAGCAGCACCGTGTCGGTCTCCTGATCCAGCACATAGGCGGCGCGGGCGCGGGTATCAAAAGCCGCCGCCGACAGCGCCGAGAGGCTGACCAGAAGGCCAGCCGCACAGGTCAGTTTCAAGGCAGAGCGAAACGGGGAGGGAAGAAAGGTCATGACAGGGTCGTCTTTCCGATTGGTCAGGTCAGGCAGCGCCGCACAGGCAGGGTCAATTGGTGACCGCATAGGCATCGGAGAAGCCGACGTCCTTTACGCTCTTCAGCAGCTGACTGCGTTCTGATTTCGATTGAGCCGGACCCACAAGCACCCTCCAGAACGGCTTGCCGTTGCTGGATTGGGCCAGGACAGAGGGCACAAGCCCGGCGTTGCGCATCTGATCGGCGGTGCGTTTGGCATTGGCCTCAACGCTGAAGATGCCGATCTGGATATAGGGTTTGCTCAGCGATGAGCTGGCCGCCGCCACCTTGGCTGTCGCAGCGGGTGCTGCGCTCACGGCGGCGGGCGCCGGGGCAATGGCGGTGGGGGCTGCGGCATCAATCGCAGCGGCTGCATCGGCAATCGGATCAAGCGGCTGGATGTCGATGTCAGCGGCATCGCTGATTGCGATATCCGCGTCATCCAGCAGCTCCGGCGCAGGTTGATCCGGGTCGGCCACAGCTTCGCGGCGCAGGGCGGTCACATTCAGCTCAACCGGCGCGCCCGCCAGCATGCCAAGCGCCTCGGCGGCATCGGAGGAGACCTGTAACCGGGGGCCGGGGATCTCCCGCTCGCGCCGGAACAGCGCGCCGATCACAAATTTGCCATTGGTCTGATTGCGGATGATCACCTGTTCGGGATCTTCGGCATCCGGATGCGCCACCCAGACCCCGCCCAGCGACGGGCGACCATCCCAGAGACCCGCTTCGGTCACCTGGAACACTTCCGGCGCCTCGACCTCGCGTTCCACCAGCCGGGTGCTGCTTGAGGGCGTGACGGCGCCCGCGTCCTGCGCCTTTGGTTTCAGAAACGCCAGCCCGGGGCCGTCCTCGCAGGCACCAAGGATCATAAGCCCGGCCAATGCCGCAGCCAGCCGCGCCCCGCGACGCGGCGCACCGAGGCGTCGCGCGCTGTGTTTCCGTGTCGACATAGCGTGAACCATGTGTGCTTCCTTGCCTGTATCTGACGGCGTCCCGCGCCCGGTCTTGTGCTCAGCCATATGACCAGTCACCCACCCCGAGCCGGTTGCTCCGGCGTCAGCTGTTCCTGTACCGGTTGTTCCGGCGCCCTTATGCTGGGCGCAGCATAGCCGTCAGGCAATCGCATGGAAACCCTGCCGCCGCCCGCTCGGCAAGATTTCGAAGATCGCGGATCCGCCCGCCCTCCACATCCCCGCAGGGGGCCAACTGCGGCTGAGCACGGCGCTGCAGAAATGCCGCCCGCTGCAATTCCCTCTTGCCAGAACGGCAACCAGCGCCTAAACCCTGCGCCGACCGGGGAGGTGGCAGAGTGGTCGAATGCGGCGGTCTTGAAAACCGTTGAACGTGAGAGCGTTCCCAGGGTTCGAATCCCTGTCTCCCCGCCACTCCAGCTGCCCTAAGCTCAAGCGCATGGCCACAGTCATCGCCGAGCGCGAGACCGGACATCTGCGCAGCTGTTGTCAGCTGCGCCGCAGCAGGTAGATATCCATGATCCAGCCGTGATCCGCACGCGCCTTGGCACGGGTCTCGATGATCTGATCGGTGACCTCGGCCAGCGGACCCGAGATCGAAATCTCATTCGCCATGCCGGCATAGGCCGTCCACCAGATGTCGATGCCGTCAGCCTCAAGAGACTGGAACGAACAGGCGCCATCCAGCATCACAACCACGGTATCCGCAGTGGCAGGCCAGCCGGCATCGCGCAGCTGTCGTCCGGTGGTGATGGTGAAGGGGCCGTTGATCGTATTGATCGGGATCGCATGGGCCGCCGTCAGCGCCTGAATGGAGGTGATGCCGGGAATGACGCGCAGGGCAATCTCGGCCCGTGTTTTCAGCCGGTCCGCAATCCGCATCGTACTGTCATAGAGCGACGGATCCCCCCAGACCAGAAACCCGACCGCGCCGCCCTCGGGCAGGTGGCTGGTGATGGTCTGCCACCAGATCTCGGCAATGGCGTCATGCCAGTCATCCACCCGTTGGCGGTAATCCTGTGTCGCCTCATCGCGCACCGGCAGGTCGAATTCCACGATACGGGGGCCATCGCCCTGCTGTCCGCGACTGCGGATCGCCTCGGCGCAGATCGCCTGTCGCAGTCCCGCCAGATCATCTTTGCCGGCCCCTTTGTTGGGGATCAGGATCAGATCCTGCGCGTTCAGCGCCTCAACGGCCTGCAGGGTCAGATGCTGCGGGTTGCCGGTGCCGATGCCGATCAGGGTGAGGTCAATCATTGCGGGGCCTTTCAGACGAAAACACGGCCCCGAAGGCGGGGCCGTGCCGGTTCACTCATGTGCCAAGGATCAGGCGTTGTTGTAAAGGCGCGGCGTGACCAGCGCGCTGCCATTGAGGCCACGCGTCGCCTTTGCCGCCGCCAGAACGGCCAGATCGGCAATCGGCTCGATCAGGATGACCAGCATATAGGCGCCGCCAAAGCTCAGCACCGAGGTCACGGTCGCGCTGCCAAATCCCTGACCGTAGAAGGCCCAGAACGCCACCCAGGCAACCACGCCGCCCTGATAGGCGGTGCTCAATGCCAGCGCCTGGCTGTATTTCAGGTCGATATAGGCGGTGCCCGGCGCGATGATGCGGCTGGCCAGCGCCTGCAGCGCAAACAGTGGCACCAAGAGCGTGGTCAGGTTGATGAAGTACATCGGCAGATCAAACGGCGCAAAGAACACGCCCTGGATCAGCAGACCCATCGCCAGACCAAAGGCCGCAGGCGCGGACCCGAGGATCAGGAACAGGGTCGAGCCGAGAATGAAATGCACCTCGGAGACGCCCACCGGGAAATGCGGCAGCACTTCAAAGAACACCAGCACACCCACGGTCGCGATCATCGCGCGCATCGCGTAGGAGGCGATATTGGTCCTCTTCAGATCCACAAAGGTCTCTTTTGCAGCATAGGTCGCGGCACCGGCTGCGGTGGCATAGGACAAGCCAATTTTGGTGGCATCAACGATGCCCGGTTCGATATGCATATCTGTCTCCTCTCCGTCTCACCCGACGGGTTGATTATGTGGTATGGCCGGTCTCCTGACTCGCGGGTCGCTGCTTGCTTTCCCCCTTCCCAGCCAGTTGGCCAGTGGGTGTTGGAAAGCTGCTCGCCGCTCACAGTCGCGGGGGCGGTTGAGGCTTCGGTGCCGCAATTGGGTCCACCGTTCCTCATTCCCGTTTCAGTCCTGACGCTTCGCGCCGTTGGACACCATATGGCGCCTATGTGGCCCCTGCGCCCCGACTCGGTCAAGTTTGAATCCGGCCCCGGAGAAGGCGATTGCGACGCGCCCTTGGGTCAGCTGCGGCGAACACGCGAAAATGGAAATGCCCCACCCGCGAAACACGGGCAGGGTGTGGTGCGCTCAGAGCGGGATGACCTATGGTCCGGGCGCAGGAACCGCGCGGTGACGGCGGGTCAGTGGTCGTCCTTGGCCTTCACGGGGGCATGGGCCGGATCCGCAGGCTGATCGGCAAGCGGGCCATAGAGGATCAGCACCGGCGCGGTGGTCTCCATCGCACGCAGCACCTCCGGCAGCTCGCCCACCGTGTGGCAATGCAGCTCCTGCTCCGGCGTCGAGACCCCCAGTGCAATCAGCGCATGGGTCTGCGGGGGCAGCCCCGCCTCCAGCAGCTTCTCCGCCAGCGCCGCAAAGGTCCGCTTGCCCATATAGACCACGGTGGTCGCATCCGGGTCCGCCAGCGCGGCGAGGTTCAGCTGATCGGGCAGCCCACCGGTCACGTCATGGCCGGTGATGAATTGCAATCGCCGCGCCGTCAGCCGCCGGGTCAGCGGGATATTCGCCGCCGCCGCCGCTGCCGAGGCCGCGGTAACTCCGGGCACGATCTCGAACCCGATACCCGCCTGCCGCAGCGCGGTGATTTCTTCCTCCAGCCGGCCAAAGACACCGGAATCGCCCGATTTCAGCCGCACCACATGCAGCCCACTTTGGGCATAATCCACCAGAAGCTGGCTCACATGGTCCTGCTTGGGGGAGGGACGTCCGGCCCGTTTGCCCACGCCCACCAGATCCGCGTCGGCGCGGGCATGGGTCAGGATCGGCCCCGAGGACAGGTCGTCAAACAGCACCGCATCCGCGGCCTCCAGCCGCTTCACCGCCTTCACGGTCAAGAGCTCCGGGTCGCCCGGACCGGAGGACACAAAGGAGACAAAACCGCTCATGCGCGCTCTCCCGTGATCAGGTGAAAGAACGTGCCGGTAACATGGCCCTTGATCGAGCCGGTCTCTGGCACCGGGCCGCCGTCGGCATCCATGACATTGGCCAGCGGCGCATCGGGTTCTTCCAGAATGGTCGAATAATGGAACTCATGGCCGCGCAGTGCTGTGCCTGCGTCAAATCCGGGCATCGCTGCCTGAAGCACCGCACGGCGGTAGCCAAGGTGGAACTTGCGCTTCTCGTAGGAGGTCACGAGGCCCAAGAGGCCCAGCATCCGGTGGCGGTTGCCCTCCTTGTCGATCAGCGCCTCGCCCAGGGCCATGTAGCCGCCGCATTCGCCATGCACCGGCCTGGTCTCGGCGTGCTTGCGGACACCGGCGCGGAAGGTCTCCGCCGCCGCCAGCGTGCCGCCGTGCAGCTCGGGGTAGCCGCCGGGCAGCCAGACCAGATCGGCATCCGCCGCAGGGGCTTCATCGGCCAGCGGCGAGAACGGCAGGATCTCTGCTCCCGCCGCGCGCCAGCCTTCCAGCAGGTGCGGATAGGTGAAGGAAAACGCCGCATCCCGCGCCAGCGCAATCCGCTGGGCAGGTGGCTTGGGCAGGCGCGCCGGGGCGGGGGCAGGCCCCGCCAGCGCTGCCGCCTTGATCGCGTCGAGGTCGACATTCTCGCGCAGGAACGCCGCATAGCCCGCGATGGCGGCTTCCAGATCGGGATGCTCCACCGCCTGGATCAGACCCAGATGCCGCTCCGGCAAAGCCAGATCGCCGCGTCGGGGCAGGGAGCCGAGCACCTTGATGCCTGCCTTCTCCATCCCCAGCCGGGTCAGCCGCTCATGGCGCGGGCTGGCTACACGATTGAGGATCACCCCGGCAAAGGGCACTTCGGTGTCATAATTCTTGAACCCCAGCGCCGTGGCCGCCGCCGATTGCGCCTGTCCGCCCACGTCTACCACCAGCACCACCGGCCAGCCCATCCGCTTGGCGGTCTCGGCGGAGGAGCCAAAGCCCGACTGCCCGCGCGTCGCCACACCGTCATAAAGGCCCATGGAGCCTTCGCCGACGCAGATCTCCGCCCCCGCAGATTGCGCTGTGACTGCATCCAGCAGGCCGCCGTCCATCGCCCAGGTATCGAGGTTGAAACTGGGCCGTTTCGCCGCCGCCAGGTGAAAGGCCGGGTCGATATAATCCGGCCCGCTCTTGTAAGGCTGCACCACCAGCCCGTCTTCGGCCAGCGCCCTGAGCAGGCCCAGCATCACGGTGGTCTTGCCGGTGCCCGAGGAGGGCGCCGAGATCATCAGTCCGGGAGGGTTCATATTTGTCATGGCCTTAGTCGTCCCCATGGCTCCAGCTCGACCACGGGCTGTCGGCGCTCTGCGGCCGGTAGCGGCGATCGTATTCGGTGGAATAGAGGCAGCTTTCGTCAAAGCCCTCACCCTTCAGCACCGGTCCAACAAGGATCAGCGCGGTGCGGGAGATTTTCTCGTCCAGCGCATCCTTCAGGGTCTCCAGCGTGGCGCGGATGATCTGCTGATCCGGCCAGCTGGCGCGGTAGACCACGGCCACCGGACAATCCGCGCCGTAATGGGGCGCGAGGCTGTCCACGACATGGTCCAGATTGCCGATCGACAGGTGAATGGCCAGCGTGGCACCGGTACGGGCGAAATTCTCCAGCGTCTCGCCCTCGGGCATCGAGGAGGCACGCCCCGGCGTGCGGGTCAGCACAACCGACTGGCCAAGGCCCGGCAGGGTCAGCTCGGTCCCCAGCGCGGCAGCAGCGGCGGCAAAGGATGGCACACCGGGGGTGACACTGACCGGAATGCCCTCGGCCTTCAGCCGGCGGATCTGCTCACCCATCGCCGACCACACCGACAGATCGCCGGAATGCAGCCGCGCCACGTCCTGGCCCGCCTCATGCGCCGCCTTGATTTCTGCCACGATGGCATCCAGGTCCATCGCCGCGGTGTTCACGATCTTTGCATCCTCGGGGCAATGGCTCAGGATCTCCTCCGGCACCAGCGAGCCCGCGTACAGGCACACCGGGCAGGACGCGATAATGTCGCGCCCGCGCAGGGTCAGAAGGTCGGCAGCGCCCGGTCCGGCGCCAATGAAGTGAACGGTCATGGCTCAAGTCTTTCTGCTATGGCCGCGGTGGCAAGCCCATCCGCGGTGACAACTCTCGGGGCAAGAAGGCGCACGCGCGCGCCCTTCACCCCATGGCGCGCGCCCGCCAGCGCCGCGGCTTCCGCCAGCGACCCGGTGCCGAACCGCGCCTTTATCCTTGGCGAGCAGGTCAATGTCTGCTCCCCGGTTATATCCTGTTCCTGCAATGAAATCACCGGCAGCCCAAGGCTGCGCGCAAACTCCTGCACAGCGGGGGCGTCGGCCTTCTGAGCGATGGAGGCCAGCGCATCCACCCGCTCCCCGGTCAGCGCCAGCGCGGCCTGCAAATCCGCCGCAGTGGCCGCTCTGCGGAACCCGATGCCTGCCACTTTCATCGCGTGACACTCCATTGTATGACGGGCCGCGCCCGGCGCCAGTCGCGCATGGAGCCCAGCGGTCCGGCCTCGGCGATCTCCGCTTTCAAGAGATGCCCGCCACGGTCCGCATGGGCCTGCATCAAGAGGGTTTCGGTTTCCAGCGTCACTCCATTGGCAACCAGCCGGGTGCCTGCGGGCAGGATGTCCCACAGATGATCCAGCAGCGCCTGCGAGCCGCCGCCGCCGATGAACACGCAGGCGGGCATCTCAAACCCGTCCAGCACCTCCGGCGCCTTGCCCAGCACCGCCGTCATCCGGTGATCCAGCCCGAACGCTGCGGCATTGGCGCGGATGTTCGCCAGTCGGCTCTCGCGCGGCTCGAAGGTGATCGCCCGCGCACCCTGTGCGGCCAGACACCACTCCACCGAGACGGACCCAGACCCGCCGCCGATGTCCCACAGCAGCTCACCTGCGCGCGGGGCCAGCGCCGACAGGGTCAGCGCCCGAATGGGGCGTTTGGTGATCTGCCCGTCACTGGAAAAGAGGTCATCCGCCAGCCCCGACGCCTGCGGCAGCCCGGGCCGCATGGCCTCGATGGCCATAAGGACCGGCGCTTCTGTCTGCGGCAGATCCCAGGCTTCGGCTGTTGCTTGGCGCAGCCGTTGCCTTGGCCCGCCCAGCCGTTCCATCACATGAAGCCGCGCGTCGGGCTGGCCGTTTGCAACCAGCCATTGCGCCAGCTCCGCCGGCGCCTTGCCATCGCGCAGGGTGCAGATCACCCGCACGCCCCGGCCCAGCAGCGGCAGCAGCCGCGCAAAAGGTGCGGCATGAAGGCCAAGGCACAGAACCTCCTCCAGCTTCCAGCCCAGAAGATTGGCGGCCAGCGCAAAACAGGATGGCGCCGGGTGCGACACCCATTCACCCGCCTCCAGATCCCGCATCAGCGACCCGCCGGCGCCATGCCAGAACGGATCGCCGGAGGCGAGAACAGCGACTTTGCGCCCGCGCATCGCCAGCACTGGCCCGGTTGAAAACGGCACCGGCCAGGGCTGACCATTGCTGCCGGCCTCCACCAGCTCTAGATGCCGCGGGCCGCCAAAGATCACCTCGGCCTGCTCCAGCGCCTTCCGGCTTGCATCGCTTAAGGAATCCAGTCCATTTTCGCCCAGACCAATGATTGTGAGCCAGTGCTTGGAAAGGCCATCAGACATGACACGCATCCTCCTGCTGGGCGGCACCACCGAGGCCTCGCAATTGGCCAAAACCCTTGCGGAAACTGGCGCGGATGCAGTGTTTTCCTACGCGGGCCGCACCGCCAAACCGGTCAGCCAGCCGCTGCCCACCCGCATTGGCGGCTTTGGTGGCGTGGAGGGGCTGGCAACCTACCTGCGCGCCAAAAGCATCACCCATGTGGTCGATGCGACCCACCCCTTCGCGGCGCAGATGAGCACCAACGCGGTGCACGCCTGCGAAGCGGCGGGCGTGCCGCTCTGCGCCTTTGAACGCCCGGCCTGGCAGGCGGGGGAGGGCGACCGGTGGGTTCACGCGGACAGCATCGAAGGCGCGGTAAATGCTCTGCCGGATTCCCCCGCGCGGGTGTTTCTGGCGATCGGCAAACAGAACCTTGCGCAATTCGCCGCCAAACCGCAGCACCACTACCTTCTGCGGCTGGTGGACGAACCTGAGGCCAACTTGCCGCTGCCGCACACCACGGTCGAAATCGCCCGCGGGCCGTTTGACGTGGCGGGCGACACAGATCTGATGCAGCGCCACGCCATCACCCATATCGTGGCCAAGAACGCCGGCGGTGCAGGCGCAGCCGCCAAACTCACCGCAGCGCGCACCCTCGGCCTGCCGGTCATCATGATCGGCAGACCCGAGGTGCCTCAGCGGCCCGTATTGGGCAGCGTGGCAGAGGTGATGGCCTGGCTGTTGCATTCCGCCGCTTAACCCTCAGCCGCGTAGCGGGGGGTATAAACGTAATGGCCCACCCGCCGCGTGTCGCGGTTGCCGACAATAACCACCGTGCGCATGTCGGCCATCTCGGGCGTCGCGTCCTTCAGCGGCACGGTCAGCAGCTCCTGGCCCGGCTTGGTCACGTCGCGGGCAAAGGTGATCAGCGTCTCCGCACCGCAGGCCTCGCGCAGGATCTCCAGCGCGCGGGCAAACTGATGCGGCCGCGATTTGGAGCGCGGGTTGTAAAACGCCATCGCCAGACCGGCCTCGCCAACCAGTTGCAGGCGTTTTTCAATCAGGCTCCAGGGCTTCAGATTGTCGCTGAGGTTGATGGCAGCGAAATCATGACCCAGCGGCGCGCCGATGGCGGCGGCGGCGGCCAGCATGGCGGTGATGCCGGGCAGCACCTTGATCTCCAGATCCAGCCACTCGGGGTTGCGTTCGGCGTTGTTCTCCAGCGCCTCAAACACGGCAGAGGCCATGGCGAACACCCCCGGATCACCGGAGGAGACAACGACAACCCGCTTGCCCGCGGCAGCCATTTCCAGCGCATGGGTGGCGCGGTCCACTTCGACACGGTTGTCGGTGGCGTGCAGGGTCAGGCCCTCACGCGGCTCAACGCGGTTGACGTAGGGGATATAACCAACGATATCCGTGGCCTCATCAATGGCGTCGCGCACTTCCTGCGTTACCAATGCCTCGTTGCCGGGCCCAAGCCCCGCAATCACCACCCAGCCGTTTTGCGATACAGTCATGGTCGGCGCCCCTGTCCGTGAACCAAGACGATAGAAAAGTAAGGCACCTCGCCGTCGACCTCCGACAGCTTCTGCACTGTCTGGCCGGGCATGGTGCCGCGTTCGACCAGCCAGGCGTCATCTGCGCGGCCCGCACGTTCCAGCGCGCGGCGCAGTTTGGGCAGGTTGCGGCCGATTTTCATGACGACCAGCGCGTCGGTTTCCGCGGCACGTTTGGCAAGCTCATCCTCGCTGAGGGTGGCCATCGCCACGGTCAGCACATCATCGCCCCAGGTGATCGGCTGGCCGGAGGCGGTCCAGCAGCCGGACATGCCGGTGATGCCGGGAATGATCTCCTGCGCGGCCCGGCCCTGCAGGCGGGTGTAGAGATGCATATAAGAGCCATAGAGGAACGGATCCCCCTCACAGAGCACCACGACGTCCTCGGTCTGGGCAATCTCGGCCAATGTGTCGGCCCAGCGGTCATAGAACTCCGCCAGCACCCGGTTGTATTCGGGGTCTGAGAAATGGATCTCGGTCGTCACCGGGTATTCCATCGCGTGTTCGGTGACGCCGTCTGCCAGCATGCCTTCGACAATCGCGCGGGCCTGGCCCTTGCGGCCGGCCTTGCGGAAATAGGCGATGTGGCGCGCGCCGGAAATCATCCGGTGCGAGCGCAGGCTCATCAGATCGGGATCGCCGGGGCCGAGCCCCGCGCAGATGACTTTGCCCTTCGCAATGGTCATGGCTTACTCTTTCCAGCTCGCCAGCGCGTTTACGGCAGCGACAGTGATTGCAGACCCGCCGAGGCGCCCTTTGACGATCATCGACGGCACTGGCAGATCTTCCATCAGCGCCTCTTTGGATTCCATCGCACCGACAAAACCGACGGGACAGCCGATAATGGCGGCGGGGCGGGGGCAATCGGGGTCTTTCAGCATGTTCAACAGGTGAAACAGCGCGGTTGGGGCATTGCCGATGGCCACGACCGCACCTTCCAGTTTCGGGCGCCAAAGCTCCAGCGCGGCGGCGGAGCGGGTGTTGGCCATCTCCTTGGCCAGCTCCGGCACCTTGGGGTCTCGCAGGGTACAGATCACCTCATTGTCCGCGGGCAGGCGCGGGCGGGTGATGCCCTCGGAGACCATATACGCATCGCAGAGGATCGGCGCGCCCTTGGCAAGGGCTGCGCGGGCGGTCTCGGCCATGCCTTGGGAAAACCGCACATGCTCCTCCAGCCCCACCATGCCTGCGGCGTGGATCATGCGGACGACGACAACTTCCTCGTCCTTGCTGAAGCGCGCCAGATCGGCCTCGCGGCGGATGGTGGCAAAGCTTTCGGCATAGATCGCGGCGCCATTGGTTTCATAGGTGTGGAGCATATCAGCTGCCCTCTGTCATAAGGTCTGGAGCGGCGCGTAAGCGGGCGGCGCTCAGGGAGGTGTTTAGCGGGTGATCGGCGGCAGTGCCATTGCGGATCAGGTCAAATTGGTCGTCACCGGTGGCGGTCAGCACCAGATCGGCGGGGCGGGGGTGGGCGCAGCCTTTGGCGCAGCCGGAGACATGCAGATGCAGGCCCGCAGGCACCGCAGGGGCCAGATCGCGGGCCAGAGCGCGCGTCGCCGCGCGCGCCTGCGGGCAGCCGGGTGCCCCGGTGCAGGCGCTCACCCGCAGGCGGGGATCGGTTGCATCCAGGATCAGGTCGGGCAGGGGGGGCAGGGTGCTGGCGCCTTCGACAAGCAGCATCCGCCAGGGGGTGAGTCGCAGCGCGCCGTGATCGGCCAGCGCCGCCAACGTGCGGGCAGGCATCTGGCCAAATTCCAAAGCCACCAACAGCCCCTGCGCCGATGCGCCCGGGAGAGGCCGGAAGGAAGACGTTGCGGCACCGACCGTTGCCGCATGCGCCGCAGGGGGGCCGCGGCGCGCAATCAGCCGGTGCATTCTGCCACGCCCCCCGGACGCGCCGCCTTGGTCGAGAAACCAGCGCGCCAGCGCGAGGGCGTCGCCTGCGGCACTGTCAGCCGTGACCGGCAGGCCCCTGTCTGCACCATCGGCGCGCAGGATCAACCCGTCGGGGCCACGTTCGATGCGGATATCTGCGGCTGTCTCGGCCAGCACGGGCAGGTCACCACAGTCCACGGCAAAGCCGAACTTGCCGGGAAGCGCCAGATCGCGGGCCTCCGTCAGCGCGGCCGCCAGCGTCTGCGCAATCTGGTGGCTGTCGTCGCCTGCGCGCCAGAACGGCGTCAGGGTGATATTGCGACGCGCCTCGGCCTCTGCATCCTCATCGACCAGACCCAGATCGCCAAGACCTGCGATCAGTGGCAGATGGGCGTCCTCGCGAATGCCGCGCAGTTGCAGATTGGCGCGGGCGGAAATATCGACAATGCCGGATCCACAGCGCTGCGCCAGATCGGCCAGACCACGCGCCTGATCCGGTGTGAGCCGCCCCAAAGGTGCGCGCACCCGCACCACCAGCCCGTCGCCCGACATCATCGGACGCAGCGCACCGGGACACCAGCCATAGACTTTGGGCGCTGGGGAGGCGGCTTGCTCAGTCACACCGCGCCCTCCAGCTCGGCCATGATCGAGTTGCGCCGCGTGCTCCACAGGCCGGCATCAAACAGCGCGCGAAAGCGGTCGCGCATGGCAGCCAGCGCGTCGGGGTTCTCGCGCTCCATGAAGTCGACCAGATCCTCGCGGCCCAAAGTGGCCTCGAAATAGAGATCAAAGAGATGCGGCTGCACCACCTGCGCCAGATGGGCAAAGGCCGCCATATGATCCAGCGTCGCCGCGATTTCCGCCGCGCCGCGAAAGCCGTGGTTCATCATCGAGGTGGCCCAATCGGGATTGGCGGCGCGGGCGCGCGTCACGCGGGCGATCTCCTCGCCCAAGCTGCGCGCCTGCGGTTTGTCAGGCCGGGTGGCATCCATGTGGTAGAGCGCCGGTGCCTTTTGGCCGATGCGCGCCATGGCGGCGGCAAATCCGGCCTCATGCGCGGCATAATCCGAGGCCACCAGCAGGTCGGTTTCCGGCAGATCCTGCAGGTGGACAAAGCTGTCGGCGGTTTGCAGCCGGACCTCCAGGGCCTCGCGGGCATCGGTGATGGTGCCCTTGGCATCAATCGCGTGCGAAGACGCGTTGAGCCAAGCCTCGCCCGCTGCTGCGCGGGCCGCGTCGCTGTAGTCATCCAGATGCGGGTTCATCGACAGGCCGTATTGACCCGGTTTCGGGCCAAAAACGCGGGGCGTCTGCGCCAGATAGGGATTGTCGCTCGCACTTTCCTCGCGGCCTGCCAGCGCGGCGGCGGCGGCCTCGAACATCTGCGCCAGACCGGGGAAGACGTCACGGAACAGACCGGAGACCCGCAGGGTGACATCAATGCGTGGCCGGTTCAGCATCGAGAGCGGCAGCACCTCGAAACCGGAGACGCGCTCGGAGCCTTCGTCCCACTTGGGCGCCAGCCCCGCCAGATGCAGCGCCATGGCAAATTCCTCGCCCGCGGTGCGCATGGTGGCCGAGCCCCAGAGATCAATGACCAGCCCGCGTGGCCAGTCGCCATGGTCCTGAAGATGGCGGCGCAGCAGCTCTTCCGCCAGCTTGACCCCTTGCGCCTGCGCCGCCCGCGAGGGCACCGCGCGGGGATCCGTGGTAAAGAGGTTGCGCCCGGTCGGGATCACATCGGCCCGACCGCGAAACGGCGAGCCGGAGGGGCCGGGGGCCACCATCTGGCCATTCAGCGCGGCCACCAGCCCGGCGCGTTCCTCAGCGCCGCATTGACCGGTGCCAAAGATATGCAGCCCTTCCCCATATTGGCTTTCCTTGATGTCGCAGACAAAGGCGTCGATCCGGGTGATCGCCTCGGCGGGCGAGGTGTCTGGCGTGAGGCCCAGATCAGCCTCCACGCCTGTGCCCTGCGCCTCGGCCCGGATGCTGTCGATCAGCCGGTCGCGGCGGGCAGGATCCAGTCCGTCAGCGGTGGAATATTCATCAAGCAGGCTTTCCAGCCGCGCCATGCCTGCGGGCAGATTGGTCTGCGCCAGCGGCGGCGGCAGATGGCCCAGGGTGACGGCGCCAATGCGGCGCTTGGCCTGTGCGGCCTCGCCCGGATCATTGACGATAAAGGGATAGGCGACAGGCAGCGGCCCGGTCAGCACCTCGGGCCAGCAGTGCTCGGACAGGGCGACGGCCTTGCCCGGCAGCCACTCCAGCGTGCCATGGGCGCCGATGTGGACAATGGCGTCGGACTGGCTGCGCAGCCACATGTAAAACGCCACATAGGCATGGCGCGGGGTGCGGTCGAGATCGTGGTAATCATCGACGCGGGTTTTCACCTCGCCGCGTTCGGGTTGCAGCGCGATCAGCGTCTTGCCTGCCCGCAACGCCTTGAAGTGAAAGGCGCCATCGCGGCAATCCGGGTCTTCCTCAGCGGCACCCCAGGCCTCCGACAGCCTGTCCTGCAACACCTTCGGCAGGGTCGCCAGCGCAGCCCGGTAGCCCTCTAGCGAGATGGTCTGCGTCTCCGCCATCAGCCGCAGGCCGGTGCTTTCCAGCGGTTCCACGACATAGCCCTGATCCCAGAGCTCGCGCAGGATTTCATCGCAGGAGGCCAGCGCATCCAGTCCCACCGCATGGGCCAGATTGTGATCGCGGCCCGGATAGGTGGACAGCACCAGCGCCAGACGTTTGTCGGCATTGGGCAGCTGCGCCAGCCGCAGCCAGCCCTCGATCCGGTCAACGGCTGCGGTGATGCGGCCGGGATCGGCGCGATGGGCAAAGCGGGAATATTGCAGATCCGGGTCTTTCTTGCCCGGCGCCTTGAAGCTGACCAGCCCGGCGAAAATGCGGCCATCCACCTCGGGCAGCACCACATGCATGGCAAGATCGGCCGGGGACAGCCCGCGATCGGCCTCGGCCCAGTCCTTGCGCCGCGCGGTGGACAAGGCGACCTGGAACACCGGACAGCCGGTGGTGGAGAGCGGCGACGCGCTGCCATCGGTGCCCTGCGCCGAGAAGGCGGTGGCGTTCACGATGGCTGCCGGGGCCAGTCCGGGCAGTTTGTCACGCAGCCAGTCCGCGCTGGCCGGTGCCTTGAGGCTGGCAGCAAAGGCGCCATAGGCCGCATAACCCCGTCCGCGCAGCTCATTGATCAGCGCATCCACCGGGGCGGTATCGGCCGCCGTCAGATAGGAGCGGTAGAAACTCACCAATATGAGGGGTTTGTCCTGCGCTGGCAGATCCGCCAGCACGCCTTTTTCCGGGTCATAGAACCCGTGTTCGGGCGTGCTCTTGAGGCCAAGGACCGGACCGGCATAAAGCCCCGCCGCCAGCGACAGCTGGGCAAGTGCGGCCTGTGCCGCCACCGCACCACCGGCATCACATAGATGCTGGAGTCGGCGCAGAGTTGAAACCGGCAGCGTCGAGAGGGCGTCCAGACGGGCATCTTCGCGCCCGTCAGCCGGCAGGATCGCCAGCGCGATGCCATTGCGCCGCGCCAGATCCTGTAGCGTGGCAAGCCCGTAGGACCAGTAGCTTTCGCCGCCGATCAGACGTACCAGAACGCCCTTGGCGCCCTCCAGTGTCTGTTCGGCATAGACATCGACCGAGAGCGGGTGTTTCAGCGCCACCAGATTGGCAAGGCGCAGGCTGGGCAGCTTGCCCTCGGCTCGGTGCCAGCCCGCCGCAAAGGCCCCGAGATCGCTGTCGGAGAACGACAGCACCACAAGGTCCGCAGGCGTCTGCCCCAGATCCTGTGGTGTATCACTCTCGTCGAGGCCGTGGCTTTCGCGGAAGACGACATGCATGGGTCAGGCCTTTGTATTCTGGCAGGCGGCGGGCGCTCTGTGGGCTGCGTCCGAGCCTGGGAGGGTGCGAATGCGCCCGACCGGCATCGGCTCAGGCCCCCAGCTCGGCGCGGATGGCGGCGGCGTCGATGTTGTCATGCTCGGCAATCACCACCAGCTGGGTGCGCCGGGGCATGTCACCCCAGGGCTGGTCATATTGCGCGCGCAGGCGTTCGCCCACGGCCTGAACAAGCATCCGCATCGGTTTTCCTTCCACCGCCACATAACCTTTGACGCGCAGGATATTGCGCTCGCGGGCGAGTTTCACGATGGCATCTTGCAATGCCTGCGGATCGGAAACTTCGCCGAGGTCGACCACGATTGTATCAAAATCGTCATGGCTGTGATCATGGTGGTGATGATCGTGATCGTGGTCGTGATCATCGTCATGGTGGTGATGATGCTCATGGTGCGACGGACGCGCATCCAGATCATCTTCGGCCGCGGCCTCAAGCCCCAGAATGACGCGCGGGTCGATCACGCCTTCGGACATCGACAGGATCGGCAGTTTGCGCGGCGCTTCGGCCTCGATCATCGCGCGGGCCTTGTCCAGGCCCTCTTCACCGGCCAGATCGGCCTTCGACAGCAGGATGATGTCCGCGCAGGAGATCTGATCCTTGAACAGCTCCGACAGCGGGGTTTCATGGTCGATGCCCTCATCGGCTTCCCGCTGGGCCTGCACCGCATCCAGATCGGTGGCGAACTGGCCCTTGGCGACCGCTTCGGCGTCGGCCAGCGCAACCACGCCATCCACGGTGATGCGCGACCGGATCGCGGGCCAGTCAAAGGCCTTCAACAGCGGTTTCGGCAGCGCCAGACCGGAGGTTTCGATCACGATGTGATCGGGTTTTTCCGGCAGGTTCATCAGCTGTTCGATGGTGGGGATGAAATCATCGGCCACGGTGCAGCAGATACACCCGTTGGCGAGCTCCATGATGTTCTCTGCCGGGCAGTTCTCATCGGCGCAGGATTTCAGGATTTCACCGTCCACACCGGCGGTGCCAAATTCATTGACCACCACGGCCAGACGCTTGCCCTGCGGGTTCTGCATCAGATGGCGGATCAGGGTGGTTTTGCCCGCACCAAGGAAGCCGGTGATGACGGTGACGGGGATTTTGTTCAGATCGCTCATGGGGTCAGTCCTTGGACAAGGAGGGAGGAGTGGGAGAGGTCGCCGCAGGTGCGGGCGCAGGCGGGATACGGGCGATGGATTGCTTGCGGAACACCACGGGGCGTTCGCGCCAGGGCACCAGACCATCCGTGGTGGCGGCATAGGCGGCAGCGCCGCTCAGGATGTCGGGCACATGTTCGTCGGGATCAAGATCACCGTAGATGTAGCTCCAGCGGGCGTCGCCGCCGCTCAGCACCATGGAACAGCCACGGGTGCAGGCCGAGAGGCATTCAACACCGCGCACCGCAACGCCTTCGGGCAGATCGGCCTCTTGCAGGGCGGCCAGCATACGGGCACCGGGGCGGGGGGCCTCCGGGTCGGTCACCTCGCCGCGACGGCAGGTGGTGCAGATCGTCAATGTTACCTCGGCCATGAGCGCCCTTCACTTGGTTCAGCGAGGGGGCTGCGGGCCAGCGGGGGCGCGAGGGTCGCGCGCGGATCCCAGCCGGTCGCGGAACACCCCGTCCGCCCGTTGCATTTCGTGCGTTGGCAGGTCTCCCGGCTTGCGGATGCCAGGACCTTTTTTCGGGGTCCTGACGGTCATCCTGCCTTCCCGAGTGGTACTCAGTGGCGTCGGAGACCTCTCCGGTCACGGTCGCGGGGGCGGCTGTGCTTTGACGGACCCTGATGGCCCAACTGTCACATTCCCTCTTCGCCTGCCAAATGGCAGGAACCAACAAAACCCCCTTGCGCCATTGCCCCTGTCTTTGTCAAGAGATGGGCGAACCAGTAGGAGAGCCACAATGAGCGATACGCCCGAGACCGACATTTCCGAAGCAGAAGCGGCACGCCATGCGGCGAAAATGGCCAAGAAGAAGGCCGCCCGCGACCGCATGATGCAGAACAAGGATGGCGAAAAGGGGCTGATCATCGTCCACACCGGCCCGGGCAAGGGCAAGTCCAGCTCCGGATTTGGCATGATCATGCGCTGCATTGCCCATGGGATGCCCTCGGCAGTGGTGCAGTTCATCAAAGGCGCCTGGCAGACCGGTGAACGCACCCTGATCGAGGAGAACTTCAGCGAGCTGTGCCAGTTCTACGCGATGGGCGAAGGCTTTACCTGGGAGACCCAGGACAAGGCGCGCGATATTGCCGCCGCGCAGAAGGGCTGGGAGAAGGCCAAGGAGATGATCCGCGACGAGCGCAACGCCATGGTGCTCCTCGATGAAATCAATATCGCGCTGCGCTATGACTACATCGACATTGCCGATGTGGTAGAATTCCTTGAGACCGAGAAACCGCCGATGACCCATGTCGTCCTGACCGGTCGCAACGCCAAGGAAGAGCTGATCGAGATCGCCGATCTGGTCACCGAAATGGGTCAGATCAAACATCCTTTCCGCGACGGCATCAAAGCCCAGAAGGGTGTGGAGTTCTGATTTTCTGACGTGATCGTGACATGAGGCGGAAAGCTCCTGCACTATTTTGCGGGGGCTTTTTTTGTTGGCGATTGTTGTTCGGATGCGGGGTCGGTGGCAGGCGGTGAAAGCGGACCCGCAGGGCGGGCTCCGGGCCGGGAGAGTCCGAATTCTTGAAATTTATCTCGATTTTCCACGGTGAATTTACGGCTGTGTAACGCACAAGGTTTAGGCAGGTCACCTACACAAGTAGCGATGGGAAATCACTTTGACGTTCATGGACAGCCGGATCGAAGCGCGCCCGCTCAGGGGAGAGGCTCCCTTTGCGCTCAATGAAGTATTCTACTCCAGAACGGATGGCCGTGGGGTTATTCAAATCGGAAACGAGATTTTCCGGCGGGTGTCAGACTACCCGTGGGGCGATCTGATCGGAGCGCCACATAAGATCATCCGCCACGAGGATATGCCGCGCGGGGTGTTCCAGCTGTTCTGGGAGACCATCCAGGCCGGCGATTTCTTTGGCGGCTACATAAAGAACAAGTCCCGCGATGGGCTGCACTACTGGGTTTATGCAGTTGTTGTCCCCTGCGAAGAGGGGTTTCTTTCGGCGCGGATCAAACCGACCAGCAAACTGTTTGATAAGATTGCACAAGGCTATGCGGATCTGCTGAAAGCCGAGCAGGACGGCGGGCTCAGCCCTGAGGAAAGCCGTGACAGGCTGCTGGACTGGTGTCGTGAACTGGGTTTTGAGAACTACCAGCAGTTTGCCGCCAACGCGCTGGCAGATGAGCTGGCGGCCCGCGATCAGGGGATGGAAAATGCGCCTGATCTGGCGATTGAACGCCTGCGGACCATGCTCGCAAACTCGGATGTTCTTGCAGAAGAAACCCGTGGTCTGATCGACGATTTTGCGGCGATGCGCACCATTCCCCACAACCTGCGGGTCCTTGCGTCGCGGATTGAACCGTCGGGCGGCCCGGTGACCGTGCTGTCACAGAACTACGGGTCCATCTCGCAGGAGATGTCGAACTGGTTCGCCACCCATGTTATGGGCAAGGACAGCAATTTTTCAAAGATCAAGGGGCAGGTCAGCCAGAGCCTGTTCGTGGCAGGCGTCGTACGTATTTTCAGTGAATGCAGCAAGCAGCTTCAAAGCGAAAATCATGCAGTGCTGGGTGAGGAGGGCCGGGCGCATGAGCAATCGCTGCTGCGGGCGCTAGCCATGGTACAGGAAGAACATGCTCGCACACAGCTGTCGGATGTGAACCGCGAGGCGGAGCGGATCACCAAGATCTGCGAAAACATGCAGCGCCAGCTGCTGGGGCTGAGCTCGACGCGGGTGCTGTGCAAAATCGAAAGCGCGCGGCTTCCCGAGGATGGTCATTCTCTGTCTGACATCATCGACCAGCTGGGACGCTTCCAGCAGCGTATCTCGCAGCGGCTTCAGCACATCAGCAAGCTGTGCTCCAACGATCCGTCGCCCGCAGATCAGACCGCATGAGGCGCGAGAGATCCTTGGGTCGTGCCGGGACATAGCACCGGCAGGCCGCGCCGGACGAAGGCCGCTGCGGATTGTTGATCGAAGGAATATGGCAACGCTTGCTCACCCCGGGCATTGCCGCTCTTGCTGCCAACAATGTCAGCCCCTCTGACCAAATGTTTCGCGTGCGAAACAATCGGACAGGGGGGCTGATACTTTTTGTAGGCGTTGCGCAGGCTGCGGGCGCATAGGGCTGGGATGTGTTGCCGCAGGGTTAAGCCGCGCAGGCTGAAACGAGCTGAGGCGCGCCTGCTCTGCAACTGGCCCTCAGGCGGTCAGATCGGCGGCCCTTGCACGGATATAGCCGTCAACCGCGGCGCGCTCTTCCTCGGTCAGGCGCAGGGCGAGTTTGGTGCGGCGCAGGAGGTAATCCTCGCCGGTGCGGACCCATTCGCGGGCGATGGTCCAGTCGAGTTCACGCGCGGTGATGGTGGCGCCAAAAGCCTGGCCAAGATCCTCGGCTGAGGTTGCCTCGCCCAATACGTCCCAGGCCTCGGTGCCATAGGCGCGGATCAGGCGGCGGGTCGCGTAGGGGCTGAGGAAGGGATAGTCCTGCGCCAGTTTCGCGGTGAGTTTCGCCACATCGCCGACCGGGAAATCGCCGCCGGGCAGGGCGACACCTGCGGTCCAGTCGCGGGGGAGGTCGGGGAACTGGGTGCCGATTTTCTCCAGCGCGGCCTCGGCCAGTTTGCGGTAGGTGGTGATCTTGCCGCCAAAGACATTCAGCAGCGGCGCGGCAGTGTTGTCCAGCGTCAGCACGTATTCGCGCGTGGCAGCGGTGGCCGAGCTGGCACCATCGTCATAAAGCGGACGCACGCCGGAATAGGTCCAGACGATATCGTCACGGCTGAGCGGATTGGCGAAATACTGCGAGGCGAAATTGATCAGGTAATCCTGTTCCTCGGGCGTGCAGGTCGGGGCGGTTTCGGGATCCGGGTGGTCGGCATCGGTGGTGCCGATCAGCGTGTAGTCCTCTTCGTAGGGGATCGCGAAGATAATGCGGCCATCGGTGCCCTGAAAGAAATAGCAGCGCCCGTGATCGTAGAGTTTCGGGACCACGATATGGCTGCCGCGCACCAGCCGTACGCTTTCGCGGCTGTTCTGGCCCAGTTTCTGGCGCAGCACATCGGCAACCCATGGGCCGCCGGCATTGACCAGCATCTTTGCGCGCCGTTCGAAGGTCTCGCCGGTGGCGATATCCTGAAGCTGGATCACCCAGTGGTCATCGCGACGCCGGGCGCCGGTGACCTTGGTGCGGGTCATGATCTCGGCGCCGCGGGCCTCGGCGTCGCGGGCATTCAGCACCACGAGACGGGCGTCTTCAATCCAGCAGTCGGAATATTCAAAGGCGGTCTTGAACTTCGGGTCCAGCGGGCGGCCTGCGGGGTCGCTGGCGAGATCCAGTTTGGAGGTGCCGGGCAGGATGCCGCGTTTGCCGAGGCTGTCGTACATGAACAGGCCAAGGCGGATCAGCCAGGCGGGGCGGCGGCCCTTCATCCACGGCAGAAAGGTGGTCAGCAGTTTCGACGTCGGTGTGGTGTTGTCAAAGCGCATGTCCTTGTGGAACGGCAGCACAAAACGCATCGGCCAGGAGATATGCGGCATTGCCTTCAGCAGCACCTCGCGTTCGATCAGCGCCTCGCGGACCAGACGGAATTCGAAGTATTCAAGGTAGCGCAGGCCGCCGTGGAACAGTTTGGTGGAGGCCGAGGAGGTGGCGGAGGCGAGGTCGTTCATTTCGGCCAGCGCCACGGACAGGCCGCGCCCTGCGGCGTCGCGGGCGATGCCGCAGCCGTTGATGCCGCCGCCGATGATGAAAAGATCGGTGATCTGGTCTTGCGCGTGAGTATCAGGCATTTTCGCTACTTTCGTTTTCGCCAACCCAGAGGATTTGCGTGTCCGCAGCCTCGGCTGCGCGGGAGAATTCAGGGGGGACGGGGCGGTCGGTGATCACCACGTCAAGATCGGCAACATCGCAGATGCGGACCGGGGCGGTGCGCTCGAACTTGCTGCCGTCGCAGACCAACACCCGTTTGCGGGCGTTCTTCAGGATGGCGCGGGCAACCGAGACTTCGCGTGCATCATGGTCGAGAATGGCACCGTCGGCGTCCATGGCCGAAGCGCCGATAACGGCGATATCGACCTTGTAGCGGGCGATGAACTCCAGCGCGTCCTCGCCCACGATAGCGCCATCGCTTTGCCGGATGGCACCGCCGACAAGTATCAGTTCCTTACTCTCGTCCTCCATCATCATATTGATAATGTTGATATTGTTGGAGAGAACCGTGAGGCCGCGATGGCCGGAGAGGGCGCGCGCGACCTGTTCGGTGGAGGTGCCGATATTGAGGGTGATGGCGCAATTGTCAGGGATCAGATCAGCGGCAAGGGCCGCCATGGCGCGTTTGCCGCGGGCGTTCAGCTTGCGCCGTTCGGCGTAGTCGCGGCTGGCGCCACTGCTGCTGCGCACCGCGCCGCCGTGCACGCGGGAGAGTGCGCCACGGGCGGCCAGATCGCGCAGGTCGGTGCGGATGGTTTGTAATGAGACGCCAAAGCGCTGGGCGAGGTCCTCGACCTCGACCCGGTCCTGCCGGGTCAGCAGGTCCAGAATTGCCGTTTGTCTTTCGGTTGCGTCCATAGCCCGTCCTCTCGCAGGCTTATCTAGGCCTCCGATTGCGAAAAGTCACGAGTTATTTTCGTTTTGCTTTCGTTTTGCTTTCTGCTGGGGCGCGTCAGGGGATTGGAACCAGATGATTGTCCCAGGCGAGATCGGCCCGGCCCAGATGGGTCAGCGTGCCGTCGCGGATCGTGCTGACCTCACCGGCGCCGGTGGTCACGATAAAGCCCGCGCCCGCGCCAGTGAGTCCGCAGACGTCGGCCAGCCGGACCTCATGCCGCAGCGCGCCGCTGACGCAGTCGGCGATCTGCACCACGCCGCCGCGTGGCGAGGTGACGGCGATCTGTGTTCCATCGCGGGAAAAGGCGAGGGAGCCGCCATAGCCATCAAGATTGCGCAGGCGGGGGTCATCCTCGGCCATCAGGCGGGGGGCGGAGCCGGGATTGTGCAGGCCGATGATTGGCAGATCGGCGCCCGCATCGCCCTGCCACTGCATCGCAAAGCCGACGGTGCCGGAGGCGCTGATGGCAAGGTGGCGGATCGAGTTCAGGCGCATGTCCGCGTTCAGGATCAGCTGATCGTCCAGGGTGCCATCAAGGCTGAGGTAGCTGAGGTTGGGCTGCATGGTGGCGAGGTTCAGCTTTGCGCGGCCGCTGTCGGGGTGGGTCTGGATGCCGCCGTTGGCCACCACCAGATTGTGCTGGCCGTCAGGGCTGGTGCGCAGGCGGATATCATGCGGTCCGATCCCGCCGGAGGCATGATCGCCAATGCGGCGGTAGCCCGCGCTGGCGTCCCAGATCCCGATGCGACCATCGCCACTTTCATAGGCGTTTTCGGTGGTGAACAGATAGGCGCCGTCCGGTGAGAAGACGCCGTGGCCGTAGAAATGATGCCCGGTCGGTGGCGTCAGCCGCGCCAGCGCCGCGCCGTTGCGGCAGTCGATCACATCTGCGAACTGGCCGGGGCGGCGGGCAAAGGCGACGGCTTCGGGGCGGCTGGGGTGTGCGGCTGCGGCATGGCCACGGGCGGGCAGGACGTGGCGGAACAGGATGGCGCCGCCGCGGTCCAGACCGGCGAGGAGGAAGCTGCCATCGGGGGTTTTACCGGCGGCGAGATAGGCCGGGTGGCCAAGGTCGGCCCAGCTGGCCTGCGGGGCCATGCCTGCGGCGAGTAGACCGGCGAGAAAGCCGCGACGGGAGGGACCTGCCATGGATCAATCCCCGTCGAGCGAGTTGAACCCGGCGGTGACGCCAAGGGCCGCGCCCAGCCGGGTGGAGATCAGGTCGCGCAGGTCGTTGATATCCTGCTGTAGGGCTTCGATGCGAAAGCGGCGGGCCGGATCGGCAACCCCGGCCAGGGACGGATCGTCCAGCGCCGAGGCGCGTTTCAGCGCCTTGGCAAAGCCTGCGTCGATATCCTGCATCAGCGCGGGGTCGCCCGCCGCAAGGGCAAGGGCAAGCGGTTCCATCGCGGCGAGGTTCAGCGCGATATGGCGCTGGCTGCGGGCGGAGCGGCGGGCCTCGGCGCGGTTGGGGCGGGGGGCGTCGAACTGACCCAGCGGACGGCCCAGCCGCATGTCGGAGAGCACCTGAAACCCGGTGGTGAGGGTTTTGAACAGCTCCTGCCGGATTTCCGCCTGGGACCGGTAGCGATAGCCCGGCCCGGCGGTCACCAGCGTTGCGGCATAGCTGTTGTGCCAGTCGTTGCGGATCGCGGCACTGGTGCGGGCGATATCGCTGGTGATGGCGGCCACCAACGCGCAGCGTTGTGCGGCGCTGCCTTCGGTCTGCATGTCCGCATCGAACAGCAGATATTCCAGCGCATAGAACCCGCGCAGGGCCACCGATTGGCTGGCAAAGATCTCGGGGGTGGTCAGCTCTTCGCGCGGGGTTTCGGTGACGGCGCGGCGCAGGGTGCCGGGGATCTTGTTGCGGCTGTCGGGCCAGAAGGCGAGGGCAAAGGCACGATTGTCGGTTTCGGTGGGACCAAAGCGCAGATGGCTGACTTTGATCCAGGCATCAAAGGCACGGCCAAAGGCATCGCGCAGGGCCGGATCATCCGGGGTGCAGTGGCGGGCGCCGACCTCGGCCAGGGTGGTGCTATGGGCGGCCAGCTCGTCAAAGCCGGGGAGGATGTGGTGGGTCAGGATCCAGTCCACCTGAAGCGCGCGGCTGAGCGACGCGGGCGGCAGCTCCGGCGCGGTGATCTGAAGCGGCGCCGCGGTCTGGGCCATCAGCGGCGGCGCGGGGAGGGTTGCGCCAAGGGTTGCGGCCAGAGCGAGACCGGTGAGGAGCGCGCGGCAGCGGCGCGATGGCGCGGGGGTGGCGTTGGGGGATGCGGGCATCAGAGCGACTCCAGAAAGCGGATCAGATCGGCGCGGTCTTCGGGCGCAAGGCCCACCACGGTGTCTCGGGCGGATTGGGCTTCGCCGCCATGCCAGAGGATTGCCTCCAGCAGGGTGCGGGCGCGACCATCATGCAGGAAACCTGCGCGGGGATTGACCTGCTGCACCAGCCCCACCCCCCAGAGCGGCGCGGTGCGCCATTCGCGCCCGGTGGCGCGGGCTTCGGGGCGGTGGTCAGCAAGGCCCTCGCCCATGTCATGCAGCAAGAGGTCGCTATAGGGCCAGATCAGCTGGAAGCTCTGCGCGGGTTGCGCCTCCAGCCGGTTGGTGACGAATTTCGGTGTATGGCAGCTGGTGCAGCCTGCGCTGTAGAATTGCGCCTTGCCGCGCAGGATGGCGGGGTCGTCCGGGGTGCGACGGGCAGGCACGCCGAGGTTTCGGCTGTAGAAGGTGACCAGATCCATATTGGGCTGGTCGATCTCGGTCTCGCGGATGTCCGCGCCGCCATGGGGCGCGCTGCGGCAGCTGGTCTGCGCGGTGGTGCAATCGCCTGCATGGGCCGGAAACAGCGGCGTGGAGATGCCGATATCGCCGGAGAAAGCGGCGGCGGATTGTTCATGCACCGTGGGCTGCCCGGCCTTGTAGCCAAAGCGGCCGAGCATGATCCGGTTGTGCTCTACCGACCAGACCAGATTGGCGCGCCCGGAGATGCCGTCGCCGTTGCTGTCATCCTCGTCGGCGCCCGCCAGAATGTCGGCGGCCGGGATCGCCTCCAGCAGGCCGAGGCCGATCATGCTGGGGGCGACGCGGGGGGAGAGCATGGCATCGGGGTGCAGCGGGCCATAGCCGAGGGTATTGGCGCTGTACTCGGGGCGTTGCAGGGTGGCGGTCTCGCCGCCTGCAAGCGCGATGGTGTCTTCGGTGTAGGTGACGCCGAGGCGGTATTCCGGGGCGATGCCGGGGGCGGAGAAATCCTGCATCTGGCCGCCATAGGTCGGCTCTGGCGCGGTGCCGATATAGTCGGCGATGGTTTGCATCTGCTCTGGCACCGGGCCGGGAACAGAGACGCGCAGGAACATCGTGGTCGAGGCATAGTCCGGCCTATCCGGCACATGGCCGCGTCCGTCCTTCAGGTGGCAGCGCTGGCAGGCGCGGGAATTGTAGAGCGGGCCCAGCCCGTCGGAGGCCAGGGTGGAGGCGGGGGAGAAGACCCAGATTTTCTTGAACAGCCCGTTGCCGAGCTTGAATTCCAGCTCTTCCTCGAAGCTGAGATTGGCGCTGTGCTGCGAAAACGCCTCGTCATCGGTGCGGGCGCGGACGGTGGCGGCCCCTGCGGGCAGGGCCTCATAGGGTTCGGTCTGGTCGAACTGATCTGCCGGGCGGGTGACGGCGCGGATGCGGGTCTGTTCCTGCGCGGTGCGGGGAAGGGTGGCGAGATGCGCGTCAGTCAGAATGTCAAAGGGGGAGGATTGGCGCGCCGTGGTATTGGCAACATCCCCGGTGAGGGTCTTTAGCGGGGTGGCCTGCGGATTTGCCGAGGCGGGCGCAAGCGGCGCGGCCAGTGCGATCAGGCTGAGCCCCACCACGAGGGAGGGCAGGTGCGGACGGCAGGGCGGCGGGACAACTCGCATACGGGCAGGACAACTTTTCTTGGGCGGGCGCTGTGCCTCCTTTCCATGGATAGGGGGAACCGCAGCTGGCATCAACTCTTGCCGGGGCACTAAAGTGCCCCGGTGGGCCGGGGCGGGTCCGGGGGGCAGCGGACTGGCGGGCCGACCCCCGGATAGAGGGGCCACGCGATGCGCGGCCCCTGCCTGATCAGTGCTGCTGGCGCAGTGTTTGCGGGGTTACTGGAAAACCGCCGATGGGTTGTCGAGCGAGTCGGAGCCTTCGATGGCGACGCCGTCGAGGTCCAGCGCGGTGACCACCCGTTCGATGGAGCGGGTCTGATCGACCAGACCGTTGACGCCGCCCATGATCAGCGCCTCGCCGGCCTCATTGCCCTGTTCCAGCATCTGGTCGTAGGAGAAACCAGCCTCGGCTGCGGTTTTGATCTGACCCAGCGCACGCATGGTGGTCGCAAGCTTGCCGCGCATTTCAGCGTCCAGCTCCGGGTCGATATCCTGCACCAGATCGGAGAGCGAGGCGCCGGAGACCAGGCTGCCATCGGCGCGGATATATTCGCCGAGATAGACATTCTGCACGCCCAGACCGTCGTAGTAGTGGCTGTTGTGGGTATTGTCGGAGAAGCAGTCATGCTCTTCCTCGGGGTCGTTCAGCATCAGGCCAAGGCGCATACGTTCGCCTGCGGTCTCGCCGTAGGAGAGTGAGCCCATGCCGGTCAGCATGGCGGTGATGCCTGCGTTTTCGTCCGACAGAAGCGTGGTTCTGGCCTCGCCTTCGGTGCTCCACTGTGCGGCCATCCATTGCAGGTCGGAGATCAGCAGATCGGTCGCCGCCTTCAGGTAGTCACCCCGGCGGTCGCAGTTGCCGTTGGTGCAGTCCTCGCCTGCGGCGAAATCGGTCCAGGCGCGGGTGCCTGCGCCATGGTCGGTGCCGTTCAAGTCCTGCCCCCAGAGCAGGAATTCGATCGCGTGATAGCCGGTGGCGACATTGGCCTCGACGCCGTCGGCCTCATGCAGGGTGGTTTCCAGCAGTTCGGGGGTGATGGTGCTGGCGTCGATGGTGGTGCCGGACAGCTCAAAGCTGGGATTGGCGATGATGTTCAGCGCGGCGAGGGTGTTTTCATCGGTCGGACCGCCATAGCTGGCATCGACATAATCAATCAGGCCTTCATCCAGCGGCCAGGCGTTCACCTTGCCTTCCCAGTCGTCAACGATGGCATTGCCAAAGCGGAATACCTCGGACTGCTGATACGGCACGCGGGCGGCGAGCCAGGCTTTGCGGGCGGCTTCCAGCGCCTCGGCGGAGGGTTCAGCGATCAGGCTGTCCACGGCTGTTTGCAGGGTTTTGGCGGTTTCAAGGCTGTCCTGGTATTTGGCCTGGGCAATATTTGCGTAGGTGGTCAGCACCTCAGCCTTGTCGGCCGCAAAAGCGGGAGCCGCAACTGTGGCGAGCGCTGCAACAGCGGTGCCTGCGAGGAAATGCGATGTCATCTGGTTGGTCCTTAGGTGGTCGTCGAAACGGGTAAAGTGGAACGGGTTAAGCGACGGGTGCCGGTCGGCGCCGGACCGTCAGTGAAGAGTTGCCGACAGCGGGGTGAGCGGTGCCGGATGCGCGGAGGGGCGGGCCTGCCGATCCGCGAGCTGGTCGAGTACCAGGCCGATCTTGGCAGCGAGAACGGTGGCGCGCTGCGCCTGTCGGGGCTGCACGATCAGCGCGGCAAAGAGATTGGCATCCTCATATTCGCCACGCGCGGCAGCGGCGACCAGATTGGCAAAGCAGTTTTCGTCAGCGCCAAGGCAGGTGCAGGTCATCCCGTGGCGCACCAGCGGGCGGCGGCCTTCGGTCACGCAGAAGTTGCAGAGGCGGCCAAAATTCTCATAGGTCTGACGGCCAAGAACCGGGCCAAGCAGGTCTTGCAGCTGGTGGCGCAGCGCGATGCGGGTTTCGGCCCCGCTGAACCAGTGGCGCAGATGGCGCACGACCATGGCTTCCAGGGCGGGCAAGTCGGTCAGCAGACCAACAGTGGCCCCGCCCCGTGAGACCGCAGATGCGGCTGTTGCAGTATTGGAAATCATTTTGTCAGGATCAGCTTTCCGGCGCGGGTGATCCGCAGGCTGTAGATCTGGCCGTTGAGCAGAATGCGGGCCTGGTTCCCGCCACGGGCCAGTTCCTCGGCGTGGTAGGTTGGGAAGACTTCGGTGGCCGCAGTTGTCGTGGTGGTGGCGTGGTCAAAATTCATCTGGTTCATCAGGGTCACCCGTTTCTGTTTTCCGACCGATCCAGATACCACTCCAGGCAAAACCCCTGATCGCCGCGCGGCAGCCCGTAGGCGTTCAGGCTGTGCGGTATGCTCCGACCCTCGGCGGGGCGGTGGCGCAGGGAAAAGAATTGCAGAAGAAACGACACTGGACGATCTCGGTTGAATTGCTATCAGTCGGGCTGGCTGCACAATCACAGGTTGGCTGAACTGCGCTAAACCTGACTGATTTAATCGGAATCGTCAACCTGACTTTTTTAGTCAGATTAAGGTTTTTTGCGCGCCTTGATATTTTGTCAGCGCGCAGGTGTGGGTGGTGGCGGTGCTGGGCGGAATGGCCCGCATCTGACGAAAAAGGCCGCTCCCGGTGGAGCGGCCTTGGTCTTTGTCACGGGGCGCGGCCCTGAGATCAGTTGCGGGTGCCGGAGAAGCGCTCCTGCCAGTCCTCGCGCTGTTCGTCGGTGATCTTGGCAAAGAGCACCTCCGGCACGGTGAAGGCATGACCTGCGGGCAGCGCGCTGAGTGCGGCGGCCACATCGTCGGGCCAGCTGCGATCCTCGGTCTGAAGGGCGGCCAGCAGACGCTCGGTCGCGTCGGGGATGAAGGGGGCGGACAGCACCGCATAGAGCCGGATCAGGTTCAGCCCCAGACGCACCTGAGCGGCGGCCTGATCGGGGTCGGTTTTGAAGACGGACCAGGGGGCTACGGATTGCAAGTATTCATTGCCTGCGACCCAGATGGCCCGCAGCTCCTGCGCGGATTTGCGCACATCCATGGCGGCCATATGGCCCTCATAGGCGGTGACGCGGGTGCTGATCTCATCAATCAGCGCCTGTTCGGCCTCGCCGTAGTCATTGCCTGCGGGGACCGCCTCGCCGTATTTGGAGCGGCAGAATTTTGTGATGCGGCTGACAAAGTTGCCCAGCACGTCGGCCAGATCCTTGTTCACTGATTGCTGGAAATTCTCCCAGGTGAATTCGGAATCACTGCTTTCCGGCGCATGGCTCAGCAGCCACCAGCGCCAGTAATCGGCGGGCAGGATGTCCAGCGCCTGATCCATGAACACACCGCGCCCCTGCGAGGTGGAGAACTGGCCGCCGTCATAGTTCAGGTAGTTGAAGGATTTGAGGTGGTCGACCATCTTCCACGGCTCACCCGAGCCAAGGATGGTGGCCGGGAAGGAGAGGGTGTGGAAGGGGACGTTGTCCTTGCCCATGAACTGGACGTATTTCACATCCTCAGCGCCCTTGTCGGTGCGCCACCAGCGTTCCCAATCGGCGTCGGTCTTGCCGTTGGCGTCGGCCCATTCCTTGGCGCAGGCGATGTATTCGATGGGGGCATCGAACCAGACGTAGAACACCTTGCCCTCCATGCCGGGCCAATCTTCATCGCCTTTCTTGACCGGGACACCCCAGTCGAGATCGCGGGTAATGCCGCGGTCCTGAAGGCCGTCGCCGTCATGCAGCCATTTCTTGGCAATCGAGGTGGTGAGGACCGGCCAGTCCTTCTTGGAGTCGATCCAGGCATCCAGCTGGTCCTTCAGCTGCGACTGGCAGAGGTACAGGTGCTTGGTCTCGCGCACTTCCAGATCGGTGGAGCCGGAGATCGCGGAGCGCGGGTCGATCAGATCGGTCGGGTCCAGCTGCTTGGTGCATTCCTCGCATTGGTCGCCGCGCGCCTTCTCATGGCCGCAGTTGGGGCAGGTGCCTTCGATATAGCGGTCGGGCAGGAAGCGGCCGTCGGCGTGGGAATAGACCTGTTTTTCGGTCACTTCTCGGATCAGACCCTGTTCGGCCAGCTTGCCTGCGAAATGCTGGGTCAGCGCATGGTTCTGCGCGCTGGAGGAACGGCCGAAGTGGTCAAAGCTGAGGCCAAACCCCTTGGCAATACCGGCCTGGACCTCGTGCATTTCGGCACAGTATTCCGCCACCGGCTTGCCTGCCTTGGCGGCGGCCAGTTCGGCGGGGGTGCCGTGTTCGTCGGTGGCGCAGAGGAACATCACCTCATGGCCGCGCGCCCGCTGGTAGCGGGCATAGAGATCTGCGGGCAGCTGACTGCCGACCAGATTGCCCAGATGCTTGATCCCGTTGATATAGGGGATCGCCGAGGTAATGAGAAAGCGCGCCATATCATCCATCCAACTAAAGCTCTGCTGGCCCGTCTAGCGCATGGCGCTGCCGCCGAAAACCCCGTGGTGCGCTTTGCCGCCATTTTCCCGTATCGGGTCGCGGCGGGCTAGCGGCGCTCGCGGGAGCGTTTCAGCAGGCGGCCAATGGTGAAGGAGGTACGCGGCGCATAGACATAGCGTGTGCGATCCTCGGGGGCGGGGCGGGCGCGCATCCGCAGCAGGCCAAAGACGATCAGCCCAAGGTGGCCCACGGCGACAAAGGCAAACAACGCGCCGGGACCGTAGTTTTCGATCAGCGCCGAGGTGATCAGCGGCGAGGCGATGGCACCAAGGGCGTAGAAGAACATCAGCGCGGCGGAGAGTTCGACGCGCTGCTGCGAGGTGGCAAAGTCGTTAGCGTGTGCGGCCGAGACCGAGAAGATCGGCATGGTGGTAAAACCGAAGAAGGCGGCAGAGGCCATCACCGCCAATGTGCCCATGCCGCTGGCCGCCATGGTGACGCCACAGGACAGGATCGCCACCACCGACAGCCAGATCAGAACCCAGCGGCGGTCGTATTTGTCGGCCAGCCAGCCGAGCGGATATTGCGCCAGCGCGCCGCCCAGGACAAAGGTGGCGAGGAAGAAGGCGATCTGGCCGACCTCCAGACCGACCTCCTGACCGTAGATCGGCCCCACCATACGGAAGGAGGCTGAACTGAGCGCGGCGACGATCACCCCCGCGACGGCGAGTGGCGAGCAGGCCCAGGCCAGTTTCGGGCGCAGGCGCGGGGCGTCGGGGATCTCCGGCTGGCTCGCCTTGGTCATGGTGAGCGGCAGCAGCGCGGCACAGCAGAGGATGGCCAGCAGGTTGTAGGACACGTAGGAGGCTGGCGGCAGCACCGCGATCAGCAGCTGTGCCGCGAGCGAGGCGGAGAGATCCGCGATCCGGTAGGTGCCCATGGCGCGGCCACGGCTTTCATTGGTGACCTTGGCGTTCAGCCAGGCTTCGATCACCGTGTAGCAGCCCGCAACGCAGAGGCCGGAGGCCATGCGCATCACGGCCCAGGCCATTGGATCCTCGGTCAGGGTGTGGCCGATCAGCCCCATGGCGCCGAGCGCGGTACAGACGGCAAAGGCGCGGCTGTGGCCGACATTGCCCATCAGGCGCGGCACCCACCAGCAGCCGACAAAAAAGCCAAGGAAATGCGCCGAGCCGAGAAAGCCGATCTGCTCCTTGTCAAAGCCAAGCGTCAGGCCAGAGATCGCGTCCAGCGGGCCAACGCCGCCGGTCGACAGTTGCAACAGGATCACCGAAAGAAACAGCGCCGCAAAGGAAACCATCATCCGCATAATGGCCAGTCATGACCGCTGCGCCGCGGGATTGCACGGGTGTTTCCGACATTTGCCGGTCAGGAATGTCGTATTGTGCAGCGGCGCGGCAGATTTGCCGCGCAGGCCTGTCAGGCGCGGGTTATTCCGGTGCAGGTCATTCCGGCGCAGGTGGGGTGCGGGTCAGTCGTCGCGCTGGGCGATTTCGCCGCCGGCCTTGCTCCATGCGGTAAAACCGCCCTCAAGGTGCATCACCGGTCCGAGCCCCATCTCCATCGCCGCCTTGGCGGCCAGCGCGGAGCGCCAGGCGCTGGCACAGTAGAAGACATAGGTCTTGTCCTGATTGAACACCGGTTTGTGGTAGGGGCTGTCCGGGTCGATCCAGAATTCCAGCATCCCGCGCGGGCAGGAAAAGGCGCCTGGAATCATGCCGCTGGCCTGCAATTCGCGGATATCGCGCAGGTCGATGAAGGCATAGGCGTCATCATGGATGGCCTCTTTTGCGGTCTCCACGGACAGGGTGTCCACGACGGCGTTGGCCTCGTCAAGGAGCGCCTTGACGCCTTTTGTGATGGTTTGCGGCATGCTGTGCTCCCTCTGGCTGTCAGAGGCACAGGCTGCCGGGTTTTGCGCGGGGTGACAAGCACCGCTTGTCCGGTATCAGCCGGTATTTACCACTTGTAAGGGATGGCATCGCCCCCGTCGGCGATCCAGGCATCAAAGCCGCCTTTCAAAAAGACCACCCGCTGCAATCCCATTTCCAGCGCGGTGCTGGCAGCCAGGGCCGACCGCCATCCGTTGTCACAATAGAAGATGAAGGCCCGATCCTCGGCAAAGACCGGTTTGTGGTAGGGGCTGGAGGGATCAATCCAGAACTCCATCAGGCCGCGCGGGCAGGACAGGGCGCCGGGGATGACGCCGGTGCGTTCAACTTCGCGGATTACCCGCAGGTCGACAAACAGGCTGTCGTCACGGCCATGCAGATCTGCCGCCTCTGCCGGGGAAATCGACACCACGATGGCTTCAGCTTCTGCGATCAGGTCTTTGTAGCTTTTGGACATAGAGAACGTCATGTTGTCACTCTCCTTTTCTAGATTTGCGACAATTTTAATCATATCATATCCATCGTGTTTCACGTCTGGATTGTGCATGAAAGGTTAACGCCCCGATGCACGACGGAGGCGATCTGGTTGCACTGGGCCGCGGGTGGGCTAGGGTCTGTTGCGAGTTGCAACACGAAGGATCTGCGCGAAATGAAAAAGAACCCGCTTGGCCGCACCGGTATGGAGGTGTCGCGTATCTGTCTTGGCACCATGACCTTTGGCACCCAGACGGATGAGTCTGACGCCCATGCGCAGATCGACCTGGTGCTGGCGGCGGGGGTGAATTTTCTGGATACCGCCGAGATGTACCCGGTGAATCCGATCAGCGCCGAGACGATCGGGGACAGCGAGGCGATCATCGGCAATTGGAATGCCCGCAGCGGGCGGCGCGGGGATTACATCCTGGCGACCAAACATTCCGGCGAGGGGTTGCAGGCGGTGCGCGATGGCGCTGCGATCACCGCAGAGACCATTCCGGCCACCGTCGAGGGATCGCTGCGGCGGCTGCAGACGGATTACATCGACCTCTATCAGTTTCACTGGCCCAATCGGGGCAGCTATATGTTCCGCAAGAACTGGCAGTATGATCCGGGTGGCGATGACCGGGCCGAGGTGCTGGACAATATGGCCGGCTGCCTGGAGGCGCTGAAAGCGCAGGTGGACAAGGGCAATATCCGCGCCTTTGGTCTGTCCAACGAAAGCGCCTGGGGCACGGCGCACTGGCTGCGGCTGGCGGAGGAGACGGGCGGGCCACGGGTGGCCTCTATCCAGAATGAATACTCGCTGCTGTGCCGTCTATACGATACCGATCTGGCGGAGCTGAGCGCCTATGAGGACGTCGGGCTGCTGGCATTTTCACCGCTGGCAACGGGCCTGCTCACGGGGAAATATCAGGATGGTGCGGTGCCTGAGGCCTCCCGCAAGACGCTGAACCCGGAACTGGGCGGGCGTGATACGCCGCAGGTCTATCTGGCGGTAGCTGCCTATCTGGAGATTGCCGCGCGCCATGGTCTGGACCCGGTGCATATGGCGCTGGCCTGGTGCCATACCCGGCCGTTCATGGCGTCGGCAATTCTGGGTGCCACCACGCTGGCGCAGCTGGAGCACGCGCTGGCGGGCGATGATCTGACGCTGTCGCCGGAGGTGATGGACGAGATCGACGCGGCCCATCGCGCCCATCCGATGCCTTATTGATCTGGCGGTGCTGCTGGCAGAACGGGCACGCCCGCCGGGGCGCCCGTTCTGATCTGCAAAAGGCTCAGTCAGTAAGAACCGGTTGAGTGCCGTGGCAGCGGTCCGCTCTGGCGCAGCGAGGTCTGGCCCTGCGACAGGGGGGCTTGGCTGAACAGCGGTTTGCTTGCCGCCAGACGTGGCGTTGCGGCGGTTGCGAGGCTGGTCTGGCGCAGTTCGCGCGCGGTGATGCCATGGGCGGTGCGGAAGGCGCGGGCAAAGCTCGACTGCGAGTTGAAGCCGGTGGCCAGCGCGACCTCCATGATCGGCAGATCGGTGTCGGTCACCAATCGGCGTGCCTCGGCCAGACGCAGTTGCAGATAATGGTCCTGCGGCGTCGTATTCAGCCGCAGGCGGAACTGCTGTTGCAGGCTGCGGGTGCTGGTTCCCAGTTCCTCGGCAATCTCGCTGAGCGGTTTGGGATCGTCCAGCGCGGCCTCCATCAGGGCGTTGGCCCTTGCCGTGAGCGAGGAATGTCTGGAGCTGCCAAGGCGGCTTTGTGGCCGTTCGGTCGAGCCGGGGCCATCGTAGAGGAACAGGCCGGCCACGCGTGAGGCAAAGCCCGCACCATGACGGCTGCCGATGATATGCAGCATCATCTCGATCGCCGGGGTCGCCCCGCCGGAGGTCATCCGCCCCTCGGAGAGGGTGAAGCGGTCGTTGCGGCTTTGCACGCCGGGAAAGCGGCTGGCGAAATTGTCCAGATCTTCCCAATGTGTCGTCGCGGGGTGGCCGTCCAGCAGACCAGCCTCGGCCATCAGCCAGGGGCCGCCGTCGATGCCCGCGATGGTCGCGCCACCTGCCGCCAGACGGCGCAGACCGGCGAGCAGGCTGGGGGTCGCATGGCGCGCGAGCTGGAAGCCGGCGATCACGATCAGCAATTCGCAGCTTTGCAGCCGGGCCAGCGGGATGCCGGGCACCGAGAGGCCGCTGGTCAGCATCGCAGGCTCGCTGGTGGCGGTGACATAGTCCCAGTCGAATGCGCCGCGACCTGCCAGCCGATTGGCCGCGCGCATCGGATCGACGGCAGCGGCGAAGGACAGCGTATTGCTCTCATCAAGCACCAAAACAGCGGTTTTTAGCGGCTGATTCTCGGGCTGGAGGATGTTTTTTGCGGATTTCATCAAGTTCGATTCGCATGTTGACTAGTGGATGCACCAAGGCTGCGGCACTGTTGAAAGCAACACAAACAGGAATCTGGGGGCAGGCTTGGGGATAACTCGGGCACAACCCTGTACATCGAGGGGAAAACCAAAATGCCTCTGAATATGGCCAAAAACGTCTTTATCACCTGCGCCGTGACCGGCTCTGGCAGCACCCAGGATCGCAGCCCGCATGTGCCCAGATCGCCCCAGGCGATTGCCGATAGCGCGATTGCGGCGGCCAAGGCCGGGGCGGCGATCGTGCATTGCCACGTGCGTGATCCCGAGACCGGTGCCCCCAGCCGACGGCTGGATCTGTACCGCGAGGTGACCGAGCGGATCCGCGATGCGGATGTCGATGTGGTGCTGAACCTGACCGCCGGCATGGGCGGTGACATGGTATTTGGCGACACCGAAAACCCGCTGCCGCTGAGCGAGGCTGGCACCGATATGATCGGCGCCACCGCCCGGATGGCGCATGTGGCGGAGTGCCTGCCGGAGATCTGCACGCTGGATTGCGGCACGATGAACTTCGCCGAGGCCGATTACGTGATGACCAACACGCCGGGCATGTTGCGCGCCATGGGCCAGATGATGACCGATCTGGGGGTGAAGCCGGAGATTGAAGCCTTCGACACCGGTCATCTGTGGTTCGCCAAGGAGCTGGTGAAGGAAGGCGTGCTGAACAGCCCGGCGCTGGTCCAGCTGTGCATGGGGGTCCCCTGGGGCGCGCCCAATGACCTCAACACCTTCATGGCGATGGTGAACAATGTGCCGGGTGACTGGGACTGGTCGGCGTTCTCGCTGGGGCGCGATCAGATGGCCTATGTGGCGGCCTCCGTGTTGGCGGGCGGCAATGTGCGGGTGGGTCTTGAGGACAACCTGTGGCTCGGCAAGGGGCAGCTGGCGGAAAACTGGCAGTTGGTCGAACGGGCGGGCACCATCATCGAGAACATGGGGGCCCGCGTGATGGGGCCGCAGGACGTGCGGGAGCAGCTGGGTCTGGTGAAACGCGCACCGGTGGCGGGTTGAGCGACGTTTGAGCCGAGTTGTAGCGGCGGACTTGGGGGCTAGCCCCCAAACCCCCAGGATATTTCAGGCCAGAAGAAACGGCCGGTTCCGAGAGGACATCACATGAAAACAGCAGCAATCATCGGCGGCGGGGTTATCGGCGGCGGCTGGGCAGCGCGGTTCCTTCTGAATGGCTGGAACGTGCGGGTGTTCGACCCGGACCCGGAAGCGGAGCGCAAGATCGGCGAAGTGCTGGGGAATGCCCGCCGGAGCTTGCCCGGCCTTGGCAATGTGGCATTGCCTGCGGAGGGCAGCCTGACCTTCCATGACACCATTGCGGAGGCTGTGGACGGCGCGGCATGGATCCAGGAAAGCGTGCCGGAGCGGCTGGACCTGAAACAGAAGGTTTATGCCGAGCTGCAGGCGCATTGCGCGCCGGATGCGGTGATCGGCTCCTCCACCTCGGGCTTCAAGCCGTCACAATTGCAGGACGGGCGCGAGAACCCCGGTCAGATCGTGGTCGCGCATCCGTTCAACCCGGTCTACCTGCTGCCGCTGGCGGAGCTGGTCACCACCGGGGCCAACCCGGCGGGTGTTGTCGACCGGGCCAAGGCGATCATCACCGAGATCGGCATGTACCCGCTGCACCTGAAGAAAGAGATCGACGCCCATGTGGCCGACCGGTTCCTGGAGGCGGTCTGGCGCGAGGCGCTGTGGCTGGTCAAGGACGGTATCGCCACCACCGAGGAGATCGACAACGCGATCCGCTACGGCTTTGGCATCCGCTGGGCGCAGATGGGCCTCTTTGAGACCTACCGGGTTGCGGGCGGCGAGGCGGGCATGAAGCATTTCATGGCGCAGTTCGGCCCGTGTCTCAGCTGGCCCTGGACCAAGCTGATGGATGTTCCGGAGTTCACCGATGAGCTGGTGGACCTGATCGCGGGCCAGTCGGACGAACAGTCCGGCCAGTATTCGATCCGCGAGCTGGAGCGGCACCGGGATGACAACCTGGTGGGCATGATGCGGGCGCTGGGCGCAAACAACTGGGGTGCGGGCGCGCTGCAGAACAGTCATGACCTGAACCGCGAGGGCGAGGCCGGGCTGGTGCGCCGGATCGAAGACCTGAAAGACCTGAGCCAGCCGGTTCTGACCCAGAGCCGCGTGGTGCCGCTGGATTGGACCGATTACAACGGCCATATGACCGAGAGCCGGTACCTGGATGCCTTTGCGCAATCCACCGACCGGCTGATGATGATCATCGGCTGCAATGCGGAGTATATCGCCAGTGGCGGCAGCTATTTCACCGCCGAGACCCATATCCGCCACATCGACGAGGTGCACGCGGGCGATCCGATCCAGGTGCGGACACGGGTGATCATGGGCGCTGGCAAGAAGATGCACCTGTGGCACGAAATGTATTCGGGCGAGCGTCTGCTGGCGACCGGCGAGCATATGCTGCTGCATGTGGACCTTGCGACCCGCCGCTCGGCGCCGCCTGCGCCGCATATCGAGGCCAATCTGGTGAAGCTGGCCGAGGCTCATGCGGCGCTGTCCGCGCCCGACGGGCTGGGCCGCGCCATCGGCGCGCCACGGTGAGGTTTCGGGCATGAGCCGGGTTCTGATCACCGCCGGCGGGTCTGGAATTGGCCGCGCCATGGCCGAGGGCTTTGCCGCCGCCGGCCATCAGGTCTGGGTCACGGATGTGAGCGCCGTGGCGCTGGCAGACGTGCCGGAGGGCTGGCGGGCGACGGCAGTGGATGCCACCGATGAGGCGGGCGTCAAGGCGCTGTTTGCCGAAATCGCTGACGCCTGGGGCGGGCTCGATGTGCTCTGTGCCAATGCAGGGATCGCCGGGCCGACCGCATTGATCGAAGACATTGCGCTGGAGGACTGGCGCAAATGCGTGAGCGTCAATCTGGAGGGCTGCTTTCTGGCGGCGAAATACGCCGCACCTTTGATGAAGGCGGCAAAGGCCGGGTCGATCATCGTGACATCCTCCACCGCAGGGCAATACGGCTATCCGAACCGGGCGCCTTATTGTTCGGCCAAATGGGCGGTCATCGGCCTGATGAAGACGCTGGCGATGGAGCTTGGCCCCTTTGGCATCCGCGCCAATGTAATCTGTCCCGGCGCGGTGGAAGGGCCGCGGATGGAAGGGGTGCTGGAGCGCGAGGCGGCGGCCAAGGGCATGACCCGGGATGAGGTCTATGCGGGCTATGCCTCCGGCACCTCGATGGGACGGTTTGTGGAGGCCAGCGATATTGCCAATATGGCGGTTTTTCTGGGGTCGGACGCGGCGCGGCTGGTATCGGGGCAGGTGATTGCGGTTGATGGCCACACGGAGAATCCGGACCCGAAGCTGTGACGGTGGAGTGGCGGGCGGAAACGCTTGCCCAACGGTGAAATGTTCTGCCCGGCTGCAAGGCAGGCGCAGCCCTCGGTGTTAGGTGGAACCGCTGCTGATCGCGGCGCTGAGCGCTCTGAGCCGTCCCGGCAGCTGCCGGGCGGTGATATCCGCCTCGCGCACCAGATTGTCGAAATGGCTGGTGAAGGTGGCAATCCGCTCCTTGTCGCGGAAGGCCAGATAATGCGAGCCGGCATAGAACACCCCTAGGAGCGGGCCGAAGATGGTGATCGGTGAGGAATAAAGCCGCTTGGCATCAAAGAGATAGATGCGCAGGCGGGGGTAGAGTTGCTCACAGAGGCGTTCAAAGTGGGTAAGCTGCTCCCGCCGGATCTCTGCCGACAGCCTCTCATAGTAGCCGACGCCCTGAGCAAAGCTCTCCAGCTCATAGATGGGCATGGCGATTTCATAATCGGAGGCTGATTGGCGCATCCATGTCAGACGATCCTCCGACGCGCCGATGGCCTGATCGGCGGTGCGGCCCAGATGCGGGGCATATTCCCATTCCAGCAGGGCGCGGGTTTTCAGCATGTCGGGCAGGGCGGCGGGCACATGGCGGATCTTATAGCCCTGTGCCTCCTGGTGCCATTCAAAGATACGTTCATCCACCAGCGCGCGGGGGGCCGCGGTCATCGTCAGGCTGGCGGCCACCAGATCGGCGGCGTTCTCCGGGCGGTCCGACAGGCTGAGGAGCCAGTCGGCAGAGACGCCGAGGGCCGCAGCGCAGGCGCCGACCACATGGGCGTTCGGCAGCCGCGCGCCGGCGTCGGTCAGCAGTTGCGAGATGGTGGAGCGGTCGACGCCGATGGCGCGGGCCAGCGCGCTCTGGCTGAGGCCGCTGTCGCTGAGCGCGCGGTTGAGACGCAGGCGGAATTGTTCGGCGCGCAGTCGTTTGTCCAGAATTTCAATCATGTGGTGATTATTATCACTGTTGCTGAATTTTGTTAATCATATTCCGAATTCTGCATCGTGTCGCGCCGGGGTAGGCCTGAGGGGAGCCGGAAAAACAGGAGGATGCGGATGGAAACGCGGGCGCGATCCGTGGCGAAGGCGGTGATCTGGAACCTGCTTGGCCTGATAATGATGGCAGGCGTTGGCTGGCTGGTGACCGGATCTGCCGGGCTGGGCGGCAGGCTTGCGATCCTGAACAGCTGCGTCGGGTTCCTGTGCTATGTGATCTATGAACGGGTCTGGGCAGGCGTGGGCTGGGGGCGGCGGCATGTCTGATCCGCATACCGCCCGCAGCGTTGGCCTAGACCGTTTCGTGCTTAGTCCGGGGCGGGTCGAATGGGGCACGCTGGGGCTGATGCTCGGCTGTTACGCGGTCTGGGGCGCGGCACTGATCTGGCTGCCACCTCTATCTGTCTGGCTGGCGGTGCCGGTTCTGGCCTGTCTGATCACGTTGCATTCCTCGCTTTGTCATGAGGCGCTGCATGGGCATCCGTTCCGCCTGAGGGCGCTGAACGAGGCGCTGATGGCGCTGCCACTGAACCTTGCCATTCCATATGGCCGGTTTCGCGACACTCATCTGGCGCATCACCGGGATGAGCGGCTGACCGATCCTTATGATGATCCCGAAAGCAATTATCTGGATCCGGCGCGCTGGCGGCGGCTGGGGCTGCCGACGCGGCTGCTGCTGCGGGTGAACAACACGCTTCTGGGGCGGGTGCTGCTGGGGCCGCTGCTGGGGCAGATCCGTTTTATGGTGGCGGACTGGCGGCTGATCCGGGGCGGGAGCATGGCAGTGCTGCGCGACTGGCTGCTGCATATCTTGGGGGCTGGGCTGACGTTGTGGCTGGTGGGACAGAGCGCGCTGCCGCTATGGGCCTATCTGCTGGCGGCCTATCTGGGGCTTGCGATCCTGAAGATCCGCACCTTTCTGGAGCATCGCGCCCATGTCAGCCCGGCGGCGCGCACGGTGATCATCGAGCGGGGCGGTGTTCTGGGGTTTCTGTTTCTGAACAACAACCTGCATGTGGTGCACCATAGCCATCCGGGGGTGCCCTGGTATGCGTTGCCGAAGCTGTACCGAAGTCGGCGCGCGGAGTTTCTCAGGCGCAACGAAGGCTATGCCTACCCGTCTTATGGCGCGGTCCTGCGCCGATATGCGCTGCGCGCAAAGGATCCGGTGGCACATCCGATCTGGTCAGAGCGCCCATAGCGCCCCATAAGGGCGGTATGACATTGTGGATCCCCATCGCTATCGCCGCGGCCAGTTTCCAGACGGTTCGCTTCATGCTGCAAAAAGTGCTGAGCAGCGTCACGCTGTCGTCGGCCGGCGCGACCTTTGCCCGGTTTGTCTATTCGGCGCCGGTGATCTGGGCCGGATTGCTGGCCTATCTGGCGATATCGGGGCAGGGGATGCCCGCGCTGACCGGGCGGTTCTGGGTGTTTGCCACCATTGGCGGGACGGCGCAGATCCTTGCGACCGTCTGCGTGGTGGCGCTGTTTCGCCAGCGCAATTTTGCCGTGGGCATCACCTTCAAGAAAACCGAGGTGATTCAGACCGCGCTGGTGGGGCTGGTGGTGCTGGGCGATCAGATCACACCGCTGGGCTGGCTGGCCATTGTCATCGGGCTCTGCGCGGTGCTGGTGCTGTCGAAGACGCCCGAAAGCAAGGGGCCGTGGTGGCGGCATCTGTCCAGTCCGGCGTCGCTGCTGGGGCTGGGATCGGGGGTGCTGTTTGCCTTTTCCGCGGTGAGCTACCGCGCCGCCTCGCTTGAGCTTGACGCGCTGGCGCCTGCGTTTCGTGCCGGGGTCACGCTGGCCATCGTGGTGAGCCTGCAGACGCTGTTCATGCTGGTCTGGCTGAAGTGGCGGGAGCCGGGCGAAATCGCACGGGTCTGGGCGGCGCGGCGGGTGGCAATCTGGGTGGGCCTGACCAGCATGGCGGGATCCTTCTGCTGGTTCTGGGCCTTCACCCTGCAGAACGCGGCCTATGTAAAGGCGCTGGGACAGATCGAATTGCTGTTGTCCCTGCTGGCATCGGTGCTGTTTTTCAGGGAACAGATCACGCGCCGGGAAATCCTGGGCATGGGCTTGCTGATCCTGTCCATTCTGGCACTGCTGCTGGCGATCTGAGCGATCGTGCGGGCAAGGCAACTGGCCGGGGGTCAGCCGTCCTGCGGCATCGGATAGCCGTTCAGCCGCAGAAAATGGCTCGATTCATCATCATTGCGAAAGAACGGCACGCTTGCGGGCGGGCCTTCCTGGCGGATGCGGCGGGTGACCTCGGCGAGCACCACCTCGGTGATGAAGGGCAGATCATAGGTGCGCACCTGGCTGAGCGGGATCCATTGCAGGTGCGACAGCTCATCCGAGGCGCGGGAGAAATCGTCGATATCGCTGCTGACATGCGCCGCATCCACCAGAAAGAACCGCGCATCAAAGCGGCGCGGGCGACCGGGCGGCGTGATGGCGCGAAAGACAAATTGCAGCGCCTCGGCGGCAGGCAGATGACCGGTGGCGGCAAAATCGACCCAGTCGGGGGTGGGGGCTGTCGGCCAGCTGCCGGGCTGCCCGAGGATGAGGCCGGTTTCCTCCCACAGCTCGCGGATGGCTGCGGCGGCAAGAGCGTGATGCAGATCCTCCTGCGCCTGCTCCGTCAGCCGTTCGCGACAGAGGGGCGGCAGGGCGCTGGCGAGCGGGACATCGGCGTCGCCCGGATCGACGGCGCCGCCGGGAAAGACCACCTTGTTGGGCATGAAGGCGGCCTTTGCCCCGCGCTGCCCCATCAGCACCTGAGGGTCGTCGCCCATCCGGTCGCGCACGGCGATAATTGTCGCGGCGTTGCGGATCGGCGTTGTGTCCCGGCGGGCAGTGGCGGCATCGGCGTAGCCGGTGTCCATGGTTGCCTGGGCCGGGCTGGGCGATTTGCTCATGTCTGGGTCTTCCTGTCGATTTTCGGGATCAGCTGTCCTTGCCGAAGCCGTGCATCCGGCGTGCCCATTGATAGGCGATCACGATGCCTTTCATCCGTGGCAGGAGGAACAGCGAGGATAGCAAACAACCCAGCGAGAACACCGTGAAGGTGACCATCGGCTCGGGCCGCCAGGTGAAATAGACCACATGCAGCAGCGGGGCCATGATGTGGCCGACCAGCAGAATGGTCAGATAGGCCGGGCCGTCATCGGCGCGCGCATGGGTGAGATCAAGCCCGCAGTTGGAGCAGCTGTCGTTCACCTTCAGATAGGAGTGCAGCAGCTTGCCTTCGCCGCAGTTGGGGCATTTGCACCGCCAGCCGCGCAGAACGGCGGGCATGGTGGGGCGGTCTTCCTGATCGTTCGATTGAATATCGGCCGAAAGGGCCACAGATGACTCGGTCATGACAAATCCTATCTTTTGTCCGCTTATCTGAGCGTTTCTCCCATAAGTTTAAAGAGGCAGTGCGCCACAGTGCGTCGGCATGCCGCAAGACTGCGCTGCCAAGTGCTTCAGTGCAATGGACGGTTGAAACTTTCTGCGACGGTTTTGAAGTTTTTGCGACGGAACCCGGATGGGGCTGCGTTTTGTTTCTGTGATCGGCAGCATGGGGCTGCCTGCTGCAAGAGGACGCGCAGATATGAAGCATACCAATTTTATTGCCGCTGTTGTTGCTGTCGGAGCTCTGATTGGGGCCACCGGTGCGATCGCCAAACCAGGGTTTGCGGGCAAGGGCGGGCATGGTCCACGGATGAGCTTTGAGGAGATGGACACCAATAGTGATGGTCAGGTCACCAGGAGCGAGATGGAAGGTCTGCGCGAGGCGCGCTTTGCTGCGGCGGATGCGGATGGCGATGGCAAGCTGACGCTGGCGGAGATGGAAAAGGCTGCCGAGGCCCGTGCCAAGACCCGTGCCGCAGCGATGCTGGAGCGGATGGACGCCAACAAGGATGGCGCGCTGAGCCTGGATGAGTTGCCGAAACCGCGCCGGATCGGAAAGATGTTTGACCGCGCCGATGCCAATGACGATGGTGCAATCAGCAAGGATGAATTCGAAGCTGCCCGGGCAAAGTTCCGTGACCGCCATGGCGCTGGTCACCGACCACGCGCCGGGGCGCAGGACAGCGGGACGGAACAGAACTGATCCGATACGACAGGTGCATAATTCTGCCGATACCCTGCAGCGGGCCCGTGATGAGGGCCCGCTGATGTCACCGCCTGACGTCAAGGCGGTGGCTGATGCGGGCGCTGTGGATGGTCCTGTGTTGGATGATCCCGATGGCGCCTTGCTGATCCGATTTGCGGCGGGCGACCGCGATGCGGCGGGTTTGCTGACCTCGCGGTTGGCGCCTCGGGCCTTAGGGGTCGCGATGCGGGTTCTGGGCAACCGGGCCGAGGCCGAGGATATCGCCCAGGAGGCAATGGTGCGTCTGTGGCGACAGGCGGAACATTGGGAACCCGGACGGGCGCGGCTGTCGACCTGGCTCTACCGTGTGGTGATGAACCTCTGTATCGATCACAAGCGCCGCCTGCGCGGGGGGCATGTGGATCTGGATGCGATACCCGATCCGCCCGATCCGTCGAAATCCGCCGCAGAGAAGATGCAGGATGGCGCGCGGCAGGATGCTTTGCAGGCGGCTTTGATGCAGTTGCCGGAGCGTCAGCGGCAGGCGGTGGTGCTGCGCCACATTGAGGATCTGCCGAACCCGGAAATTGCCGGGATCATGGACATCAGCGTCGAGGCGGTCGAAAGTCTGACCGCGCGGGGCAAGCGGGCGCTGGCGGCTCTTCTTGCCGGGCGGCGGGCTGAACTGGGGTATAGTGATGGTTGATAAAACTGGAAAAACTGCGCCCGCGGATATGGGCGATGATGTGCTGCATGAGCTGGATTCGGCGGCGCTGGAAGCTGCGGAGCTGGTGCTGGACGATCTGTTTGCCGAGGCGCGAACCGCCGCACCGATGGCGCTGCCCCCGGCATTGGAGCGCGCGATCCTGAGCGATGCACAGGCGACGCAGGCGGCGATCCTGCAGCGCAGCGTGCCTGTGGAGGTTCTGGCGGCTGAGCCCGCTGATATGCGCGACCGGATTTTTGCCGGGCTGCGGGATCTGTCGGCCGGGCTGGGCGGATGGCCTGCCCTAGGAGGCCTTAGCGTGGCGGGCGCGGCGGGGCTGTGGATCGGGCTGGCGCCGCCGTCGTTCCTGCCCGACCCGGTGAGCCTTGCCGGGCTGGAGATGAGTGAGGATGCGTTGCCGGATGACAGTTACGACCTGGCGATGGTGCTGAGCGAGGAGATGGAATGACCAACGAACCCCCCAGACCTGAGCGGCGTCGCTGGATGCGCTGGCTTCTGATTGCCTCTCTGGCGCTGAACCTGGTGATTGTCGGCATTGTGGGCGGGGCCGCCTGGCGGTTTGCGGGCGGCAGGGCCGCTGCCGGGATGCCACCGCCGGTGGGCGCGATATTGTTCCGGGATCTGGAGGTCGAGACCCGCCGTAGCCTGCGCAAAGCGGCAGAAGGCGAGCACGGCAGCTATCAGGGACGGCGTCAGGCCGAGGGGCGCAAGGTGGTGGATCTGCTGCGGGCCGACCCCTTTGATGCCGAGGCGCTGAGCGGAATGCTGGATGAACACGCCGAGCGGCGGCATGGGTTCCAGCGCTCGGTGCAGGCGGCCTGGCTGGATCAGGTGGTGGCGATGAGCCCGCTCGAACGGGCGGCCTATGCCGACAATCTGGAACAGCGGATCAAACATCCGCGTCGGCGCCGGTGGCCGCATTGAGCCATTGCTGCGCAGGCTAACAGGCATGAGGTGCGTATGATCGGGATATGGCACCTCGTCGAATTGCAGCCATACCAAACGGGGCAGTGAGAGGATCGCTGCCCCGTTTCATGTTTCTGGACCCTTTGGCTGCTCGGCCGGTCCTGCCTGCGTCTGTGCCAGTGGCCTGCCGGGTTGTCCCGGTCTGTGGCCGCTGGCGCCCATAACACTGTCCCGTGTCTGGTGGTCGTGGTCTGTGTCCTGCGCCGCGCCATGGTCCGCGCGGATATCTCTGAGCCGTTTGCCCCGCAAGAAGTCCCGGAGCCGTGGTGGACTGCGTCAGGCGGCAAGCTCCGCGAGCGAGACCTGATTGCGTCCGGCATGTTTGGCCGCGTAAAGCGCCCGGTCGGCATTGGTGATCAGGGCGCTGACGGCGCTGTCCTGATCCTGAGGCGACAGCGCGGTGCTGCTGTGCTGATCTGCCGGGGTCGATCGCCCGCCGATCACCGCACCGATGCTGATGGTCACATAGATCGGTGTCTCGACACCGGCGATGTGAAACGGCTTGCTGTTGATCCGGTTACAGAGATCGCTGGCGGCGGCCTCGGCCATGGCCTCGCCGATCGCGGGCATCACGATCATGAATTCCTCGCCGCCGATGCGGGCGAGCAGGTCTACCGGGCGCAGCGCGGTCTGCAGGCGCTTGGCCGCTTCGATCAGCACGGCGTCACCGACCGGGTGGCCGTAGAGATCATTGATCTGCTTGAAGTGGTCCAGATCGGCCAGCATGACGGCAAATGTCTCGCCGGTCTTGGCCGATGTCTGCGCGACGCGCTCCAGAAATGGCTTGGCATAGCGGCGGTTGAAGAGGCCGGTCATCGGGTCTTCGACGGCGGCGCGCAGCCCGTTGCGCAGATTGTCGCGCAGCTGGTCGATCCGCGCCTTGTTGCGCAGCTGGCTATCCAGTCGCAGCGCCAGTTCGGCGACATCGAACCCAGACTGGAGCACATCATGAGCGCCCCGGTCCAGAGCTTCTGCGGCGATGGCGGGATCGGCGGGGTGGACGACAGCGATGACGACGGATTTCCGGGTGGCGGCGCGGGCGCGCAGGTCGGCCAGCAGGCGCAGGCCCTGCGCCAGCGTATTGCGGCCGAGTTCGATCACGATGGCATCCGGCACCGGTTCGCGCATCAGCGGATGCACGGCGCTGAACTGGTGGTTGCACAGGTGGTAGGGAACCCGCGGCGCGAGCTGCGCCTGCCAGTAGACCGCAGTGGCGGTCTGTTCGGTGACCAGCGCGACATGGGCGCCGCTCAGACCGGCGCTGATATGCGGGCTGGAGAGGGGAAGGGCATAGCCATGCGAGCCGCCCTGTTGCAGATGCAGCTCTTCCTGGGTGCTGCTGGCGCGCAGCAGGCTGCGGATGCGGGCCTGAAGCATGGTGTCGTCGAGCGGCTGGCACAGCACGTCGTCGATGCCGGCGCTGAGAGCGGCCAGACGGCGGTCGGCGTCGCTGTCGCGATCAATGGCGATCATCGGGATTTCGGCAAGCTGGTCATCTGCGGCCAGCGCCTGTTTCACATCCATCGCCTCGCCATCGGGCAGCGACATCGCGCTGAGGATCAGGTCGGGGCGGCAGCGTCTGGCGGTCTTGGCAATATCGGCGACCGTTTCGGCCTGAACCACCCGGTAATAGGCGGCGGACAGCTGGACCTTTAGCATGATCCGGTTGGTCGCAACCCCGTCGATGATGAGGATAGTGCCCTGCACGTGGTGCCCTTTCGCCCCTTGCATTGGAATTGACTCAAGTTTTAATGAGACTGGTTAACAAACCCTTTCGTATTTTCATCAATTTGACAGCGAAGTGTCAGGAATGTGTGCCCATATGCTATTTTCCGCCGATGCAGCCGAGACTTTGGGCTTAAAAGCGCTTGCCTGGCTGGCGGGCAATGATGAGTTGCTGCCGGTTTTTCTGGGCGCAACCGGAGCGAGCGAGGCGGATCTGCGCGATCAGGCCGCAAATCCCGAGTTTCTGGGGTCCGTCCTTGATTTTCTGACCATGGATGACGCCTGGGTCATGCAGTTCTGCGACAGTGTCGGGCTGGCCTATGATCAACCGATGCAGGCGCGGATGGCGTTGCCCGGCGGTTCGCAGGTGCATTGGACCTGAGCCACGCGGCAGCGACGCCCAGCCACGACTCCCAGCCGGGACGGCAGGTCTGCAATGGCTGTGATGGCGGGAATGTGACGCTGACGTGCGCAGCCGGTGGGCGCGGTGTTAACCGGTTTGATTAACCTCTCTGAACCAGGCGATCTGGGCGGTGCTGCCGCGCTCTGGCGTGGGGCGTGGCAATCGCCTATGACTCGGGCGACGTCTCCGGCAGCCTGCGGGCAACCGTTCCGCGTCTGACCCGTTGCGCTGATGTCAGGGCGCGGGATGAAACAGAGCTTTGATCTAGGAGAGCCCATGCCCGTTGATGCCCTGTTGTTCGACAAGGACGGAACCCTGTTCGACTTTGCCGAGACCTGGAACCGCTGGACCCGGCGGATGCTGGAGCTGCTGTCGGACGGCGATGCCGAGCGGTTGCAGGCGATGGCGGCGGCCATCGACTTTGATCTTCAGACCGGAGAGATCCTGCCCAGCAGCCTGGTGATCGCCTCGACCAATCGACAGGTTGCCGAGGCTCTGGCGCCATATGTGTCGACGATGGATCTGGATGCGCTGGAGCGTTACATGGCTGAAAGCGCCGGGGCGGCAGAGCTTGCAGAGGCGGTGCCGCTGGCGGCCTTCCTTGATGATCTGCTGGCGCGGGGCAAGGTGCTTGGGGTGATGACCAATGATGCGGAACTCTCGGCCAAATCGCAGCTGAGCCGCGTCGGTGTGCTGGATCGCTTTGCCTTTGTGGCGGGGTTCGACAGCGGCCATGGCGCAAAGCCGGATGCCGATCCGCTGCTGGCCTTCTGCGCCGCCACCGGGATCGCACCTGAGCGGACGGCGATGGTGGGCGACAGCCTGCACGATCTGGAGGCCGGTGCGGCGGCGGGGATGCGACGGATCGCGGTTCTGACCGGCCTTGCCGGGGCGGCGGAGCTGGAAGCGCATGCCGATGTGGTCCTGCCGGATATTGGCCATATCCTGGCCTGGCTGGATCGCTGACCGGCGGTCAGGGTTTGACGGACTGGACACATATGCCCAGAAATATGTGTTCTGAGACGGTTTGGCGCTGAAAAGCGACAAAACCTGTCGGGAACAGGCATTCCTGCCCGGTGTGAACAGGGCCTGCTGAGAGACATGAGCCGGCGGCCGGGCGCATCTCAATGTGTCTGCTGCGGCTGGATGACAGCAGGGGAGGGCCGCCATGACATCCGAGACCAGATCCAGACGGCGCGGTGGTGGGCGCGCGGGGGCAGCTGCCCGGCGCGGCGATGCGGTGATCGAACAGATGCCCTGGTCGATTCCGCGCAACATCGACCGCCCGGTGGAACCGCTGGGGCCTGAGGGGGTTGCGGCGATCCATGATGGCGCGATGCGGATCCTGGAAGAGATCGGCATCGTGTTCCTCAACGATGAGGCGCTTGCGATCTTCAGGGAAGCGGGTTGCAAGGTGGTCGGCGACCGCGTGCATCTGGATCGTGAGTTCGTGATGGAGATGATCGCCAAGGCACCATCTGAATTCACCATCACCCCGCGCAACCCGAACCATAGCCTGCCGGTGGGCGGCAATCACCTGCTGTTCGGCAATGTCTCCTCGCCACCGAACTACTGGGACATGTCGCTCAATGCGAAGGTGGCTGGCACCCGCGAGCAGTGCCAGAACCTGCTGAAGCTGACCCAGTATTTCAACTGCATTCATTTTGCCGGTGGCTATCCGGTGGAACCCGTGGATATCCATGCCTCGGTGCGGCATCTGGACGTGGTTTATGACAAGCTGACGCTGACCGACAAGGCGATGCACGCCTATTCGCTGGGCAAGGAGCGGGTCGAGGATGTGATGGAGATGGTGCGCATCGCCGCAGGGCTTACTCATGAGGAGTTCGAGGCCCGGCCGCATATGTATACCAACATCAACTCCACCTCGCCGCTGAAACATGATCAGCCGATGATCGACGGCTGTCTGCGGCTGGCGCGCCGTGGTCAGGCGATTGTCGTGACGCCCTTTACCCTGGCGGGGGCGATGGCGCCGGTGACCATGGCCGGTGCTGTTGCGCAATCCATCGCGGAGGCGCTGTCGGCCATTGCCCTGTTTCAATATGTGCGCCCGGGGACGCCCTGCGTGATCGGCACCTTTACCTCCAATGTGGATATGAAGTCCGGCGCCCCGGCCTTTGGCACGCCGGAATATATGCGCTCGACCCAGATGACCGGGCAGATGGCGCGCTACTATGGGCTGCCGATGCGATCCTCCGGTGTCTGCGCGGCGAATGTGCCTGATGGGCAGGCGATGTGGGAGACCTCCAATTCGCTCTGGGCGGCGGTGCAGTCCGGCACCAATATGGTCTATCACGCGGCGGGCTGGCTGGAAGGCGGGCTGATCGCCAGCCCCGAGAAATTCATCATGGATTGCGAAATTCTCCAGCAGATACAGCGCTATATGCAGCCTGAGATCATTGGGACCGGCCCTGAGGATATCGCGTTGGACGCCATTCGCGAGGTCGGGAACGACGGCCATTTCTTTGGCATCCAGCACACTCAGGACCGCTATAGCACCGCGTTTTACCAGCCCTATCTGAGCGACTGGCGCAATTACGAGGCCTGGGAGGCAGCAGGCGCCATCTGGACCCCGCAGCGCGCCCATAACCTGTTCAAGGAGATCATCGCCCGGTTTGAGGCTCCGCCGCTGGATCCCGCTCTGCGCGAGGAGCTGGCGGAGTTTGTCGCGCGGCGAAAATCCGAGGGAGGTGCCCCCACGGACTTCTAATCCCGGTTGAGGGGAAGTTTCGCCTGTTCGGACCTCTGCCATTAATTGATGCGATTGTATAAATCAGGACGGTCTAACGAGAGAATCGCAACCATGACTGATCCGGATACCGCGACCTTGCTACGGGCCCGCTTGCCGATGGTGGCGCTGGGGGCTGGCAGCGGGTTTGCCTTCTGGCTGCTGGCGCGGTCCTGGGATCAGACGGTCCTGCCGGAGGCCGGGTTCCTGGCGGTATTTGCCTTTCTCTGCAGCTTTTGCGGTGCGGCGCTTGCGATGATTGGCCCGGTATCGCTGGCGCGGGCGCTGCGGGGGGCGCTGTGGATCGCGCTGCCGATCACGGGTCTGATGCTGCTGGCGGGAACGCGGTACGAGGTCGCAACAGGTCTCTTTGACAACGAAGTTCTGGTCCTGGTGGCCGTGGTGCTGGTGGCGATCGCCTGCCCCTTTGTTCTTTTGCGGATGTCGCAGCCGGGGCGCTGGATGGGTTTTGCTGATCTGTCGTCGGCCAGCTGGGGGATGCTGTTCCGCCTGTCCTGTGGCGCCGGGTTTGTTCTGGTGTTCTGGATCCTGGGATTCCTGTCCCATGCGCTTCTTGATCTGGTGAACATCACCCTGCTGGAGGATATCGCCGAGATCGACTGGCTGGCGCTGATGCTGAGCGGCGCTGTCTTTGGGCTGGGGCTGGCGGTGGTGCAGGATCTGGGTGGCAGCGGCGCGCCTCAGCTGCTGTTCCGGCTGCTCAGCCTGCTGTTGATCCCGGTGGCGCTGGTGGTCGGCCTGTTCCTGGCCGCTATCCCTGTGCAGGGGCTGTCCAGCGCCTTTGGCCAGCTGTCGTCGGCGGGAACCCTGATGGCGATGGCTCTTGTGATGATGATGCTGGTCTGCGTGGCGCTGACCTGGCAACAGCACCCGAGCGGGGTCAACGGGGCTGCCGCGCGCCTGCTGGCGGGTGCGCTGATGCTGGTGACCGGACTTGCCGTCTGGGCGGTGCTGATGCGCGTGCGGCAATATGGCTGGACCCCGGATCGGGTCTATGCGCTGTGGTTCGCGGCGGTCTTGCTGCTGCATGGGCTGGCCTATGCAGGCTGTGCCGTCTTTGGCGGGTCAGGGTGGCCCGGTCGGCTGCGCCGGGCGGCTGTTGGCCTTGCGCTGGTGACCGCGGCCGCCTTGGCCCTGATCCTGACACCGGTTGTGGATGCCGGGCGCATTGCCGCCAAGAGCCAGGTGGCGCGGGTGCTGGCGGGCGAGGCCGATGCGGCGGAATTGCCCCTGTGGCAGATGGCGCATCGGTGGGGGACGGCCGGGCGCGACGGGCTGGAGCAGCTGGCGGCCTATGCCGAGGCCTCGGGCAACACGGATCTGACGACCCGGCTGCAAGAGGCGCGCAGTGCCGCGACCTATTGGGAACTGGCGGCGGATGTGCAGGATGTCACCGATGATCTGCGCCGGGACCTGCTGGAGGTGATGCCGGTGCAGCCAGCCGGAGCGGCGCCGACTCCTGAGGATTTCAGGGGGCTGAGACGTTATCAGCTGGTCCGCTGGATCCGGGGCTGCAAACAGCTGTTGCCGGATGGCGCCGCCGGATGTGTGCTGGTTCGCGGGCCACTCGGGGTGAGTGCTGATGCGGCCGATGATCAGGCGCTGCTGTTGTTCAGAGAGGGCCGCAACGGTGCCCAGCTTGAGAGTCTGGCCCTGCGGTTTGGCCCGGATGGGGCCGAGATGCTGGGCAGCGTTCTGCTTGGAGAGGCGGCCCGGACAGAGCAGACCATAGCGCAGGTCGAGGCCCTGCTGGCGGCGGCGCAGGCGGGTCGTTTCGAAATCTCGCCCGCGCGGCAAAATACGTTGAAATTGGGCGATTTGGAGGTTCTGATAACCCCCTGATCGACGGTTGAGGGAAAACCGTAGCAATTTTAGTTGTTGGCCCTTTATTAACCAGGCTGGGCCAAAAGTAGAGACATGTAGCAAGGGGCCAGTGATGCACGGTCTGATCAACAGGGCATTCCAGGCGTTTGTCAGCACCACCTTCGGAACGGAGAGCTGGCAGGCGATTATGGATTCGGCAGAGCTCGGCTTCAGCGAGTTCGAAGCCATGCTCACCTACACGGATGAACAATCCCAGACCATGCTGCGCACCGCCGAAGAGCTACTGAGGCGTCCGCTGCCTGAAATGCTTGAGGATATGGGCACGTTTCTGGTGTCGAACCCGCAGTTGGAGTCGCTGCGCAGATTGCTGCGGTTTGGCGGGGTTAACTATGTGGAATTCCTGCATTCTCTGGACGATCTGCCGGATCGTGCGCGGCTTGCGGTATCGGATCTGAACCTGCCCGGACTGGAACTGATCGAACAGGCACCGGGGCAATTCGAACTGCATTGCCAGCCGGGTCTGCCGGGCTATGCCCATGTTTTGATGGGCGTGCTTCGGGCGATGGCGGATGACTACGGCGATCTGGTCTTCCTTGACCACTCCGGCACGCAGGACAATGCCGAGGTGATATCGATCACATTGGTCGAAACCGAATTTGCCGAAGGCCGGGCCTTCGATCTTGGGGCCCATTCGCTATGATGCTGAGCATGCAGGAAATCTCCTCCATCGCCAATGAAATCTGCCCGATGCATGTGGTCATTAACCATGACGGTCGGATTACCGGGGTCGGACCGACGCTGCGAAAGCTGCGCCCGGATACGGAATGGCTTGGCAGCAGGTTCTTTCGGATCTTTGATCTGGCGCGGCCGCGCCGGGTGCGCTCGACCGAGGATCTGATGAAGACGGCAGGGGCCAAACTGCACCTGAATTTCCGCGATGCGCCGCAGACCGGCCTGAAGGGGGTTCTGGCACCGTTTCCAGAGGGGAAGGGTGGGTTCATCAACCTGTCTTTTGGTATTTCCGTGCTCGAGGCCGTGCGTGATTATGACCTGACCAGCGCCGATTTCTCCCCCACCGATCTGACCATCGAGATGCTCTATCTGGTTGAGGCCAAATCGGCCGCGATGGAGGCGTCACGCCAGCTGAACCTGCGCCTGCAGGGGGCAAAAATTGCCGCCGAGGAACAGGCCTTCACTGATACACTGACCGGGGTCAAGAACCGCCGCGCGATGGATCATATCCTCAACCGGCTGATTGCCTCGGGCCGGGATTTCTCGTTGATGCATGTGGATCTGGATTTCTTCAAAGAGGTCAACGACACGCTTGGTCACGCCGCCGGCGATACCGTGCTACAGCGGGTGGCAAAGCTTATGGTGCAATGTACCCGCCAGAACGACACCGTTGCCCGGGTCGGCGGGGATGAGTTTGTTCTGATCTTCGAGGGGCTTATTGACCGGATCCAATTGTCGGGCATCGCGCGCCGTCTGATCGCCAGCATTGAAGAGCCGATCCCTTTTGGTGACAAGACCTGCAAGATCTCGGCGAGCGCAGGCACCGCGCTTTCTACGATGTTTTCTGCCGGGCTGGATGCCGCGACACTGCTCAATCAGGCCGATGTGGCGCTCTATGCGGCGAAAAACGCCGGGCGCGCGCGCCATTTCTTTTACCAGCCGGGTATGGAAGACAAAGACACCGTCAAGCCGATTTAAGCGGCTGTTCCGGGGCGGCGCGACCTGCGCGCGGCCTTCAGGCGTCTGATGCTCCCTGCGGCCTGATTTCGCGACCGGCGAGTTGGACCTGTCTCATCGGCAGACGTCGCTGGAGGCGCATCGGAGGCAGTTTTTCAGATGGATTTGCCAGATCACCCGTTGCGCAGGGGCTCAGCATCTGCGGGGAAAACGGGTGATATATTCGAGACCCGGATACCCTTTGAACCCACCAACAGGACCAATCGGATCTCAAGCGCGTAGGCATCTCGAAGCAAAATCGGGGGAGATACAGTGGCAGCCCGTAGGGGAATCGAACCCCTCTTTCCAGGTTGAAAACCTGGCGTCCTAACCGATAGACGAACGGGCCACTTGGTCTGTGAGGGGGTGTTTACTGAGTACGCTGCCCCGGTGCAAGAGGGATTTTCACAAGAAGACCAGTTTTTTTCCAAATCGCAAAAATCTCTGCAAGCTTCTGAAAAACCTCAGAATATAATCAGAGCTTTTCGGATTTATTCGAACGGGCCGTTTGCCGGTGTTGCAAGGGAACATGACGGCGGGAGACCCGCAGGCAGGCCACGCAGATGCGCAAAAGGCAACAGGGGCGTCACGATCAGCAGGGATATGCAAGGGGAGGAAAAGTGGCAGCCCGTAGGGGAATCGAACCCCTCTTTCCAGGTTGAAAACCTGGCGTCCTAACCGATAGACGAACGGGCCACTTGGTGTGAGCGGGTATTTAGTGGCTCAGGCCGGAAGCCGCAAGCCAAAAAACACCGGCATCGCGATTTATTTTGTCCCCGCCAAAAGCTGGAGATTGTTGTGCTCTCCCTGGCTCTGCTGGCGGCGCGCGGTCAGGCCTCTGCCGCATCCTCCAGTCGCAGCTGCACCGACTGTCGGCCGCCCCAGGTGTTGATTTCAAGGCGCCCGGCAAAATGGAACCGCGCGCCGCCGTGGTCCAGCAGGCGCTGTCCCAATGGAGTGTCAAAGGCACCAAAGCAGATGGCGTCAATCCCGCTGCTCAGCCCGTCGCTGAGCGAGAGTTTCAGATGGCTTTCACCAACCCGTTTGGCAAAGCGTACCTGCAGATCGGGGAACCCGTAGCGCGGGGCCGGTGCGCCCGCGCCGAAGGGGCCCGCCTGTTCAATCTGTTCGATCAGCGATACCGTGGCGGCGCCCGGCATCAGCATTCCGTCGAGCTTCAGGTCGCTGGGCCCCAGATCACCGGCACCTTGCTTCGCCAGCAGCTCGCTCAGCCGTGCCATGGCGGGCTCCAGCTGGTCGCGCGCGACAGTCAGACCAGCGGCCATCTTGTGACCGCCGCCCTTGATCAGCAGCCCTTCGGCGGCGACCCGCTGGATCGAGGCGCCAAGGTCGATGCCGCTGACAGAGCGGCCCGACCCCTTGCCCTCGTCGCCGTCAAGGCCGATGACAATGGCGGGGCGACCTGCGGCCTCTTTCAGGCGCGAGGCGACAATGCCGACAACGCCTGGATGCCAGCCCTCGCCTGCGGCCCAGACCAGCGGTGCATCCAGTCCGCGCGCCTCAGCCTGTTCCAGCGCCGCGGCGCGAACGGCGTTTTCAATATCACGACGCTCGGTGTTCAGCTCATCCAGCCGGGCCGCGATTGCCTCGGCCTCGGCAGGATTCGTGGTCGCCAGCAGGCGCGCGCCCAGATCGGCCTTGCCGATGCGGCCACCTGCATTGACCCGAGGCCCAAGCAGGAAGCCGAGGTGATAGGTCGAAGGGGCCGAATCCATCCGCGAGACATCGGCCAGCGCCACCAGGCCGGGGCGCTGGCGGGCGGCCATCACCTTCAACCCCTGACGGACCAGCGCCCGGTTGGCCTCGATCAGCGGCGCCACGTCCGCAACGGTGGCCAGCGCCACCAGATCCAGCAGCGCCATCAGGTCCGGCCCGGTGCCAAGTCCCTTGTTGCGCATCTGGCGGCGCAGCTCGACCAGCATCAGGAACACCACACCCGCGGCGCAGAAATAGCCCAGATCGCCGTCCTCATCCTGACGGTTGGGGTTCACCACCGCCACGCAGTCGGGAAGAGTTTCACCGCCCAGATGGTGGTCCAGAACCACCACATCGGCGCCTTTGGCGGCGGCAATCGGGCCGTGAGACAGCGTGCCGCAATCGACGCAGACGATCAGATCGTGATCCCGCGCCAGGGCGGCCATCGCCTCGTCATTGGGGCCATAGCCTTCGTCGATGCGGTCCGGGACATAGAGCGTGGCGCTCAGGCCGACCTGGTTCAGCCAGACCAGAAGCAGTGCGGCAGAAGACCCGCCATCCACATCATAATCGGCAAAGACCGCAATCCGCTCGCGCCGCTCCACCGCCTGCAGAAACCGGGCGGCGGCCTTTTCCATATCTTTCATCCGGCGCGGGTCCGGCAGCAGCTCCTTCAGCTGCGGGGTCAGAAAGCCGCTGGCCTCATGCGCCGGGACGCCGCGCCGGGCCAGCACCTGACAGACGGCCGGGGGCAGGGCGGTCTGCTGTTCCATCATCTCGGCGGCGCGGGCGGTGTCCACGTCGGGACCGATCCAGCGACGACCGGTGAGCGAGGTCTCAACTCCCAGAAAGTTCATATCTGCGCCCCTTTCTGCGTGCCCGCCCCTAGTCCGATACCGGGGCTGACCATGGTAAAGGCCGGATCTGCGCGGACCCGGCCTTTCACCTTTCTTCAAATACTCAAATCCCGACCGGTGCTGCAAGCCGCACGGTCAGAGCTTACTGATGCGCGCTCAGCGGAGTGCGATAGCTCATCCGGCGCACCGAGCCTGTCTTGGATCGCATCAGCAAGGTGGTGGTCTCAACCCAGCCCGGCTGGCGCTTGATCGACGGCAGCAGCGAACCGCCGGTGACGCCGGTCGCGGCAAAGATCACATCGCTGGTCACCATTTCATCACGGCTGTAGACCCGGTCCAGATCGGTGATGCCAGCCTTGGCGGCGCGGGCTTTCTCATCGTCGTTGCGGAAAAGAAGACGGCCAAAGATCTGCCCGCCCATACATTTCAGCGCAGCGGCGGCCAGCACGCCCTCAGGCGCGCCACCCTGGCCCATATACATGTCGATGCCGGTGATCTCGCTTTCGGCGCAATGCATGACGCCCGCAACGTCGCCATCGGTGATCAGGCGGATCGAGGCCCCGGTTTCGCGGACCTCGGCGATCATGGCCTCATGACGCGGCCGTTCCAGAATGCAGACGGTGATGTCGCCGGGCGCGCAGTTCTTGGCCTTGGCGAGGGCTTCGACCCGTTCACGCGGGCTCATGTCGAGGGAGACGACATTCTCGGGCAGGCCCGGGCCGACAGCCAGCTTGTCCATATAGGTGTCAGGTGCGTGTAGCATGGAGCCGCGCGGTCCCATGGCAATGACGGTCAGCGCATTGGGCATGTCCTTGGCGGTCAGCGTGGTGCCTTCCAGCGGGTCCAGAGCGATATCGACGCCGGGGCCATTGCCGGTGCCGACTTCCTCGCCGATATAAAGCATCGGCGCCTCGTCACGCTCGCCTTCGCCGATGACCACGACACCTGCGATGTCCAGCAGGTTCAGCTGCTCGCGCATGGCGTTGACGGCGGCCTGATCGGCGGCTTTCTCATCGCCGCGGCCGATCAGCGGTGCCGAGGCCAGAGCGGCCTGTTCGGCCACACGGGCCAGGCCGAGCGACAGCAGGCGGTCGTTGAATGCGGCGTCGTTGGTGTCAGAAGTCATAGCCAATGTCCTATCTCAATCCCGGGTCGGTGCCGTCGCATACCCTGCATCTGGCAGCGCGGGCAAGGGCAGTTGGCGGTAACGGCGCGCTGCAATCGGCGCCGCTACCGTTGTTTTTCTGCGTTTGGGCCTGTCAGACCTCTTCAATCCGCAGGGCAACGGGTTCGCTTGCCACCACATCGGTCTTGGCGAGGTCTTCCAGCGCGGTCTGCAGGGTGCTGGAGGTGCATTTGTGGGTGACGATCAGCACAGGAGCGGTCGGTTCGGTATGGCCGTATTGGCGCATCCGGTCGATCGAGATGCCGGCATTGCCGAGGGCCGCCGCCACCTTGGCCAGCGCGCCGGGTTTGTCCAGCAGCGCCAGGCGCAGGTAATGCGGTGCGGCCAGGCTGGTGCGGGCGGCGGGGGCATCCTCCAGCGAGGTGGCAGGCTGACCAAAGGTGGCCAGACGAGTGCCACGGGCCAGATCGCAGATATCGCCCAGGACCGCGCTGGCGGTTGGGCCCTCGCCGGCGCCGGGGCCGCGCAGAACGATCTGTTCAACTGCGTCACCTTCGATCACGACCATATTGGTGCCGCCTTCCAGCTGGCCAAGCGGTGAATCCGCCGGCACCAGACAGGGGGTCATGCGCTGTTCCAACCCACGCCCGGTGCGCTGTGCAACGCCAAGAAGCTTGATGCGGTAGCCCATGTCGGCGGCGTGGCGGATATCATCCAGGCTGATGCGCTGGATGCCTTCCAGCTGCACGTCGTCGAAGGCGGGCTTGGTGCCAAAGGCGATGGCCGAAAGGATCGCAAGCTTGTGCCCAGCATCAATGCCGCCCACATCAAGGTTCGGATCGGCCTCAAGGTAGCCCAGGCGGCCGCATTCCTCGAACAGGGCATTGTAGCCCTGACCGGTGGCTTCCATCTGGGTCAGGATGTAGTTGCAGGTGCCGTTCATCACGCCCATGACGCGGGTGATCTGATTACCGGCCAGACCTTCGGTCAGGGATTTGATCACCGGAATGCCACCGGCCACAGCGGCCTCGAAACGGATCACGCGGCCTGCGGCCTCGGCCTGTTCGGCCAAAGCCTGACCGTGGATCGCCAGGAGCGCCTTATTGGCGGTGACCACATCCTTGCCCGCAGCCAGCGCGGCCTCGGTGGCGGCTTTTGCGGCGCCTTCATGGCCGCCCATCAGCTCGACAAAGACATCCACATCGTCGCGGGTTGCCAGCGCCACGGGATCGGTTTCCCAGGCGTAGTCGCCGAGCGGGACGCCGCGATCCTTGCTTGCGTCGCGCGCCGAAACCGCGGTGATCTCGATGCGGCGTCCGGTGCGGGCCTCCAGCATGGCCGCCTGCCGACGGACGATCTTGACCACGCCGGTGCCAACCGTGCCCAAACCTGCGATACCAAGGCGAAGCGGCTCTGTCATAGCTGGGGATCCTTTAATTCCGAAAGACGTCTCCCCGCCTTAGCGGGTTCGGCGCAGCGGTGCAACGGCAGCGGCGGCTCCGGGCGGACAATTCCGAAGAGCGGGTTTTGGCGGCAGCAATGCAGCCGCATGAGACGGATCAGCAGGGGCTGGGACCAGCGCGCAGGATCCACGCGCAGGGGCATCTCGACCGGCGCCCAAGGCAGGTGTCGCTTAGGGCTGGGCTGCCCGCAGCGCATCGGCGCGGGCCTGAAGGCGGGCAGCGCGGGCCTCCAGCGTCTGCTCGAGCGCTTTGCTCTCCTTGGCGGGGGGCGTCTCGGGGTTCAGGGCCTGCTCCAGCGGAACAAGGGCCGGATAATCGGCACCGCGCAGGTCTGGGGTCAGCCGGTCTTCCAGCTCCGGCACCCGCGCGCAGCCGCAGAGCAGCACGGCCGCGGTCAGCAAGGTCAGGCGCATGGTGGTCCCGTTGCTGATCCATGCCGCCCGCTCGTCATCAGTTGCGGGCATCTGCGGCCGGTTCTCGGGCTCTGCGGTCAACTGCATCAAAACCATCCTTGTTCGCTGTTCCCTTGATGCACATATTGGTGAAAAGGCACAAGTGGGGCTTTTATCTGAACATCTGTTCAGATATTGTTGAGGCATGGCACGTACCCAAGGTTCACATTCCGATATCACAGGCCCACGCATCCGTGCCGCCGCCCTGCAGCTGTTTGCCCAGCATGGGTATGCGGCTGTTTCAATGCGCCAGATCGCATCAGAAGTCGGGGTGCAGGCGGGGGCGCTCTATAACTATACGCCAGACAAGCAGAGCCTGCTGTTCAGCCTGATGGAAGGTCACATGACCGAGCTGTTGCAGGCCTGGCGGGATCAGCGCAGCCCCGATCAGGCGGTTACAACCGGCAGTGCCGAGGACCATGTGGTGGCGCGGCTTGAGGCCTTTACCCGGTTTCACATTCGCTTTCACCTGGAACGGCCCGATGCGGTGTTCATCGCCTATATGGAGCTGAGAAACCTGTCAGAGGACAATTTCGCTGCCATCGAATCCCTGCGCCGCGAATATGAAAATACGCTGGAGACCATCCTGAAGGATGGCGTGCGGCTGGGGGTGTTTCACATCCCCGATACCAAGATCGCGACGCTGGCGGTGATTGCGATGCTGAACGGTGTGATGACCTGGTATCGCAGCGGTGGACGTCTGTCGCTGGATGAGGTCGAGGCGATTTACTGGGATATGGTGCAGAAATCCGTGCGCGCCTGACAGCCCGACAGCGGGCGCGGCGCTGTTGACGCCGCACCCGCCGGGGCGGTGATGTTTGAGGTCTAATGCGCCGGACGGATAAAGCTGCCGTTGCGCAGATCCCTGAAGGCCTGCCGCAGCTCTTCCTGGGTGTTCATCACGATCGGGCCGTGCCAGGCCACGGGTTCCTCGATCGGCGCGCCTGAGATCAGCAGGAAGCGTAGGCCATCGGGGCCTGCCTGCACGGTAATTTCCTCGCCGCTGCCAAAACGCACCAATGTGCGATCGCCTGACATGTCGCGGATATGCAGCTCTTCGCCTGCGACCTCTTTTTCCAGCAGGACCCCCTGTGGCGGGGCCGCATCGACAAAAGCGCCCTGACCGGCAAAGACATAGGCAAAGGCCCGTCGATAGGTGTCGATGGAGAAGGTCTTTTTCACGCCGGGCGGCACCGAGACATCCAGATACTGCGGGTCGGCGGCAATGCCATCCACCGGGCCGCGCTTGCCCCAGAACTCGCCCACGATGACCTTTACGCGGGTGCCGTCATCGTCGATGACCTCGGGAATGTCCTTGGCGGTGATGTCCTGATAGCGCGGCGCCGTCATCTTCTGGCTGGCGGGAAGATTGCCCCAGAGCTGGAAGCCGTGCATCTGACCCTTTGCGTTGCCCTTTGGCATTTCCTGATGCAGGATGCCTGACCCTGCGGTCATCCACTGCACGTCACCTGCGCCCAGGACACCGTTGTTGCCGAGCGAGTCGCCGTGCTGAACGGTGCCGTCCAGAACATAGGTGATGGTCTCGATCCCGCGGTGCGGATGCCAGGGAAACCCCGCTTCGAAATCCGCAGGGTGGTCATTGCGGAAGTCGTCAAACAGCAGGAACGGGTCCAGTTCACTGGGGTCGTGGAAGCCAAAAGCGCGATGCAGTTTGACGCCTGCGCCCTCCAGCGCCGGAGTGGCGGGGCGGGTCTCTAGGATAGGGCGGATCGACATGGCGGGTCTCCGGTTGCTGATTGCTCCGTCATAAATAGGCCTGTGCGAGTGTGTCGAAAAGCCCTTCCGGTTAACGGCTGATGTGCGGGAGCGCACAGCCGCATGCGGCACGGCCCCTGGTGCAGCGGTGCCGCGACAACAGGGGGGCTATGCGGTCAGACGCAATCAGGGTACATCCGCCCGGACCGACCCCATGATGCAGGCGGGGTGCGACAAACAGGCTGAGGGAGCAGGTGATGGGCGAGATGACTGGATCGGGCGAGATGAGCGATGAGATTTTGGCAACCGTCAATGCCTCGGCGCCGCGACGGCTGCTGGCGACAGTGATGCTGGTCGTGGTGGGGGCGCTGGTGATCTATGTTGCACTGGCCACGCCGCCTGCCGCGCATTGGCTGGTGTTCCTGCTGGCCATCGGCGGTTTCTGCCTGTGGCTGGCGATGCGTCTGTGGCAGGCGACAGCGTTGCGGATCGAGCTGACAGAACAGGTGCTGCGTAGCTCTGACGGGGCAGTGATCGCCGAGGTCGCAGATGTCGTCGCGGTGGACCGCGGCGTATTTGCGTTCAAGCCGTCAAACGGGTTTCTGATCCGCACCGCCTCAAAGGGCGACCGCAGCTGGCGGCCCGGGCTTTGGTGGCGGTTGGGACATCGCATTGGCATTGGGGGTGTGACGCCGGGGGCGCAGAGCAAATCCATGGCCGAGATCCTCGCCATCATGATTGCACGGCGTGAGGCGGGACAACCACAGGTCTGAGACCGAATTTGTTCGATGAACATAGTAAGGCGCCACCGATACCGGAGGCGCCTTTGTTGTTCGATCCACTCTTGGGTGGTCCGTAGGGTGTCAGTCTGTTGGCGGTGTGCTGTCGTCATGGCCGCCGCCGCTGCCATCCTGACCTTCGAATTTTACCTGTGGTGCAAAGCGGGGTCGGGTGAAGACGAAATTCTCGATGTCCATGGCTGGCAGGCCGATGTTGAACGCAGGGTCGATGTCGTTGCGGGTTTCCACCAGAATGACCCGCTCCTGATCGGGCATGTTTGGCAGGTTGGCTTTTACCTGCTGGATCGTGGCGTCCTGCCATTCCGCGAACTGTCCGCCGCGCACCTTGGACCAGTCAACGTAGTAGCGGTTGTCCGTCTCGTCCCAGCGGATCACCGAAATTCGCAGGGAGATCGACGAATCCACGCGGATCAGCAGCTTGGCCAGCTCGTGCATACTGTCGATATAGTCCTCGTTGAGCGTGGAGGTCTCCCGCGAGATGAGGTCTGAGATCGTATAGGCGGCCTTGAGGTTCACACCTTCCTGCCGGAAAGCATCGAAATAGGTGTAGATCGCCGCAAAGACACCGAGCAGCAGCGGCATGTAAAAGGCGAATTCCACCGAGACGGAACCGTCGGTCTCTCGCTTGTAGCGGCGAAACAGGGCGCGGATATTGGTCAACATGGCTTACCGAGGCTCCTGAACAAAGGCGGAGGTCGCATAGAGGCGGATTCGGCCGTCGGCATCATTGTCCATGTCATCGGCCAGGCCCCAGTGGGGAAAGACCGGTTTGAACGCCATGCAGGCGCGGATGAACATCAGCTCGTTTGACGCCCCTGTCACGAAGGTTCGGACCGGCTGCACGTCCTCGACCCGGTTGATGCAATCGGGCTCGGGATCGACGGGCATCCAGGCGTAGGGGTCGACCTGGACCATTTCCAGCCTGAGCGATGAGCCGCAGTCGCGAATAAACCCGGACCGGCTACAGACCTCATCGCGGATTTCATTGTGCTGTTTGGGCACGCCGGTCGACAGGCGCAGGCCGCGCACGGTCTGATCCAGCGCCCGCTCCAGCATCGACTGCTGGATGGTGATCATGCCCAGTTCCACCGTATTCATCAGCAGGAACAGAAAGGCCGGGATCACGATTGCAAATTCAACCGTGGCATTGCCGTCTTCGCGATCGCGAAACAGGCGCAGCGACCGGCGCAGCCGATGGAGGCCCTTATGCGGGAGGTGACAGGTCATTGGGTCAGCCTCAGCTGGCGGATCGACGTGGCGATCGAGGCAAAAGCGTCGTTGATCTCCAGCCCGTTGACGTCAAAGTGATGGGCATCCGAGCTGGCACAGTCCTTCAGCACCGCAGTGCCGCCGCTGGGCGCTTCAAAGCCGATGGTATAGACCACGATGCCCTGGTTCTTGGCAGCGGTGCAGATGGCGCTGGTGCGGGCGTTTTTGACGCTGGTGTTCCAGTAGTCATAGACACCATAGTACCAGACGCTGCGCGCCGAGGACTGCCCCATCCAGTCGCCATAGAGGTTGGAATAGAGATACTTCAGCGACGTGTCGGCAAAGAGATCAGCGTAGCTCAGCCGTTGCACATTGGCAGGCTCGCCCTGTTCGTCCTGCCACCAGCAGCTATAGCTGTCGCATTTGCGGTAGCTGCCCTGACCATAGGCGTGGTCTTCCCAGCGGTTGAGGCGATCCCACCAGTATTTGTCGCGCTGCGGGTCATAGAGCGAATAGCGCGGATTGGATCCGGTCGCCGCCGAATTGTACCAGACGTCGGATGGCCCCTCACGGTGATCCTGCTCCACATAATACTGCGCAGTGTTCTGACCGTCGGTCATCAGGACGATGACCTTGACGGTTTCACTGTCGTTGAAATTCGCAGGCCGGTTGGCAAAGGTTGCCGGAACCATAGAAGCGCCCCCCGAGGCCAGCGCGCTGATGGCCGGGCGGGCGGAGGGATCGAGCAGGGCGGTCCCCCATTTCATACCGACGTCAATCGACGTATTGCCTCTTGCGTAGAGGTTGTCGATGAAGGTTTTCAGTGTGTTTGCATCTTTCTGGAGCGGCAGCGTCTCGCGGTCTGCGCGATCTTCGCAGACGGGGCTTGCGACGAGGTCCGAGCTGCGACGGTAATCACCGCTGGACCATGGGCTGAAGTGCATTGTGCGCTGCAGCTCGATCCCGGTCGACAGGGCGGTGCTCTGGAAATGGGCGCCGGTGAAATTCACACAGTTGGAGTATTCGTGTTCATCGGTCGTTGTGTATTGGTCCATCAAATCCGCCGGGAGGCTGACCTGAGTGGCGTAGGGGATGATCGAGATCGACATCTTGTTGTCGATGGTATTGGCGACCATCGTGTCGATGAAGTCTTTGGCCGCAACCTTGAGGTTGGTCAGGCGGCTGTTGGAGTTCATCGAGCCGGAGACATCCAGCACCAGTGAAATCTCCAGCCCGTCAATGCTCTCTTCTGCGCGCGAGGTCGCGTAGAGAGGCATGTCCTGACCGCTGGAGAATTTCAGCATATGGGTTTCAAATGTGGTGTCGATGGTGCTCTGCACCTTTTTGAAACCGATCCCGGTTTCGGCCACCGGTGGGGTGTAATATTTGTTCAGCCCGGCCTTGTTGAGATAATCCTGAACAACCACTGCAGGCGGCAGTGGCTGATCGAGGTCAGCTGCTGCCAGAACCGCACGGTCGAGCGTATATTGCAGGATGGTCCGGTCGCGCTCCATGCGCATCAGATCGACGCCGATCCCGCCGACGGCCAGCATCGACAGCAGAAATCCCACCATGGGTTTCAGCAGCACGCCCGATTCATCCGCGCGGAACGCCCGCAGCCGCGCATCGCCACGGACACAGGCGGTCAGGCAGGCCTTTCGAGCCGCGATGGATATCTTGTCAAAACGCGTAGTCATAAGTCGAACCCCCAGCCGCTTAACCCCCCGGCACAGCGCCATCAGAAATGGAATTTCACACTTATTAATGCTTTATGAAGGTGGCGGAATTGGGGCGTATACCGGACCAAATCGCGCGAATTGTCGTCAATTCCAGGCCCAATGAGGTCTCGGCGCGCCGGTTGTTCGGGCGCTGCGAACAAATCGACGGTAGCTGCGAGCCAGAGGCGACTCAGTCAAATGCCCACTGTTTTCAAATTGCCTAAAAATAAATCTTTTTGCATGAGAATGGTCAAAAAGGTCGCACCTTCTTAATCCAAGAGTCATAGTGTCCGAACACTATCTCACTGAGTCGACGCAGAAGCACGGAGTACAGCCTGATGAGCAGTGCAACAGAACCCAGTTTTCGCCAGAGTGTGGACCTGATGTTCAACAGGGCAGTTGCCCTGATGGACCTGCCACCAGGCCTGGAAGAGAAAATCAGGGTTTGCAACGCGACCTATACGGTGCGTTTTGGCGTTCGCCTGCGTGGAGGCATCCAGACCTTCACCGGCTATCGCTCGGTTCATTCCGAACATATGGAACCCGTCAAAGGCGGTATCCGCTATTCGATGGGAGTGAACCAGGATGAGGTTGAGGCGCTGGCGGCGCTGATGACCTATAAATGTGCGCTGGTCGAAGCGCCGTTTGGCGGCTCGAAGGGCGGGCTCTGCATTGATCCGCGCCAGTATGAAGAACATGAGCTTGAACTCATCACCCGCCGTTTTGCCTATGAGCTGGCCAAGCGCGACCTGATCAACCCGTCGCAGAACGTTCCTGCCCCTGATATGGGCACCGGCGAACGCGAGATGGCCTGGATCGCCGACCAATATGCGCGGATGAACACCACCGACATCAACGCCAAGGCCTGTGTTACCGGCAAGCCGCTGAATGCCGGCGGGATTGCCGGCCGTGTGGAGGCCACCGGCCGTGGCGTGCAATACGCTCTGCGCGAGTTTTTCCGCAACCCCGAGGACGTGGCTGCGGCCGGTCTCGAAGGGAAGCTGGACGGCAAGCGGGTCATTGTTCAGGGTCTGGGCAACGTGGGCTACCACGCGGCAAAGTTCCTGATGTCCGAAGACGGTGCCAAAATCACCGCAGTGATCGAACGCGATGGCGGTCTGGTCGATGAAAACGGTCTGGACATCGAAGCGGTGTCCCATTGGATTGCCAACCATGGCGGCGTCACCGGTTACCCGGATGCCCGCTACGTCGAAAACGGCGCGGTTCTGCTGGAGGAGGCCTGTGACATCCTGATTCCGGCGGCGCTGGAAGGGGTGATCAACCTCTCCAACGCGGCAAACGTGAAAGCGAACCTGATCATCGAGGCGGCCAACGGTCCAATCACTGCGGGCGCTGACGAGATCCTGCGCAAGAAGGGCGTGGTGATCATTCCCGACATGTATGCCAACGCGGGTGGTGTGACGGTTTCCTACTTCGAGTGGGTGAAGAACCTCAGCCATATCCGTTTTGGCCGGATGCAGCGCCGCCAGGAAGAGGCACGCCATCAGCTGGTCGTGGATGAGCTGGAAGCGCTGTCGGAAAGCCTGGGCAAGACCTGGACGCTGGATCCGAAGTTCAAGGAACGCTACCTGCGGGGCGCCGATGAGCTGGAGCTGGTGCGGTCGGGGCTCGATGACACTATGCGCACGGCTTATCAGTCCATGCGCGAGGTCTGGCATGGCCGCGACGATGTCACCGATCTGCGCACCGCCGCTTATCTGGTGTCCATCGACAAGGTCGCCAAGAGCTACCGCGCCAAGGGGCTTTGATCGTCACGCGAAGGACCCGAACCGGATCGGGTCCCCGCAAACACACCGGGCGCTGACGCGGTTTTGCGCCCGACCTACAGGAAACCTCGCCAGCTTGGCGGGGTTTCTTGCGTTTTGGATGTCCGCTGCGACGCGTTGGAATGCCGCCGATGCCCTTAGGAAACCCCGATAAAGCAGTAGCGCTGCGATCAAGGCGGCCCGCTGGCCAGGTCCGAGGCGCGATCCGGCAATGCTGGCTTCTTTGCTCTGGACACATGTGTATTGAATGTGCTGCTGATAGCGGGCGGTGTCGTTTGCCAGGGCGGATCAGGGCAGGTGCAGCGCCGGTCGGCACGGGTGTCCCGGCCAGGGCTGGAACCGGGAACAGGGCGCGGGCCAATCGGTGCATCAGGGCTGGTATCGGGATGCGGAACGCGCCAGACTGTCGCCCAAGAGGGCGCGGCGGCTGGCATGAGATCACCGCGGGTGCAGGTGGCCTGGCCTGCGGACGACCGGGGGATCAACCGGGATACAAAGGGGGGAGCGGGGATGCGATTTTCTGGCTGGCGTGTGCTGCGCGAAGGGCTAACAGGCAACCGGGGCTGGCAGGCCCATTGGCGCGATCCGGATCCCAAACCCGAATATGATGCGGTGATCATCGGCGGCGGTGGTCACGGGCTGGCCACGGCCTATTACCTGGCCAAGGACCATGGGATGCGCAATATCGCCGTGCTGGAGCGCGGTTATATCGGCGGTGGCAATGTCGGACGGAACACCACCATCGTGCGGGCGAATTACTATCTGCCCGGCAATTCGGAGTTCTACTCTCATTCGTTGAAGCTCTGGGAGGGGCTGGAGCAGGACCTGAACTACAATGCGATGATGTCGCAGCGTGGGATCCTGAACGTGTTCCACAATGACGCGCAGCGCGACAGCGCGGTGCGGCGGGCGAATGCGATCATCAATCAGGGCGATGATGCCGAGATCCTGTCCCGTGACCAGCTGCGCGAAATGGTGCCGCTGCTGAACTATGACAATAACCGGTTTCCCATCCAGGGGGCGCTGTTGCAGCGGCGGGCGGGCACGGCGCGCCATGATGCGGTCGCCTGGGGCTTTGCGCGGGGGGCGGATCAGCGCGGTGTCGATATCCTGCAGAATTGCGAGGTCACCGGCATTCGGACCGAGGGCGGCAAGGTCATCGGGGTGGAAACCCCCCGTGGTCTGATCCGCGCGGGCAAGGTTGCGATGGCCGCCGCCGGGCGCTCCAGCCAGGTAGCGGCCATGGCGGGGCTGACCCTGCCGATCGAGAGCCATGTGCTCCAGGCCTTTGTCTCCGAAGGGCTGAAGCCGATTATCGACCACGTCATCACCTTTGCGGAGGGGCATCTCTATATCAGCCAGTCCGACAAGGGGGGGCTGGTGTTTGGCAGCTATCTCGACCTCTATGCCTCTTATGCGGCGCGGGGCAATCTGCCGATGGTGGAACACACGATGGAGGCCTGCATGGCGATGCTGCCGGCCATCGGCAAGGCGCGGCTGCTGCGCAGCTGGGGCGGAATCATGGATATGACGCCGGACGGATCGCCGATCATTGATCGCACGCCGATTGAGGGTCTCTATCTCAATGCGGGCTGGTGTTATGGCGGCTTCAAGGCAACCCCTGCCTCGGGGCAGTGTTATGCGCATCTGATCGCCACGGATCGCCCGCATCAGGCGGCGGCAGCGTTCCGGCTGGACCGGTTTGAGACCGGTCGAGGCCTGATGGATGAGGAGGCGACCGGTGCGCAGCATAACCTGCATTGACCGTCGCGTGGTCCGCGCCGGCGTAGTGGCTGGCGTGACGGCGTATTTGAGTATTTCTGGAAAGGTGAAAGGGCGCCCGTCATGAGGATTACCTGTCCGCTCTGCGGTGAGCGTGATCGTCGCGAGTTCTATTATCGCGGGGCGGTGCTGGAGGCGCCGGAGGAGGGCGCGCCCCTCGAGGTCTGGCATGCTCATGTCCATCTGCGGCTCAACCCGGCAGGCCCGCTGGAGGAATGGTGGTATCATCAGCACGGCTGTGGCAGCTGGATCAGGGTGCGGCGCGACACCTCAAATCACGAGATGCTCGCCGCCGCGCCTGCGGCAACCGGGGAGGCGGGCTGATGCGGGTTGCAGGTTGGGGCGGCATGGCAGAGCCGCGCGAGGTCGATTTCAGTTTCAATGGGCGTGTGTTGCGGGGGCATGAAGGTGAGCCGCTGGCGGCGGCTCTGTTGGCCAATGACATTCACCTTGTCGGGCGCTCGTTCAAATATCATCGGCCACGCGGCATTCTGACCGCGGGCAGTGAGGAGCCCAATGCGCTGGTTACCCTGGGCGAGGGGGCGGCGCAGGAACCCAATCTGCGCGCCACCACCCTGCCGGTTTACCAGGGGTTGGCGGCGCGGAGCCAGAACTGCTGGCCCTCGGTGGGCTTTGATGTGATGGCCGTCAATGATCTGGCGGCCTCGTTTCTGGGCGCGGGGTTCTACTACAAGACCTTCATGTGGCCTGCGGTCTTCTGGGAAAAGATCTACGAGCCGGTCATTCGTCGTGCAGCAGGGCTGGGGGCGTTGTCCGGGGCGCCGGATGACGGGACCTACGAAAAGGCATTTGGGTTCTGTGATCTTCTGGTCATCGGCGCAGGACCTGCGGGTCTGATGGCGGCGCTGACGGCGGCGCGGGGTGGTGCGGATGTGATCCTTTGTGACGAAGATAGCGCGCCCGGTGGTCGCCTGCTGAGCGAGCGCGAGACCATCGCAGGGCAGCCTGCACGGGACTGGGTGGCGGCTGTGGTTGCGGAGCTGGACAGTCTGGACAATGTGCGGCGCATGGCCTCGACCACGGTGACCGGGGTCTATGATCAGGGCACCTATGGTGCGCTTGAAACCACAGCTGCCGGGTCCGGCAAGGCTGCGCGCAGCTGTTTCTGGCGGCTGGTGGCAAAACGCGCGATCCTGGCATCCGGCGCGCTGGAGCGGCCGGTGGCCTTTGCCAATAACGACCGACCCGGCATCATGATGGCAGGTGCGGTGCGAAGCTACCTCAATCGGTGGGGGGTGGCGCCCGGAGAGCGGGTGACGGTGTTTGCCAACAATGACGATGCTCATCGGACGGCACGGGATCTGGCGGCGGCGGGTGTTCATGTTGCGGCGGTCATCGACAGCCGCCATGACGCACCACAGAGCGATGAGTTCCGGGTGATCCGGGGCGCTCAGGTCTGCAATGCCTCAGGCCGTCAGCGACTGGAAAGCCTGACGCTGCGCTCCGTTGCGGGGGAGGAAAAGCTGCAGACCGACTGTCTGGCCATGTCCGGTGGCTGGAATCCGACGCTGCATCTGACCTGTCACCTGAACGGGCGGCCGCGCTGGCGGCGCGATCTGGCCTGTTTTGTGCCGCAGGAGGGCGCGGTGCCGGGGCTGGCGGTTGCCGGGGCCTGTGGCGGAGCTTTCTCCACTGCGGCGGCCTTGCGGGATGGGGCGGAGGCGGGCGCACGCGCGCTGGAGGCGCTGGGCAGGCGCGCTGTGCCCGTGGAGCTGCCGGAGGCCGAGGATGCGCCCTGCCGGGTGACGCCGCTTTGGTCGGTGCCGGGGCGCGGGCGGGCCTGGGTGGATTTCCAGAACGATGTGACGGTCAAGGACATCTGTCAGGCGGGGCGCGAGAATTTCCGCTCGGTCGAGCATATGAAGCGGTACACCACGCAAGGCATGGCCACCGATCAGGGCAAGAGCTCCAATGTGGTGGCTCTGGCGGTGCTGGCCGAGGCCACGGGCCGCAGCATTCCCGAGACCGGCACCACCACCTTTCGCCCGCCATATGTGCCGGTGCCGATCGGGGTGATGGGGGCAGGCGTGCAGGATCACGGCTTTGCGCCGCGTCGGATGCTGACATCCCATGCGCTGGCCGAGGATATGGGCGCGCATATGATGGAGGTGGGGCTGTGGTATCGCGCCAGCTATTTTCCAAAACAGGGTGAAACCAGCTGGCGGCAATCCTGCGATCGCGAGGTCGGGTATGTGCGCAATGCGGTTGGGGTGGCGGATGTCTCCACCCTTGGCAAGATCGACATTCAGGGGCCGGATGCCGCGCGGTTACTGGACTATGTCTATGCCAATGGGTTTGCCACGCTGCAACCCGGTCGGGTGCGCTATGGGCTGATGCTGCGCGAAGACGGGTTTGTCATGGATGACGGCACCACCGCCTGTCTGGCGCCAAACCACTATGTGATGACTACGACGACCGCAGCGGCCGGGCAGGTGATGGCGCATCTGGAATTCGTGAGCCAGGCGCTGCACCCGGAGTGGGACGTGCGGATCCATTCTGTGACCGAGCAGTGGGCGCAGTTTTCCATCGCAGGCCCGAAGGCGCGGAGGCTGTTGCAGGATCTCCTCGGCGCGGCATTTGTTAGCGAGGACTGGCCGTTCATGGCCTGTGGCGCAGTGGCGCTGGGAGAGGTCACGGCGCGGCTGTTCCGCATCTCTTTCTCGGGCGAGGAGGCCTATGAGCTGGCGGTTCCTGCGCGCTATGGCGAGAGCTTGTTTGGCGAATTGCTGCGCCGGGCGGAAGCGCTTGGCGGTGGGGCCTATGGGCTGGAGGCATTGAATGTGCTGCGCATTGAAAAAGGGTTTCTGACCCATGCCGAGATCAACGGCACCGCGACGCTGCATGATCTGGGGTTCGGTGGGATGCTCCGCTCCGGCAAACCCTGTGTCGGTCGCGCGATGGCCCTGCGCGAGGGGTTGGTCGCCAAGGCGCGTATGCGGCTGGTCGGGATCAGACCCACCGGCGCGGTGCAGCAGCTGACCGCCGGGGCGCATCTGTTTGACCCGGAGGATCCGGTCGACCGGCCACATGATCAGGGTTATGTCACCTCGGTCTGCTATTCGCCGACCTTGGGGCATATGATTGGTCTGGCGCTGATAAAGGCCGGTCCAGACCGGATTGGCGATCCGATCCGCATGGTGGATCACACGGCAGGGCTGGACGTGCTCTGCGAGATTGTCGAGCCGGTGTTCTTTGATCCAGAGGGGGAGCGTGCGCGTGGTTAAGCTGATTGCAAAATCGCCCTGTGCGGGGCTGCTGCCTGTGCAGGTGGGGGATCTGTCGCTGAGGGAGGCGACGCTGGAGGAGATGACCACCCTCGCGCCCTATGCCGGTCAAGACGCCGCGCTCTCCGAAGTGCTGTCGGCCGCGCATGGGCTGCGCTGGCCGATGCCGAACCGAAGCAACAGCAAGGCCGGGGCGCGGATTATCTGGTTTGGCCGTGAGCTGGCGCTGCTGTCCGGCGTGCGGCCGGATCCTGCGCTGGCAGATCATGCCGCGCTGACCGATCAGAGCGATGGCTGGGCTGTGGTGCTTCTGGAAGGTGCGCAGGGCGACGCGGTGTTGGCACGGCTCTGCCCGGTGGATTTGCGGCCCGCCGTGTTCAAACGCGGCCATACCGTCCGATGTGAGCTGAAGCACATGGCGGCCTCGGTCACCCGGCTCGGGCCAAAGAGCCTGCAGATCATGGTGTTCCGCTCCATGGCGGAGACACTTGTGGATGATCTGAAAACAGCGATGGAAGCTGTTGCGGCACGGGGGTAATCTCAGGGATCACCAACTGATTCCGGGAGCCAAGTGTATGATCCGTCTTGCCCTTGTCGCAGCTTTGCTGGCCGCGCCAGCCTATGCCGCTGAAAAAAAAGAAGAAAGCTGCAAGTATCAAGGGCAGGTCATGGCGGCCGTGCAGCAGGCGCGGCTGGACCGTGTGAAACAGGCTGATGTTGCCCAGACGATTCTGGACAGTGATCCCGCCTGGCCCGAGCAGTACAGCAAAGCCATTCCGCAGCTGACCGCGCATATCTACAGTCTGCGCAAGCGCGATCTGCGCGACAATGACTTCGGCGCGCTGCTGGAGCAGCAATGTCTGGCGAATTGGGATCAGATCCAGAAGATGCAGAAGCAGTTGCAGAGCAACTGAGATGTCGCTTCCCCCCGGTTTCCTTGATGAATTGCGCACCCGCGTCAGCCTCTCTCAGGTTGTCGGGCGCAAGGTCATGTGGGATCAGCGAAAATCGAATCAGGGCAAGGGCGACATGTGGGCGCCATGCCCCTTCCACCATGAAAAATCCGCCAGTTTCCATGTCGATGACCGCAAGGGGTTCTATTACTGCTTTGGCTGTCATGCCAAAGGGGATGCGCTGAAATTCGTGCAGGAGACCGAGAACGTCGGCTTCATGGAGGCGGTGCAGATCTTGGCGCAGGAGGCGGGGATGGAGATGCCCGCCCGCGACCCCAAGGCCCAGCAGAAGCAGGACCACCGGGCCCAGTTGGCCGAGGTGATGGAACAGGCGGTGCGGTTTTTCCGCCTTCAGCTCAACACGCGGTCGGGTGAGGCTGCGCGCAGCTATCTTGCGCGGCGCGGGCTGACGGGTCAGGCCCTGGAACGCTGGGAGATCGGTCTTGCCCCTGACGGCTGGCAGAACCTATGGGACGCGCTGCGCGGCAAGGGTGTGCCGGAAGAGCTGATCATGGGTGCGGGGCTGGCCAAACCCTCGAACAAAGGTGGCAAGCCCTATGACACCTTTCGCAACCGGATCATGTTTCCAATCCGCGATGCGCGCGGGCGGGCGATCGCCTTTGGCGGCCGAGCCATGGATCCGCGCGACAATGCAAAATATCTGAACTCGCCGGAGACCGCGCTGTTTGACAAGGGGCGCAGCCTTTACAATCACGGGCCTGCGCGCACCGCGTCGGGGAAATCCGGCCAGCTGCTGGTCGCCGAAGGCTACATGGATGTGATCGCCCTTGCAGAGGGCGGATTTGAGGCGGCGGTGGCGCCTCTGGGCACCGCGATCACCGAAAACCAGCTCCAGATGCTGTGGCGCATTGCGGATGAGCCGATCATCGCGCTGGACGGCGATACCGCTGGTCTGCGCGCGGCGATGCGGCTGATTGATCTGGCATTGCCCTTGCTTGAGGCGGGGAAATCCCTGCGGTTTGCGCTGATGCCCGAGGGCAAGGACCCCGATGACCTGATCCGAGCCGAAGGGCCGGAGGCGGTGCAGAGGGTGCTTGATCAGGCGATGCCGATGGTGCGGCTGCTGTGGCAGCGCGAAACGGAGGGCAAGGTTTTCGACAGTCCCGAGCGCAAGGCCGCGCTGGACAAGGCGCTGCGCGACAAGATCCGGCTGATCCGCGATCCCTCGATCCGCCGCCACTATGGCGAGGATCTGCAGGATCTGCGCTGGCAGCTGTTTCGCGGCGGGCGCCCGCGCGAAGCGACAGCGGCACCGAGGCTGGACACCGGGTTCGACGCGCTGCCGGATCCGGGGTTTGATACCGGTTTTGATCCGGGGCCAAGCTTTGATCCGGGCTTTGGAGCAGCGGGCGATCCCGACTTTGGCGGCGATTATGGCGATTATGATAGCGGCTACGATCCGGGCTACGACAGTGGATTTGATCCCGGTTATGAGGCGCCGCCGCCGCCCGTCACCCCGGCTCAGGCGGGCAATCAGGGCAATTACAGCGCTGGAAAATTCCGCAAGGCTGGTGGTTTCCGCGATGGTGCCCGGATGCCCTGGCGCGGCAAGAACGCCCCACCACAGCCGCTGGAGACGACCCGTAATTCGCTGCTTGCTGGCGGCAGCGAGGAGGCGCTGGTGCGCGTCCGTGAGGCAGTGATTCTGGCGACGGTGATCACCACACCGGCGGTGATTGCAAAATATGAGGTCAATCTGGAACGCATGGCCTGTGTCGGCTCGGATCACGCGCTGCTGCGCGATTTGGTGCTGCGTCATGGTGTCGATGCGCCTGAACGGCTGAAAGAGGAAATTGCACAGGCTGCCGGCAGCCATGCCCTTGAAAACCTCTTTGCGCTTCGCCATGTGGCAATCAGCCCCTGTCTGCGTCGTCCCGGCGATGTGGAAATCGCCAGCCTGACCCTGGCGGAGGAATTTGCCAAGCTGGAAGCAAGCCGGGGCCTGGATGCAGAGCTGGCCGAGGCGGAAGAGGATCTGGACGGGCTGGCTGATGAGGCTGTGACATGGCGGCTGGGACAGGCTGCCGAAGCGCGCAACAAAGCCGTGCGCAGTGAGAACGAAGACCGAGCGCAATATGATGTGGGGGAGAACGGAGCGCGTCTGAACCGTGAGGAACGCGACGCTTTCGGAGCCCTTTTGGAACGAATTGGCTACTCCAAGAAGTGACCGCTGCGCCGCAGTCAGGTCGTTTTGCTAAGGAAGAGCGAAAGAAAAACGGGTAAACCGGGTGACGAATCAGCGGATCGCGATAATGATTCGCGAAACCGAATCGCCCCAGCCCCGACGAGGAGCATTGAATGGCCGCCAAAGATACCGACGACCGCAAACCTGACGATCAGGAGCCCGAAATCTCTCTCGACATGAGCCAGGCTCAGGTCAAGAAGATGATCGCCGAAGCGCGCGAGAAGGGTTACATCACCTATGATCAGCTCAATCAGGTCCTGCCGCCGGATCAGGTAAGCTCGGAGCAGATCGAGGACGTGATGTCGATGCTCTCCGAAATGGGCATCAACATCATCGAAGATGAGGAAGCCGAAGAGGAAGAGCAGAAGGGCTCGACCGATCTGGTGACCACCGACAGCAACCGCGAAGTGGCGGTGGCTGGCGCGGCAGCTGAGAAGCTGGACCGAACCGACGACCCTGTGCGCATGTATCTGCGCGAAATGGGATCGGTCGAACTGCTGAGCCGCGAAGGCGAGATCGCCATCGCCAAGCGGATCGAAGCTGGCCGCAACACGATGATCGCCGGTCTCTGCGAGAGCCCGCTGACCTTTCAGGCGATCACCATCTGGCATGACGAACTTCTGTCCGAAGACATTCTGCTGCGCGATGTGATCGACCTTGAGGCGACGTTCGGCAACCAGCTGGACGAAGACGGTGAGGTTGGAGAGCCGGTGGTGGATACCTCTGTCGTTGCCGCGAGCAAACCTGTGGCGAAAGACACCGGTCCAGAGCTCGACGCTGACGGCAACCCGATTGCATCGGACGACGACGAGGACGAGGACGATCAGGCCAACATGTCCCTTGCCGCGATGGAAGCGGCGCTGAAGGACAAGGTGCTGACCACGCTGGAACAGATCTCCTCCGACTATGCACAGCTGAGCGAAATGCAGGACAGCCGGATTTCGGCCACCCTGAACGAAGATGGCTCTTTCAGCGCGCAGGATGAGCAGATCTATCAGTCTCTGCGGTCTGAAATTGTTCTGCTGGTCAACGAGTTGCACCTGCACAACAACCGGATCGAAGCGCTGATCGACCAGCTTTATGGCATCAACCGCCGTGTCATGCAGATCGACAGCTCGATGGTGAAACTGGCGGATCAGGCCCGTATCAACCGTCGCGAGTTCGTGGATGCCTACCGTGGCCGCGAGCTGGATCCGAACTGGCTGGCCGATATGGCGGAGAAGCCGGGACGGGGCTGGCAGATGTTTGTCGAACGTTCCACCGACAAGGTCGAAGAGCTGCGCGCCGATATGGCGCAGGTCGGTCAGTATGTCGGTCTCGACATCTCTGAATTCCGCCGCATCGTGCAGCAGGTCCAGAAGGGCGAGAAAGAAGCCCGTCAGGCGAAGAAGGAAATGGTTGAGGCCAACCTGCGTCTGGTGATCTCGATCGCCAAGAAATACACCAACCGCGGCCTGCAGTTCCTTGACCTCATTCAGGAAGGCAACATCGGCCTGATGAAGGCGGTGGATAAATTCGAATACCGCCGCGGTTACAAGTTCTCGACCTATGCGACCTGGTGGATCCGTCAGGCGATCACCCGCTCCATCGCGGATCAGGCCCGGACCATTCGTATTCCGGTCCATATGATCGAGACAATCAACAAGCTGGTCCGCACCGGCCGCCAGATGCTGCATGAAATCGGCCGCGAGCCGACGCCGGAAGAACTGGCCGAAAAGCTCCAGATGCCGCTGGAGAAGGTCCGTAAGGTGATGAAAATCGCCAAGGAGCCGATCTCTCTCGAAACCCCGATCGGGGACGAGGAAGACAGCCAGCTGGGCGATTTCATCGAGGACAAGAATGCCGTGCTGCCGCTCGACAGCGCCATTCAGGAAAACCTCAAGGAAACCACCACCCGCGTGCTGGCTTCGCTCACCCCGCGTGAGGAGCGGGTTCTGCGGATGCGTTTTGGCATCGGCATGAACACCGACCACACGCTGGAAGAGGTGGGCCAGCAGTTCAGCGTGACCCGCGAGCGGATCCGCCAGATCGAGGCGAAGGCGCTGCGCAAGCTCAAGCACCCGAGCCGGTCTCGCAAACTGCGCAGCTTCCTCGACCAGTAATGCGGCAGTTGATATCCGAACAGAACAGGCGCCCCGGTGGGGCGCCTTTTTGCTGTGTGCCTTGCAGCAGGGGGCGGTTCGGCATGGATTTTGCGGGTCCAGCCCGTCGCAGCCCGGCCCGCCTGTCTGGGTGGCATTGTTAACCATTCCTAACAGTCAGCAATTGTTTTTGGGCCGCGAATACCTAAGTTACCAATATGTTAACTTTGCGAGATCGGAGGGGTCCAATGGCGCATCATTCGAATTTGAACGAGGCACTTAATGTGCTGGACGACAAGCTCCGCTCGCTCAGCGCGCTGACCAAGGCGAATGCCTTTCTTGTCGAAATCATGCGCAAAGATCGCGCCCTGCTTGAACAGATGGAAGCCCCTGCTGCCCGGGCGATGTTGATGGACCGCGCCTGCCAGTGCTTTGGTGCGGGCGCAGGAGATGCCGCAGATCCAGATGTTCTGGAGGTGCTGGCGACCGCCCTAACCGAAGGGCAAACAGCTGAAATCATTCCGTTTCCCACCGACCGACGTCATTGAGCGGGCCATAGGCACCGCCGCGTCACCGCGCCTGAGGTGACACATCCGGAAGGGCTAACCCTTCCGGATGTTTTTATGGGCGTTACTTCCCGGCAGTGCTGCGGCCCGTGCGGCCTCAGCCGGTCGGCATCAGGAAGACCTCCCGCACGGCATTGCGCGGGTCGGCCTCCAGCGCAAAGACAACGGCATCGGCCACGTCTTCGGGCTGGAGCTTGTCGGGCTTGGCTTCGTCGAAGAACGCGGTGTCCACCATCCCCGGCGCAACCACGGTACAGCGCCCGCCCCAGTCCTTCATCTCTTCGGCCAGATTGCCGCCATAGCCATGGACGAACCATTTTGAGGCGCCATAGATGGAGCCGGGGATATGCACCCGCCCTGCCGCCGAACCGGTCAGCACGATGTGTCCTTTCTGCGGTTTCAGATGCGGGATAGCGGCTTTTGCCGTGTAGAGCAGGGCCATGATGTTGATATGAACCATGTCATGCCATTCCGAGGGGTCGCCGTTTTCCGTCCCGGGAGTGTTGAGACCGGTCCCGGCATTGGCAAAGGCTGCGTCGATCTGGCCGAAACTGTCGCGCAGATGCTGTAGGGCGGCGACCTGATCCTCGAATTTGGTGGCATCTCCCGGCAAGGCCAGGGCGCCGTCGCCCAGTTCCTCGGCGAGGCTGTTGAGCTTGTCTTCGGACCGGGCGAACAGGCCGACGTTCCAGCCTGCCTTGTGGGCCGCACGCGCGGTTGCTGCGCCGATGCCGCTGGATGCGCCGGTGATGAACAGGGTTTTCTGAGCCATGAGAGGATCCTCTGTCTTGTGGTTGTTTGACCGCTCAACGCGGCGAGTGCCCGATTGGTTGCGCAGGTGATGGGCCTGTTTCGGCAGCGTTGAATGTGAACAGTTGTGACTGGCCGTGGTCGGCGGTATCTGGAATCCTGCCGGTGGCCCTCTATCTCTAACCTGTGGGCTTCGCGCAGATCGCAGGTCAGCTTGCGCGCGCATCCTCAGAGCCGCGGGCTGAATTACTCATCAAGGATAGGCATCATGCGACTATTTTCTGTGACTATTGCGGCGGCGCTTGCGCTGTCAGCCTGCGCCGAAGCAACCCCGACAGGTCATGTGACCGTCGATCAGGCGCGTGTCTTTGCTCTTCCTGACGGCAGTTTCGAAGTGGTCCCGCCGCAGGGCGCAGTGCGCTCGGCATTCTGGTGTGGCGCGGCGGACTACGCGCGCCGCGCGCTTGGTGCCGACTGGGGGCAGAGCATCTATGTCGCGCGCGGTATGGGCGAGGGCGTCGCCGTGAACCGTAAATCCACCGTGCATTTCAGCCTGAACCCGGTTGCAAGTGATCGTCCCGACAGTTGGCTGAAACGGACAAATGCCTATCGCGTTGGTGACCGGCTCAGCGTTCAGGAGGCCGATCACCAGTGCACCACCGCCTTTGTTCGCTTCTGACTGGCGCCCTCATTCGCAATCGGCGAGGTTCATCATGACCGGTTTTCCCAGTTTCAAATTCCGCAGAGCGCGTCAGATCTCCAGGGGCCGTCGGGCTGGACCACGCCGGACGGCACTCGCCGTTGTGGGTGTTGGGCTTGGCCTTCTGGTGCTGGCGGTGCCGGCATCCGCCTTTCGTGCGATCAACCGGCTGGAGGTCGTGCCCGCGGGGGCGAGTCAGTTTGAGGTGATCGGACGGGCCGGGGCGCTGAAATCCGACTACTGGTGTGCCGCCGGAGATTATGTGCGCAAATCGCTCGGACTGCCCTGGCAGACAAAGATCTACGCCGTCGACGGCATCGGGGCCAGCAGCACCACCGGTGCACGCTCCGCCGTGCGGTTCACCTTGGATCCGGCCGCCGCCGGGGTGACGCCATTCACCGGCAACTGGACCGGTGATATCCTGACGCCCGGCTATGCGTTTCGTGCCAATGCGGCCTATGGCAAATGCGAAGACTGGATTTTCCCCTTTCGCAGCCGTAACTGATAGCCGGGCAGACGTTTGGGCATCGAGGTGATCCATGCAGGCAGAGTTCACCGTCTCCACCCGCGGGCAGGGGCTGTATGAAATCACCGATCAGATCGTGGACTGGGTATCGCGCGCGCCCTGCGACGCCGGGCTGCTGACGCTTTTTGTGCGGCACACCTCCTGTTCGCTGCTGATCCAGGAAAACGCCGATCCGGAGGTGCAGGGCGATCTCCTCGCTTATCTGTCGCGTCTGGTGCCGCCCGCGTCCGATCCGTCGATGGCCTATCTGCGCCACACCTATGAGGGGCCAGACGATATGCCTGCCCATATCAAGGCAGCGATCCTGCCTGTCAGCCTGTCGATCCCGGTGACCGCCGGGCGGCCTGCCTTGGGCACCTGGCAGGGCATCTACCTGTTCGAGCATCGCGACGCAGCGCACAGCCGCAGGGTGATCGCGCATTTGGTTTAAGCCCCGGCATCTTGTGGTCTTAATTCACCTCTACCCAAACCCTAGAGGCTGCCATATAGTTGTGGATAAGGGCGCAGCGGCGTCCGGTTGACCGGCGGACTGGAACAGGGGGGGACAGCTGATGCGCTGCCCGTTTTGCGGAAATATCGACACCCAAGTAAAGGACTCGCGCCCTGCTGAGGATCACGTTTCGATCCGGCGGCGCCGGTTCTGCCCGGCCTGTGGTGGCCGCTTCACCACCTATGAGCGGGTGCAGCTGCGTGACCTCGTGGTGATCAAGACCAATGGCAAACGTGAAGATTTCGACCGCGACAAGCTGGAGCGCTCGATCCGCATTTCCATGCAGAAACGCCCGATTGAACCGGAACGCATAGATCAGATGATCTCGGGCATCGTGCGGCGCTTGGAGAGCATGGGTGAGACCGATATCCCGTCCAAGAAGATCGGTGAAATCGTGATGGAGGCGCTGGCCCGTATAGATACCGTGGCCTACGTCCGCTTTGCCAGTGTTTACAAGAACTTTCAGGCGGCGGATGATTTTGAGGATTTCGTTCACGAGCTGCGCCCGCCGGAGGCGCCGGAAGAGTGAACGCCTCCGGACGGATGCGGGCTGGGGATACGCGCTATATGTTGCTGGCCCTGTCGCTGGGACGACGGGGGCAGGGGCAATGCTGGCCGAACCCGGCTGTCGGCTGTGTGATCGTGCGCAAAGGCCGCATTGTCGGCCGGGGCTGGACCCAGCCGGGGGGCCGCCCTCATGCGGAGACCGAGGCATTGCGCCAGGCCGGTGCTCTGGCGCGCGGCGCTACCGCCTATGTCTCGCTGGAACCCTGTTCCCATACCGGTAAGACACCTCCCTGTGCTCAGGCCCTGATCGACGCTGGCGTGGCGCGGGTGGTGGCAGCCATGGAAGATAGTGATCCACGGGTTTCAGGCCACGGGTTTGCGATGCTGCGCGATGCCGGTATCGAGGTCACCACCGGGGTGTGCTCGGACGCGGCGGCGCGGGATCATGCCGGGTTTTTTCTGAAGACGGAACAAGGCCGCCCCTTTGTGACGCTGAAGCTTGCGAGCAGCTTTGATGGCCGTATTGCCACCGCTGCGGGCGAGAGCAAATGGATCACCGGACCCGAGGCCCGCCGTGCCGTCCACGCGATGCGGGCACGCCATGATGCGGTGATGGTGGGTGGTGGGACTGCCCGTGCGGATGACCCGTCACTGACCGTGCGGGATCTTGGGGTGAGCCGTCAGCCCGTGCGGGTGGTGATTTCGCGACATCTCGACCTGCCGCTGATGGGGCAGCTGGCACGCAGTGCACGCAATATCCCGGTCTGGATCTGCCATGGGACCGGCGCCGATGCTGAGCGCCTGCGCGCCTGGGAAGGGTTGGGCGCGCGGTTGCTGCCCTGCGCCGCAGAGGGTCAGCAGCTGGATGCGGCTGATGTCTTGCAGCAGCTGGGGCAGGCGGGTCTGACACGCGTCTTCTGCGAAGGCGGCAGCGCGCTTGCAGCCTCGCTTCTGGCGCAGGATCTGGTGGATGAGCTGATTGGCTTCACTGCCGGGCTGGCCATCGGGGGTGATGGTCTGTCCTCAATTGGCAGCATGGGCCTAAAGGGTTTGGCCGATGCGCCGCGCTTTGATCTGATCGACATGCGTCCCGTTGGGGCAGATATCCAGCACCGTTGGGCCCGTTCACTGGGCTAGGTCGCCTAATGGCAGCAGCCTAGCGCCAGAGATGCGCATAGGTGGAGAATAGCCCCTGAAGCTTTGCCAGGGTCCGGGTGGCGGTGCCCGGGGCAGGAATATCGCCCTTCGCCAGCCGCTCCACCACCAGTTCGACCTGACAGGGCAGGCCGCTGACCGGATCCACATAGCGCGGATAATCAATCAGCGCGGCATGGACCAACCCCATCAGGGAGGGGCGGGCCTGCCGTCGGGCAACGGGCACCGCGCCCAGATCCCGGGTCAGCCCCCAGCCCGCATAGAACGGTGCGCCAACCGTGGTCACCTTGACCCCACGCAGCAGCGCTTCAAAGCCCAGAAGCGAGGTCATCGTCCAGACCTCATGCACCATGTCAAGAAGCGCCATCGGGTCACTGTCGGGCACGACCACATCCGCCAGCCCCTCGGCGGCGATGCTGCCGTCGCGCAGCCCGGCCTCCACATCCGGGTGCGGCTTGTAGATCAGCACGGCGTCCGGGTTGGCCGCACGGGCCGCCCGCAGCAGGTCGGCATTGGTTGCGATTTTCTCACATCCCAGACGGACCGAGGCATCATCTGCCACCTGTCCGACCACGAGAATGCGGTGCCCCTCGGGCAGGTTCGGGACCGTTCCGCCGAGGTTGTATTTCGACAGGCTGTCCTGCACCAGCCGCCGGGTCAGGTTCTCGGCGCGCTGTTGCTGCTGGGCGGTCAGGGTCGCGCGGGCGGCGATCAGGTCTTCCAGGTCGCTGGGCTGATGCGGATCGTAGTAGATACCCTGCCGGTCGACGACCAGCGACAGTGGCGGCACCAGCGCCGCCCCCAGCCCGCGGGACCGCAGAAACCCGTCCTCGACACGATGGGCGCCCGGAGATTGCCCGGTGCCGGTGCGCCCGGCCCAGATCATCCAGTTGCGCCCGCTGGCGCGCGCGACCTTGGGGCTGTCGCTAAACCGCAGACGTCGGTAGCGGCCAAAGAACTGTTGCAGCGGCCGTCGTTTCCACAGCCGCATTCCTGAGGCGATCCAGCCTGCGCGATCCTGCTGCCAAGCGCGGGCTTCGGCCTCCAGCGCGTCGATCACCTCCTCCAGCTCGCAGAGCCGGTCGTGATAGGGGCTGTACCAGGTCGGATAGAGGATCATCGCCGCCGCAAACAGCTGCGCGCGGGTTAGGCGGCGCTGGCGCCGGGTGATCGGGAATTCGTCCTCGCTGAGGCCCCAGCCTGCGTAGAAGGGCTGGCCAAAAACGCGGGGTTTGTGACCGCAGAGGATGGCCTCGAACCCCATCTGCGAAGACACGGTATAAACGGCGATGGCGCCCTCCAGCAGCGCCCAGGGCGAGACCGGCGCATCAAGGATCTCGACCCGTCTCTGCGCGTCTGCGGCGGTATAGTAACCGGGGCGATGGCCTGCGCGGTCCTCCGGATGGGATTTGATGATGATGCGGGCGCCGGGATGTTCGTCCTGCGCATAGTAAAGCATCTCCTGAAAGCGCGCGTGATCGGTTCCTTCATGAGGGGTGGATGCGCGGACGGAGGCGTCGCCGCGGGCCTGATCAATCACCAGAACATAACCCGGTTCCGGCACCGGCGCGTTTGGCGAATAGGCGTTGTATTTGCTCAGATGGGCGTCCTGTAGCCGGGCAATCGCGCGCCGGGCGCGGCGCATCAGCGCGCTGTCATCCAGCGGGTGCGTGGCCAGCAGCTGCTCCAGATCCGAGGGGGTGGCGGGATCGAAATGCAACCCTGACCGGTCGAGCAGCAAGCCCAGCGGCGGCTCTCCCTCACGGCCGGGATAGATCGAGCGCAGAAACGCGTCTTCGACCCGCAGCAGGCCACAGCCCTGTGCCGCCGCCACGGCCAGACCACGATGAGCGGTATCGGCATTGCCCCAGACCGCGACAAGATCCTCTGCCGTCGGCTTGCCCAGCCGCAGGTCATAGCCCGCCAGTGACAGGATGCGCCGCAGCCGCCGCTGGCGCAGGAAACCGGCGTTGAAATAGTAAAGCCGGGAGCGAATGCCCCCGGCCCTTGTCGTCGGGTCTGTTCCCGTCATGTCATCAGCCGCCGCTGGCCAAACTTTCGACGCTGGCGATTGGCGCCAGCGGGCTGGCCAGAAGCGAGATGGTCTTGGTCCACTGGGCGTAGGGTGCCTCGGTCACATAGAGCGTGTCGGCATCGCGGATCACGAAGTCGCGCGCCACGAACAACCCGTTGGGCTTGGTCAGGTTCAGCACGTAGACCAGCCGCTGCGCCCCGATCAGATCGTTGCGCCCGAGCACCTGATTGGCAATTTCCGCAGGCTCATTGCGCAAGACGAAGACGCCTGTCGGATCTGATGCGGTGGAGACCAGACCGCCGACCTGGGCGATGGCCTCAAGTGCGGACAGGTTCTGGCTTTCAAACGGGACACGCGCCTGCGCGCTGGTTGCGCCCAAAGCAGTAAAGGAGCGACTGTCCTCTTCCACAAGGATCTTGTCACCGCCGCGCAGGGCGATGTCCAGCTCGGGGTGTTTGAACAGATCCTGGAACCAGATGGTGCCGCGCTCCGCACCACGAATAACGGTGATCTGGGCGTTTTCCGGCTCAATCGCGACGCCGCCAGCGCGGGCCAGCATGGTGGCCAGCGTCCGTGTCGGACGTTCGATCGCGTAAACCCCCTGTCCTCCGACAGCCCCGGTCAGGCTGACAGTGGCGCCATCGCCTGCGAGGCGGCGGACCTGAACCTGCGGGTCGGGGGTCTGGTCTTCGAGTTTCTTGGTGATGGTGCGGCGCAGCTGATCCGGCGTATTGCCTGAGGCGCGCAGCCGACCGGCATATGGCACGAAGATAAAGCCGGCGCTGTCGACCTGCACCTCTTCCAGCACCGTGGCATTGGTGGCCTCTGCCGCCAAGAGCCCGTCATCGACGTTTTCCCAGACGGTGAGGCCCAGAACATCACCGGGGCGGATCACGTCGGAGGTCAGCTGACCGGCGCTGCGGAAGCTTTCGGAAAAGCCAAGCGCCGGGACAACGGCGGTGGCGCGGGTCACGCGATCATTGACCGATACAATGAAGGCATCGCCTTCTTTTTGCACGGAACCGGCATAGATCTGACGCTTGTTCGGGCCGACCTGGGGCAGGCCGCAGGATGCTGCCAGCGTGACTGCGGCCAGAATCGCAACCGGGCGCGCCCATTGCAAGGGAACGGTTTTCACTGCTCGGTCTCCTCGACCTATTATTGTTCTGCCTCAAGTTTTAAGGCCAAGCTAGCGCAGTGTTTTGAAAAAATCCAGCCTTGGAGGTCTGGCTCGTCAGTTCACCACACGCAACTGTTGCCGCGGTGCCGCTGTCCCCTGGATCAGCGCCTGATAGGGGTCCTCCGGCGCCAGCATCATATCCACCACCTGCCGCAGCAGCTGGCGGCGGCCCTTGCGGGAATAGAAGCCACCGGGGAGCTGCGAGGTTTCCAGAAGATAGCGGCGATAATCCTTATAGGCGCGATTGTCCGGTCGTGCGGGCGCGGCAAAGAACTCCGGCAGGGGTTGGGTGGAGACAAATTCGGGCTTGTCGTAGACCGCCCTGCCAAACACCTTCAGCGGGATGCCGCGCCAGAGTACCTGCTGGCCGGCCGTTGAATTCACCGTGACCGCTGTGCGGGCCTCGTTCAGGAGGGCGGCGAGCTTGCCGCCACGCACGTAGTGGACGCGGTGTTCCAGCCCATAGTGTTTTGCCAGCTGGCGCACCGCGCGCCGGATCGGAACACGGCCATCTTCCAGCGGATGCGCCTTGACCACCAGATGGTGATGGCGCGGCGCGCCCTCCGCAAAGCCCTGGAACACCTCGGTCAGGAAATCTGTGAGGCTGGCAAAGGGGGAATGCTCCTGAAAGGCGCTGTCATGTTCCAGTTGCAGCAGGGCCAGATGATAGGGAAAGCCGCCGTTGCGGATGCGCCGGGTCGCCAATCTGCGTTCCAGCGCCTGAATTGGCATCAGCAGCAGGCGGCGCAGATAGAGCTGAAATTCGCGGGTGACCGGCAGCGCCCGATGCGGGCGAAACTGGCGGTACCCCTGATTGAGCAGCATGACACAGCCGTGGTAAAGCGCGCCGTAGAAGACATGTTGCCGGGTATCGCCCCAATGTGAAGGCGGCAGCGGCGCCTCCATATCGGAGAGCGCAAGCGCTGCGGTCATTTGCTCCACGGGCATGTCCATCAGCCGCGAGTTGCCGTTGGAGCCGTCCCGCTCATAGGTGACCCAATAGGGGCGCAGATAGCCTTCCTCGAAGACATGTACGCGGATGCCGCGGCTCCGCGCGATGCTCACCGCCTTGGCGTGGATCGGGCGGGTATCGCCGTAGAGCACCAGATCGGTGATCTTCTTGTCGTCCAGCATCGTCTCCAGATGGGTGGGCCAATCCTGTGGGGCGCCGCGATAGGGCAGGTAGCTGGCCCGGTCGCGCCAGAACGCCTGATCGCCGGCGTTGAACCCCACCCGCCACACGTCTGAGCCCGCAGCCTGCAACATCTCTGCCAGGCTGGCAAAGAACGGGCCATGAGGCCCTTGCAGAAACAAAAAGCAGCGTTGTGGATGGTCGGTCTTGTGCATAATGGGCCGAATATATCCCGATTGTACAAACAATGGCTTAACCCCTAATCGGATTTAACCATCTTTCCGCGCAAGGGTAGGCTGGCGCGGCTGGGCGAGGCAAGCCCAGTGGCGGCCTGTTCTGCGCCACAGCGACCCGGGCGCGCCTATCCGGCAACAGCGGGGCTTGCCGCGCGGCGGTCCAATGGCTACCAGAGAGGCGCCGGCCGACCAAGACGGCCATAACCGCATATGCAACCTGCAGGAGCCCGCCCATGTTCACAGGCATCGTCACCGATATCGGCATCATCACCGAGCTGGAGCAGCAGGGAGACCTGCGGGCGCGGATCAAGACCGGCTATGACACTGCAACCATCGACATCGGGGCCTCGATCGCCTCTGACGGTGTCTGCCTGACGGTGATCGCACTGGGGGAGGATTGGTATGATGTGCAGATCTCTGCCGAGACCGTGTCCAAGACCAATATCGGCGGCAACGGCTGGACCCTGGGCAAGCGCGTCAATCTGGAACGCGCGCTGAAGGTCGGTGATGAGCTGGGCGGCCATATCGTGTCGGGGCATGTCGATGGCGTGGCCGAGGTGGTGGATCTCCGCGATGAAGGGGACAGCTCCCGCGTGACTCTGCGCGCGCCACAGGAGCTGGCGCGCTTTATCGCGCCAAAGGGATCGGTGGCGCTGAATGGCACCTCGCTGACTGTGAATGATGTCGACGGATGTGATTTCGGCATCAACTTCATCCCGCACACTAAGGAAGTGACGACCTGGGGGGATGTCGCGATTGGCGATGCGGTGAATCTTGAGATCGACACGCTGGCCCGTTACGTGGCCCGGCTGAACGAGCAGGGCTGAGCCTCTTTCACGCGCGCCCCCGTGCAATCTGGGGCTGTCTGCCTGGGGCGTCGCAAAAGGCTCCCGCTCCCGTTTCCCGGCATCGCGGATGCCGTCTCAGGCGTTGGGCGTGGCGCGCCGCAGGGGCGGCGCGCGTCAGCGATCTCCCGCGACGAGGGGAGCTGATCTTGCGGCGCAGTTTGACCATTGCCGTGGCTGCGTCGTGCCTGTGCAAGAGGCCATCTGCCGCCGCAACCGCTGACCCTGAAACAGCCTCTGACAGGGGGACGCGCCACCGCGACGCCGCGTCCGGAACATGGGCTGCCGCAAGCGGGGCTGGTATTTACGCTGCGGCTGGTCTATCCCGCTGGGGTATCCACGGCCTTGCTCGGGGTTGTGGAGGTCGCACTGACCATTGTCCACGACTGCCCACCGAAAGGTTGCCTGAATGAGCTTTGAAACACCGGGGCCGATTGAAGCCCAGTTGCGTGACGCAATCAGCCCTATTGAAGAGATCATCGAAGAGGCCCGTCAGGGGCGGATGTTCATCCTGGTCGATCACGAGGACCGCGAAAATGAGGGCGATCTGGTGATTGCCGCCGAATTTGCGGATGCTGCGGCGATCAACTTTATGGCGACTCACGGACGCGGTCTGATCTGTCTTCCGATGACGGCGGAGCGGGTCGATGCGCTGGGGCTGCCGATGATGGCGGTGAACAATTCTTCGCGCCATGAAACAGCTTTCACCGTGTCGATCGAAGCCCGCGAAGGTGTCTCGACCGGGATTTCCGCTGCCGATCGTGCGCTGACCGTGGCGGCGGCCATCGACGAGAGCAACACGATGGCCGCGCTGGCGACGCCGGGGCATGTGTTTCCGCTGCGGGCCAAACGCGGCGGTGTGCTGGTGCGCGCAGGCCATACCGAGGCGGCGGTTGATATCTCTCGTCTGGCTGGTCTGAACCCCTCGGGCGTGATCTGCGAGATCATGAATGAGGATGGCACCATGTCGCGGCTGCCGGAGCTGGTCGATTTTGCCCGGACGCACGGGCTTAAAATCGGCACCATCAGTGATCTGATTGCCTACCGCGCGCGCAACGACAATCTGGTGGTGGAGACCTCGCGCAAGACCGTCACGTCTGAAATCGGTGGCGATTGGGAACTGCGCCTGTTTACCGACCAGACCCACGGCATTGAACATGTGGTGATGACCAAGGGCGATATCACCACCCCTGAACCGGTCCTGACCCGCACCCATGCGCTGCATGAGGCAACGGATCTTCTGGGACTTGGTCCCAAACCGGGCCGGCAGCTGCCGCGCGCGATGGAACTGATCGCGGCCGAGGGGCGCGGCGTCGTCTGCCTGTTCCGCGAGCCCCGCAATTCGCTCTATGCGCAGGACGACGAAGGCCCGCGCACCATCAAGCAGACCGGGCTGGGCGCGCAGATTCTGTCCAAAATGGGTCTGCATGAGCTTGTATTGCTGACGGATTCGCCCTCGACCACCTATGTTGGACTTGACGCCTACGGCCTGAGCATCGTTGGCACCAAACCTCTTCTGAAGGACGCTTGATATGGCTGCACATGAAACTCACTATACGCTGGACCGTCCGACATTCGACAAACCGGTCAAGCTGCTGATCGTGGTCGCGCCTTATTACAAGGATATCGCCGACAATCTGGTGGCCGGCGCCCAGGCCGAGATCGAAGCCGTCGGCGGCACTTGCGAACTGATCGAAGTGCCGGGTGCGCTGGAGGTGCCGACCGCGATCGCGATTGCCGACCGCAGCTCTAACTTCGACGGCTACGTGGCTCTGGGCTGCGTGATCCGTGGCGAAACAACCCATTATGAAACCGTCTGCAACGACAGCAGCCGCGCGATACAGTTGATGGGGCTACAGGGGCTGTGCATCGGCAATGGCATCCTGACGGTGGAAAACCGCAAGCAGGCGGAGGTCCGCGCCGATGTGAACGATCAGAACAAAGGTGGCGGTGCTGCGGCTGCGGCCTTGCATCTGATCGCGCTGACGCGTAAATGGGGCGCCCAAACCAAGGGAGTCGGCTTCAAAGCCCCTTCCGAGGCCATCAGACTGGCCGACTCAGACAATGGACCCACCACCGTATGACCACTTCGGAAAGCCAGGGCGCCGCTCGCAAGGGCAGCGACAAGCATAAAATGAAATCAGCGTCGCGGCTCTATGCCGTGCAGGCGCTGTTTCAGATGGAACATAGCAACCTGTCTTTCGACAAGGTCATCGTCGAATTTGAGGACCACCGTTTTGGGGCGGTCTACGAAGGCGATGAGATGGCAGAGGGCGATCCGAAAAGCTTTCGCAAGCTGATCGAGGGCGCAGTCAATAATCAGGCCAAGATCGACCAGATGACCGACCGCGCACTGGTGGCCAAATGGCCGATTGCACGGATCGACCCGACGCTGCGCGCCCTGTTCCGGGCCGCGGGTTCTGAGGTGCTGGCAGGCAAGACACCGCCCAAGGTGGTGATCAATGAGTTCGTCGACATCGCGCGGGCCTTCTTTCCAGAGGGCAAGGAGCCGAAATTCGTGAATGCCGTTCTGGACCATATGGCGCGTGAGGCATGCCCCGAAGCCTTCTAACCAGGGCAATCTGACTGGGGCCTTCTGACCGGGGCTTGCGACAGGCGCCAGCTGCTGTGGCGCAACAAGGATCGAGAAGCGTGCCCGATGGGCGCGCTTTTTTCGTCTGCCGCCGGGCTGCCGGCACACTGCCGTAAAATGCTGGTCGACATGCGTCAAATCCCGCCGATCCGGCAATTGCCGCTGGACCATGTCGCAAAGAGTGCTACCGTTTTGGCCGAAGCAGGAGGGTATGCCATGCCAAAGCTGGTGAGTCTTTATATTCGCAACGTGGTGATCGGCTTTGCCATTGCCGCAGCTTTTGTCGGGCTGCTGTTGTGGTTCAACGTGATGAACCTCTGGCATCTGGTCAGCACATCGGACAGTGGCGTTTTGGCGGTTGCGATCCTGTGGTTCATGAACGGTATCGTTTTTGCCGGGGTGCAGTTCGGCTATGCGGTGATGTCGCTGGCGCAGAAAGAAGACACCCCGCGCGGCGGGATGCGGATCACCCCCGATATGCACTCTGAGATGGTCCCGGTGCGCGTTCCGGCCAAGAAAGCCTCTCGGCAGCTGCCGCGACGCTGATCCGCAGATCTGGACGCAAAACGTCCAGATCAGCAAGCCCTCAGCCAGCCGTGCCCCTCAGGCGCGGCCTTTCTTTTGTCAGCCAGAACAGTGGTGGAATGCGGCGGGACCACCAGGCAACCGTGCGGTTATGATTCCCGAGGACCTGTATGTACAGGTGGGCGCCAGGTAAAAGGACCAGGGTCCAAACAGAGCCAGCTCCCTCGGAATTGCTTAAGGCCACTGGAATGCTACCTGTCACGAGAAGGGCAGAACCCGCCTCCGTTCTAACTAGGGGTCGGGGCAGGCGGAGACAAGGGGCGTCCGCCGTCTTTTCGACATGGCCCTCTCACCGTGGCGGATGTGGCATGGCCGCAGGCTGTCTTGATGCAATATCTGACCAGTGCGTTTGCAAGGTGCCTGCGCCATGGCCTTGTTATTTGTTCATGAATTGTTCACATTGACCCCATGATGCAGGATCTTGCCCCCGGTCAGCGCCTCGCGCGTGGTGTGGCCCGCCATATGGCGGCGCTTGGTTTTGTCACGGTCGAAGAATTCGTTCCCGCCCGTGGTCTGCGGGTCGATGTCATGGCGCTTGGCCCCAAGGGTGAGCTATGGGTGGTCGAGTGCAAATCCAGCCGCGCCGACTATCAGTCCGACAGCAAATGGCGGGGCTATCTTGAATGGTGCGATCGCTATTTCTGGGCGGTGGATCTGGCGTTTCCGAATGAGCTGTTGCCAGAGGACAGCGGTTTGATCATCGCCGATGACTATGACGCCGAGATCATCCGCATGGCGCCGGAACAGAAACTGCCCGCCGCCCGTCGCAAGAAGCTGATCCAGAAATTCGCAATGGACGCCGCCAGCCGCCTGCATCGGCTGCGCGACCCGCGACCGGGGATGGATGGGATATGGGACAGCGAGGCGCGCGGCGCCTGATTGCTGGCGGCGCGTCGGTTGGCAGGGCGGGCGCGTCAGCCCGCCGCCGGGTGTTCGTGAGGCTCAGGTATCGAGGCTGCGCGCTGCCTGGGCTGCGGCCATGATTTCTTCGGCGATTTCATTGGCCTCATCCGGATCAAAATCCATCGGGATTTCGATCCCGTCGGCTTCGATGAAGATGCGGACCATGCCTGCGTCGGTGGGGCCGATCTGCATATTGGCTTCGATGTCGCGCTCGGTGTTGATGCTCATGCGGCACTCCTGTCATGGGGCTTGCGGTGACGGGTTCTGCTAGCCTGCTGCCACTGTAATGGCAAGCACTCGCGGCTTCCAGATGGACCTCGCGGGCGGGGCAGAAGATCGCAAGCGTGACGGCAAATCTCTTCACATTCGGGGTAAAAAACTTGCCGCTTGCCTCTTGCGCTCTCATCGCCCCTGTATTAAATCGCCCTCAGTGCCGCCTTAGCTCAGTTGGTTAGAGCGCCTGATTGTGGATCAGGAGGTCCCCCGTTCGAGCCGGGGAGGTGGTACCACCCTTCAGCTGAGATTAATATGACCACATCGGACCGCCAGAGGCCGACGCCTGTTTTCATGTCGGTAATTCAGCGGCTTACCTTGGGTCAGCTTACATGAACGAGCCGGTGAAGATCAGTCGCCGACCGGTTGGATCGCCACGCGTTGTTCGATTGCACCGCTCAGATTGTTCAGGATCAGGATCTCATCCCCATCGGTGACCACAGCAATCCAGCCGTCGCCAAAGGTCACGGCGCGGGCGCTGATCCCCGCTGGCAGCGTCACCGTTTCGGGCAGCTTTGGACCTGACGCAGACAAACGGATGACAAGCAGGGTCAGAACCACTAAGAACCCGCAAATCATGATCACCGTTAATGTGGTCACCATCCGCCGCAGGAACACCAGCTGGGGCGGTTCACTTTGAATATCTGTCTCAGAAGGATGTGTCATGGCCCGCCGCCGGATCGAGTTTGTCATCGCGGAAAACCCGCCTAAACGGCTTGATAAAGCGGTTTCGCGTGATGTGCCAGAGGAAGCCACCCTGTCGCGCACCCGTCTGGCGCGGCTGATCGAGGCTGGGCAGCTGCAGGTCAATGGCACGGTCGTGACCGACCCCAAGGCCAAGATCGAGGAAGGTGCGCTGATCGAGATCACCGTGGAAGAGGCCGAGGACAGCCACATCGGCCCCGAGGATATCCCGCTTGAGGTGATCTATGAGGATGACGATCTGATCGTTGTCAACAAACCCGCAGGCATGGTTGTCCATCCCGCCCCCGGAACACCATCGGGCACGCTGGTCAACGCATTGCTGCACCATTGTGGCGATAACCTCTCCGGCGTTGGTGGCGTCAAACGCCCCGGCATCGTGCACCGCATCGACAAGGAGACCAGCGGGCTGCTGGTGGTCGCGAAATCCGATGTCGCCCATCAGGGTTTGGCCGCTCAATTCGAGAAACATACGGTCGAACGCTATTACCGCGCTATCTGTTATGGTGTGCCGGATGCCAATGATCCGCGCCTGCGCGGGGTAAAGGGGACGAGCTTTGAACCTGGCAATATCCTCAAACTGACCACACAACTCGCGCGCCATAGAACCGACCGGCAGCGGCAGGCGGTGCTGTTCCAGGGCGGCCGCCATGCTGTCACCCGCGCCCGTATCGTCGACAGCTACGGCACGCCGCCGGTGGTGGCGCTGATCGAATGCTGGCTGGAAACCGGCCGCACCCATCAGATCCGGGTGCATATGGCCCATGCAGGCCATGGGCTGGTCGGCGATCCGGTCTATGGCGGCAAGCGCAAACTTGCCGCAAAATCGCTGCCCGAGGCCACCGCGGCGGCCATCCAGTCATTCCCGCGACAGGCACTGCATGCTGCGGTTCTGGGCTTTGTCCATCCTGTCACCGGTGACGCCATGCGATTTGAAGCGCCGGTACCAGAAGATATGACAGATCTGCTGCAAATGTTGGCAACGCCTGCGGAATAATCACGCCTGCGATCAGCGAGCTCCTGATTTATTGCAGAAAAACCGAGATCCCGCCGCGCGTTGCGGCGGGTCGATGGTCTGCAACTTGCTGTGAACTTCGTCACAGACCGCTTTTCTTATGATTCCTATAAGAGATAAACTTGGCAACTCTTGAACGGGGCTGTGCGTTAACCCATATGACGAGATGTTAAGTCCTTATACATTGGGAGGGACACAAAGAATGGCAAATTATGCAAATCTGCCCGCGCCGACACCCGAAGGCGGGCTGAACCGGTACCTTCAGGAAATCCGCAAGTTCCCGCTGTTGGAACCGGAAGAGGAATATATGCTGGCCAAGCGCTGGGTCGAAGAGCAGGACAGTGCCTCGGCCCATAAGATGGTGACATCGCACCTGCGTCTGGCGGCGAAAATTGCCATGGGCTATCGCGGCTATGGTCTGCCGCAGGCCGAGGTGATCTCCGAAGCCAATGTCGGTTTGATGCAGGCGGTCAAACGCTTTGATCCCGAAAAGGGCTTTCGCCTGGCGACCTATGCCATGTGGTGGATCCGCGCCTCGATTCAGGAATATATCCTGCGGTCCTGGTCGCTGGTGAAACTCGGCACCACCTCGGCGCAGAAGAAGCTGTTCTTCAATCTGCGCAAGGCCAAGGCCCGTATCGGCGCGCTGGAGGAGGGCGACCTGCACCCCGACACCGTCAAGAAGATCGCCACCGACCTCGGCGTGACCGAGACGGAGGTGATTTCGATGAACCGGCGGATGTCCGGCGGCGATGCCTCTCTCAATGCCACCGTCGGCAGCGAGGGCGAAGGCACGATGCAGTGGCAGGACTGGCTGGAGGATGAGGATGCCGATCAGGCCGGCGACTACGAGGCGCGCGATGAGCTTGAGGCCCGCCGCGAGCTGCTCGCCAATGCGCTTGATGTGCTCAACGATCGCGAGAAGGATATTCTGACGCAGCGCCGACTGGCCGATCAGGCGAAAACGCTGGAGGACCTCAGCACGCAATATGGCGTCAGCCGCGAGCGTATCCGCCAGATCGAGGTGCGCGCCTTCGAGAAACTTCAAAAGAAGATGCGCGAGCTGGCGTCCGAGAAGGGCATGTTGCCGGTGAGCTGATACGTCCGGAGCGGCCCGCGAATCGCAGATTGAACGGCCCCCTTTGCGGGGCCGTTTTCCTGTGTAGCGAGGGGCGCCACAGCGCCGCCGCGACCAGCTGCGGCCCGAGGCGGGTGAAGGTTTCCAAACTCTTAAGATAAGAGATTGAAATTCTATGCAATAATGGCGTGAAGCCTGCGATTTTGGGTCTTTGCCTAACGCTTTGTTAGGGGCGCCGGTCCTAGTGTTCGGGGATGTAATTCCTCAAAGGACCAAGTAACCGATGCCGTCCATATTCTTTCGTCTTCCCATCCGTATCTACGCTGTGGTGGCGATGGCACTCGCGCTCTCTGTGCTGCTGACCGTCCTGCTGCTGTCACGCGCAGTCGACAACGCCTATGCCATGCGCGACCGTGAGCTCAGCAATATCATCGATACCTCAATCAGCCTGCTTGCCGATCTTGAGGCGCGGGTACAGTCTGGTGAGCTGACAGCCGAGGAGGCGCGCGCTCAGGGCCGTGAAGTGATTGAGAAAATTCGCTTCGAAACCTCCGGCTACCTCTTTGCATTCGACAAGGAACTTATCGTGCGTGCGCACCCCATGGTGCCAGACTGGGTCGGCACTGACCGGTCCGGCTTCGAAGACGTGAAGGGTATCAGGGTGTTCCAGGAGCTGGGCAAGGTTGCCGCAGCTGATGGTGCCGGCTCGGTCCGCTATTGGTTCCAGAAACCGGGTCAGACTACTCCAGAGCAGAAAATCGGCTATGTGAAGGCCTTTGAACCCTGGGGCTGGGTCATTGGCACCGGCTCCTATGTCTCTGACATTCGGGCGGATCTTGCCCAGATGCGGACCGAAGCGATGGCCACCCTCGCGATCAGCCTGATTCTTCTGGTGATTGCCTCGACGGTCCTGCTGCGCAGTGTTACCGGACCGATCAACGGTCTGAAGGCGCGGATGGCCACGATGGCCGACGGCGAGACGGCGACGGATGTACCCTATACTCGGGCGCGCAGCGAAATTGGCGAAATGGCCCGAACGCTGGAGGCATTCCGCGGGAAGCTGCAGGAGCAAGACGTGCTGAAAGGCCAGCAGCAGACCCGCGACGCCGAGCGGTCCGATGTTGTGTCGATCATCTCCAGCCGTCTCGCGGCACTGTCGCAGGGCGATCTGACCGTGCGTATCAACGAGACCCTGCCGGAGGATTACGCCCAGCTGCAGCGTGACTTCAACCGCACCGCGGAAACGCTGAGCGCCACTGTGACCCAGGTGATCGACACCGCCGAAAGCATCCGCAACGGCGCCAATGAGATCAGCCAGGCCTCCGACGACCTGTCCAACCGCACCGAAAGCCAGGCCGCCACGCTGGAAGAAACCGCCGCCGCCCTGGACGAGATGACGGCCAGCGTGAAATCCGCCGCCGAAGGCGCCCGCAGTGTCGAAAGCATCATGCAGGAAGCCAAACAGGAGGCCGAAACCAGTGGCACCGTGGTGCAGAGCGCCGTCTCCGCAATGACCGAGATCGAGCAGTCCTCGACCCATATTTCGCAGATCATCGGGGTGATTGACGACATCGCCTTCCAGACCAATCTCCTGGCGCTGAACGCCGGTGTCGAGGCCGCGCGGGCCGGCGAGGCGGGCAAGGGCTTTGCCGTGGTCGCCAGCGAGGTGCGCGCCCTGGCGCAGCGGTCCTCGGATGCGGCGATGGAGATCAAGACGCTGATCGGCGACAGCACCAAGCAGGTGGAGCGGGGCGTTGATCTGGTGGGCAAAACCGGCGACGCGCTGCAAAGCATCGTGGAGCGGGTCGGCCATATCTCGAAACTGGTTTCGGGCATCGCAACCGGTGCCAGCGAACAGTCGACCGGTCTGCATGAGATCAACACCGGCGTGACCCAGCTTGATCAGGTCACCCAGCAGAACGCCGCCATGGTCGAAGAGGCCACTGCCGCCGGGCATATGCTCAATGCCGATGCCACCAAGCTGGCCCAGCTGGTCGCCCATTTCCGGGTCGCGGCGGGGGGCAGACCGGCCTCGGAACCTGCCCGCAAGACCGCAGCAGCGGCCCCGGCGCCGCGGGTCACCAGAAATGACCCCAAGCCGGCGGCGCCCAGTGCCCATGGCGATGACTGGGATCTGGAGGCGGTGAAACCGACCCCGGCCCCGGCGGTCGCCAGCACCAGTGGCAACGCGGCCAGGGATATCTGGCAGGATTTCTGACCCGGAAACGGGCCTTGAAAGCCAGAATTTCAACGACCGAGACAGAGACCGTGCCGGACCATCCCGGCGCGGTTTTTCCATGCCAGCGGTCTGGGTGGCGGCCTGCCGCGATGATGCCGCGATTCCCCAGTGCTCCAGTGCTCCAGTGCCATGATCCATCGGCCCTGGTGTCGCGCCGGATGCCGATCGTCGCGTTCAACGGCCAATGTCAGTCTCAAAGCGCGCCAGAAATCTGCGGCTGGAAACCGATACCACAGCAGCGAGCACCGGGAACAGGCGGCGGGGAACCGACCATGCGCCAATCAGGCAGGGATCTCTTTCAGCCATTCATGCACATAGTCGCCAGCCGCCCGGCAGGCTGTCTCGATCTGTTGCGCGGCCATCAGCTGGACTGCGATTGCGGTGGCCAGGGTACAGCCGGTGCCGCGCTTGGTCTGTTTCAGTCTTGGCCGCGGGTAGGCGACATGGGTGGCGCCGCAGAAGAGATGGTCCACTGCCATCGCGTCGGTCCCATGTCCCCCTTTGATCAGAACCGCTCCGGCGCCCGCCTGGTGAATCTGGCCCGCCTGCGCTGCCATGCCGAAGTGCTGCGGGTCAAAGCGGCTCCCGCCGCCCGGAACTGCGCCGTGCAAGCCTGGGCATAGCTGCGATGCTTCGTGCAAGTTGGGGGTGATCAGATCGGCGCGGGCCATTAACGGTGCCAGATCACCGGCGTGCATCAGCCGACCGCCTGAACTGCTGCGCAGAACCGGATCCAGCACAACCGGACAACTCGGCGGAAGCAACCGCGCCAGAGTTGCGGCAATTGCCTCGGCAGCTGCCGCGCTTCCGACCATGCCGATCTTTACCGCGCTGATCGGGCCGGTCTCAACAGCGGCCTGTATCTGACCCAGAATACCTTCAACCGGCGTCGGGTAGATCTCCTGCAAGGCCTGGTTGGTCTGCACGGTCACGGCTGTCACCACCGGTCGCAGGCTCAGCGATCGAGCCGCGAACTGCGGGATCATGCGGGCCATCGCCGTGGCGGCGGCGATATCACGGGTCAGCCCGGCGCCGCCGCTGCTGTCGGTGCCTGCGATGATCAGCAGCGCGCTCATTGCCGCCGCCCCGCTGCCAAGAGCGCCAGATCTCCGGCAAAGTCAGGCGCAAGCTCCGCCGCCTTGCGCCAGGCCCGCAGGCCACTATGACAGGCAAGCACAACCCGGCGGTCCGTCGGCAGATCAGCCGCCGTCAACCGATCCGGCAGGATGCGGACAGCGGTCGTCGTGGCCGGTTCAGCGGCCTCATCCTCCGGGCGCAATTCTATCACGTAATCGGCGGCGGTCACGCTGTTCACCCCGATAAAGGGCAGCGACCGCGCAGGCTCTGCAGCCGTGGCGAAATCAAACCCGCCCATCTGAAGCCCGGCAAAGTCGAGGCTGAACATCCGCCCCAGCGGGGTTGGCTGATGGCCCAGTAGCAACTTCAGGGCAAGCTGTGCCTGCAGGGCGCCAATCACCCCGACAACCGGCCCCATAATCCCGGCACTGGCGCAGGTAGCGCTCCTGTCGGGCGGGTCGGGGAAGACGGCGCGCAGCGAGGGGCCGCCCCCGCAAAAGACGCCGACATAACCCGATTGCGCCAGTGCCGACGCGCTGATCAGCGGACGCCCCAGCTGCTGACAGCAATCCGAAAGCGTGTAGGACACCGCATAGCTGTCGGCAGCATCTATCACCAGATCGGCGGGGCCGACCGCAGCGGCGACATTGTCCGGTGTCAGGTCGCGTGCATGGGGGTGCAGCCGCAGCTCCGGCGCCATTGCGATCAGCCGCCTGCGCGCGGCCTCGACCTTGTAGCGGCCAACGTCCGCAAATGTATAGAGTGGCTGGCGTGGCAGGTTGGTTGCCTCAACCCGGTCCCCGTCCATCACCGTGATTTCGCCAATACCGGCACCGGCAAGATATTGCAGAACCGGACAGCCAAGCCCGCCGGCCCCGACAACAAGAATATGGGCGCTGGCCAGCCTCTGCTGTCCCTTGGCGCCCACCTCCGGCAAAGCGGTCTGGCGGTCAAAGCGGCTCATCTCGCGCAGGCCCGGATCCATTCCAGGGTCCGCGCCTCCGGGTTGGCGGCCTGCTGGATATCCGTCACCACGGCAGCGCTGTCTGCACCTGCGGCAAAGACCCCGGGCAGGCGTTCGGGCGTCAGCCCGCCAATGGCAACCAGCGGTGTGTCTCCCGCCATGGCTTTCCACCGGCGCACCCGGTCAAGCCCCTGTGGGGCCCATTTCATCTGTTTCAGCAGGGTTTCATAAACCGGACCAAGCGCCACATACTCAGGGCCATGGGCGAGGGCGCGCTCCAGCTCCGCTTCGTCATGGGTCGACAGGCCAAACCGCACGCCCTTGCGGCGCAGGGCCTCAAAATCGGCCGTGTCCATGTCTTCCTGCCCCAGGTGCACAAAGCTGCAGTTCAGATCCAGTGCGGCCTGCCAATAGTCATTGACCACCAGCTGCGCGCCATGCACGGCGCAGAAATCCCGCGCGCGGGCAATCTGGCGGCGGATCTCCGGCTCCGGCAGGTCTTTCAGCCGCAGCTGCACAAGGCGCACCCCATGGGGAACCAGCAGTTCCAATTGGCTGACATGACCAACGATCAGGTAAAAACGCTCCATTGTCGTCTCCGTGAATAAGGGGGGGCGCAGCTCAGCTTAGCGCTGCGAGGCCAAGAACAGGGGTGGAGGGCACCGCCATATCGCGCCGCTCCATCGGGTCTGCGTGATATCCGGCGCGCCCGGCCTCAATCGCCAGCGCCATGGCGCGCGCCATTCCGGCAGGATCCCCGGCCTTGGCCACAGCGGTGTTCAGCAGCACGGCATCCATGCCCAGCTCCATCGCCTGCGTCGCATCCGACGGGCGGCCAATGCCCGCATCCACGATCAGCGGCACCTCAGGGAAATAGGCCCGCATCGCGCGCAGGCCATCCGGGTTGCGCAAGCCCTGACCGGATCCGATCGGCGCGCCCCAGGGCATCAGCACCTCACAGCCCGCCTCAAGGAGTTTCTCTCCGACCACCAGATCGTCGGTGGTGTAGGGAAAGACCTGAAACCCATCGTCAGACAGCGTACGCGCGGCCTCGACCAGCCCGAACACATCCGGTTGCAGCGTGTCGCAATGGCCGATCACTTCCAGCTTGATCCAGGGCGTGCCGAACAGTTCGCGCGCCATCTGGGCGGTGGTCACTGCTTCCTGCACGGAGTGGCAGCCTGCGGTGTTGGGCAGGATGCGGCAGCCGGTATCGCGCAGGCCGTCCCAGAATCCCGCGCCGGAGCCATCAGCGGTCTCGCGCCGCAGGGACACGGTGATGATTTCGCAGCCACTGGTTCTGATTGCCTCGCTCAGGACCACAGGCGAGGGGTATTGGGCGGTGCCCAGCAGCAGCCGCGAGGTGATCTCTTCTCCATAGATCTGCATCGTCATCCCCCCTGCATCGGGGCGAGCACTTCGATGCGGTCGCCCTCGTTCAGCTCGGTGTCAGCGCGTCGGGTGCGGGCCACAAAGGCGCCATTCAGCGCGGTGGCGACCGATGGGCTGATATAGCCCAGCTCGCGCAGCGCAGCTTCCAGCGTCCGGGCGCTCACCTCATGCGCTTTGGCGTTCACGGTGATGTTCATCTGATGTCTCCGGTGTGAGGCGGTCCGCCACCTGCTGCGCCATCGCGGGCGCCAGCAGAAATCCGTGGCGGTACAGCCCGTTGAGGAATAGCGTCCCGCCGTCCTGATGAAGGCGGGGCAGATTGTCGGCAAAGGCGGGGCGCAGGCCTGCGCCGGTTTCCACAACGCTGGCCTCGGCAAAGCCCGGGTGCAGGGTGAAGGCTGCATTCAGCAGCTCGCTGAGCGAGCGCAGGGTAACGGGACGGGTGGATGTGCTTTCAACCATGGTGCCGCCGATCATGAACAGCCCGTCGCCGCGCGGGACGAGGTACAGCGGTATTCTCGGGTGCAGCAGCCGCAGGGTGCGGGTGAGCATGACCTCCGGGCAGTGCAGTATCGCCATCTCTCCGCGCACAGGCCGCAGACCCGTTAGCCGGTCGGCGGCGGCGATGCCCCGGCAGTCGATATCAACGCTTCCCGGCGCATCAGCCCCCAGACAGATCTCAACGCCAAGCGCAGAGACCGCCGCCGCCAGATCCCGGATCGCCTGTCGCGGGTCCAGATGTGCCTCCTGCTCAAAGAACAGCCCCTGCGCAAACCGCCCCGCCAGCGCCGGCTCCATCGTCGCGATCTCGGCCTCGTCCACGCCCCGATGCCCGGTGGTGCGGCGGGCAAAGCGGGTCAGCTCGGCCCGGTCGCGGGCAGGCGCCAACATCAGCGTGCCGCGCCTGTGGACGCTCGTGACCTTGGCCCACCAGTCGATGGCGCGGCCACCGAGGGTGATCACCGCCTCCTCGGCGCTTTCGCGTTCGCACCAGGGGGCGAGCATGCCGCCGGCATAGCGCGCGACACTGCCTGCACCGATCGCAGCCGCGCGTTCGTAGATCCGCACGGCGGCCCCGCGCTGCGCCAGCTCATAGGCGCAGGCGAGACCGGCGAGGCCCGCGCCTGCGATGGTGATCATTCCGCCGGTTCCGCAGCCTCAGGTGCAGGCACATAGAGCTCGCCGCCCTCGCGGAACTTGGCCGCCATTGCCTCCATGCCTTCCTTCTGCGCTTCGGCGCGGATGTCGTGGCTGATCCGCATGGAGCAGAACTTCGGCCCGCACATGGAGCAGAAATGTGCAACCTTATGGGCCTGTTTCGGCAGAGTCTGGTCGTGGAATTCGCGCGCAGTATCCGGGTCCAGCGACAGGTTGAACTGATCCTCCCAGCGGAACTCAAACCGCGCGCGGGAGAGCGCATCATCGCGGCGCTGCGCCCCCGGCAGACCCTTGGCCAGATCGGCGGCATGGGCTGCGATCTTATAGGTGATCACGCCGGTTTTCACGTCGTCCCGGTCAGGCAGGCCCAGGTGCTCCTTCGGCGTCACGTAGCACAGCATCGCGCAGCCGAACCAGCCGATCATCGCCGCCCCAATGCCGCTGGTGATGTGGTCATAGCCCGGCGCGATGTCGGTGGTCAGCGGCCCCAGCGTATAGAACGGCGCCTCGTGGCAGCACTCCAGCTGCTTGTCCATGTTTTCCTTGATCTTGTGCATGGCGACATGGCCCGGACCCTCGATCATCACCTGGCAGTCCTTGGCCCAGGCGATCTTGGTGATTTCCCCAAGGGTTTCCAGCTCGGCAAACTGCGCCTCGTCATTGGCGTCGGCGATGGAGCCGGGGCGCAAGCCATCACCCAGCGAGAAGCTGACGTCATACTGGCGGCAGATGTCGCAGATCTCCTCGAAATGCTCATAAAGGAAGCTTTCCTTGTGGTGATGCAGGCACCACTTCGCCATGATTGAGCCGCCGCGCGAGACGATCCCGGTCACCCGGTTCACGGTCATCGGCACCATGTGCAGCCGCACACCCGCATGAATGGTGAAGTAATCGACGCCCTGTTCCGCCTGCTCGATCAGCGTGTCGCGGAACACTTCCCAGGTCAGGTCCTCGGCGATACCATTCACCTTCTCCAGCGCCTGATAGATCGGCACGGTGCCGATCGGCACCGGCGAGTTGCGCACGATCCATTCGCGGGTGTTGTGGATGTTGCGGCCCGTGGACAGGTCCATCACCGTGTCAGCACCCCAGCGGATCGCCCAGACCAGCTTGTCCACCTCTTCTTCCATCGAGGAGGTGACGGCAGAGGTGCCCATATTGGCGTTGATCTTCACCTTGAAATTGCGGCCGATGATCATCGGCTCGAGTTCAGGGTGGTTGATGTTGGCCGGGATGATGGCGCGACCGGCGGCGATTTCGGAGCGAACGAATTCCGGCGTCACGTAGTCGGGGATATTGGCGCCAAAATCATTGCCGTCGCGGTTGCCGTGGCAGGGCGACAGCTCGCGCAGCTGATTTTCGCGGATCGCCACAAATTCCATCTCCGGCGTGATGATACCGGCGCGGGCATAGGCCAGCTGGGTTGGCGCGGCGCCGTCCTTGCCGCGCAGCGGGGCAGGCTTCACCGGGAACTCAGGCACCAGCCGGTCGCCCACGACAAAACCGTTGTCCTCTGGCTTCACATCGCGGCCCTGATAGCTCTCGACGTCGCCGCGCGCGAGGGTCCACTGGCGGCGCAGGGCGGGCAGGCCCTGGCGGATATCGGTCAGCACATCCGGGTCGGTGTAGGGGCCGGAGCTGTCATAGACCGGCAGCGGCGCCTCGCCCGCAGTGGGGTGGGTGGCGATCTCGCGCATCGGCACGCGGATGTCTTGATGGACCTCGCCTGCAACGTAGATCTTGCGCGATGCAGGCAGGCCACCTGTGGTGATCTTTGGGTTGGGGACGTTCATTATGGTGCTCCTCGAAGCCTAGACTCAGAAAAGACACCAGATGAGGCTTGGCTCGGGAAACAGAGGGCGCGCGGCCCTCTTGTTCGGTCAACGCAGGGTGGTCGGGGTGTATTTGTCCCGGCGCCGTGCATGCCTAGCTTCCTACGCCAGTATCAACTGGGTCAGGTTCAAAGGGTCGCGCCGCCGGTTTGGGTTGCCCCGCACCAAAACGCCTCTCAGTCCCCTTGGCGGGACTCCCCTGCGTGCCTTAGGGGTAGGGGAGATGCTGTCATCCCGTCAACCTGTAATTTTATAGATTATTTATATGTATAAATAACAATGCGCTAAATCCAAGATGACTCCTCCGGTGGGGCAAATCGCTGCATCGCAGCTTTACGCTTGATCGCAACCCTGCAAGTTATCTATAAAACCGCAACGCCATCCGCGCATGGCCGACAGGTATAGAGAACAGGAGACAGCATGCTGGACGCTGCACCCATCCGCACCGACTGGACCCGCGAGGAAGCGGAAGCGATCTACAACAAGCCGTTCATGGATCTGCTGTTTGAGGCGCACAGCGTGCACCGACAGTATTTCGACCCCAATCAGGTGCAGAAATCCAAGCTCCTGAGCATCAAGACCGGCGGCTGCGCCGAGGATTGCGCCTATTGCTCGCAGTCGGCGCGCAACGGCGCGCAGCTCTCGGCCTCCAAGCTGATCGAGGTGCAGCGAGTGATTGCCGAGGCCAGGAAAGCCAAGGAAGGCGGCGCGACGCGCTACTGCATGGGGGCCGCCTGGCGTTCGCCCAAGGACCGCGACATGGCCGCACTTGAGGCGATGGTGCAGGGCGTCAAGGATCTGGGCATGGAAACCTGCATGACGCTGGGCATGCTGGACGAGGAGCAGGTGTTCCGCCTGCGCGATGCAGGGCTGGATTATTATAACCACAACATCGACACCTCGGAGCGGTATTACTCCGAGATCATCACCACCCGCACCTTTGCCGACCGGATCGACACCCTGAACCGGGTTCGCGAGGCGGGCATCAAGGTCTGCTCCGGCGGCATCGTCGGCATGGGCGAGCAGCAGCTGGACCGCATCGACATGATGCTGGCGCTGGCGACGCTGGAGGTGCATCCCGACTCGGTGCCGGTCAACATGCTGATCCCGATCGCCGACACGCCGCTCGCCAATGTCGAGAAGCTGGATCCGATCGAATTTGTCCGCTCCGTGGCGCTGGCCCGCATCCTGATGCCGAAATCCCACGTGCGCCTGTCGGCCGGCCGCACCGATATGTCGGACGAGATGCAGGCGATGTGCTTCTTTGCCGGCGCCAACTCGATCTTTGTGGGCGACACGCTGCTGACCGCCGACAACCCCGAAGAGGACAAGGACCAGCAGCTGTTCGATCGTCTGGGCATCACCGCCATGGCTGCGGGTTGCGACGGCAGCCGCTGATGGCGGGCGCCTTCCTAAGGCATGAGACATCGCTGGAAGCGCTGCGCACACGCGGGCGCTACCGGCAACTGATGCCGCGGGACGGGCATGACTTTGCCTCCAACGACTACCTTGGGCTGGCGAGCAGCGATGTGCTGCGTGCCGCCGCCGCTGACGCACTGGCGCGCGGCGTGCCGGTGGGCGCGGGCGGTTCGCGCCTTTTGCGTGGCAACGATGCGGAGCACCAGCTGCTGGAGACGGAGGCGGCTGCGTTTTTCGGAACCGAGGCCGCGCTGTTCATGGGCGGCGGCTTCAATGCCAATCAGGCGATCTTCTCCACGCTGCCGCAGCAGGGTGATCTGGTGCTTTATGACGCGCTGATCCATGCCAGCACCCACGACGGGATGCGGCTGGGCCGGGCAGAGACCCGCAGCTTTGCCCACAGCGATGCGGAGGACGCGGCACGGGTGCTGAAGGACTGGCGCGCTGAGGGCGGCACGGGGCAGGCCTGGATCGCGGTTGAGGCGGTCTATTCCATGGACGGCGACCTGGCGCCGCTCGGTGCGCTGATGGCGCTGGCGGATGCAGAGGGCGCCGTGCTGGTGGTGGATGAGGCGCATTCGACCGGCGTGTTCGGCGATCTGGGTCGCGGACTGGCACATGACATCGCCCACCGCTCCAACGTCCTTTCCTTGCACACCTGCGGGAAGGCGCTGGGCGCTTCCGGCGCGCTGATCTGCGGCCAGCGGGTTTTGATCGAGACTCTGATCAACAAGGCGCGCGGCTTCATCTTCGCGACCGCGCCGTCGCCGCTGAACGCGGCGCTGGTGCGGGCCGCCTTGCAGGAGCTGCAACAGAACCCGGGCCGCCGCGAGCGGGCGTGGCAGGGGATTACTCATGCGCATGATGAGGCCAAACGCCAGTGCGGGCTGGAGGGTTTCCAGAGCCAAATTCTGCCGGTGGTGATTGGCGACGATAAGCGCACCATGACGCTGGCCGCGAGGATGCAGGCCCGCGGCTATGACATTCGCGGCATCCGCCCGCCGACGGTGCCGCGCGGCACCTCGCGGCTGCGGCTGTCGATCACGTTGAATACGGGGGCAGAGGTCATCACCCGGATGTTCGAAGACCTCGCCCGGGAAATGGAGAGTGCAGCATGAGCGCGCTGATTGTCACCGGAACCGATACCGGCATCGGCAAGACCATCTTTTCCGCCGGTCTGGTGCAGGCGCTCGGTGCCACCTACTGGAAGCCGGTGCAATCCGGGCTGGAGGAGGAGACCGACAGCCAGATCGTCGCCCGCCTGTCGGGCCGCCCGGCGCTGCCGGAGGGGTACCTGCTGCAACTGCCCGCCTCGCCGCATCTGTCGGCGGAGGCCGAAGGGGTGGAGATCGACCCGGATACGCTGCCGTTGCCCGAGGTGAACGGCGTGCTGGTGGCCGAGGGCGCGGGCGGGCTGATGGTGCCCTTGAACCGCAAGCTGCTGTACCTCGACCTGTTCGTCCGCTGGTGCGCACCGGTGATCCTCTGCGCCCGGACGCAGCTGGGCACGATCAACCATACGCTGCTGTCGCTGAAGGCGCTGCGCGATGCAGGCTGTCCGGTGGTCGGCGTGGCCTTCATCGGCGACGCGGAACCGGCGGTGGAGGAAACCATCTGCCAGTTCGGCCAGGTCGCGTATTTGGGACGGCTGCCCTTCATGGAAGAGCTGAGGGCCACGCCCGAGCCTGGGCGGGTGCGAAGCGCCCTCCCGGGGGGAGGGGCGGGCGCGGCCCGGTCTATCGACCGGACCAGAACGGTGCTCGAAGATACCTTTGCCGAAAGCATCAACGTGGACCTGATCAAGGAGGCCTTGGCCCAAGGAGAGATGGCATGAGTGCGGCAGACCTCACCCAGCTGGAATTCGACCAGCAGCACCTCTGGCACCCTTACACCAACGTCGCCAAGCCTGGCCCGACCTTTGTGGTGAAGGAAAGCGAGGGCATGTACATCACGCTGGACGACGGCACAAGGCTGATTGATGCCATGTCGTCCTGGTGGTGCATGATGCACGGCCACAGGAACCCGGCAATCACCAAGGCGATCCACGCCCAGCTCGACACCCTGCCGCATGTGATGTTCGGCGGGCTGACCCATGACCCCGCCATCGACCTGGGCCGCAAGCTCTTGGAGATCACGCCGGACAGCCTGACGCGCATTTTTTACTGCGACAGCGGCTCGGTCTCGGTCGAGGTGGCGATGAAAATGGCGGTGCAGTACCAGCACGCCATCGGGCAGCCGGACCGCCAGCAGTTCGCCACCATCCGCGCCGGCTATCACGGCGATACCTGGAAGGCGATGAGCGTCTGCGACCCCGACACCGGCATGCACCACCTGTTTCAGGGCGCGCTGAGCGTGCAGCACTTCGTCTCCCGCCCGCCGGTCCGCATCCATGAGGACTGGGTGGACGACCCGGCCCGGAACGGCCTGGGTGAACTGCGCGATGTGCTGGATGCCAACGCAGAAAGGATCGCCGCCTTCATCCTGGAACCCGTGGTGCAGGGTACTGGCGGTATGTATTTCTACCACCCGGAATATCTCAATCAGGCCCGTATCATTTGCGATGAGCTGGGTATCCTTCTGATCTTCGACGAAATTGCTACCGGCTTTGGCCGCACCGGAGAGCTGTTTGCCACCAATTTCTGCACTGTCGAGCCGGACATCATCTGCCTCGGCAAGGGGCTGACCGGCGGCCATATCTCATTTGCCTGCACCATGACCAACGACCGCGTGGCGGAGGGCATCGGCGGCGGCAACCCGGGCCTGTTCATGCACGGGCCGACTTATATGGGCAATCCGCTGGCCTGCGCCGCGGCTAAGGCCTCGCTGGACCTGCTGACCGGACAGGACTGGCGCGGCACGGTGGCGGCCATCGCTGAGCAGTTGCAGGCCGAACTGGCCCCGGCCCGCGATCTACCCAATGTGGCTGATGTGCGGGTCTTGGGCGCCATTGGTGTCATCGAGATGAAGCACAGCGTCTCGGCGGATGAGGCGCACGCCCGCGCGCATGAGATGGGCGTGTTCCTGCGCCCCTTCGGCACCAACATCTACACGATGCCGCCCTTCATCACATCGCCGGAGCAACTGAGCGAAATCACCGCAGGCATGCTGCGGCTGGCGCGGGAACTCTAGGCGATGGAATTCCGCTGGCTCAAACAGAACGAGGCAGCCGAGGCCATCGTGGTCTTCGGCGGCTGGGCGATTGGGGCGGATGTTTTTGCGCATCTCACCGGCCCTGAGGATGTTCTGTTTGTCAGCGATTTCCGCAGCCTTGATGCCGATCTCCCCGATCTGTCTGGCTACGATCATGTCACGCTGCTGGCCTGGTCTTTCGGCGTTGCGGGTTATGCCCATTGGCAGCAGGGGCGCGGCGATCCCTTTGATCGCAAGGTCGCGGTCAACGGCACCCTTGCGCCCGTGGACGAGACGCGCGGCATCCCGCCGGAGGTGATGGCCAGGACCGCAGAGGGGCTGAGTGAGCAGAGCTTTGCCCAGTTCCTGCGCCGGACATTCAATGCGCCGCAGTCTCCCCATGAGATCGACATTGACGCTCGCCGGGCCGAGCTGCATGCGGTCGCGCAGCGCGGACCGGCGCCGGCTGTCGGCTTTGATCTGGTCTGGATCGCTGGGCGGGACCGAATCTTTCCGCCCGCAAATCAGCACCGGGCCTGGGCGGGCGTGGCGCTGAGGGAGCTGCCCACAGCCGCCCATGCGCCGTTTGATCACTTCGACAGCTGGCAGGCCCTGCTGTCATGAGGGATCTGCCCCCCCCAACCGTGGATGCCGCCCGCGTGGCCCGCGCCTTTCGCCGTGGGCTTGGGAGCTACCACGATGCTGCCAGCGCGCAGGCACAGATCGCGGCAGAGCTGTCGGCGCTCCTCGCTGCACATATCGGCACCTCCCCCGTCGCACATCTGTTTGAATTCGGGGCAGGGACCGGCCATCTGACCGATGCGCTGTTGCGGGATCTGTCGGTCCGCCATCTCACGCTCAACGACCTTGTGCCAGAGGCAGAGGCAGGCCTTCAGCCGGTTCTGGCAGCGCATGGGCAATCGGCGCTCCTCCTGCCGGGACGGATCGAAACCCTCGCGCTGCCCGAAAACCTGGACCTGATCGCGGCTGCCTCGGTTGTGCAGTGGATCGGCGACCTGCCTTCCCTCCTGCAAGGGTTTGAGACCGCGCTGCGCCCCGGTGGCTGGCTGGCGCTCTCTGGCTTTGGGCACGCGCATTTCCACGAATTGGTCGCGCTGGGGTCCGGGGCGGCGGCGCCCAACTACATGGATCACCACGAATGGGCGCAGCATCTGCCGCCGGGACTGCGACTTGTCGAGTTGCGGCAGGCTCCGATCACGCTCAGCTTTGAGACCCCGCGCGCCGTGCTGCACCACCTGCGGGCAACGGGCGTGAATGGCCAGTCTCGGGGAGGCTGGACCCGCAGAAGGCTGCGCCAGTTCGAGGAGGACTATCGTCGCCGCTTTGGCCATCAGGGGGGCGTGCGGCTGACCTATGATCCGGTGCTGATGCTGGCACAGCGTGTCTGATGCCAAAGTCGTGTATCGCGCGGCAATCGGGCCTCTGGCTGTCATGTGCATTTGGGGTTAGCCTGCGGGCACGCAATTTCCTAGCAAGAGGCCACAATGCATCTGTCCTACGTGATGACCCAGGAACGCGGTGCCACCGATAAACTGCTCAGCGCCCTGGCGGAGCGGTTGCAGGCCGATGGGCTGCGGCTGGCTGGCATCGTCCAGACCAACACCGAATGCTACGACAGCCAGCTCTGTGACATGGATGTGCGCGTTCTGCCCGCGGGCGAAACCATCCGCATCTCGCAGTCTCTCGGCCCGGAGGCACGCGGCTGCCGCCTGAACCCCGAGGCGCTGGAGCGCGCGGTTGGACAGGTCACGGCAGCGCTGGGGCAGGACCCGGCGCCGCAGGTTCTGCTGGTCAATAAATTTGGCAAACACGAAGCTGACGGGCGCGGGATGCGCCCCGTTATCGGCGAAGCGCTGGCGCGCGGCGCGGTTGTGGTTTCAGGTGTGAACCGGATGAATGTGGAGGCGTTTCAGAGCTTTTCCGACGGGCTGGCACAGGAGGCCGAACCGGACCTTGAGGCGTTGGTGAGCTGGGTCCATTCCGCCGTCGCACAGGCCGAACAGGACCGCTGAAGCCTTCGCGTCCAACCTCCAATTCGATGAGGCCGGTGCAGATTGCTGCGCCGGTTTTCTTCTGCCGCAGCCACGGATCATCAGCAGATGACATGGAAAGCGGCTCAGCGGCTGAGCGTCTTGATGTGCCGGAATAGTGATATGTATCAGAGGCTTGCGAGATGCGCCCATGGTCCGGGCGGCTGCCACCATCTTCTTGCTTACCGATGCTGAAAGAGAGAAGATGGTGGGCGACCCTGGAATCGAACCAGGCGTGCGTCTCCGCGAGGGAGTTACAGTCCCCTGCCACACCTTGCGGCCTGTCGCCCACAATCAGTTGCGTGTTGCACCTGATGTGGAGGCGTGATTACAAGCAGGCCAAAGGGGCGTCAACAGGAAAATCGCCAGATTTTCACACGGGTCCGGATTTCTTTCTGCTGGAGAGCAAAATGTCTAAAAAACCCAAATGGGTCGTCGAAAAAGAGCAGTCCAAAAAGGCAGCCTCGGCGGAAACGGTATGGTTGTTCGGTCTGCATGCGGTGCGCGATGCGCTGCTCAATCCCAAGCGCGAAAAACTGCGTCTGATGGTGACCCAGAACGCCGAGGCGAAACTGGCCGATGCCATCGCCCAGTCGGGCATCGAAGCCGAGGTGATCGACCCGCGCAAGTTCAATCCGCCGATCGACAAACAATCCGTCCATCAGGGCGCGGCGATGGAGGTCAAGCCGTTGAACTGGGGCGGTCTGGCGGAAAACTGCATCGGTGCGGAACGCCCGCGTGTGGTGCTCCTGGACCGGGTCACTGATCCGCATAACGTCGGTGCCATCCTGCGCTCGGCCGAGGTGCTGGGCGCCAGCGCCGTGATCGGCACGCGGCATAACTCGGCACCGGAAACCGGCGCCCTTGCCAAAACCGCCAGCGGCGCGCTTGAGCGCCAGCCCTATCTGCGGATGCGCAATCTCGCCGATACCATCGTCGAGTTGCAGCGGATGGGGTTTCTGGTGCTCGGCCTTGATGGCGAGGCGGAAGAGACCATCGAAACCGTGCTTGAGGGGCGCAAGGGGGATCCGGTAGCCCTCGTGCTGGGGGCAGAAGGGCCGGGCCTGCGCCAGAAGACCAAGGAAACTGTGGATCATCTGGTGAAGATTGACGCGGCGGGCGGATTCGGATCGCTGAACGTCTCCAATGCCGCGGCGATTGCGCTTTATGCCTCTATTGCGCGCTAAGCCTTGCCTGCCTGTCGATGCCGCCAGCTGAACCGCTAGCGGCGGCCCAGCCCCGATCAGGGGTTGGGCGCATCTGTGCAAAGGTCACGGATCCATCACAAATGCGTATCCACCCTTTGCAGCGGCCTGCGCGCCGGGCAGACTTGGCCGGGTAAGAGCGACTGTTCTTGCTGCGCTTTAAATTCAACCCCAGTTTCCTGACAAGGACCTGCACGCCTGTGACGTTTTCGACTGCCATCATCTGCCGGAGCTGGCGCGCCTGCGCACAGCCCGTGTTGGGTGCCTCGGCAGAACTGGTGGCTGGTTGGCTGGCCGGTTGGCTGGCCGGTCTGGTGGTCGGCGGGGCCGCGTCGCGAAGCGATGCCAAGGCGGGATCCAGGCTCGCCGCCCTGTGCCTGGGCGCGCTGATCACCCTGGCCGCAGCGATGCTGACAGCCACGCCAGCACGGGCGGAGGTTGCACTGGTCTCCGCGCCGCGTGGGCTGGCGGTGGGCGGCCATGACGTGGTGGCGTTCTTTCAGGATGGCGCGGCAATCCCCGGTCAGCAAGACCATGCGATCCTGTGGCGCGGGGCGATCTGGCGCTTTGCCTCATCGCAGAATCAGGAAGAATTCGAACGCAATCCCAGAGCTTTTGCGCCACGATTTGGCGGCTATTGCGCCTATGCGCTGTCGCAGGGATATCTGGCGCCCGGCAATCCGACGCTCTGGGTGATTGCCGACGGGCGACTCTATCTCCTGAACAACCCCAGCGCATTGGCCGCCTGGGAGGCGGAGCGGCTGAGGTTGATCGCTGATGCCGAACAGCAGTGGCCAGCCGTCCTGCGCAAATGACCGCCTCGAACGCCTGCTTGTGCTATGGACCTATGTGACTGGCCCCGCAGGAGAAATGTCACGAATTTGAGAGGATCCCTTTCAAAACGCGATGACCATCCCATATTATTAACAGACTGCGAATTGGAACCTTCGCAGATCTTTTTCACTGTCCCTCGTTCCATACCTCGCGCCCAGGTTTGTCCTGGGCGCTTTTTTATTGTCTGACCGGGCTTTATCTCTCGTTCTTGCGCCAACAGGCTGGTCCGCCAGCGGGCGTCAGAGCCGTTGCAATTCATCTTGCACCTCGTGTCCCAGCCGATAGGGTCAGGCAGATCGAAGCGCGATGAGGGCGCTTCGATACAAGGCCAGAACAGCCGGGGGAGCGATGCCAGACTATTCCGATCGACATCTGAAGGACGTGCTCACACGCAGCAAGACCATTGCCGTGGTCGGGGTCTCCACGAACCCGGTGCGTCCCAGCTACTATGTGGCCCGCTATCTCGGGCTCAAGGGCTATCGCGTCCTGCCGGTGAATCCCGGTCATGCCGGCAAAACCCTGTTCGGCCAGACCATTCACGCCAGTCTACGGGACATCGACGAGCCGGTGCATATGGTCGACATCTTTCGCCGCTCAGAGGCGGTCCCACCCATTGTCGAGGAGGCGCTGGAGGTCTGCGAGGGGCTGCAGACGATCTGGATGCAGATCGGGGTCGAACATGCCGAAGCGGCTGAACGAGCCGAGGCGGCGGGCCTCACCGTGATCCAGAACCGGTGCCCCAAGATCGAATATCAGCGCCTGTTTGGCGAGCTGCGCATGGGTGGGTTTGCCACCGGAATCATCTCGTCGAAACTGTGATGCCCGACCGCCGGGCAGGGCGCTCCCGCCCATTCCCGCCGCCCTGACGGGCGGCATACACGGTTGGGCCGGGCGCCGCTGCGCGGCGCAGACGATGTGTTGGGATCCCTCGAAGGGCCTTAACGATTGTAGGGGTCTTTGCGCGTCAAGGGCAAGCCGCCCGTGCCGCGCGGAGGCTGCGTCTCCCCTGATCCGCCGCATGGCCTGGATTTCAGCCCTTGGGGCGGGCGGCCTTCTCGGCGATGCCGCTCAGACCCTGACGCTCGGCCAGCACCTGTAGCACATCATCCAGCGCCACATCGCGGGCCGCCAGCATCACCAGAAAATGATACAGCACATCGGCGCCCTCGGAGGCAAGTCCGGCCGCGTTGTCCTTCACCGCCTCGATGATGGCCTCAATGGCTTCCTCGCCGAATTTCTCGGCGCATTTCTCTGGACCCTTGGCCAGCAGTTTGGCGGTCCAGCTGCTCTCCGGATCAGCCCCCTTGCGGGACAGAATGGTGGCTTCGAGATCGTGCAGCAGACTCATGTCAGCCTCATCGGGATACCGGCCTTGGCCATATGCTCTTTGGCCTCCTGGATGGTATATTCGCCAAAGTGGAAGATCGACGCCGCCAGAACCGCGCTGGCGCCGCCTTCGGTGACGCCCTCGACCAGATGGTCGAGCGTGCCAACCCCGCCAGAGGCAATCACCGGCACGTCCACCGCATCCGAAATGGCGCGGGTGAGCGGCAGGTTGAAGCCAGATTTCGTGCCGTCGCGATCCATCGAGGTGAGCAGGATTTCCCCGGCGCCCTTGGCAACGACCAGCCGGGCGAAGTCCACCGCATCAATGCCGGTTTCGCGGCGCCCGCCATGGGTGAAGATCTCCCATTTGCCGGGGGCCACGGTCTTGGCGTCGATGGCGCAGACGATGCACTGGCTGCCAAACTGATCGGCCGCCTCGCGGATCACATCCGGGTTGGCCACGGCTGCGGAATTGAACGACACCTTATCGGCGCCTGCCAGCAGCAACGCGCGCACATCATCCTTTGTGCGCACCCCACCGCCCACGGTCAGCGGCACAAAACACTGCTCTGCGGTGCGTCGCACCATATCGAACATGGTGCCGCGATTTTCGTGGGTTGCATGAATGTCGAGAAAGCAGATTTCATCCGCGCCTGCCGCGTCATAGGCCTTGGCTGCCTCAACCGGGTCTCCGGCATCGCGCAGGCCGACAAAATTGACACCTTTGACCACGCGGCCGTCAGCCACGTCGAGACAGGGGATGATACGGGTCTTCAGCATGGCGATCCCTTTGCCGCTGGGGGTGCCTTGTGTCTTTACTGCGCGGGTGGTTGGGATGCAATCATCGGGCGGTGCCGCGCGATGCGGCGCATGCTGTCACGGATGATCAGGATGTGAAACGGCATCACCAGCGCCAGATAGATCCGTCCCAGCAGATTGTGACGATGCACCCAGGTGGCCATGTGAATCCGTCCTTCGTGCCGCAATACGGTGATACGGAAATCGAGATGAGCATCATCGGCGCCCAGGATCAGCTCGCGGCTGTCCTCGAATGTCACCGGAAAAATCGCGCCCTCGCCGCTGTCGCTCACCTCGGTCTTCAGTCCGAGCGGGCGGACCAAGGCATTGCGCAGCCGCAGGAGTGCGGCTGCCCAGCCCGGCATCGACAGGCCGATATCGGCGGCCTCGCGCGGGGTGAGCGGACTGTCGACCGCATAGCCATCGACAAAATCACCGGGCGATACCATCTGCCACAAACGGGCGCTGTCTGGGAGGCGGGTCTTGCGGACGCGGGGCATGGGAGAACTTTCGTGTCTGTGATCGCAACCGGAGGCGCCGATTGCGCTGTCGCCGCGCAATAGACGCCATTACGTGAGGAATGGAAAGCAGGCGCGGTGCCGCAGGCCGCGCGTGGCCTTGGGGTGTCGACCGCTGGTCTTGCCTGGCAGAGGGTGGGCCACAGAGGGGCAGTCAGGTCAGCGACACTCTGCCGATGCCTGAGATGTGAATTGCCTGTTTGCCCCGCTTGGCCTGTGCTGCTGGCATGTTGTCATTTTCTCGGAGCCATCGCCATGATCAAATCCCTCGCCCTTGCCGGAACTCTTGCTGCGCTCTCCGCGATCCCGGCCGCAGCCGAACTGATGACGGTTCCGAGCCCGAGTTCCGTGTCTGACACCATGGATGCGCTACAGACGGCGGTCGAAGGCGCCGGGGCCACGGTTTTTGCCCGGGTGGACCACGCTGCGGGTGCGGCAGCCGTGGATATGTCCCTCGCCGAGGCGCAACTCCTGATCTTTGGCAATCCCAAGCTGGGCACCCCCGCGATGCAGGCGGATATCCGGGCGGGGCTTTTCCTGCCGCTGAAGGTTCTGGTCCATGAGGATGCCGAGGGGCAGGTCTGGCTGACCTATGAAAACCCGGCAGAGATGCTGGCGGGTCTGGATATCGCGGCTGATGCCGATGTCATCGCCAAGATGCAGGGCGCGCTGGCAAAACTGACGGCGGCCGCCGCGCGCTGATCCGCTGCGGGGGCAGCTGGAGCCAACCGGGAGCGGGGGCCGGGGGCCGGGGCGGGGGCGCTGCCCCCTCTGGGCCTTTGGCCCATTCACCCCCGGGATATTTTCGGCCAGAAGAAGACCAGGTCTCAGCCCTTCAGGATCTTCAGCGCCTGCGCGAGGTCGATGGCCCCATCGTAGAGGGCGCGGCCGGAAATCGCGCCATTGAGCGGCGCGCCGCAGGATTTCAGGGCCTGCAAATCGTCGAGCGAGGACACGCCGCCCGAGGCGATCACCGGGATGCTGACGGCATTGGCCAGATCTGCCGTTGCCTCGATATTCGGCCCCTTCATGGCGCCGTCGCGCAGAATATCGGTGTAGATGATCGCGGCAACACCTGCGTCTTCGAAGGATTTTGCCAGATCCGTAACCATCACATCGGTTTCCTCGGCCCAGCCTTTGGTCGCAACGCGGCCATTGCGCGCGTCAATGCCGACGGCAACCTTGCCCGGGAATGCACGTGCCGCCTCGCGGACCAGATCGGGATTTTCCACCGCCACGGTGCCAAGGATCACCCGCGCCAGCCCCTTGTCGATCCAGCGTTCGATGGTCGCCATATCGCGAATACCGCCGCCCAGCTGTGCGGGCACCTGGCACCGTTTCAGAATGTCCTCGACCGGGGCCGCATTGACCGGCTCGCCTGCAAAGGCACCGTTGAGATCGACCAGATGCAGCCATTCGCAGCCTGCGGCGACAAACTCCAGCGCCTGCGCTGCCGGATCGTCGTTGAAGACCGTTGTCTTGTCCATATCGCCATGCAGCAGGCGAACGGCTTGCCCGTCCTTGAGATCAATTGCGGGGTAGAGGATCATATCGCGTGCCCTTATCGGTACTGCCAGAACTGTCTGAGCCGGGGCCGCCGCCTCCGGTCGCCGGTGATCGGGGGCGGGCCTGCTCTGACGCCTCTTTTGCACAAGGCGGCCCGTGATTGCAACGCGACCCGAGGTCAAGCTTGCCTGAATTGCCTGTTGGCGGCCAGACTGGCTGCAAAAGGGAGGATGACACATGAAGAAACTGGCACTTGGCGTGACATTTGCACTGGGGCTGGCGGGCATGGCCGCGGCGGATCCGGTGCTGGGCACCTGGAAGACGCAGACGGATGACGGCTCTTATGCGCATGTCACCATGGCGCCCTGCGGCGCGGCGGTCTGCGGCAAGATCAGCCGGACCTTCAATGCCGAGGGAGAGTATAAATCCCCCAATATCGGCAAGACATTGGTGATCGATATGGTGGCCAATGGCGACGGGTCTTATGCGGGCAAGGTCTGGCGGCCGTCGAACAACAAGATCTACATCGGCAAGATGAACCTGTCGGGCGCATCGCTGGCTCTGCGGGGCTGTGTCGCGGGCGGGCTGATCTGCTCCAAACAGACCTGGAGCCGCGTGAAGTAAACAGCCGGAGTGCTGTGAGCGATCGGACGGGCGGCGTGGACGGTATGTCTGCGCCGCCTTTTTTGTGCCCGTCTAGAACAGCCCCAGCTGAACCGGAATCGGGACAAAGCCGCGTTTGATCTGACGGTCGCGCTGCTGCGCCGCTGCGGCCAGCGCGATCTCCTGCGAGGCATAGTAGCTGCGCCGCTGCTGCCCTCCGGCCTCACCCAAGGGCCCGCTGGTCTGCTCGACACACCATTCGCCAAACAGGGTTCGGCTCAGATGCAGCACGCAATAGCGGTGCTGGCCTTCCTGGTGGTCGAATTTTTCAAGACGGATCTGCACCGGACGGTGACCTGCAAGCGACTGGGATATCTGGGTCTGCGGTGTATGCCCTTGTGCGGCACCGCTGTCCATCCATTCTTGCCCGGATTTCTGCCTGTCGACCTGAGGCAGGTGGCGATCCGGCCACAGCACGCCGTGGCCGACAGGCGCCGCGACCTGGCGCAGCCCGCGTCAGACGTCGCCGTCGTATTCGCCGCGCGCCGGATAGTCGTTGGCGATGGCGAAATCCAGCGCCGATACCAGCTCTGAAAAATGCGGCCGGACAAAGGGCATGGTCTGCACCGACCCATAGTAGAGCGTCTGCTCAGGGGTCACCATGAACAGGCCCGGTTCGGAGAACAGCGCCGGCTCCTCGATCCCGATTGATGTCTTCCCGCGTGAGGTCGACAGGTACAGGCCCCATTGGCGGGCGACATTCAGGGGCAGATCATAGCCAAACCGTAGGTTCTTCGCCTCGATCTTCTCGGCCATCGCGCGGGTGCGCTCTTCGCCGTCCGAACTGACCGCAATGCAGTTCACGCCACGGCTGGCGAAATCGGCCACCCGTTTTTCCAGTTCCTTGAGGTAGTTGGCACAGATCGGGCAGTGCAGTCCGCGATAGAAGCAGATCACGGTGCCGCGCTGGCTGTCTTCCCGCGACAGGTCAAACGGTCCATGGTCCAGCGTTGGCAGGGTCAGATCGGGCGTGGGTTGGCGTGGCATCAACATGTTGTCGCTCCTTGTTCGAAGTCAGCCCTGGGGGCTTGTCTCGAAGTATGACGCAGCATAGTATCAGATAAATCCGAAAAATCTGATGGAAACACCGATATCATGGACCGCCTGACCACATTGATGGAGCGTTTCCAGCTCTCCGTTCGCGCTGCCGCACCGGGAGAGGCCAATCTTATCGCTCTGGCGGATGCGTCGGGGGAGCCGGTGCGGCTGCTCTACAGCAGTTGTGATGATGCCCCGGCGCAGCCGCCAGACAGGGTGATGTGGGCGGCACGGGTGGATTGGTCAGGGCGCCGCAATCCGCTCATCGCCGCACTGCCCGGGCTGGTGGATTATGACATCGCCGACAAGCCGGAGGCCCGGGATCTGCTGCGGTTGATGCGGGACGAGGCTGATGCGCAGCGCTGCGGGGCGCAATCGGTGATCAACCGGCTGGGGGAGGTGCTGATGGTGCGGCTGCTGCGGCATCAGATCCGCGAGGGTGCTACGGAGCCAGGGCTGCTGGCAGGGCTGTCCGACCCGCGTCTCAGCCGGGCGATTGTGGCGATGCACGATCACCCCGGCCGCCTTTGGAGCAATGCCGATCTGGCCGAGGTCGCCGGCCTGTCGCTGTCCCGCTTTGCCGAGCTGTTCGGGGCCGCTGTCGGCGAAACCCCGATGGGGTACCTGCGCCGCTGGCGGTTGATTCTGGCGCATCAGGATCTCACGCGCGGCGACCGGGTGGAGGCCGTGGCCCGCCGCTATGCCTATGCCAGCCCCGAAGGCTTCAGCCGTGCCTTTCGCAAGGCCTATGGTGCGGCGCCGCTCTCGCTGCGCAGGGCAGCGGCCTGATCGCGCCCCGCCTGTCATCTTTTCATAAATACTCAAAAACAAAAGCCGCCTGTGCAGCAGGCGGCTTTTTCATATGCTGCGGGTCAACCGCTGCGTCACGGTCGCCAGGTCAGAAAATTCCCGATCATCCGCAGGCCGATATCCTGGCTTTTCTCCGGGTGAAACTGCATCCCCACCATGGTGTCGCGCCCGATGACGGCCGTGACATCGCCGCCATAGTCCACATGCGCCAGCCGTTCCGCCGGATCGGTGACGCGGAAATGATAGGAATGCACGAAATAGCAGTGATCGCCTGAGGAAATACCATCAAAAATCGCGTGGTCATGGTCGATCACCAGATTGTTCCAGCCCATATGCGGCACTTTCAGACTGTGGTCGCTGGGGGTGATCTTGACCACATCGCCCTCAACCCAGCCAAGGCCGGGCGTCTCGCGATACTCATGACCGGTGGTGGCCATCAGCTGCATACCGACGCAGATGCCGAGGAAGGGGCGGCCGTTCTGCTCGACCGCCTCCACCATCGCCTCATAGATGCCGCGATGGCCGCGCAGTTCTTCTGCGCAGGCCGGAAAGGCGCCGTCGCCGGGCAGCACCAGCCGATCGGCCCGCGCCACCACATCCGCGTCAGAGGTCACGATCACCTCGCCGCCATTCACCTCCCACGCCATGCGCTGAAAGGCTTTTTCGGCGGAGTGGAGATTGCCCGATTCATAGTCGATGATCGCGGTCAGCATTTACAGAGCGCCTTTGGTGGACGGGATCGCATCCGCCTTGCGCGGGTCGGTCTCAACGGCGGTGCGCAGCGCGCGCGCCACCGCCTTGAACGCGGCCTCGGCAATATGGTGGCTGTTGAACCCGTGCAGCTGGTCGATGTGCAGGGTGATGCCGCCATGGGTGCTCAAGGCTTGAAAGAACTCGCGCACCAGCTCGGTATCAAAGCTGCCGATCTTCTGGGTTGGCAGCTCAACGTTCCAGATCAGGAAGGGGCGTGCCGACAGATCCAGCGCACAGCGCACCTGGGCGTCATCCATCGGCAGGTGGCATTCGCCATAACGGTTGATGCCTTTCTTGTCGCCAAGTGCGGCAGCCAGCGCCTGACCCAGTGCAATGCCGGTGTCCTCCACCGTGTGGTGGTCGTCGATGTGATAGTCACCCTTGGCGCGGATGGTCATGTCGATCAGCGAGTGGCGCGACAGCTGGTCCAGCATGTGATCAAAGAAACCGACGCCGGTCTGATTGTCATAGGCACCAGTGCCATCGAGGTTGATCTCGACACTGATCTCGGTTTCGGCGGTCTTGCGGGTGATCTGAGCGGTACGCATGGTCGGCATGTCCTTGATATCCTGCCGCTGCTTATAGGGGCAGGGCGGGGCCGCGCTCAAGCCTGCCGCGTCAATTGGCCCAAAACTGTTGCGCCAATTGTCTGCGGCCAGCCTCTCATGCCCGTCGCCGGGGATTGCCTCTGCTGCGCCCGCATGCCAGCTTGGCGCGCAAACCACGCATTCCCAAACAGTTGAGGGCCATCATGTCCACCTGCGTCTTTATCCAGATCCGCTGCAAACCCGGCACCACCTACAAAGTGGCCGAAGAGATTGCCCTGCGTGAAATCCACTCCGAGCTTTATTCCACCAGTGGCGATTATGATCTCCTGATGAAACTCTACATTCCCAGCGATCAGGATGTTGGCAAATACATCAACGATCAGCTGCTCGATATCGAGGGAATCGAACGCTCGCTGACAACGATGACCTTCAAGGTGTTCTGACCTGGGATCCGGCTCAGAGGCTCAGACAGGAAGCTCTGCGGCCCGCAGCCTGTCAGGCAGAACTTCACGCAGAGTTTCAGCCAGACTGTCCGGCGGCAGGGAGTGACGCGGTCCGTGCCGCCTCACGTCCCATGCCCCGGTTCCCCCGACCTACCGGATACAGTGGTCCCCGGACCCATTGGTCTCCGTATCCCACAGGTCCCGGACCATCAGGTTCCCCCCGAAACCATCCGACCACAGGGCCATGCGGGATCGCGAAATGCGCTGGTGCTGAAATGCAAGGCTTGGAACACCCTTGGGATAAGACAAACCTCGCAGTAATTTGTGATCCTTTCACGGGGAAAAACCGCAAGATTGTGACATTATCGGATGTCGCACAGATCTCGCGGGTGTCGCTATCAGCCTGTTGTCTGGCGAGGCGGAGGTCTTGGGGGCGATAAAAAAGCAGCGCCTCAGCCGGGGCGCTGCTCCAGTCGGTCCGTCGTTGCACACTGGGGCGTCTGCGGCCTCAATGCGCCAGGTGACCGGCTGCCTTCAGCTCTTCGAAACTGGCGTCGATTGCGGTTTTCAGGCGTGCCAGCATGTCGTCCACCTCATCCTTCGTGATGATCAGCGGCGGGCAGAGCGCGACCGCATTCCCGGCCACGGCCCGCAGGATCAGACCATTGTGCTGACACAGCCTTTGCGCGGTGGCCCCGGCAAGACCCCTGTCAAAGCTTGCGCCGGTGGTCTTGTTCGAGACCAGTTCCAGCGCCGCGATCAGCCCCTTGCCGCGCACTTCGCCCACCAGCGGATGATCTGTAAAGATCTCGCGCAGCTGCGCCTGCATGTAGCTGCCAACCTCGGCGGCGTGGTCGAACAGATTGTCGCGCTCGTAGATTTCGAGCGTCTTCAGCGCGGCGGCACAGGCGACCGGGTGCCCGGAGTAGGTATAGCCATGCCCAAACACGCCGACCTGATTGGTCTGATCCACCATCGCCTCATACATCCAGCCCGGAATGACCGAGGCCGAGATCGGGAAATAGGCCGAGGACAACTGCTTGGCAAAGGTCATCAGATCCGGCTTGATGCCCATGGTGGTGCAGCCGAAATCGGCGCCGGTGCGCCCAAAGCCACAGATCACCTCATCGGCCCAGACCAGAATGCCATATTTGCGCAGCAGCGCCTGTAGCCCCTCATAGTAGCCCTCCGGCGGCACGATCACGCCAGAGGCGCCGGTGATTGGCTCCACGATCATCGCCGCAATCGTGTCGGGATCTTCCGCCAGGATCTGGTCTTCGAGGTTCTGAAGGATGCGCTCGACAAACTGCGCCTCGGTCTCATTGCCCTTGCGGGCGGTGTAATAATGCGGCGAGTCGGCGCGCAGGATCGACAGCGCCTCCAGCGGGGCATCAAAATGCGCAAGATTCGCGGGCAGGGAGGTCAGCGAGCCGGCTGCAACCGTGACCCCGTGATAGCCGCGCTCGCGGGTGATGATCTTGCGCTTCTCCGGCTTGCCGATTGCGTTGAAGTAATAGCGCAGCATCTTGTAATGGGTGTCATTGGCGTCGGAGCCTGAGTTGCCAAAGAAGATATAGGCGTTCTCCACCGGCACCATCGCGGCCAGCTTCTTCGCCAGATCCTGGATCGGCTGATGGGTCTTGCCGCCAAAGGTGTGCGAAAATGGCAGCTTATGCAGCTGCTCGGTGATCGCATCCATCACTTCGGTATTGCTGTAGCCCAGCGATGTACACCAGAGCCCGGCCAGCCCTTCGATATATTTGTTGCCCTCGCTGTCGAACACATAGATGCCCTCGCCGCGCTCAAGGCAGAGCTGTTCGGTGGCGGTGAAATTGGTGGTGGGATAGATGACCGGGGCCATGGGCTGTTGTCCTCCTGAGCTGAAGCGCCAGACCTGCGGCGCATAGGCGATGGGGCTCTGGCCCCTTTGGCACAGCATTGGCGGGTTTTGAGAGTCGCGTCAAAGGAATTTGATCAAATGTTCGCGCAAGCGCATCGTGGCGCTGATCCGGGTGCGGAAACGCAAAAGGCCGCTCGGAAAGAGCGGCCTTTGCAGTCCAAATGGAGCGGGCGAGGCGATTCGAACGCCCGACCCTAACCTTGGCAAGGTTATGCTCTACCCCTGAGCTACGCCCGCGCTGCCATTTGGTGAGGCGGTGTTTAGGAAATTGCCGCAGCACCTGCAAGAGGAAAAATGACAGCTGCGTGAAGAAATTAATCGGACGCCCACCCGCACGTCAGCCCTGCACGTCAGCCCTGTGCGCAGATCCAGATCGCCGCAATCGTCATCGCCGTAAAGACACCTTAGATGGCCGGGTAACCCTGTGTTTTTGGTAGAAAAACAAAAAGCCGCTCAAAAGAGCGGCCTTTGTGATCCCGATGGAGCGGGCGAGGCGATTCGAACGCCCGACCCTAACCTTGGCAAGGTTATGCTCTACCCCTGAGCTACGCCCGCGCTGCCATCCGGTGAGGCGGTGAATAGGCAATTGCGCGCAGGGCTGCAACCGAAAAACAGCGGGTTTTCACCTCGGATCGAAAAAATCTTCGCGGATCGTGTGACCAGCGCTGGCGGCCAGCCGCGCCTGCGTCAGGTTGGAGAGCTGCGCCGATATGAACTCCGAGCCGCCGCAATGGGGCAGGTCAAGCGCGCGGATCAGCTGCGCATCCTTGCGCCCCTCGAGGATAACGATGCCCTCCCGCCCCAGCAGGTCCCGCGTGCCATGGCCGCCATCCGAACGGATCCGTCGCATGAAATCCTTCTGCGCGGCCACCGCCTCGACGACGTCACGGGGAATCGGCTGACGCTGCACCTCTCGGAACAGCGTCGCCATCCGGGCATTGCCGCTCTCCCCGGCAAAGATACGCGCCACCACCTGCTCCGGCAGCAGGCGCCAGAAATTGGCCGGATAGGGCTGATCGCAGAGCAGCCAGAGAATATTGCCAAACCCCTCGGCCGAGATCGAGCGTTTGGCGTCCTTGTTCTGACCGGCGGTCAGATAGGCCTGCCGCGCGACGATCAGCCCGAGGTAACAGCGCGCCCGCGGCTCATCCGCCGCCACCAGGATACAGGGCTGGTCGACGGCTTCGGTCGGGATCATCCAATTGCTGCCCATGGTGTGTTTGATATCCACATCATGGCCGAGGATCACGGTATCCAGCCGCCCCTTTGGCAGGCGCAGCAGCGCCCGCAGCTCAATCTCGACGCGGGTGCCGATATAGGTCTTCTCGGTTTTTTCCAGATCCTCATAGGCGCGCCGCCCGGTCTTGGCGGTCAGGATCACATCGTCGATGCACGTGCGCAGCATCAGCGGAAAGCCGGCCGCCAGCTCCATCGCGCCGCCTGCGCGGCTGGTGATATCCTGTGCCAGCGCGCTGAGCAGCAGGTGATCAGCATGGCCGGGATGGATCCGGCTGGGCGGCAGTTTCTGTTTCATCGCAGAGCCTGTTCCCGGTTGCAGCCGTGGCTTGAGTATTTTGGGAAAGGTGACAGGGCAGGATGTGGCCCCACATCGCGCAGCGCCATCACGACGGTCCGATCAACGCCCGGTGGCAGGGCTGGTCACCACCTTCAGGCTGGGGCGTGCGATGGCCTGACGGATCTGCCGGGCCACGGCTTCGGCCACCGGCGGCGGAAAGGCATTGCCGACCTGGCGATAGGCGTTGGTCTTGGCCCCGGTGAAATGCCAGCTGTCGGGGAAGCCCTGAATGCGCGCCACCATCCGCACGGTGAGGCGCGGCATGTCGTTGTGAAAGGGATCCGGCGCCTCATAGGCGATGGTGCGCCCCTCGACGCCCAAGGCGGCCCAGGCGCGCCGCGCCCGGGTGGGGCCGAGGTCCGGCCCGCCATGTTTCTTGGAGCCGCCCACAATCGTTGGCGCAATCTCATCGGCCCTGGCGGCCCACTCCTCGGCCCCGCGCCAGCCGCGTTCCTTCATCAGGTCAAGCAGGGTCTCGCCCACGGTGCGGGGATTATGCGGCAGCGGCTCGGGCCAGTTGAACTGGCCGGAGAATTCCTTGCGCAGGGCGACGATGGCCACCCGCGGGCGCAGCTGCGGCACGCCGAAGTCGGAAGCATTCAGCAGGCGCCAGTCGGTCTCATAGCCCAGTTTGGCCAGCTGTTTCTTCAGCTTCTCGCGGTAGTCATGGAATACTGCATCCAGAAAGCCGCGCACATTCTCGATCATCACCGCGCGGGGGCGGGTGGCGGCGACGATTTCGATGGCATCGTCAAAGAGGTTGCGCTCGTCCTTCTCGCCCAGCTGTTTGCCGGCCACCGAAAATGGTGGGCAGGGCAGCCCGCCGGCCAGCAGGTCAATGCCGCGATAGGCGTCGGCATCCGCCTTGAAGGCGCGCACATCCTCTTCCAGCACATTCCACTGGGGCCGGTTGTGGCGCAGAGTGGCGCAGCAATGTTTGTCGATTTCGACCAGCGCGGTGTGGTCAAAGCCGGCTTTCTCAAGCCCCAGTGCCTGGCCGCCTGCACCAGCGCAGAGTTCTACCGATGTGAGCATGCTGCCGTATCACCTGTTCTCATGCTGCCGTTGCAGCTGTTCGCGCTCTGTTCTTAGGCGCTGAAGTGATTCCGCGCAAGCCAGAGGCTATGTCGTATTTCACAAACGCGAAAGGCCACCGTTGCGTCTGCAAGCGGTGGCCTTTTCATGTATCCAAATGGAGCGGGCGAGGCGATTCGAACGCCCGACCCTAACCTTGGCAAGGTTATGCTCTACCCCTGAGCTACGCCCGCGCTGCCATTCGGTGAAGCGGATTTAGTCATTCACAGGCAGGGCTGCAAGGGAAAAACGCAAAGCCGTCGGCAAAAAATGACCGTCACGGTGTTTTGAGCGACGGAAGCCGCCACGTGCGGCGTTTTACCCTTATGATGATGACATGAGCCTGGCCAAGACGACCTGAGGTTTGCGAGCCAACGAGCCGGGCCAACCCGCGGAGATATCTGCGAAACCGAAAGGGAGCCCCGAGATGACACTGCTTAGCAAACCGCTGCGCGACCGGATGGGTAAATCCTTGGACGACAGGCTGGACACATTGCGCATCCTTGGCCTGACCGTCGCCATTGGTCTGGCGATCGGCGCCAAACTCACCACGGATGGGCAGGCTGGGGGTCTTCATACCGCCGAGGCCCCGGTGTTGATGCCACCACAGATCGAGACACAGGCGCTGATCTGACCACCGCGCATCTGGCAGACCGCGCCATCCGACAGAAAAAGGCGCCCCCGGAATGCGGGGACGCCTTCATATGATAGTCGCAGTGCCTGTCATCGGTGACAGGCGCGGGCTGTGATCACTCCAGCTCGATCAGCAGATCCTTGGCGTCGATCTGCCCGCCTGCCTGCACATGCAGGGCCTTCACCACCGCATCGCGCTCGGCATGAATGCCGGTTTCCATCTTCATCGCCTCGATGGTCAGCAGCAGGTCGCCCTCATGCACCGGCTGGCCAACCTGCACAGCAACGGTGGCCACGACACCGGGCATCGGCGCGCCGACATGGTTTGCATTGCCCTGCTCGGCCTTGGGCCGGGCCTGCGTCGTCGCCTTGACCAGACGGTTCGGCACGCGGATGACGCGGGGCTGGCCGTTGAGTTCGAAAAAGACTTTCACCTCGCCCTTGTCATCGGTATCGCCGATGGCCTGCAGGCGGATTTCCAGCGTCTTGCCGGGGTCGATTTCTGCGGTGATCTCCTCGCCCGGTTCCATCCCGTAAAAGAAGGTGCGGGTGGGCAGGCTGCGGACCGGACCATATTGGCGATGGCGGCCCATGTAGTCGAGGAACACCTTGGGATACATCAGGTAGCCGTTCAGATCCTCGTCATCGACGGCCTTGCCTTCCAGCTCCCGCGACAGCTCCGCACGGGTCGCTTCCAGATCGACCGGGTCCAGATGGGCGCCGGGGCGATCCAGATTGGGCGCGTCGCCTTTCAGCACCTTGGAGACGATCCCCTCAGGGAAGCCACCCGGAGGCTGGCCGAGGTTGCCGCGCATCATGTCGACAACCGAGTCCGGGAAGGCCACATCACTCTTCGGATCCTCGACGTCGTCACGGCTCAGACCCTGGCTGACCATCATCAGTGCCATGTCGCCAACCACTTTGGACGAGGGCGTCACCTTCACGATATCGCCGAACATCTGGTTCACATCGGCATAGGTCTGGGCGACCTCATGCCAGCGATCCTCCAGCCCCAGGCTGCGCGCCTGTGCCTTCAGGTTGGTGAACTGGCCGCCGGGCATCTCGTGCAGATAGACCTCCGAGGCGGGCGCCTGCAACCCGGATTCAAAGGCGGCATATTGCATCCGCACCTGTTCCCAATAGTCCGAGATTTCGCGGATCTTGGCGATGTCCAGCCCGGTGTCGCGGTCGGTGTTGCGCAGCGCTTCGACGATGGAGCCGAGGCAGGGCTGCGAGGTGCCGCCACTGAAGGCGTCCATAGCCGCGTCCACCGCATCGACGCCGGCATCCGCTGCCGCCAGGATGGTGGCACCAGCCACACCCGAGGTGTCATGGGTGTGGAAATGGACCGGCAGGCCGACCTCTTCTTTCAGCGCCTTGACCAGCTGGCGGGCAGCGGCTGGCTTCAGCAGGCCCGCCATGTCCTTCAGACCCAGAATATGCGCGCCTGCCGCTTCCAGCTCCTTGGCCATGCCGACATAATACTTCAGGTCGTATTTGGCGCGCTTCGGATCCAGGATATCGCCGGTATAGCAGATGGTGCCTTCGCAGATCTTGCCGCTTTCAACGACCGCATCCATGGCGACGCGCATGTTCTCGACCCAGTTCAGGCTGTCAAAGACGCGGAACACATCAACGCCGGTGGCCGCCTGTTTCACAAAGCTCTGCACCACATTGTCGGGATAGTTGGTATAGCCGACACCATTGGAGGCGCGCAGCAGCATCTGGGTCATCAGGTTTGGCATCCGCTCGCGCAGGTCGCGCAGGCGCTGCCAGGGACATTCCTGAAGGAAGCGATAGGCCACGTCGAATGTCGCACCGCCCCAGCACTCGACCGAGAACAGCTGGCTCAGGTTCTGGGCATAGGCCGGGGCCACCTTGATCATGTCATGGCTGCGCATCCGGGTGGCCAGCAGCGACTGGTGGCCGTCGCGCATCGTGGTATCAGTCAGCAGCAGCTGACGCTGCGCCTTCATCCAGTCGGCCACCGCCTGCGCGCCCTTTTGCTCCAGCAGGTTGCGGGTGCCATAGGGCTGCGTCGCGGCATCGGCCTTTGGCGCGCGCGGCTCTTTCAGATCGGGATGAGGCGCCGGGCGACCTTCGGTTTCGGGATGCCCGTTCACCGAGATATCAGCGATATAGGTCAGCACCTTGGTGCCGCGGTCGCGGCGCTTGGCGAATTGGAACAGCTCCGGCGTCTCGTCGATGAATTTGGTGGTGTATTCATTCGACAGGAAGGTCGGGTGTTTCAGCAGGTTCTCGACAAAGGCGATATTGGTGCTGACACCGCGCACCCGGAATTCACGCAGCGCGCGGTCCATGCGGGCAATCGCCTTTTCCGGGGTGGGGGCCTTGGCCGTCACCTTGGTCAGCAGCGAATCATAGTAACGGGTGATCACGCCGCCCGCATAGGCAGTGCCGCCATCCAGACGAATGCCCATGCCCGTTGCCGAGCGATAGGCGGTGATTCGACCGTAATCCGGGATGAAGTTGTTGAGCGGATCCTCGGTAGTCACCCGGGTCTGTAGCGCATGACCATTGAGCTGGATCTCGTCCTGCGATGCCTTGCCAGTGGCCTCGGCAATGGTCTTGCCTTCGGCGATCAGGATCTGCGCCTGCACGATGTCGATGCCGGTGACTTCCTCGGTCACCGTATGCTCCACCTGCACCCGCGGGTTCACCTCGATGAAGTAGAATTTGCCGTCGTTCATATCCATCAGGAATTCGACGGTGCCTGCGCATTCATAGTTCACATGCTGGCAGATCTTGCGGCCCAGATCGCAAATTTCGGCGCGCTGTTCCTCGGTCAGATAGGGGGCGGGCGCACGCTCGACCACTTTCTGGTTGCGGCGCTGCACCGAGCAGTCCCGCTCATAAAGGTGGTAGATTTGCCCATGTTTGTCGCCCAGGATCTGTACCTCGACGTGGCGGGCGCGGGTGATCATCTTTTCCAGATAGCCCTCGCCATTGCCAAAGGCCGCTTCCGCTTCGCGGCGGCCTTCCAGCACCTTTTCCTCAAGTTCGGATTCGCTGTGGATCGGGCGCATACCGCGACCGCCGCCGCCCCAGGAGGCTTTCAGCATCAAGGGATAGCCGACCTCAGCCGCTTCGGCGCGGATCGCATCCATGTCATCGCCCAGCACTTCGGTGGCGGGGATCACCGGCACGCCGGCCTCGATTGCGACGCGGCGGGCACTGGCCTTGTCGCCAAGCGCGCGCATGGTTTCCGCCTTCGGACCGATAAAGGTGATGCCGTTGCGGGCGCAGGCATCCACGAAATCCGGGTTCTCCGACAGCAGGCCGTAGCCGGGGTGGATCGCATCGGCGCCACTTTCCTTGGCCACGCGGATGATCTCGTCAATCGACAGATAGGCGGCCACCGGTCCCAGACCTTCGCCGATCCGATAGGCTTCATCCGCCTTGAACCGGTGCAGGCCCAGCTTGTCCTCTTCGGCATAGACGGCAACCGTCTTCTTGCCCATCTCATTGGCTGCCCGCATGACGCGGATGGCGATTTCGCCGCGGTTGGCGATCAGGATTTTCTTGAAGTCAGTCATGGCTTCCTCGGGGTCGTGCAGTTTGGCGGAGTGATAAGCGCAAATTAGGGTCCGGTATAGACGTAGTTCTGGGTATGGACAGCGTGATAGCGCTGACCTGAGGCCAGAATCCGGCAAAAAATACGATTACGGCGGAGATTTTAGGTCCGCATCGGTCCTAAATGTCGCAAATGGCGGCGCAATCGGCTGAAGTGGGAGTGGTAGCGGCAGCATCGTCAGGTCCTCCGCCCCCAGCTGGCCCATGTTTGCCAGCAGATCCAGGCGCAAAAGATCGATCAGATGGTCCGGCCCCTGCGGGCCAAGCGCTGCCAGGGCAAAGTGGAACGCGCGGCCTAACATGACATAGTCCGCCCCCAGCGCCAGCGCGCGCAGGATATCCAGACCACCTTCGATACCGCTGTCGAAAATCAGCGGCAGGGTAGTGGCCGCACGGATATCCGGCAAGGCCTCGATGGTGGCGCGGGCCGCATCGAACTGGCGCCCGGCATGGTTCGATACCCACAGCGCATCGACGCCAAGCGCCTCCAGCGGTGCGGCATCCTCGGCGCGCATCACCCCCTTGATGATCAGAGGCCCCTCCCAATGGTCGCGCAGCCATTTCACATAATCCCAATCGGGCGAGGTGCGCAGCAGATAGCCGACATGGGCCGTCGACGACAGGCTGCCGCTCTGGCTGGTCACATATTTATCCAGCGTCCGCATATGCGGCATCCCCCGGCGCGCCATGCCCAGGGCCCAGGCCGGTCGCATCGCCACCTGTGCCATCAACCGGGGCGTCAGCCGGGGGGGCTGCGTCAACCCGGAGCGCGTCTGCCGTTCCCGGCGCGAGGCCACGGGCACATCAACTGTCAGCACCAGACCGGCAAAGCCTGCGGATTTGGCGCGCTGCAGCATATCGCGGCGGATGGCGGGATCCTTCGGCGGGTAAAGCTGGAACCACGGCGCCGCCCCGAGGTCATCGGCCAGATCTTCGGGGGACTGGCTTGCAACGGTCGACAGGCAGTAGGGCAGGCCCTGCGCCGCGGCGCAGCGGGCCAGCTGGCGTTCCGCGTCGGGCCAGATCAGCCCCGACATGCCAACTGGCGCAATGCCAAACGGCAGCGGGCGCGACACGCCCAGAAACTCGGAGCTGAGCGTGGGCTGTTGCGGCCCATGCAGAATCGACGGGGCAAAGCCGATACAATCCAGCGCTTTGCGGTTGCGGGCGGTGGTCGCCTCCCGCCCGGTGCCGCTGTCCAGATACTCCCAAACGAAACGGGGCAGGCGCCGCCGGGCGCGCTGGCGAAGGTCACTGAGAGCGGGGTAACGCTGGTGCAGATCCATGCTGCGCATTTGTCGCTGCCTTGCAGCAAAAGTCTAGTGTGGAGTGCAGCATTGAAACATTTTTGTAACTATTTGGACCGCACCCGTTCCAGCTCCGGCGCTGTTGTCGTCGGTATGTGCCACCTGCTGCGCGCCCTTTTGGTGCCTTTCTCGCGGGTCGCTGCCATCCGTTACCACCCCGGTGCATTGTGCGGGCCTCTATTGCTTGCGAGCCTTCTGATCGGTGTCTTGTCGCGGCCCTGCGGGGATCACGCCGGGTCGTAGTGCCGCGCCATACCCAGAGCCAGGGCCATCGGGCGCGCGATGTGTCCGCCAATTGCAAAAGGGGGCAATCGCGCGCTGGTCGTTTGGCCAACGGCCGACGTCGGGGCGTGTCATCCTGCTGGCTGGTCAATGACCGATCCGAAGGATCGCGCAGCGAGCGCGAAGCCCGTGTCGAAGGTGGTCTGCCCAAGCGCCCAGTTGCCCGGTCACGCCGTCAATCCAGCCGCCGCAACTGGGGCGCTGGCGCCGGGTGCATCGTTTGGTCGCTGTGACGGGGCTTTGGTCAATGCCCGTCGGCCCGGTTTCTGCTGCGGGGGCAGGGGTCTCCGGCCTACTCCGCAGCGATCGAGCTGCCCGAATCCGACGGCTTTGAGGGACCTGTCTGCGCGGCAGGGTTGCGTGGCGCCTGCTCTGCGGCGGAGGCGACACAGACCTGGTTGCGGCCTTTCGCTTTTGCATCGTAGAGCGCCTCGTCGGAGGCGCGCAGCAGGTCCTGTGGCATCGTGCCGTGGCGCGGGTAATGGGCCACGCCAAGCGAGATCGAAATCCCCGGCAGCGCCTTCTCGCCGTAGCGGACGACAATCGCCTCCACGGCCTGGCGCAGCAGCTCGGCCTTGGTCATCACATCCTGCTGGCTGACCCCGGGAAGGATCAGCGTGAATTCCTCTCCGCCCGGACGGCAGGCCACTTCATCGCCGTCACAGGCCTGTTCCAGCACCGAACCGACCGCCCGCAGGACCATGTCACCGGCATCATGGCCGTGATTGTCATTGAACTTCTTGAAGTGATCCACATCCACCGCAATCAGGCTCAGCGGTGTGCCGCTCTTCTGGCTGCTGGAGATGCTCTTGCGCAGGGTCTCCGTCATGTGGCGGCGGTTGAACAGACCGGTCAGCGGATCACGCACCGACTGATCATGCAGCTGGTCGCGCATCCGCACATTGGCGATCGCCATGGAGATCTGTTCGGCGCACATCTGGGCCAGTTTCTTGCTGCTGCGGAACTCTTCGGTGGCGTCGCTCAGCGCGCGCAGATGCATCAGGCCGACGGTCTCGCCATGGGCCAGAATCGGGAAACAGTAATAGGCGCGGCCGTCATGCGGCTCGGCATGTTCGCAGACAAAATCAATCTCGGAGGAGCCGAATTCATAGCTGCGGCCGCGACGCAGACCCCAGCATTCTTCCGGGTGGATATGGTCCTTGTGACTGCCGCCATTCCAGCTGGCACAGCCGTCGAGCACATCGCGCGAGTTGGAGTAGACATAGACGCTGCCCTCAGCCGTCGGCAGGATATGGGTCATGAAACGGGCCACCATGTCGAACAGCTCGTCGAGCGAACGGCTGGATTGCAGCCATTCGTTCAGCTCGCCCAGCAGCTGCACTTCACGGGCCAGCCGCAGCTGTTCGTCCAGGATCTCGCGCTCGGTCTCGTTGCGCTGGCGCAGCTGATTCATGCGGAATCGGTTCGATTTGAACACGACATAAACAGCAATTGTCATTGCCAGCAGCGCTATGGATGTCAGCACGATCAGCGACAGCCGCACCCGGTTGATGAAGATATTCCGCAGCTCGGTGATATCGGTATAGAAATCAATCGCACCGTCGAAATGCCCGTTATGAATAAGGGGCATGTATACCTGTGCGATCTCCCGCGTGACCTCGCTGTTGTAGTTGCCGGTTGCCAGGGTCAGCCCGTCGACGTCATAGGCGGGCAAGGCATCGTGCATATAGTAGACCTCACCTTTGGCGACCTTGGTGGTGAAAAAGACATTTGCCTCAAACTCGCCGATTTCATCGCTGCGCGAGGACCAGAAAATTTCGCCCGAGCTGGTCAGCAGGCGATAGCGGTAGACATCGGTTTCCTCGGTGAACAGCGCCAGCATATGGGCGTCATGCGGCTGGATGATGCCCTCCTCGAACGACTCCTCCGGGTTTGCCATATGCAGGACGATCCGCCGCTGCCAGAGTTCCGCCTGTTTGCGGATGTCGGCTTCCAGCATGTGATCGACGATGGGGGTTGGCACCGCAAAAACGGCCCAGACCGAGGCGGCCGCGGCCACAACCAGCACGAAAAGGAGTGACATGCTGCGGATTTTCTCCGCGACGCTGGTTTTGAGATCAGGTTTCATGGTGCCGTCTGCCGTCCGATTGAGAGTGCCCTCACGGCGCTATGGCCGCTGGTCCATGCTGGTCGGTTGAGTTTTCAATTGTGTTAATCGTTAACCTAAATTCCGGGGTGTCGGGGTTTAAACTACTGAAGATTTTCGGGATTTGCCCGGTTGATCTGTTGCGGATGCCTGCGGAACAGACTGTGAACGCCCTCTTTCCGCCGGGATTGAATCACGTTAATGTCCTGCCCATGAGCAGTTTTGACGATATCGACCCCTATGAGGGGATTTCGCTGTCCGCACGGGCCATGGCGGCGCGGCCGATGCCCTATCTTGACGGGCTGAACCCCGCACAGCGCGCCGCCGTAGAATGTCTGGAAGGGCCCGTGCTGATGCTGGCAGGGGCCGGCACCGGCAAGACCAAGGCGCTGACTGCGCGGATTGTCCATCTGCTGACCACCGGCACGGCCAAACCAAACGAGATCCTTGCCGTGACCTTCACCAACAAGGCCGCGCGCGAGATGAAGGAGCGCGTCGCCGGAATGCTGGGGCAGGCGGTTGAGGGGATGCCCTGGCTTGGCACCTTCCACTCGATCTGCGTGAAACTGCTGCGCCGTCACGCCGAACTGGTCGGGCTGAAATCCAATTTCACCATTCTGGACACCGACGATCAGATCCGGCTGCTGAAACAGCTGATCAAGGCCGAAGGCATAGATGACAAACGCTGGCCTGCGCGGATGCTGGCGGGGGTGATCGACGATTGGAAAAACCGCGCGCTGACGCCTTCCCGGGTGCCGGTCGCGGATGCCAGCGCCTATAATCACCGTGGCGTGGACCTCTATGCGCAGTATCAGGTACGGCTGAAGGATCTGAATGCGGTCGATTTCGGCGATCTTCTGCTGCATATGGTCACCATCTTTCAGGACAACCCGGATGTGCTGGATCAATATCAGCGCTGGTTCCGCTTTATCATGGTGGACGAATATCAGGATACCAACGTGGCCCAGTATCTCTGGCTGCGGCTTCTCGCGGGCGCGCATAAGAACATCTGCTGCGTTGGCGATGACGATCAGTCGATCTATGGTTGGCGCGGGGCCGAGGTGGGCAATATCCTGCGGTTTGAAAAGGATTTTCCCGGCGCCAATGTGGTCCGGCTGGAACAGAACTACCGCTCGACCGAACATATTCTCAGCGCCGCCTCCGGGGTGATCCGGGGCAACAGCGGACGTCTGGGCAAGGAACTCTGGACCGAGGCACGCGGTGGCGAGAAGGTGCGACTGATCGGTCATTGGGACGGCGAGGAGGAGGCCCGCTGGATCGGCGAAGAGATTGAGGCGATGCAGCGCGGCACCCGTGGCCTTGCCCCCATCGACCTCAACAATATGGCGATTCTGGTGCGGGCCTCACATCAGATGCGCGCCTTTGAAGACCGCTTTCTGACCATTGGTCTGCCGTACCGGGTCATCGGCGGGCCGCGCTTCTACGAGCGGCTCGAAATTCGCGATGCCATGGCCTATTTCCGGCTGGTGGTCAGCCCGGAGGACGATCTGGCGTTTGAGCGGATCGTCAATACCCCCAAACGTGGTCTTGGCGACAAGGCGCAGCAGACCATCCAGACCATGGCGCGCAGCAATGGCGTCTCATTGGTCGAAGGCGCGCGGCTTGCGGTGGAGAGCGGCCAGATCAAGGGTAAGGGCGGCAAAGCCCTGCACCAGCTGGTCACCGATCTTACGCGGTGGGGACGGCTCGCCGGAGATGCAGACACCACCCATATGGAACTGGCCGAGATCATTCTGGATGAAAGCGGCTATACCACCATGTGGCAGACCGACAAAAACCCGGATTCGCCGGGCCGTCTGGAAAACCTCAAGGAATTGGTCAAGGCACTGGAGGCGTTTGAAAACCTGCAAGGCTTCCTCGAACATGTCAGCCTGATCATGGACAATGACAAACAGGACGCCGCCCAAAAGGTGTCGATCATGACGCTGCACGCCGCCAAGGGGCTGGAATTTCCTGCCGTCTTCCTGCCGGGGTGGGAGGATGGCCTGTTCCCCTCGCAGCGATCCATGGACGAAAGCGGCCTGAAGGGCCTCGAAGAGGAACGCCGTCTGGCCTATGTCGGCATCACACGGGCGGAGGACATCTGCACGATCTCCTTTGCCGGCAACCGCCGTGTCTTTGGTCAGTGGCAATCGCAGCTGCCCTCCCGTTTCATTGATGAGCTGCCCGAAGAACATGTCGAGGTGCTGACCCCGCCCGGTCTCTACGGCGGCGGCTACGGTGCGGCGGCCCCGGGCGGTTTCGGGGGCGTGCGCTCCACGATTGAGGATCGCATGGCTTCTGCCGATGGGTACAACTCGCCGGGCTGGAAACGCATGCAGTCCCGCGCCGGAGAGCGTGGTCTGTCCCAGCCCAAGGAAAGCAAGTCCAGCGTCATCGACCTCACCGCCACCTCCGCCTTCACTGCCGGTGAACGGGTGTTCCACCAGAAATTCGGCTATGGCGCGATCACCGCGATCGAGGGAGACAAGCTGGAAGTCGCATTCGAGAAGGCCGGCACGAAAAAGGTTGTCGCCCGTTTCGTCACCGCAGCAGAGGACGTGCCGTTCTGACCGCGCCGACTGCGGGTCTGATCCACCACCGATAGATCCCCGCCATCGGCAGGCGGGCACCAGCTCGGGCGTCGGCAGTTTGCCGGCGCCTTTTTTGCGTCCTGTTATCAATGGGAGGCGCTGCCGAGCAGGCAATCAGGCACAAAAAAACGGCGGTGCCAGGGAGGAGGAGGGCACCGCCGTTCTGTACAACACCATACCATCAGGGAGGAGGAGGCATGGTGTATCAGGGTCCGGCTATGACGCCGGTATAGGGTGCGGTGACATCAGGGAGGAGGAGGATGTCACCGCGATAGCAGGCTCCCAAGGGAGGAGGAGAAGAGAGCCTGATCTCTTTATTTCGTGCCGTATGCGGCCTCATAGGCGACGCTGCGCAGCATGGAGCGGCTCAGCCCCAGGTCAGCCAGCTCGCGACCGGAGAGCGTCGACAGCTCATCCATGGTCTGGCGATACAGCCGGTAGCGTGCAATCTTGCCTTTCAGCTCGTCGAACATGGCGCGCGGGCTGAAGGCCAGAGCGCCTTTGCGGGTTGTGATATTGTCAACAGCGGCCATCGGTGTTGTCCTTAACGTCTATGAATGTCTGGCCGTTCCCGGCCTCTCTTGGCCTCATAAATATGATAATGCTGCACACGCACAATCCCTGAAAGGGGCATTTCTGCTATGCAGCAAATGCATGGGTTTCCTTGCGGAAACCGGGTTGATCTTGCCGAGGTATGCGCCAATCGGTGTGCTGATGCCTAAATTCGCGGCAGGCGGCAAACGGGCAGGCTACAGGCCGCGCGCAGATTGGGGCCGACCGGGAGCCTGTACAGGGTCCGATGCGGTCTTGGGCTTGTCGGCCGCAGGTCTTATATGGCGGGTAACCAACAGGAGACAGGCCATGACCCCCACCCAGGATGAGATTCGCGACGCCCTTGCGCGGCTGCAACTGCCGGATGGCGGAACGCTGGTCTCGCGCGACATGCTGCGCGCGCTGATGGTGGAGGGAGGCCGCGTCAGCTTCGTGATCGAGGCGCCCAGCCCGCAGATCGCCGCCCAGATGGAGCCGCTGCGCCGCGCCGCCGAGGCAACCGTTCTGGCGCTGCCGGGGGTGGAGAGCGTCTCCGCGGCGCTGACCGCCCACTCCGATGCCGCCGCGCGGCCCGCGCCGACCCTGAAACTGGGCGGGCATCCCAAGCCGCAGCAGGGGCCGCTGAAACCCAGCGGGGTGAAACGCATTCTCGCCGTGGCATCGGGCAAGGGCGGCGTGGGTAAATCCACCGTCAGCGCCAATCTCGCCGTGGCGCTCACCCGGCAGGGGCGCAAGGTGGGCCTGCTCGACGCTGACATATATGGACCCAGCCAGCCACGCATGATGGGGGCGAGCGGCCGCCCCGCCAGCCCTGACGGCAAGATCATCGAACCGCTGCACGCCCATGGCGTCACGCTGATGTCGATCGGCTTCATGGTTGACGAGGCCAAGGCGGTGGTCTGGCGCGGCCCGATGCTGATGGGCGCGCTTCAGCAGATGCTGGGGCAGGTGAACTGGGGGGAGCTTGACGTGCTGATCGTCGATCTGCCGCCCGGCACCGGCGATGTGCAGCTGACCTTGTGCACCAAGGCCGAGCTGTCCGGCGCCATCGTGGTTTCCACCCCTCAGGATGTGGCGCTGCTGGATGCGCGCAAGGCGATTGACATGTTCAACACCCTGAAAACGCCGGTGCTGGGCCTGATCGAAAACATGTCCTTCTTTGCCTGCCCGGATTGTGGCGGCGAACATCACATCTTTGGTCACGGAGGGGTTGCTGCCGAGGCTGAGCGCATCGGGGTGCCCTTGCTCGGGGCGCTGCCGATTGATCTTGAGACCCGGCTGGCCGGTGACAATGGCACTCCCATCGCTGCCGGTGACGGTCTGATGGCCGAGGCCTATGCAAAAATGGCCGAAGGTCTGATCCGCGGCGGCATGGCCTAGATCGCGAAGCTGAAACGCTCCCGGCGCTGCTGGGAAATCATGGGCCGCGTGGGAATTGATGGGCCATGTGGGAAATTATGGGCGCGTCGAGAGATTTTGGCCCGCTTTCCCGAATCACTGTGCTGTTCTGGCGTGATTTTCAGGCGATATCGCCCGGATCACGGGAATTGCCCCGGTCCAACTGCCACATGCACCCGTGAACGGAATGTGAACATTCTGATTCTCCAGACTCGCTCTCAAAATTTCTGGGAAATCATGGCACATTTTCCAAACCAGCTCTGACCCTACATATAGTGGCCTTTATGGTGGCTTAATCTACCACTGGACGTATCTGCGATTCTTTCCCGCAGAATCGGCGCGTCGTTATCTAGATGTGCAGATGTGGTCCATAAAAAACAGTTGTCGCCCACGTATTCCCATAGTATCCCTAGTTCATCGAATGAGACGAAGAGCAGGGGCACCAAACGACCCCAACCAAGACTACTAAGAAGCAGGTTTCATACAGGCCTTCGCTTTCATCGAAAATAGAGAGATCCGGCGCGCGAGCGAGCAGACATCCCCCCAGGTGGCGCGCGCAGTCGGACACCCCGCAAGTCGGGACAAGGAGGCGGGTTGATCAGTGGCAGCAGATCAGCCCGCCCCTTTTGCTTCTGGGGATAGCTTCGGCACGAGGGACGCTGAAAAAAGGGACGATAGATTGGGCCGTAGGTTCAGAGGTGAAAGCCACCACAAGGTGGATACAAAGGGGCGGGTCTCGATTCCGGCCTCCTTTCGCCGTGTTCTGGAAGCGGGTGACCCCAACTGGCAATCCGGCAGCAACCCCGAACTGGTCATCGTCTATGGTGACCACCGCCGCAATTTCCTGGAATGCTACACGATGGAGGCGATCGAGGAAGTCGACGCCAAAATCGACGCCTTGCCGCGCGGCTCGATGCCGCGCAAGATGTTGCAGCGCATGTTCCACGGTCAGTCCTTCCCGACCACCGTTGATGAAACCGGGCGGCTGGTGCTGCCCGCCAAGCTGCGCAACAAGATCAATCTGGAGGCCGAGGCGTTCTTCATCGCCGCCGGCGACACCTTCCAGATCTGGAAGCCTGAAACCTATGAAGAGGAAGAACTGGCAAAATCCGAGGAGTGGCTGGACGATCTGCCCGAGGACTTTGACCCGGCGGAATTCCTCGATGGCGCCGGAGGCGCTTGATCCATGACAACGGACCGCCCAACCTCAACCGGTCCTCACGTACCGGTCCTTCTGCGTCCGCTGCTGAAAGCCGTGGCGCCGGTTTCCGGGCGCTGGCTTGATGGCACCTTCGGGGCCGGGGGCTACAGCCGGGGCCTGTTGGAGGCGGGGGCCGATCACGTGATCGGCGTTGATCGCGATCCGCTGGCCTTTGAAATGGCTGAAAGCTGGATCGGCGACTATGCCGGCCGCCTGACCCTGCAACAGGGGGTGTTCTCCCGCATGGACGACTATGCGCAGGATCTCGACGGCGTCGTCCTCGATCTTGGCGTCTCCTCCATGCAGCTGGATCTGGCCGAACGCGGCTTTTCCTTCATGCGCGACGGGCCGCTGGATATGCGGATGTCGCAGGAAGGCCCCTCTGCCGCCGATCTGGTCGCGGAACTGGACGAGGCGGCGCTGGCCGATATCCTGTTCCTCTTTGGCGAGGAACGCGCCAGCCGCCGTATTGCCCGCGCCATCGTGAAGGCCCGCATCGAGGCGCCGATCACCACGACACTCCAGCTCGCCGGAATCATCGAGAGCTGCCTGCCGCGCTCCAAACCCGGCCAGTCACATCCGGCAACCCGCAGTTTTCAGGGGCTGCGCATCGCGGTGAACGCCGAATATGAAGAGCTGTTCGAGGGGCTGCTGGCCGCCGAACGCGCGCTGAAACCCGGCGGCCTGCTGGCGGTTGTGACCTTCCATTCCATCGAAGATCGCATGGTCAAACGCTTCTTCCAGCATCGCGCGGGCAAAACCGGTCGCGCCAACCGCTACGCCCCCGAGGTCGAGGAAACGCCGTCGCAATTCACGCTGGTCACCCGCAAGGCCGTCGGGCCGGACGATCAGGAGCTGGCGGACAACCCGCGCTCCCGCTCCGCCCGGCTGCGGGTCGGACGCCGGACAGAGGCCACGCCAATTGAAATCAGCGCCAAGGATATTGGCATGCCGCAGCTGAAACAGGCGCAGGCAAGAGAGAAACGCTGATGAAGACCCTGCTTTATATCGCCACCTGTCTCGCCGTCTTTGGGCTGGCTTTCTGGGCCTACCGCGAGAATTACACCACCCAGCAGGTGCTGAAGGAAACCCGCAGCCTGCAACGCCAGATCGGCGCATCGCAGGTCCGGCTCAGCGTGCTGCGCGCCGAATGGGCCTATCTCAACCGTCCCGACCGGCTGCGCGAACTGGCGGAACTCAATTTTGATCGCCTCAGCCTGCTGCCGCTGCGCCCGGAACAGTTTGGCCGCGTGGATGAGGTCGCCTATCCGCCGCAGGAGGATGAGCTGCTGGATTTCACCAATGGGGTTGAGGTTTCCTCGCTTGGGGCCAATGGGCAGACCGCAACGGGGACACAGCCATGATCCGCACGCCGCTACGCCCGCTGGCGCGGATCCTGACCGCGCGCGCGCGGGGCGAGAACCCGGATGCCATCGAACGCGAAAACCTGCGCCAGCGCCACGCCGAGATGCAGGCCCATGCCCGCCAGCGCGCCGAGGGGCGGCTGCTGGTTCTGGGCATGTTCTTCCTCTGCGCCTTCACCGCGATTGGCGCCCGTATGGCAACGCTGGCCACCTCGGAGCCGGTCGAACCGGTCGCCAGCGCGCCGGGCAGCGCCATTGCCATGCAGCGCGCCGATATCGTCGACCGCAAGGGCCGCATTCTGGCAACCAACTTCGAGACCCATTCGCTCTATGCCCAGCCACCGCAGATGGTCGACCCGGACGGGGCGGCGCGGCGTCTGGTGGAGATTTTCCCCGATCTGGAGCTGGAACGCCTGCTGAAGGATTTTTCCGGCAAGCGTAAGTTCATCTGGATCAAGAAAAAAATCAGCCCCGAACAGAAACAGGCCGTCCATGACATCGGCGATCCGGGGCTGCTGTTTGGTCCGCGCGAAATGCGTCTTTACCCAAATGGCAGCCTGGCGGCCCATGTGCTGGGCGGCGCCGGTTTCGGCAAGGAAGGCGTCAGCGCCGCCGAGGTGATCGGTGTTGCCGGGGTCGAAAAACAGTTCGACGACTATCTGCGCGACCCGGCCAACGGCGGGCGGCCCTTGCAGCTCTCGCTGGATCTGACGGTGCAGGCGGCATCCGAACGGGTGCTTTTCGGCGGCATGAAGCTGATGAACGCCAAAGGCGCCACCTCGATCTTGATGGATGTTCACACCGGCGAGGTGATTTCGGTGGTGTCGCTGCCGGATTTCGATCCCAATGACCGCCCACGTCCGCCGACCTCCGGTTTCGATCCCTCCGACAGCCCGTTGTTCAACCGCGCGGTGCAGGGGGTCTATGAACTCGGCTCGACCTTCAAGATTTTCACCGCAGCTCAGGCCGTTGATCTGGGGCTGGTGAATTCCGAGACCATTATCGACACCTCCGGTCCAATGCGGATCGGGCGCTTTCCGATTGGCGAGTTCCACAACAAGAACTACGGCAAGCTGAGTGTCGCCGATATCATCGTCAACAGCTCCAACCGGGGCACCGGGCGCCTGGCGCTGCAGATCGGTGCCCAGCGGCAGCAGGATTTCCTGCGCGCCATGGGGATGTTTGATCCGACGCCGATCGAAATCGCCGAGGCCGCAGGCGGTAAGCCGCTCAAACCCAGCAAATGGGGCGAGCTGAGCACGGTGACGATTTCCTATGGGCACGGGCTGTCCACCAGCCCGATGCATCTGGCAGCCGGTTATGCGGCCATCGCCAATGGCGGCCAATATGTCAGCCCCACCATCCTGCGCCAGAAGGGGCCGCAGCTGGGCCACCGGGTGATGTCGGCTGAGGCGGCCCGTCAGGCCCGCGCCATGCTGCGCAAGGTGGTGACCAGCGGCACCGCTTCCTTTGGCGAGGTTCCGGGCTATCAGGTGGGCGGCAAGACCGGCACCGCCGATAAACCCAAACCACGCGGCGGCTATTACGAAAGCAAGGTCATCGCCACCTTCGCCGCGATGTTCCCGGCCCATGATCCGAAATATGTGCTGGTGGTGACGCTGGATGAACCCTCGGTCATCGCCCATGGCGAGGAGCGCCGCACCGCAGGCTGGACCGCTGTGCCCGTCGCTGGCGAAATGATCGGTCGGATCGCGCCGCTGCTTGGCCTCAGACCGCAAGTTGAACCGGATGAGATGGCTGCTATAACCCTCACCTCAAACTGATCAGGTGGGGTTGCTATGGGCACCATTGAAAACCGTCCTCTTAGCCAGCTGGGGCTGACCGCTCGCGGCGGTGTCGATCCGACGATCCATGGCATCGCCGTGGACAGCCGCAAGGTGGTCGAAGGGGGGCTGTTTGCAGCCCTTCCGGGCAGTCAGGTGCATGGCGCCAAATTTGTGCCCGCCGCTCTCGGCAATGGGGCGGCTGCGATTCTCACCGATGCGGCAGGCGCGTCGATTGCGGCGGAGCTGCTGCGCGAGTCGACCGTGGCGCTGGTGGTGGTCGAAGACCCGCGTCAGGCGCTGGCCTATGCCTCGGCGCTGTGGTTCGGCGCACAGCCCGAAACCATGGTGGCAGTGACCGGCACCAATGGCAAAACCTCGGTGGCGAGCTTTGTGCGCCAGATCTGGGTGGAGCTGGGCCATAAGGCGGTGAACCTCGGCACCACGGGGGTTGAGGGCGCCTGGAGCCATCCGCTCAACCACACCACCCCGGAGCCGGTTACCCTGCATGACGCGCTGGCAAAAGCGGCGGCGGCGGGGGTTACCCATGCCGCAATGGAGGCCTCCTCGCATGGGCTGGATCAGCGGCGTCTGGATGGTGTGCATCTGGCGGCGGCGGGGTTCACCAATTTCACCCAGGACCACCTCGATTACCACGAGACGTTTGAGGCATATTTCGCCGCCAAGGCGGGCCTGTTCCGCCGGGTGCTGCCCGATGATGGCGTGGCCGTCATCAACATGGACGACCCGCGCGGCGCCGAGATGCGGGCGGTCGCCGCTGCGCGCGGGCATGAGGTGATATCGGTCGGGCGCGGTCTCGGTGATCTGAGCCTTGTCGGTGCGCGTTATGACGCCTCGGGGCAGGACATGCGCTTTACCTGGCACGACCGGCCCTATCAGGCGCGGCTCAACCTTATTGGCGGCTTTCAGGCGGAGAATATCCTTTTGGCCTGCGGTCTGGTGATTGCAAGCGGCGAGGACCCGGATGCGGTCTTTGCGACGCTGCCGCATTTGCAGACCGTGCGCGGCCGGATGCAGCTGGCGGCCACGCGCGAAAATGGCGCGACGGTTTTTGTGGATTACGCCCATACGCCTGATGCCGTGGCCACCGCGATCAAGGCACTGCGCCCGCATGTGCTGGGTCGGCTGGTCGCCATTGTTGGTGCCGGTGGTGATCGCGATGCCGCCAAACGCCCGCTGATGGGGCAGGCGGCGCAGGACAATGCCGATCTGGTGATCGTGACCGATGACAACCCCCGCAGCGAGGACCCGGCCGTGATCCGCGCCGCCGTCAAGGGCGGCGCGCCGGATGCGATGGAAGTTGGCGACCGGGCTGAGGCGATCCTGCGCGGCGTTGATGCGCTGGGACCGGGTGACGCGCTGCTGATCTGTGGCAAGGGCCATGAGACCGGCCAGATCGTTGGCAGTGATGTTTTGCCCTTTGATGATGTGGAGCAGGCCAGCATGGCGGTCGCGGCTCTGGACGGGAGGTTGGTATGAGCCTTTGGACAGCTGAGGAGGCGGCAGCGGCCACCGGTGGTCAGGCGATTGGCGACTGGAGCGTGAATGGCATCTCCATCGACACCCGCAGCATTGCGGCGGGCGATCTCTTTGTGGCGCTGAAGGCGGCGCGCGATGGCCATGACTTCGTGGCGCAGGCGCTGGAGAAAGGCGCTGGTGCGGCGCTGGTCTCGCGCAGGCCCGAGGGCGTCGGTGACGATGCGCCGCTGTTGCTGGTGAATGACGTGCAGGCCGGGCTGGAGGCTCTGGGCCGGGCAGGTCGTGCGCGCACGGATGCACGGGTGATTGCCGTCACCGGATCGGTCGGCAAGACCTCGACCAAGGAAATGCTGGCGCGGATGCTGTCCGATCAGGGGCGCACCCATGCGGCTGTTGCCAGCTATAACAACCATTGGGGCGTGCCGCTGACGCTGGCGCGGATGCCGCGGGACACCGAATTTGCCGTCATCGAGATCGGCATGAATCACCCCGGTGAAATCAGCCCGCTTGCCAAACAGGCGCGTCCGCATGTGGCGATGGTCACCACCGTGGCGCCGGTGCATCTGGAGGCCTTTGACGGGATCGAGGGCATCGCCGCCGAGAAAGCCGCCATCATCGACGGGCTGGAGCCGGGCGGTGTTGCGGTGCTGAACGCCGATATTGCCGAGGCTCCGATCCTGCACTCCGTTGCCGAGGCGGCTGCGCGCCCTGCGCAGTGGTTTGGCACCGGTCAGGGGCCGATCGTGCCGGGCTATCGCCTGACCGGAACCGCCTCACGCGGGGATGAGACAGATGCCGAGGTCACGCTGCCGGATGGGCAGCGATATCGCCTGAATATCCAGTCGCTTGGCGCCCATTTTGCGATGAACGCGCTTGGCGCGCTGGCCTGTCTGGCGGCGCTGGATCTGGATCTGGCCAAGGCCGTGCAAAGCCTGTCGCTCTGGTCGCCGGTCACCGGGCGCGGGGCGCGTGAAACCGTGACGCTTGGCGCGGGGCAGGGCGAGATCCTGCTGCTGGATGACAGTTACAACGCCAATCCGACCTCGGTCGCGGCGGCGCTGGCGGTGCTGGCCGCGACCCCCTGCGCGGGACGGCGGATTGCCTATCTGGGCGATATGAAGGAGCTGGGACCGCAGGAGGCCGATCTGCACGCGGCCCTTGCCGATCTGCCCGCGATGGCGGATCTCGATGTGGTGCATTGCATCGGCCCGCTGATGGGGGCGCTCCATGCGGCGTTGCCTGCGAACAAACGCGGTGGTCACTATGCCAGCAGCGGTGATGTGCAGGCGGATCTGGCGGGTCAGATCGCGGCGGGGGATGTGGTTCTGGCCAAGGGATCGCTCAGCATGGCGCTGGCCAAGGTTGTTGACGGCATCCGCGAATTGGGCCATGGCGAGGCCACTTTCTGAACTTTGACGAACTGAGGACCGGCTGACATGCTCTATTGGTTAACCGCGCTGTCGGATGGGGGCGATCTTTTCAACCTCTTCCGCTACATCACCTTCCGCGCGGGCGGGGCGTTTCTGACGGCGCTTCTGTTTGGGTTTCTGTTTGGGCCACCGCTGATCAATGTGCTGCGCAAGAAGCAGGGCAAGGGTCAGCCGATCCGTGATGACGGCCCCGAAGGGCATCTGGCAAAGGCCGGCACGCCCACCATGGGCGGGCTGCTCATCGTCGGCGCGCTGGTGACGGCGACGCTGCTCTGGGCGCGCTGGGACAATCCCTTTGTCTGGCTGGTGCTGTTTGTGACGCTGTCCTTTGCGCTGATCGGTTTTGCCGATGATTATGCCAAGGTCTCCAAGCAGAATACCGCAGGCGTACCGGGCAAGCTGCGGCTGGCGCTTGGGATCACCATTGCGGTGATCGCCGCCCTCTGGGCCTCGGCCTATCATCCGGTGGAGTTGCAGAACCAGCTGGCGCTGCCGGTGTTCAAGGATACGCTGATCAACCTTGGTCTGTTCTACGTGCCGTTTTCGATCTGCGTGATCGTCGGCGCGGCCAATGCGGTGAACCTGACCGATGGGCTTGACGGGCTGGCGATTATGCCGGTGATGATCGCGACCTCGACCCTTGGGGTGATTGCCTATGCGGTGGGGCGTGTGGACTTCACCGAATATCTGGATGTGCATTACGTGCCCGGCACCGGGGAAATCCTGATCTTTGCCGCGGCGCTGTTTGGCGGCGGTCTGGGCTTCCTTTGGTACAATGCGCCGCCAGCGGCGGTGTTCATGGGCGATACCGGCTCGCTCGCCCTTGGCGGCGCCTTGGGCGCCATCGCGGTGGTCACCAAACACGAGCTGGTGCTGGCGATTGTCGGCGGGCTGTTCGTGGTGGAGGCGCTGTCGGTGATCATTCAGGTGCTCTATTTCAAGCGCACCGGCAAACGGGTCTTCCTGATGGCGCCGATCCATCACCACTATGAGAAAAAGGGCTGGGCGGAGCCGACCATCGTGATCCGCTTCTGGATCATCTCGCTGATCCTCGCGATGATTGGTCTGGCCACGCTGAAAGTGCGCTGAGCCACGCCGGATCGCCGCCGCGCAGGTCATCCTGCCGGGCGGTGTGCCGGTCTGGTCTGATATCTGAAACCGCTCGGGGCTGAAAATGCCTTGGGCGGTTTTGCGTAAGAAGAAGGCGGCGCCGCCGGAGGGGCGGAGGGTGGATGACCTTTGCCAGGGGTCATCTCCGTCTGTCGGCCTGTGCGGATCCCCATACGCCCGGAGTCTTGACCTTGAAAGGGTCAGTTGGGCGGGGACGTTCTCCTGATCTTGGTGTTGCAACGGATGTGAGCATAACGCTGCCGCCTGAACGGATGGTAAGCCCTGCGTGCGCCGGGCTGGCAACGGCGGCTCAGAACACCGACCAGTCCATCTCCCGCGCCAGCCGCTCCATCGCTTCGGTGCCCAGTTTCGAATTGCCGTTGCGGTCCAGCCCCGGCGACCAGACGGCGATGCTGGCCTTGCCCGGTACGCTGGCCAGAATACCACCGCCAACCCCGCTTTTGGCGGGCAGGCCGACGCGATAGGCGAACTCGCCCGAGCCATCGTAATGCCCGCAGGTCAGCATCAGAGCATTGAGCCGCCGCACCCGGTCCAGCGAGACCAGCCGCGGACCGACACCGGCGCCGATCAGGAAACGGCCGGCACGGGCCAGCTGGGTGGTGGTCAGCTCGGTGGCGCAATGGTGGAAATAGGTGCCGAGCACCTTGTCCGGGTCATTCTTGAGATTACCGCAGGAGGCAAGGAAATGGGCATGGGCGAAATTGCGGTGCCCATGGGCGGTTTCGGAGCGGGCAACCGCGCCATTGATGTGGATATCGTCATCCTCGGCAGCGGCGCGGATAAAGCCCAGGAATTCGGCCAGCGCATCGCGCGGTTCGCGGCCCGCCAGCACCTCATCCGTGGTGACAATGGCACCTGCATTCACAAATGGATTGCGCGGCCGGCCGCGTTCATGTTCCAGCTGCACGATGGAGTTGAAGGCGGTGCCGGAGGGTTCGCGACCAACCCGCTGCCAGAGCTGATCGCCGGAGCGCCCGAGCGCAATCGCCAGCGTAAAAAGCTTGGTGATGCTCTGGGCCGAGAACCGCGTGGCGGCATCCCCGGCGCTGTAGATCTGGCCGTCGGCGGTGGCCACGGAGATGGCAAACTGGTGGGGATCGACTTGCCCCAGTTCGGGAATGTAGCTGGCCACCTCGCCCCGGTCGGGATCGTCGCGAAGATCGCGGTTGATGGCATCGAGGATCTGCTGCAATCGCGCGTCCATGGCTGTGGGGCCTCCCAATTTTTGGCCGACACTAGCCGGGTGTCGGCGGACTGGCAAACGCAACGGGACTGGTGTTGGTTCCCGTGATCGGGTAGCGATTCGAGCAAAGATCAAATGGGAGGGCAGGCGATGATCCCTGTGACCGGATTCGAAGGCGCAACTGTAGCGGTGCTGGGGCTTGGACGGTCTGGCCTTGCCACCGCGCGGGCCTTGCGTGCAGGCGGGGCAGAGCCGGTCTGCTGGGATGACAACCCCGGCGCGCGGGCCCGGGCCGAGGTCGAGGGGTTCACCTGCCGGGATCTGCTGAAATCCGGCGCCTTTGACGATGTTGCATCGCTGATCGTCTCGCCGGGTATTCCGCATCTCTACCCCAAACCCAACCCGGTGATCCGCGCAGCGCTGGTGGCGGGGGTGCCGGTGGACAATGATATCGGGTTGTTCTTCCGGTCCATCGCGACCCAGGGCTGGGAGCAATACGATCAGGCGCCGCGCATCGTGGCGGTCACTGGCTCCAACGGCAAATCTACCACGGTGGCGGTGCTCCACCATATTCTTCAGGAGGCCGGTCGCGAAAGCCAGCTGGCGGGCAATATCGGCCGCGGTGTGCTGGATATTGATCCGCCGGGCTCCGGGGGCGTGGTGGTGCTGGAGCTGTCGAGCTATCAGACCGATCTGGCGCGGGCGCTGACGCCGGATGTGGCGGTGTTCACCAACCTCAGCCCCGATCATCTGGACCGGCACGCGGGCATGGGCGGCTATTTCGCGGCCAAACGTCGGCTGTTTGCCGAAGGCGGCCCGGATCGTGCGATCATTGGCGTCGATGAGGATGAGGGGCTGTATCTGGCCGGTCAGCTGTCGGAGGCGGCCAGCGATGACCGGGTGATCCGCATTTCGGCCAGCCAGAAACTGACCGGACCGGGCTGGCAGGTCTTTGCCCGCAAAGGGTTCCTGAGCGAATACCGCAAGGGGCGGCAGGCGGCCTCGATTGATCTGCGTCAGATGCAGGGGCTGCCGGGCGCGCATAACCATCAGAATGCCTGTGCGGCCTATGCGGCAGCGCGGGCACTGGGGCTGGCCCCCCGCCTGATCGAGGAGGCGCTGGCCAGCTATCCGGGTCTGCCGCATCGCAGCCAGACCATCGCGACCCATCAGGGGGTGCGCTATGTGAATGACAGCAAGGCCACCAACCTTGACAGCGCGGCCAAGGCGCTGAGCGCGTTTGACAATATCCGCTGGATCTGTGGCGGGCTGGAGAAAGAGGGCGGCCTGGACGCTCTGCGCGGCCAGACCGGCAAAGTGCGCAAGGCCTATGTGATCGGTCGCGAGGCGGCAGGCTTTGCCATGCAGCTGGATGTGGAGGCCGAGGTCTGCATCACCATGGCGCAGGCGGTGGCCCGGGCCGCCGCTGAGGCGGAGGCGGGTGATACCGTCCTGCTGGCCCCGGCGGCAGCGAGTTTCGACCAATATGACAACTTCGAGCAGCGCGGAGAGGATTTCATCGCCGAGGTGCAGAAGCAACAGGGGGAGGCCCCGGTGCAACCCGATGGGGAGACAATCTGATGGCCGAGACGACAGCGCCGCAGAACACGGTGATGCTGGCCTTTCAGGTCATTCCTCGGCTGCGCGAGGGCAATAACTTCGAGGTTGTGGACCGCGCGATTGATGTGGTGAAGGCCTCAGGTCTGCCGTTTCAGGTGGGGGCGATGGAGACCACGATGCGTGGTGAGCTGGATCAGCTGCTGGGGATCGTGAAACAGGCCGAACAGGCCTGTCTTGATGCCGGGGCGGTGGAGGTGATCACCAATATCAAGATCCATACCACCACGCCCGATGCGCATGACACCTTCTGCACCTATACGCGCGGCGTCACGCCAGCCAATAAGGTGTTTATCGAGGAGTGATGCGAGGGGTGAACGGGGCGGCGTTTCTTGCTGGCCCGAGCGAAGACGCCCGAGGCTCAGCCCTTGGCGGCGATAGCGGTTCCGGCCGCGACGCCGGAGGCCCAGGCCCATTGGAAGTTATAGCCGCCCAGCCATCCGGTCACATCAACCGCTTCGCCAATCGCATAAAGCCCCGGAACCGTCTTGGCCTCCATGCTCTTTGACGACAGCGCATCGGTGTCGATGCCGCCCAGCGTCACCTCGGCGGTGCGATAGCCTTCGCTGCCCGAAGGGGTGAGCCTCCAGTTTTCCAGTTGGTCGCAGAGATCGCGCAAGGCGGCGTCGGACTGGTCGGCGAGCCGCCCCTTCAGGGCGAATTCAGGGGCCAGCAACTCCACCAGCCGTCCGGGCAGGTGACGGGCCAGTTCGGTGGTCAGATCCTTGCGCCCGGTTTCCTGACGCTGGCGGCGCAGGTGATCAAACAGCGGCGTTTCCGGGATCAGGTTGACGCGGATCTGCTCCCCCTCGCGCCAGTAGGAGGACAGTTGCAGCACCGAGGGGCCGGAGAGGCCGCGATGGGTGAACAACAGCGCCTCGTCAAAACTGGTGCGCTCATTGGAAAGCCGTGCGGGCAGGGCGACGCCCGCAAGAGGTTTGAAGCGGTCTTCGGAGAAGGTGAACGGCACCAGTGCCGGGCGGGTTTCGGTCAGCGGCAGCTCAAACTGGCGCGCCAGATCATAGGCCAGACCGGTCGCGCCCATCTTCGGGATCGACTTGCCGCCGGTGGCAATCACCAGATTGCGCGCGGTCAGCACCTGCGGCTTGCCCTCTCGCTCCACCACGACGCGAAACCCATCCGGGCTGCGGCCAACCGAGGTGACGGAGGTCTGCAACCAAAGCTCGGCCCCGGCGGCCTGCATCTCCTGCACCAGCATGGCGACGATCTGTTTGGCCGAGCCATCACAGAACAGCTGGCCCAGTGTCTTTTCATGCCAGGCGATGCCGTGGCGGTCCACCAACTCGATGAAATCCCACTGGGTGTAGCGCGCCATGGCGGATTTGCAGAAATGCGGGTTCTGCGACAGGTAGTTTTCGGGGCTGGCGTACATATTGGTGAAATTGCAGCGCCCGCCACCGGAAATGCGGATTTTCTCGCCCGGCGCCTTGGCGTGATCAATCACCAGCGTGCCTGCGCCGGAGCGGGTTGCACACATCATGCCGGCCGCGCCGGCGCCAAGGATCAGGGTTTCATATGCCATGCCCGGCCATAGGCGCGGATAACTGCCAAAGGCAAGAGGAAGAGGGTGGCCTGAGGCAAAGTTTCCGGTTACTGTTTGCCTAACGATCCCGAAAACGGGACGGATGACGAGGCAGATAGTGGCGGTACTTCCATGACTGAAATGGTCTATGGCGCGCTCCCCGTACAGGCGGGCGAGCCGATTCTACCCAAATGGTGGCGGACGCTGGACAAATGGACGATGTCCTGCGTCCTGATGTTGTTTGTCATCGGGCTGCTCTTGGGGCTGGCCGCTTCGGTGCCGCTGGCCGAACGCAACGGGTTTGACAATTTCCACTATGTCGAGCGGCAGGCGATTTTTGGCATCACCGGGCTGGTGGCGATGCTGATCACCTCGATGATGTCGCCAACGCTGGTGCGGCGACTGGCGGTGATCGGGTTTATCTGCGCCTTTGTCGCACTGGCGCTGCTGCCGGTGTTTGGCACCGATTTCGGCAAGGGCGCGACGCGCTGGTACAGCCTCGGCTTTGCCTCGTTGCAGCCGTCGGAGTTCTTGAAGCCCGGATTCATCGTAGTGGCGGCCTGGATGATTGCAGCGAGCCAGCAGATCAACGGCCCGCCGGGCACGCTGATGTCCTTTGGCCTGTGTCTGACAGTGGTGCTGATGCTGGTGATGCAGCCTGACTTTGGTCAGGCCTGTCTGGTTCTGTTCGGCTGGGGCGTGATGTATTTCGTGGCGGGTGCGCCGATGCTGCTGTTGGTGATCATGGCGGCGGTGGTCGTGATGGGCGGGGTTGTGGCCTATTCCAGCTCCGAGCATTTTGCCCGTCGCATCGACGGCTTCCTGAACCCTGAAATCGACCCGACCACCCAGATGGGCTATGCCACCAATGCCATCCGCGAAGGTGGGTTGTTCGGTGTCGGCGTTGGCGAGGGCGAGGTGAAATGGTCGCTGCCGGATGCCCATACCGATTTCATCATCGCAGTGGCGGCCGAGGAATACGGGCTGGTGCTGGTGGTGATCCTGATCCTGCTTTATTCGGCGGTGGTGGCCCGCACGCTGTTCCGCCTGATGCGGGAGCGCGACACGTTTATACGGCTTGCCGGAACCGGTCTTGTCTGTACCTTTGGCGTGCAGGCGATGATCAACATGGGCGTTGCGGTGCGGCTCTTGCCGGCCAAGGGCATGACCCTGCCGTTTGTGAGCTACGGTGGCTCCTCGCTGATTGCCGGCGGGATCGCGGTGGGGATGTTGCTGGCGTTTTCGCGGTCGCGCCCGCAGGGCGAGATTGCAGATTTCCTGCGCGGACACGGGCGCGGCTGAGCCTGCCCGATTGAAGCGCACCCCTCGGTCTGCCCTGCGCGGTCGGGGGGGTGAGTGAGCAGAGACAGAAAGACCAAAAACACGATGGCGCAGAAATTGCTCTTGATGGCGGCGGGTGGCACCGGGGGGCACATGTTCCCCGCGCAGGCCCTGGCCGAGGCGATGCTGAGACGCGGCTGGCGGGTGAAACTGTCAACGGACGCGCGGGGCGCGCGGTACACCGGCGGCTATCCGCATACCACCGAGATTGCCGAGGTGCCCTCGGCCACCTTTGCCCGCGGCGGGCTGCTGGCCAAGGCGATGGTCGCGCCGAAGATCGCCGCAGGTGTCACAAGGATGGCGATGCAGATGCGGCGGGACCGGCCTGACGTGGTGGTCGGCTTTGGCGGCTATCCGTCGATCCCGGCACTGGGGGCTGCGACCCTGCTGAAGCTGCCGCGTATGATCCATGAACAGAACGGCGTGCTGGGCCGGGTCAATCAGCTGTTTGCTCCCCGTGTGGCCGGGGTGGCCTGTGGCGTCTGGCCCACGGCGCTGCCGGAGGGGGTTGATGGCGTCCATGTCGGCAACCCGGTGCGCGCTGCGGTGCTGGAGCGGGCAGGGGCTGGTTATATTCCGCCGGGTGACTATCCGATGTCGGTGCTGGTAATGGGCGGCAGCCAGGGCGCGCGGATTCTGTCGGATGTGGTGCCCGCAGCGATTGCCGCACTGCCAGAGGCGCTGCGCAGCCGGTTGCGGGTCTCGCATCAGGCGCGCGATGAAGATGGTGCGCGGGTTGCGCAATTCTACGCCGAACAGGGGATCGCGGCGGATGTGCAACCGTTTTTCACCGATGTGCCCGCCCGCATGTCGGAGGCGCAGCTGGTGATCTCGCGCTCCGGTGCGTCGTCGGTTGCGGATATCTCGGTGATCGGCCGCCCGTCGATCCTGATCCCCTTTGCCGCGGCGGCTGGCGATCACCAGAGCGCCAATGCCCGTGGGCTGGTCGATGCTGGGGCGGCGATCCTGATCCCGGAAAGCGCTCTTGACGTTTCGGCGCTGACAGAGCAAATGAGCGCGGTTCTCAGCAATCCCGATGGTGCCAGCCAGATGGCACGGGCCGCCTTGCAAGTGGGTATTCCCGATGCGACCGAGCGGCTGGTGGGGCTTGTTGAACAGCTGTCCGAGGAAGGAATGACATGAACCCTGCGACCAAACTCCCCGGTGATGTGGGCCCGATCCATTTTGTTGGCATCGGCGGCATCGGCATGTCCGGCATCGCCGAAGTGCTGCTGAACCTTGGCTATGTGGTGCAGGGCTCGGATCTGAAAGCTTCCAAGATCACCAACCGGCTGGAAGAGCTGGGCGCGCGGATCTTTGTCGGGCAGGCGGCAGAAAATCTGGAAGACGCGGCGGTTGTGGTCATTTCCTCGGCGATCAAACCGGGCAATCCAGAGCTGGACGAGGCGCGCCTGCGTGGCCTGCCGGTGGTCCGCCGGGCCGAAATGCTGGCCGAGCTGATGCGGCTCAAATCCAACATCGCCATCGCAGGCACCCATGGCAAGACAACGACCACCACCATGATGGCGGAGCTGATGGTGGCCGGTCATTTCGACCCGACCATTGTCAATGGCGGCATCATTCACGCCTATGGGTCGAACGCGCGGATGGGCCAGGGCGAGTGGATGGTGGTTGAGGCCGACGAAAGCGACGGCACCTTTAACCGCCTGCCCGCAACCATTGCGATCGTCACCAATATCGACCCTGAGCATATGGAGCATTGGGGTGATTTCGACACGCTGCGCGACGGGTTTTACGACTTTGTCTCCAATATTCCCTTCTACGGCGTCGCGGTCTGCTGCACCGACCATCCCGAGGTGCAGGCTCTGGTTGGCCGGATCACCGACCGCCGGGTCGTGACCTATGGGTTCAACGCGCAGGCTGATGTGCGGGCAGTCAACCTGACCTACAAGGCGGGCGTGGCGCATTTTGATATTCATCTTCAGGCCGAGGATCGCGTGATCGAGGGCTGCACCCTGCCGATGCCGGGGGATCACAATGTCTCCAACGCGCTGTCGGCAGTGGCCGTGGCGCGCCATCTGGGCATGAAGAGCAGCGAGATCCGCGAGGCTCTGGCGGCCTTTGGCGGCGTCAACCGCCGCTTTACCAAAGTGGGCGAAGTGGACGGTGTCACCATTATTGACGACTACGGCCACCACCCGGTCGAGATCACTGCCGTGCTGAAAGCGGCCCGGCAGGCCTGCGAGGGCCGGGTGATCGCGGTGCATCAGCCGCACCGTTATTCGCGCCTGTCCAGCCTGTTCGAGGATTTCTGCGCCTGTTTCAACGAGGCCGATGTGGTCGCCATCGCCGAGGTCTTTGCCGCGGGCGAAGACCCGATCGAGGGCGCCGGGCGCGACGATCTGGTGGCCGGTCTGATCCGTCATGGCCATCGCCATGCCCGCGCGCTGCTGGACGAACCCGATCTGGAGCGGCTGGTGCGTGAACAGGCCCGACCCGGCGATATGGTCGTCTGCCTTGGGGCGGGTACCATCAGCGCCTGGGCCAATAGTCTGCCCGAGCGGTTGCGGGGCTGAGGGTGGCTGGCGTGATCTCCTATCCGCGGGCGAGCGTCCCGGCGGTTGAGGCAGCGCCATGCTGAGCCTGCTGGCCTCTGTCCTGTGGGTGTTCATTGCCACCGGCGTGGCCGCCCTGCCGGTTCGCTGGCAGCGCGGGCCGGGGATTGCGCTGGTCGCTGTGGCGCCGATGCTGATCTATTTCCTGGGTCGTGACCACGGCTGGTTTGCCGCTGCCTTCGGCTGTTTTGCGCTGGTGTCGATGTTCCGCCGTCCGCTGCTGCATGTGCTGTCGCGCCTGCGCCGGGCCTCCGGGCCGGAGGTTGGCGAATGACGCAGTCGCTGATCCTGGCCTGTCTCTGGGTGGTGGCCGCCAATGTGCTGGCGATGCTGCCGAGCCGGGACAATCACTGGTCGCGCGCCTATCTCCTGATTGCCTTTGGCATCCCGCTGCTGGGCTATGTCACCTATGAAAACGGTCCCTGGTGGGGGCTGGCGGCGCTGTTTGCGGGCATGTCGATGCTGCGCTGGCCCGTGATCTATCTGGGCCGCTGGCTGCGCAACCGCCTGAGCCGCAGCTGAACCCCGCCGATTTCCACGAATGAGCGCTCTGCCCTTTGCGCCGGGCTGCGGGCTGGGCCATTGTGTGCATGGGCAAAACCGGAGTACACGCAGGGCCGGTCCGGGCAGCTGAGTCTCGCCGTCGTTTGCCCGCTGGGTGCTGCGTCGGCTCGCTTGGCCGGGGTGGACGCCAAGACAGGCAGGGGCAGAGCATATGAACATCGACGGGCTGCGCGGCAAGCTTCATCCGAATCGCGATCTGGCAGGGTTGACCTGGCTGCGGGTTGGCGGACCGGCGGACTATCTGTTTCAGCCTGCCGATGTGGAGGATCTGGCGCATGTTCTGCGGTCTCTGGATCCGTCGGTGCCGGTGTTCCCGATGGGGGTCGGCTCAAACCTGATCGTGCGTGATGGCGGGTTGCGGGCGCTGGTGATCCGGCTGGGGCGCGGGTTCAACGCGATTGAGGTCGAGGGCGACACGGTGACCGCTGGCGCTGCTGCGCTGGATGCCCATGTGGCCCGCAAGGCCGCGGATGCAGGGGTGGATCTGACATTTCTGCGCACCATCCCCGGTTCGATCGGTGGCGCGGTGCGGATGAATGCCGGTTGCTATGGCAGCTATGTCGCAGATGTCTTTCAGTCGGCAACGGTGGTGCTGCGCAGCGGTGAAGTGGTGAGGCTGAGCGGTGAGGACCTGAAATTCGCCTACCGCCAGAGCGACCTGCCGGAGGGGGCGGTGCTGGTTTCGGCGGTGTTGCGCGGCCGGATGGGTGATCCCGAAGCCCTGCATGCGCGCATGGAAGAGCAGCTGGCCAAACGCGATGCCACCCAGCCGACAAAGGACCGGTCAGCCGGGTCGACCTTTCGCAATCCGGCGGGGTTTTCATCGACCGGTCAGGCCGATGATGTCCATGATCTGAAGGCCTGGAAAGTGATTGATGATGCCGGAATGCGCGGCGCCCGGCGCGGCGGTGCGCAGATGAGCGAGAAGCATTCCAATTTCTTGATTAACACAGGTGGCGCATCTGCCGCAGATCTTGAGGGATTGGGCGAAGATGTCAGAAAAGAGGTTTACGCCAATTCTGGCATAACGCTAGAGTGGGAAATCATGCGGGTGGGGGATCCGCTTTCCAAATAGCCGATAAAGGCCATGTTTTTCAGAGGGTTATCTCTGATCAGCAGGTCGCTCCTGTGGGAATCGCAGCAGCTGGCGAACTGGAAAAGCGCGATCTTGGTAAAGGCACTGTTAACGGGCCGGTAACGTTTATGACGTTAATGTGGTGACAGCGAACCACAGTGGTCCGTCCGGTGCGGGGAATAGACCTCGCAAGACGAAAAAGCAGGCCTTGGCCTGCGCGAATTGGGGTCAATTTACGACCGCATAACAAGGGGCGAGAAGCCCCGGAACATTTGAGGCGCTTGTCGTGAGTAAGTCGAGCAGGACACTCCCGAAAGTGGCGGTATTGATGGGTGGCCCCTCGGCTGAACGCGAGGTGTCTTTGTCCACAGGGCGCGAATGCGCCACCGCGCTGCGGGACGAGGGATATCAGGTTACAGAACTGGACGCGGGTCCGGATCTCGCGGCGCGTTTGCAGGCGGATCGTCCTGACGTGGTGTTCAACGCCCTGCATGGCCGCTGGGGCGAGGATGGCTGCGTGCAGGGGCTGCTGGAATGGCTCGGCATCCCCTATACCCACTCCGGCGTGCTGGCCTCTGCCCTGGCGATGGACAAGCAGCGGGCCAAATCCATCTATCGCGCCGCAGGTCTGCCGGTTGTCGAGAGCGGCATCTATTCCAAGACCGAGGTGATGGCCGGCCATGTGATGGCGCCGCCCTATGTGGTGAAGCCGAATAACGAAGGCTCCAGCGTGGGGGTCTATCTGGTGAATGAAGTCGCCAACGGTCCGCCGCAGCTGTCGCAGGACATGCCCGATCAGGTGATGGTCGAGAGCTTTGCCCCCGGCCGCGAGCTGACCACCACCGTACTGGGCGACAGACCACTGACGGTGACCGATATCCTGACCGACGGCTGGTATGACTATGACGCCAAGTACAAACCCGGTGGCTCGCGTCATGTGCTGCCTGCGGATCTCCCGGAGGAGATCTTTGCGCTCTGTCTCGAATATGCAGTGAAGGCCCATGAGGCGCTGGGGTGCCGGGGCATCAGCCGCACCGATTTTCGCTGGGACGAGACGCGTGGCGCCGAGGGGCTGATCCTGCTGGAGACCAATACCCAGCCCGGAATGACGCCGACGTCGCTGACGCCGGAGCAGGCGGAACATGTGGGTATGACATTCGGGCAGCTCTGCGCCTGGCTGGTTGAGGATGCGACATGCCCTCGCTGATCACGCGGTTTCGCAAACCCCGCGAGGGGCGTTCCGATCCTGCCCCCTCCCGTCTGACCTATCGCATCCAGCGCTGGATGCTGACCCCGGGCATTCGCTTTGGTGTGCGTTTTGGCATTCCCTTCTGTCTGGTCTTTGTGGCCGGCACCGTGTTCATGGCGGATGAGGCGCGACGCGACCGGTTGCAGGTGATGATCAGCGATCTGCGGGCCTCGATCGAGGAGCGCCCCGAATTCATGGTCAATGTGATGGCCATCGACGGGGCGGGGCGCAGCGTGGCCGAAGATATTCGCGAAGTGGTGCCGATTGATTTTCCCATCAGCTCCTTCGATCTGGATCTGGCCCAGATCCGCGATGAAATCACCGGTCTGGATCCGGTGCGGACGGCGGATGTGCGGATCCGCCCGGGTGGGGTGCTTCAGGTCACGGTGGAAGAGCGCAAACCCGCAGTTGTCTGGCGCAGCCGCGAAGGTCTGGCGCTGCTGGATGCCAATGGCGTGCATGTGGCTGAGCTGGGCGCGCGCAATATGCACCCGGATCTGCCGCTGGTGGCCGGGCGCAATGCCGACGACGCCATTGAGGAGGCGCTGCGGCTGTTTGCGGTGTCCAAGCCGCTGGGACCGCGGATGCGTGGGCTGGTGCGGATTGGCGAACGGCGCTGGGATCTGGTGCTGGACCGTGGCCAGCGGATCATGCTGCCGGCCGAAAATCCGGTGCCCGCATTGGAGCGGGTGATTGCCGTCAGCGAAGTGCGCGACCTTCTGGAGCGTGATGTGGCGGTGGTGGATATGCGCCTGGCGGCGCGTCCAACCGTAAGAATGACCGAAAACGCCGTCGAGGACTGGTGGCGGATCCGACAGTTGAACGCAGGCGGGCTATGATATGACCGATCTCTACCAATCCCAAAGAGCCATGCGGCAGATGCGACGTCAGGCGATGCAGCGCGGTGTTGTGGCCATTCTGGATGTGGGCAGTTCCAAGATTGCCTGTCTGGTGCTGCGTTTCGACGGCACCGGGCGGCTGAGCGAGGATAATTCCATTGGGTCCCTGGCGGGGCAGTCAGGGTTCCGGGTGATCGGCGCGGCCACCACGCGCTCGCGCGGGGTGCAGTTCGGCGAGATCACCGCCATGCAGGAAACCGAACGCGCGATCCGCACGGCGGTTCAGGCCGCGCAGAAGATGGCCGAGGTGCGGGTGGATCACGTGATCGCCTGTTTTTCCGGGGCCAATCCGCGATCCTACGGGCTGGATGCGCAGGTGGATCTGGAAGGTCAGGTGGTGACCGAGAATGAAATCGCCCGCGTGCTGGCGGCCTGTGAGGTGCCGGAATATGGCGCCGGACGCGAGGTGCTGCATGCCCAGCCGGTGAACTTTGCGCTGGACAACCGGTCGGGTCTGAATGACCCGCGCGGGCAGATGGGGCAGACCCTTGCAGCGGATATGCACATGCTGACGGTTGATGCGCTGACCGTGCAGAATCTGGTGCGCTGCATCCAGCGCTGTGATCTGGAGCTGGCGGGCATCGCGTCCTCCGCATACGCGTCCGGGTTTGCGGCACTGGTTGAGGATGAGCAGGAGCTGGGGGCGGCCTGTATCGACATGGGCGGCGGCTCGACCTCGATTTCGGTCTTTATGAAGAAACATATGATCTATGCCGATGCGGTGCGTATGGGCGGTGATCACATCACCAGCGATATTTCGATGGGGCTGGGGGTGCCGACGGCCAACGCCGAGCGGATCAAGACCTTTCACGGTGGCGTCCATGCCACTGGCGCCGATGACCGCGAGATGATCGACATTCATGCAGACACTGGCGATTGGGAACATGATCGCCGTACTGTCAGCCGGGCCGAACTGATCGGGATCATGCGGCCGCGCGTCGAAGAGATCCTTGAAGAGGTGCGCGCCCGTCTGGATGCCGCCGGGTTTGACAGCCTGCCAAGCCAGCAGATCGTGCTGACCGGAGGCTCCAGTCAGATTATGGGTCTGGACGGGCTGGCCAGTCGCGTTCTGGGGCAGCAGGTGCGCCTCGGCCGGCCTTTGCGGGTTCACGGCCTGCCGCAGTCGGCAACCGGTCCCGGCTTTGCCTCCGCTGTTGGTCTCAGCCTGTTTGCCGCCCATCCGCAGGATGAGTGGTGGGATTTTGAGATGCCGGTGGACCGCAACGCCAGCGGCACGCTGAAACGGGCGGTAAAATGGTTCCGCGACAACTGGTGAGGCCTCTGTCGGAGCAGGGGGTGCAGGCCCGCTCCGCGCCTTCGCAGCGCCGTCTTCATTAATCAAATGTTAACGAAAAACTTTGCTGGCAAGGTGGTTTCGCGGGTGACAGCGAAATCCTGCCGCGTTAATGTTCCGGTAACGACCGCATCATGCGGCGCATGTAGGCCGAGCAGTGGCCACCAGTATCAGTGACGAGATGTGCTTTCGAGGGCTTTGGTTTTCGGAGGCTGCCGTCATGTTGTGGTGTGTTGCTGGGCTTTCCACAGCATTTGCCAAAATCGGCGAAATGTCGCGAAATTAGACAATACTATGTCTATATTTTGTGGAAAATAGCGCTTTTTTGGATGACGCGACTCGTGCTGCGCGGTAGGATTGTCGCAAAGATGGACAGGAATAGGCCCTTGCGGGAGGGCTGATAACACAGGCGGAACGAGCATGACCTTGAACCTTTCGATGCCCGGCCAGGAAGAGCTGAAGCCCCGGATTACCGTGTTTGGCGTCGGCGGGGCAGGCGGCAATGCCGTCAACAACATGATCGATAAACAGCTGGACGGCGTGGATTTTGTCGTCGCCAATACCGACGCGCAGGCGCTGCAGCAAAGCGCCTCCAAAAGCCGCGTCCAGCTGGGCATCAAAGTCACCGAAGGTCTGGGCGCCGGCGCGCGCCCCTCGGTTGGGTCTGCCGCTGCTGAAGAAAGCATTGAACAGATCGTTGATCACCTCGCGGGGGCGCATATGTGCTTTATCACCGCAGGTATGGGCGGCGGCACCGGCACCGGGGCTGCGCCGATCATCGCGCAGGCCGCCCGTGAACTGGGTGTGCTGACCGTTGGTGTTGTCACTAAGCCGTTCCAGTTCGAAGGCAACAAGCGGATGCGTCAGGCCGAGGAGGGTGTCGAAGCCCTGCAAAAGGTCGTCGATACGCTGATCATCATTCCGAACCAGAATCTGTTCCGTCTGGCCAATGAAAAGACCACCTTCACCGAGGCGTTCTCGATGGCGGATGATGTCCTTTATCAGGGTGTCAAAGGCGTGACCGATCTGATGGTGCGTCCGGGTCTCATCAACCTCGACTTTGCGGACGTGCGCGCCGTGATGGACGAAATGGGCAAGGCGATGATGGGCACCGGCGAGGCCGAGGGCGAAGATCGCGCCGTGCAGGCCGCCGAGAAGGCCATCGCGAACCCGCTGCTGGACGAAATCAGCCTCAAGGGCGCGAAGGGTGTTCTGATCAACATCACCGGCGCACATGACCTGACGCTGTTTGAACTGGACGAAGCGGCCAACCGCATTCGCGAAGAGGTCGATCCCAACGCAAACATCATCGTCGGCTCGACCCTCGACACCGCGATGGAAGGCAAGATGCGGGTTTCCGTTGTGGCGACCGGTATTGATGCCGTGGATGTGCACTCCGACATTCCGGTGCCGCGCCGTCCCATGTCGGCACCGCTGAAGCAGACCGTCAGCGTTGAAGACAGCCGCAGCGCCGCGCCGCTGGAGCTGAGTAGCCCGGTTGAGCAGCCCGCAGCTGCCGCCGAACCCGTGGCCGCCGCTCAGGAAGAGCCGTCGCTGTTTGCGGAATTCGACGATGGTCAGGCCGCCGCTGAAGGTCACTATGAAGAGGTGCTGGAGGACGCGGGCGAACAGCTGGGCGCCGACGGTCTGCCCGCACCGGCCTATCAGGGCACTCCCGCGCCGGAATTCCAGCCGCAGGCCGAAGTTGCGGCCCATCAGGCCGAGAGCTTTGTGGCACCAAAGGCGCCCGCACCCGGTACCCCGTCGCCAGAGGCGATCGTGCGGCTTCAGGCGGCTGCGCAGCGCGCCCAGCCTCAGCAGCCGATGCAGCAGACACAGATGCAGCAGCGCCCGTCGATCGACACGGTTCAGCCGCGGGCCCCGCAGCAGGTGCAGCAGCAGCCTCAGCAGGTGCAGCAGCCCGCCGCAGCGGGTCACGAACAGCGCCGCTTTGGGCTCAATTCGCTGATCCATCGCATGACCGGCAGCGCCGCTGAAGGCCAGGCCGCCAAGCCGCAGCAACCGGCACGTCAGCAGCCGCCCATGCAGCAGGCCGCCGCACAGCAGGCCCCGATGCACCAGCCCCAGGTTGCGCATCACGGCCAGCAGGCGGCACCCGCAGCGCAGCCGCAGCGGCAGGCGAACCCGGAGCAGGAACGCATCGAAATTCCCGCATTCCTGCGCCGTCAAGCCAACTGAGCTGATCACATATAAGTCAAAAAGGTCGCCATAGGGCGACCTTTTTTCGTTTTAAATCAGCGAGTTGGCGCCGGTTGGGCAGGGTTTTGCCGATCTGTTACAGGGATGTTTCATTCCGTTACAAAGATTGAGTTGAGCCTAACGAAGTGACACCTTACCTCTGTTCCGCAACAAGGGCCCAAGTACGGCCCACCCTTACGGAATGAGGCCATCGTGCAGAATACGCTTAAAGCATCAGTGACGTTTGACGGTGTGGGGCTCCACTCCGGCAAACCCGTTCGCATGATCCTGAAGCCTGCATCGGCTGGCCACGGCATCTGCTTCCGGCGCACTGACATCGCTTTGGGCAACACCATGGTGCCGGCGCTTTGGGACCGGGTCGAGCGGACGCCATTGTGCACGCGGCTGGTCAATGCCTCCGGTGTTTCGGTTTCCACGGTGGAGCATATCATGGCCGCGCTGGCGGGCTGTGGCATCCACAATGTGATGATTGATATCGACGGCCCGGAAGTGCCGATCATGGATGGGTCTTCGGCGCATTTCGTGCGGGGCATCATGCAGACCGGTATTCAGCGCCTTGCGGCGCCGGTCACCGCCTATCAGATCCTGAAGCCGGTGAGTGTCAGCCATGACGGTGCCACCGCCACCCTGTTGCCGAGCAACCGCCTGACCATCGAGTTCCACATCGACTTTGCCGAGACGGCGATTGGCCGTCAGAGTAAGACGCTGGATCTGCGCAATGGTGCCTTTGCGCGTGAGCTTTGCGACAGCCGCACCTTCTGCCGTCGCGTTGACGTCGAAAGCATGCAGGCCAATGGTCTGGCGCTGGGGGGTGTCCCCGGCGAGAACGCGGTTGTGTTCGACGGCCCGCAGGTCGAGAGCGGCGCGGGTCTGCGCCACTCGGATGAGCCGGTGCGCCACAAGATGCTGGACGCGCTTGGTGATCTGTCGCTGGCGGGTGGCCCGGTCTTTGGCCACTATATCGGCGAGCGTGCCGGTCATTCGCTGACCAACACATTGCTGCGGGCGGTCTTTGCGACACCCGGCGCGGTGCGTCAGGTGAGCTGCGATGCGGCGATGACAGCGCGCCTGCCGGGGCAGGGGCTGGTCTGGGCGGAGATCCCGACCGATGCGCGCCGCGTAGCGTAACTGAATTGAGGCTATCGGGCGGGAACGTCGGCTGGGGGGCCTGACGTTCAACCTGGGTTCCCCCGGACAATCGGGGTGCACCCGGCGCCAACCGGACCGCGGGCTGCAACGACAGTACTCCGGTCACTCGCGAACTGATGATTGCAGCACAGACGCCGGGCGCAGACTGCACCACAGTTCGATCCAATACAGGCCTATGCGTTGGCGCAGCCCGACCGGGGCAGATTGCGCCGGGGGCACCGGGGGAGATCTTCGAGCCGTCCTTAGGTCGTGACCCTAGAGGGGCGGGGCGGTTCGAAGATCACACCGGCGGCTTCACGGCGCAGCGCGCGGCCTCAGCGTGCCCCAACGCGGCTTGCCGGGATTTGTCCAGATCCCGTTTGGTTCGGATCCTTGCAGCGCTCACCTCATATTGACCAATGTTTTCGGATGCGGCGAACCCCGGCGCGGCATGGGGTATCGGCTGGCGTGGGCCATGTTGTGGCGGGCGGGGGCTGCTTCGCACTCTTGACCCCGCCGCGCTTTCTCTGCCAAGTGGGCGGGAAATCGGTTAAAGACGTTTTGCGCGTCAATTGAATGTGCTAGACCGGGCAGAACCGGGGTTCACACCCGTAAGTAAATGACGGTGAGGTTAGGCGAACATGATGGGCATGGGGGCGGCAGCCAAAACCATCGGCGCGGTTCTACTCGTAGCTGCGCTTTCGGGATGTGGCGGAGACGGGGGCGCGGCCAAGAGTTCGCAGCCACTTGACGGGTTCACCCCGGAGCAGATCTACGAGCGCGGCGAATTCGAGATGGAGCGCAACCGGACCGAGGATGCGGCCTTTTACTTCTCCGAGATCGAACGTCTTTACCCCTACTCCTCCTGGGCGAAACAGGCCCTGATCATGCAGGCCTATGCCTATCATCTGGGGCGTGACTACGAGGACAGCCGCGCTGCCGCACAGCGCTATATCGACTTCTACCCGACCGAAGAAGACGCCGCTTATGCGCAGTATCTGCTGGCGCTGAGCTACTATGATCAGATCGACGAAGTGGGCCGCGATCAGGGCCTGACCTTTCAGGCGCTGCAATCGCTGCGCACCGTGATCGAGGTCTACCCGGACAGCGAATATGCCAGCTCGGCAATCCTGAAGTTCGACCTTGCCTTTGACCATCTGGCGGGCAAGGAGATGGAGATCGGCCGCTACTATCTGCGCAAGGGGCATTATACCTCGGCGGTGAACCGGTTCCGCGTTGTGGTCGAGGATTTCCAGACCACAACCCATACCGCAGAGGCGCTGCACCGTCTGGTCGAGGCCTATCTGTCGCTGGGGCTGGTGAATGAGGCGCAGACCGCCGGTGCCATTCTGGGCCATAACTATCAATCGACCGAATGGTATGAGGACAGCTTTAAGCTGCTGACAGACAACGGGCTGAAAATGCGCGATGTTGGCAACAACTGGCTGAGCCAGATCTACCGTCAGTCCATCAAGGGGGAGTGGCTGTAATTGCCACTTCCGCAATTGGGGCCGGGCCATGCTGCGCGCGCTTGATATTCGCGATATCCTGATCATCGACCATCTTGAGCTGAATTTTCAGCCGGGTCTCAACGTGCTGACCGGGGAGACCGGGGCCGGCAAGTCGATCCTGCTGGATTCGCTTGGTTTTGTGCTGGGCTGGCGGGGCCGGGCCGAACTGGTGCGCCAGGGCGCAAAACAGGGGGAGGTGCTGGCCGAGTTCGAGCTGTCGCCAGACCATCCGGCCCATGCGGTGCTGGCTGAGGCGGGGCTGCCCGGAGGCGATACGCTGCTGTTGCGCCGGGTGAACACCGCCGAGGGACGCAAGACCGCCTGGGTCAATGACCGGCGCTGTTCGGGCGAGGTACTGCGGGCGCTGTCGGACACGCTGCTGGAATTGCATGGCCAGCATGATGACCGGGGCCTGCTGAACCCGCGCGGCCACCGCGCCATGCTGGATGAGTTTGCCGGTCTTGGCGATCTTCTGCGGACCGTCCGCGATCGCTGGGCCGCTGCCAGCCGCGCCCGAAAGAGCGTTGCCGAAACCCGCGCCGCGCTGGAGGCCATCCGCGCCGAAGAGGATTTCCTGCGCCATGCGGTGGCGGAGCTGGACGCGCTTGACCCGCAGCCCGGCGAGGATGCTGCACTGGATCAGCGCCGCCGCGAGATGCAGTCCGCCGAGCGGATCCGTGGCGATATCCAGCGCGCCCAGAGCATCCTGACCGATGGTGCCGAGACGGCACTGGGGGATGCGCAGCGCTGGCTGGAAGGGGTCTCTGCGCAGGCAGACTCGGCGCTGGATGCGCCGATTGCGGCGCTGTTGCGGGCGATGATCGAACTGGGTGAGGCGCAGGATGGCGTTGCCCGTGTGCTCGACGGGCTGGAGTTCAATCCCGGTGAGCTGGAAGAGAGCGAGGAGCGGCTGTTTGCCATCCGCGCGCTGGCCCGCAAACATGATGTGCTGCCTGATGATCTGGGCGGCTATGCTGAAACCCTGCGCGAGAAACTGGCGGCGGTGGATGCCGGGGATCAGGATCTCGCCGATCAGGAGGCCGCACTGGCCGAGGCCGAGGCGGCCTATACGGGGGCGGCGGCGCAGCTGTCGGCGGCGCGGCGGGAGACGGCGGCGGCACTGGATGCGGCGGTGATGGCTGAGCTGGCCCCGCTCAAGATGGAACGCGCGGTGTTTGAAACACGGCTGACCGAGGCCGAGCCGGGACCGGAGGGCAAGGACGCGGTTGCCTTTACCGTGGCCACAAACCCCGGCGCGCCGGCGGGGCCGCTGAACAAGATCGCCTCGGGCGGTGAGCTGAGCCGCTTTTTGCTGGCGCTGAAGGTCTGCCTGCGCGGCGAGACCGGCAATCAGACGATGATCTTTGACGAGATCGACCGCGGCGTGGGCGGCGCGACGGCGGATGCGGTGGGGCGGCGGCTGAAGGCGCTGGCCGATGGCGGGCAGGTGCTGGTTGTGACCCATTCGCCGCAGGTGGCGGCCCAGGGTGCGCATCATTGGCGGGTGCAGAAGCAGGTTGTCGACGGGCAGACGCTGTCGCAGGTGGTGCCGCTGGATGAGGACGAGCGGGTCGATGAGCTGGCGCGTATGGTTTCAGGTGATACAATCACCTCGGAGGCCCGCGCTGCCGCCAGGGCGCTGCTGGTGGGCTGAGCTAAAACTGTTGCCCGGATCGTTCTAAGCTGTTGAGTTTTCACGATGGCTTAACCAACCTGCCGATAGTTTGCCGCGTAAACAGACAAGAACGACACCGGGACAATCGGGTTCATGCCACAGACCATACGCTCCGCCATTTCCGCCCAGCTGGCTCAGGGGGTTGCTGGCGTGCGGGATGTCTGGCGGGTGCTGCGCCACCGGGGGCCGAGCCAGTTTCAATTCTGGTTTATCGCCTTGCTGATCGGGATCGCTGCCGGGTTTGCGGCGCTGTTCTTCCGCAAGGGGATCACCGCCTTTCAGGCCTGGGTCTATGGCGCGGAGGATGTGAATTTCCTGCATAGTTTCGCACAGGACATGCCCTGGTACTGGCTGATGATCATTCCGACCCTTGGCGGGCTGGTGGTGGGGCTGATCCTGCACCGGTTTACGCCGGATGCCCGGGTGCGATCCGTTGCCGATGTGATCGAGGGGGCCGCGCTTGGCGATGGGCGGGTGGAAATTCGCGCCGGTCTGGCGTCTGCCTGTGCCTCTCTGATCACGCTCAGTACCGGCGGATCAACCGGTCGCGAGGGGCCGGTGGTGCATATGGCGGGAGTGATCTCGACCTGGGTCAGCAATCGCATTCAGGCCGATGGCATCACCGGGCGCGATCTCCTGGGCTGTGCGGTGGCGGCGGCGGTTTCTGCCAGCTTCAATGCGCCTATTGCCGGGGCGCTCTTTGCGCTGGAGGTGGTGCTGCGGCATTTCGCGGTCCATGCCTTTGCGCCCATTGTCATCGCCTCGGTGGCCGGAACCGTGATCAACCGGCTGGAATATGGCGATGTGACGGAGTTCGACCTGATCACGCCGGGGGCGCTGCAATTCTACGTCGAGCTGCCGGCCTTTCTGATGCTTGGGCTGATCTGCGGGATCGTGGCGGTGGTGCTGATGCGGTCGATCTTCTTTGCCGAGGAAATCGGCAATGCGGTGCAGACAAAGCTGGGTCTGCCGCGCTGGCTGCGTCCGGCGGCCTCTGGCCTGCTGCTGGGCGGGCTTGCGGTCTGGTTTCCCCATATCATTGGCGTTGGCTATGAAACCACGGTTCTGGCCCTCACGGGCGCGCTGGTGCTGCATCAGACCATTCTCTTTGCCATGGTCAAAACCGCGGCCGTGGCGATCACCATGGGCGGGCGCATGGGGGGCGGGGTGTTCTCGCCGTCGCTGATGGTCGGGGCGCTGACCGGGCTCGCCTTTGGGCTGATTGCGACCGCTGTGCTGCCGGATGTGTCGGGGACGCATACGCTCTATGCTTTTGCCGGGATGGGCGCCGTGGCGGCGGCGGTGCTGGGCGCGCCGATTTCCACGACGCTGATCGTGTTCGAACTGACCGGCGACTGGCAGATCGGCCTGGCGGTGATGGTGGCGGTGTCGATGTCGACGGCGCTGGCGTCGCGGATTGTCGACCGGTCGTTCTTTCTCACCCAGCTGGAGCGGCGCAATATTCATTGCGCGGCGGGGCCACAGGCCTATCTGCTGTCGATGCTGCGCGCCGGAGCGGTGATGCGGCCCCTGGGCGATCCGCGTTGCGCCAGCGCGGAGGACTGCGCCGCGCTGATTGACCAGGGGCTGTCGGTCCGCGCCTCGGCCTCGCTGGAGGCCGCGATGCCGATCTTCGACCGGGCCGATCTCAGCTATCTGCCGGTACTGGCCGAAGGGGAGGGTGGCGATAATCCGCCGAATCTCATCGGGGCCCTTTACCACATTGATTCGCTGAAAGCCTACACCCGTGCGCTGGCTGCGGCGGCTGCGGAGGAGCATAGTTGAGGATTGAAAACTACGGCGGCTCATCGTCAATTTGCGACATTTCCCATAAAGCCGTCGCTTAAAGACAAGTTTACCCGCAAAAGACGATCCCAAATATGTGATATTTCTGAAACGGGTGTTCGCTTTTTTCCGGAAGAAATTTTAACCTTTATCGGCCCAGCGGCTTAAATATGGTTAACATAAGGATAATGGTGATCATTCTTCGGAAGTGAAAACATGCAACACAAAACAATCAGCCCGACAGAGGCTGAAACAGTGGCGAAGGCAGTAGAGCAGGAAAATGAGCGGGCGTCTTATGAGGCCCTGATCGACTATGTCGTTCAAAGCGCACGGGATGCACAGATGTTCTGTACCGGTGAGGCCGTCGAGGCCGCGCGTCAGCATCTTTGTCAGACCATCCTGAACTAGGGGGACATGCGACATCCGTCGCGCCTATTTGTTTCTTCGTCGGTATCTTATTTGGTCCTGGGGCAGGGTTCCGGGCGGGCTCTCTTTGGCCTGCAAAAACGGTAGCGAAATAACGATCAATATGATCGTTATACGTGCATCTTTCTAATTGCTGTATCGGGTGAATATGTGAAGTCCGAATTTTCCGACCGCGTCAGTGGCCGTTTTTCGGATCCGTTCGCGACCCATCAGATGGCGTTTTCCGACAATCGCGCGCCGCTGCGCCGGGGCCTGCGGGCGGTGGGTTGCCCGGTTCCCAGCGCGGTTTCCTGATGAGCGAAAGGCTGCTTATCCACGAAAAAGGCGCCCCGAGACGGGGCGCCCTGACTGCATAAGAGCGTGTTTTTGCCGATCGAGCCGGGCCTAGATCCGCTCCACTTTCACGGTGTCACCGGTGACGAAGGCAAGGTGGTCCTTGATCTGCGCTACGGCCTCATTGGGGGTTTCGTAGCTCCAGACCGCGTTTTCGGTCACGGATGATTTGTTCACAATCGAGAAGTAGCTGGCATCGCCCTTGGCCGGGCAGTGGGTGGTCTTGTCGCTGCGGTCGAGGAAGGCTGTCGCGATGTCGCCACGGGGAAAATAGATGACGGGCGCCAGATCGCCCTCGCTCAGCTCAAGCGCGTTGCTGCTCTCGCCCAGCACGGCACCACCGGAGCGCACCACCCAGGTGCCTTCTGCTTTGCGAATATGGATCTTTGTCATGGTCTTTTCCTTCACGTCGTTCGTCACGGATCAATGTCGTCTTCAGATGTAACACTGCGGTATCACAGCGGCGCCGTTGCGGCATCCAGCCAGCGTTGTGCCGGGTCTGTTACGTTGGGTCCTATCTTGGCGGCTACATCCGCATGATAGGCGTTCAGCCAGTCCCGCTCTGCCGTGGTGAGCAGGTCCACCACGATCAGGCGGCGGTCCAGCGGGGCGTAGGTCAGGGTGCGCCAGCTCAGCATTTCGCGTTCGGCGTCGGCGCTGTCCAGCTCAGGCGCCGGTTCTACCACCAACAGGTTCTCAATGCGAATACCAAAAGCGCCTTCGCGGTAATATCCCGGTTCATTGGAGAGGATCATGCCGGGTTCCAGCGGTACGGTGCCGGCACGGCTGAGCCGCTGGGGGCCTTCATGTACGCTGAGGAAGGCGCCGACCCCGTGGCCAAGCCCGTGGTTGAAGTCCTGCCCGGCCAGCCAGAGCGGCATTCGTCCCACCGCCTCGATGTCGCGACCGGCAAGCCCCTTGGGCCAGCGCAGGCGGGACATGGCGATCATGCCCTGCAGAACGCGGGTATAGGCCTCGCGGGCTTCCTGCGGTGGGGTGCCGATGGCGAGGGTGCGGGTGATGTCGGTGGTGCCGTCCAGATATTGCCCGCCGCTGTCCAGCACCAGCAGATGCCCGTCCAGCAGCGCGGCATTGCTGTCCTCGCTGACCCGGTAGTGGATGATGGCGCCATTGGGGCCGGTGCCCGAAATGGTTTCAAAGCTGATGTCGCGCAGCTTCGGATCCTTGCGGCGGGTGGCTTCGAGATGTTTGACCACGTCGATTTCGGTGATGCTGCCGGAGGGCTGGGCGTCCAGCCAGGCGAGGGTTTCCACCACGGCGGCACCATCGCGGAGATGAGCGGCGGCGCTGCCTGCGATCTCGGCGGCGCATTTGCGGGCCTTGGGCAGGGCGCAGGGGTCACCGGCCGCAACCAGCGCATCGCCGAGCTGATCGGCGACGATCCGGGGCAGGGTCGTCAGATCGACGGTGACGGAGGCATCTTTGGCCTGCGCCAGCTCTGCCACGGCTGACAGGAAGGTCTGCGGCGCATGAACGGCCACATCCGCGCCGAGGTGATCCCTGACACCCGTCAGCTTCTCTTCCGCCATGAACAGATCGACCCGCGCGTCGGCGTGCAGGATGGCAAACCCGTGGGCGACCGGGTTGTGGGCGATATCGCTGCCGCGGATGTTCAGGAGCCACATGATGCTATCTGGCAGGGTGATCACGGCGGCGCTATGTCCGGCGTCGCGCAGCTCTTGGGCCAGAGAGGCGGTCTTTTCGGAGGCGGATGTACCTGCATAGCTGAGCGGATGGGCGATGACGGGCTGCACCGGCGGGGTGGGCTGATCCTGCCAGATGCGATCTACCAGATTGTCGACCGGCACGAATTCAAACCCGTGCAGATCGAGCCCCTGCATCTGGCTGGCCGAATGCAGCCAGGGGTCATAGCCGATGCGCCCCCCGGTCGGCAGCTGCTCCTTCAGCCAATCGGCCAGCTGTACCTCGGGCCAGTGCACCGGGGTAAAGACCTCCGCGACCTGCTGTTTTACCTGCGTGCGGTAACGCCCGTCGATAAACACCCCGGCCACATCGCGCAGCACGGCACAGAAGCCCGCAGAGCCGGTAAATCCGGTGAGCCAGGCCAGACGTTCATCGCCGGGGGCGACATATTCGCCCTGATGGGCATCGCTGCGCGGCACCAGAAAGCCGTCGAGCCCCTCGCGCTGCAATTCGGTGCGCAAAGCCTTGAGGCGGGGCGGGCCCTGTTCCGGGCGGGCTGTCACGTCGAAGGTCTGGAACATCGGCTCCCTCCATCTGTTTCGGGTGGTCCGCGACGGTTGGTCAGGGCGCAGCGGCAGGCCCTTCTGGGCGGGTGTTGCGCAACGTCGGCAGGAACAAGGAAATGGCGCGGCAGTCACGGCGCGCTCTGTCGCGAACACTTGTTCCAAATCCGGCGACGTCCCGCAACCCCTGTAACACAAAGCCCCGCACCGAAGCGGCGCGGGGCTTTGATTCAGAGCGGCGCGGCTGGCGTGCTCAGCTCGCGCGTTTGATGCCCATCACCCGGGCGCGAGCGCGCGGGTCACTGTCAAAGAGAGCGGCCAGCTGCTCGGTCATGGCGCCTGCCAGCTGTTCAACATCGGTGATGGTCACGGCGCGATCGTAATAGCGGGTGACGTCATGGCCGATGCCGATGGCCAGCAGTTCGACCTGTTTGCGCCGCTCCACCATCGCGATCACATCACGCAGGTGTTTTTCCAGATAGTTGGCCGGGTTCACCGACAGCGTGCTGTCATCCACCGGCGCGCCATCGGAGATCACCATCAGGATCTTGCGGGCTTCCTGACGGGCGACCATGCGGCGGTGCGCCCATTCCAGCGCCTCGCCGTCGATATTCTCCTTCAGCAGGCCCTCTTTCATCATCAGGCCAAGATTGTCGCGGGTCCGGCGCATCGGCGCATCGGCGGCTTTGTAGATGATGTGGCGCAGGTCGTTCAGACGGCCGGGGAGCTGTGGGCGACCGTCATTGAGCCAGGCCTCACGCGCGAGCCCGCCTTTCCACGCGCGGGTGGTAAAGCCGAGGATTTCGACCTTCACGTTGCAGCGCTCCAGAGTGCGGGCCAGAACGTCGGCGCAGATCGCGGCGATGGAGATTGGCCGACCGCGCATGGAACCGGAGTTGTCCAAGAGGAGCGTCACCACGGTGTCGCGGAATTCGGTGTCTTTCTCCCGTTTGAACGACAGCGGCGTGGTGGGGTTGGCCACCACGCGGGCCAGACGGCCGGCGTCCAGAATGCCCTCTTCGAGGTCGAACTCCCACGAGCGGTTCTGCTGCGCCTGAAGGCGGCGCTGCAATTTGTTGGCAAGCCGCGAGACGGCCCCTTTCAGCGGTTCCAGCTGCTGGTCCAGATAGGCGCGCAGCCGTTCCAGTTCCGCCGGTTCGGCGAGATCCTCGGCGGCGATTTCCTCGTCATGGGCATCATCGAAGACCTTATAGTCGGGATCAGCCTCCGACACAGCGGGCGGCGGTGGCGGGTCCAGCGGAGCCTCGCCATCGGGCATTTCGGTATCTTCAGCAAGCTCTTCATCGGCCATCTCGTCCATCGAGACCTGCGCCTGGCTTTCGTCCTGCTGCTGCTCCTGGGCCTGTTCGGGGTTGGCGTCGGCCTCTTCCTCTTCGGAGTCGTCCTGACCGCTGCTGTCGGGGTCCTGCTGCTCCTCGGCGTCGTCTTCGGCGTCGCTGTCCTGTTCGTCGTCGAGCTGATCCGGGTCGTCGCCCAGCTGGTCGCCATAGCCCAGATCGGTGATCACCTGCCGCGCGAATTTGGCGAATGCGGCCTGATCCTCGATGGTGTCACCGAGATTGGCCAGTGTGTCGCCGGCCTGCTGCTCAATGAAACCGCGCCACAGTTCCATCACATTGGCGGCGGCCTCGGGCATCGGGCGGCCGGTCGCCAGATGGCGGATCAGATAGCCGGCGGATACCGCCAGCGGCGCCTCGGTTGCGGATTTGATCTGGTCGTAACCCTTGCGCAGGGCTTCGTTCTGGATCTTCACGTCGATATTGGAGGCGGTGCCGGGCATGTGCCGCGCGCCCATCGCTTCGCAGCGGGCGGATTCCAGCGCCTCGTAGAGATCAAGCGCCATGTCGCCGGGCGGGGCATAGCGGGCATGGGTGGCGGGGTCGTGGAATTTGTGGCGCAACGCCAGCGCATCGGCGGTGCCACGGGCCAGCAGTACCTCTTCGCGGGTCATCCGTCGGGAGACCTGAGGCAGCCGCATATTGTCGCCGGACAGACCGGCAGGGTCGACCGAGTAGGAGACGTTCAGCTCGGAATCATTGGCCATGACCTTGGTGGCTTCGGCCAGCGCCTTCTTGAACGGATCGGCGGGGTTGTCGTTGGGCTTTTTCATGGTCGCACCTAGTCCCTTGTGAGCATCCCCCCTCGTGTCGGAAAAGTCCAGTGGCACTGCTGCGGATAGGGCAGCGCCGGTCCCGGCGGGGTGAGAGGCGAAGCGCCCGCCCGTTTTGCCGGAGGCAAACCTTCGGTCTGGCGGGGGCAGTTCGGGCGCTGCCCGGCCTTGCGGCCGGGCGGCACATTGCTGTTAGCCCAGCGAAACGCTTGCAGCGCTTTCCGGCAGCTCTTCGTCAAAGCAGCGCTGGTAGAACTCGGCGACGGTCTGGCGCTCCAGCTCGTCGCATTTGTTCAGGAACGACAGGCGGAAGGCATAGCCCACATCGCGGAAAATCTCGGCGTTCTGCGCCCAGTTAATCACCGTCCGCGGCGACATCACGGTGGAGAGATCGCCGTTCATGAAGGCGGTGCGGGTGAGATCGGCGACGGTGACCATCTGGCTGATGGTCTTGCGACCCTTCTCGGTGTTGTAATGCGGCGCCTTGGACAGGACGATGGCGCTTTCGGCGTCGTGGCTGAGGTAGTTCAGCGTGGCCACCAGCGACCAGCGGTCCATCTGGGCCTGGTTGATCTGCTGGGTGCCGTGATAGAGGCCAGTGGTATCGCCCAGACCAACGGTGTTGGCGGTGGCAAACAGGCGGAAGAACGGGTTCGGGGTGATGATCTCGTTCTGATCGAGGAGCGTCAGCTTGCCGTCATGCTCCAGAACGCGCTGGATCACGAACATCACGTCCGCGCGGCCCGCGTCATATTCGTCGAACACGATGGCAACCGGGTTGCGCAGCGCCCAGGGCAGGATGCCTTCGTGGAATTCAGTGACCTGCTTGCCGTCGCGCAGCTTGATCGCGTCCTTGCCAATGAGGTCGATCCGGGAGATGTGGCTGTCGAGGTTCACCCGGACGGAGGGCCAGTTCAGGCGCGCGGCGACCTGTTCGATATGGGTCGATTTACCGGTGCCGTGGTAGCCCTGGATCATCACGCGGCGGTTGTGGCTGAAGCCTGCCAGAATGGCCAATGTGGTCTCGGGATCGAATTTATAGGTCGGATCCAGAGCCGGAACCCGGTCGGAGCCGTCGGCGAAGCCCTTGACGGTCATATCCGTATCAATTCCGAACACATCGCGCACCGAAAGGGTCTCGGTGGGTTTCGCGTTCATATCCAGCATACCGTCGGTCATCGCAATCGATCCTTATCCTCATCCGCGCAGCGTCCGTCGGCTGGCGGCAATCCGGTGGATTGGTGCCTGATCTTGTCTGCAATCGCAAGGGGCCAAGGCCGGGTTTGACCAGCTGTCGTGACGTTTGGTCTCAATCTGGCACTAAGGCCGCGCCTGGCCGGGCCAGTTGCGCGCGTGTCGGGCGGGGGCATTCCGGCCCGCGCCCCTGTGTTCTGCCGGTGGCAGGGTGTGACGGCAAACGCATAGCGGGGTTGCGTCTGCTGGTGGCTTCTGGTGCCGGATGAGCCAAATGAACCCTGTACAAAAGGGGGCAAAGCCGATATCAGCGCGCACTTGGATGATGCCATCCGCGTTCCTGCGCAGTCGGGGACATTCCCGATATTCGGCGTGCCCTTTGGCGGCGCGCCCCGCAGCAAGCGAAATGAAATCTTGAAAACAGCACTCGAACAAGCGCTTCAGGCGCGCGGCTACGAGCATTTGACACCCGTTCAACAGGCCGTCACCGCGCCCGAGCTGGATCAGTCCGACCTTCTGGTGTCGGCGCAGACCGGTTCCGGCAAAACCGTAGGCTTCGGCCTGGCGATGGCCCCTACATTGCTGGGTGAGGCCGAGAAACTGGACCGGGCCGAGCTGCCGCTGGCGCTGGTTATCGCGCCGACGCGCGAACTGGCGTTGCAGGTGAAACGCGAACTGGGCTGGCTCTATGCCGAGGCCGGTGCGCAGGTCGTCTCCACCGTGGGCGGTATGGACATGCGCGACGAACGCCGCGCGCTGGAGCGTGGCGCGCATATCGTCGTGGCCACCCCCGGCCGTCTGCGCGATCACATCATGCGCGGCTCGATCAACCTGTCGCAGGTACGCGCCGTGGTGCTGGACGAAGCAGACGAGATGCTGGATCTGGGCTTCCGCGAGGATCTGGAGTTCATTCTGGGCGAATCCCCGGAAGACCGCCGCACCCTGATGTTCTCGGCAACTGTGCCGACTGGTATCGCGCGTCTGGCGGAGACCTATCTCAAGGATCACCAGCGGATCAAAACCGTGGCTGAAGCCTCGCAGCACGCGGATATCGAATACCAGATGCTGGCTGTGGCGCAGCGCGACGTCGAAAACGCCGTTATCAACGTGCTGCGCTTCCACGAGTCGCCCAATGCGATCGTGTTCTGCAACACCCGTGCGGTGGTGAACCGGATGACCACGCGGCTGAGCAATCGCGGATTTTCCGTGGTTGCCCTGTCGGGCGAGCTGTCCCAGGCGGAGCGGAGCAACGCGTTGCAATCCCTGCGCGACGGGCGGGCGCGGGTTTGCGTGGCCACCGATGTGGCGGCGCGCGGGATCGACCTGCCGAAGCTGGATCTGGTGATTCATGCGGATCTGCCGTCCAGCCACGAAACCCTGTTGCACCGCTCGGGCCGTACCGGCCGTGCCGGGCGCCAGGGTGTGTCCGCGCTGATCGTGCCCCCAAAGGCCAAGGGCAAGGCCCTGCGCCTGCTGCGTGCCGCCAAGATCACCGCAGAAACCAGCCCGGCCCCCAGTGCCGATGATGTGCGCGCCCGCGACTTTGAACGTCTCTTGGGTGACAAGGCCTGGAGCGAGCCGGTCAGCGAAAATGAGACCGCCCCGGTGGCGGAACTGGTCGAGCGTTTCTCTCCCGAGCAGCTGGCCGCCGCCTATCTTCGCCTGTTCCACGACCGCCACAGCGCGCCGGAAGAGCTGAGCGATCCGCAGATGGACAAGCGCGAGCGGGAAGAGCGGGCGCCCTTTGGCCCCTCCGTCTGGTTTGCGGTCAGTGGTGGTCGCAAGGCCGGTGCCGAGCCGCGCCGCCTGCTGCCGATGCTGTGCAATGCCGGCAATCTGACCAAAGACGACATCGGCGCGATCCGCATTCAGTTCGACCAGAGCTATGTCGAGGTGCGCGAAAGCAGTGCCGATGCGTTCTGGGGTGCGGTCAAACATGGTGAGCTGGAAGAGGGCGCCACGGTAACGCGTCTGGACAAGGCGCCAGATCTGCCGAAATCGCCGCGCCCGCAGAACCGGGACCGCGATGGTTTCCGCGATGACAAGCGTGGCCCCCGTGGCCAGGATCGTGGTGAGCGCAAGCCCTACGGCGACAAACCCAGCTATGACAAGCCGCGCGGTGACAAACCCCGGGGCGACAAGCCTGCCTATGGTGACAAGCCTGCCTATGGTGACAAGCCTGCCTATGGTGACAAGCCACGGAGCAGCAAGCCCTATGGCGACAAACCCCGTGGCGACAAGCCCAGCTATGGCGACAAGCCGCGCTTTGACAAACCAAAGCGTACTGGCGAAGGCGGCAAGGCCACGGTGACTGCGCGCGGCCCGTCGGATCGTGCCGCCAGCCCCTCAAAACCCGCCAAACCGGCGGTTCCGGGCAAGCCCAAGGGCGATTGGTCCAATCCGGGGAAATCGGGCCGCAAGGGCGCACCGCCACCAAAGGGCAAGCTGACCAGCAAGAAGAACAAGGCCCGGGCAGCAGTTGCCAAAACAGGTGGAGCGGCGCGGCCGCAGCGCAAGGGCAGCTAACATCCGAGCCTGTCAGCAAGACAGAAAGCCACGGCACCGATCTGCCGTGGCTTTTTCATTTGGGGACAAATCTCTGCCCCGCGCCGATCCGTAGCTGTCCCGTGGCGGGCGTCTGAACGCTGCAAGCTTCTGGCGTTGCAAAACCCAGAGGTTGCACAAAGAAAAAGCGCCGCTTGCGCGACGCTCTGGTTTTCTGTCTGGCTGGTTCGGGGCGCAACCGCCGCTTATTTGAAACTGCGGCTGTCCTTGATCTGGTCCCAGGCCCAGACCACCTCTTGCAGCTGTTCTTCCTGGCTGCGGTCGCCACCGTTCATGTCGGGGTGCAGCACCTTGATCAGCTTCTTATAGGCTTTGCGGATGTCTGCCTTGCTCCAGTCGTCCTTGGCCTCAAGCACTTCCAGCGCGCGGCGTTCTGTCGGGGGCAGGCGGCGCCCGGCCTGGGCTGAGCGACCCGGATTCCGGGTGGCGTTCTGGCCCAGCACCTGATGCGGATCCTCGATGCCCAGCCGCGCCCAGGCGCGCGCCTCGGGGTCACCCATCGGTTTGGTCTGACGTTCCCAGACCTTGTCCTTGGATTGCTGGGCGTTCAATTCGGCCTCGGTGGTGCCTTCAAAGAAGTTCCACTTGGTATTGTATTCGCGCACGTGCTCCTGGCAGAACCAGTAGTAATCATCCAGCACATCCGGTGCCTTGGGCGCGCGGAATTTGCCGGGTTCATCGCAGCCATCCTTGTCGCAGATGCGCTGCGAGGTCTCGGACGCGCCGGTGGCGGCCCGCCGGCCGCGGGGGTTCTTTTTCTTCGCTGACCGGATGGACATATCGAAACCAAAGGGATCTGACTTGGTCATGGGGCGCACCTTCTAGACGCAACTGTTCGACTCGGAGGCAGCAGTTTAGTCTAAGGGGCGGCAGATTGAAGGGGGCTGGGAAAATTAATACGGGGATTTTTATGCAGGACACGCCAGAATGAGCATCCGTGAAGAGATCGAGACGCGTCTGCGCGATGCATTTGCACCACGCGCATTGCGGGTTGAGGATGAGAGCGACCAGCACGTCGGCCACGCCGGTCACGACGGGCGTGGCGAAAGCCATTTCAACGTATATATCCGGGCCGATGGCTTTGCCGAGATGTCCCGCGTGGCGCAGCATCGCGCTGTGCATAAGGCGCTGGGCGATATCGTGCCGCGCATCCACGCGCTGGCGCTGGATATCGGAGTCTAGCGGCGGAAGTCAGGCAAAGCCCCGCCGATGTGCCACAATGGCAACGCTGGCGGGGAATTGCATCCGGGGGCTGGTCAGCTGTTTGCCGGATCCTCGGAGGATTTTTCCGATCTGGTCAGTTTTGGTTCTGCTTTTGGCGCGGGTTTGGCGGCGCCATCTTTCGGGGTGGCGGCAAGGCTGGCGCGGGCTTTCAGGGCGGCGGTCAGGCCGGACACCGGGCTCAGCTCCTCGACGCCGTCATCGGCGACCATAGAGCGGGCGCCCCGGCCCGGAACGGCAATGGCGCCTGCCGGGGCCTCTGGGTCGCCGGCGATGGCGATGGGTGGCGCGACAGCGCTGGTGGTGGCCGGGCCAAGCGTCGGGACTGCTGGTGTCTCCTCCGCGGGGGTCGCTGTGGCAGCTGCCGCTGTGCTGTGATCCGCCGCTTGGGCGGGGGTCTGCGCTGCGAGCTGCGCGGTGATCTGGGCGGCCAGCTGAGCCACGGCCTGAGCCTGCAACTGCTCGGCGGCGGCTGGCAGCGCACGGCGGAAGATCAGCACGTTGCGCCAGTTCGTCGTCGAGCCGGTCAGCCCGCTGCGCTCTTCGGATGGCAGCAGCTCCGCGCGCTGATATTCCCAGCCCTCTGCCGCCATGTCGTTCAGCAGGATATCAATGGAATTGGCAAAGCGGGCTTCGGCGGTTTTGACGCCCTTGGCCTTGGTGCCCTTGGCGGGGGCGGGGACAACTTTGTATTCAAAAGCTTGCATAAACGTCTCCTGTGTCGGCGGCAGGTTTAGCGCAAGCGTGCGGGGGGTCAAGCGTCCGCGTTCCCCATGGGCGGGGACCTGTCGGGCGGCAGTATACCCCAATTGCCGCTGCGGCTTCCAGATCATCGCGTTCGGGTTGGGGTGTGGCAGCGCCTTTCACAGGACAAAGGGCGCCACCGGGGCGCCCTTGCGTGGTTCTTATCTGAGGGGCGTCGCGTGCCCGGTGGCCGGATCAGCCGCCCAGTTTCTGCGCCACCAGCTTGTTCACGGCGGCTGGATTCGCCTTTCCGCCGGTGGCCTTCATCACCTGGCCGACAAACCAGCCTGCCAGTTTCGGGTTCACCTTGGCCTTCTCCACCTGCGCGGGGTTGGCGGCGATGATCTCGTCCAGCGCGGCTTCGATGGCGCCGGTATCTGTCACCTGCTTCATGCCGCGCTCTTCGACGATCTGAGCGGGGTCGCCGCCTTCGGTATAGACGATCTCAAAGAGGTCCTTGGCGATCTTGCCGGAGATCGCGTCGGAGGCGATCAGGTCGATGATGCCGCCCAGCTGGGCAGGTGAGACCGGGGAGTCGGTGATCGTGTGGTCTTCTTTCTTCAGGCGGCCGAACAGCTCGTTGATGACCCAGTTTGCAGCCAGCTTGCCGCTGCGGCCCTTGGCGGTTTCCTCGAAGAAGGCCGCCGATTCCACATCCGCGGTCAGTACCGAGGCGTCATAGTCGCTGAGGCCGAAGTCTTTGATGAAACGTGCCTTTTTCTCGTCCGGCAGTTCCGGCAGGTTTGCCTTGATCTCATCCACCCAGTCCTGCTCGATTTCCAGCGGCAAGAGGTCGGGGTCGGGGAAATAGCGGTAGTCATGCGCCTCTTCCTTGGAGCGCATGGAGCGGGTTTCGCCCTTGTCCGGATCGTACAGGCGGGTTTCCTGCATGATCTCGCCACCTGCCTCGATGATGGCGATCTGGCGGCGGGCTTCGACCTCGATCGCCTGCTGGATGAAGCGCATCGAGTTCATGTTCTTGATCTCGCAGCGGGTGCCGAGGTGGGAGAAGTCCTGGGTTTCCTGATACTTCTCGTACTGGCCCGGCAGGCAGACGGAGACGTTGACGTCGGCGCGCAGGTTGCCGTTCTGCATATTGCCGTCGCAGGTGCCGAGATACTGCATGATCTGGCGCAGCTTGGCGATATAGGCGGCGGCTTCTTCCGGGCCGCGAATGTCGGGGCGCGAGACGATCTCCATCAGGCAGACGCCGGTCCGGTTCAGGTCGACAAAGGACATGTTGGGATCCATGTCGTGGATCGACTTGCCCGCGTCCTGCTCCATGTGGATCCGCTCCACACGCACGTTGCGCGCGGTGCCGTCGCCCAGTTCCACCAGCACTTCGCCTTCGCCCACAATCGGGTGGTAAAGCTGGGAAATCTGGTAGCCCTGCGGCAGGTCGGGGTAGAAGTAGTTCTTGCGGTCAAAAGCCGACCACAGGTTGATATCGGCCTTCAGGCCCAGACCGGTGCGCACCGCCTGTTCAATGCAGTATTCGTTGATCACGGGCAGCATGCCGGGCATCGCCGCGTCCACAAAGGCCACGTTGGAGTTCGGCTCGGCGCCGAATTTGGTGGAGGCGCCGGAGAACAGCTTGGCATTGGAGCTGACCTGAGCATGCACCTCCATACCGATGACCAGTTCCCAGTCATGCTTGGCGCCCGCGATCACCTTGGGCTTGGGGAGTTCATATGTCAGGTCGAGCATGGTTTTCCGCCGTATCCGAATGTCCGATGTTGGCAAGCGTTCTAGGCCCCCGCGCGGGCAGGGGCAAGGGGGCATTGAGGGGCAGAAGGGTACATTGATTTGCCCTTTTGCATGGGCCGCAGGTCCGGGCAGCGCCCGTCCCGCGCCCATGGGCGGGCGCTTCACGCCCACCCTCGGGACGGACTCTGCCCTCCGCAATGGTTCGCTCGGGGCTGATTCAGCCTCTTGGCGAGACGTTCCGGCAGGGCTAGTACTGGCAGCCCGAGCAGAAATTTCAGGAGGCCGCCTTGGACACATCCGCCCGCATCAGCCAGACCATTGCCACGGAAATCGGCGCCGCCGCCAAACAGGTGAGTGCCGCCGTTGCGCTGCTGGATGAAGGCGCCACAGTGCCCTTTGTCGCGCGCTACCGCAAGGAGGCCACGGGCGGGCTGGATGACACCCAGCTGCGCACGCTGGCTGAGCGTCTGGACTATCTGCGTGAGCTGGAAAAGCGCCGCGCCGCCATCCTCGACTCGATCAAGGGGCAGGACAAGCTGACCGACGATCTGGCTGCCTCGATTGCCAAGGCGGAGACCAAGGCGCAGCTGGAGGATATCTATCTGCCCTACAAGCCCAAGCGGCGCACCAAGGCGATGATCGCCAAGGAGAACGGGCTGGAGCCGCTGGCGGATGCCATTCTGGCCGACCGCAGCACCGACCCGGAGGCGCTGGCCGAAGGCTATGTTACCGAGGCGGTCGTGACGGTGAAGGACGCGCTGAACGGCGCGCGGGATATCCTGACCGAGCGGCTGACGGAGAATGCAACCCTCTTGGGCCGACTGCGGGAGTTCCTGCAGAAGGAGGCGGTGCTCACCGCCAAGGTGGTCGAGGGCAAGGAGCAGGAGGGCGCCAAGTTCTCCGACTACTTCGCGCATTCCGAGCGCTGGGCGGATGTGCCCTCGCATCGGGCGCTGGCGATGCTGCGCGGCTCCAACGAGGGCGTGCTGACGCTGGACGTCGGGCCGGAGCCGGAGGAAGGCGTGGCGCGCGCCGAGGCGATGGTGGCGGCGGTGCTGGGCGCGGGCGGCAACGGGCCGGGAGATGTCTGGCTGCGCAAGGTCGCGGGCTGGTGCTGGCGGGTGAAACTGTCGCTCTCGATGATGCTGGAGCTGATGGGCGATCTGCGCGGCCGGGCGCAAGAAGATGCGATTCAGGTTTTTGCCCGCAATCTGAAGGATCTGTTGTTTGCCGCGCCAGCCGGTGCGCGGCCGACTCTCGGGCTGGATCCGGGCATTCGCACCGGCGTCAAGGCGGCGGTGGTTGACGCAACCGGAAAACTGGTGGCCACCGAGACGTTGTACCCGTTTCAGCCGAAGAACGATCTGCGCGGAGCGCAGGTGTCGATTGTGAAACTGATTGCCGAACATGGCGTTGAGCTGATCGCCATTGGTAACGGGACCGCCAGCCGCGAGACCGAGCGGATGGTGGCGGAGGTGCTGCAACACCTGCCGGCCAAGGTGAAGGCGCCGACCAAGGTGGTGGTGTCCGAGGCCGGCGCCTCGGTCTATTCCGCCTCCGAGCTGGCGGCGCGGGAGTTCCCGGATCTGGATGTCTCCTTGCGCGGTGCGGTCTCGATTGCCCGCCGCCTCCAGGATCCGCTGGCAGAGCTAGTGAAGATCGAGCCCAAGAGCATCGGCGTTGGCCAGTACCAACATGATGTGGACCAGCACAAACTGTCGAAATCGCTGGAAGCGGTGATCGAGGATGTGGTGAACGCCGTTGGGGTAGACCTCAACATGGCGTCGGCGCCGCTGCTGAGCCATGTCTCGGGGCTTGGTCCCGGCCTGGCGGAGGCGATTGTGGCGCACCGCGACATGAACGGCGCATTCAGCTCGCGCAAGCAGCTGCTGAAGGTGGCGCGCCTCGGCCCCAAGGCGTTTGAGCAATGCGCGGGATTCCTGCGGATCCGCGATGGCAAGGAGCCGCTGGATGCGTCCTCAGTTCACCCCGAAAGCTATGATGTGGCGCGCAAGATCGTGGTGGCCTGCGGCCGTGATATCCGCCAGATCATGGGCGATGGTGCGGCGCTTAAATCCTTGCGGGCAGAGGATTTTGTGGGCGGCGACGTGGGCCTGCCGACGGTTCGGGATATCTTTGCGGAACTGGAGAAACCGGGCCGCGACCCGCGCCCGTCTTTTGTGACGGCGTCCTTCAAGGATGGGGTGGAGACGATCACCGACCTGAAACCCGGCATGGTGCTGGAAGGCACGGTCACCAATGTCGCGGGTTTTGGGGCATTCGTGGACATCGGGGTGCATCAGGATGGGCTGGTGCACGTGAGCCAGCTGGCGGACCGCTTCGTGAAAGACCCGCATGAGGTGGTGAAGACAGGACAGGTGGTCAAGGTCACTGTCACCGAGGTGGATGTGCCGCGCAAGCGGATCGCCCTCACCATGAAGAAGGACGGCGGTGCCTCAGCCAAAGAGGAGCGCAATGCTCGCGGCCCGGTCAAGGGCGCAGCTCCGCAGCGTGGTGGCAAGCCCGGTGGGCATTCGGGCGGCGGCAAGCGCCAGACGTCCGCTGGCCCAAAGGGTGGTCAGGGCAGGGGGCAGGGTTCAGGTCAAGGCTCTGGGCAAAGCTCTGGCCAAACCACGGGCGCGCTGGGTGCGGCCCTGTTGGATGCGTTCAAAAAAACCTGAGCGATGCTGCGCGGCCCGCCTAGTCAGGCGAGACGCGCAGCCCTTTGGCGGAAAACTCCACCCGCTGGCCGGCCTCGATTTCGCTGCGAAACAGGCCGGCGATGAAGCGCAGCGCGTCCCGGCGGCCATGGTCGGCAAACCGGCGCGGTGAGGCGATGCGCAGGTTGTTGTCGAACCGCTGCGCGGCGTGGGCCCAGATCAGCGGATGAATTTCGCGCAGGTGGTCGCGGATCAGCCAATCCGCCGCCCCGGCGATCTCGCCGCGCTGCCCGGTGGTGGTCGTTGCGGTCTCTTCGACATAACGCAGCGCCACCGCGCAGTAAGAGGCCAGCAGGTTGATCATTTCCTGATCCGGTCGGCGTGAGACTATATCGCGCAAGCCATCCATGAAGAAGTCGATGTCGACGCGGGCGCAGGCTTCCGGGTCCAAGGCGATGGCGTCGAAATAGACCCAGGCGTAGCCGCCGTCGCCCCAGATCTCTTGTGTACGGGCGGCAGTGCGGCGCGCTTCGAGGTCGAGGGCATCGTAGCTGCCGAACCAGCGCGGCAGCATATGGGTGCCGAGACTGCGCATGTGGCGGTGATTGTCGGGGTCCAGGTCGATGAGTGCGGCGAAATCATCCGCCACCTGCGTCGCGCTGGCGGATCGTTGCCCGGCGAGCAGCGCGGTTTTCGCTGCGGCAATAAACGGGCTGTCGAGGGCAATACCATCCAGCGGATGCAGCAAGGCGGCTGCCCTGTCGAAATGGGCGGCGCAACGCTGGCCATTGGCCACGGTGATTGACAGGACATCGGAATAGCCGCGCCAGATCCAGGCCACATCAATATGGGCGAGGGCCACCAGAGTGCGCAGATAAGGATCGTCGCGGTGTTCCACGCACATCGTCTCCAGCCCCATGACGCCTTCGATCATCTTGCGCCGGTCCCCGGCGTGGCCAAGGCTGAGCGCATGTTCGACGGCATTGACCACATCGCTGCGCGCGCCATGGGCCAGAAGCTCGGCAACGGGCAGGCCATGCGGCGTATTCTGGCGGGCCTTGTCGGCTTTTGCGATCTCTGCGGAGAGGTCGGTCCAGCGGTCCTGACGGGCCAGAAACTGTCCCTTGTCCTGAAGCGTTCCGCAGTCGCTTTCGCCCTGATCCGGCTCGCAGACCGGCACGATGAGCTGCTGCGGCGGGTGATCCGGGCGGTCTGCGGCGCGGCGGGGGGCGGTTGCCTGATCCTGCCTGCTGCGGGCGGCAGCGCAGGGGGGCGCCGCTGTGTTTTGCGTGAGGGTCGCCCGACCTTCACCGGGTAGCAGAGTTGAAAATACCTGTCTGATAAGGTCGCGCGCTGGGGTGTTTTTGTTGAGCATATCCATGTCCGCGTGCTGGCAGCTGAAATCACTGCAATCAGACTGGCCGTTCTTTGGGGCGCAATCATGGCGGGCGCGCGCCATTGCGATGGACGATTGGGATATTCCAGTGGCAGGTTAACGGGGGTTAAGATTTGCCTGTGTGGCGGCGGGGCGTCGTTTTGGGGAGGTCCGCGCTCAATAGATGCGGAAGTGATGCCGCCTGACGGGCAGGCCTGCTGCGGTGAGGGCCTGTTCAAGGATCTGATGCGGTGGCAGGCAATCGGGGGGAATGCGCAACCACTTGCCCGCCTCCGTATGAACGGTGGCGCGGTGAGAAAAGTCCCAGCGCCGGTCGAGCGTCACATGGCTTATCCGATTGATCGGCAGGTCTACGGCGCCGGAGGCATTGCGCCAGCAGAGCCGTGTTGCATCCAGCTTCAGGCTGGCAGTCGGGTTGCGCCAGAGTTCCCAGAGGCCGGGCAGCATTGGCAAGATCAGCAGCAGCGAGATCCAGAGCGCGACGGAAAGCGCCAGCGACAGCGCCGCAATCCCGGCCCCCCACAGGCCGAGGGCGAGCAGCAGGCGTGGCGAGCGGGCGGCCCGGCTGTAGCGATAGGCGGGAATGACTGCCCGGCGGCTCGTTGGCGGATCTGTCATCGGAGCATCAGCCATGAGGCGGGGTCTCGATGACAGATGGTTCGCGCCGAGGCGCGGAGGAGCGGCGGCGGATTGCGAACGGGCCATGATATGGCCCGCTCTTCTGCGCGGCCTGTCGCATCACCCCTTCAGGATCCGGCTGACCATTTCATGGGTGTCCCGGCTCAGCCCGTCAGTGGCCAGAATGCGCTCCAGCTCGGCCCGGACCAGCGCCTGACGCGCGCTGTCGTAGCGCGTCCAGGTCTGGAAGGCAGCACACATCCGTGCGGTGGTTTGCGGGTTCAGCGGGTCCAGCGCGATGAGGTTCTGCGCCAGCAGGGAATAGCCTGCACCGCTGTCGTGGTGAAAGCCTGCGTGATGGCCGGCAAGCGCGCCCATGACGGCGCGGAACCGGTTGGGGTTCTTCATGCTGAACAGCGGGTGCTGGGTCAGCTCTGCGGCCGTGCGAGCGGCGGCGTCTGGCGCGGCGCAGGCCACTTGCAGGGCAAACCATTTGTCCATCACCAGACGGTCGTCCTGCCACTGATCAAAGAAGGCCTGGCTCTGGTCCGCGCCTTTCTCCGCCTTCATCAGGCTTACCAGTGCGGCATATTGCTGGGTCATGTTGTCGGCGGTCTGATACTGGCGCGCAGCCTGATCGCCACCGTCGAGACGGGTCAGCAGCGCCAGAATACGGCCGTTCAGCGCCCGCAGGCCCGCGCCATGGGCGTCGGGCTTATAGGGGCCATCGACAGTGGTGGCGGCATAGAGCCGGGGCAGGCTGGTTTCCAGCTGCTGCGCCAGGGTCTGGGTGAAGGTCTCCGCCGCGTCGTAGATTTTCTGCGGGTCGGGTGTGACCCCACGATCGTGCAGGGTCTGGGCGATTTCCGACTGGCTGGGGGGAGACAGAACCAGCGCGCGGAAGGCGGGGTCCAGCGCATCGTCGCGCACCAGTTTGACCAGCGCATCAAGATAGGCCGTATCGGGGGCGATGCCATCGGTCACCATGGCGACGCGGGTTTCTGTCGCGAGGAGATTGCCGGCCTCCCAGCGGTTGAAGGGATCAGTGTCATGGGCCAGCAGGAAGGCACGCTCTGTGTTGGTGGTCTCGCGCTCCAGGATCACCGGGGCCGAAAACTCCCGCAGGATGGAGGGCACCGGTTTCGAGGCGAGGCCGTCAAAGGTGAAGCTCTGTCTGGCTTCGGTCAGCTCCAGCACTTCGGTGCCGCGCAGATCGTCGCCGTTGGGGGACAACAGGCCCACCGCGATCGGAATGACCCGCGGCGCCTTGTTCTGCTGGCCGGGTGTCGGCGGCGTCGATTGCTCAAATGTCAGGGTATAGGTGCCGTCGGCGTAATCCTCGGACACTTTTACCCGCGGCGTGCCTGCCTCGCTGTACCACAGCTTGAATTGGGTCAGGTCGCGGCCGGTTGCGTCCTCGAACACCTTTAGCCAATCCTCGATGGTGCAGGCCTGCCCGTCGTGGCGCTCGAAATAGAGCTTCAGCGCCTTGTAGTAGTTTTCATCGCCGACCAGCCGCTTCAGCATGCCGATTACCTCGGCGCCTTTTTCATAGACGGTGGCAGTGTAGAAGTTGTTGATTTCCTGGAACTGTTCCGGGCGCGGCGGATGGGCGAGGGGGCCGCCGTCCTCCGGGAACTGGCGGGCGCGCAGGGCGATGACGTCTTCGATCCGCTTCACCGGCTCCGATCGCATGTCGGCGGTGAACTGGGCGTCGCGATAGACGGTCAGCCCTTCCTTGAGGCAGAGCTGGAACCAGTCGCGGCAGGTGATGCGGTTGCCGGTCCAGTTGTGGAAATACTCATGCGCGATGATCGCCTCGATCCGTTCGAAATTGGCATCCGTGGAGGTTTCGGGTGATGCCAGTACGCAGGAGGAGTTGAAGATATTCAGCCCCTTGTTTTCCATCGCACCCATGTTGAAGTCGTCAACCGCGACGATGTTGAACAGATCGAGGTCATATTCGAGGCCATAGACGTCCTCGTCCCATTTCATCGACTTTTTCAGCGCCTCCATGCCAAAGGCGCATTTGCCCTCATCCCCCGGACGGACCCAGATGTTCAGCTCGACATCCTTGCCGGATTTGGTGGTGAAGCGGTCGGGGTGGTTCACCAGATCGCCGGCCACCAGCGCAAAGAGATAGGCCGGTTTGGGCCAGGGGTCGTGCCATTCGGCCCAACCCTCGCCTGCGCCCACCGGGTTGCCGTTCGACAGCATCACCGGCGCGTCGCCTTCAATCCGGACCGAGAACGTCGACATCACGTCCGGGCGGTCCGGGTAGTAGGTGATCTTGCGGAACCCTTCGGCCTCGCATTGGGTGCAATACATGCCGCTGGACATATAAAGCCCTTCCAGCGCGGTATTGGCGGCGGGGTCGATTTCCACCTCGGCCTCCCAGACGAAGGGGGTATCGGGGGTGGCGCAGGTCAGCCCGCCGTCGATCAGCTCGGGTGTCACCGGCGCGCCGTCGATTTTGGCCGAGATCAGCTTCAGCGCTTCGCCATGCAGGAAGAACCGGGGATCGGCGGCCTCGGCTTTGGGCGAAAACCGGATCTTGCTCAGAACGCGGGTGGCATTCGGCGAGAGTTGAAACGTCAGCTCGACCTTCTCCACCTCAAATCCGAAGGGTTTGTAATCCTTTAGATAAATCGTCTCCGGTGCGGTGGCGGGCGCGGCATCTTTCATGGTTTTTTCCTGTTCCATGGAACCCGGATGGGTCCGTCAGCGTATCTATACCAAGACTATGTACCAGCGGCTGCGGCCCCGCGCCAGCAACCGCGCAAACTTGTAGACAAAGGAGCGGCCCATGTCGGCACCTGACACCAATGTTGAACGCGAAGAGAAACTGCACAAACCGGCCCTATTGGGCATTCGGGGCGTCGTTGTTGCGGTGCTTTTGATGTTCGCCGTCTTCCTGTTGTGGGTTTTCAACAAAGGTGGCGAGCAGGACGTGGTCGAAGCACCGCAGACCGCCGCCGAAGTGCAGGCGACCATCGCCGGTGACTGACCCTGTATGACAATCTGATATTCCTCCCCGACTTGCCCGGTAGCTCGCTACCGGGCTTTTTCTGTTTGGAGAGTGTCGCTAGTGTGAGAGACGGTCGGCGCTGTCGGGCATCTGTAGAGATTATTTGAAGCAGTTTCGCATGAATTGGTAAACTAATATTACCGCCGACGTTGATGATACGGAACTATTGGTGTATCGGGGGCAGTAATACGCCCAGTTAACAGGAGGATGGCCCCATGAGCGGGATGCAGGAACGTCATGATATGCAGGTGGCTGACACGCTGGTGTCCTTCATCGAGGACAAGGCGCTGCCCGGCACCGGTGTCACGACAGATGCCTTCTGGGGTGGTCTGGCCGGTCTGGTCAACGGCATGGGTGACGAAAATCGCGCATTGCTGGCCAAACGCGCCGATCTTCAGGGGCAGATTGATGCCTGGCATATCGCGCGCCGGGGCCAGGCCCATGACGCGGCGGCCTATGAGGCGTTTTTGCGCGAGATCGGCTATCTGCTGCCCGAAGGGGATGATTTCGAGATCGAGACGCAGAATGTTGACGATGAAATCGCCAATGTTCCGGGGCCACAGCTGGTGGTGCCGATCACCAACGCGCGATTTGCCCTGAATGCGGCCAATGCGCGCTGGGGCAGCCTGTATGATGCGCTTTATGGCACCGATGCCATGGGCGACCTGCCGGAGGGCAAAGGCTATGATGCCGGGCGGGGCGCACGGGTGATTGCATGGGGGCGTGGGTTCCTCGATCAGACCTTCCCGCTTGCTGACGGGTCGTGGTCGGACTGCACTGGCCTGTCGGTTGAGGATGGCGCGCTGGTGCCTGCGCTCAAGGATGCGACGCAGTTTGCAGGCTATGACGGCGCCGCCACCACGCCGGGCAGGATCCTGCTAAAAAACAACGGGCTGCATGCAGTGATCGTGGTCGATGCCGAGGGCAATATCGGCAAGGGCGATCAGGCGGGGATCAACGATATCATCCTGGAATCCGCGCTGTCGACCATCATGGATTGCGAAGACTCCGTTGCCTGCGTTGACAGTGAGGACAAGGTCACGGCCTATTCCAACTGGCTGGGCCTGATGAAGCGTGACCTTTCCGAGGAGGTGAGCAAGGGCGGGACCACCTTTACCCGCGTGCTGAATGACGATCTGTCCTTCACCGCGCCGGATGGGTCCGACCTGCGGCTGAAGGGGCGCTCGCTGCTGCTGGTGCGCAACGTCGGCCATCTGATGACCAATCCAGCGGTTTTGGACAGCGAAGGCCGTGAGGCGGGCGAAGGCTTCATGGATGCGATGATCACCGTGCTCTGCGCCATGCACGACCTCCAGGCGGAGGGCGGCAATTCGCTGCATGGTTCGGTCTATGTGGTGAAGCCGAAGATGCACGGGCCCGAGGAAGTCGCCTTTACCAACCGGATCTTTGACCATGTCGAAGACGCGCTGGGCCTGCCGCGCCACACGGTCAAGATTGGTATCATGGATGAGGAACGCCGCACCTCGGTGAACCTCAAGGCATGTATCCGCGCGGCCAAGCATCGTGTGGCCTTTATCAACACCGGCTTTCTGGATCGGACCGGCGATGAGATCCACACCTCGATGGAAGCAGGCCCGATGCTGCGCAAGGGCGAGATGAAATCGACCCCTTGGATTGCCTCCTACGAGGATCGCAATGTCGATATCGGTCTGGCCTGCGGTCTGAAGGGTCGGGCGCAGATCGGCAAGGGGATGTGGGCGATGCCGGATCGCATGGGCGAGATGCTGGAGGCCAAGATCGGCCACCCGAAATCCGGCGCGACCTGTGCATGGGTGCCGTCGCCGACGGCGGCGACCCTGCACGCCACCCATTACCACCATGTTGATGTCCACGCGGTGCAGGACAGCCTGAAGGCAGCCGGTGCGCGCGGAACCCTTGCGGATCTGCTCACCATTCCGGTGATGGATGGTCAGAACCTGTCGGACGCCGATATCGCGCAAGAGATCGAGAACAACGCGCAGGGCATCCTGGGCTATGTGGTGCGTTGGGTTGATCAGGGCGTCGGCTGCTCCAAGGTGCCCGATATCCACGATGTGGGGCTGATGGAAGACCGGGCGACCTGTCGGATTTCCAGCCAAGCGCTGGCCAACTGGCTGCATCATGGCGTGGTGGACGAGGCGCAGGTCATGGCCGCGATGCAGAAAATGGCGGCGGTTGTGGACCAGCAGAATGCGGGTGATCCGAGCTATACGCCGATGGCACCCGGATTTGACGGGGTTGCCTTTCAGGCGGCCTGCGATCTGGTGTTCCGCGGTCGCGTGCAGCCCTCCGGCTATACCGAGCGGGTGCTGCACGCCCGCCGCCTGGAGCTGAAGGCGCAGGGCTGAGAAAAACGACTGGGGTCGGGCGGTTTGCCCGGCCCCTTTTTTATGTGCACATCAAGGACAATAGACATGACCCTCACTCTGGATCAGGCCCGCAGCATCATCGAACATACCCGCGCCAAGGGGCGGGAGATGGCGCTGAAACCGCTCTCTGTCGTCGTCTTGGACGCGGGCGGACATGTGCTTGCCTTTGAACGCGAGGACGGCGCCGCGCCCGGCCGGTTTGCCATCGCCCATGGCAAGGCCTATGGCGCGGTGATGCTGGGCATGGCTGGCACTGCGCAGATGGCGCGCGCTGAACAGCAGGCCTATTTCATGGCAGCCGTGAACGGTGTCTACGGCGGGCAGGTCGTACCGGTCCCCGGTGGCGTATTGCTGCGCAGTGATGCAGGTGCGGTGATCGGGGCTGTGGGGGTCACTGGCGATACCTCCGACAATGACGCCGAGGCGGCGATGGCCGGGATCCGCGCCACCGGGCTGACCGGGGAAGCGTGAGCCGAGGCGCCCGCTGACGAGCTGGCAGATGATCGCGATCTGCCGAAAGCTGCGGCGGAGATACAGCTTTTTACGGCAAAGCGGCAGGTTGCGCCCCATAGGGGAATTGCAACCCGCCGCGGCAGGGCTGTAGGATTGCGGTGACCCGGCCCTTCTGTCCGAGGATGGACAGAAGGGCCGGCGCCCAAACCGCTGAGGACAGTATGACACGCCCCAAAGTCGGCATTATTGGCAATTCCTATCTCATCAATGATGAATACCCCGCCCATGCCGGGGGGACGATGAACTCCGAGGCGGTGGCCGAGGTTGCAGGCTGTATGCCGCTGCTGATTCCGTCGGATCCCCGGTTTCTGACGGTGGAGGAGCTGCTGGAGAGCTTTGATGGCTTTCTATTGACCGGCGGGCGGCCGAATGTGCACCCGCATGAATACGGCGAGGCCGAGACGGATGCCCATGGCGCCTTTGACCGGGCGCGTGATGCCATCACCCTGCCGCTGGTGCGCGCCTGCGTCGAGCGGGGGCAGCCATTTCTTGGCATCTGTCGTGGCTTTCAGGAGGTGAATGTGGCCATGGGTGGCACGCTTTACCCGGAAATCCGCGATCTGCCGGGACGGATGAACCACCGGATGCCCCCCGACGGGACACTGGAAGAGAAATTCGCCATGCGCCACATCGTTGAGCTGAGTGAAGGCGGCGTTTTCCATCGTCTGTTCGGTGCGGCGGAGGTGATGACCAATTCGCTGCATGGGCAGGGGATCAAGGTGCCGGGTAAGCGGATCGTGATCGACGGAACCGCCCCTGATAGCACGCCCGAGGCGATCTATGTGAAAGACGCTCCCGGTTTTACCCTTGCGGTGCAATGGCATCCAGAGTGGGACGCCGCGAATGACCCGGTGTCGCGGCCTTTGTTCACCGCCTTTGGTGACGCGGTGCGCGCCTGGGCGGAGGGTGCGGGCAGGCCAACCCAACGGAAATCGGCCTGAGGCACGACATCGGCCTGAGGCACGACATCGGCCTGAGGCATCCGGTCTTTGACTACCCGTAGACACCTCAATCGGCACCGCCTTTAGGGCGGTGCCGTTGGTCTTTCAGACCAGCAGATCAAACTCATGTATCAGCGGCAGCTGACGGGCGCGTTTGCCGGTCAGATCGAAGATCGCATTGGCCAGCGCCGGGGCCGCCGGGGGCGTGCCGGGTTCCCCGGCGCCGCCCATGCGGGGCTGGTTTTCCAGCAGCGCGACCTGCACCTCGGGCATCGTGTGCATGCGCAGGGCGTCATAGTCGGGGAAATTCTGCTGCTGGACCGCGCCACCGTCAAAGGTGATCTCGCCAAAGCAGGCCGCAGACAGACCGTAGACCATGCCGCCAAACATCTGCGCGCGGGTGTTCTGCGGGTCGATGACACGGCCCAGATCTGCGGCGATCCAGGCTTTGGTCATGCGAATCTGCCCGTCCTGGTCGGCGACCTCGATGACCTGCGCCACCGGCGTGCCGAAACTATAGGCAAGCGCCACACCCCGGCCGATGCCATCGGCTGTCTTGCCGGTCCAGCCGGACATGTCGCGCACGGTTTCCAGCACCTTGGCAGCAGGCTCCCACTCGGCGCGGGCCAGCTCCAGCCGGAAGTCCAGCGGATCGCGCCCGGCGGCATGGGCCATTTCGTCGATGATACAATCGGAGAAGAAGCCGTTGAAGGAGGCCCCCACCGAGCGCCAGAAGCCGACGGGAATCATCGGTTTGGCCAGATAGCCTTCGACGCGGAAATTGGGAATGGCGAGCGGCTGGTTGAAGGCGGTATCCACATGCCCCTTGTCCGGGCCGGACATTGGCAGGCCGAGCATCCGGCCAGCGCCTTCGACGGTGGTCGATTGCGCGGCGATTATGCCGTGGACCATCACCGCCTTGCCGTCCTTTACCGCGGCGCGGTAGCGGGCGATGGCGCCTGGGCGGTAGAAGTCATGGGTCATGTCTTCCTCGCGGCTCCATGTCAGCTGCACCGGGGTGTCGGGCATCTGCAATGCGATCTGAACGGCGCGGTCGGTATAATCGGTTTCAATCCGCCGCCCAAATCCGCCGCCGAGGTAGGTTGTATTGACCTCAACCGCCTCGGCATCGAGCCCGGCAAGCGCTGCGGCGTTTTTCTGCACCACGGTTGGCCCCTGATTGGGCGCCCAGATTTGCAGCGCATCCCCGGTGTAAAGCGCGGTCGCGTTCATCGGCTCCATCGTGGCATGGGCCAGATAGGGCAGGCGATATTCCGCTTCGATCACGGTTGCCCCGTCCGGCAGCTCGTCCACATCGCCGTCATCGCGCAGGGTCGAGTTGGGGGCAGTGTCAAAACTGCGGGCGATCTCGTCAAAAATCGCGTCGGTCGTCTCGGGGTAGGGGGCTGCCTCCCACGTTACGTCAATGGCATCCACGGCCTGCTGCGCGAGCCAGGTGTTGCTGGCAACCACCGCGACAGCATCGCCAAGATCCAGTACCTTTTCCACACCGGCCATGCCTTCGGCTGCGCTGGCGTCAAAGGCAGTCTTGCCCACGCCGAAATGCGGGCTTTGTTTGATGGCGGCGAATTTCATGCCCGGCAGGCGGACGTCGACGCCGAATTCTGCGGTGCCGGTGGATTTGGCAACCATGTCGATGCGGGGCACATCCTTGCCGATCAGGCGCCAGCTCGACGCCGGGCGCAGATCCGCCTCGACAGGGTCAAGGGCGGCGGCTGCAACGGCAAGGCTGCCATAGGGCAGGCGGGTGCCATCCGGCGCGATGACATGACCATCTTCGGTGGCGAGCTGATCGCGTCCGACTGCCAGCTGCTCCGCAGCGGCCTGTTTCAGGGTCTCGCGGGCGCTGGCGCCCGCATGGCGCATCCGCTCAAAGCCGTCGCGCATGGAAGAGGAGCCGCCGGTGACCTGAAGATCAAGGAACTTGGCCATGTGACCGACGATTTCGCCCAGTGAATGCTGCAGAGGCGAGCTGTCATAGCCCCGTCCGGGCAGCGCCTCTGACATCATGGCGCTGTTGTAATAGGCCTTGGCGGCGGGGCCGTGCAGGACCGTGACCTTGGCCGGATCCACGTCCAGCTCTTCGGCGATCAGACTGGCCCAGGCGGATTTGACGCCCTGTCCCATCTCCGCCCGGGGCGCAATCAGAGTGACGCCGGATTGATCCACAAACACAAAGGGGTTGAGCACCGCGCGACCATCCTTCTGGTCGAGCGGGTTGGGAGCGGGCTGGTGGTACTTATAGGTGCCAAAGGCGACGCCACCTACGATGGCAGCAGAGCCGATGAGAAAGCTGCGGCGGGCGATTCTGCGAATGCTGGCCATGGCTCAGACCTCCTTCATCATTTTGGCTGCGTCATGGATGGCGGCGCGGATTCGGGGGTAGGTGCCACAGCGGCAGAGGTTGCCCTGCATCGCCTCGTCGATATCGGCATCCGAGGGGGCGGGGTTTTCGGCCAGCAGGCTCGCGGCCTGCATGATCTGGCCGGACTGGCAGTAGCCACATTGCGCGACTTGATTGGCGACCCAGGCTTTTTGCACGGCGGCCATGGCGTCGGGTGTGCCGATCCCCTCGATGGTGGTGACCTCACCCCAGACATCGGACAGCGCCACCTGGCAGGAGCGCACGGCCTCGCCGTCAATATGCACGGTGCAGGCGCCACAGGCCGCGACGCCACAGCCGAATTTGGTGCCGGTCAGGCCGACTTCATCGCGCAGCACCCAAAGAAGCGGCACGTCGTCAGGCAGGTCAATCTGATGGGATTTCCCGTTGATGCGAAGGCTGGTGGACATTGGGTGTCCTTTCTGTGCTGGCTGCGTGACTTCGTGACAAAATGATGCATATGTGTCAGTGTGTCAATTGACAAATTTGGTATCGAATGTCAGAACTGCGCTATGGACATGCAGCAGATCGACCCCAAACAGCGCAACATTCTGGAATCCGCCTGGGAAGCCTTTGCGACCTATGGGTTTCGCAAGACTTCAATGGATGACATTGCCAAGCGGGCGGGGATGTCTCGCCCTGCGGTCTATCTGCATTTCAAGAACAAGGAAGCCATCCTGAAGGCGTTGATTGATGCCTATTACGCCGAGACAGCGCGAGTGGTCCACGCAGCGCTGACCGCAGACGGGGAACTTCAGTCGAAGGTTCTGAACGCATTCGACGCGCAGGGCGGCCCGGCTATAGAGGCTATGCTGAGCACGCCCCACGGGATGGAAACGCTGGAAGCCAGCATGAACGCCGCCGGCGATCACATTGAGGCCGGCGAATGCCTGATGCGCGGGGTTTATGCGGATTGGCTAAAGGATATGGCGGCTGCGGGACTGGTGCGGTTGGCCGGCACGCCGCAGGACGTGGCGCGCAGCTTTTGCAGTGCCATGAAGGGCGTCAAACATACCTCGGCAGATTATGCCGCCTACCGCTCGGGCGTTCGCCAACTGGCGCTGTTGTTTGCGGCTGCGCTGTCGCCGCGCTGACTGGAGCAGGTTGACTGAGGGCAGGTCCAAATGGGGCAGCCTTGGGGGGGGGCGGGCAGGGCTGGCCTGCCGCCGATCCCATCTGGCGTCAGAGCGTGGTGCGCAGGTGCCAGAGCTCGGGGAACAGCTCCACCTCCAGCATCCGTTTCAGATAGCTGACGCCACCGGTGCCGCCGGTGCCGCGTTTGAAGCCGATGACCCGTTCCACCGTGGTGACATGGTTGAAACGCCAGCGGCGGAAATAATCCTCAAAATCCACCAGTTTCTCGGCCAGCTCGTAGAGATCCCAATGCGCTTCGGTATTGCGGTAGACCTCGGTCCAGGCCGCCTCAACCGCCGGATTGGGGCTATAGGTTTCGGAGAGGTCACGGTTAAGCACCTCTTCGGGCAGCTCAAACCGCTTGGACAGGGCGCGCAGGGCAACATCATAGAGCGAGGGCTGGCGCAGTTCTTCTTCCAGAAGCGCCAGAATGTCGGGGCGGTGGGCGTGCGGGCGCAGCATCGCCTTGTTGCGGTTGCCGAGCATGAATTCGATCTGGCGATACTGATGCGACTGAAAGCCGGAACTCTGCCCCAGTTCATTGCGAAAGGCAGAATAATCCGAGGGTGTCATGGTGCGCAGCACATCCCAGGCAGAGTTCAGCTGTTCGAAGATCCGGGCAACGCGGGCCAGCATCTTGAACGCCTCATGCGGTTTCTCCGACAGCAGGCGCGCGCGCGCGGCGGTCAGCTCGTGAATGGCGAGGCGCATCCAAAGCTCTGAGGTCTGATGCTGGATGATGAACAGCATCTCGTCATGGGTGTTGGTCCAGGTCTTCTGCGCGGTCAGCAGCGTGTCGAGCGACAGGTAGTCGCCATAGGACATGCGCCCGTCAAACGACATCTGCGCGCCTTCCTTGGCGGGATCATAGGGGGTGGACATGGAAAGGCTCCTTGGTGTTCCGGTAGTGTATCAGATTGCGGGAACGGGGGCCTTTCTTGCGTTGAGCGTACCGCATTGGGCCAGTCGTCGCCACAGGGCGATCCAGCCCGCTGGCCGGCACAGTGGCAGGCGATATGCGGGCAGGCTCGCCATCAGGTGACGGCGTTGCGGGTTTTGTATTCCGGGCGATCCCAGAGCGCGTTGGTCATCACGTCCTCGATGATATCAACAGCGGCCCTGACGTCGCCTTCGTCAATGTAGAGCGGGGTGAAGCCGAAGCGCATGATATCCGGCGCGCGGAAGTCTCCCACCACCCCACGGGCGATGAGCGCCTGCATGGCGGCATAACCTTCATGGAAGCGGAAGGACACCTGGCTGCCACGGGCGTTGCCGTCGCGCGGCGAGGCAAGAGTGAGATCGGGGCAGCGGGATTCCACCTCGGCAATGAACAGATTGCAAAGTTCGATGGATCTGGCGCGCACATCGGCCATATCGGCCATGTCCCAGATATCCATCGAGGCCTCGAGTGCGGCCAGCTGTAACACCGGCGGCGTGCCGACGCGCATCCGTTCGATCCCGCTGCCGGGTTTGTAATTCAGGTCGAATTCAAACGGCGCGGCGTGACCCAGCCAGCCGGAGAGCGCCGGGCGGGCCGTGTCGGCATGGCGCGGCGCCACATAGATGAACGCTGGACCACCGGGGCCGCTGTTGAGGTATTTATAGGTACATCCTACGGCGAAATCGGCCTTGCAGCCTGCCAGATCGACCGGCAGCGCACCTGCGGAATGGGCCAGATCCCAGACCGTCACGACACCGGCAGCATGGGCCTGTTCGGTTAGCGCCTTCATATCGTGCTTGCGACCGCTGCGGTAATCGACTTCGGTCAGCATCAGCACGGCAATGTCTTCGGTGATATGGGCGCTGACCTCTTCCGGTGCGACCACGCGAAGCGAATAGTCCGGGCCAAGCGATTTCACCAGACCTTCGACCATATAGAGATCGGAAGGGAAGTTGCCGCTGTCAGACAGGACCACCTTGCGCGATGGGTTCAGCTCCAGTGCCGAGGCGACGGCCTGATAGACCTTGATCGACAGGGTGTCACCCATCACCACATGGCCGGGTTCTGCGCCGATCAGCCGGGCAATCCGGTCGCCGATGGCGGTTGGTTTCTGCATCCACCCGGCCCTGTTCCAGCCGGTGATCAGCATCTCACCCCATTCGTCCTCGATCGTGCTGCGCACCCGTTCGGCGGTTGCGCGCGGCATCGGACCCAGAGAATTGCCATCGAGGTAGATCATCCCTTCGGGCAGGGAAAACATAGCCTTGGTTGCGGCGAAATCGGTCATCTGAACCTCGTGATCATGGGCGGCCTGACGGACGGAGTGGTTTATTTTAGGCTTAAAGCTTCTCGAGTGCTACCGCATCGGATCTGTCCTGTCCAGAGATTAGCGGCTGGTGGGATCCTGCTGCGGTTCCGGAATGCCCAGTTCAGTTCGTTTTCGTTTCGACAGACCGGCGGTCACCAGACTGTACGACAGGCTGATCTGCTCTTTCAGCTCGGCATCGGTCAGGCCGGGATCTTTGAAATGTTGCAGCCACTTCATCCCGCGCGAGGCCAGATAGGGCGCCGGGCGGACGCCCGGTCGCTCCTGCAGAACTTCAAAGGCGATCTCGCCCGTCTTGAAGGTAAAGGCGTCCTTGCCCTCGGCCCAGCCGCAGATGGCAAAGACCTTGCCTCCTGCCTTCCACACGTCGGCATCGCCCCATTGGATGACATGCGATGTAGCGGGGAAGCTGGCGCAGAAGGCGTTGAACTCCTCGCGGGTCATCAGGTCTGCCCACCTGCGATTTCGATGGTTTGTCCGTTGATAGACTGAGAGCCGGGACCACAGAGCCACAGCAGCGCGGCGGCAACCTCATCCGGTTGGATCAGCCGCTTGTGCCGGTTCGCAGAGACCATGATCTTCAGCGCCTGTTCTTCGCTCACTCCGGCGCGCTGAGAGATCGAGGTGACGTTGCGGTCGATGATCGGCGTATCGACATAGCCCGGGCAGAGCGCGTTGAAGGTATAGGGCGTGCCCAGATAATCCTCGCTCAGCGATCGGGTCAGGCCGATCAGCCCGTGTTTGCTGGCCGAATAGCAGGGCGCGCCCTGCAGCCCGCGCAGGCCTGCGATGGAGGATACGGTGACGACACGGCCCCAGTCGGTCTGGCGCATGGATTTCATACATTCGCGGATCGTCAGAAAAGCGCCGTCGAGGTTGGTTGCCATCATGTTGCGCCAGAAGTCCATCGACATCTTGTGCAGGGCCTTGCCCTCGGCGATGCCTGCATTGGGGACGCAGATCTGCACCGGACCGCGAGCTGCGGTGGCGGCGTCAATTTTTGCGATCACGTCCTGTTCGTCGCGCACATCCATGGCGAGCGGATGCAGCCCATCGGTTGCGACCTCCTCCAGCACCTCCTGCCGACGGCCGGTGATCGTCACCGCAGCCCCCTCGGCGGCCAGCGCCTTGGCCATCGCCAGACCAATGCCGGTGCCACCGCCGGTGATCAATGCGTGTTTTCCCTTGAGTGTCATGGTGTTGCTCCGCTGTTGTTCGTAACTGTTGGGGCCATGCGGGTGATCCCCACATGCAACCCGGATCTTGATATGAGCCTAACCGCCGCAGGGAGGCTGGCAAGATCTCCGTTCCGTCACTTTATCAACCGGCACGGGCACAACGCTTGCGGCGACGGGTCTCGGAGAAATGGTTTACAGAAATATTCCTATGTGTGAATGTCATGGCATGTGGCGACGAACCGCCACCAAGGCTGACGGAGGATCCCATGAAAGCTCTTGTCTGTGGCGTGGCAACCGCGCTGATGTTGCCTCTATGCGGGCTGGCCAGCGAAGATATCGCGGATCAATACCCGCAGTCCGAGCTTTACTCAAAGCCGGTGGAGGTGATCCCGCATGTGTTTTCGGCCATTGGAGCCACCGCGCCGCCAACCTATGAAAATGCCGGCCATAACAATAACCTGAGCTTCGTTGTGACCGAGGCGGGTGTTGTGGTGATCAATGCGGGGGCGTCTGATGCGCTGGCTGCCGCGCTCCATGCCGAGATCAAGGCGGTGACCGATAAGCCGGTGGTTCTGGTGATCAATGAAAACGGGCAGGGCCATGCGATGCTGGGCAACGGCTATTGGCGCGATCGGGGCGTTGACGTTCTGGCGCATGTAGATGCCACGGCCGAGGTGACGCAGAACGGTCATTTTATCCTTCAGGGGATGCAAGGCTACAATAAGGACAGGGCCGGGGACACGCGGGTGGAGCCTGCGAACCTGAGTTTTGAAGATCGTTACGATCTGTCGCTTGGCGGGGTCGACTTTCAGGTCCTGCATCTTGGTCCGGCCCATGATCCGGGTGACACGCAGGTCTGGATTCCGCAGTGGGGGATGCTGATCGCAGGCGATATTGCCTTTCACGAGCGGATGTTGCCGATTTTTGAACATACCTGCACCAGCTGCTGGATCGAGACCTGGCAGGACAAGCTGGAACCGCTGGCGCCCACCTATGTGATCCCAGGCCATGGTCATCCGACCAACCTGGATCAGGTCCGGCGCTACACGCTGGAGTATCTGCTCGATCTGCGCAGCAAGATTGGCGCCCATATCGAGGAGGGCGGCGATCTGGCCTCGGCCTATTACGTGGATCAGGCCCGCTGGCAGCAGCTCGATACTTTTGAGGAACTGGCGACCAAGAATGCCGGGCGTGTCTATGAGGAGATGGAGTGGGAATAGCGCGCTCGCCCGGTGATCTGTGCCCATCGTCATCCTTGCGACAAGAACTGTGAGCGGTAGCAGAACTCAGCATCCCGATCAGTTGCGGCAGGCATGCAAAAGTATACGTGGTCATTCGCAACAATATATGCAGGATCATGCCGCAAACGGAACGGATTCGCCGTTTCACGACCATTTTGGGCAATCTGTCCTTATCCTTCGGAAGTCATCTCCGAAGGCTGGACGTTCTGGCCACATGAGGGAAAACTGCCGCTGATGCGCATCAAGACCGACAAGGATCACCCGGAGTGCCGTCTGCAATGAAATGGATTGACGTGCCTCCTGTGTGGTTGCTGGGGTTTGCAGTGCTGGCCTGGTGTCAGGCACGTTTCCTACCTATGGGGCTCGAATTGTCGCATGGCGTGATCGGCGCCGTCGTCGGGCTGGTCAGCGGCCTCTTGATCGGAGCGGGAGTCATTCTGATGCTGCTCGCGGTGATGGAAATGCGGCGTCATAGGACGACGCTGCATCCACACGGGCAGCCAAGCCAGCTGGTTCAATCGGGTATTTTCAAACGCAGCCGCAATCCGATCTACCTAGGTGATTGCCTGCTGCTGCTCGGACTGATCCTGCGGTTTGACGCGGTGCTGTCGCTGATACTGCTGCCGGTCTTTGTCTGGGTGTTGGAACGCCGTTTCATCCTGCCCGAGGAAAACCGGTTGCGGCGGCAGTTCAGGGCGCAGTGGGGGCGCTACGAAAAAGACACAGGACGATGGCTGTGACGGATTTGCGGCACCGCAGCAAAGTGTTGCGGCGACGCAGCGAAACTGTTGCGCAAAAATATTGCGCAATGTAGTCAAAATATTTGCGATCCGTGCTCAGTCAGTCTGATGCGGACACAAAGAGGGGGACCGACAAGGTGAAAATAGGCACACCAAAAGAAGTGTTTGACGGCGAGGCGCGGGTTGCGATGACCCCGGACTCCGCGGTTCAACTGCAAAAGCTGGGGTACGACTGCGCGATTGAAAGCGGTGCCGGGGCAGCGGCAGGTTTTTCTGACGCCACCTACGAGGCTGTCGGCGTCGAGATCATCAAGACACCGGCCGCATTGTGGAAAGCCTGCGATATCGTTGCCAAGGTGCGTCAACCCACCGAAGCGGAGCTGAAGCGGATGACAGCGGGCAAGACGCTGATCTCCTTCTTCAATCCCGGCGGCAATAGCGAAGGTCTGGAACTCGCCAAATCCAAGGGCGCCAATGTGATCGCCATGGAAATGGTGCCACGTATCAGCCGTGCCCAGAAAATGGACGCGCTGTCGTCGATGGCCAATATCGCAGGTTACCGCGCCGTCATTGAGGCCGGGAATAACTTTGGCCGGTTCTTCACCGGTCAGATCACAGCTGCGGGCAAGGTTCCTCCGGCCAAGGTTCTGGTGGTTGGTGCAGGGGTTGCAGGCCTTGCGGCGATTGGCGCCTCTACCAGCCTGGGTGCGGTGACCTACGCCTTTGACGTGCGCCCCGAAGTGGCGGAGCAGGTCGAAAGCATGGGGGCCGAATTCGTCTATCTGGATTTCGAGGAAGACCAGCAGGATGGCGCGGCAACCGGCGGCTATGCTGCGGTCTCCAGCCCGGAGTTCCGTGAAGCGCAGCTCGCGAAGTTCCGCGAACTGGCTCCCGATGTCGATATCGTCATCACCACCGCGCTGATCCCCAACCGCGAGGCTCCCAAGCTGTGGCTTGAGGATATGGTCGCCGCGATGAAGCCGGGTTCGGTGATCGTTGACCTTGCAGCCGAAAAGGGCGGCAACGTCGAAGGCACGGTGATGGACGAGAAAGTGGTAACCGAGAATGGCGTGACCATCATCGGCTATACCGATTTCCCGAGCCGGATGGCCGCGCAGGCCTCGACGCTTTATGCCACCAACATCCGCCATATGATGACTGACCTGACGCCCGAAAAGGACGGCCAGATCAATCACAACATGGAAGACGACGTAATCCGCGGCGCCACGGTGACCTTTGAGAAGGAAATCACCTTCCCGCCGCCACCGCCCAAGGTGCAGGCCATCGCGGCCCAGCCGAAGAAAGAGGTGAAGGAACTGACGCCCGAAGAGAAGCGGGCGCAGGAGGTCGAAGCCTTCAAGCAGCAGACCAAGAACCAGGTCACCCTGCTGGCTGTGGGCGGTGCCTTGGTGCTGTTTGTGGGGCTGTTTGCCCCCGCGAGCTTCATGCAGCATTTCATCGTGTTTGCACTGGCCTGTTTCGTGGGCTTCCAGGTGATCTGGGGCGTTGCCCATTCGCTGCATACGCCGCTGATGGCTGTCACCAATGCGATTTCCTCGATCATCATCCTTGGCGCGTTGATGCAGATCGGATCCGGGTCGTTCCTGGTGATCTTCCTTGCGGCGCTGTCGGTGTTCATGGCCGGGATCAATATCTTCGGCGGGTTCCTCGTCACGCGGCGCATGCTTGCCATGTTCCAGAAATCTTAAGGAGGCCGGGAGTATGGACTTTGGCTTTACAACTGCCGCCTATGTGGTTGCGGCTGTTCTCTTCATCTTGTCGCTGGGCGGCCTGAGCGGTCAGGAAAGTGCGAAACGCGCGGTCTGGTACGGCATTGCGGGTATGGCGCTGGCGGTTCTGGCAACCCTGATTGGTCCCGGTGCCGGTCTTTGGCTGTTGTCGATCGTCCTGATCGCCGCAGGCGGTATCATCGGCTACTACGTCGCCAAACGCGTGCAGATGACCGAAATGCCGCAGCTGGTGGCGGCGATGCACTCGCTGGTGGGTCTGGCTGCGGTGTTCGTGGGCTTCATCGCCCATATCGAGCTGGGCCGCGTTCTGGCGATGGATGACACTGCGAAAAAGGCGCTCGAAGGCTTTGGTGCGCTTCTGGCCAAGAAAGACGGTGTCGAGATCGCGATCCTGCGGGTGGAACTCTTCCTCGGTGTCTTCATCGGTGCCGTAACCTTCACCGGGTCGGTGATTGCCTATGGCAAGCTGGCAGGCAAAGTGTCCTCGGCGGCGACCAAGCTGCCCGGCGGCCATATGCTGAACGCCGGTGCTGCGGGTCTCTCGCTGATCTGTCTGATCTGGTATTTTAACACTGGCGGTTTCTTCCCGCTGTTCCTGATGACCCTGGCTGCGCTGTTCATCGGCTACCACCTGATCATGGGCATCGGCGGCGCGGATATGCCCGTGGTTGTCTCCATGCTGAACAGCTACTCCGGCTGGGCCGCGGCGGCGATTGGCTTTTCGCTCGGCAACGATCTGTTGATCGTGGTTGGCGCGCTTGTGGGCTCCTCCGGTGCGATCCTCAGCTACATCATGTGTAAGGCGATGAACCGGTCCTTCATCTCGGTGATCCTGGGCGGCTTTGGCGGCACGGCTGGTCCGGCGATGGAAATCGACGGCGAGCAGATCGCGATTGATGCCGATGGTGTGGCCGCAGCCCTGGACGAGGCCGACAGTGTCGTCATCATCCCCGGCTACGGCATGGCAGTGGCACAGGCCCAGCAGAATGTGGCTGAGCTGACCCGCCGTCTGCGTGCCAAGGGCAAGAACGTCCGCTTTGCGATCCATCCGGTTGCAGGTCGTTTGCCGGGCCATATGAACGTGCTCCTCGCCGAGGCGAAAGTGCCCTACGATATCGTGCTGGAAATGGATGAGATCAACGACGATTTCCCGGACACGGATGTGGCGATCGTCATTGGCTCCAACGACATTGTGAACCCGGCGGCACAGGAAGACCCGAACTCGCCCATCGCCGGTATGCCGGTGCTGGAATGCTGGAAGGCGAAACAGGTGTTCGTCTCCAAGCGCGGGCAGGGTACGGGCTACTCGGGCATCGAGAACCCGCTGTTCTTCAAGGAGAATACCCGCATGTTCTATGGCGATGCCAAGGCCAGCCTGGATAAACTGCTGACCATGATCAGCTGATTGTTCGGCGTATCGCTGCACATACCGAAAGAGCGCTCCTGCCGGGGCGCTCTTTTTTCGTGATCCTGTGGTATCATTCGCCAGCCGAGGAGGATGATATGGAAAAGGCCCAAGGCATAGGTGGCGTGTTTTTCCGCGCCAAAGACCCCGAAGCGCTGAGCCGGTGGTACAATGACCATCTGGGGATTGACCCCGTCGGCGGAACCCCCTGGATGCAGGGCGGCGGCTACACCGTCTTTGCTCCATTTGCCGAGGATACCGATTATTTCGGAGATACCAGCAAACAGTGGATGATCAATTTCCGGGTAACGGATCTGGCCGCGATGATCGCCCAGCTGACCGCCGCCGGTATCGCTGTTGAGACCCGGCCGGAGTGGGACGGCGAGATCGGCTATTTCGCGCGGTTGCACGACCCGGAGGGCAATCCGATAGAACTCTGGCAGCCGATCGGACGCGCCGCAGATACCGCTTGAGCTGGAGTGTACTCCAACCGCTAGGGTGTCCCGACTCACCCATGAGGGGTGGGCAGCAAGAGAGATGTGCATGAAGATTTCAGAGGTGGCGATGGCCACGGGGCTGAGCGTGGATACCCTGCGCTTTTACGAGAAGATCGGGTTGATTGATCCGCCGGCGCGGGATGCCGCCGGGCGGCGGGTCTATGATCGCGAAATCCTCGGCTGGATCCGCTTTCTGGGGCAGTTGAACGCCACCGGAATGAAACAGGCGGATCGGGTCCGCTATGCCCGGTTGCGGGCGCGGGGGCGCGAAACCCTGGCCGAACGCCGCGCAATGCTGGAGGCCCACCGGGAGGTGATCCGCCAGCAGCTGGAGCAGCTTCATGACACGCTTGCCCTGATGAATCGCAAGGTTGCGATCTACCACGAGCTGGAGAAGGAAAGCGCAGATGTCTGACGCAGTGACCAAGGGCCGTAATCTGTTGGCCGAATTGAACCCGGAGTTGGAGAATATCCTGGCAGAGCGCTATGACGCCCATCTGCCGGGAATGTCGGAGAGCCTGGTGGAATGGGCCTATGGGCGCCACTACGCACGCGCGGGGCTGGACCTGCGGACACGGCAGCTCTGTACGGTTGCAGCGTTGACAGCGCTTGGCGGTCAGACCGCGCCGCAGCTCAAGGTGAATATCGCCAACACCCTCGCCGCAGGGGCAAGTGAAGCCGAGGTTCTGGAGGTCATCTGGCAGATGGCGGTCTATGGCGGCATGCCTGCGGCCATCAATGGTTTGAATGCGGCGATTGAGGTGTTCGAGGCGGCATAATGTCGGCAAGAGCTGAGGGCTGCCTCATAATTGTATACGGTTGTATCCAGTTAAGGTATTGAAAAAACGTAATTCTTTACAGGTTGCTCCACCTCGGCTAACCTGTGGTCTGCTGCTCAGGGAGACCATAGATGCCGCCGATCCAAGACCACCCGCTGCGCTACCAGCTGGCCAATGAGCTGCACGCCCGCCCGTTCCCGACGATGAGCAACCCCTCGACGGTGATCTACCTGGCGATCAAGCAGCCGCAGGAGGCCGTGCATCGGGACCGCAGCCGGGACCTTGCGCATCTGGTCGATCTCTTGGATCGTCACGGTGTCGCCCACCCGACGCCGGGGGCGACCCATCATTCGGTGCAGCTGGGCCGCCATACGCTCAAATGGGAACAGCATACTGAATTTGTGTCCTACACCCTGTATTTCGACGGTATCAGCGCCCGCCCGTATGATCCTGCGGATTTTGATGTCTTCCCGTCGGACTGGCTGGCGGAGGCTCCGGGTCAGCGCATCACTTCGATCATGCTGCGGGTCTTGCCGCGTGGCGAAACCTCTGACGTACGGGCGGCTCTGACCGATTGGTTTGTGCCGGAAAGCCTCGCCGTGGCCCGAGTGCTGGACGACAGCTGCGTGGTGGCGGGGGATTTCCGCATTGATCCGGCTGGGCATATGCGGTTTGCGGTTTTCCCGAACCGGGAAACCGGCGCCCAGCGGATCGGCCGGGTGGTGCAGCGCCTTTGCGAGATTGAGACCTATCGGGCGATGTCGATGCTCGGGTTTTCGCGGGCGCGCGGGCTGAGTCCGACGATTGGCGCGCTCGACACCCATCTGAGCGAGATGATGGCCGAGATGACCGGGGATCGCATGCCGGCGGAACAGACCCTTGCGCAGCTGCTCACGGTCTCGGCTGAGCTGGAGGCGATGGCGGCGCAGGCGGCGTTCCGCTTTGGTGCGACGGGGGCCTATGATGCGCTGGTCAATCAACGGATCGCCCTGCTGCGCGAGACCCGGTTTGAAGGGTATCAGACCTTTGCCGAGTTCATGCTGCGCCGATTTGAACCGGCGATGCGCACGGTGAAGTCAACCGAAGGGCGGCTCGCTACGCTGGCAGACCGGGCGCGTCGCGCCGGGGAGCTGCTGCGAACCCGTGTCGATGTGGAACGCAGTGCCCAGAACCAGGCCCTGCTGGAAAGCATGGACCGCCGCGCCGATATGGCGCTGCGGCTGCAACATACGGTGGAAGGGCTGTCAGTGGTGGCGATCAGCTATTACGCTGTGTCGCTGGCGTCTTATGCGCTCTATCCCCTCGCGGCGGTGCTGGACCTCAGCAAGGGGATGATGACGGCAGCACTTACTCTGCCGGTTGTGCTGCTGGTCTGGCTCGCGGTGCGGCAGATCCGGAAGCGGCTGCATTGAGCAGGGCGTCTGCCGCCAAACCGCCTGCGCCAATCGACAGCAGTGCCAGAACAGCCGCTAGGCTGAGGGTTGGGATACCGGCGAGACCGGCCCCGACTGTGCAGCCGCCAGCCAGTACACCGCCAATCCCCATCAGCACCGCGCCAGTGAGGTAGCGGCCGGTCTGCCGCGGGCTTTCAAAGCTCTGCCACTGGAAGCGACCGCTCAGCAGGGCGGCGACCAGCGCGCCAATCAGCACGCCGCCCACCAGCCCGGTCCCGAAGCCCGCAGGCACGGCGCTGGACGCCAGCGTGTAGAATAGTGTTTCCGCCGAAGGCGCAGTGAAGGAGAGGCTCTCCATGGCGATGGGGTCAAATTCATCATACAGCACATAGCCGGTGCCGACCCAGGCCAGCGGCACCAGCGCGCCGATGGCGGCCCCTCCGGCCAGCATCAGAGGATGATTGCCCGAGCGCAGAGCGATGACAAGAGCGGCCGCAACGATCAGCCCGGCGCCCGTCAGCGCGCCGCCGGGCAGTGCGGTGAGAGAGGCGAAATCCCCAATCGGCACCGTGACGCCGCCGATCCAGCTGCGCAGCGGTGCCAGCACGCCTTTGAGCGTGGCGTGGGCGACAATTGCAAAGGTCACGATCACAACCAGCGCCCGCAGGTTGCCGCTGCCGGTCAGAACCATCAGGCGCGAGACGCAGCCACGGGTCAGCACCATGCCGGCCCCGAACATAAGGCCGCCCAGTACCACCGCAGCAATCGGCAGATCCGCGACCATCAGGCGGTGCTCGGCAAAGCTGATCCAGCCCTGCGCCACGGCGGCCTGCGTGCCGAGAACAGCAACGGCCAGCGCCATTGTCCAGACGCCTGCGGCCTGACGGCGATCAGCGCCGACAACAGCGCGGCGGAAACAGAAGCGGGTCAATTGCGCCAACCCGCCGAACAGGACACCGACAGAGAGTGCAAACAGTACCGAAACCGCCCGCGCGGTGGTATCTTCAAAGCCAAGTGTCTCGAACATATGCGGCCTCCATTGCTGCGAGCGGATTCGTCGCGTTTGGAATATTTTCCCGAAATGGCCGGTTTTTGTGATCTGAGCAACCCTATGGCACCAAGTTGGCGCGGCATCTTGCAGAATGATGTTCTCTGCCAGGTGTCCTTCGCAGGCTATGTGTCCCAGCCCTGCCGCTGCGGGCAAAAACAAACCGGCCACCTGGGAGAAGTGGCCGGTTGATATGTTTTTATTTGAATGTGTTGAGCTGTTCTGCCCTCACATCTCAGGTGTGATCAGCGCCCGCGGATCCGTGGATCCAAAGCGTCGCGCAGACCGTCGCCGAGGTAGTTCACGCTCAGCACGGTGAGAGAGATCGCCATACCGGGCCAGAACACCCGCTCCGGGTATTGCTGGAGATAGTCCGTCGCATCATAGAGCAGACGCCCCCATGTCGGGAAATCAGGCGGGAAGCCCAGGCCGAGGAAGGACAGGGCGGATTCGGTGATGATCGCGGTTGCAATCCCCAGCGTGGCCGAAACCATGATCGGTGACAGCACGTTGGGCAGGATGTGCCGCGAAATCAGCTTGCTGTTGGTGGTGCCGATGGAGCGGGCCGCAAGAACGAATTCCCGTTCCTTGATCGCCAGCACATCGCCACGCACGATCCGCGCGGTGGGCATCCAGCTGGTGATGCCGATCGAGGCCACGATCAGGATAAAGATCCCCTGTTCCGGGCCGAAGGCGGCGTTCAGCGGCTCGCGGAACAACAGCATCATCACCAGCAGAAGCGGCAACAGCGGCAGCGCCAGGAACAGATCGGTCAGGCGCATCAACGGTCCGTCGAGACGTTTGAAGAACCCTGCGAGAACGCCAACCAATGAGCCGAGGAACAGCGCCAGAAGCATCGCAGTCAGGCCAACGGAGACCGAGGTCGCGCCGCCTGCCATCATCCGGGCCAGCATGTCACGCCCCAGCTGATCCGTGCCAAAAGGATGCGCCCAGCTTGGGCTCTGGTTGCGGGCACGGATATCAATGCGGGTGGCATCAATGTCCCAGAAAAACGGGCCGAGATAGACGGCCAGTACGATCAGCAGGAACAATGCCCCGCCAAGCATGGCGCCCTTGTGTGACTTGAACTGATCCCACACATCCAGCCACTGGCTGCGGGGTGGTTGGTCCAGTTCTTCGATCACGCCCGCCGCAGGCAGCGCGGTCGAGGCGGGCACAATCCCTTCGTCGGGCACCAGACGGTCCTTATCAGTCATAGCGGATCCTCGGGTCTAGAATGCCATAGAGCACGTCGGCAATCAGGTTGAACAGCACGATCAGCACGGCAAAGATGAAGGTCAGCGTCTGCACCATCGGCAGGTCATTGGCCTCGATCGCGCCGATCAGCAGCTGGCCGATGCCGTTCACCTTGAACACCTGTTCGGTGATGATGGCGCCACCGAAGATCGACGGAATCCCCAGCGCGATCACGGTCACGACCGGGATCATCGAGTTGCGCAGAACATGGACCATGACGACCACATATTCGCTGAGGCCCTTGGCGCGGGCGGTGCGGACGTAATCCTGATTGAGGTTGTCCAGCATCGAGGCCCGCATGAACCGGCTCAGCTGTGCGGTGATTTGCAGCGCCAGCACCATGACCGGCATGATCATCTGTTGCAGCTGCTTAACAAAAGACTCCCAGCTGTTCACAACATGAGTGGTGTCGTAGATCGATGGGAACCAGCCCAGCTGGACCGAGAAGATCACAATCACCAGTACGCCGGAGAAGAAGGGCGGCACCGAGAAACCCACCATCGACACAAATGTGCCGACCTGATCGAACCAGCTATACTGGCGATAGGCCGAATAGATGCCGATGGGCAGGGCGATGGCGATGGCGACCAGATAGGCGGTGCCCACGACCCACAGGGTCTGGGGAATACGCTGCACGACGATATCCATCACCGGCGAGCGGGTCTGCCAGGAGATCACCCGCAGGTCACCTGCGGAGAAGCTGGTGCCAAAATAATAATCGATCAGAACCTGAGGTTCGATCCAGAAGAACTGCACGATCCATTTCCAGAATCGGATATGCGCGGGTTGGCCAAGGCCAAGCGCTTCGCGCATCTTTTCTTTGACTTCGGGGGGGACGGTCAGAGGGACCTGAGCCATCGGGTCACCGGGCGCAAGTTCAAGCAGCAGGAAGATCACCAGGCTGATGAACAGAAGCGTCGGTACCGACAGGACAAGGCGTCTGATTGTAAAGGTCAGCATCCAGTAGGCGCCTTTGCAATTGGAAGAATGGGGTGGAACTGGGCGGTCTTTTGCCTGAGATCCATTTCTGGCCGACGCAATGACGTCATTCGGACGTGAATGGCAAGAGGCCCCAGCGCGTTAACCGGGGCCTCTGCAGGCGTTTGACGCTGCTTACTCGGTGCGGTGCCAGTCAGCGGCGTTCCACAGTTCGCTGTCCCAGACGTTCAGATCCACACCGCCAAGGGTGTTGGAGCGCGCGGAGAGGCGACCACGGTGCACCAGCGGAATCATGCCACCTTTTTCGACAATGATGTCGTTCAGGCGCTTGGCGATTTCCGCGCGGGCTTCCAGACCTGCGGTCTGCGCCAGCTCTGCGTGCAGCTTGTCGAACTCTTCGTCACAGAAGCGGGAGATGTTCTCGCCCTGCCACTGGGTCTCGGGACGCGGTGCCTTGTCGCACAGACCGTTGCCCAGGTAGGACTGCGGATCGGTGCCATTGAAGGTGTTGGCGTACATTTCGACGTCAGCATAGAACTTCTGGAAGGTGTCGGGGGAACCCGGATCACCACCGAAGAAGACGGATGCGTTGATGTTGCGCAGCTCGGTTTCGATGCCGATTTCGCTCCACCACTGTTTGATCAGCGCCTGGAAGTCCTGACGCACAGCGTTGGTCGAGGTCTGATACAGGATCTTCATCGGCTTGCCATCGGGGGTTTCCCGTACGCCGTCGCCATTGGTGTCCTTGTAGCCTGCTTCGTCCAGCATGGCGTTTGCGCCTGCGATGTCCTGAGTGTCACAGGTCATCGAGTCGGAGTTGAAGGCCGCAGGTGCCGGTACCCAGTTACAGGTGACCTTACCAGCCTTGCCATAGCCGATTTCCACCAGCAGCGGGCGGTCGATGGCCATCGACATGGCTTTGTAGACCGCAGGATCGCTGAGGAACGGATGCGGGCGGATCACCGAACGCTCATCCGGGCCAAGTGCCGGATCGGGGTTGGTGTTGTTCAGCATGATGCGTTCGACCAGCGGGCCGAAGCCAGCAACCGGTACGCCTTTGCCGCCGGCTTCCATCTGGGCGACCACTTCGGGCGCCAGCTGAAGGTTCCAGGCGTAGTCGAATTCACCGGTTTCCATCACCGCACGGCCCGCAGCAGTTGCGTCGCCGCCCCCTTTGAACAGGAGCTTGGCAAAGGCCGGCTTGGCCGGGTCGCGGTAGTTGTTGTTGGCCGACATGGTGATCACGTCGTTGGGCTTGAACTCATCCACGACAAACGGGCCGGTGCCGATCGGGGCAAAGTTCGCTTCAGTACACTCAGGTGCCTTGGCGCCCAGGCATTCGGCAAATTGTGCCGCCTGAATGATCGGGCTTTCGCCGCCGACAAACGGGCCATAGGGGAAGGGGGTCGGCTTGTCGAAGGTGACCTTGACGGTCAGATCGTCAACGGCCTCGACATTGGTGACACCTTCGAATTTGGTCACCTGCGCGCAGCCGCCCTCGGGGTGCATGCAGTATTCGGCGGTGAATTTCACGTCATTCGCGGTGAAGGGCGTGCCATCGGACCACAGGATGCCGGGTTTGATTTTCCAGGTGATCGAGGTGAGGTCTTCGCTCACGCCGCCATTGTCGACGGTGGGAATGTCCTCAACCAGGTAGGGAACCATCTCACCTTGCGGGTCGTAGCGGGCCAGCGGCTCGATCACGAGGGAGGCGGATTCCACATCCTTGGTGCCACCCGAAAGGAAGGGGTTCAGGATCGAGGGCGCTTGCCAATAAATAATGTTAACCTGGCCGTCGGATCCCCGTTCGGCAAAGGCTGCGGGAGCAAGCGCGGCTGACGCAATTGCACCCAGCAAAAGGGTCTTGATTTTCATAATTCACTCCTTGTCGGACACGTATGTGCCTTCTTTATGACCGGGGCTTTGGCGCCCCGGAGATTTGCCACATCACTGCGGTCTGTGCGTTTGAGCACGCGCTATCTGCCGGGCGATGGCTGCGATCACGTTACCGCGATCATGGCTTGCAACCGGAGGCAGGCGTGGCTGCACTGAAGGTATCGAATACAGACTCCTGCCAAATTGCAAGACTTCCGTCGGAGAAAAAATCGCGCAGGGTTAGGAGGTGGGTTTGACGGGGTCAACGCAGGTGCGTACACATTTCTGTTAACGCCATCGAAAAAGAAGAACACGAAGGGGACGTCACGGTGCTGGATCAACCAATCGCGCAAATTAAGGGACTCCGGGTGGAGTTTCAGACAAAGGACGGTCCGGTTGTGGGGGTGAAGGATGTCTCCTTTGACATCAATCCCGGCGAAACCGTTTGCATCGTTGGCGAATCCGGGTCCGGCAAATCAGTGTCCTCGCTGTCGCTGATGCGGCTGGTTGAGTTCGGCGGCGGCGACATTACCTCGGGGCAGCTGCTGTTTGACCGTCGCGACGGCGAGGAGGTCGACCTCGGCAAGACCGATCAGGCGCTGATGAAACAGATTCGCGGCAATGAGATCGGGATGATCTTTCAGGAGCCGATGACCGCGCTCAACCCGGTGTTCACCGTTGGCCGTCAGCTGACCGAAGGGTTGCGGATCCACAAGAACCTCAACAAGAAACAGGCCGAGGCCCGTGCGCTGGAACTGCTGCGTGAGGTGCGGATCCCCGAGCCGGAGCGCCGCCTGAAACAATATCCGCACGAACTGTCTGGCGGTATGCGCCAGCGGGTCGTGATTGCGATGGCCATGGCCTGCGAACCGCGCCTGCTGATCGCGGATGAGCCGACAACCGCGCTTGATGTGACCATCCAGGCCGAGATCCTGGCGCTGATGGACCGGCTGAAGCGCGAGACCGGCACTGCGGTGATGTTCATCACCCACGACATGGCCGTCGTGGCGCAGATGGCGGATCGCGTTGTTGTCATGTATCGCGGCAACAAGGTCGAGGAAGGCACCGTCACCGAAATCTTCGAGAACCCGCAGCACGACTATACAAAGGCGCTGCTGGCCGCCGTTCCCAAACTGGGCGAGATGCGCGGCAAGGACTACCCGGAGCCGATGAAGCTGATGGGTGTGGAACAGCAGGAGATCAAGCCGATCAAGGGCAGCGACGAGGTGCTGCTGGAGGTGCGCAACCTGGTGACCCGCTTCCCGGTAAAAGGCGGCGTTCTGCGCCGCACCATAGCCAATGTTCACGCGGTGGAGGATGTCTCCTTCAAGGTGTTCAAAGGGCAGACGCTGTCGCTGGTCGGGGAATCCGGCTGCGGCAAGTCCACTGCCGGGCGGTCGATCCTGCGGCTGGTGGAGCCGCTGTCCGGGTCGGTGGAATTTGAAGGGCGCGATATTCTGGGTCTGAACCCGCGGGAGCTGCACAAGGCGCGCCTTGATATGCAGATGATTTTTCAGGATCCCTTTGCCTCGCTCAATCCGCAGATGCAGCTGCTGGATCAGGTGGCGGAGCCGATGCGCAACTATGGGCTTGCCTCCGGCTCCGAATTGCAGGACCGCGTCGCCAATCTGTTCGACAGGGTGCATCTGCCGCGCAGCTTCATGCGCCGGTATCCGCACGAAATGTCCGGCGGTCAGCGGCAGCGCATTGCCATCGCCCGCGCGCTTGCGCTCAACCCGAAACTGATCGTCGCGGATGAGGCCGTTTCGGCGCTGGATGTGTCGGTGCAGGCGCAGGTGCTCAACCTGATGATGGAACTGCAATCAGAACTAGGCCTGTCCTTCTTGTTCATCAGTCACGATATGGCGGTGGTCGAACGGGTCAGCCATCAGGTCGGTGTGATGTACCTTGGCCGTATCGTGGAACTGGGACCGCGGGCGCGGGTCTTTGAGAACCCGCAGCACGCCTATACGCAGGCCTTGATGAAGGCGGTGCCGATTGCCGATCCAAATCAGCGCAAATCGGAGAAGGATCTGAATTTCAAACCGATCCCATCGCCGATCCATGATCTGAACTACGAGCCGGAGCCCTCGCAATATATCGAGGTGGAACCGGGGCATTTCGTTCTGACGACTGACAGCGGCTACTAAGGGTATGGCAGATCAGCTCAGCCCGCTGGAGATCATGACCAAGCTGATCTCCTTTCCCACTGTCAGCAGCGAAACCAACCTGCCGCTGGTGGATTGGGTTGAGGGCTATCTGGCAAGCCACGGCATCACCGCGCGTCGCTGGGTCGATCCCGAGCAGCCGCATAAAGCGGCGGTTTTTGCCCATGTTGGCCCCGAGGTCGAGGGGGCTGTTGTGCTCTCGGGGCACACGGATGTGGTGCCGATCGAAGGCCAGCCCTGGGACAGCGATCCCTTCACCGTGGTCGAGAGGGATGGCAAGTATTACGGGCGCGGCACCTGCGATATGAAAGGCTTTGACGCGCTGGCGATCTGGGCGCTGGTGGCCGCCCATTATCGCGGCGTCGCGCGGCCCTTGCAGCTGGCGCTCAGCTTTGACGAAGAAGTCGGCTGCACCGGCGCGCCGCCCATGATTGTCGCGATGCAGGAGGTCCTGCCAAAAGGATCCTGTGTCATCGTTGGTGAGCCTTCGGTGATGCGACCGGTGACCGGCCACAAGGGCGGGATCGGCTACAGCACCCATCTGGTGGGTTTTGAGGTGCACAGCTCGCTCATGCACACCGGTGTCAGCGCCATCATGCAGGGCGCACGGCTGATCGACTGGGCCAATGCCCGCAATGCCGAGAATATGGCCAAGGCGCCGGATGAGGTTGCAGCGCTGTTCACGCCTCCCTTTACCACCTGCCATGTCGGGATGATCAACGGCGGAACCGCGCATAATATCACCGCAAAGGACTGTCGCTTCGTGATGGATTTCCGCGTGGTGCCGGGCGAATCTGCCGCCGACTGGGAGGCCGCCTATCTGGCCAGGGTGCGTGAGGTTGAGGCGGAGATGCAGGCGATCCATCCCGACACCCGCATCGACGTCAGCAAGAAATTCAACGTTCCGGGGCTGGTCCCCGAGGTCGAGGGCGAGGCAGAGACGCTGGTGCGCTCGCTTACCGGGGATAATGGCACCCATGTGGTGAGCTATGGCACCGAGGCCGGACAGTTTCAGGAGGCGGGCTATTCCGCCGTGATCTGTGGCCCGGGTGACATTGCCCAGGCCCATCAGCCCAATGAATATATCGAGGTGTCGCAGTTCGACGCTGGCCACCACTTCATGCAGCAGCTGGTCGACCGGCTGGCATCCTGAGCCCAGAACAACGGCGCGTCGGCGGCAGCTGTTTGGGCTGATCGCGGCCTAAGGAGATCTGCTTGCACGTCGATACTTGATAAGGCAACTTTTCTGGCAGAGAGTGGCCGCAGACCCCGGAGGTTAGCGCTGTCGCCGGTCTGCACTGCCTGACTGAACGCGCATCGCCCAGGTGCAGGCTCAGTGCGCATCAGCCAGCGGTGCGGTTGGGGAACGACGGATCAAGTGTAGGGAGACACCCATGCCGATCAAGAATCGCCTGTCCGAAATGCACGCCGAAATCACCGGCTGGCGACGTCACCTGCATCAGATGCCCGAGCTGCTCTATGAGGTGCATAAGACAGCGGCCTTCGTCGAGGAAAAGCTACGCAGCTTTGGCATCACAGACATCACCACCGGGATTGGCCGGACCGGGGTTGTCGCTGTGATCGAGGGCAAGGCGAACACCTCTGGCCGGGTCATTGGCCTGCGCGCGGATATGGACGCGCTTCCCATCACCGAGGCGACCGGGCTGGACTATGCGTCGCAGACACCGGGGCTGATGCACGCCTGTGGCCATGACGGTCATACCTCTATCCTGCTCGGCACCGCCAAATACCTGGCCGAGACCCGCAATTTCGACGGCAAGGTTGTGCTGATCTTCCAGCCCGCCGAAGAAGGCGGCGCCGGGGGCAAGGCGATGTGTGACGATGGCATGATGGATCGCTGGAACATTCAGGAAGTCTATGGCCTGCACAATGCTCCGGGGATTCCTGTGGGCGAATTTGCCATCCGGTCCGGGCCTCTGCTTGCCTCCTCCGATGAGTTCGAGATCAGGGTGACTGGGGTCGGCGGCCATGCAGCAACCCCGCATGAGGCGATTGATACCACGCTGGTCGCGGCACAGATCGTGGTCTCGCTCCAGTCTATCGTGGCGCGCAATATCGACCCGCTGAAACGTGTGGTGCTGACCGTTGGCACATTTGAGACAGACAGTACCGCCTCTAATGTCATTGCCCATACTGCGCGTCTGCAGGGGACGGTGCGGACGTTGGAAACGGAGTGCCGCGGTCAGGCCGAGACCCGTGTGCGCCGCATTGCCGAGGATATCGCCTCTGCCTATGGCGCCCATGCCGAGGTCATCTGGACGCCGGGCTATCCGGTCACCGTAAATACTGAGGCTGAGACCGGATACGCGGTTGAGGCCGCGCGCGCTGTTGCGGCCAAGGTCAGCGATGACACCGACCCGATCATGCCCTCCGAAGACTTCGCCTATATGCTGGAAGAACGTCCGGGCGCCTATATCTTCCTCGGCAATGGCGACACCGCCATGTGCCACCACCCGGCCTATGATTTCGACGATGAGGCAATTCCGCTCGGATGTAGCTGGTTTGCCGAACTGGTCGAACGACGTCTGCCCGCAGCCTGAGGATTATCCGATGCCCGTGAAGAACCGCTTTGCCGAAATGCACGCTGAAATCACCGCCTGGCGTCGGGATATCCACCAGCACCCCGAAATTCTGTATGAGACGCACCGCACCAGCGCGCTGGTTGCCGAGAAACTGCGGGCCTTTGGCTGTGACGAGGTGGTGACCGGTATTGGCAGGACCGGGGTTGTCGGGGTGATCCGGGGGCGCAGCGACACGCAGGGCCGCGTGATCGGCCTGCGGGCCGATATGGATGCACTTCCTATGGCGGAGGATACCGGCCTGCCACATGCGTCGAAGATCGACGGGGCAATGCACGCCTGCGGCCATGACGGTCATACTGCGATGTTGCTCGGGGCTGCGAAATATCTGGCGGAGACGCGCAATTTCGATGGTGCGGCGGTGGTGATCTTTCAGCCCGCAGAAGAGGGCGGCAACGGTGCGGAGGCCATGTGCAAGGATGGGCTGATGGACCGTTTCGGCATCGACGAGGTCTATGCCATCCACAATTCGCCGGGGCTGGAGCTGGGCCAATTCGCGCTGCGGCCCGGCCCCATTCTGGCATCGGTCGACGAGTTTATCATCCGTCTTCAGGGGCGCGGCGGCCATGCTGCCAAACCGCAGGAAACCGTCGATACCACGGTGATGATGTGTCAGCTGATCACCGCCCTGCAATCCATCGTGTCGCGGAACGTCGATCCGGTGATGCAGGCAGTTCTATCGGTCACCTCGGCAGAAACGTCATCGAAGGCCTATAACATCATTCCCGACCGGGCCGAGGTAAAGGGCACCATTCGCACCCATTCTCCGGACGTTCGGGCGCAAATCCCGGAACGGCTGCGCGCGGTGACTGCCGGTATCGCGCAGAGCTTTGGCGGTTCGGCGGAGGTGGAGTTCGTGAACGGCGTGCCGGTGACCATCAATGACGCTGCCGCAACCGAATATGCCCATGCGGCTGCGGTTGCTGTGGCCGGTCGTTGCGCGGAGGTGTCCCTGGCGATGGGGGGCGAGGACTTCTCCTTTATGCTGGAGGAACGCCCCGGTGCGATGATCCGCGTCGGCAATGGTCCCTCTGCTGGGCTGCATCACCCGGCCTATGATTTCAACGATGACGCAATTCCCAGCGGATGCAGCTGGTTTGTCACCCTGATTGAGCAGCGCCTGCCGCTGCCCTGACGGGCAGGCGCGCTGCGCCCTGATCCAATTACCCGAATACGGCGCAGACCATGACGGTCGGCGCATTGAGCAAAAAAGAGGATATTATCATGCCTGTGAAGAACCGCTTTGCCGAACTGCAAGAGGAAGTCACCGCCTGGCGCCGTGACATTCATGAAAACCCCGAAATCCTGTTCGAGACCCATCGCACCAGCGCTCTGGTCGCTGAGAAGCTGAAAGAATTCGGCTGCGACGAGATTGTCACCGGCATTGGCCGGACCGGTGTTGTGGGCGTGATCAAGGGCAAGTCTGACAGCTCCGGCAAGGTCATCGGTCTGCGCGCCGATATGGACGCGCTGCCGATCCATGAGCAGACCGGTCTGGATTATGCCTCCAAAACCGATGGCGCGATGCATGCCTGTGGCCATGACGGCCATACTGCGATGCTGCTGGGGGCGGCCAAATACCTGTCTGAGACCCGCAATTTCGACGGTACTGTCGTGGTGATCTTCCAGCCCGCCGAAGAAGGCGGCGGCGGCGGCAAGGAAATGTGCGACGACGGCATGATGGATCGCTGGAATATCCAGGAGGTCTATGGGATGCACAACTGGCCGGGTCGGCCGGTTGGATCCTTTGCGATCCGCCCGGGTGCTTTCTTTGCAGCGACGGACCAGTTCGACATCACCTTTGAAGGGCGCGGTGGCCATGCCGCAAAGCCGCAGGAAACCATCGACACCACCGTGATGACGGCGCAGGCGGTGCTGGCGCTGCAAACCATCGCCTCGCGCAATGCAGACCCGGTGCATCAGATCGTTGTGTCCGTAACCTCCTTTGAAACCTCCTCCAAGGCGTTCAATGTGATCCCGCAGAGTGTCCAGATCAAAGGCACCGTGCGTACGATGTCGGGCGATATGCGGGATCTTGCGGAGAAGCGCATCAAAGAGATCTGTGCCGGTGTGGCAGCGACCTATGGCGGCACGGCTGAGGTGACCTATCACCGCGGCTACCCGGTGATGGTCAATCATGAAGAACAGACCGAATTTGCAGCCAAAGTGGCCCGCGACATCTCCGGCAGCTGCGATGACGCGCCGCTGGTGATGGGGGGCGAAGACTTTGCCTTCATGCTGGAAGAGCGCCCCGGTGCCTATATTCTGGTCGGCAACGGCGATACCGCCGCCGTGCACCACCCGGAGTACAACTTCAACGATGAGGCGATCCCGGCGGGCTGTAGCTGGTGGGCCGAAGTCGTCGAGCAGCGCATGCCTGCTGCCTGATCAGCCCGTCATCCAGTCGGTGACCTGCTTGCCTGTCCCATCGGGGCAGGCAATTTGTGTTCTGGCCGGGGGAGGGGAGCTGGATCAGCCTGCGGACCAGAGGTCCTGATAGACCGCGTCGATCCCATCGGCCTCGGCGCTTGCGCTGAAGGTCGTTACCGCGAGGTCACGCCCGGCGCGCCCGAAATCCAGCAGCTGATCGGGTGTCGACAGCAGGCGATCTGCCGCTGCCGCCGCGGCCTCGGCAGCTCCCAGCGGCACCACCGTCCCAACCGTTCCCTGTGCGGAGAACGCGCGGTAGTAGCCTGTGTCTGACCCGACAAAGGGGACGCCGCTTGCCAGCCCCTCCAGCGGAGCCATGCCATAGCCCTCATAGCGCGGCAGCTGCATCACCAAGGACAGCGCCCGTATCACACGCGGCAGATCGCCAGCCGGAATTTCGCCGGGAAAGAGGATGCGATCGCCAAGGCCAGCCGCCGCAATCCGGGCCTGCAGCCCCTTCAGAAAGCCCTGATGCTCCCGCGCGGCGCGGCCGACCACCAGAGCCACCAGACCGGGGTGATCCGGCAGCAGGCGCAGCATGGCGTCCACGAATAGATCGGTGCCCTTCTCGGGGCGAATGCGCCCGATGGTGGCAATCCCCTGCTGGCCTCCATACCCCAGCGCGGCCCAGGCGGAACTGCGGTTTTCCGCCGGTGTGAACAGATCTGTATCGACGCCATGTGGCACCACCGCGCGGACATGCGGGACATAGGCCGCTGCGGCCTCGGTGGTGGCGATCACAGCGTCCATGCGCGAGATCAGCCAGCGGGGAAAGGCCGAGTGGCGCCGCTGCGCCGCCGAGGTGAAGACAATGCGGATAGGCAGCCTCAGGACGTCGCGCGCCCAGATCGCCGCGCGCATTTCGGTGTTGCGCCTCACATGCCAGATGGCAAAGGGTTTGGCGGGATCATGCCTGCGTGAGGCCGCGCGGGCAGCGGCGATGCTGATGGGGTCGGGGCAGCCGGGCAGGGCGCGTCCGACGAGCGCCATATCATAGCGGCCCGCCTGCTGACGGATCACATTGGCGGCGGTTGCCGAAACGCCGGTGAAGTTGCGATTGAAATTGGTGACAAGAAGGTCGGCCATCTACGGGTCCCGTTCAATGGGGCTGGCGGGCGGGCGACAGCGCCAGATTGTCGATCAGCAGATCAACCACGCCATCAAGCGCTGCCGCCTGTGCCGCGACCACGCCACGGGCCGCGTCGCGCGCTGCGTTGAGGGCGGCATCATCTTCCATCCAGTGGCTGACGGCACCTGCTAGCCCCTTGGCATCATTGACCTCGACCGCGCCGCCCGCGCTGATCAACGGCGGATAGGTCTCGGCGAAGTTGGAGTATCCCGGACCCGTGATCACGGCAGCGCCTGCCTGTGCCACCTCAAAGGGGTTATGGCCGCCGATGGGCGCAAGGGAGCCACCAAGAAACACGATGGGCGACAGCGCATACCAGGTGCCGACTTCGCCCAATGTGTCGGCAAGATAGACCTGGGTATCCGCTGTCAGCAGCTGACCGGCGCTACGGCGCGCAACGCTGAGGCCTGCCTGCTCGATCAGCGCGATGATGTCCTCGGCTCGTTCCGGGTGGCGGGGGGCCAGCAGCAGGCAGATGTCCGGGTCCTCGGCCAGCAGCGCCTTATGCGCGGTGATCACCGTCTCTTCCTCGCCCCGGTGCGTGGAGCTGGCCACCCAGAGCGGGCGCTCGCCAAGCTCTGCGCGGACCGCATCAAGGGCCGCCTGATCGACGGGCAGCGGAGCGGAACCGGCCTTGAGGTTGCCGCTGGGATGGACTTTGTCCGGTGCGGCGCCCAGCTCGATCAGGCTTTCCCCCATCTGCGGGTTCTGGCTGAGCAGCAGATCAAACTTCTGCATCACAAACGCCGCGGTGGCCGGTTTCGATTTCCACCGCGCCACAGACCGGGCCGAGAGGCGGGCATTGACCAGCGCGAGCCGCACAGCAGCCTGTTCAGCGGCATGGAGCGTTACCGGCCAAAGCTCGCTTTCGACAAAAAGCGCTGCGTCGGGCTGCCAATGGCGCAGGAACCGATCGACCGGGGCGGTGGCATCCAGCGGGGCGAACTGGTGGCGACAGTTGGCGGGCATACGCTTGGCCATCATCTCAGCCGAGCTGGCGGTGCCGGAGGTCAGCAGAAACTCCGCGCCGGGCAGCCGTGGGGCCAGTTTGTCAATCAGGCTGAGCGCTGCGAGGCTTTCACCGACCGAGGCCCCGTGCAACCAAAGCAGAGGCGCAGGCCTGCCGTCCGGTCCGCGTGGGGTCGGGCGCGGCTGGCTGGCATAGCCCAGACGCTCGCGCTGCCGTGTGGGAGAAACGCCATGGTCGGCGAGCTTGCCCGCCACCTTGCGAAACGCGAATGGTGCCAGCAGCGCAGTGACGCCACGGTAGAGGTGAAACAGCAGCGTCGGCGCGCTGGTCCTGCGGCTGGCCATGTCAGCCGCCGGTATGGCTCATGTGGCGTGGCATCTGCCCGTCCAGTTTTTGCCGGGAATAGTCGAAATCATGGCCCTTGGGCTTGAGCGTGATCGCAGCCCGTATGGCCGCTTCCAGCGCCTGATCATCCTCGGGGTGATCCCGTAGCGGTGCGCGCAGGTCCGCCATGTCTTCCTGCCCCAGGCACATGTATAGCTCACCGGTGCAGGTCAGGCGCACCCGGTTGCAGCTTTCGCAGAAGTTATGCGACAGCGGCGTGATAAATCCGATCTTCTGGCCGCTCTCCTCCAGGCGGACATAGCGCGCCGGTCCGCCGGTCCGTTCGGTCAGATCAGTGACGCTGTAGTGATCCTCATAGGCGCGGCGCACGTCTTTCAGCGACCAATATTGACCCAGTCGGTTTTCATTGCCGATATCGCCCATCGGCATGACCTCGATCCAGGTCAGATCCATATCGCGCTCGGCGCACCAGCGGGTGATGGCGGGCAGCTCGTCCTCGTTGAAGCCTTTCAGGGCAACAGCGTTGATCTTGATCCGCAGCCCGGCCTTCTGGGCCGCATCAATCCCGCGCAGCACCTGGGGCAGGCGGCCCCAGCGGGTGATCTCGGCAAATTTGGCCTCGTCGATGGTATCGAGCGAGACATTCACCCGCCGCACACCGGCGTCATAAAGATCCTGCGCGTATTTTTCCAGCTGCGAGCCATTGGTGGTCAGCGTCAGCTCCTTCAACGCCCCGCTTTCCAGATGCCGGGTCATGGCGCGGAAGAAAGTCATGATGCCCCGGCGCACAAGTGGCTCACCACCGGTGATCCGCAGTTTCTCAACACCAAGATTGACGAAGGTCGAACACATGCGATCCAACTCTTCCAGTGTCAGAAGATCCTTCTTCGGCAGGAAGGTCATGTTTTCGGACATGCAGTAGACGCAGCGAAAATCGCAGCGGTCGGTGACCGAAACGCGCAGATACGTAATGGCGCGGGCGAAGGGATCAATGAGTGGCGCTGTCATTCTTCTTAGGTAAAGCGGGGCGGCGCTTGCGGCAAGGGCTGAGTTTGGCCGAACCCGGGATTGCCGCTGGCAAAGCCGTGAGCGCGGAGCTAGTGTCGCGATATGCGTTATTCTGTTTTGATCCTGTCGTCTGTCGTGCTGCTTGGAGCCTGTGGCCAGTTGCAGTGGAATTCCTCGGTTCTGGGTGGGGGTAGACCCTCTGGCCCGGTTGGTGATCCGGTCAGTGATACGGCCGCTACGGTCCCGCCGGCGCCGGGTGTCGAACAGACACCGCTGGACGCTGCGAACGGTTCGGTTGCCCCGGTCGGCGCGGCTGCGGGCTATACCGGGCGCGCCTCAACCGTGGCCAGCCTCGGGGATCCCTCGCAGCCCGGCCTGTGGATGGATACGCCTTTGGTCGATAGTGCGCAGGTGGCGCGCGTGCGCTCGCCTCGGGGCACCGAGGTCACGCTGACTCTGCGTCCCATCGGTGGAGACACCGGCGCCGGAAGTCGGCTTTCGATTGATGCGATGCGCGCACTTGGGCTGCCGCTGACGGAGCTGGTCGAAGTTGAGGTCCTGCCTGCCGCCTGATCGGCCCTGAGGTCGTCACCTCCGGCGAGCCCCCCCAAAAAAGAAATGGCGCGAAGGATAGCTCCTGCGCGCCTATTTTGTTGGTAACAGCTGCTGCGAGATTCCTGCCTGCGCGGTTCAGTCGGCGTGACTGGCAGCAGGCAGATGTTTGGCCGCTTCCTTGCGGGCAAAGGGCTTCATCGCTGCGCCATGTTCGGCAAGGAATGCGCGGGTGCGCTCAGCGTCATGTTTGCTCAGATCGCGCAGCCACCAGGCGATGGATTTCTGAAGGAACCAGTTGCGATCCGGCACGTAGCCAGCGGCCCAGCCGAGGATCCGCTCGCGTGCGGCCAGTTCTTCAGCTTTTGGGTTGGGCAGCTTGGCCCAGGGCAGGGTGGCAACCAGGGCTGCCCGGCGGCTCCACATGTGATCAGAGCCGGTCCAGCCCTCGACGATATCCAGACGTGCGGGCTCAGCCTGAAGGCGTTTCTGGATGGCCGAGGCTGCGTGGTCTGCAATGGCCCAGCTGTCAAAATCCGGCAGCCAGCTTTGCAGCAGGTCCCAGACCGGTGCGTCGTCCCTGATCCGCGCCTGAGTCAGCAGCTTTGCCGCCGCGATGCGCGCCTCGAACACATCGCTGGCCCAGAGCTCCTGCGCCAGCGCGCAGCGCGCGGCAACCCCATCGTCGCCCGAACTCAGCTGCTTGCGCCACTCCTGGCTCAGGCTGTTGATGGTGGGATTCGGAACCCCCAGCACAACGCGCTTCTGCTTGTGATAGCTGGCCATCTGAGCCGCGCGCGCAGGCTCGGCGGCGCTCTCCAGCGCGGCCAGTGCCACCTCCAGTGTCAGATCGCTCATTCCACCGTTACCGATTTTGCGAGATTGCGGGGCTGGTCCACATCGGTGCCCTTGGCGATCGCGGTGTAATAGGCGATCTGCTGCGCCGGCACCGCATAGAGGATGGGGGCCAGCGCATCGGGCACCTGCGGCATCACGATCACCTCATGGGTGCCATCACCGGCGAACTTGGCGCCTTCGGTGTCGGTCACCAGGATCACCTTGCCCCCGCGTGCCATGACCTCCTGCATGTTTGACACTGTCTTGTCGAACAGTGCATCACGCGGCGCCAGAACCACCACCGGCACCTTCTCGTCAATGAGCGCGATGGGGCCGTGTTTCAGCTCGCCGCTGGCGTAGCCTTCGGCATGGATATAGCTCAGCTCCTTGAGCTTCAGCGCGCCTTCCAGCGCCAGCGGATAGAGCTGCCCCCGCCCGAGGAAGATGATATCCCGTGCCTTCGCCAGCCCGCGTGCCGTAGCGGTGATCTGCTTGGCGCCCGTCAGTGACTGGTTGATCAGACCGGGCAGCGCGCGCAGATCGTCGGGCATTCCGGCAGGCAGGGCGATGCCGCGCTGTTGGGCCGCCCGCAGGGCGAGCAGCAGCAGGATGGTCAGCTGGCAGGTAAATGCCTTGGTCGAGGCAACAGAGATTTCCGGGCCGGCGTGCAGCGGCAGAAGCACATCGCTTTCCCGCGCGATGGAGCTTTCGGGGACATTGACCAGCCCCACGATCTGCTGCGCCTTGCCGTCCATGTAGCGCAGGGCGGCCAGGGTGTCGGCGGTCTCTCCCGATTGTGACACAAACAGCGCCATCGTCTTGTCCGACACCGGCGGCTCGCGGTAGCGGAACTCAGAGGCGACATCGACTTCGACCGGCATCCGGGCGATCTGTTCGAACCAGTATTTCGCAACCATACAGGCATAATAGGCGGTGCCACAGGCCACCATGGTCAGCCGCTCGATCCTGGTGAAGTCCAGCTCGGACGGCAGCGCCAGCTGGCCATCCTCGCTCAGATAGGCTTTCAGCGCGCGGTCAATGGCAACCGGCTGTTCGGCGATTTCCTTGGCCATGAAATGCTTGTGGCCGTCCTTGTCGACGCGCGCATTTGCCAGCTGGATCTGGCGTTTTTCTCGGTTGGCGATGGCGCCGCGCTGGTCCCAGATATCGAGGCTGGTCCGCGTCAGTACCGCAAAATCGCCTTCTTCCAGATAGGTGATCTGGTCGGTGAACGGAGCCAGCGCTATCGCGTCCGACCCGACGAACATTTCGCCCTCGCCATGGCCGATGGCAAGCGGCGAACCCTTGCGGGTGGCGATCATCAGATCCTCTTCGCCCTCAAACAGGAAGGCTAGGGCAAACGCTCCGTCCAGACGCGACACGGTTTCGCGCGCCGCTTCGACCGGGGACTTGCCGTCGCTGATCAGCGCCTCGCAGAGCAGGGCGACGGTTTCGGTATCTGTCTCGGTCTCAAAGGTGATGCCTTTCTGACCCAGCTCCACACGCAGCTCTTTGAAGTTCTCGATGATGCCATTGTGGACAACGGCAACCCTGCCGGCCCGATGCGGGTGGGCGTTGCTGACCGTCGGCGCCCCATGGGTGGCCCAGCGGGTATGGCCGATACCGGATTTGCCTCGCAGCGGTTCATGAACAAGAAGATCGGAAAGGTTCACCAGCTTTCCCACCGCACGGCGGCGGTCCAGCGCGCCGTCACTGACGGTGGCGATCCCGGCGCTGTCATAGCCGCGGTACTCCAGCCGCTCGAGAGCCTTGACCAGGATTGGGGCCGCTTCATGATTGCCAAGAACGCCGACGATGCCACACATTATTCGGCTCCTTTGCCAAGACGGGCCTTCTTGGCGCGCAGCATGTCCATCAGCTTGCGCGCCCGCCCGGGTTTGTTCTGTTGCTCGGCGCGCGCAATGGCCAATGCGCCGTCCTCGACGGATTTCGTGATCACGGCTCCGGTCGCGGTCATGGCCTGATTGCCGACGCGCACCGGGGCCACCAGCATGGTGTTGGACCCGATAAAGGCACCGGCTCCGATTTCGGTCCGGTGTTTCATCACGCCGTCGTAGTTGCAGGTGATCGTTCCCGCGCCGATATTGGTACCGGCACCAACGCTGGCATCGCCGATGTAGCTGAGGTGGTTGACCTTGGCGCCCTCGGCAATTTCAGCATTCTTGATCTCAACGAAATTGCCGATGTGGGTGTTCTCTGCCAGCTCTGCACCGGGGCGCAGGCGGGCATAGGGGCCGACCTTGGAGCCGCGCGAGATATGGCAGCCCTCAAAATGTGAAAATGACCGGATGAAGACGCCGCTTTCGACCGTGACATCGGGGCCGAAGACAACATTGGGCTCGATGATCGTGTCGCGGCCGATGACGGTGTCAAAGGCCAGATAGACCGTCTCAGGATCCATCAGCGTGACGCCATCCTCCATCAGCGCGGCACGTGCACGGCGCTGGAAGATGCGGTCGGCTTCGGCCAGATCCGCGCGGGAATTGATGCCAAGGGTCTCGGCCTCATCGCAGGAGACCGCAGTGACCCGAAGCCCATCGGCGCGGGCCAGCTCCACAAGATCAGTGAGATAATATTCGCCGGAGGCATTGGCGCTGTCGACACGGTCAATCAACGCAAACATCTGCGCCGCATTGCCGGCCATCAGCCCGGAATTGCAGAAATCAATCGCGCGCTCGGCCTCGGTTGCGTCCTTGTATTCGACAATACGTTCCAGGCTGTCGCCATTCATGACCAGGCGACCATAGCGTGCCGGATCAGCTGCGGTGAAGCCCAGAACCACCAGATCGGCGTTCTGCCGTGCGGCGATCATATGTTCCAGCGTTTCGGCGCTGACAAAGGGCGTGTCGCCATAAAGCACGACGATATCGCCCTCGAAACCGGTCAGTGCCTCTCGCGCCTGCGCGACGGCATGAGCTGTGCCAAGCTGTTCTTCCTGAACGACAATTTCGACATCTTCGTCGATATCGGCCAGGGCTGCCCGTACATAATCCGCGCCGTGGCCGGCCACCACGATGGTGCGCTCGGGGGCCAGCGCGCGACCGGCGGACAGCGTATGTTGCAGCATCGGGGCGTGGGCAATGGGATGCAAAACCTTGGGCAGGTCGGAGTTCATCCGGGTGCCTTTGCCTGCGGCCAGAATGACGAGGGCGGTGCTCATGTGATGTTTTCTCTTTGTCTTTTCAGCGCCCCCGTTTTATCCGCTAACAGCAGGCGCGCAAGGCAAAGCGCCATCAAACAAGGTTGCGGCTTGCAACAAGCGGTGGCGGAAACGCGCCGAGAGAGGGCAGATATGCGAACGGTTATCTTCGATCTCGATGGTACTTTGGCGGATACATCCGGTGATCTTCTGGCTGCGGCGAATGCCTGTTTCCGTCAGATGGGACTGGGGAATCTGCTGTCCTTGCCACGGGATGCTGCGGTTGCCCTGCGCGGCGGCAAGAGCATGTTGACCACCGGGCTGAAACGCGCCGGGGAGTATCGTGAAGAAACCGTCGAGGAATACTATCCGCGGCTTCTGGAGTATTACCGCGATGCGATTGACCATCACACCGTGTTGTATCCGGGCGCCATGGCGGCGGTGGAGCAGTTGAAAACCGACGGGTTCCGGGTGGGGATCTGCACCAATAAGCCGGAGGCGCTGGCGGAGAAGCTGATGCAGAGTCTGGGCGTACGTGATGCGTTCCACTCTCTGGTCGGGGCGGATACGCTGCCGGTGCGCAAGCCTGACCCGGAGCCGCTGCGGGAGGCTGCCCGGCGGGCCGGGGGTGATCCTGAGCGTACAATTCTGATCGGTGATACGGACACCGACCGCAAGACCTCGGCAGCGGCCGGGGTGGCCTCGGTGCTGGTGACCTTTGGTCCGTCCGGCGACGACCTTGAGGCCCTGCGCCCCGAGGCGCTGTTACAGCGTTTTGAGGATCTTCCTGCACTGGCGGCCCGCTTGCTGCCTCTTTGATGTCAGGCGATGTCGTCCGTGCGATGTCGTCATGACATCGTCGCCGTCTTCTCGGGTGGGTCCATGGCAGGGCTTGACCTCGTGTGATCAGGGGCAGACAAAAACACCATGACAGAGATATTCAGCGGTAGCTTTACCCAGCAGGAACCCATCCCCGAAGACGCCATCGAAGCCGCCGTCGCGGTGATGCGCCACGGACGCCTGCATCGCTACAATGTGGTAGCGGATGAGGCGGGCGAGGTAACCCTGCTGGAAGAGGAATTTGCGGCACAGATGGGCGCGCCCTATGCCCTGGCCGTGGCGTCGGGGGGCTATGCGCTGGCAACCGCCCTGCGCGCGGTCGGGGTGCGGCCCGGCGACAGGGTGCTGACCAATGCCTTCACCCTCGCGCCCGTACCGGGGTCGATTGCCGCTGTTGGCGCACAGCCGGTCTATGTCGGGGTAACCGAAGCGCTGACCCTTGATCTTGAGGATCTTGAGCGTCAGCTGGCGGCGGATGGTCACCCGAAGGTTCTGATGCTGTCACATATGCGGGGGCATCTTTGCGATATGGATCGGTTGATGGCCATCTGCGATGCTGCGGGTGTCACCGTGATCGAGGACTGCGCTCATACCATGGGGGCGCGGTGGAACGGGGTACTGTCCGGCCGTCATGGCGCTGTCGGCTGCTATTCCTGCCAGACCTATAAGCACGTCAACTCGGGAGAGGGTGGTCTGATGATCACCTCGGACCCCGAAATCGCGGCCCGCGCCATCATGCTGTCGGGGTCTTATATGCTCTACTCACGGCATCGGGCTGCGCCCGGACCTGAGGTGTTCGAGCGGATCAAATATGAAACCCCCAATATTTCGGGCCGTATGGACAACCTGCGCGCTGCGATCCTGCGCCCGCAGCTGCGGCAACTGGACCAGCAGGTGCAGCGCTGGAACGAACGCTATCAGCAGATCGAGACAGGGCTGCGAGACACGCCCGGCCTGCAGGTCGTTGAACGCCCGCAAGCGGAGTTATATGTCGGCTCCTCCATCCAGTTCCTGCTGCTGGACTGGTCGGCTGACAAGATCCGTGAGGTGCTGCGCCGGTGCAGCGCTCGCGGGGTCGAACTCAAATGGTTTGGTGCGGCTGAGCCGGTCGCATTCACCTCCCGCTATGACAGCTGGCGCTATGCGGCGGCACCGGCAATGCCCGCAACTGATCGGGTGCTGCACGGGATCATCGACATGCGGGTGCCATTGACCTTCTCGCTTTCCGACTGTGCGCAGATCGCGCGCATCATCCGGGCTGAGGTGGCGGCGGTGTTCCAGGCCGGAGAGCGCTGACGGGTCGGCTGGCTGCTCGGCTCAGATAGGATCCACGACAGCGCGATTGTTTTTGCCGATCCGTTCCAGAAGCCGCTTTTGTCTGGGCTGTGGCGGGATGGGTCTGGCGCTGGCAGGGCCGTGCTGGGCCGCGCCAACCAGATCCGGAAACAGCTGTTTCAACTCCTGCCGCGCGGCGGGGGAGAGGGCGGCCAGCGACGGTTCGGTGACCAGCAGGCTTTCGCTGGGGGCACCATTGGCGAGAACGATCTCGTGGTTGTCGAACAGCATGTGGAAATAGGCGATGCCCTCCTGCGGTGCGGATACATAGATCCCCGGCAGGGCCGTAAGGCGAATGGCCGGGATCAGCACCTCGAATTGGCCAAACATGCGCTGCGCCACGCGTGATCGGATCAGCATCCGATGCTGCCGCGAGACCAGCAGCGGTTTCTTGGGCAGTCCCGGCCCGAGGGCGCCGGCCTCGATCCGCACCGGGCGGAGCCTGGGGTCGTCCCTCATCTCGTTCGCCGAGACACGCCGCCTGCCAATCCAGCGCAGCGGCTTCAGCCCGTCCTCGGTCATGACCATGTCGCCCGGCGTGAGGGTTTCGATGGCGCGGGGACCGTCGGCCGTTTCGATCAGGGTGCCATTGCAGAAGCATACCAAGAGCGAGATATTGTCGACGATCGCGCCGAGACTATCGTCGCTGCCAAGTTCGGTCAGGCGCAGCGTGTAGTCTCCGGGGCTGGTGAAATTCACATTCAGGCTGGTCTGGGTAAAGCTGCTGGTGGTCGGCAGCACCGACATGGAGGCGATAACCGCTCCGCTCGCATCCAGAATTTCGACGGTAAATCCCTCAGTGCCCGCCTGACTCAGCGAGGCAGTACGCAGGGCGGCGTCCAGCGTCAGCGTGGTCTGGATCGGAGCAGTGACGGTAAAACTCTGCTCCATCACGGTGGTCTGGCCGGATTGACCGTCCATTTCGGCTACGCGATTGGATGAGCCATTCCCGAGATAGGCGCTCTCTGTATTGCTGGCCTCCAGGTCGGTGCCGCTCCAATTGGCGGAGCCGCTGTCAAATGTTCCGTTGATGATCAGATTTTGCATCGCGCCGGGCCTCTGCCTGCTTTTGGTAAACAATGCGTTAATCGCAAAGTAAGGCGCCAGTGTGGCAAGCGCACCTCCGTGGCTGCGGGTATGTTCAGATTATTTCTGCACCCTGAGGTGTCATCTTATTGACTGAAGGCCAGGGATGTGGCTATTAATGAACAACTGTTCAATAACCGGCGACTTCGGGAGAAAACGATGTTTAACGCAAGCATGACCTTTGATCTGGGCGAAGATGTGAATGCCCTGCGCGACATGGTGCACCGCTGGGCGCAGGAGCGCGTCAAGCCAATGGCGCAGGAGATTGATCAGAAAAACGAATTCCCCGCCGAGCTATGGCAGGAGATGGGTGAGCTGGGATTGCTGGGTATCACCGTGCCTGAGGAATTCGGCGGTGCCGGCATGTCCTATCTGGCCCATACCGTCGCGGTTGAGGAGATCGCCCGGGCCAGCGCCTCGGTGTCGCTGTCTTATGGCGCGCATTCGAATCTCTGCGTCAATCAGATCAAGCTCAACGGCAATGCCGAACAAAAGGCAAAATATCTGCCGCGGCTGATTTCCGGCGAACACGTCGGCGCGCTGGCCATGTCCGAGGCAGGCGCCGGCTCCGATGTTGTCTCGATGAGCCTGCGCGCGGAGAAGCGCAATGATCACTACCGCCTGAACGGCAATAAATACTGGATCACGAACGGTCCCGATGCCGACACGCTGGTGGTCTATGCCAAGACCGACCCCGAAGCGGGATCCAGGGGGATCACAGCCTTCCTGATCGAAAAGGAATTCAAGGGCTTCTCGACCTCGCCGCATTTTGACAAGCTGGGGATGCGCGGCTCCAATACCGCCGAACTGGTGTTCGAAGACGTCGAGGTCCCATTTGAGAATGTGCTGGGTGAAGAAGGCAAGGGCGTGCGCGTCCTGATGTCTGGTCTCGACTATGAGCGCGTCGTTTTGGCGGGCATCGGCACTGGCATCATGGCCGCCTGCATGGATGAGATGATGCCCTACATGAAAGAACGCAAACAATTCGGCCAGCCGATTGGAAACTTCCAGCTGATGCAGGGCAAGATCGCCGACATGTATACCGCGATGAACACCGCGCGGGCTTATGTCTACGAAGTGGCAAAAGCCTGCGACAAGGGGACTGTGACCCGCCAGGATGCCGCCGCCTGCTGTCTTTACGCCTCTGAGGTGGCCATGACGCAGGCGCATCAGGCGGTGCAGGCCTTTGGTGGGGCGGGCTATCTCTCCGACAACCCGGTGGGCCGTATCTTCCGGGATGCCAAGCTGATGGAGATTGGCGCGGGCACCTCGGAGATCCGCCGGATGTTGATCGGCCGCGAGCTGATGGGCCAGATGTAAGCCCGCACCGGGGCAGATGCCCCGGGTGACTGCTGCCTTGCGGCTTGGTGATGCAACACGCCTGCAAGGCGCAAGACAGAGAAAGCGGCGCCCCATAAGGTGCGCCGCCTCTCCCTGAACCACTCGTTCTAATCAGTTACTCGTCAAAGGGATCAGAAACGGTGAACGTAGCCAAACCCAACAGTGACCGGATCAATCTCGGCGGTGCCGATCTTGGTGCCGTTCAGGGTCACATCGGTTTCGATATCCATGTAGCGGACGTTCACCCGCAATGCGCCACGATCCGAGATCTGCCAGTCGGCGCCAAGGTTCAGCGCCAGCCCGACGCTGTCATCAAGCGAAATAACCCCCGCGGGCGAGCTTTCCTCAAAGAAGGTCGTGTAGTTGATACCAACGCCGACAAAGGGTTTGAACTTAGTCTGCGTCGGGAAGTGATAGTTGACCGACAGGGTCGGCGGCAGATGCTTCGTAGTCGCGGTATAGGCGCCGTTCAAAGAAATATCATGTTCGAACGGGCTGGCGGCCAGAAGTTCAATCCCGATGTTGTCGCGGATGAAGTACTCCGCGGTGAAGGTCAGAGCAGTATCGTCGTCAATCGTGGCGGCAGCACCGGCGAGCGTACCATTGTCGGATTTCGGATTGACGTTGGCGATGCCGATGCCAAGGGTCCAATCCCCCTGGGACTGGGCAAGGGCGGGGCCGGCCAGGGCTGCCAGTGCAGCGCTAAGAGCCAGGGCGGAAACCATACGGGTCATTGGGGCTATCCCTCTTCTTTCGTGTACGGGGGATCTATGCGCTCATCCGCCGGGTGTTACACTGATCTGGATCAAACCCGCGCGGGCTTTCCCCTTGGGAACGCAGTGAAAAAACGCATGTCGGCCATGCAACCTGCGAGGGGCTGTTAATGACCAAGCAGACGACATATCCCGGGTTGACGGCCGCAGGCGACTGGGCGTTTCCTGCCCGCCTCAACATGGCTGAACAAGCTCTGGACCACCCGGACGATGCGCTTGCGCTGATTGACCTCACGACCGTAGACCGCCGGGATGTGACCTACGGGATGCTGCGCGGACAGGTGGACCTGCTGGCCCGCCACCTGTCGGCGCAGGTCGCCCCCGGAGATCGTGTCGGTGTACTGCTGAGCCAGTCTGTCGGCTGCGCAGTTGCGCATCTGGCGATCTGGAAGATTGGTGCCATCTCGGTGCCGTTGTTCAAGCTGTTCCAGCAGGATGCGCTGGCCTCACGCATCGGCGATGCCGGATTGGACCTTGTGCTGACCGATACGGCTGGGGCCGCCCAGCTGGGTGAGCTGGCACAGCCGCTTCTGGTGGAGGAGGTCCTGACCGAAACCCCGGCGCACAATGGCGATCTGCTGCCCTATGTCGAAACCACCCCGGAGACGCCAGCGGTGTTGATCTACACCTCCGGCACCACAGGCAGCGCCAAGGGGGCATTGCACGGGCACCGGGTTTTGGCGGGCCATCTTCCCGGTGTTGCGATCAGCCATGATCATCTCGGCCAACCTGGCGATTGCCTCTGGACCCCTGCGGACTGGGCCTGGATCGGCGGTCTGTTCGATGTGCTGATGCCGGGTCTGGCGCTGGGCGTCCCTGTTGTCGCCGCACGGTTGGACAAATTTACGCCGGAGGCTTGCGCCGACATCATCCGCCGGGGGGACGTGCGCAACGTCTTCTTCCCGCCGACCGCATTGCGCCTGCTGAAGGCGGCGGGGCAGGGGCTCGACGGTCTGCGCTCGGTCGCGTCTGGTGGAGAGCCCCTGGGCGCAGAGATGCTCGCCTGGGGCCAGCGGAGCCTGGGCGTGACCATCAACGAATTCTACGGTCAGACCGAATGCAATATGACGGTTTCCTCCTGCGCCGCTGATTTCCCGGTCCGTCCGGGCTGTATTGGCAGGCCGGTTCCGGGGTGCGTGGTCGAGGTGATCGACGCCGACGGCACCCCCACACGTGCTGAGGGCGATGTCGCCGTGCGCCGGGGCGCGGCGTCGATGATGCTTGAATACTGGAACCGCCCCGACGCGACGGCTGAAAAATTTCATGGCGACTGGCTGGTCACCGGGGATCGCGGCATCTGGGAGGGTGACTATCTGCGCTTTGTGGGCCGCGAGGATGATGTCATCACCTCCGCCGGCTATCGCATCGGCCCGGCCGAGATCGAGGACTGCCTGATGACCCACCCGGCCGTGGCAACCGTGGGTGTGGTGGGTAAGCCGGACGAGCTGCGCACCGAAATCGTGAAGGCCTATGTGGTGCTGAAACCCGGCCATTCGCCATCCGAGAAGGATCTGCAGGACTACGTCAAATCCCGTCTGGCAAAGTACTCTTACCCACGCGAAGTGGAGTTCTTGGACGCCCTCCCGATGACGGTGACCGGTAAGGTGATCCGCAAGGAACTGAAGGCGCGGGCAGCGGGGGAGATGAACTGATGAAACAGCCGCTCCTTTCCTTTCTTGCAGCCTGTGCTTGCGCTTTAGGCGCGCCCTTTCCTCTTACTGCGGCAAATGAGGAAACCCCCGTTTTTGATACAGCTGGTTTTCTGAGTGCATGCACTGGATTTGTCCCCGATGTTGGCTATGCGGTGCCCATGGACACCCAATGCGTCTCGCAGGCCGTCCGCATGTGCAACATGAGCCAAGAAAACAAGGCTTTACAGTACTGTGTTGAAAGCGCTGCGGCGTGGGTGGAGGCGGGTGGAGCGCGCATCGTTAGCCTGATGCCCGGCTTCGACAAAAGTGTTCTTGATGGCAGCGGGCCTGCAGGTCTGCGTATGCCTGCCTTGGGTGAGGTTCCCGATTGCACCAAGGTTTCGGACCCCAATCTGCCGTCGGACGTAGCGTGCCGCTATTCGGAGGCGCTTTTGGAATGGCTCAAACTAAGAATTCTGATGCGCGGTGAGAAAATGACCGGTGAGGCAAGCCAATGACTATAGGTATTGCTCACCCGGCGTACGGTGCCGCAACCAGAACCAATAAGTCTTCCTGTATGACGGGACACAGCCTAACCCCAACAATGGGAGAGTGGACATGAAACTCACATCCAAGGCGATGCCTTCCTCGGAAGGCTTCAAACAGAACCGTGCGGCGCATCTGGACGCGCTTGCGCAGATCAGCGAGGCGGCAGAGGCCGCGCGTATGGGGGGCGGCGAGAAGTCCCGTGCCCGGCACGAAGGCCGCGGCAAGATGCTGCCGCGCCGCCGGGTGGCGAACCTCTTGGACCCCGGCTCTCCGTTTCTGGAGATCGGCGCCACTGCGGCGCACGCCATGTATGACGGCGCCGCTCCTGCGGCGGGCGTGATCGCGGGCATCGGTCGGGTTCACGGCCAGGAGGTCATGGTGGTCTGCAACGACGCCACCGTGAAGGGCGGCACCTACTACCCGATGACGGTGAAGAAGCACCTTCGTGCGCAGGAGATTGCCGAGGAAAACCGTTTGCCCTGCATCTACCTGGTCGACTCGGGTGGTGCCAACCTGCCCAACCAGGATGAGGTCTTCCCCGACCGTGACCACTTCGGGCGCATCTTCTACAATCAGGCGCGGATGTCGGCCAAGGGCATCCCGCAGATTGCCGTCGTCATGGGCTCCTGCACTGCGGGCGGTGCCTATGTGCCGGCGATGTCGGATGTCACCATCATCGTGAAGGAGCAGGGCACCATCTTCCTCGCGGGCCCGCCGCTGGTGAAGGCCGCCACGGGCGAGGTGGTCAGCGCCGAGGATCTGGGTGGCGGCGATGTGCACACGCGCCTCTCCGGTGTGGCGGATTACCTCGCCGAGGACGATGCCCATGCGCTGGCACTGGCGCGGCGCGCGGTGCAATCGCTGAATATCACCAAGCCGTTGACAGTGAACTGGGCCAGCCCAGAGGAACCCGCCTACGACCCCGAGGAAATCCTCGGCGTGGTGCCGGGCGATCTGCGCACGCCTTATGACATCCGCGAGGTGATTGCGCGGCTGGTCGATGGCTCGCGCTTTGATGAGTTCAAGCCGCGCTTTGGCGAGACCCTTGTGACCGGCTTTGCCCATGTGAAGGGCTGCCCGGTCGGCATCATCGCCAACAACGGTGTCCTGTTCTCCGAAGCCGCCCAGAAAGGCGCGCATTTCGTGGAGCTGTGCTCCCAGCGCAAGATCCCGCTGGTGTTCCTGCAAAACATCACCGGCTTCATGGTCGGCCGCAAATATGAGAACGAAGGCATTGCCCGCCACGGCGCCAAGATGGTGACAGCGGTGGCCACCACCAATGTGCCGAAGGTTACGATGCTGGTTGGCGGCTCCTTCGGTGCTGGCAATTACGGCATGTCGGGCCGCGCCTATTCCCCGCGTTTCCTGTGGACCTGGCCGAATTCCCGTATCTCGGTGATGGGTGGCGAGCAGGCGGCGGGCGTGCTGGCGACAGTGAAACGCGACGCGATCGAACGTATGGGCGGCAGCTGGAGCACTGAGGACGAGGCCGAGTTCAAACGCCCCACCATCGAGATGTTCGAGGAGCAGAGCCACCCGCTTTACGCCTCGGCGCGGCTTTGGGACGACGGCATCATCGACCCGCGCAAGAGCCGCGACGTGCTGGCCCTGTCGCTGAGTGCCGCCCTGAACGCCCCGATCGAAGAGACCAAATTCGGCGTCTTCCGGATGTAAGCGCCCCGCGTTTCTTCTGGCCCAAAATATCCCCGGGGGTCCGGGGGCAGGCAGCCCCCGGTCCAGAGCTCCAGACAAAGGACCAACCCCATGTTTGAAAAGATCCTGATTGCCAACCGCGGCGAAATCGCCTGCCGCGTGATGGAAACCGCCCGCGCCATGGGCGTGAAAACCGTGGCGGTCTATTCCGACGCCGATCGTGGCGCAAAGCATGTCGCCATGGCGGATGAGGCCTGCCACATCGGGCATGGCCCGGCGCCGGCCGACAGCTATCTCCTCGGCGATGAGATCATCGCAATTGCCAGGGCGACCGGTGCGCAGGCCATCCATCCCGGTTACGGGTTTCTTTCGGAGAACCCGGGCTTTGTGGATGCTGTAGAGGCTGCGGGCCTTACCTTCATCGGCCCTTCTGCGGAGGCGATCCGCAAGATGGGTCTGAAAGACGCCGCCAAGGTGCTGATGGAGGCGGCTGGCGTGCCGGTGGTCCCGGGCTATCACGGCGCCAATCAGGATGCCGATTTCCTCAGGGATCAGGCGGATCAGATTGGCTATCCGGTGCTGATCAAGGCAGTTGCCGGTGGCGGCGGCAAGGGGATGCGGCTGGTTGAGAAACCTGCCGATTTCGCCGACGCGCTCAAAAGCGCGCAGGGCGAGGCCACCACCGCCTTTGGCAACCCCGATGTGCTGATCGAGAAATACATCCAGCAGCCGCGCCATATCGAGGTGCAGGTTTTTGGCGACGGCAAAAGTGCCGTGCATCTGTTCGAGCGCGACTGCTCCCTGCAACGCCGCCATCAGAAGGTGATCGAGGAAGCCCCCGCGCCGGGCATGACCGCAGAAATGCGCGCCGCGATGGGCGAGGCGGGCGTGCGCGCGGCCGAAGCCATCGGCTACAAGGGCGCGGGCACGGTTGAGTTCATCGTTGACGGCTCTGACGGGCTGCGCCCTGACGGGTTCTGGTTCATGGAAATGAACACCCGCCTGCAGGTGGAGCATCCAGTGACCGAGCTGATCACCGGCGTTGATCTGGTGGAATGGCAGCTGCGGGTTGCCTCGGGCGAGAGCCTGCCTGCCAAACAGGAAGACCTCACCATCACCGGCCACGCTTTTGAGGCACGGCTTTACGCCGAAGACGTGCCCAAGGGCTTCCTGCCCGCAACCGGCACGCTGACGCATCTGTCCTTCCCGGCTGAGGCCCGCGCCGACAGCGGTGTCAGGGCAGGGGATACCATCAGCCCCTGGTATGATCCGATGATCTCGAAGGTGATCGTACATGGTCCCACCCGCGCAATCGCCCTGTCGCGCCTGTCGCAGGCGCTGGCGGCAACCGAGGTCGGCGGCACGGTCACCAACCTTGCCTTCCTTGGCGCGCTGGCGGCGCATGAGGGCTTTGCGGCGGGGAATGTCGACACGGGCCTTATCGCGCGCGATCTGGATCAGCTGGTGCAGGCGCCTGGGGTGACGCCCGAGCAGAAGGCCGCCGCCGGCATGCAGGCCCTTGGCCTCCTCGAGGGCGGCTGGGAGACCGGCTTTACCCTTTGGTCCGATATGCGCCGTTCCGTTCACCTCAGCCATCAGGGTGATGTGTTTGAAGCCACGGTTGAGGTGGATGGACCGGATCGCCAGATCTGGGAGTTCCCCCAGGACCCCGAATCCCAGGTCTGCGCCACCAGGATTGGTGGACATTGGGTGCTGGGCGGTAATCGTCTGCCCTCGATCGCCCAATCGGGCAATACGATCACCGTATTTGATAGCTATGGCCTTGAGTTCGAGGTGATTGACCCCCTGGACCGCGCATCGGCAGCGGGCGGGGATCAGAATGTGATCGAGGCCCCGATGCCCGGTCTGGTCAAGGCGGTTTTTGCCGAAGCAGGCCAGAGCGTCAAAGAAGGTGAACGACTCGCTATCCTTGAGGCGATGAAAATGGAACACTCGCTTCTGGCGGCCCGCGACGGCGTGGTGGCCGAGGTGCTGGCCTCGGCTGGTGATCAGGTCGAAGCGGGGGCCGCGTTGGTCCGCCTGGAGGAGGCGGACAGCTAAACGGCTGGCATGGGCGCGATCTCGGGTCGTGCCCGCGCCCTGCGGCCTGATGGGCCATTTGATTTGTGAATTGAGCTTGGGAGGATGTGCTGTGGGTGAAAGCGTCGAGATTTTCGAAGTCGGACCACGCGATGGTTTGCAGAATGAAAAGCGGGATATACCGGTATCGGAGAAGGTTGCGCTGATCGACCGCCTGACGCAGGCGGGCTTCCGGCGGATCGAAGTGGCGAGCTTTGTCTCGCCCAAATGGGTGCCGCAGATGGCCGGATCGGGCGAGGTGCTCGCCGGGATCAACCGTGGGGCGGATGTGCGCTATGCCGCGCTGACGCCGAATATGCGCGGTTATGAGGATGCCTTGGCCGCCAAAGCGGATGAGATCGCGGTCTTTGCCTCTGCGTCGGAGGGGTTCTCCAAGGCCAATATCAACGCCAGCGTGGCCGAATCCATCGAACGGTTCACGCCAATCATCGAGGCCGCGCGCCATATCGACCTGCCGGTGCGCGGATATATCTCCTGTGTGACCGAATGCCCGTTTGACGGGCCGACGGACCCCGACGCTGTTGCGGCGCTGGCGGATCGGCTGTTTTCCATGGGCTGCTATGAGATTTCGCTGGGCGACACCATTGGTCAGGCAACACCGGATTCGATTGCACGCATGTTGCTTGCGGTGCGCGAGCGGGTGCCGGTCAGCCGCTTGGCGGGGCACTATCATGACACGGCGGGGCGGGCGATTGACAACATTGATGCGTCGCTTTCGCTTGGTGTCCGGGTGTTTGACGCGGCCGTCGGCGGCCTGGGCGGTTGCCCCTATGCGCCGGGGGCGGCAGGCAATGTCGCAACCGAGGCGGTGCATGAGCATCTGACGCGGCTTGGCTACGAGACGGGTCTTGACGGTTCTGTGCTGCAGGACGCGGCGAAGATGGCCCAGGCAATGCGCAGCGACGGCAGCTGATTCACACCGAAGCGTAAACAACAGCGGACCGAAACCAAAAATCGCAGCCCGCCGGCAGTGGGCTGCGACCAGGACAGGCAGGACGACCCCTATGTACACCACACTCACGCTGACCACCGACGATCGGGGTGTTGCGACCCTCATGCTCAACCGCCCCGAGAAGCACAACGCCATGTCAGGCGAAATGCTACAGGAGCTGAAGGCTGCCGCAGCTGCGCTGGCTGCGGACCGGTCGGTGCGCGTTGTCGTGCTCACCGGGGCGGGCAAGAGTTTCTGCGCGGGCGGCGATCTGGGCTGGATGCAGGCACAGATGACTGCGGATGCCGAAACCCGTGCGCGCGAAGCCAGGGTTCTGGCGGAGATGCTGATGGCCATCAATACCCTGCCGCAGCCGGTGATTGGGGCGGTTCAGGGCAATGCCTTTGGCGGCGGTGTCGGCATGGCCTGTGTCTGCGATGTCGCGATTGGGGCCGACCACATCAAGATGGGTCTTACGGAGACACGGCTGGGCCTGATCCCGGCCACGATTGGCCCCTATGTCGTCGCCCGCATGGGTGAGGCGCGGGCGCGGCGTGTCTTTATGTCGGCGCGTCTGTTCGGGGCTGATGAGGCGGTCGATCTCGGGATTCTTGCGCGGACCGTGCCCGCCAGCGAGATGGACGCCGCAATCGAGGCCGAGGTGACCCCCTATCTGAGCTGCGCGCCCGAGGCGGTCGGGGCCGCAAAGGCATTGGTACGTGATCTGGGGCCGAAAATCGACGATGCAGTGATTGATCACACGATTGCCGCATTGGTGGAGCGCTGGGAAGGCCGGGAGGCACCCGAAGGGATTGCCGCGTTTTTCGCCAAGGAAAAACCAAGCTGGCAGCGGTAGCCCCGTTAAAAATGCCTGATTTCTTTGCTTGGGGCGTGCCTTTTGCCGGGTACGCCTTATCCTATGAAAACAATAGGGTTTAAGGCCCATGATGTGGATCTGCCGCGCCCGTTACAGAAGGTTTATCCATTAACGATGCGTTGGTTGACGGTGAGGGGGGAGGGGAGTAGACACTGCCCCAAGTCAACACGCCAATTGACGGCGCGCAGAAATCCGCGCGCACGGAAAGGAGCCACTCGTGGAAGAGATGTTGCGGGAATACCTCCCGATTCTGGTGTTTCTGGCCGTAGCGGTCGGGCTTGGAATTGTTCTTATTTTGGCGGCAGTTGTGCTGGCCGTCCGCAATCCGGACCCTGAAAAGGTCAGCGCCTATGAATGCGGGTTCAACGCATTCGACGACGCACGGATGAAGTTTGATGTCCGGTTCTACCTGGTGTCGATTCTGTTCATCATTTTTGATCTGGAAATTGCGTTTCTGTTTCCCTGGGCCGTCGGCTTCAAGGATATGAGCGATGCTGGCTTCTGGTCGATGATGGTGTTTCTCGCTGTGCTGACCATCGGTTTTGCCTATGAGTGGAAGAAAGGGGCCCTGGAATGGGAGTGATGACCGGAGCCAATACGGCTGGCGTCGACAAGGAAGTTGTCACCCAGGCCCTGAATGCCGAACTGCAGGACAAGGGGTTTTTGCTGACCTCGGCAGAGGATATCATCAACTGGGCGCGCACCGGCTCGCTGCACTGGATGACCTTTGGTCTGGCCTGCTGCGCGGTGGAGATGATGCACACCTCGATGCCGCGCTACGATGCCGAGCGTTTCGGTATCGCGCCGCGTGCCTCTCCGCGTCAGTCGGATGTGATGATTGTGGCCGGTACGCTGACCAACAAGATGGCGCCCGCCCTGCGCAAGGTCTACGACCAGATGCCCGAGCCGCGTTATGTGATCTCGATGGGGTCCTGCGCCAATGGCGGCGGCTATTACCACTACAGCTATTCCGTGGTGCGCGGATGTGACCGGATCGTGCCTGTGGATGTCTATGTGCCCGGTTGCCCGCCGACGGCAGAGGCGCTGCTGTATGGTCTGATGCAATTGCAGCGCAAAATTCGCCGCACCGGCACGCTTGTGCGTTAAGTGGCTTTGGTTGGAGAGACAAATATGACTGAAGCTCTGAAAGAACTCGGCACCCAGATCGCTGCCAAACGTCCTGATTGTGTCATCGACTGGGATGTCAGCTTTGATGAGCTGAATGTCGATGTTGCCCCGTCGAACCTTGCGGGGTTTGTCGAATTTCTGAAAGCCGATGCGAGCTGCAAGTTTTCGTCGCTTGTCGATATCACGGCCGTTGACTACCCGGACCGCGCCAAGCGGTTCGACGTGGTCTATCATTTCCTGTCGATGTATCAGAACCAGCGGATCCGCCTGCGCGTATCGATCCGCGAGGATGAGATGCTGCCGTCGATCGTGACCATCCATCCCTCGGCCAACTGGTTTGAGCGGGAGGTGTTCGACATGTTCGGCATCCTGTTCACCGGCCACCCGGATCTGCGCCGCATTCTGACCGACTATGGTTTCCGTGGCTATCCGCTGCGCAAGGATTTCCCAACCACCGGCTATACCGAGGTTCGCTACGACGAGGCGCAGAAACGCGTTGTCTATGAACCGGTCAGCCTGGTTCAGGAGTACCGCCAGTTTGACTTCATGAGCCCGTGGGAGGGTGCCGAATACATCCTGCCCGGCGACGAGAAAGAGGGGGCGAAGTAATGGACGGCTCCAAAATGGACGACGCCCTGACCGGCGAACAGAAGATCCGTAACTTCAACATCAACTTCGGACCGCAACACCCTGCGGCACACGGCGTTCTGCGTCTGGTGCTGGAGCTGGACGGCGAAATCGTTGAGCGCTGCGACCCGCATATCGGCCTGTTGCACCGCGGCACCGAAAAGCTGATGGAGAGCCGGACGTACCTGCAGAACCTGCCGTATTTCGACCGCCTCGACTATGTGGCGCCGATGAACCAGGAACATGCCTGGTGTCTGGCCATCGAAAAGCTGACCGGCGTGGAAGTGCCGCGTCGCGCGTCGCTGATCCGCGTTCTCTATTCCGAGATCGGCCGGATCCTCAATCACCTGCTGAACGTGACGACGCAGGCGATGGACGTTGGCGCGCTGACCCCGCCGCTGTGGGGCTTTGAAGAGCGCGAGAAGCTGATGATCTTCTACGAGCGGGCCTGTGGTGCGCGCCTGCACGCGGCGTATTTCCGCCCCGGTGGTGTGCATCAGGATCTGCCCGACGCGCTGATCGACGATATCGAGGCCTGGACCCATAGCTTCCCATCCGTTCTGGATGACATCGACGGGCTGCTGACCGAGAACCGCATCTTTAAACAGCGGAATGCCGATATCGGTGTCGTGACCGAGGAGGATATCCTCAACTACGGGTTCTCCGGGGTGATGGTGCGCGGCTCCGGCCTTGCCTGGGACCTGCGCCGTGCGCAGCCCTATGAGTGCTATGACGAATTCGATTTCCAGATCCCGGTTGGCAAGAACGGCGACTGCTACGACCGCTACCTTGTCCGTATGGAAGAGATGCGCCAGTCGCTGTCGATCATTCGCCAGTGTATCGGCAAACTGCGCGAAACCCCCGGTGATATTCTGGCCCGTGGCAAGCTGACCCCGCCCAAACGGGGCGATATGAAAACTTCGATGGAGAGCCTGATCCACCACTTCAAGCTCTATACCGAGGGGTTCCACGTGCCCGCCGGCGAGGTCTACGCCGCTGTTGAGGCGCCCAAGGGCGAATTTGGCGTCTATCTGGTTGCAGATGGCACCAACAAACCTTATCGCGCCAAGCTGCGTGCGCCGGGCTTCCTGCATCTGCAGGCCATGGATTATGTGGCCAAGGGCCACCAACTCGCCGACGTCGCGGCCATCATTGGCACCATGGACGTCGTATTTGGAGAGATTGACCGCTAATGCTTCGTCGTCTGCATTCCGAACAACCCGATAGTTTTGCCTTCACGCCCGAGAACCAGACATGGGCCGAAGCGCAGATCACCAAATTCCCTGATGGCCGTCAGGCCAGTGCGATCATTCCGCTGCTGTGGCGTGCGCAGGAGCAGGAAGGCTGGCTGACGAAGCCTGCAATCGAATATGTCGCGGACATGCTGGGCATGGCCTATATCCGTGCGCTTGAGGTTGCGTCCTTCTACTTCATGTTCCAGCTGCAACCCACTGGATCGGTTGCACATGTTCAGATCTGCGGGACCACGTCCTGCATGATCTGCGGCGCAGAGGATCTGATTGCCGTCTGTCAGGAAAAGATCGCGAACAAGCCTTTTACCCTGTCGGCGGATGGTAAGTTTACCTGGGAAGAGGTCGAGTGCCTTGGTGCCTGCACCAACGCCCCGATGGCCCAGATCGGCAAGGATTATTACGAAGATCTGACCGCAGAAGGCTTTGCCAAGCTGCTGGATGATCTGGCTGCCGGTCAGGTGCCGCTGCCGGGCCCGCAAAACGGGCGCTACGCGGCCGAGCCGAAATCGGGGCTGACCTCGCTGACAGAATATGAAAGCGGCAAGACGCAGTATAATGCGTCGGTCCAGCTGGCGGCGGATATTGGCGATACAGTCAAGCGTATCGACGGCACCGAAGTGCCGATCCTGACGCCATGGATTGGCAAGGACGGCAAGGTTGCCGGTCGCGACAGTGCCGACACCCCGCCGCCCGCGCCGAAAACACCGCTTCCGGCGGTGAAACAGGCCGAGGTTGCCAAGGCAAAGAGCGACGCCCCAAAGAAGGCCGCTCCGAAAAAAGCTGCTGTCAGCGAACCGGCCTCTCCTGAGGGCGCGGCCGCAGAAGCCGGAGCCGCTGTTGAAGAGAAGCCGGAAACCCTGACCGCAGCGCGTGATGGCAAGGCCGATGATCTGAAGATGCTGAAAGGTGTCGGTCCCAAGCTGGAGCAGACCCTGAATGATCTGGGGTTCTACCACTTTGACCAGATCGCCGCCTGGACGGATGAGCAGATCGCATGGGTCGACAGCCGGTTGAAGTTCAAGGGGCGCATCGTCCGCGACGGCTGGATCGAACAGTCCCGGCAATTGGCGGCTGGCGAGGAAACCGAATTCGCCAAGAAGGCCAAGGCCGACGACCGCTACAAAAAAGACTGACACCACGATAACCGCGCCTGTCCTACGGGGCAGGGGCCAATATTCAGGACCACATGAGCGTAGAGCGCGACAAAGCACTGGCAGCAAAGGGACGGCACATCGCATTGGTGATTGCCGCAACCATGCTTGGCTGGCTGGCAATGTCGCTGTTCATCGGCCCCGCCCTGGGGCTCGCCGGGCGCTACGCTCTGCTGTTTGATTTCGCAGCCCTTGCAGGCTTCATCTATGCAGCGGTCAACATTTTTCAACTCTGGCGGATGCGCCAGGACAGCCAAAGGTAGGCAGACATGCTGAAGGACCAGGACCGGATCTTTACCAACCTTTACGGGATGCATGAGCGCACATTGGCAGGCGCAAAACAGCGGGGCCATTGGGATGGCACTGCGGGCATCATCGAAAAAGGGCGGGACTGGATCATCCAGAACATGAAGGATTCCGGCCTGCGCGGACGCGGTGGTGCGGGCTTCCCGACCGGCCTCAAATGGTCCTTCATGCCGAAAGAGAGCGACGGTCGTCCCTCCTATCTGGTCATCAACGCCGATGAATCGGAGCCGGGCACCTGCAAAGACCGCGAGATCATGCGCCATGATCCGCACACGCTGATCGAGGGCGCGCTGATCGCCTCCTTCGCGATGAATGCGCATACCTGCTACATCTATCTGCGCGGCGAATACATCCGCGAGCGCGAGGCGCTGCAGGCCGCCATCGACGAATGCTATGACCAAGGTCTTCTGGGGCGCAATGCAGCCGGATCCGGCTGGGACTTTGACGTCTTCCTGCACCATGGTGCAGGGGCCTATATCTGCGGCGAAGAAACTGCGCTGATCGAAAGCCTTGAGGGCAAGAAGGGCATGCCGCGTATGAAGCCGCCGTTCCCGGCTGGTGCTGGCCTTTATGGCTGCCCGACCACGGTGAACAACGTGGAGTCTATCGCCGTGGTGCCGACCATTCTGCGTCGCGGACCCGATTGGTTTGCAGGCTTTGGCCGTCAGAACAACGCCGGCACCAAGCTGTTTGCGATCTCCGGTCACGTCAACAACCCCTGTGTGGTTGAAGAGGCGATGAGCATCTCCTTTGAGGAGCTGATCGAGAAGCATTGCGGCGGTATTCGCGGCGGCTGGGACAATCTTCTGGCTGTCATTCCCGGCGGCTCTTCGGTTCCTTGTGTGCGCGGCGAGAAGATGAAAGACGCCATCATGGACTTTGACTATCTGCGCGGCGAACTGGGCTCCGGCCTTGGCACGGCGGCGGTCATCGTGATGGACAAGCAGACCGATATCATCAAGGCGATCTGGCGCCTGTCGAAGTTCTACAAGCACGAAAGCTGCGGTCAGTGTACGCCCTGCCGTGAAGGCACCGGCTGGATGATGCGCGTGATGGATCGTCTGGTGAAGGGCGAGGCCGAGCTGGAAGAGATCGACATGCTGTGGGATGTGACCAAGCAGGTCGAAGGCCACACCATTTGCGCGCTCGGCGACGCCGCAGCCTGGCCGATCCAGGGCCTGATCCGCAATTTCCGTGAGGAAATCGAAGACCGTATCAAGGCACAGAAGTCCGGGCGCATGGGCGCCATGGCAGCCGAATAGGGTCGGGGGGTAGCCGGATGATCACGGGTGTGACCAAAACCATGGCTGTGCTGGCCGTCTGCGGCGGAGTGCTGGCGGGGTGTGACGGTATCGTCAACAATCGCCCGACCTACGCGGGCGTGCCCTTCTCGGCGAAGTCCAAAGCGGTCAACAAGAAAGAGACGCTGGCGGTGTTTACCACTACGGTATCCAAAGCCTCGCGTTCGCTGGAAGGCGCGCGGCTGGCCGCTCATCACGAGAGCACCCGTTACTGCATCGAAAACTTCGGCACGTCGCGCATTGCCTGGCAGGTCAACCCGCTTGATGCGGATATTGCCGTGCCGCTGGATGGCGATACGGCCGTCTATGGCGGAACCTGCACCCCGTGATCGCAGGCCGGGCATATCCCATGGCCGCGCAATCCGCGCCCACGCCGGTGTTATTGAATAACGCCGTTGCCTGCGCGCGTTCTGGTCGCTCCCTCACCAAGGAGTGTTCACCAATGCGAATCCTGATTGCGACCTGTGCCGCCTGCCTGATGCTACTGCCGTCGATGGGCGCGGCAAAGCCGTCCTTGCGCGATGTGCAAGAGATCGAAGACCCGCTGTTCGCGGTCGCTCTGGCCAAGGAAGTGTCCGACCACTGTGATGCGATTACCGCGCGTTACTTCAAGGGTCTGACCGAACTGCGGCGCCTGCGGGCACGTGCCAATGCTCTTGGCTACACGGATACGGAAATCCGCGCCTACATCGGCTCGGACGAGGAAAAAGCCCGGATGCGGGCCAAGGGAGAACGCTTCCTGGCGCAAAACGGGGTCTCATATGAGAAAACGGAAACATTCTGTACGTTTGGTCGTGCGGAAATCAAGAAAAACAGCGCGATCGGCGTTTTACTGAGGGCGAAATAGACCATGTCTGACCTCCGCAAGATCAACATTGACGGAACCGAGATTGAGGTGGATGGGGCGATGACCCTGATCCAGGCCTGTGAAGAGGCCGGGGTGGAAATTCCCCGCTTCTGCTACCACGAGCGCCTGTCCATCGCCGGCAATTGCCGGATGTGCCTGGTTGAGGTTGTCGGCGGCCCGCCGAAACCTGCCGCCTCCTGCGCCATGCAGGTCCGCGACCTGCGTCCCGGTCCCGATGGCCAGGCGCCGCAGGTGAAGACCAATTCGCCGATGGTCAAGAAGGCCCGTGAGGGCGTGATGGAGTTCCTGCTGATCAACCATCCGCTGGATTGCCCGATCTGCGATCAGGGTGGCGAATGTGATCTTCAGGATCAGGCGATGGCTTATGGCGTTGATTTCTCGCGCTTCCGAGAGCCAAAGCGCGCCGTCGACGATCTCGATCTCGGTCCGCTCGTCGGCACCGCAATGACCCGCTGCATTTCCTGCACGCGTTGCGTTCGTTTCACCACCGAAGTCGCAGGCATTACCCAGATGGGCCAGACCGGTCGTGGTGAGGATAGCGAGATTACCTCCTATCTGAACGAGACGCTGGATTCGAACCTTCAGGGCAATATCATCGACCTGTGCCCGGTTGGGGCGCTGACCTCGAAACCCTATGCCTTCACGGCCCGCCCGTGGGAGTTGACCAAAACCGAAACCATCGACGTGATGGACGCGCTGGGGTCGAACATCCGTGTCGACACCAAAGGCCGCGAAGTGATGCGCATCCTGCCGCGCAACCATGACGGCGTGAATGAGGAATGGATCAGCGACAAGACCCGGTTCGTCTGGGACGGGCTGCGTCGCCAGCGTCTGGATCGCCCCTATGTGCGTGTCGACGGCAAGCTGAAGCCCGCGACCTGGCCGGAGGCCCTGGAGGCAGCGGCCGCCGCAATGAAGGGCAAGAAGATTGCCGGCCTGATCGGTGATCTGGTCCCGGTTGAGGCGGCTTTTGCGCTGAAACAGCTGGTCGAAGGGGAGGGTGGCAAGGTTGAGTGCCGGACGGACAAGGCCCGTCTGCCGATCGGCAACCGCGCGGCCTATGTCGGCACCGCAACCATCGAAGATATCGACAGCGCCAAGGCGATCATGCTGATTGGCACCGATCCTCGCAATGAGGCGCCGGTTCTGAACGCCCGCCTGCGCAAGGCCTGGATCAACGGCGCCAATATCGGCCTGATCGGCCAGCCGGTCGATCTGACCTATGGCTACGCCCACCTCGGCACCGACCGCGCAGCGCTCGAGACACTGCTCAACGGCGAAACCGAAGGCGCGATTGGCAAAGATACGCTGGTCATCGTCGGCCAGGGCGCCCTGCGTGAGGCCGATGGTCTGGCGGTACTGGCCCATGCGCAGAAATACGCGGCCATGACCGAGAGCAAACTGCTGGTGCTGCACACCGCTGCCGGCCGTGTTGGTGCGATGGATGTGAATGCGGTCACCGAGGGTGGCCTTGAGGCGGCCATCGACGGCGCAGAGGTGATCTACAACCTCGGCGCTGATGAGGTCGAAATTGATGCAGGCGCCTTTGTGATCTACCAGGGCTCGCACGGCGATCGTGGTGCCCATCGCGCCGACGTCATCCTGCCCGGTGCTGTCTATACCGAAGAAAACGGTCTGTTCGTGAACACCGAAGGGCGTCCGCAGCTGGCCATGCGCGCAAGCTTTGCCCCCGGTGAGGCCAAGGAAAACTGGGCGATCCTGCGGGCGCTCAGCGCGGAGCTGGATGCCAAGCTGCCCTATGACTCGCTGGCGCAACTGCGCAGTGCGCTGGTGGCAGAGGTGCCGCATCTGGCGCGCATTGACGAAGTGGCGGCAAATGACGGCCCGGCGCTTGAGGTTGAGGCCATGGGCAAGGCGGCATTCCTGCCTGCGGTCAAGGACTTCTACCTGACCAACCCGATTGCGCGGTCGTCGCAGCTGATGGCGGAACTCTCCGCCAACGCAAAGGCGCGTAGCGCCGAGAAGATCGCGGCGGAGTGATCCGTGCAAGCATCATATCGCCTCTGCTGCTGGCAGCCTGCGTGCAGGCCCCGCAGACGTCTCGGGCGCCGTTCACCCCCGACTACAAAGGGGTAGAGACACGGCTACTGGACGGCGATCTGGTGCAATTCCACGTGGCCATGACCGGCGCCCGCAATGGTGCCGATCTGGACAACTATGCGGAATGCGCGGCGGCGCAATATGCGCTGATCCGCGGTTATGGATTTGCACGTCATGTGCGCACAAAAATGAAACAAGAGGGTGGCAATCAGACGGCAGATGCTGTCTACACCATCTCGCCTTCCCTCCCGCGCGGACTGCGCACCATCGACGCCGAAGTCGTGGTCGCGGATTGCGAGGCTAACGGAATACCCACGGTGTGAGGACCTATGGCTGAATTCTTTAACACCCCAGGCGGCATCGCTGTTCTGATCCTGGCGCAAGTGCTTGCAGTTGTTGCATTTGTCATGATTTCGCTGCTGTTCCTCGTCTACGGGGACCGCAAGATCTGGGCGGCTGTCCAGATGCGTCGTGGCCCCAATGTCGTAGGCATCTACGGCCTGCTGCAAACGGTGGCCGACGCGCTCAAATATGTTGTCAAAGAGGTGGTGATCCCCGCCGGTGCCGATCGCACCGTGTTTATTCTGGCCCCATTGACCAGCTTTGTGCTGGCGATGATCGCCTGGGCGGTGATCCCCTTCAACGACGGCTGGGTCCTGTCGGACATCAATGTGGCGATCCTCTATGTTTTCGCTGTCTCCAGCTTGGAGGTCTATGGCGTGATCATGGGCGGCTGGGCCTCGAACTCGAAATATCCGTTCCTCGGCAGCTTGCGCTCAGCGGCGCAGATGATCTCTTACGAGGTCTCGATTGGTCTGATTATCGTTGGGGTCATCATCTCCACCGGCAGCATGAACTTCGGCGACATCGTACGTGCGCAGGACGGTGATCTGGGTCTGCTGAACTGGTACTGGATCCCGCATTTCCCGATGGTCTTCCTGTTCTTCATCTCGGCACTTGCGGAAACCAACCGCCCGCCGTTCGATCTGCCCGAAGCGGAATCGGAGCTGGTTGCAGGCTACCAGGTGGAATACTCGGCGACACCGTTCCTGCTGTTCATGGCCGGGGAATACATCGCCATCTTCCTGATGTGCGCGCTGACAACACTGCTGTTCTTCGGCGGCTGGCTGTCTCCGATCCCTGGGCTGCCCGACGGCGTCCTGTGGATGGTCGGCAAAATGGCGTTCTTCTTCTTCCTCTTCGCAATGGTGAAGGCAATCACGCCCCGCTACCGCTATGACCAGCTGATGCGTCTGGGTTGGAAAGTGTTCCTGCCGTTCTCGCTGGCCTGGGTGGTCTTCGTATCCTTTGCTGCAAAATTTGACTGGTTCTGGGGCATCTTCGCCCGCTGGACCGTGGGAGGCTGATCAATGGCGAACATCGACTACACCCGCGCCGCCAAATACTTCCTGCTGCAGGATTTCTGGGTCGGCTTCAAACTGGGGATGAAGTATTTCTTCGCCCCCAAAGCCACCCTGAACTACCCGCACGAGAAGGGCCCGCTGTCGCCGCGTTTTCGCGGCGAGCATGCTCTGCGCCGCTATCCGAACGGCGAGGAGCGCTGCATTGCCTGTAAACTGTGCGAGGCGATCTGCCCGGCGCAGGCGATCACCATCGACGCGGAACCGCGCGAGGACGGCAGCCGCCGCACCACGCGGTACGACATTGACATGACGAAGTGTATCTACTGCGGTTTCTGCCAGGAAGCCTGCCCGGTGGATGCAATTGTCGAAGGCCCGAACTTCGAGTTCGCCACCGAGACCCGCGAGGAGCTGTTCTATGACAAGGACAAGCTGCTTTCGAACGGGGAGCGCTGGGAAGCCGAGATCGCGCGCAATCTCGAACTGGACGCGCCGTACCGATGAGCGATGCCAAGAACCCATTTGAGGCCATGATGGCCCAGGCCCAGGACATGGCCAAAGCCCTGAACCCGGCGTTGGAGAGCTTCTCTCCCACCGGAGCGTTCAAGGAGTTTGAAGCGCTTTGGCCGACGATGCCGAAGGATGTCATGGAGATGATGTTCGGCAATACCGTCAACAAGGGCGGGCTGGATGCCAAAACCCGGCTGCTGCTGACATTGGCCGGGCTGACAATGCAGGGCGCACAGGCGGATTCAGCCGTGCGCCAGACCGTACGCCACGCCCTGGAGGCGGGCGCTAAGAAACAAGAGATCGTTGAAACGATCGGACAGATGTCGGTGTTTGCCGGCATCCCGGCCATGACCCGCGCGCTGGAACTGGCGCAAGAGGTTCTGGACGCCAAAGGGGACGATGAAACATGAGCGTTTTTGCCTTTTACCTCTTTGCCATCAGCGCCATCACCGGCGGGCTGTTCACGGTGATCAGCCGCCAGCCGGTGCATTCTGTGCTGTGGCTGATCCTGGCCTTTATTTCCTCGGCCGGGCTGTTCGTGCTGCTGGGCGCCGAATTTGTCGCCATGCTGCTGGTCATCGTCTACGTCGGTGCCGTTGCGGTGCTGTTCCTCTTTGTGGTGATGATGCTGGACGTGGATTTTGCCGAGCTGAAAGCAGAGATGGCGCGCTATATGCCGCTGGCGCTGCTCATCGGTCTGGTGATCCTTATGCAGTTCGTGATGGCTTTTGGTGTGTGGGAAACCGCACCGGCGGCGGCCACGCAGCTGGCCCAGCCGATCCCGACCGACCAGCATAACACCGAGGCGCTTGGCCTCATCATTTACGATCAATATTTCCTTCTGTTCCAACTTTCCGGCCTGATCCTGCTGGTTGCGATGATCGGCGCCATTGTGCTGACCCTGCGCCACCGCACCGACGTCAAGCGTCAGGACGTTGTCGCCCAGATGATGCGCGATCCGGCCTTGGCCATGGAACTCAAGGATGTGAAACCGGGGCAGGGGCTTTGAGACAATGATCACACTCGAGCATTATCTAACCGTCGCGGCGACGCTGTTCGTCATCGGCATCTTCGGGCTCTTCCTGAACCGCAAGAACGTCATCATCCTGCTGATGAGCATCGAACTGATGCTCTTGGCGGTGAACATCAACCTTGTGGCCTTCTCCAGCTTCCTTGGGGATCTGGTGGGCCAGGTCTTCACCCTCTTTGTGCTGACCGTGGCCGCCGCTGAGGCCGCCATTGGCCTTGCGATCCTGGTTTGCTTCTTCCGCAACCGCGGCACCATCGCCGTGGAAGACATCAACGTGATGAAGGGCTAAAGCGTCATGGAAACCATCCTTCTCTTTGCCCCTCTGGTCGGGGCCATCATCTGTGGCTTTGGCTGGAAGTTCATCGGCGAGACCGCAGCCACTTGGACCGCGACCGGGCTTTTGTTCCTGTCGGCGCTTCTGTCGTGGATCGTCTTCCTCAGCTTTGACGGGGTGACCCAGTCGATCGAGATCATGCGCTGGATCGAAAGCGGCTCGCTGTCGACCTCCTGGGCGATCCGTCTGGACCGGATGACGGCGATCATGCTGATCGTTGTCACCACCGTATCCTCGCTGGTGCATCTCTATTCCTTTGGCTACATGGCCCATGACCCGCAGTGGAAAGACGGCGAGAGCTACAAGCCGCGCTTCTTTGCCTATCTGTCGTTCTTCACCTTTGCCATGCTGATGCTGGTGACCTCTGACAATCTGGTTCAGATGTTCTTTGGCTGGGAAGGCGTGGGCGTTGCCTCCTACCTGCTGATCGGTTTCTACTACCGCAAGCCTTCGGCCAATGCGGCAGCGATGAAAGCCTTCATCGTCAACCGTGTGGGTGACTTTGGCTTTGCGCTGGGTATCTTTGCCCTGTTCTTCCTCACCGACAGCATCAACTTTGATGACATCTTTGCAGCTGTGCCGCAGCTGGCGGAAACCCAGCTGACCTTTCTCTGGTCGGAGTGGAATGCCGCCAATCTGATTGCTGTCTTGCTGTTCATTGGTGCCATGGGTAAATCGGCTCAGCTGATCCTGCACACCTGGTTGCCGGATGCGATGGAAGGCCCGACCCCGGTGTCGGCACTGATTCACGCCGCCACCATGGTGACCGCTGGTGTCTTCCTGGTCTGCCGCATGTCGCCGCTGATGGAGTTCGCACCCGAGGCGACAACCTTCATCACCGTGCTGGGTGCAACCACGGCTTTCTTCGCGGCGACTGTGGGTCTGGTTCAGACCGACATCAAACGCGTGATCGCCTATTCCACCTGTTCACAGCTTGGCTACATGTTCGTGGCCGCTGGCGTCGGCATGTATTCCGCTGCGATGTTCCACCTGTTCACACATGCCTTCTTCAAGGCGATGCTGTTCCTTGGTGCAGGCTCCGTGATCCACGCGATGCACCATGAGCAGGACATGATGAACTACGGTGGTCTGCGCAAAAAGATCCCCTACACCTTTGCGGCGATGATGATCGGCACGCTGGCCATCACCGGCGTTGGTATCCCGCTGACCCACTTTGGCTTTGCCGGCTTCCTGTCCAAGGATGCCATTATCGAGAGCGCCTATGCTGGCGGGTCGATGTATGGTTTCTGGCTGCTGGTCATCGCGGCGGCAATGACATCCTTCTACAGCTGGCGCCTGATCTTCCTGACCTTCTACGGCAAGCCGCGCGGCGACAAGCATACGCATGATCACGCGCATGAAAGCCCGATGGTCATGCTGATCCCGCTGGGTGTGCTTGCCCTTGGTGCGATCTTCTCGGGCATGCTCTGGTATAACAGCTTCTTCGGCCATGCTGATAAGGTTGGCAAATTCTACGGCATCCCAGTGGCAGAAGCCGCGGCACATGGCGATGCGGCAGCGGATTCGGGCCACGGCGCTGATGACAGCCATGCCAGCACGGCGGATGACGGTCACGGCACCGCTGACGCATCCGGTGAGCATCACTATGTATTCGCAGGCCAGCCGGGCGAAGGCGCGCTGTATTTCGGTGCCGACAACACTGTGCTGGATGACGCGCACGCCGCTCCGAAATGGGTGAAAGTTTCGCCCTTTATCGCGATGCTGCTTGGCCTTGGTCTGGCGATCCTGTTCTACATCGTGAACCCAAGCCTGCCGGGCCGTCTCGCCAAGCAACAGCAGCCGCTCTACCTGTTCCTCAAGAACAAGTGGTATTTTGACGAGCTCTACGATTTTGTCTTTGTCAAACCGACGCTGATGCTCGGCCGCTTCTTCTGGAAGCGCGGTGACGGCAAAACCATTGACGGCGCGCTCAACGGGATCGCCATGGGCATCATTCCCTTCTTCACCCGCCTCGCCGGTCGCGCACAGTCGGGTTACATTTTCACCTATGCTTTCTGGATGGTGCTGGGCATTGCTGCCCTGGTTACCTGGATGTCGATCGGCGGAGGAGCGCACTGATGGACAATCTCCTTTCTATTGTCACCTTTATCCCGGCGCTTGCGGCGGCCATTCTGGCCCTGTTCCTGCGCGGCGAGGATGAGGCGGCGCAGCGCAACGCCAAGTCTGTTGCGCTTTTTGCCACCACGATCACCTTCCTGGTGAGCCTTGGCATCTATTTCCAGTTCGACCCCTCCGACACAGGCTTTCAGTTTGTGGAAGAGGCCGAATGGATCTTTGGCCTGAAGTACAAGATGGGCGTCGATGGCATTTCGGTGCTGTTTGTGATGCTCACCACCTTTGTGATGCCGCTGACCATTTTGGCGAGCTGGGGTGTGAACACCCGCGTCAAGGAATACATGATCGCCTTCCTGATGCTGGAGACGCTGATGCTTGGCGTGTTCATGGCGCTCGATCTGGTGCTGTTCTACCTGTTCTTTGAGGCGGGCCTCATTCCGATGTTCCTGATCATCGGCATCTGGGGCGGCAAGGAACGGATCTACGCTTCGTTCAAATTCTTCCTCTACACCTTCTTTGGCTCGGTGCTGATGCTGGTGGCGATGGTCGCTATGTACGCGGATGCAGGCACCACCGATATTGCCCAGCTGCTGACGCACAGTTTCTCGGCCTCCGGCTTTGATCTTCTTGGAGTGCATGTCGTTGGTGGGATGCAGACCCTGTTGTTCCTCGCGTTCTTTGCCTCCTTCGCGGTGAAAATGCCGATGTGGCCGGTGCACACCTGGCTGCCCGATGCGCACGTGCAGGCGCCGACCGCAGGCTCCGTGGTGCTGGCGGCGATCCTGTTGAAGATGGGCGGCTACGGCTTCCTGCGCTTCAGCTTGCCGATGTTCCCCGTCGGGGCCGACGTAATGACGGATCTGATTCTGTGGATGTCGGCGATTGCGGTGGTCTATACTTCGCTGGTGGCGCTGGTGCAGTCGGACATGAAGAAGCTGATCGCCTATTCTTCGGTGGCGCATATGGGCTTTGTGACCATGGGCATCTTTGCGGCGAACCAGCAGGGCATTGATGGCGCGATCTTCCAGATGCTGAGCCACGGCTTCATCTCGGCGGCGCTCTTCCTCTGCGTGGGTGTCATCTATGATCGGATGCACACCCGTGACATCGACGCCTATGGTGGCCTTGTCATTCGTATGCCTGCCTATGCGCTGGTCTTCATGTTCTTCACGATGGGGAACGTCGGCCTGCCGGGTACCTCGGGCTTCATCGGGGAATTCCTGACGCTGATGGGCACCTTCCAGAAGAACACCTGGGTCGCAGCAGTTGCCGCAACCGGTGTCATCTTCTCGGCAGGCTATGCGCTGTGGCTCTACCGCCGCGTGGTCTTTGGCGACCTGATCAAGGGCAGCCTCAAGACCATCAAGGATATGACTGCCCGCGAGCGGTTCATCTTTGCACCGCTGGTGGTGATGACCATCCTTCTGGGCGTCTACCCGGCGCTTGTCACCGATATCATCAGCCCGTCGACCGAGGCGCTGATTGCAAACTTCAATGAATCTCTGGCTGCCGCGGACCTGTCCCCGGCGACCCAGATAGCTTCGCACTAAGGGGGCGTGGGCGATGATCCCAGCTGATCTCACCGTTATCCTGCCAGAGATTGTTCTGGCGCTCAGCGCAATGGCGGCGCTCCTTGGCGCTGTCTACACCGGCAAGGACAAACTGGCCCCGGCGTTGATCTGGCTGATGGCCGGTCTGATGTCGGCGCTGGCCATCTGGATCGCCACCGGATCCTCGGGCAGCCGCGAGGCATTCAACGGCATGTTCGTCGACGATGGTTTTGCCCGCTTTGCCAAGGTCGCCATCCTGCTGTCGGCCTCTGCCGTGCTGGTCATGGGCCAGGACTACATGTCACGCCGTGGCATGTTGCGCTTTGAATATCCCATCCTCGTCGCGCTGAGCGCGGTGGGCATGATGGTGATGGTCTCGGCCGGCAACCTGATGTCGCTATACATGGGCCTTGAGCTGCAGTCTCTGGCGCTCTACGTCGTGGCTTCGCTGCGTCGTGACAGTGTAAAATCCACCGAAGCCGGCCTGAAGTACTTCGTGCTCGGCGCGCTTTCGTCCGGTTTGCTGCTCTATGGCGCATCGCTGGTCTATGGTTTTGCCGGGACCACCGACTTTGCCGGTATCTACGCGGTGGCCAAGCATGGTGAAGTCTCCGTCGGTCTGCTGTTCGGCCTGGTCTTCCTGATCTCCGGCATGGCGTTCAAGGTGTCTGCCGTGCCGTTCCACATGTGGACACCTGACGTCTACGAAGGCGCGCCAACCCCGGTTACCGCATTCTTTGCATCGGCGCCGAAGGTTGCGGCCATGGGTCTGTTCGCCCGCGTGCTGCATGATGCATTTGGTCATGCGGTACAGGACTGGAGCCAGGTTGTGGCCCTTCTGTCGCTGCTGTCGATGTTCGTCGGGGCCGTTGCCGCCATCGGCCAGCGCGATATCAAGCGTCTGATGGCCTATTCCTCGATCGCCCATATGGGCTATGCGCTGATGGGCCTCGCCGCGGGCACCGCCTATGGCGTGCAGGCGCTGCTGGTCTATATGGCGATCTATGTCTCGATGAATATCGGCACCTTTGCCTTCATCCTGATGATGGAGAAGGACGGTAAGCCGATCACTGACATTCGCGCGCTCAACCTCTACTCCCGTCGCGAGCCGGGCAAGGCGCTGGCGATGCTGATCCTGTTGTTCTCTCTGGCGGGTGTACCGCCAATGCTGGGCTTCTTCGGCAAGCTTTATGTGCTTAATGCGGCCTATCAGGCGGATATGGCGTGGCTGGCGATTGCCGGTGTGATCGCATCGGTTATCGGCGCGTTCTACTACCTGCGCATCGTGTACTACATGTATTTCGGTGAAGAGGGCGAGGAGCTGGAAACCAACCGCTCGCCGATCCTCTGGGGGTTCCTGATGGCCTCGGCGGCCGTGATGCTTCTTGGGATCATCAACATGTTCGGCATCGAGGGTGCAGCGGCTGCGGCGGCTGCCACGCTGGTCAACTGACGGTTTCGACACAGAACACACAAAGGCCTGGTCTGCGGACCGGGCCTTTTTGCCTTGAAGGGACAGCATCATGAGTGATTGGCCAGAGGGATACGGGCGGAGCCTGCTTGAGGAGGTGGACAGCACCCTCGATGAGGCGACGCGACGCGCGCCCACATTGACCGGCCCTGAATGGATCATGGCCAAACGCCAGACAAAGGGGCGGGGGCGCCGTGGCCGTGCCTGGAAGGAGCCCAAGGGGAATTTTGCCGCAACACTCGTCATGCGGCCGGAGGGGCCGCCCGATCAGGTGGCGCTGCGCAGCTTTGTTGCGGCGCTGGCGCTTTATGATGCCTGTGTCGCGCTCTGCGGCGAGACGGCTGGACTTGCACTGAAATGGCCCAATGACGTGCTGCTGAATGGTGGCAAGCTGGCGGGGATCCTGCTGGAAAGCGCGGGGGCCGCCGCCGGTGTGACACATCTTGCGATCGGGATTGGTGTCAATCTGATCGAGACGCCGATGCAGGAATGGCTGGAACCGGGTGCTGTCTGGCCTGTCTCGCTGCTGTCGGAAACCGGGGTCCAGGTCACCCCAGAGGCGTTCCTGACCGCGCTTGCTGTCGCCTATGACCGCTATGAACGACAGTTTGTCACCTATGGGTTCGAGCCGATCCGCACAGCCTGGCTGGCCCGTGCTGCGCGCCTGGGCGAGGTGGTGGTGGCCCGCACCATGAACTCCGAAACCGAAGGCACCTTTGAGACAGTGGACGGCGGCGGCAACCTTGTCCTAAACACCGCCAAGGGCCGTGTCAGCATTCCGGCGGCGGATATCTTTTTCTAGGGCATAGGAACGGGGCAGGTCATGCTTTTGGCAGTCGATTGCGGCAACACCAATACTGTCTTCTCAATCTGGGACGGGGAGAATTTCATCGGCACCTGGCGTACCGCCACCGATTGGCGGCGCACGGCGGATCAGTATTTTGTCTGGCTCAATACGCTGATACGGCTACAGGGGATCGAAGCGGATATCACCGATATGATCATCTCCTCCACGGTCCCGCGCGTGGTGTTCAATCTGCGGGTGCTGGCGGATCGTTACTTCCACACCCGCCCCCTGGTGGTGGGTAAGCCTGACTGCCTGCTGCCGGTTGCGGTGCGGGTTGATCAGGGAACCAATGTCGGCCCGGACCGTTTGGTCAATACAGTCTCCGGGTTTGACAAATATGGCGGCAACCTCATCGTCGTCGATTTTGGCACGGCGACAACCTTTGACGTGGTGGCCGAGGATGGCGCCTATATCGGCGGTGTGATTGCGCCGGGGGTGAATTTGAGCCTGGAAGCCCTACATCAGGCAGCAGCGGCTCTGCCGCATGTGGATATTTCCAAACCCCAGTCGGTGATCGGCACCAATACGGTTGCATGTATGCAGTCAGGTGTGTTCTGGGGATACGTAGGACTGGTGCGCGAAATCTGCGCCCGCATCAAAGCGGAGCGCGACGTGCCGATGAAAGTAATCTCGACAGGCGGGCTGGCGCCTTTGTTCCAGCAAACAGCAGATCTGTTTGACGCATTTGAGGATGATCTCACGATGCATGGGCTACAGATCATACACAAATATAATAAGGATAACGGTCTCGAGGATGAGCACTGAACGTTTAATCTACCTGCCCCTCGGCGGGGCAGGCGAAATTGGTATGAACGCCTATATCTACGGCTACGGCAAACCGGGCAAGGAACGCCTGGTCTTGGTTGATCTTGGCGTTACTTTCCCGGACATGGACAGCACGCCCGGCGTGGATCTGATCATGCCGGACATCAGCTGGCTGAAGGAACGGGCCGACCAGCTGGAGGGGGTGTTCATCACCCACGCCCATGAGGATCACATCGGCGCCGTGGCGCATCTCTACCGTGACCTGAATGTGCCAATTTATGCCCGTGCCTTTACCGCAAATCTGGCGCGCCGGAAGATGGATGAGGCCGGTCTGGACAGCGAAGAGGTGAAAACCGTCTCCGCATGGCCAGAGGTCACCAAACTGGGGCCGTTTACCATCGGCGTTGCACCGATCTCACATTCCATCCCGGAGAGTGGCGGTCTGGTGATCGACACGCCTGCGGGGCGGGTCGTTCACACTGGTGATTTCAAAACCGACCCGACGCCGATTGTCGGCGAGGCGTTTGATCCCGACATGTGGAGCGAGATTGCCAAGGATGGCGTCAAGGCGCTGGTCTGCGACTCCACCAATGTCTTCTCGCTGCATCCGGGCCGGTCTGAGGTCGATGTCGGACCCGAGATCACCCGCCTGGTGGGCGAGGCCGCGGGGATGGTGGTTGCCACCACATTTGCCTCCAATGTCGCGCGGGTGAAAACCCTCGCCGAGGCCGGTCAGCGGGCCGGGCGCTCCATCGTGCTGCTGGGCCGCGCCATGCAGCGCATGATCGAAGCCGCCACCGAAACCGGCGTGCTCAAGGACTTTCCGAAGGTGGTCAGTGTCGAGGCCGCGCAAGAGCTGCCGCGTGAGAACCTGATGCTGATCGTGACTGGTAGCCAGGGCGAACGCCGTGCGGCGTCCGCCCAGCTGGCGCGCGGCAAGTATCGCGGGATCGAGGTGAAGGAGGGCGACCTGTTCCTGTTCTCCTCAAAGACCATTCCGGGCAATGAGCGTGGCGTCATTCGCATAATCAACCAGTTCTCCGAAAAGGGTGTGGATGTGGTCGACGACAGCTCCGGTCTCTACCATGTCTCCGGTCACGCAAACCGCCCCGATCTGGAGCGGATGCACGATATCATCAAGCCGCAGATGCTGATCCCGATGCACGGCGAGCACCGTCACCTGCGCCAGCACGCCCGTCTCGGCGAGGCCAAGGACATTGCCAGCGCGGTTGTGGTCAACGGCATGATGATGGACCTGACCGGTGATCGCCCCAAGGTCGTGGATTATGTCGACACCGGCCGCACCTATCTGGATGGGTCGGTCAAATACGGTGCGCTGGATGGCGTGGTCCGGGACCGGATTCGCATGGCGCTGAACGGCCATGTCATCGTCACCGTCATTCTTGACGAGGAAGATGAGCCATTGGGCGAACCCTGGTGCGATATCAAGGGGTTGGCCGAGACAGGCCGCTCCAATGCCGCGCTGGTCGAGGTGATGGAAGAGGATCTCAACCAGTTCATCATGCGCGCCGGTGCCAAAACACTGCGCGATGACGACAAGCTGGAAGAAAACCTTCGCCGCGTTGCCCGCCAGACAGCACAGAACGAGATTGGCAAGAAACCGGAAGTTACCGTGGTGGTCAGCCGGATGCGCTGATCGCTTCGGATCAAGTTGATAGACAGGCCCGCCGCAGTTTCTGTGGCGGGCCTTTTTTATGTGCACATCGGCCCTGTGGGCCACAGCCCACGCGCTTTATAGAAAAAGCCCCGGCGGGTGGGGCCGGGGCTTTGTTCGGCTGCTAGGAGCAACCGTCAATCAATACTGCGCAGGCGTCGCTGCGGATGGGGTCAGGCGTGCCGGGGGCGCGACAGCAGCGCTGCAAGCTTGCCGGGCACGCTGACGATCCCGCGGCCCAGGCTGCGCAGGAAGGAAGCCATCGCCTGTGCGCGCAGCTCATGTGCGCGGGCTTCGATGGCGCGGATTTCGTCGGCGGTCACAGTGGGGAACTCAAGGTTGTTCATGGCGGGTCTCATCTTGCTTAAGTACGTCTTGTTGCCCTCCAGATAGGCGTTCCTGCCGGGGGCGACATCTGCAAAAATGGGCAATCCTGCCATGCTGCAAGTGCAAAGCTCATGAGAGCAAATCGGGCGCTGTTTGCGGTCAGGTTCCTGATCACACATATGAAAAAGGGCCGCCCCAAGAGGCAGCCCTTCGGAATACGACTATGCGGTAGCCAGTTTAGCCGGCGCGGCGCTCGGCAAAGCTGAGAGCGATAAAGCTCGGCATATGGTCGCCCATGCCAACCACATTGTTGCGGTCGTTGCCACCACGTCCCCGGCCGGATTTCTGGTTGCCCTTCTGCCCGGTCTTGGGGGCGGAGGGTTTCTCAGCCGATTTCTGACGGGAGGAAGAGCGGCTATCGCTGCGCTTCTCCTGCTCGCCTTGCGGCTGCTCCGGCGTTGCCGCTTTGGCTTCAGCTGTCGGGGTATCCTTGGCCTGTGCCTCTGGCGCTGCGGTCTCTTCCTTGGCGGCCGATTCCTTGGCAGCCGATGCACGGGTGGAAGACCTGCGGCTGCGGGTCTTGCGCTCTGTGGTCTCGCCGGTCGCTGCGTCCTTGCTGTCTTTTGCCGCTGGTTCGGCCTTTTTCAGCGGGTTCTCAAGACGCGGGATCTCGTTCTGGACAAGGCGCTCGATATCTTCGAGGTTCCTTTCGTCCTTGGGCACGCAGATCATCATCGCGGTGCCGTTACGGCCTGCGCGACCCGTCCGGCCGATGCGGTGAACATAGTCCTCGGCATGGCTCGGCACATCGAAGTTGAACACATGGCTGACGCTGGGCACATCAAGCCCGCGGGCGGCCACATCAGATGCCACCAGAAAGCGCAGCGACCCTTCGCGGAAGCCTTCCAGCGTCTTGGTGCGCTGGCTCTGATCAAGATCACCGTGGATCGGCGCCGCGTCATAGCCGTATTTCTTCAGCGATTTAGCAACGATATCCACATCCGTCTTACGGTTGCAGAAGATGATCGCATTGGTGCATTTCTCGCCTTCCTGATCAATTAGGTGGCGCAGAAGCTTCCGTTTCTCGCTGCCTTCACGATCGCGGCGCGAGGCTTTGAACAGTACAACACCCTGGGAAATATTCTCAGAGGTGGTTGCCTGCCGCGCCACTTCGACACGCTCCGGGGCGGAGAGGAAGGTATTGGTGATCCGCTCGATCTCCGGCGCCATGGTGGCCGAGAAGAACAGGGTCTGACGGGTGAAGGGCGTAAGGCCGAAGATGCGTTCGATATCGGGGATGAACCCCATGTCGAGCATACGGTCGGCTTCATCCACCACCATCACCTTGACGTCAGACAGGATCAGCTTGCCGCGCTCGAAATGGTCGAGCAGGCGACCGGGCGTTGCGATCAGAACGTCAACCCCCTTGTCGATCAGCGTGTCCTGTTCCTTGAAAGAGACACCGCCGATCAGCAGGGCCTTCGTCAGTTTCAGGTGTTTGGTATAGGTGTCGAAGTTCTCCGCCACCTGGGCTGCCAGCTCCCGCGTGGGGCAAAGCACCAGGCTGCGCGGCATCCGCGCACGCGCGCGGCCACGCGCCAGCAGAGTGATCATCGGCAAGGTGAACGAAGCCGTCTTGCCGGTGCCGGTCTGTGCGATCCCCAGCACATCGCGCCCTTCCAAGGCGGGCGGAATCGCCCCTGCCTGAATGGGGGTGGGGGTTTCGTAACCCGCTTCCTCAATCGCTTTGAGGACTTTAGGGTTCAGGTTCAGATCTGAAAATTTTGTCATATGCGTCCGTTTTTGCGGACACTGACCTGGCCCGCGCGTGTATGTCAGGGCCGATTCCGCATGGTCTTGCGTCCTGTCTCTATCGGCTTGCGCGGGGCATAGCAAAATCCGCTGCAATCGTCAAACGAAGCCGGGTTTTCGGCGCGTATTGATTGAAAAACGGGCAAACTCGAAACAGTTTATTCAAATTGCGGGAAATGTTCACGCCGTTTGGCGGTCAGATCCAGCGGGCAGTGGTGGATCATCCCACGCTTTTGCAGCCGTTGATAGATGTCTGGCGCCTCTGCGTTGATTTCACCAAAGAAACGCTTCAGCCCTTCAGAACCGTGCTCTTCCTCGATCATCGACAGCAGATCATGGGTGTTCAACCCGCCGAGGTTGCGCGAAAACCCGGCAGCCAGACCCGGACGATAAGAGCCCTGCTTGAGCCGGAACCGATAGCTGTCCTGCCAGGCCTCCCAGCTCGGGGCGTGGCGATGACAGATCTGCAGGGCGTTCTGCTCCTGCTCGCGCGTGTTTTTTTCACCATGCTGGAACAGGTTGTGGATTCGGAACTGAATGTCAGGCAGGCCGGTGCGGGCGAACAGCTTGCCCGCAGTATGGCTGAGGAACCCGCCTTTCAGGAAGACACCAAATTCGGGATAGATCGCGCGGACCTGCTGTTCGCGGTCGGCTGCACTGGCAATCATGGATTTATACATATCCACCCGCCCAGCAAGCGCTTCCAGCGGGCGCATCCGCAAGACATCGGTTTCAGCGGGCAGGGCAGCCAGTATTTCGCCAATCTGCGGCCTCGCACCTCTTGCCGAGATATGGGGCCAGAGAAATTCATCCACATCTATATGGGCGACCCAATCGGCCTGGATCCGGCCGTAGGCATGGGTCGCATTCATCGTCTGGCGCGCCTGGTGCATCTTCGGGCGCGGTTTCTTGCGCTGGCTCCAGTGGCTGTCGTCGCAGGTGGTGACCCGCACCTTTGGATGTGCTTTCAGATGCGGATAGGCCTCAAGATTCGGCGCATCCAGATAGAGATGAAGCCGATGGGCCCCCAGATCCAGATGATAGGCGGCGAAATTCAGGATGGTCTCTGCATCGGCCTTGATCGTGCTGACGATGCCCCATTTCGGATCGCTGGGCCTGCTCATGATTTGCGGGGTTTCTTGTACCGCTGAATGCGGCCGAAAATGCTGCGGGGATCGTCCATGACCATTCGCAGCATCCGCACACCAAGCGGGCGCAGCACGGCATCGTCCTCGACCTGGCGCCAGAGCCGCGCCAGCATGTACCGATCCAGATCTCCGTGGGGCAGGTGATAGGGCTTCATGCCAAAGCCGATATCATCAAGCTTCTTGCCTTTCACCCGAGGAAATCCGCTGTCGGTCGGCCGTCCTGACAGCCGACGTTCGCTATCGTGCAGTGCGATCAGGTGAAACAGCATCTGGAGCCCCTGACCACCAAGCCGCTGCTCCATGGTATCCCCATGATCGGCAAAGGTGGCGGCGGCGGAAATCAACCAGCGTGTGGGCAGCTCGGCGGCGAGCATCGGGCCCTGTTCGCGCCAGATCCGCAGAAAGAGGCTGCGCGCTTGCTCTGGCGGATCCCGGCGCCGCAGAATCGCGATGCACAGCGCATGTCGTGCCCAAAGTTCGGGCTGGCCTGCGAACTCGGCTCGCAGGGCCTCCCATTTCCGCGCGATATGCCGACTGGGCAGATCGTCCTCTGGTGACTGTAGTGCGGCCTCGGGCAGGGGGGCGAGCAGCGACGAGAGATCCACATCCACCGGCGGCAGCGCCGACGCCGGATCTATGAAGGGGGTCTCTTTTTTTTCAAGCTGGCGCAGCAGGCTGTAGAACCCGCCAGGATAGGTTTCGTTGTCGATATCCATGGCGGGGTCTGATGTCACCTATGTGTCAGGGTGCTGGTCTTAAACCATCATCTCCTTGGTCGCCGTCAGTTTCAAGTCTGGATAGTCGCGCTCTACACGGTCGATATCCCACTGCAGGCGGGTCAGATAGACCACGTCGCCGTCATGGTCATGGGCAATGTGCTGCTTGTTGGTGTTGATGAATTTATCAAGCGCGGTCTTATCGCCACTGACCCAGCGGGCCGAGGTGAACTGCGAGGCTTCGAAGCGCACCGGCAGGCCGTATTCCATCTCGATACGGCTCGCCAGCACTTCGAATTGCAGCTGGCCGACCACACCCACGATAAAGCCGGAGCCGATCGAGGGTTTGAAGACCTTTGCGGCACCTTCCTCGGCAAATTGCATCAGCGCCTTTTCCAGGTGCTTGGCCTTCATCGGGTCACCCGCGCGCACCCCCTGCAACAGTTCCGGCGCAAAGGACGGAATGCCGCTGACACGCAGCGCCTCTCCTTCGGTCAGCGTGTCGCCGATGCGCAGCTGGCCGTGGTTCGGGATGCCGATGATGTCACCAGCCCAGGCTTCCTCGGCCAGCTCGCGGTCAGAGGCCAGGAACAACACCGGGTTGGAGATGGCCATCGGCTTCTTTGAGCGCACATGGGTCAGCTTCATACCGCGTTTGAAATGGCCCGAGGCCAGCCGGACAAAGGCCACACGGTCGCGGTGCTTGGGATCCATATTGGCCTGCACCTTGAATACAAAACCGGCAACCTTCGTCTCATCCGGCGCAATCTGGCGCGGCAGCGCCGATTGTGGCTGCGGCTCGGGTCCGTAGGTGCTGATGCCATCCATCAGTTCCTTCACGCCAAAGGAATTGATCGCCGAGCCGAACCAGATCGGCGTCATATGCCCCTCAAGCACCGATTGCGGATCCAGTGCAGGCAGCAGCTCGCGGGCCATTTCGACCTCTTCCAGCAGCTTCTCAAGCAGATGTGCAGGCACATGCTCGGCCAGCTTGGGATCGTCCAACCCCTCAATCGCGATGCTTTCGGCGATCTTGTTGCGATCCGCGCGGTCCATCAGTTCCAGCCGGTCGCGCAGCATGTCGTAACAACCGATGAAATCACGGCCAACGCCGATCGGCCAGCTGGCGGGCGTCACGTCAATCGCAAGGTTCTGCTGGATCTCGTCGATGATCTCAAAGGTGTCCCGGCTCTCCCGGTCCATCTTGTTACAGAACGTCAGAATCGGCAGGTCGCGTAGGCGGCAGACCTCAAACAGCTTCTGGGTCTGGCTTTCCACACCCTTGGCACCGTCGATCACCATCACCGCCGCGTCCACCGCAGTCAGCGTGCGATAGGTATCTTCCGAGAAATCGGAGTGACCGGGTGTGTCCACCAGATTGAAGCGGTAGCTGCTGTAGTCAAACGACATGGCCGAGGCTGAGACGGAGATCCCGCGGTCCTTCTCCATCTGCATGAAGTCCGACCGCGTGCGCCGTGCCTCGCCTTTTGCGCGCACCTGACCCGCCATCTGAATAGCACCGCCATAAAGCAGGAACTTTTCAGTCAGCGTGGTTTTGCCGGCATCCGGATGCGAAATGATCGCAAAGGTGCGGCGCCGGGCAATTTCAGCCGGCAGGTCGGGGCGGTTTGGGACGATATCGAGCATGAGCGCGCGTATATCAGGATGGCGGGCCGAGGCAAGAAAAACAGGGCGACAGCCGTTGCGTCGCGGTCCTGATAGCTGAGACCGGCTGTTTACTCCCAGACCAGCGTCTGCCCTCCAAGGCAGGCCGGCATGGCATCTGGCGGCAGCTGACCCAGCTGTTCAAAAAAGGTGAAGGCATCGAACTTGGAACTCAGCTCGGCGATTTTGCCGTCCGTAAACCGAATCATCATGATCCCCTCGGCACTGACCGGCGTCATCCCGTCCGGGCCATCAGAGGTCAGCAGATAGCGTGTCGAGGTCCAGTCGCCATCCTCGATATACTGCAGGATCTGAACGCGGAATTTGCCCGCAAGCTTGTGAACGACGTCAATCAGGACAGGATAGTCCTGACGTGGATTGGGGAGCCCGTCGAGCAGTTCGGTCGTATCCAGAGAGGGGGCCAGCATCTCGGCAAACGCGGCCATGTTGCGTTTCTCCCAGACCTCGAAAAACCAGCGCTGCACCAGTTGCTGTTTTGTCATCGTCAGGCAAAGTCCCATAGAGTCCATAAGGAGAGAATTCCCCATATGGTTGAATTGTAGGGGCAATTCTATCAGTAATCGTAAACTCGCTTCGCCTCTCGCCCAGTTCCCGGGCATCTGTTGCGGCCCCGCACATCCCGGCGCGAAGGGGCCATATACCAGCGTGTTTACATCGGGCGCGGCTCCAGGCCCGAGATGCGCGGTGGTTGACCGGGGATCAGGCCCGGCGTGCGGATCAGCTTCTCCTGCGGCAGCGCAGCCCGTGTCAGCGGATCAAGCAGCAGGCTCTCAGCGGCGATCCCTTCGGCAAAGATGATCTGGTGGCGATCAAACAGCAGCTGGAAATAGTCGATGAAGCCGCCGGTTCGTTCGACAATGTCGATGCCATTGACCAGTTCGCGTGCGCGCACCAGCTGATCTGGTCGGCCACGGCGGCGACCATCACGACAGCGATGCACCAGCAACCGGTGGTCCGGGCTGACAAGCAGGTCATTTGCGTTGTTGAGCGCCCCGGCCCGGATCAGGATCGGAGCCATTTCTCCAACCGCACGGCTGGTGCATTGGCCGATCCAGCGCACCACTTGGGCACCGGCATCGCGGGTCAGAACCCGGTCGCCTACCTGTAGATCCTCAATCGGTCGCTGGGCGCCGGTGTCTAGGGTGATATGTGTTCCGCGCGTGAAGGAGACACAGGCCAGCTGTGCAAGCCGCTGGCGCGTGCCCTCGCGGGTCTTGCGCACAAGGGTATAGCCGGTCTGCGGCAGCAAGGGGGCAAGCGGCAGCAGATAGATCGCCGCGATCAACCCGTCGTCATCGACCTCAACCACCACCAGCGCCTCCACATTGGCGCCGATATCCGGCATCAGCGTTAACAGGCAATCCAGATGCAGCCGGGCACCGGGTGCACCTGTTGCGCTGTCCTGACCAAGAACAAGCTGCCCGTCCGCGCGTGCGGTCAACGACAATTGGCGCGGTGGCGCGTCGCGCATCAGCTGATAGACGTCGTCCAGATGCAGGTCATCATATACCCCAAGCCCATCGCCCATATTCGCGCCCATCTCGACGCAGAAATCGGCGGCAGGAAAAACAGCAAGAATCTGGGCGGCAACGGGGCTCTGATGCAGCTGTGTCAGCATGAATAACCTAACCAGTATCGTGTGCGCATCCTGCGCGTATGACCTTCTATCTTGCGGCGAAATGTGGCGAGATGCGGACCAGAGCGGGGTGGTTTTGCGAAGCCGCAAGGGGAAGCTGCCAAAGCCGGCAGGGCAGGGGACGACCACCGGGTCGCTGATGGCATCGGGGCTGGTCAATCCCGGGGCGAGCGTGCAAGCTTCGGGCAACAGAACAGATGCGTGATCCGGTCCGCCACATCAGCCCATCGGGCAGCTGACAGGCGGACGACGACGCGTCGTAACAGGGAGAGATCTGATGGATTTGGGATTGTCGGGAAAGCGGGCGTTGGTCTGTGCCAGCAGCAAGGGGCTGGGGCTGGGCTGTGCTGAGGCTCTGGCCGAGGCGGGCGTGGATCTGGTGATGAACGCGCGCGGCGAAGAGGCGCTTCTGGCGTCGGCCCAGTCGATCCGCGATGTGCATGGTGTCAATGTCGAATCCATTGCTGCTGACATCACCACCGAGGCAGGGCAGGCCGAGGTTATCGCCGCGGCAGAGGGCGTCGATATCCTTGTCACCAACGCGGGCGGGCCGCCACCGGGCATGTGGTCCGATTGGGGCCGTGATGATTTCATCAGGGCGCTGGATGCCAACATGCTGACGCCGATCGCGCTGATCAGGGCGCTGGTCCCCGGCATGATGGAACGCGGATGGGGCCGTGTCGTCAACATCACCTCACAGTCGGTGAAGGCACCGATTCCGGTTCTGGGCCTCTCCAATGCGGCGCGCACCGGGCTAACCGGCTATGTGGCAGGCACCTCTCGCCAGGTCGCGTCCAGGGGCGTGACCATCAACAATCTGCTTCCCGGCATCCATGCCACTGACCGCGCGGTCTCGCTGGATACGGGCGTGGCCCAGCAACAGGGGATATCGCTTGAGGAAGCGGCCGAACAGCGCGCCGCCAGCATTCCCGCCGGGCGCTACGGCACGCGGCAGGAATTTGGCGCTACCTGCGCCTTTCTCTGCTCCCAGCATGCGGGTTTTATCATTGGCCAGAACATCCTGTTGGATGGCGGCGCCACCAATATGACCATCTGATGGGGGCGACAGCGTGGCATCCGGTTTTTCGCTGAAGGATCAGTTATTTAATCTTGAGAAGACCCGCTATCTCGCGGGTCTCTTTGCGGCGGCGGACCCGGGGTTTGAAGCGGACAGATTTGTGTCCGAGGTGATGGCGGATCTGCCCGATCTGGAGCTGAAGCAGCGCATCGCGCTGATTGCCGATGTGCTGGCCCGCCACCTACCGGAGGATCTGGAGGCCGCAGCACCGGTGTTGCGGCGCGCCTTGCCACCGCCTCTGGACCCAAGCCTGAGCGATGATGACTTCGGTGATTTCATATTTGCGCCTTTGGGGGAATTTGTGGTGCTGCGCGGGCTGGACCAGGCGCCGGAGCTGTCGTTGCAGCTGCTCCGCGACATCACGCAGCGGTTCTCGATGGAATGGGCGATACGTCCCTTTTTGACCCGCTGGACCGATCTGACTCTGGCAGAGATGCAGAACTGGGCCACGAGCGACAATTATCATGTCCGCCGTCTGGTGAGCGAGGGCACCCGTCCAAGGCTGCCCTGGGGGCAGTCGGTACCGCTGACTCTTGCGCAGCCCTTGCCGCTGTTGGATCAGCTTCACGCAGATCCCACCCGCTATGTCACCCGCTCGGTCGCCAACCACCTGAATGACATCTCGAAAAAGGAGCCGGAACTGGTGCTGGACCGGCTACGCAGCTGGCAGGCGGCCGACCAGCAGCGCCCGGAGGAGCTGGCCTGGATCACGGCCCATGCCCTGCGCGGTCTCGTCAAAGAGGGTCATACAGGCGCCATGCAGATGCTGGGCTATGATCCCGAGACCGCCGTCAAGGCGACGCTGGCGCTTGCCAAGGAGCCGGTCCGTATCGGCGGAGCCCTGCAATTTGACTGCCATCTGGACGGCGCGCCCGGCGCCCCTGTGCTGGTGGATTATCGCCTGCATTTCCAGCGCCCCGGAGGCAAGGTCTCGGCGAAGGTCTTCAAACTGAAACAGACGGCGATCTCCGATGGCGGCACCCGTCTCAGCAAGCGCCATCCGCTGAAAGCCGGGGCCAGCACCTTTACGCTGGTGCCGGGGCCGCATCGGCTGGAGTTGCTGGTCAATGGCCGGGTGCGGGATGATCTCACCTTTGATCTGCTGGAGCCTATGAGCTAGCAGTCAGCCCTCGGTTTACCCTCTGCCAGCTGCCCCTCCGTCAGCGGTGAGTTTGCCCGATCCAAAGCGCGATCTGTCGCGCCGCGCCCCGTTCCCTTGCATGGGGGCAGCGGGGTTGATATCTGCGAGCTAAACCAGATCGTTTTGATCAGAAACCAGTTACGAGGTCGCATGACATCTGCCCCCCTTGATCCGATGGTTGGCACCGATAGACCCGCCGTGACCGCACCACGTCTGGAGATCCGCAACCTGCGGCGCTTCTTTGACGGGCGGGCGGTGGTGGATGACGTGTCGCTACAGATCCAGGCCGGTCAGGTGACCTGTCTTCTGGGGCCTTCGGGTTGCGGCAAATCCACCACTTTGCGGATGATTGCCGGCGTCGAGATGCAGGACAGCGGCGAGATTTACGTCGATGGCAAGCTGATCTGCGACACCGTGTTCCGCGTTCCGCCCGAACGCCGGGAAATCGGGCTTATGTTTCAGGACTTTGCCCTGTTCCCGCATCTGAGCGTGGCCGACAATGTCGCCTTCGGACTGAAGGGCAGCAAGGACGAGAAACGCCTCCGGGTGCAGGAGCTGCTGCAGAAGGTGTCGCTGTCGCAATATATCGACGAATTCCCCCATCAGCTGTCGGGCGGCGAACAGCAGCGGGTGGCCCTGGCCCGCGCGCTGGCGCCCAAGCCGCGCATCATGCTGATGGATGAGCCGTTCTCCGGGCTGGACAATCGCCTGCGCGACGGCATTCGCGACGAGACCCTGACATTGCTGAAGGAAGAGGATGCTGCCGTCCTGCTGGTCACCCATGAGCCGGAAGAGGCGATGCGGATGGCTGATGAGATTGCGCTGATGCGGTCCGGTAAGATCGTGCAGCAGGGGGCGCCCTATAATGTCTATACCCGTCCGGTCGATCGTGCGGCGGTGGGGTTCTTCAGCGACACCAATGTTCTTCATGCCGAAGTGAACGGCGCTCTGGCCGAAACGCCCTTTGGTCAGTTTCTGGCGCCGGGCGTGCCTGATGGCACCAAGGTCGACATCGTGTTCCGCCCCCAACATCTGCGCATTGATTTTGATCGGAACGGGCGCGGCCCGCACCCGACCCCCAGCGACGGGGTAGCCGCACGCGGCGTGGTCGAGCGGGCGCGCTTTCTAGGGCATGAGAGCCTGGTTGAATTTCGCATGGATTTCGATGGCAGCGTGCTGAAGGCGACAGTGCCCAATGTGTTCCTGCCGGATGCAGGCCGGGTGATGTGGCTCACGGTTCGGCGCAACCGCTGCTTCGTCTTCCCGACCGGCAGCTGAGCTACATCCATCAGCCGGTCGTTGGCCCCGCAGCGGCATCGGACGAGTCGGCATAGGGCTGGTAGTCCATCAACCGTTTGCCCGGCTCATCCACGAACAGCTCGGGCAGGGGTTTGGCCGCCTCGATCAGGTCGACACGGAACACCCGGAAATCGCCACGCGTTTCGCACCAGGCGGTCAGCGTCCAGACCCGGCCCCAATACTCCATATGCAAGGGGCGGATGACGCGCTCTGTCAGCGTCTCATCAATGCGGCGATAGGTCAGATGCAGCTTCTGGCGGGCCTTTATCGCGGCGCGCAAGGTTGGCATATGCGTAAAGCCCCGCGCAGCATCGGCAAAGGGGTAGACGGCAAACTTCCACGCATCCGCCTCGGCGATGGTGCCTTCGGGCAGCACCGCGTCCACCTTGGCGGCCAGCCTCTCGGCGGCGGCCTTCAAATCCGGATCGGCGGCCTCGGCCACAATCGCCATGCCCAGGTTCAGCGCCTCCAGCTCCTCCGCAGTCAGCGTCAGCGGCGGCAGCGTGATCGCTTCGCGCACCATATAGCCGACCCCTCGTGCGCCCTCCACCGGGACACCGCTGGCAACCAGCGTATCCATGTCGCGGTAGATCGTCCGGGTCGAGACTTCCAGCCGTTCGGCGATATCCTGTGCGCGGTGCAATTTCCCGTCGCGCAGGATCTGGATAATATCAAAGAGGCGATCAGTACGGCGCATGATCTAGCCTTGGAACGGCGCGGGGAGGAGGTCAAGGCCCGACACCACGCGCAGTGATTGACGCCCCCCGCCGGATAGAGGGCGGATGCAGCGCATCCACCCTCCGTACTTGACCTGAGCCTGGCTTGCGCCCCTCAGGAGGCCATGCTCCACTGTACCTCCTCATGACGCATCTGCGCAGTGCCCTCGGCAATCGCCTGCATCAGGCTGGCGCAGAAGTCCTGCTTGTGGAACTCAGCCGCGACCGACTTGGCGGTTTCCATGTCTGCCCAGATGACATAATCGGTCCAGCGCCCGTCCTCGCCGCAACTCAGCTGTCGGTGAACAAATCCGGGCTGGGCGCGAACGAAGGATTCGCTGGCCTGGCTCAGCACGATGAATTCCGCCTCGCTCACACCTTCGGCCAGTTTGAAGGTCACAATCTCTGCAACATGTTTGCTCATCACGTCTCTCCTTGAATGCTGTGATGGGGGTGGTGTAGAGCAGTCCAACTGACATAAACCTGTCAGTTGTGTTTTCAGCAGCGCGCAAAAATGCAGTTTTGGGTGGAATCCACGCCCCTGCCGATGTCTCACCGCTTTTCCCGCCGGGGGCTCGGCGCTTAAAAACAGGTCAAACAACAACGCAGACCGTCTCCCGGCGGATCTGCCGCAGAAGGAGACGCTCTCATGCTTAACAATATCGGCCTTCCCGGCCTGCTGCTCATCGCCGTTGTGGTTCTGGTCCTCTTTGGCCGCGGCAAGATTTCCTCGCTGATGGGTGAGGTCGGCAAAGGCATCACCGCCTTCAAAAAGGGCGTGAACGACAGCACCAAGGAGCTGGAAGAAGAGACCACCGCCGAGACCGCGCGCGACGTGACGCCCGAGACCGAAAAAGACAAGGTCTAAGCCGCGATGTTTGATCTTGGGTGGACCGAACTCATGGTTATCGGCGTTGTGGCGCTGATTGTTGTCGGGCCCAAGGACCTGCCGGTTTTGTTCCGCAATGTCGGACGGTTCGTGGGCAAGGCCAAGGGCATGGCGCGCGAATTCAGCCGGGCCATGAATGACGCTGCCGATGAGGCGGGCGTCAATGAGATGGCCAAGGGGCTGAAAGCGGCGGCCAACCCGGTCAATACCGCAATGGACGGCGTCAAACAGGCCGCGCAGGATATGGCAAAATCCATCGACCCGACCAAGTTCGACCCCGACAGTGAAACCGGGAAACTGGCCGCTGAGCGGGCTGAGGATGCCAAGAAGATCCAGGCGGCCACTGCCCGTGCCGCTGCGGACCGCAAGGCACGCGAGGCCGCAGAGGCCCAGGCCAAGGCAGCCGAAGCGGAGGCGGCCCTGGCTGCCACAGACACGTCGGCGACGTCAGAAAGTGAGACCAAGACATGAGCGCGTCCGAGGATATCGACGACAGCACAGCGCCGCTGATTGAGCATCTGGCCGAATTGCGCACCCGCCTGATCCGGGCGGTTGGCGCGTTCATCGTGGGGATCGTGCTGGCCTTCACCGTGGCAGAGCCGATCCTGCAGTTCCTGCTTGGCCCGATCGAGGAAACCCTGCGCAGCCTCGGCGACCCGTCGCCAACGCTGCAATACACCAGCCCACAGGAATATCTGTTCACGCTGTTCCGCATCTCCATGGTGTTTGGCTTTGCGCTGTCATTCCCGGTCATCGGCTTCCAGCTCTGGCGCTTTGTGGCACCGGGGCTCTACAAGACAGAGAAGAACGCCTTTTTGCCCTTCCTCATCGCCTCGCCGGTGATGTTCCTCTTGGGGGCCAGTTTTGCCCATTTCGTGGTCACACCGCTGGCGATGGCGTTTTTCCTTGGCTTTGCCGATGTGTCATCCATCTTTGCCAACCTCTTGTCCGGCGCGGTCGACAACCTGCCTGCGGATGCCGCCGTGGTGCCGGAAACCACAGAAGGTGTGCGCATCACCTTCTTTGGCAAGGTCAACGAGTCGCTGGACATCACGCTGAAGTTCATTATGGCCTTTGGCCTGTGTTTCCAGCTGCCGGTGCTCCTGACCCTGATGGGCAAGGCTGGGCTGGTCAGCGCAGATGGTCTTGGCAGCGTGCGCAAATACGCGGTTGTCGCCATTCTGGTGCTGGCTGCGCTGGTGACGCCGCCGGATGTGATCACCCAAGGCATCCTGTTCTCGGTGGTCTATGGCCTTTACGAGCTGTCGATCCTGTTGGTGCGTCAGGTGGAAAAGACCCGCGAGGCCAAGCTGCGCGCAGAAGGCTACTATGATGACGAGGATGATGACGGCGACGATCTGTACGAGGAGATGGACCGGCATCCCGAAGACGACCCGCTGATGGCCGAGTTCGACGATGAGGACGACGGCAAGACCCGGTAATCCAGACGGGATCTGCTCCTGCCAGATCTGGACCAGCATATCGAAGAAGGGCGCGCCGGAGACGGTGCGCCCTTCCTCATGCGGCCGGGACGCCATGGCGGATCGGGCAGGGGTGTATAGGCTGCCCCCTTGCTCGCGCAGCCGGAACATGCTTTGACGCCGGTAACCCACCGACGGAGACACCCATGGACCAGACCAAACCCACCCGCGTTGTTCTTTCCAGCGATCACGCCGCAATCGACCTGCGCCAGGCCATTGCCACGCATATTGCCGCAAACGGATATGAGGTGGTTGATATCGGTCCGACAACACCGGAAAGCACGCATTACCCCAAACATGGCGCGGCGGCGGCAGAGCGTGTTGCCTCGGGTGATTGCGATCTGGGCATTATCCTCTGCGGCACCGGCCAGGGCATCATGATGGCCGCGAACAAGGTCAAAGGCATCCGCTGCGGCGTCTGCTCGGAGACTTTCTCGGCCAAGATGATCCGCCAGCACAATAACGCCAATATGCTCTCTATCGGAGCGCGTGTGGTAGGCGACAGCCTGGCGATTGAAATTGTCGATGCCTTCCTCAATGCTGAGTTCGAGGGCGGCCGACATGCCACGCGCGTCGACATGATCGAGCCGCAGGACAGCTGAGCCCGAGCGCGCCGATACGCCCCACGTGCAATAGACCGGAGGCCCCGATGGATGACACAAGCCTGAGCCGCATCGCCGATGCGCTGGAACGGATGGCACCTGCGCCACTGAAGGCGCCTGACTTTGGTGCTGCCTCTGCCTTTGTCTGGCATGTGGCCCCGGACCGGCTGGAGGCTGTCGAAACCGTGAACCGCGTCGATCTTGAGCTGCTGCTGGGGATCGACCGCGCGCGCGACACGCTGCTGGACAATACCCGCCGCTTTGCCGCCGGGTTCGGCGCCAATAATGCACTGCTCTGGGGCGCGCGGGGGATGGGTAAATCCAGCCTTGTGAAAGCGATCCACGGACAGCTGTCGCCGGAATTCCCCGCTCTGAAACTGGTGGAGCTGCAGCGCGAGGATCTGCCATCGGTCGCGCGTCTGCTGAACCATCTGCGGGCAGCGCCCGAGCGGTTCATCCTGTTCTGCGATGACCTGTCCTTTGGCCATGACGATCAGCACTACAAAAGCCTGAAAGCGGTGCTGGATGGCGGCATCGAAGGTCGGCCGGACAATGTGCTGTTCTATGCCACCTCCAATCGCCGTCACCTGATGCCGCGTGATATGATCGAGAACGAACGCTCCAGCGCCATCAACCCGTCGGAAGCCGTTGAGGAAAAGGTCTCTCTCTCGGATCGGTTCGGGCTGTGGCTGGGTTTCCACCCCTGCGATCAGGATGAATATCTCGCCATGATATCAGGCTATTGCGCGGCCTATGGCGTTGTGGTGCAGGAACCGGTTCTGCGCGCCGAGGCGATCGAATGGCAGGCCACGCGCGGCGCCCGCTCGGGCCGGGTGGCCTGGCAGTTCTTTACCGATCTGGCCGGCCGCCATGGGGTGAAGGTCAGCTGACCGCAAAGACGGCAGCAGCCATGATTGAACAGCTGTGATCAACCAAAAGACGGCGCTCGGGATGACCCGGAGCGCCGTCTCTTTATTGCCTGTTGCCGCTTGCAACGTTTATTGTAGATAGGGCAGCGGATCGACGCTTTCGAAGCCGTTGCGCACCTCGAAATGCACATAGGCAGCGGGTCCGTCCCGCAATGCGGCGATGGTCTGACCGCGCGAAACGGTGTCGCCCTTGTTGACCTCGATCTTGTCGACATTGGCATAGACCGTCAGCAGCTTGGCGTCGTGGCGGATCACAATGATCGGAATATTGTTGGAATCCTTGGTGATCGCCGCCACCGTACCGCCATCGGCGGCCTGCACCGGGGCGCCCGCTGCACCTGCGATATCAATGCCGTCGTTCTTGCCCTTGGAATAGGTGCGGATGATCTTGCCCTTGACCGGGAAGCCCATCGCGGCGCTGGAGCTGCGGGTCGGGGTCGGGACCTCTACTTTAGGCAGCGCTTTCGGCGCCTGGGCCGCGGGCGCGACGGTTTCCTGCGGCAGTGGCTTGGTGGCGCTTGGCGGCAGGGGCGTATTGGTGCCTTCACCCGGCGCGGTGACGGTGGCGGCGGCTGGAACCGCCGCTGCGGATGCTTCCTTGCGCGGGGCTGGGCGGTCCTTCAGCGGGATCAGCAGGAACTGGCCCTCACGGATGGCAAAATCGCTGCCGAGGCCGTTCCATTCCGCAAGGGATTTCACCGGCACCTGATAAAGCCGCGAGACGGTATAAGCGGTTTCGCCGCGCTTCACCTTATGGCGCACCGGCTCTGGGCCGCTTTGGACCTGCGGCTTGCTTGCGGTCGGCTGCGGTGCCAGCGGCGTTGTGCTGACGGTGCTTGCCGCCGAGGGTGTGGTCGATGGGGCGCTGTCGATCGCATCCCCCGCCAGCGAGGCGATATCGACGCTGCCGCTGGTCGCCGTACCGGGTGCGCGGCGGGGCAGGGCAATGATCTCCCCCTGCCGCAGCGGATCGTCGGGCTTCATCCCGTTGAACCGGGCCAGCTCGCTGGCGGGCAGACCAATGCGGCCTGCCACATCGTTCAGCGTATCGCCGCGACGGGCAACGGCCACCTGATAGGATGGATAGGTGATCAGCCCGTTGGCATCGGGTTTCGGGCGGCTGGCGGTTGCGGTCTGCGCCGCCTTTGTCGTGTTGAACGCACCGATCTGGCCGCGCAGATCGTAATCCAGCGGTGCCTCGCAGGCCGCCAGCACGGCCACCAGCGGCAGTGCCATCAGCGCCTTGCGTCCTGTCACACGATTGCGGTGGGTGGGTACAGTCACTGTCATTTCGCTCTCCTCGGAACGCCGTTCCCGTCTTGCGGGCCCCCATTATCCCTGGGGCTTGCAAATAGTCTGTCGGCCAGCCACGCGATCCCGCTGGAGGATGTCCGGAGCGGTTGGGGTGGGCGGGTCTCTTGCCCCTCCCTTACGTGTCTTTGCCGATCCCCTCAAGCAGGGGAACAAAACGCACCGGGCGCAATTCGTCGTATTCGAGGCCGCTGTCGGTTTTTTGAACACGGATCAGCGTCTGTACAGTGTCGGACTGCCCCACGGGCACCACCATAATACCGCCGGTCTTCAGCTGCGCCAAGAGTGGGCCGGGCGGGTCTTCGGCGGCAGCGGTCACGATGATTCGATCAAAAGGCGCCTGTTCGGGCAGGCCGTGGCTGCCATCGCCGACCAGCGAGGTAATATTGGACAGGTGCAGTTGATCGAAGATCTGCCGCGCCTCCCGCACCAGCCGCGCATGACGATCCACGGTATAGACCCGCCGCGCCAGCTTGCTCAGGATCGCGGCCTGATAGCCAGAGCCGGTGCCAACTTCCAGCACCGTATCGCGGGGCGAGATCTGCAAGGCCTGGGTCATCAGACCGACAACAGAGGGCTGCGAAATGGTCTGCCCGCAGGCGATCGGCAACGGCATATCCTCGTAGGCGCGCGCCGAAAACAGCCCCCGCACAAAGGGGCCGCGGTCGATCTGTTCCATTGCATCGAGGACCTGCGCATCCGTCACCCCGCGCGAGCGCAGGGCGAACAGGAACTGCATCTTGGTTTCAGCTGTCGGGTCGCTCATTCAATGCCCTTCAGGCGCTCCAGCGCATCTGTCGCGGTCAGATCCGCCCGCATCGGCGTCACGGAGATATAGCCTGCCAGGTTCTGCGCTGCGTCACTGCCCTCGGCGGTGGCAACATGCTGGTTGCCACCACGGATCCACAGATATCGCCGCCCGTTGGGGGAGGTCTGCTCCTCGGCCGAGAAATGGCTGCCGCGCCGGAAACCCTGCGGTGAAATCCGCCGTCCCTTCACATCAGCGGCAGGGACAGGTGGGAAATTAATGTTGTAAAACAAGCGGTAATCGGCGTCTTCCTTGGGCTGCGCTTCCAAGATGGAACGGATCAGATCGGCACCATGTTGGGCGGCTGCCTCAAACGGGTTTTCAAGCTGCGCGTTCTGAGGTCCGAAATACTGCGACAGGCCCATGGCCGGAATGCCCTGCAATGCCGCCTCCATCGCCCCGCCAAGGGTGCCGGAGTAGAGCGCGTTCTCGGCAGAATTGTTGCCCCGGTTTACCCCTGACAACACCAGATCCGGTTGCTGGTCTTTCATCACCACATGCAGCCCGGCCAACACACAGTCCGCAGGCGATCCTTCTGCGGCAAAGCGATGTTCGCCCAGCTGGCTCAGCATGAAGGGGCGGGTGTAGCTGATGCAATGACCAACGCCGGATTGCTCAAACGCCGGTGCCACTGTCCAGACCTCTCCGCCGGGACCTGCAACCTCGCGGGCGATCTGCTCCAGAACCGCAAGGCCGGGGGCGCTGATGCCATCGTCATTGGTGATCAGAATTCGCATGGACGGGGCCTCTCGTCTGGCTCTGGCAGCCTATGTGTCGGGCGTGTTTACGCCGATCTGCACTCCAGACCTGAATAAGATGTGGGGCAAAAGGGGGCAAGCCTTTCCCCGTCGTGATCCCGACCAGAGCGCCCGGCGCCAGCCCCTGCGGCACAGAGGTCACAGATTTTCTGGCCCGCTTGAAAACCAGAACGACCGGCGCCCGTTGCAGGCACCGGTCGGCGGAAAGCCGCGTGTTCGCGCAGTTTGCGGGTGTCTCTGACCCTCAGATCAGTCGGCGGCGGCCAGAATCTCGGGGAGCAGCCGTGCGGCCTCGGCCTGCGGCGTGCTCAGCGCATCGCGATCTTCACCCGGAAAGAACCGTGCGCGCACCGCTGTCGCCATTGGATTTGGCGTCAGCACCTGCACCTTGGGGCCGGTCTTGGCGCTTTCGACCTGCCAGCTGCTGGCCAGCGACATCTGCGCGGCCTTGCTGGCGCCATAGGCTCCAAAGAATTTCTCGCCTGCACGGGGATCGTCAAAGAACACGGCCTGACCGGTCTGCCCCAGAAGCGGCGCCACATAGGGGATCAGAACGGAGGGTGCCGTGGCATTGATCGCGATGGATTTCTGCCAGTCCTTGGCCGCCACGAATTGCGCCGGGCTCAGCGGCGCGGCGTGAATGGCGGTGTGCAGCCAGAGGTCCAGCTGTCCCCAGCGATCATGGATGCCCCGGCAGAGCGTGGCCATGGCCTCCGGCACGGTGATATCCATAGGGGCCAGAGTCGCCGAGCCACCGTTGGCCTTGATACGATCGTCCAGCTCTTCCAATGCGCCTGTGGTGCGGGCCACGGCGACGATGTGATGCGTCGGCGCCAATGCCTCTGCGAGGGCGGCGCCCAGGCCCCGTGAGGCCCCGGTGATGAGAGCGAGTTTCTGTGTCATGGGCGCCTTGTGCGGCGCAGCGCGGCGCGGGTCAAGGGGCCAAAGCGGCGCAGCGGTCTCAAGCCTGGGCGTGATGCCCGTCCGCGCGCCGGTTGCGGGTCACCCGCCCGGCATCGCCAGACGTGATGCCTTGCCGTTTTTCTGAAGGATCAGGCCGTCGGCATCAATGGCAACAACTTCGCCACCGGACAGGCGGCTGCCGCGGGTCACGATCTGCATGCGGCCGTTCGGCATCCGCACCATGGCGCTCAGGTTGTCGTTGGCGCCGAACAACCCCAGAAGGCTGAGGCGGTTTCGGTGCAATGCGTCTTTCTGGGTGGCGTGACCGGCGACATTGGCCGGCGTCTTGCCGTTCTCACGATTTGCCATTCTGGACAGGGTTTCTTTCTTGTGCGGTATCGACCTTCGGCTATCAGCTGTGCACTGCCGGGAACAGGGGGCGCCGAGAGCGTGGGCAAGCCCATGCCGGTGCGCCCCGGCGCCCTGCGCAAACGCCCGCCCATTCCGCCAAGTGACCCTGCGCAATTGCGCGCAGGGGGCTTGAAGTCTCAGCTATCGCATCTTGCAAGAGCGACAGTGCAGCGCCTAGGCGGCGCGCAGATCAGCCTCCTCAGGCATCATAGATGAGCGAGGGCAGATCGTGGCCATAGGCATAAAGCAGCCCCAGCAACTCTTCCATCTGCGCGCCGACCATCTGCAGATTGTAAAGCGGGTGATCCGGCTCGGAGATCTGTAGCTCAGGGTATTGCCCTTCGGGCCGCATATGCAGCATCGCTTCAACAGACTCGCTGTCATCGGGCGGAATGGCATTGGCCAGCCAGGCCCGCTTGCTGTCCATATCTTCGGTGTCCTGCATCTCGAACCGGTCGAGATAGGCATCGAAATCCTCTTGGCTGAGCCGCGCCCATGTGCCCAGAATGAACTCTTCTCCACGGGTGTCCGCCAGCGGTACAGCCAGCACCGCCCGCACAAAGCGCAGATGCCCCAGGCGGCAGAAATCTTCGGTCAGCACATCCCCCGCCTGCGCCGAGATCGCCGTGTTGTCATGCACAAACATATCCTCCGGGCAGACGTCGGGCCGGTCGCAGCTGAGGCTCAACAGCTGGGCAAACGTCGCTCCGCAACAGCGACACTGGCGCTGCGAGCCAAGCATGCGGGCGAGATGTGGATCCAAGGGGGCGGCCTTTCGGGGGCAGGGGCAAAAAGGAAAGAGGCGCCGATCCGGTGATCAGCGCCTCATGAGTCGAACTGATATCGGCTGCGCTCTTACTCTGCCGGCGACTTCATTTCAAACCCCCGTTCGACCATATCGGTCGGAACAACAGGGTATTCGCCCGAGAAACAGGCATCACAATACTGCGGGCATTTGCTGTTACGGCCCTGATCCTGCCCGACGGCCCGGTAAAGCCCGTCCAGCGAGATGAACTTCAGGCTGTCCACGGCCAGATGTTTGGCCATCTGATCCTCGGACATGGTTGCGGCCAGCAGCTTGTCACGTTCGGGCGTGTCCACACCATAGAAACAGGGCCAAGCGGTCGGCGGCGAGGCAATGCGGAAATGCACCTCGCTGGCCCCGGCATCCAGGATCATCTCCTTGATTTTGCGCGATGTTGTCCCACGCACCACGGAATCATCCACCAGGATCACCCGCTTGCCCTCGATCAGCGCGCGGTTCACGTTCAGCTTCAGGCGCACGCCCATGTTGCGGATCTGCTCGGTCGGTTCAATGAAGGTCCGGCCCATGTACTGGTTGCGGATGATCCCCATCGCATAGGGAATGCCCGATTGCAGCGAATAGCCGATCGCTGCGGGCGTGCCGCTGTCCGGCACCGGGCAGACCAGATCCGCCTCGACCGGGTTTTCCTTTGCCAGCTCGCGACCGATGGCTTCGCGGGTCTCATAGACGGACCGCCCGCCCAGGATCGAATCAGGGCGGGAGAAATAGACATGTTCAAAGATGCAGAACTTGGACGACTGGCGGCGGAACGGGAAATGGCTCTCGACACCTTTGTCGGTGATCACCACCATTTCGCCCGGCTCAATCTCGCGCAGGAACTCGGCGCCGATGATGTCCAGCGCACAGGTTTCCGAACTCAGCGCATAGCCTTCGCCGACCCGACCCAGCACCAGCGGGCGGACGCCCAGCGGATCGCGGACACCGATCAGCTTGGTCCGGGTCATGGCAACAACCGAGAAGGCGCCTTCGACCCGGCGCAGCGCATCTTCCATCCGCTCCGGGATATTGCGCTGCAACGAGCGGGCCATCAGATGAATGATGCACTCACTGTCGGACGAGCTCTGGAAGATCGAGCCGCGCTCGATCAGTTCGCGGCGCAGGGCATTGGCGTTGGTGATATTGCCGTTGTGGGCAATCGCTGCACCGCCCATAGCGAATTCGCCAAAGAAAGGCTGCACGTCCCGGATCGCAGTCTGACCCTTGGACCCGGCGGTGGAATAGCGCACATGGCCAATCCCGATGGGGCCGGGCAGGGTGGACATCACATCCTGCGAGGTGAAGTTGTCGCGGACATAGCCGAAACGACGGGCGCTCTGGAACCCTTCGACAGGATCGTGGGTGACGATGCCGCCGGCCTCCTGTCCCCGGTGTTGCAGGGCGTGCAGGCCGAGCGCGACAAAGTTGGAAGCGTCCTGGACGCCGACGACGCCAAAGATGCCGCATTCTTCGCGCAGCTTGTCATCGTCAAACGGGTGGGCGGGGGGCATCTGCGGCATCGGCAAGGCGGTGTAGCTCCGAATCCGGTTGTCAGGATGTCCCCCACATAGAGGGTCCGTCCGCGCATGTCACCCAAGGATCACGGTTTCACGACAGTTGGGTGAAAAAACCGCAGCCCTGACCGCCGTCGGACAGCCGCCAAAAACAAAAAAACCTGCGAAATGTCGCAGGCCGCAGGAGGAGGGGGGGGCGGAGCATATTTATTTGGGGAACTGCGTGGGATACGCAGATCCCGTGACCGGCAATGTCCAGATCCGTGTCCGGTTCGCGCCCGCGTCAGCCTCAAGCGGCCAGCAGCCCGCGCAGCATGTCAAAGGCGGAGAGCACATCGTCACGGTCATCTTCGCAGCTGTCGGTCTCGTCCTTGCCCGCGTCAGAAAGAGCACGCCCGTCCTCGCTGGCGAGGATCTGACGGGTTTCGGCCAGCGAAAGCGCCCGGAAAGCACCATCATCGGCGCTGTTGGCGGTGTTCTCATGTGCAACATGTACCAGCATCCCGCAGGCAGCCCAGATCATTTCTTCCTCGGCAAAGGACAGATAGATGCGGGCCATCTTCTCCGGCATGGCGGCAGAGATGCCGTTGTAGCCAATCAGCGACACCACCTTGGTGATCGCGGTGGGCACATCAAACAGCCGCTCGACGGCAGCCAGTTCCAGACCAACCTGCTGATCGGCGGGCAGCATCAGATCGTCATCGTTGCCCAAAGCGCCGGCGGGCACATGCACCAGAGAAGTGACGCGCGGCACCGCGTGTTTGACACCGGTCACCTCCTGCGCACCGCCATCCAGGGTGTAGACCTTGTCGCCGGGCTTGACGTGACGGGCCTGTACAAACCCACGCTCGGTCTCGACCATCATATGCGGCAGCAGACCGCCGGTGCGCGGACGCAGGCGGCTGCGGTTGGATGCGGCAGGGCGCGCAGCTGTCGGGAAATCCATCAGAAGACCAACCGGCTGACAGTCCGCAAATGATGTCGAGTGATCCAGCAGCATGGTGTTGTCCTTCTGAGCGATAGGCCTGACGTTCTGTCCGGCGTCTTGTTGACACCAATGTGCGCTCCGAATTTGGACGGAATTGGGGCAAGGATCGGGCCGATTGGGACAACAGCGGGGTTTTTGGTCTCCAAAGCCGCCTCATTCCCCAAATTGTTGCCGAAAAACACCTCCGATCACAGGATTTGTTAACTTTTATCGGTTTGCCCCCGCGTTCAGCACATGGAGCAGGGAGGCGATCAGGCGCTAAAAATCGCGATTCTAATTGGTTAATAAAGCGTTAATAGGCGTTCTTGATGTTAGGAAAGGTAAACGCCAGTCGGGGCTGGAATGTCGGAATTGGATAAGTCACCATCGCTCCAAAGCCTGCACTGCGCAGCCCTAACCGGAGGCTGTCATCGCTAGTCGAGGCGGCGCTTCCCATTGGCGACACAACGCGCCTCCGGTCGCAGGCGTGACCCGATGTATTAAAAAAGGGCGCCCGAAGGCGCCCCGTTTCAGTCCGGTTGTAATCCCGTTTCTCGCCCGCATCCGTGATCCGCGCAGCCGCCCACTGGTGGCGGATCGGCGTCCGCCTCACTTGTCGCAGGAGCCGATCAGGCTTTCATATTGTGTGGTCACCCAGCCAAGCGCCTGCTCGGGGTTGCGGTCTTCGATCTTGCCGATCATCCGCTCAAACACCACCGCAGAGCGGCTCTCGTCCACGATGGTAAAGCTCTGGCCGGTCATCACCACATTATAGAGGAAGAAGGCAATCGCCACCAACAGGATGCCGCGCAGCACCCCGAAGAAGAAGCCGATCCCCTGATCCAGCCCGCCAAGCGCCGAGCGCTGGACCAATGATGAGAACAGCGGCGTGAAGAACGACACCACAATCAGCGCCAGCGCAAAGACCGCGGCAAACGCCGCGATGATCGACAATTCGCAGCTGTCCGCAATGAACTCCCCGATGACCGGGATCTCGGCCATCAGCGGCTCAACCTGTGGCGCAAACAGAAAGGCCAAGATGGCGGCGGCGATCCAACCAGCGATGGCCATCGCCTCACGCACGAAACCGCGCGAATAGGCCAGCAACGCTGATACAACAATGACCAGGGCCACGACCCCGTCGATAATGGTGAAACCTTCCATGTCCCTCGCCCGTTAACCTGCGATTAGAATTCTTGCGACTTTAGCCAGCCCCAAAGTATTCGCCAACAAAACCGGCGAGATCAGAGGCCTGCCGCACCGCAAGTCCGGGGACCGCGACGGATTTGCCACCACTTGGAGCTATCGCTGCGGTGAAACCAAGTTTTTGCGCTTCTTTCAACCGGTTTTCGGTCTGGGGGGCCGGTCGCAGGGCTCCTGAGAGCGATATTTCTCCGAATACCACCGTATCAGAGGGCAATGCGGTGTCTTCGCGGGCGCTGAGCAGCGCCGCCGCCACCGCCAGATCCGCCGCAGGTTCCGAGATCTTCATGCCGCCGGCCACATTCAGATAGACGTCGAGCCCGGCAAAGGGGATGCCGCAGCGCGCTTCCAGCACGGCAAGGATCATCGCCAGGCGCGAAGAGTCCCAGCCCACCACGGCCCGGCGTGGCTGCGAATGCGGCGAGGGCGCGACCAGCGCCTGCATCTCGACCAGAACCGGGCGGGTACCTTCAATGCCAGAAAACACCACAGAACCGGGCGAGGGTGTGCCGCGTTCCGACAGAAACAGCGCCGAGGGGTTGCGGACTTCGCTCAGCCCGCCACCGGTCATCTCGAAGACGCCGATCTCATCCGCCGGACCAAAGCGGTTCTTGACCGCGCGCAGAATGCGGAACTGATGCCCGCGCTCGCCTTCGAAATACAGCACGGTATCCACCATATGCTCGACCACCCGCGGACCGGCAATCTGGCCTTCCTTGGTGACATGGCCCACCATGATGATGGAGATCCCATTGGTCTTGGCAAAGGTGGTCAGCTCATGCGCCGCGGCACGGACCTGGCTTACGGATCCCGGCGCGCTGTCCACATGATCGGCCCACATGGTCTGAATGGAGTCGATGATCGCCAGCTGTGGCCGCTCCGCCTCCAGCGTGGTCAGGATATCGCGCAGATTGGTCTCCGCCGCCAGCTTGACCGGCGCTTCAGCCAATCCCAGCCGCTGCGCCCGCATGCGTACCTGCGCACTGGCCTCTTCGCCGCTGACATAGATCGTCTTGAGGCCTGAATGGGCAAACTGCGCCGCCGCCTGTAGCAGCAGCGTCGATTTCCCGATCCCGGGATCGCCGCCCACCAGAATGGCCGAGGCAGGCACCAGCCCGCCGCCCAGCACCCGGTCCAGTTCCGCAACCCCGCAGCAGGTGCGTGGCGGTGGCGTCTCCTCGGTTGCAAGATCGCTGAGTGGAATGGTCTTGCCCCGGCGCATGCCCAGAGATTTCGACGCCGGGCCGCCTTTGGACAGGCCCTTGTCTTCGGTGATGGAATTCCACTCGCCACAGCCATCGCAGCGCCCGGACCACTTTGAAAAAGATGCTCCGCAGGCAGAGCAGGAATATGTTGTTTTTGCCATCCGGTAGATCTGGCAGATGTTTCCGGTTTGTTCAAGTGTTGCGGTCGCTGAAACCGATCCTGCGAGGCGCTGCCTCGCGCTCCGGGATATTTGACGCCAGAAGATGGGAAGTAGCGGATTTCTTCTGGCCGGAAATATCCCGGGGGAGGCCGCAAGGCCGGGGGCAGAGCCCCCGCGGACCCGGTTCTTACTCGGCAGTTCTGACCCGCCGCTCGGTTATCAGCCCCAGCACCACTGAGGCCAGGATACAGCCTGTAAACAGATAAAGCCCCCAGGCGGTTTCGATCGTCGCGTAGCCGATCCCCTTGGCCAGGGTGATATAGAGCGCGATCAGAAAGACATCGGCCATCGCCAGCTTGCCCAGAATATGGAGGACGGGCTGTAGCCGTATATCCAGCAGGCCCCATTGCACCAGCGCCAGCCCGATGGTTTTGAGATAGGGGGCGAAAATCGCAAAAGCCGTGACCGTCAGAGCGAGGATCACGTCGCTGCCCCAGAGGCTCTGCAAGCCGGTGATCACCGAGATCTCGCTGAGGCCGAAGATCGGCAGCAGACCCGCCCGCATCAGGGGAGCAAACCAGGCAACAGGGTAGAGGATCAAGAGCGAAAGGGTGAGGAGGCGGAGGATCATGGCAGCTCGTTTTCTGTGGGTCGGCCAAGACTTGCGCGTTTAGTGCCGGATTTGAAGGGGGAAGGCTGCGAGCGAACGCCAGACGCGGTGCCAGAGACAGCGACCCTCGCAAAAAAAGGCCGCGAGGCCTAACGCACCGCCTCGATCGGCCCCTCGGCACGCCCATGGATGAACTGCTCCATGTAGGGATCGCCAGAGTTGTCCATCTCGCTTACCGGGCCGGTCCATTGGATCACGCCTGCGTGCAGCATCGCCACATTGTCGGCAATGGCGCGGACCGAGGACATGTCGTGGGTGATGGTCATCGCCGTTGCGCCCATCTCGACCACGATTTCGCGGATCAGGTCGTTGATGACGCCGGACATGATCGGGTCAAGGCCGGTGGTCGGCTCATCGAAAAAGATGATCTCGGGCTCGGCTGCAATCGCACGGGCAAGTCCCACACGCTTCTGCATGCCGCCCGACAGTTCTGCGGGCAGCCGGTCCGCCACATCAGCCTTCAGACCCACCCGGCGCAGCTTCTCGATGGCGATTTCGCGCGCCTCTTCGGTGGGCCGCTTCAGCGCGCCGCGCAAGAGGCGGAAGGCTACGTTTTGCCAGACCGGCAAGCTGTCAAACAGCGCGCCGCCCTGGAACAGCATCCCGAAGCGGGCCAGAAACATGTCGCGGTCGCCGGATCCGGCGGGTTTACCATCGACAAGGATCTCACCGCTGTCGGGCTGGATCAGGCCAAGGATGCTTTTCAGCGCCACCGATTTGCCGGTACCGGAGCCGCCGATGATCACCATCGAGGTGCCTTTGGCGATCTCCAGATTCATGCCATTGAGCACGCAGTTGTCGCCAAAGGCCTTATAGACGTCTTTCATCTGGATCATAGCGAGAAGAAAATCCCTGTAAGGACAAAATTGGCGGCCAGGATCAGCACGGCTGCGGCCTCAACCGAGCCTTTGGTGGCGCGGCCGACGCCCTGCGCGCCGCGGCCCGACTGCATGCCGTAGTAGCAGCCCATCGTGGCGGCGATGGTGCCAAAGGCGGCGCCTTTTACCAGGCTCGAGACGATGTCGCGGGCTTCGAGGAAATCTACGGTGTTCTTCAGATAGGCAGCCGGGTTGAAGCCCAGATTCTGGGTCGCCACCACATAGCCGCCCATAATGCCGATGATGTCACCAACCCCGACAAGCACCGGCACTGTGATCAGCGCGGCCAGCACCCGCGGCGCCACCAGGTATTTCATCGGATGGGTTGAGAGCGTCACCAGCGCGTCGATCTGCTCGGTCACCTTCATGGTGGCGATCTCCGCCGCGATGGAGGAGGTGACGCGCGCGGCGATCATCAGCCCGACCAGAACTGGGCCGAGTTCGCGCACCATGCCGATCGCCACGATCTGCGGCACCACAGCCTCTGCGTTGAAGCGGGCGCCGCCGGCATAGATCTGCAAGGCCAAGGCCGCGCCGGTGAAAATCGCGGTCAGCCCTACCACGGGCAGCGACAGCCAGCCCACCTGCAACAGCGCATTGAGCAACTCGCGCGGGTAGAAGGGCGGGCGCAGCATATGGCTGAAGGTCGAAAGACCAAAGAGCGTGACCCGCCCCACAGCCCCCAGTCCGGCAAGGGCCATCTGTCCCAGCCGGGCAAGCAGGCTGAGGGGCGAGAGACGCGAGAGGGTGCTCATCCGGTGTAGCTCCGTGCATAGCGGCTGCCGAGGGAAGTGAGAATTTCATAGCCGATGGTGCCGGCCGCATCGGCAAGCGTATCGACGGTCTGGCGTTCATTCAGAATGGTCAGATGGCTCGGCTCGTCACCAAGGTCGGTGACATCGACCGTGATCAGATCCATCGACACCCGGCCGACCACGGGGCAGGGCGTGTCGCCCGCGTAGACCTTGATCCCACCATTGCCAAGCGCGCGGTGCAGCCCGTCGGCATAGCCTGCGGCGACGGTGGCAATACGGCTGGGGCGCTGTGCAGTCCAGCTGTTGCCATAGCCGACGGTCTCGCCGAGATCTAGGCTGCGGATCTGGATCACCGGCAGATCGAGTTGCACCACCGGCAGCGCATCACCGAAGGGCTGGCCACCATATAGGCCGATGCCCGGACGGCAGAGGTCGAAGTGATACTTGCGCCCCAGCAGCAGCCCGCCGGTCGCGGCGAGGGAGCGGGGCAGATCAAGCCCGTCGGTCATCTCGACGAAGCGCTGCAACTGCTGGTCGTTCATCGGATGGGCCGGCTCATCGGCGCAGGCCAGATGCGACATCAGCAGCACCGGCCCCTGGCTGAGCGCGATGTCGCGCACGGCGCTCCACTCGGCGGCTTCCATGCCGAGCCGGTTCATGCCGCTGTCGAGCTGCACGCCAAAGGGGTGCCCCGGCAGGCTTTCGAAATGGCGCAGCATCTGGTCCAGCGAATTGAGCATCGGCGTCAGCTGGAAATCACGCAGCAGTTTTGCATCGCCTTCCATATGGCCTGCAAAGACCGAGATGCCGGGGCCGGGCCCGATGGCGCGGCGCAGGGCGACGCCTTCCTCTGCCATGGCCACGAAGAAATTGCGCGCGCCCGCCTTGGCCAGTGCCTTGCCAACGCGGCCTGCGTCCAGCCCATAGCCATTGGCCTTGACCACGGCGGCGGTTTCGCAATTGGTCAGCGCATCGAGATTGCGCCAGTTGGTCACCAGCGCATCGAGGTTGAGTGTCAGTCTAGCAGTCGTCATGTGCTGTTCATGACATGGGGGGCACAGGGGTCAAGGGGGAAACCGCATTCCAGCTTTGCTGCGGGCGTGCTTGGCGGAGTTTCGGCGCTGACCTGACACATATCGGCCTGCGGGGAGACCGGGCCTGCGGGGGCTGTCACGGCAAGTGATGATCTGCGCCGCGATCGGGGATTTTGAGTATTTCTGGAAAGGTGACAGGCAAGACCTGGACCATGACCGAGGACAAGCGCCGAGCTGCGGCCCAAGTCGGCAGGGCGCGCGGGGCAGGGCCGCGGCATAACAACAAGGCAGCGCAATAGATCTGCGCCGCCTGATGTCGATTGCCGAATTATCAGCGCTCAATATTCGGGCGCATGGTCTTGCTGCCAGGCTTTGGCGAGATTGCCGAAACGGGTGAACTGCGCCTCAAACGCCAGTTCCACGGTGCCGATGGGGCCGTGACGCTGCTTGCCGACGATCACCTCGGCCTTGGCGTGCAGCCGTTCCATGGCCTGTTTCCATTCTTCCATCTTGTCCAGCTCGTGATCGCCGGGCTTCTCGCGCTCCTTGTAGTATTCCTCGCGGAACACGAACATGACCACGTCGGCATCCTGCTCGATCGAGCCTGATTCCCGCAGATCCGACAGCTGCGGACGTTTGTCTTCGCGGCTTTCCACCTGACGCGACAGCTGGGAGAGGGCAACCACCGGAATGTTCAGCTCCTTGGCGATGGCCTTCATGCCCATGGAGATCTCGGCGATTTCATTGACCCGGTTGTCAGCCATGCCGCGACAGAGCTGGAGGTAGTCGATGACCAGCAGATCCAGCCCATGGGTCCGCTTCAGGCGTCGTGCCCGGGCCGCGAGCTGCGAGATTGGCAGCGCCGGGGTGTCGTCGATAAACAGCGGACAGCTTTCCAGATCCTTCGCCGCCTGAACGAACCGGCGGAACTCTTCCTCGGTCATATCGCCCTGACGGATCTTGTGGGAGGAAATTTCCGAAGCCTCGGCGAGGATACGGCCAGCCAGCTGTTCGGCCGACATCTCCAGCGAGAAAAAGCCAACCACCCCCCCGTCAATGGCGCCTTCGGTGCCATCGGGTTTCACACCCCGCTTATAGGCCTTGGCCACGTTGAAGGCGATGTTGGTCGCCAGCGAGGTCTTGCCCATCGAGGGCCGCCCGGCGAGGATCAGGAGGTCCGAGGGGTGCAGGCCGCCGAGCTGTTTGTCGAGATCAGCCAGACCGGTGGAGATCCCGGCCATGCCGCCGCCACGCTGATAGGCTTCATTGGTGACATTGACCGCTTCGGTGACCGCCTTGAGAAAGGATTTGAAGCCGCTTTCCGTCTGCCCCTGTTCGGCCAGTTTATAAAGCGACTGTTCCGCCTCGACGATCTGCTCCTTGGGTTCTGAGGCGACATCGACGCGGCGTGCCTTGTCGGCGATGCTGCGGCCCAGTGCGATCAGCTCGCGGCGGATCGCCAGATCATAGATCATCTGCGCATAGTCGCGCACCGCAAAGGCCGAGATCGAGGCGCCTGCCAGTTTTGCCAGATAGGCAGGGCCGCCGAGTTCCTTCAGCCCCTCGTCATCCTCCATGAACGCCTTCAGCGTGACCGGGGAGGCCAGCGTGTTCTTTGAGATCCGCGCAGCGGCGATCTCGTAGATGCGGGCATGGACCGGATCGTAGAAATGCGCCGAGGTGATGATCGAGGCAACGCGGTCGTAGACGTCGTTGTTGGTCAGGATGGCGCCGAGGAGCTGCTGTTCGGCCTCGACGGAATGGGGCAGGATGCTGACGTCGTCTGCATTGCCCTCGCCAGTGGCATCAGGCTGCGGGGCGGCGGGCAGATTGGGGTCAAAAGGCGTAATATCGTTCATCGCTGCTCTCGTCTTTGGCCCCGCGTTATACCGGCGTGGCGCGCGGTTTGGCTATCTGGAAAACTCTGTGGATGAATTGTGAACAGCCTGTGGATATCCGCAGGCTGGCCTGTGCGCCAAATCCACAGAGACCGGCTTGGGCTGGGCGCAGTCTATATCATGTGGTGCAATCTGGGAAGCGATCTATATCTGGGCGATTGCCAGTGGCAGGGACGATTCGAGGGCAGCCCTGTCCACAGGCCGCCCCCGGTGCATCACTGTGCTGATTTCAGATCAGGCGGATTTATGCGCGTCCTGCCAGGCGCGCGGATCCTTGAGGAAACGCTCCACCTCATCCAGCGTCTCGCTGGAGAAGGCCTGCTGCGCGCGCGCCTCGGCCAGCACGTCCCACCAGGTGCACAGATAGTGCAGCGATACGCCGTGGTCGCCCAGCGTCTTTTCGGTTTCGGGGAAGATGTCGTAGTAGAAGACCACTGCCGTATGGCCACAGGAGGCGCCGGTTTCGCGGATCGCATCGACAAAGGACAGTTTCGAACCGCCATCGGTGGTCAGATCCTCCACCAGCAGCACCCGCTCGCCATCGCTCATCGCGCCTTCGATGCGGGCGTTCTTGCCATAGCCTTTGGGCTTCTTGCGCACATAGGTCATCGGCAGCGCCATGCGCTCGGCGACCAGCGCGGCAAAGGGAATACCTGCGGTTTCGCCCCCGGCAATATTGTCAAAGGCCTCAAAGCCGGCATTGCGCATCACTGTGACGGTCATGAAATCCATCAGCGTCGAGCGGATCCGCGGAAAGGAGATCAGCTTGCGGCAGTCGATATAGCTGGGCGACGGCAGGCCGGAGGCCAGGGTATAAGGCGTCTCGGTATTGAAATTCACCGCGCCGATCTCCAGCAGCATACGGGCGGAAAGACGGGCGATTTCTTCGCGGGAAGGGTAGGAGGAGGGGATCATTCTATCATCCTTGTGGTCGGCGCGAGCCGCCGGTGGCAGGAGCCTCCGGCGGGGATATTTGGAGCCAGAAGATATGGTCAGGCAACTTTCCAAAATACATCAAACCCCGGATCAAAGACGGTCACCGGGCCATCGGCGGTTTTGATCTGGTCGGGGAACACTACGGCATTGTCCTGTTTGATCAGGGTCAGCCTGTCTGCATTGACGGGCAGGCCGTAGAAGGCCGGGCCATGTTCCGAGGTAAAGCCCGCCAGCTTGTCCAGTGCGGCCTCTTCTTCGAAGACATGCGCGAGCAGCGACATCGTATTGGGGGCGGTGAAACAGCCGGCACAGCCGCAGGCGCTGAGTTTGTTGGGGTCGGTATGAGGCGCGGAATCCGTGCCGAGGAAAAACCGCCGATCGCCGGAGGTGGCGGCCGCGCGCAGGGCGATCCTGTGCTCCTCGCGCTTGGCCACCGGCAGGCAGTAGTAATGCGGTTTGATGCCGCCGGCCAGGATGTGGTTGCGGTTGATGATCAGATGGTGCGTGGTGATTGTCGCGCCGAGGTCTTCGTCCTGGCTGGTGACATAATCGGCGGCGTTTCTGGTGGTGATATGTTCCATCACCACCCGCAGGCCCGGTGTCGCCTTGCGGATCGGGTCCAGCACCCGGTCGATGAACACCGCCTCGCGGTCGAAAATGTCGATATCATGGTCAGTGACCTCGCCATGGGTGCAGAGCGGCAGGCCGATCTCTGCCATCGTCTCCAGCACCGCACGGACCTTGTCGAAATTGCTCACCCCCGAAGCAGAGTTGGTGGTGGCCCCGGCCGGATACAGCTTCACCGCCTTGACCAGACCGCTGGCGTGGGCCGCTGCCACATCCGCAGGATCGGTGTCCTCGGTCAGGTAGAGCGTCATCAGCGGTTCAAATGCCATGCCGTCGGGCAGGGCCGCCAGAATACGGTCGCGGTAGGCGGCGGCCTGGTCACCGGTCACCACGGGCGGCACCAGATTCGGCATGATGATCGCACGGCCGAAATGGCGGGCGGTTTCGGGGAGAACGGCCTTCAGCATCGCGCCGTCGCGCAGATGCAGATGCCAGTCATCGGGGCGGGGGATGGTGAGCTGAACGGTCATGGCGTTCGCCTAGCACAGGGCCGCGCGAAGGGGAAGCGACGGGATCATCTTGTCGCGCCGCTGGCCTGTCCCCGGTGTCGCTCAGCGCTCGGGTGGCAGGGTGATCTCGCCCTCGGCAGCGCGTTTCCGGAGCGCCTCAAGCCGACGACGGAAGCGCGGGGCCCGCAGCCTGCCGGTGACATTGCGGCAGAGCAGCGCCATCAGATAGGGGCGGTCTGTCTGTTCCAGCTCTGCCATCAGCTTTCGCAGATACGGGCCATTGGTGCGGCGGGCGCGATAGAGTTTGTAGAACTGCTGTTCCGTCAGCCGGTCGGCACCGGCCAGCGCCAGAATATTATAGAGGATTTCCATCTCGATCAGCCGGGTCTGCACAGTGTCGCCCAGATGGGGCGTGCGCAGGCGCATCACGTTATTGCGCGCAAACAGGGCGGCATGCATGGAATCCAGCCGCTCACGCGGATCGTAGATCACAAAGCCCTGCCGGGCCGCATCCATCATGTCGGGGGCAAACCCGTAGCGATTGCTGAAATCGACACGGCGCATCTCGGTGAAGCGGTCGTCCCAGTCTGTCAGCCGGGGATCAAGGGTCGCTTGCGGCTGGATCGCGACCACGGTAGCGCCGGGCGCGGCCACGGAGAAGGCGGCCGCGGCATAGCCGCAGGGACCGGCGCCGTAGAACACCACCTTGTCGAATTCGTCAAAGAAACCATCATCGATCAGCTGGTCGAAAAACCCGAAGATGCGGTCATTTCGAAACCAGGTGTCGCCGTTGGAGATGAGGCACAGATGCGACCAGCCCAGGTTCTTGACCAGATCAAACCCGAGGGGCTGCGCCAGATCTGACAGGTTGTGGATGCCTTGGATTGTCTCAAAGCTGACCAGTAGCGTATTGCCCTGATCGATGAAGCTGGCAAAGTGACGATTCCCGAGCGGCTGATACATGCCGTTTTCTTCGGCCAGCGCGGCCATGCGGGCCTGCCACTGCGCGGGCTTCAGCCCGGACAGATCCTCGTCCAGCGTGTCCAACGTATCCTGCTGCATAGCCTCGTCCTCTCGCCCCGTCCTGGATCGGACGGGTTTGCCTCCAGCAACATCTAAAGGCGAAATAAGGCTAAAATTGGAAATTGTAAGGCCGGTTTGTCGGCCATTGTTGCGCGCAAAAGGAGGCGGAATAGCTTGCTGCGCGGGCGGCGGGGGCGGGCCGATCGCATCCGGTCAGGGCTCAGCTCTGCCCACTGCTCAATCCTGCCCATTGTCGGGTTTGTCGCTGCCCTGCTGCGCGCTGTGACGGCCCAAGGTGGCAAAACCGGCGAGAGTGCGGGCGGTTCCGGGGCTGATCAGCCGCGAAGGCGGAGTCATCAGCAGGCGCGAAAACAATGTCCGATAGGCGTCCTGCTGCATCAACATGCGAAAGCGGTCGTGGCGCCACTGCACCGCGCGTTCGTGCAGGCGCTGCAGCTTGGGGTCTTCGCGCAGCAGCTCGGCGATCGCCTCACGGGCGGGGCGATAGCGGGCGATGCTGCCGTCCTCATCGGTGTTGAAATTGCGTTCCACCCAATAATCCATGCCCAGCTCGCCCGGGCGGTTGACCCGTCCGCGGTCGGCTTTCAGCACATAGCTCTCCATCGCGCCAAGCGGGTAGTGGTTGAGCTGCACCAGATCGAAATTCGACTGGCCATAGTTGGAGTAGATCCGCTGCGTCCTGAAGTCCTGACCCAGTTCACGACCCGATCCGTCGAACCAGCGATACCGCGCCAGCGCGGCCTCCTCCTGTGGGCTTCGCGGGCGATGCACCCCCAGTTTGCGATAGGTGCCGTCATTGCGATAGAGCGTCTTGAACATCGCCGCGCGCCACGGCCAGTGGATCACCTCCGGTGCGCAGCGGGTAAAGCTGTCGGTCACCGGCTGGTCCTGATAGCGCACCGTTTCGCCATTGCCGAACAGCCGCCAGGTGAGGGTGATCGCATCCGCCTCCGGCAGCGCGTCATGCAGGTCGGTCAGGCGGCCGTCTCCGACGTGGATATTGACGAACTCATCCACGTCAAACGCCATCACCCAGTCCGCCTTGCGCATCAGCCGGTGTTTGTCCGCTTTCTTAAGCCCGGTGAACTGGATGCCGCCCTTGTCATAGGGGCCGTCGTTGCGCAGATGGATGATATGGCCCAGTTCATCCAGTCGATCCAGCATCCGGTCGGTGCCATCCGCGCAGTCATTGGACAGGATCAGAATGTCGCTGAAGCCGACGGCCTTGTGATGGGCGATCCACTCCAGCAGGAAAGCCCCTTCGTTCTTTACACATGTTACGGCCAGTGTTCGCATGCTGTCTCCCGCTACGTCTGTGCCGTCGCCGCCTTGGGGCATGGCGCGCCCTTGGGGCGGATGGCCTGCCTCTGTCATCGCATTGCAGCGAAAGCCGGTCAATGTCATGCGCCGCTGCGCCGGGTGTTTGGGCCTTGCTGTGCAGATAGGTACATTCGGTGAGGGCGTGGTCGGCGGGGCGTCTATGAGACCAAAGTGGCATCGACAAGCGCTTGACCCGACCGGTTCGGCGTGGCCTCTTGGTGCCGAACATATGGCCTGTTGGTCAGGGGCCAGATGTCTCCTGATCAGGGACCAGAAGGGGGGCAGATGTCGCAGGAAACACGGGCGGTCGAGCCGGAAAATCCCACCCGCCACGCAGCGGACAGCGCCCAGGCTCGGGGACGGGCTCAGGGGCAGGCTCAGGCCAACGGTCTGCCCGGCTCCATTGATGCGGTGCAAACCCTGCTGACAGGCGCGGGCTATGTCGCGGATCGCGGGCTTGCCACGGTGGTCTTCCTGTCGCTGCGCCTCGGTCGGCCGCTGTTTCTGGAGGGCGAGGCCGGGGTCGGCAAGACCGAGATCGCCAAGACACTCGCCGCCGCGCTTGGACGTCGGCTGATAAGGCTGCAATGCTACGAGGGGCTGGATGCCGCCAGCGCCGTCTATGAATGGAACTTTGCCGCCCAGATGATGGCCATCCGCACCGCCGAAGTCGCCGCCGGGGAGGCAAGCGACCGTGCTGCGCTTCAGGCGGAACTCTTCAGCGACGACTATCTGATCCGCCGCCCGCTGCTTGAGGCGATGCAGCCGGACCCGGCGGGCGCACCTGTCTTGCTGATCGACGAACTCGACCGCACCGATGAGCCGTTCGAGGCCTTCCTGCTTGAGGCGCTCAGCGATTTTCAGGTCACCATCCCCGAACTTGGCACCATCAAGGCTCCCGAGCCGCCCATTGTGATCCTCACCTCCAATCGCACCCGCGAGGTGCATGACGCGCTGAAACGCCGCTGTCTCTATCACTGGGTGGATTACCCGGACTTTGAGCGCGAAATGGAGATCCTGACCGCCCGTGCTCCCGGTCTCGCACCGCGTCTGTCGCAGGAGGTCGTCGCCTTTGTGCAGGCCCTGCGCACCGAGGATCTGTTCAAACGCCCGGGCATCGCCGAAACCATCGACTGGGCCAATTGCCTGCTGGCGCTGGATGTGATCGACCTGTCGCCCGAGGTGATCGCCGACACGCTGGGGGCCATCCTGAAATATCAGGATGACATCAGCCGCCTGCATGGATCAGAGGCCAAACGCATTCTCGATCAGGCCCGTGCCGCGCTGGGTCCCGCCTGATGCGCCAGCCCTGTCCATATGCCTGAATACCTGCCATTGCCGCTGCCGGAAACGCCCCGGCTGGCGCAGAACATCACCCATTTCGCGCGGGCTTTGCGCCGCGCTGGGCTGCCTATCGGTCCGGGCCGGGTGAGCGAGGCGGTGGAGGCTGTTGCCGCTGCTGGCTTTACCTCGAAACAGGATTTCTACTGGACGCTGCACGCCTGTTTTGTCTCCAAGCCGGAGCATCGTCAGGTCTTTGCGCAGATCTTTCGCCTCTATTGGCGCGATCCGCGCTTTCTGGAGCATATGATGGCGGCGATGCTGCCCGCAATCCGTGGCACGCAGGAGGAGAAGGCCGCCAAACCGGCCCAGAAACGCGCCGCCGAGGCATTGCTGGACGGGGCTGAGGCACCGGATCGCCCTGACCCGCCGGAGGGGGAGGAGCCACCGGAACAGCTGGAATTAAACGCCGAACTCACCATGTCGCGCGAGGAACGGCTGCGGCAGCTCGACTTTGAGCAGATGAGCACCGCCGAGGTGGCCGAGGCCAAGCGGATGCTGGCCAAGATGCAGCTGCCGATCCGCCCCATTCAGTCGCGCCGTTTGATGGCGGCTCCCTCTGGCAGCCGGATCAACTGGCGACGCACGCTCGCCCAGGCCGCACGTCAGGGCGGAGAGGTCACGACCCTCGCACGGGCGCAGCGCCGGCTGCGCTGGCCCAATCTGGTGGTGATCTGCGATATCTCCGGCTCGATGAGCCAATATTCCCGCCTGATCCTGCATTTCCTGCATGCGGTCGCCAATCGCAAGGGGCCGGGCTGGGCGCGGGTCCATGGTTTTACCTTCGGCACACGGCTTACCAACATTACCCGCCATCTGGCGCAGCGCGATGTTGATGCCGCCCTGGCCGCAGCCGGGGCCGAGGCGCAGGACTGGGAGGGCGGCACAAGGATCGGCGCCTGCCTGCATGATTTCAACCGTGACTGGTCGCGCCGCGTCATGGGGCAGGGGGCCGTGGTCCTGCTGATCACCGACGGGCTGGACCGCGACGAGAGCGATCAGCTCAGCGCGGAAATGCAGCGGCTGCATCTCTCCGCGCGCCGTCTGATCTGGCTCAACCCCTTGCTGCGCTTTGACGGGTTCGCCCCCAAGGCGCGCGGCATCCGCGCCATGCTGCCTCATGTCGACAGCTTTCGCGCAGGCCATTCCATTGCCGCGCTTCAGGATCTGGCGGATATGCTCGCGCGTCAGGATGACAGCGGCGAAAAACAGCGCCTGATGCAGATGCTGACCGCCGACTGACCCCGGCGCCCGACGCCCGCATCGGCAGGCTCTGGCCGAAAAATGACCCTCACAGGCAACTTATTTGCTTTGCCGCGAGTTGGCTCCTTAGGCTTTGCACCGCACAGCGAAAGGAACACCGCATGGTTTCGCAGCTTCTCAGATCCTCGACCGCGTTGGCGGTCATCGTCTCTCTCAGCCTTCCGGTCGCCGCACCGGCGCAGTCCAAATCGGATCCGACCGATCTCAGCCAGATGACGGCGGAGCAGATCACCGAGGCCGTGCAGCGCTGCCTGCGTTGGCTGCAAAACGGCCGCATCACCCCCGAGGGTGAGATCCTCAAAGGCAAGGGCAAAGGGGCCAAGGCACAATTCTGCCAGGCCTATGTCACCGGAGAGCTGGACGCCGCATTGGATCCGGCGCTCGCGTCCGTTGCCCTGATGGCGGGCGCTGAACAGGCTGAGCCTGCACCTGAGGCAGGCGATCAGGCTGAGCCAGCAGCTCCGACCGAGGCCGAGCAGGCCGCCGCCGCTCCGGTTGAACCTGCCCCAGAACCTGCCACAGACGCTGCCGAATCTCAGACCGCGCCGACCGAAGCTCCGGCCGAGACGGCAGACACAGCCGCTGAACAGAGCGCAGGTGAAACCACCGCAGAGGCAGAGACACCGGTGGAGCCGGCAGCCAATGACGGGGTGGATACAGCCGCCAGCACAGAGGCAGGCGCCGCCGCCGCACCCGAGGCTACGGCTGCGGCCGAGACCACCTCCGACACCGAACTGGCCGCAGCGCTGGCAGAGGCGGAGGCCGGGACCGACCCTGCACCTGCGTCCGATCCTGAACCCGAACCCGAGGTTGAGCCGCTCGACAGTCAGGCGCAGGCCGACGCCCTTGCCCAGACCGAGGAGGCAGATGACAGCGCCGCCGCCGCAGCGGCCAGCGCCGCCGCCACCGAGGAGGCAGAGGTTGTCGAGGAAACCGTGACCGAGGACAGCGCGCGCAGTTCGGATGAGGAATTTGAAACTGCGGTGAACACCCCGGCGGCTGAGGCCGCGGCCACTGCCGAGACGTCTGCAAACGCTGAAACTGACAGCAACAGCGCCGCTGCCACCGCAGACAACGACGATGACGGTCTCAGCAAGTTGCAGAAGGCCGCTCTGCTTGGACTGGGGGCCGTGGCCATCGGCCAGCTCCTGAAACAGGGCGAAACCGTTGTCAGCAATTCCGGCGACCGCGCGGTGGTTGAACAGAACGGCCAGTACCGGGTGATCAAGAATGACGACGCCCTGCTTCGCCAGCCCGGCAGCAATGTCACTACCTACAAGTTCAAGGACGGGTCCACCCGCACCGTTGTCGTGCGCGAGGATGGCGCAGAGGTGGAAACCATCCGCGCCCGCGATGGTCGCGTCCTGCGCCGCACCCGCACGCTGACCGATGGCAGCACCGTGGTCCTGTTCGACGACACCCAGCGCAGCGACAATGTTGTGGTGTCCGAACTGCCCACCGCCGCCCCGCGTCAGTCAGGTTTCAGCAGCGACGCGATCAGCACCGATGAGCTGGCGCTGGCCCTGGCGGCAAAGGAAGCGCCGCAGGTCAACCGCCGCTTCTCCCTGCGCCAGATCCGCAATATTGACGCGGTGCGCCGCTTGGTGCCGGAAATCACCGTGCAATCCATCAACTTCGAGACCGGCTCTGCCGTGATCCGCGCCGCCGAGGCCGAAGAGCTATCGGCGCTGGGCAATGCCATGCGCGAGATGATCGCAAAGAACCCGCAGGACGTGTTCCTGATCGAAGGCCACACCGATGCGGTCGGTGCCGCGCCCTATAATCTGGCACTATCGGACCGCCGCGCCGAGAGTGTCGCGCTGGCGCTCACCGAATATTTCAACGTGCCGCCGGAAAACATGGTGGTGCAGGGCTATGGGGAAACCGATCTGGCGGTAGTGACACAGCGCGCCGAGCGCGCCAACCGCCGCGCTGCCGTACGCCGCATCACGCCGCTGCTACAGGGCGGTAGCTGACCGGGTGGCAGGGGGCAAAACCCCCGCATCTGCACATAGCAAAAGGGCGCCCCAACGAGGCGCCCTTTCTGTCTTGATCGCGCAGCGCGGTTACTTCCGGTTGCGTTTCTTGATCGACTTCACGGTTTTCACCATCTTGCCAAAGCTCTTGTCCTTGGCACGGCGCTGCGCCAGCGAGGCCGAGTTGAACGCCTCCTCCGCCGCCAGCTTGCGCCAGCGGTCAAGCCGCGCCGGGTCCACCTCGCCGGCTGCGATACCGGCCTGCACCGCGCAGCCCGGTTCGCCCTCATGGGCGCAGTTGCGGAACCGGCACTGGGTGGACAGCTCTTCAAGATCGGCGAAAACATCACTCACCCCCTCGGCGGCATCGGTCAGCTGCAGCTCCCGCATTCCCGGCGTGTCCAGCACGCCGCAGCCGTTTTCGACGAAATAGAGCTGCCGCCGGGTGGTGGTGTGGCGCCCGCGCGCGTCATCTTCGCGGATGCCTTGGGTTGCGATATCCAGATCATCGCCCAATGCCTTGGTCAGCGTGGATTTGCCGACGCCGGAGGTGCCGAGAAAGGCAATCGTCTGCCCGGCCCGGACCCAGGGCGCCAGCGCCTCGCGCGCGGTCTCGCTCTTGGCGTTCAGCGGGACCACCTCAACCAGATCGGAAATCGCCTTTGCCTTGGTGACATAGGGCTCAAGATCGTCGCAGAGGTCGATCTTCGTCAGCACGATCACCGGCGTCACCTCCGCGTCAAAGGCCATGGCGATAAACCGCTCCAGCCGCGCGACGTTGAAATCCGCGTTGCAGGAGGTGACCACGAACATGGTGTCGATATTGGCCGCAATCAGCTGGATCTTGCGATCCTTGCCCGGCGCGCGGCGGCGGATCAGGCTCTTGCGCTCCAGCACCCGGCTATGGGTCGGCAGCTCGGCGTCCAGCATCAGCCAGTCGCCCACCGTGGCCTCGGGGCCGGGGGGGATCACCATGTCGATGCCATCGCCAAGGGCGCGCAGCCCGCTGCGGTTCACCTCGGTGATACGCACGGGCGGATGGCTGGCGATCTCTTCGAGATCGGTTTGCTGAGAGAAAAAGCTCTGCCAGCCCAGATGCTCCAGCGGGCTCAGCGGTCGCGCGGTATCGGCAGATCCGTCAGTGGAGGCGGGGCTCAGGAATTGGGAATAGTCCCTTGTCATTGGGAATGTCTTTCTTGGTGTGATCGCGGGGCCTGCCCGGATCCGTGTCTCTGATGAATGTCGCGCAGATCTTTCCTGACACCTGCGGATGAGCGCAGGTGGTCTTCACCGGGGCAATCTGCAAACCGGGGTGGCCTCTGCCGCCCCTTCTTCACCAGGACATAAACTCTCCAATTCTCTGGCGCTTGGTCTACCCGAGGCAGGGTGACTTGGCAAGCTTTCGCCGCGCGTGGCCTGTGCAGGCTGCCGGGCCTAGCGCGTCAGCTCCCGCATCCCACGCTCCAGTCCCGCCAGTGTCATCGGCACCATCTGATCCTCGAAAATCTCCCGGATCATCTGGATCGAATGGGTATGGCCCCAATAGGCCTCCGGCACCGGGTTGATCCACAGATGTGAGGACCACTGCGCCCGCGCCCGCTCCAGCCAGACCTGACCTGCCTCCGGGTTCCAATGCTCATTGGCGCCGCCGGGATAGGCGATTTCATAAGGCGACATCGAGGCATCGCCGACAAAGATACATTTATAGTCCGCCCCATAGGTGCGCAGCACCTCATGGGTGGGGATCTGCGCCTCCCAGCGGCGCCGGTTGTCGCGCCAGACCCCTTCATAGAGGCAATTGTGGAAATAGAAATATTCCAGATGCTTGAACTCGCTGCGCGCCGCCGAGAACAGCTCCTCCACCACCTTGATATGCGGATCCATCGACCCGCCGACATCCAGAAACAGCAGTACCTTCACCGCATTGTGCCGCTCGGGCCGGGTCTTCACATCCAGATAGCCATGTTCGGCGGTGGCGCGGATGGTGCCGGAGAGGTCCAGCTCCTCGGCAGCGCCCTCGCGCACCCAGCGGCGCAGCCGTTTCAGCGCCACCTTTATGTTGCGGGTGCCCAGTTCGACATCGCCGTCGAGGTTCCTGAACTCGCGCTTGTCCCAGACCTTCACGGCGCGCTGGTGGCGGCTTTCCTTCTGGCCGATGCGCACGCCCTCGGGGTTGTAGCCATAGGCGCCAAACGGCGAGGTGCCAGCGGTGCCGATCCACTTGTTGCCGCCCTGATGGCGGCCTTCCTGTTCCTTCAGCCGCTCTTTCAGGGTTTCCATCAGTTTTTCAAACCCGCCAAGCGCCTCGATTTCGCGGCGCTCTTCCTCGCTCAGATGCTTTTCCGCCATCTTGCGGATCCACTCTTCGGGGATATCCACGGCCTGCATCACCGCCTCGGCGGGGATCGCCTCCAGCCCGGAGAATGTCGTGGCAAAGGCACGGTCGAATTTGTCGATATTGCGCTCATCCTTCACCATGGCGGCGCGCGCCAGATAGTAGAAAGCGTCGATATCATAGGTCGCCAGCCCGGCCTTCATCCCCTCGAGAAAGGTCAGATACTCCCGCAGGGATACCGGAACCGCCGCCTTGCGCAGATTTTCAAAGAAGGGCTGAAACATCGGGGTCTCCGTCAGGGCTGATCAGGCGGTCATGTCGCGGCCCATAGCCCCGCGTCAGAGCAGGGCGCGGTCCGCAAGGATGGTTGCAAACATCCCCAGAATACCAAAAACAATGGCGTATGCAGCGCCATATTGCAGTTTGTCCGCCAAGCTGCCGCCGCGTTTCTGGGCCGTACGGGCCCCCAGGAATGCGCCAATGATCAATGCGCCGATTACGATCATGCCAATGTCCGTATGTTAGAGTGTTCAGGTCTCAGGTGGGGCCGCCGCGGGCCGGGTCAAGCCGGTGCGCCCCTCAGCTGCGGTTATTGCGGCGGCGCCAGGGCTGCGATTTCGCGCATTGCCCCTCGGACCGCCCAATCCGGGCCAAACCCGTATCGCGCCCACCCCTGACTGTCCAGCCTGACCGCATAGGCAGCGTCAGTTTGCCCCTCCAGCAGCAGCGCCTCGGCCTCCAGCAGCATCAGGCTTGACAACAGCACCGCATTCTCGCCGCGCGCTGCCACCGGCAGGGCAGGGCGGATCCGCGCCAGGGCGCTGGCGCCGTCGCCGCGCACGATGTCAAAGGCCGCCATGCGGCTGGCGATCTGCGCGCGCAGCAGCGGGCTGTCATAGCGCCCCTGCAAATAGATCAGCGCGGTCTCGAAATGCTGCTGCGCCAGCTCCGGCTCGTCCCGCTGCAGAATGCGCCCCAGCACATAGTGGTTGAACGCCCGCCGGTGATCCTGCCAGCCCAGATCGCGGGCAATGGCGGCGCCGCGATGGGCGGCCTGCAAACGGGTGCCGCGGCCAGTGCCCGGTGTCAGCGCCGCCTCGGTCGCGCGGATCCAGTCCCGAGAGGTGCGCGGCAGTGGCGCCGCGGCGCGCCCGGCACCTGCCGGGTTCAGCCGTGCCAGAATGGCAGGCAGGCGCGCGGCCACCTCGGCCCGTGTCATGCCGGTACGCAGCTCGGGCGCATAGCCCAGCCGCAGGATCAGCATGTCAAACCCGGTCAGTACCGTATGGATATTGTCATCGTTGAACACTGAATCCGGCAGCCGGTAGAGATCGTTCAGCGGCCCGATCGCCTGCGCCAGCTCTTCGTGCAGGCAGTCGCGGGTCTCTTGCGGGCTGACATCATTCGGCACAAAAATCGCCAGCCGCTGACGGGCGCGCAGATTGGCCCAATTGGTGCGCGGATGGCGCTTGTAGCGGCGATACTCCGCCAGCGAGCTGACGTTGGGGACCACGAAACAGGCCGCCCGGGGCGAGGCGCGGCGGATCGCCTTGCGCGGCACGGCTTCGATGGTGATATTGGCCGCCCCGGTGGTCAGCTGCCGCAGGTCCAGCCCCGCTTCTCGGCGCAGCCGCAGCAGCAGCGCCTCCAGATCGCGGGTCAGCCCGCTGCCCGGCTGGCCGGTGACGCGCAGCGTGATCGGAGTTTCAAACCGGGTAAACACAGGCAGTTCGGTGCCGCCTTCCAGCTGGAAATGCAGATCCAGGAAATCCCGTGCGATATCGCTGTTGGCCCGCTGCGGCGCCACCGGATGGGCACGGGCAAAGCTCTTGGCCGGGGCCAGCGCCGCCGTGGCCGCGCCGCGGTGACCGGGGGCCGGGGGGGCGCTTCCGGTGCCACATCCTGCCAGTGTGGCGAACAGCACCAGCGCGGCGCAGCCGCGCCGGAACACGCGGGACGGGGCAGCCGCCGGGCCGCTGCTGCCGCTGGCAGGCTTGCGCGGGGCCGCGATGGGGGGCCGGAATGTGAACAAGCGATATCTCCTGCGGCGCGATCGCCCCAGCTTGTGCCAAGACAGGGTTAAAAATCAATGTTATGGCTGGCCTTATCGCAGCGGTGTGACAATGAGAAGAGCCACCCGGCATCACATTGACGGCAAAATTTCGCCCGCGCCGCGGGCGGTGCGTCTCTGTTGATGCAGACAGAGGTTGTGCATCACGGCGGGTCCGATCAACTCTGCCAGCGGTGACGGAACGCAGAGACAGGTTGAAAAGGCTACGCCAATGGCGTATATACGCAAAGAGACACAGAAATGCCTGCGGGTGGATTATCGCATCACCCCGGTCGCGGTCGAGGACGCCATCCACGCCTATCTGGACGAGGATGAGCTGGCCCGGCTGATCGCAACCCTGGTGCGCGACCCCACCATCGGGCGCAAGACGGATGAAGATTACACCCATGTCGCCGGGGATCTGGCGCTGCGCTACCGCATCCATCAGGCCAGCCCTGATCTGATGATGGTCTATGTGCTGCGGATCCACCGCCGACAGCCCGATCCGCGGCTGTCCGGCTTGATGGCGCAGGGGGCACGGGCAGTGCGGGATCTGGCCCTGGATGTGGTCAAATCCCGGATCAAGGCACTATTGAAGGAGGGCAACTGACATGGCAGAGCAGCGGGCAGATCATCGGGCAGAGCATCACGCACGGCGTCGAACCGGCAGCCGTATCCGCCAGCAAAGCGAAGCGGACCGCGACGCCATGGCGCTCAAACAGATGCAGGAGGACATCTCCGGCAAGACGCCCTTGGAGACCATCGCAACCCGCGAGGTGCCGATGGTGGATGTCGTGCGCCTGCGCAAGACCCTCGGCATGTCGCAGGAACGCTTTTGCAGCCACTTCGGCTTTCGCCTCGGCTCGGTGCGCAACTGGGAACAGGGCCGCCGCCTGCCGGAACGTCCCGCCCGCATCCTCTTGCGCATGATCGAGGATGACCCCGAGCGCGTCGAACGCTTCCTGCGCGAGGCGTATTGACCTTGTGACCGCTTCCATGCGGGCAGGGCAGGCCGACGGGGCAACCCCGCGGTGCCCAACACCGCAGCCGGAAGACACGGCATAGGCGCCGGTCCAGCCCACTGGCGCACTCAGCCGTCAGCAGGCCGGTGTATGTGCCGCCCCCTTACCAACCCGTCGCGTCGCCGCGCACCATGCGTGAGCACCGTAAACAACGCTCAACAATCAGGGAGCGGACGTGCCGCCATCACAGCTTACAATCACACCCCGGCTGTCCTGCGATGATCTGGTCACATGGGCGCATCGCGGTCCCGGCGACAGGCTCGTCGTGTGTTTTTCAGGGATTGGCAAGGATGCCGAAACCTGCCCGCCTTATGAATTCGCGCGAAGCGCGACGGGAAATGGCCGCCACAACACCTTGTTCATCGCGGATCCGCAGCGAAGCTGGCTGAACACGCCGGGTCTTCTGAGCCGCATCGGTGCCGAAATTGAGAGTTACCGCGCGATATGCGGCGCCACCCGTGTGATTGCGATGGGCCATTCCATGGGCGGTTTCAGCGCCATCGTCGCATCCTCCGTTACCCGCATAGACGCCGTTCTCGCCTTTGCGCCGCAGATTTCGATCCACCCCGATATCGTGCCTGACGAAACACGCTGGGCGGCCTATCGCAACCGGATCTCGCATTACGAGGTGAAATCTGCTGCCGATCATTTTCGTGACGGCACGGATTATACCGTCATCCACGGGCGACATGGCCGCGAGGCACCGCAACGGGACCGCTTTCCCCGGCGCGACACCCTTCGCCACTATGTGATGCCCGGCACCCATCATAATGTCCCGCAACGGCTCAAACAGCTGAACTGTCTGGAGCAGGTCGTGCACTTTGCCATCGAAGGGCGCCCACGCAAGCTGCGGCTTCTGTTGAAGCAGACAGCGCAGGCCTATCTACGACCAGAAGAGGAACAGCCCGTCTGATACGGAGGCAAGGACAAAAAGGCCCGCAACAAGGGGCGGGCCTCTGGTCTGATCCTGCGCGGCTGGCCTTCAGCGACGTCCCCGCGCCATAAAGGCGAGTCGCTCGAACAGATGCACATCCTGTTCGTTCTTCAGCAGCGCGCCATGCAGTTTCGGCAGCGCATCCGCGCCATCGCGCTTCAGATCTTCCGCGCTCAGATCCTCGGCCAGGAGCAGCTTCAGCCAGTCCAGCACCTCCGAGGTCGAAGGTTTCTTCTTCAACCCGGCCGTATCGCGGATCTCGTAGAACTGCGTCAGCGCGGTGGTCAGCAGGCTGTCCTTGATACCGGGATGATGCACCTCGACGATCTTGCGCATGGTTTCGGCATCGGGAAACTGGATGTAGTGAAAGAAGCACCGACGCAGAAACGCGTCCGGCAGTTCCTTTTCATTGTTGGAGGTGATGATCATGATCGGGCGCTGCCTGGCCCGGATCGTCTCGCCGGTTTCGTAGACATGGAACTCCATCTTGTCGAGCTCCTGCAACAGGTCGTTCGGGAACTCGATATCGGCCTTGTCGATTTCGTCAATCAGCAGAACGACCTTCTCGTCGGCCTCAAAGGCCTCCCAGAGCTTGCCTTTCTTGATGTAGTTCCTGACGTCATGCACCCGCTCGTCGCCCAGCTGACTGTCGCGCAGCCGGCTGACCGCATCGTATTCATACAGCCCCTGCTGCGCGCGGGTGGTGGATTTCACGTTCCATTCGATCATCCGCAGTCCCAGCGCATCCGCCACCTGCCGCGCCAGCTCGGTCTTGCCGGTGCCCGGCTCGCCCTTCACCAGCAGCGGCCGCTCCAGAGTGACCGCGGCATTGACCGCGATTTTCAGATCTTCGGTCGCGACATAATCCTTAGTGCCCTGAAACTGCATGTCTTTCCTGCCTCGTTGCCTCGCTGCAACCCCTGGGGGCGCTCTTATGCAGGTTTTAACCCTTTGTGCGTACTATTGTGTAGTGACAATCGCCTGCGCAGGGGATAAACGCTGCGGCATGCGGGGGGAGCCGCTGAGTTTGTAAACAATACCGAGGAAGACCGGCAGTATGGGGCAAACCAAAGGTAGCGAAATGAAGCAAGACGTGTTCCTGCCGGATGATTATCGTCCGGCTGAAGATGAACCCTTCATGAATGACCGGCAGCAGGAGTATTTCCGTCGTAAGCTCTATGACTGGAAACAGGAACTCCTGGCCGAAAGCCGTGACACCATCGAGGGGTTGCAGGACAATACCCGCAATATTCCCGATGTTGCCGACCGCGCCAGCGAGGAAACGGACCGCGCGTTGGAACTGCGCACCCGGGACCGTCAGCGCAAACTGGTCGCCAAGATCGACGCCGCGATCCGCCGCATCGACGAAGGCGAATACGGCTATTGCGAAGTCACCGGTGAACCGATTTCGCTCAAGCGTCTGGACGCCCGGCCCATCGCCACGATGAGCCTTGAGGCACAGGAACGCCACGAGCGGCGCGAAAAAGTCCACCGCGACGACTGATTTTCTTGCATTTGTGAAAAAAATCACAACGCCGGGGCCTGTCGCTCCGGCGTTTTTCGGTTATCTGGGGGTATCGCCTGGCCAGAACGGACCGGTCGGCGTGCAGACAGCGGGACAGCATGAGACTGACAGACCGGAAAATCACCATCATCGGCGCGGGCATCGGTGGGCTGGCGGCGGCACTGGCGTTCAGCCAGCAGGGCGCCGAGGTCACGGTCCTCGAACAGGCCGAGGCGATCACCGAGGTCGGCGCGGGCATTCAGATCAGCCCCAATGGTGTCGCGGTTCTGCGGGCGCTGGGGCTGGCCGATGATCTCGCCTGGACTGCGCCGCGCGCCCGTGCGGTGGTTCTGCGCAGCCACCGGCGGGGCCGGGAGGTGCTGCGTCTCGATCTCGACCAATATGCGCCGGGGCGGAATTTCTACTTTGTTCACCGCGCCGATCTGATCAACCTGCTGGCTGATGCCGCACGTCGCATCGGCGTCAAGGTGCGCCTGTTGCAGAAGGTCGACCGCATCAGCTGCGGCGCCCGGCCGGTGGTGCATCTGGCCAATGGCGCGCAATGCGGCGGCGATCTGGTGATCGGCGCAGACGGGTTGCACTCCAAGGCGCGCGCCGCGCTGAACGGCGTGGCCAAACCGCGCTTTACCGGGCAGGTGGCCTGGCGCGCTACGGTTGCCAATCTTCACAATCACCCGGCCGAGGCGCAGGTCTTCATGGGGCCGGGTCGCCATCTGGTCACCTATCCGCTGCGCGACAGCAGCCTGATGAACATCGTCGCGGTGCAGGAACGCAAGACCTGGGCGGATGAGGGCTGGCATCAGCAGGATGACCCCGAAAACCTGCGCGCCGCCTTCCAGGGCTTTGGTGGCGCTGCCGCAGAATTGTTGGGGCAGGTCGATCAGGTGGCGCTCTGGGGGCTGTTCCGCCATCCGGTGGCCGAAGTCTGGCACAAGGGCGCGCTGGCGATCATGGGCGATGCCGCGCATCCCACGCTGCCGTTCATGGCTCAGGGTGCGAACCTCGCGCTTGAGGATGCCTGGGTGCTGGTTGATGCCCTGCGCACCGCCAAGACCACCGAGGCCGGTCTGGCCGCCTATCAGGCGCGCCGCTACGACCGCACCGCCCGGGTTGTCGATGCCGCCACCGGCAATGCCTGGAAATACCACCTGCGCCAGCCGCTGGCCTGGCCTGCGCATCAGATCCTGCGCCTTGGCGGTCGCCTCGCGCCCCAGCGCATGGTGCAGCAATTCGACTGGATCTACGGCCATGACGTCACCGGCGACAGCGCGGCCCCGACCGAAAACGACCCCGGCACCGGCGGCCCCGTCACCACGCTGGCCTGACCGGCGGGCAGGCCGTCAGAACCTGGGGCGCGGCGCTGGAGCTGGCGCATTCGCACACCCTCGTGCGCAACAATCCGCAGTTGCTGCTTGCTTAGTTGCACAAAGGCAGGTAGGGAGGTCGGGTTAGGTTATCTCTATCGACTTTTCTGCTCCTTACGGCTCAGCGATGCGATCTTGCACTGACTGGCCGAGCTGCCGCATTCCGCGGGTGGCATTTTTTAGGAGACTTACGATGGCTAATGGCACCGTAAAATGGTTCAACTCTACTAAAGGTTTTGGTTTTATCGCCCCCGAGGGCGGTAGCAGAGATGTGTTTGTGCATATCTCGGCGCTTGAGCGCGCAGGCCTGACCACGCTGAATGACGACCAGAAAGTCACATTCGATATCGAAGCCGGTCGTGATGGCCGCGAAAGCGCAGCCAATCTGGCTCTCGCCTAAGCTTTTGCCCCCGCGGGGGTATCTGCTGAGATGATATTCGGGCGCATCGGAAACGATGCGCCCTTTTGTTTTTTGTGCGGAGTTGTCCGTGCCGAGATGAAATCTTTGCGGACCTCAGGGGCCGGCCGATATCAGCAGCCCGCGCGCCGTTAGGGCTGACCCCGGTCAATCCGCCGGATCGCCCGCGACCCGGCACTCAGGCCGCTGCCTTATCCGCCTATAGGTCCAGATCGACCCAGACCGGCACATGGTCTGACGGTTTGTCGCGGCCGCGCACCTCCTTGTCGATCTGGCAGTCGCGCAGCAGATCGGCGGCCTGCGGGCTCAGCAGGAAATGGTCGATGCGGATGCCGTTGTCGCGGTTCCAGGCCCCGGCCTGATAATCCCAGAACGAATAATGCCCCGGTCCCTGATGGCGGGCGCGGAACGCTTCGGTGAAGCCGAGTGCGACAATCCGCTGGAATGCCGCCCGGCTTTCGGGGCGGTGCAGCGCGTCGTCTTTCCAGGCTTCGGGCGTCTTGGCGTCTTCGGCCTGCGGAATGATATTGTAATCCCCGGCCATCAGCGCGGGCATTTCCTCGGCCAGCAGATCCTTGGCCCGCTGCCGCAGCCGCTCCATCCAGGCCAGTTTATAGGCGTATTTGCCGCCGTCGACCGGCTGTCCATCTGCGTCCAGCTCAACCGGGTTGCCATTGGGCAGATAAAGCCCGCAGATGCGGATCGCCTGTTTGCCCACCACGGTTGCCTCGATCCAGCGCGCCTGTTCGTCGCTGTCATCTCCCGGCAGGCCGCGCCGCACATCCTCCAGCGGCAGCTTCGACAGGATCGCCACCCCGTTGAAACTCTTCTGGCCATGGGTTTCAACATTGTAGCCCCGGTCCTCGAACAGCTCACGCGGAAAGGCCTCATCGACCGATTTGATCTCCTGCAGCACCACCACATCGGGTTGCGCCTCATCCAGCCATTCCGGCAGCGCATGGATGCGGGCCTTGATGCCGTTGATGTTGAAGGTGGCGATTTTCATATCCGGTCTCCTGCCTCAATGGCCCGCAGCGGGGCGCCTGATCTATCGCGCAATCCGGGCGAGGGGGCAAGGGCGCGCCCGGGCGACAGCAGCGAATCAGCAGCACGCGATCCGCTCGGTCTCGCCCTCCCGGCTGCCGGGTGATTTGCAGCCCTGCAAAATCATCGCCTGACGGTCTGCTTATGCTTTGTGCGTCTGCGGTTGTGGATAGCTCTGTGGCTAACCTGTGCAGAACCTGCCATTCGGTTCAGGATCAACGGATTGACGCTCGTTCCTAAACCGTGGACCTATCAGAAAAACAACCGATAGGCGTGTTTATCAGTTGCGAAACAGGCATCCCGTGCCAATCGTCGACGGGTGTTTTTCACCTAGAACGGGAGACGATCCATGACCACATCAACCTTGCGCCACGACCTCTTTGCACAGCCGTCGACACCTGCGGCGGCGGAGCTTCATACCGGCGATCTTCATGCCGGGGACGGGGTCGAGATGTTCTCCTCCGGTTCGATCTGCCGCGAGGGCGACGGCAATCTGGTTGCGGGCGCAGGCACCGCGCTGTTCTCCTCCGGTTCCGCTCCGCAGGCCGATGGCGCCACCACCACGGGCGCGGCCACCGGCCTGTTCTCCTCCGGCAGCTAAGCCGCGATGAGCCAGCCCCCCCCGGCAGCCTGTCTGACGGCTGACGGGCACAGGGCGCGTTCCATCTTGGTGCTTCAACCATGACCATCATCCTGCCTTTCAAGATCCCGGACGCCGAAATTCGCGCGTCCGCAGATGGCCCGCCCGACCATCCGCCTCCCTCTGGACCGGGGCGGCGGGGCACGGCGCCGGGTACATCGGCTGCATCATGGGTCGAGAGCTTTGCCTGCCACCGGCGCCGGCCGCAGGAGGTCTACTGGCTGAAGGAGAACGCAGAACTGCTGAGCCTGCTGCGGGTGATGCAGCAGCGGGCCGGGGGACCGGCAGGCGCAGGGGGGATCGGCGGCGAGGCGGCGCTGTCCCCCCTGCGCCCCTTCTGTGACGGCGCCGCGCGCCAACTGCGGTTTTTCCCGCAATATTATCGCTTTATCCTGTCGATCTGCCTCGACTACGAAGATCTGACCGGCACGCCCGCCGCCGCAGCGGAGCTGGCACATTGGGCCGCGGCTCAGGGGCTCGTGGAGGCGGAACTGTCGGATCTGCAACGCGCTGAGGCACAGCAGTTACTGGCCCGCCGTGGCATTGCGCTGCCGGTTGATCCTGGGCTTGCGGACCGGCTGCGCCGCTTCACCCGCCGCAGCGCGACCTTTGCGATCCCCAATCGCAAGGCTGCCTACGAGCTGACCCATATCGTGTTCTACCTCTCCGATTACGGGCGTCGGGATCCGGGGTTGGACGCCCGCGCCCTGCAAAGCTTGACCTACGCCGGGCTGTTGGCCTGCCTTGATCAGGATCTCGACCTGTTGGCCGAGATCTGCATTGCCCTGCGCTATGCCGGCGCGACGCCTCCGCCCTATTGGGAGCAGCTGCTCAGCCACGCGACCGCGCAGTTTACCCTGACACCAGACGGGTTTGACGGGCGCATGGATGGCTATCACACCTGTTTCGTTACGCTGTGGTGGCAGCAGGTAACTGCGGTGGGCCGGAAAGCCGAGCCCGCCTGCCGGCTCCCCGCAGGCGCCGGGCAGGCCCTGCATATCGCCGCCCCCGCCACCCGCAGCCTGCTGGCGCCGCTGTCGGTCTGGCTGATGGAGGCAGGCGCTGGACCCGGCCGGACAGCACCCGCACTCTGGCAGGATGCCCTCAGCCATATGGCGGCGCACTCCGGTCCCGACGCCCGCAAACAGTTGCGGAACCTGCAAAACAGCACCCCCGCATTCGAGGCGTTCTGGCAGATCTTCAGCAGGGCGGGGGACTGTCACGCCCGATATCGACGGATCGGGGCAGGGGGGCTCAGCCTGTCGCCGTGATCAGAACGCGCCAGCCCGTTTAGCGGCGACGCTCCGGCCATATGGCAGCAGATGACGGATCTGGTCCGCAGGGCACCGCGCGGCCAGCATCACTTAGTGCAAACCGGTGGTCATGCAGCCCCTGCAGGCGTTTCTACATCGAAAACGAGGTGCCGCAGCCGCAGCTTGAGGTGGCATTGGGGTTGTTGATCACAAACCGCGCGCCAATCAGCTCTTCGGTAAAGTCGATCACCGCGTTTTCCAGAAACGGTAGCGAGACCTCATCCACCACCACCTTCTGCCCCTGACCCTCAAGGATCAGATCATCGGCCTGCGGGGCATCCAGTGCAATTTCGTACTGAAACCCGGAACAGCCGCCGCCTTCGACAGCCACGCGCAGCGCCTGACCCTGATCGGCGGCGCCGATTTCGGCCAGCCGGGCAAAGGCGCGCTCGGTCACTTTTGGAGGCAATTGCATCTCTGGTCTCCCAATACGGTGATCACTGCCGTGTTGCAGCTGAGTTCATAATATAGAAAGGTGACGCCACAGGGACAAGATTGACTGGGGAAAAGATTAGTGACCTACGCGCCTTATGCGACCATGCCCGACCGTAGCCGTGGCCGCCAAGTCCCCGAAGAAGAAAGCAGTTTCCGCTCCCCCTATCAGCGTGACCGTGACCGGATCATCCACGCCAGCGCCTTTCGCAGGCTGAAACACAAAACCCAGGTCTTTGTTGAACATGAAGGCGACAATTATCGCACCCGGCTCACCCATTCGATCGAGGTGGGGCAGGTGGCGCGGACCATAGCGGGCGCACTTCGGCTCAATCAGGAACTGACCGAGGCGGTGGCGCTGGCGCATGATCTGGGGCACACGCCCTTCGGCCACACCGGCGAGGATGCTCTGCATGCGCTGATGGCCCCCTATGGTGGCTTTGATCACAATGCGCAGGCCATCCGCATCGTCACCTCGCTGGAACGGCATTACGCCGAATTCGACGGGCTGAACCTCACCTGGGAAACCCTTGAGGCGATTGCCAAACATAATGGTCCGGTTGTGGGCGATCTGCCCTGGGCGCTGGCCGAATGCAATGCGGCGCTGGATCTGGAGCTGCACACCCATGCCAGCGCCGAGGCGCAGGTTGCGGCCTTGGCCGATGACATCGCCTATAACAACCACGACCTGCACGACGGTCTGCGCGCCGGGCTGTTCACCGATGTCGATATTGCCGAGCTGCCGGTGATCGGACCGGCCTATCAGGCGGTGGATCGCCGTTATCCCGGCCTTGACGCGCGCCGCCGCCGGCACGAGGCGCTGCGGCGGGTCTTTGGCGTGATGGTCAGCGATGTGATCGACGGTGCCCGCGCCCGTCTTGCTGCCAGCGGCGCGCAAAGCGTCGAGGATGTGCGTGCCCTGGGCGCGCCCGTGGTGGTGTTCTCCGATGCGCTTTGGGCCGACCTGAAGGAAATCCGCGCCTTTCTCTTCACCCGCATGTACCGCGCGCCCAGCGTGATGCGCAAACGCGCTGAGGTCTCCAAGGTGGTGGAGGCGCTGTTTCCGCATTTCCTCAACCATCCGGCAGAGATGCCCGCGCGCTGGCAGGGCGATATCGCCGCCGCCGCTGATGAAACCGCTCTGGCCCGGATCGTGTCGGATTACATCGCAGGCATGACCGACCGCTTTGCATTGCAGGAGCACCGCCGCCTGTTCCCGGCTGAGGCCGCTGCCGCCGCGGCAGATCTGCAAGCCGGGCAATAGGCGCGGGCTGCGCTGCGACTGGCGGTAACGCTGACGCCAACTGGCACTATCCTGAGGCAGGTCAGATGCGGTTTCATGGGGAAGACGCCCAGAACCGCAATCGCAGATGCAAGAGGCCGCCATGGCAAACAATGGCATGACGCATTGGACCGTGACCTTTCAGGATGCGCCAGAGATGGCGCGGATCCGCGCGGATCGCCCGCGCCGGGATGCTCATATCGCCTTTGTACGCGCCCATCCCGAATTGCAGATCGGCGGCGCATTGGCGATGCGGCCCGAGCAGGATTTTCCGGGGGCGATCTGGAATGTCGAGGCGGCCAGCCGCGATGAGGTTGAGCGTCTGATTCTGCGCGACCCCTATTATGTCGCCTCGCTGCGCCGGTATCAGATCACCAGATGGGGCCGTCTGCCGGCCCGTGATGTACCGGTTGCCTGACCTGCCGCGCCTTGTTGCGCATATCGCGTAACCTCGCCCCGCGCGCAATTTTCTTCACCCGGATAATTGACCGGAAAACGGGAATTCTCCGGGACGCCCCCGCTGCTGATGGTGATGGGTTCTGCAATCCTGTTGACCCTTCCTGCCGCCCCCGGTATCCGCTGTGCTGAACAGTTGGGACGCCAGATATGAACCTCTTTACCGATATCCGCTCGCTCGTGATCGACAGCCTGACCGCCATGACCGGCGAGGGCGCGCTGCCCGAAGGGCTCGATTTTGCCAATGTCGCGGTGGAGCCGCCGCGCGACGCCGCCCATGGCGACATGGCGACCAATGCGGCGATGGTGCTGGCCAAGCCCGCCAGGATGAAGCCGCGCGACATCGCCGAGGCGCTGGCGGCGAAGCTGGCCGCGGACGATCGGATCGCCAGTGCTGAGGTCGCAGGCCCAGGCTTCCTGAACCTGCGGCTGGCTCCCGGCATCTGGCAGGGCGTTCTGAAATCGGTCCTGGACGCAGGCACGGATTTCGGCCGCTCGGACGTCGGCGCGGGCAAGCGGGTGAACGTGGAATATGTCTCCGCCAACCCGACCGGCCCGCTGCATGTGGGTCACACCCGCGGCGCGGTCTTCGGCGATGCGCTGGCGGCGCTCCTGGCCTATGCCGGCTATGACGTCACCCGCGAATATTACATCAATGACGGCGGCGGTCAGGTCGATGTGCTGGCGCGCTCTGTCTACCTGCGCTACCTCGAGGCACACGGGCAGGACGTGGCCTTTGCCGATGGCACCTATCCGGGCGACTATCTAGTTCCCGTCGGGCAGGCGCTGAAGGACAAGGTGGGCGATGCCTATGTCGACCAGGGCGAAGATGTCTGGCTGGCCGAGGTGCGCGAATTCGCAACCGATGCGATGATGCAGCTGATCCGCGAGGATCTGGCCCAGCTTGGCATCGAGATGGATGTGTTCTACTCGGAAAAATCCCTCTACGGCACCGGCAAGATCGAGGCCGCGCTGAAGGAACTGGATGCCAAGGGGCTGATCTATCAGGGCGTGCTGGAACCGCCGAAGGGCAAGAAACCCGACGATTGGGAGCCGCGCGAACAGACCCTGTTCAAATCCACCGATCACGGCGACGACGTTGACCGGGCAGTGAAGAAATCCGATGGTTCCTGGACCTATTTCGCGCCCGACATCGCCTATCACTACGATAAGGTTGAGCGCGGCTTTGACGAGCTGATCGACATTTTCGGCGCCGACCACGGCGGCTATGTCAAACGGATGAAGGCGGCCGTTTCGGCGCTGTCCGATGGCCGGGTGCCGCTGGATATCAAGCTGTGCCAGCTGGTGAAGCTGTTCAAGGACGGTCAGGAATTCAAGATGTCCAAACGGGCAGGGACCTTTGTCACCCTGCGCGATGTGGTCGATGCCGTCGGCGCAGATGTCACCCGTTTCATGCTGCTGACGCGCAAGAACGATCAGGGTTTCGATTTCGACCTCGACAAGGCGCTGGAGCAGTCCAAGGACAACCCGGTGTTCTATGTGCAATACGCCAATGCGCGGATCTGCTCGACCCTGCGCAAGGCGGCAGAGGCCGGGATTGCGACCGACGAGGCCACGCTGGCCGCGGCCGACCTGTCGCTTCTGGACGATTCCGCCCAGCTGGCGGTGGCCAAGAAGCTGGCCGAATGGCCACGTCAGGTGGAAATCGCCGCCCGCACCCACGAGCCGCACCGGGTTGCCTTCTATCTCTATGATCTCGCCTCGGAACTGCACGGGCTGTATCACCTTGGCAAAACCAACGAAGGTTTACGTTTTGTTAACGAGAGCAACCCATCTGCAACACATGCAAAAATGGCACTGGCCAAGACCGTTTCCATTGTCATTTCTGCCGGTCTTGGTATTCTTGGGGTCACACCGGCGCAGGAGATGCGATAGCTAAAATCGCCCAGGCCGCCGGATCGAGGCAGATCATCAAGTAGAAACCCGGATCGGCGCATTGCGTGCCGTCTGCGGGCAGTGAGGCGGAAATGGCGTATTTTACGCAGGCAGGTCACGGCCAGTCGTATTCCAATGGTGGGGACCGTTCTTCGGCCTCCGCCACTGAAACACAGGGCACCCGGCAGGAGCCTTCCTTTGCCGATGCGCATCTGCCCTATCCGCAGCCCAAACACCCCTTCGGATTCGATCCGCAGACATCGGCCGCCGCGCCACAGGCCCAGCAGCCGGCAGCGGGCGGCTATTTTGCGCAGCCCCATACATCCCCCGGACAGGGCGCGCAGTCCTACAGCCCCTATCAGCAGCCAGCGCCCAGCTATGGTGCCTCCGCGCAGGACGCCTATAGCGGGCCGGGCACCGGTCAGGGGCATCGCTACGATGACTACGGGTTTAGCCCGGAACCGGCAGGGGCCGGTCGCGCCGGCCTCAGCAAGGCGTTCAGCGTCCTTGGCGCCGTGGCCTCGCTTGCATTGGTCGCAGGCATCGGTCTCTGGGGCTACCAGTTGATCTCCCGCGATGTCAGCGGCGTGCCGGTCGTGCGCGCCGTCGAAGGCCCGCTGCGGGTGCAGCCCGAGAACCCCGGCGGCCTGCCCGCCGATCATCAGGGGCTTGCCGTCAATGCGGTTGCCGCCAATGGCAATGTCGAAACTCCCGCCGACCGGCTGACACTGGCGCCGCAGGACGTGGAGCTGACCGAGGATGACCAGCCCATGCAGGCGGCGCTCACCACCGGTGCTGCGCGGATCAACGACACCCGCGATGGCGCGGCTGATGCCGCTGCGGCAGCCAATGCCGATACAGGCAGGCTCTCCAGCGAAGCGGTCGCGGCCTATCAGGGCGGCGATATCGACGCGCTGGTGGCTGAGCTGACCGAGGATTTCGCCCCTCTGGGGGAGGAGACCCTGCGCGGCGCCGAACAGCTGTCGGCTTCCGCCACAGCCCCGGCCATCGTTCAGCCACAACCCCTACAGGCCGTGAGCGTCGCGGCCGTGGCGCCCGCGCCAAATGCAGCCCTGCGCAATGCCCCCGGTGTGCGCGTCTCGCTGCGCCCCGCCGCGCGGCCCGCCCGTTTTTCACCAAGCCGCGCCACAGCGTCTGCCCCGGTTGCGCAGACCACGCAGGATGTCTCGCCCGACAGCCTGCCCGCAGGCACCCGTCTGGCCCAGCTCGGCGCCTATGAAAGCGCCGAGGTCGCGCGCGCCGAATGGGATCGCATCCACGGACGCTTCGCCGATTATCTGGAAGGCAAGAAACGGGTGATCCAAAAGGCGGAAAGCGGAGGTCGCACCTTCTACCGCCTGCGCGCGATGGGCTTTGACGACCTCTCCGATGCGCGCCGTTTCTGCTCCGCTCTGGTGGCAGGCAACGCCGACTGTATCCCCGTGACCACCCGCTAGGACATGGGCCTCCCCCCGACACCTCCGCGCCCGGCTCCAGCCGGGCGTTTGTCGTTTTCCATCCGGCAAACTGCTGCCAGTTTGACCCATCCGGCCATGGCGCCGCCCCCGACACTGGTGTATCAGCGCCCCAGCACAAGAGGATCGCAATGCGTTACGGAGCCACAATTCTAGATGCCGAAGGTCTGCGTCTCAGCGCCGCCGAAAAGGCGCTGTTCGCCCGCGCCAATCCCTTTGGCTTCATCCTGTTTGCCCGCAATATCGACAGCGCCGAGCAGACCCGCGCGCTCTGTGATGAACTGCGCCAGGCGGTTGGCCGCAACTGTCTGATCACCATAGATCAGGAGGGCGGCCGCGTGCAGCGCCTGCGCCCGCCGCTGGCACGCCAGTGGCGGCCCGCGCTGGATCACGCGGCGGCTGCCGGGGCAGGGGCGGATCGCGCCATGTATCTGCGCGCCCGCCTGATCGCGGAGGAGCTGCGCGGGCTGGGCATCGACAGCAACTGCGCACCGCTGGCCGATGTGGCCGGTCCCGATACCCACCCGTTTCTCCAGAACCGCTGTTACGGCAGCGATCTGGCGGCGGTGGTGCGCCGCGCCCGCGCCACCGCCGACGGCCTGCTGGATGGCGGCGTCGTGCCGGTGGTGAAACATATCCCCGGCCATGGCCGCGCGACGCTGGACAGCCACAAGGACCTGCCCCGCATCAGCGCGCCGCTGGATCAGCTGACCGGCTCGGATTTTGCCGCCTTTGCCGCGCTGAATGACCTGCCGATGGGGATGACCGCCCATCTGGTCTATGAGGCGCTGGACAGCCGCCCCGCCACCCTGTCGCCCCGCGTCATGCAGATGATCCGCACCGACATTGGTTTTGACGGGCTGATCATGAGCGATGACATCTCGATGAAGGCGCTGAGCGGCACACCGCAGGATATCGCGTGCGACACGCTGGCGGCAGGCTGCGATGTGGTCCTGTTCTGCAACGCCCCGCTGGATGAGCGCGCCGCCGTGGCGGAGGCTTCGGGCCAGATGAGCGTGGCTGCACAGGCCCGCGCCGAACAGGCCGAGGCCGCCCGCCGCGCTCCGGCCCCGCTTGACATAACCGCGGCCGAGGCCGAACTATCAGCCCTCATGGGCGGACAGGTATATGGCTGACACTTTGTTTGACGACGACGCGACCAGCGTCGAGGAGCGGCTCGCGGCCGAAGCATTGATCGTGGACGTTGACGGCTACGAGGGGCCGCTGGACGTGCTCTTGTCGCTCTCGCGCACGCAAAAGGTCGACCTGCGCCGCATTTCGGTGCTGGAACTGGCGCGCCAATACCTCAGTTTCGTGGAAAAGGCCCATGAGCTGCGTATCGAACTGGCCGCCGATTATCTGGTCATGGCGGCCTGGCTTGCCTATCTGAAATCCCGCCTGCTGCTGCCGCCCGACCCGACGGAGGACGGCCCCTCCGGTGAGGAACTGGCGGCGCATCTGGCCTTCCAGCTGGAGCGGCTTCAGGCCATGCGCGACAGCGCGGCGCGGCTGATGGCGCGCGATCAGCTGGGCCGCAACTTCTTTGCCCGTGGTCAGAGTGAGGATGTGACCCGCATCCGCACCGTCAGCTATTCGGCCAATCTCCTGGACCTGATGCAGGCCTATGCCCGGATCCGCACCCGCGATGATTTCCGCCCCTTCGTGCTGGACCGCGAGGCGATCTTTACCATGGAGGCGGCGCTGGAACGGATGCGCCACCTGATCGGCTACACCGGCAGCTGGACCGATATGCTGACCTATCTGCCCGATGGCTGGCACTCCGACCCGATGAAACGCCGCTCCGCCACCGCCTCCACCTTTGCCGCCTCGCTGCAACTGGTGAAAGAAGGCCGGCTGGAGCTGCGACAGAGCGAGACCTATGCGCCCATTCAGCTGCGCATTCGTGACAAGGATACCTGATGGACGACCACAGCCAGAACACTGTTGCGGAGGAAACCCAAACCCTCTTCGACGCGCCCCCCATGGCCGAACAGGAGCGCATGGTTGAAGCGGTGCTCTTTGCCAGCGCCGAACCGGTGACGGTGCGCGATCTTGAGGCGCGGATGCCGCATGGCTGCGAACCGGGCACCGCGCTGGAGCACCTGCGCAAACGCTACGACGGGCGCGGCGTCAATATCGTGCGCGTCGGCGATGCCTGGGCGCTGCGCACCGCCTCTGACCTTGGCTTTCTGATGCAGAAGGAAACGGTCGAAACCCGCAAACTCTCACGCGCGGCCATCGAAACCCTTGCGATCATTGCCTATCACCAGCCGGTCACCCGCGCCGAAATCGAAGAGGTGCGCGGCGTGTCGGTGTCGCGCGGCACCATCGACCAGCTGCTGGAAATGGACTGGATCCGCCTTGGCCGCCGCAAGATGACACCGGGCCGCCCGGTGACCTTTGTGGTGACGCCCACGTTCCTCGATCACTTCGGGTTGGAAAGCGCCCGTGACCTGCCCGGCCTCAAGGAGCTGCGCGCCGCAGGTCTGCTGGAAAACCGCCCGCCACCGGGCAGCCTGCCTCTGGGCGGGCGCGGCGACAGCGACGAGGTCGAGGAACAGCCGGAACTCTTTGGCGACTGAGGGCAGGCCGCCGCGCCGCAAAAGGGCCGCAAACCTCTGCGATACTGCCGGTGCACGCGGTGAGATCCGCGTGCAACAGATGCCAGGGCCAAGGAGTGACGCAGATGAGCATAGACCGGTTGATCAACATGATCCTGCGCCGTCTTGTGGGCCGCGCGGTCAATGCAGGCGTCAACGCCGGGATCAGGGCAATCGCCAAGCGCGACAAGGGGCAGGGCACGGAAAAATCCGCGCGCCCGCTGCCACAGGACAAGGCAACCGCCCAGAAGGCGCGCCTGACCGGGCGCAATACCCGACCCCCACGGTTCTAGGCTCAGGCTCCCCCAGTCAGGGCGTCAGCCCTTGGTTTGGGGTTTGAAATGCTTTGATAGCTTCAGCCCCTGACCCTGATAGTTCGATGCGATATCAACGCCATAGAGCTGTTCGGGGACTTCCGACATCTTCTCGTAAACCAGCCGCCCCACGACCTGCCCGTGCTCCAGCACAAAGGGCGCATCATGGCAGCGCACTTCCAGAACGCCACGCGATCCGGCCCCGCCAGCGGCAGCATAGCCAAAACCGGGATCAAAGAAGCCCGCGTAATGCACCCGGAATTCGCCCACCATCGCCAGATAGGGCGCCATTTCGGCAGCATAATCCGGCGGGATGGCAATCGCCTCGCGGCTCACCAGAATGTAGAACGCACCGGGATCCAGAATGATCTGCCCCTTGGTGGTGCGGACCTCTTCCCAGTACTCCGCCGGATCGTAATGGCCGAGCTTTGACAGATCGACCACACCGGTGTGATGTTTGGCGCGGTATCCCACCAGATCGCCCCGCTCAGGCCGAAGATCGACGGAGAAGCCCAGACCGTCGGAGATCACCGGTGTTCCCGACACAATCGGCGTCGCCTCATGCACCGCGCGCAGCTCCGCATCACTGAGGAATGTGCGCCCCTGACGAAAGATGATCTGCGTCAGCAGCTGCCCCGGCTGCACCACCACAGAGAAACTCTGCGGGCAGATTTCCGCATAAAGCGGCCCGTCATAGCCATCGGTGACCCGGTCGAACTCAACCCCCTGATCGGTGATCACCCGCGTCATCACATCCAGCCGTCCGATAGAAGATTTGGCGCTGGCCGCCGCCGTCATTCCCTCGGGCAGACGGATCCGCTCCATCAGCGGCACCACATAGACGCAGCCCTTTTCCAGCACCGCACCACCGGTCAGCGCCACCCGGTGCATGGTCAGATCCTCCAGCCGGTCGGCGACCGTGCGCCCCAGACCGGGCAGAAAGGAGGCCCGCACCCGATAGGCACAATCGCTCAGCCGCAGATCAAGGCTGGCGGGTTGGATCTGGTCATTCAGTATCGGAGAAGAAGCGGAAATCGCAGCCTCGGTGATCATCTGGCGGATTTGGCGATCCGACAGCACGCCCTGTGCCGCTCCGCTCACGAGCCGTGGTTCTGATGTCATCCCGATCCTCCCAACGCTTTATTATCAATACCTTGCACGAAAGGCAGATACAAAAACACCCACCCCAGAAAGGGGCGGGCGTTTTTTAGCCCCTTGCGAGGCGGGGTATTTTGGTCGGGCTAGCAGGACTCGAACCTGCGACCTTCCGTCCCCCAGACGGACGCGCTACCAGGCTGCGCTATAGCCCGTTGCGCTGGTTTCTACCCGTTTTTCCGGCAGGGGCAAGCGAAAAAACCAGATTATTTCGCCGCCTCTGCAAGATTAATGTGACGCGACCCTAGGCAGCGCCCCGATGCGCCCGCAATGCTTCGGCACAGGCGCGGGCCTGTCCGACATGATCCGCAGGCAGCTGCGCAATCCCCGCAAGCCGCGACAGCGCGCCGGAGGTCTGCGCAGCGCGCGGCTCCGCCTCATCGGGGATATCAATCACCAGCGGTCGAAGCTCCGGCGCCGCAGCCTCGGCGGGATCGTCGGCGGTAGGGGTGTCAGCGGCAGATGTATCAGCGGCGGGCAGGTCCGCTTCGGCCACATCGGCTGCGGGGAGATCGGATTCGACAAATTCCTGCCCAGCCGGGGCGGAAATCGGCGCGGCAGGCTCTGCCGGTTCATCCAGCGCCGGCGCCGTCTCCGTGACCTCTGCGACCTCGGTAACCTCGGCCATCGCCTCCTGGTCCGGCGTTGCCGCATCCACAGGCTCTGCGAGCGGCGCGGTCTGCGCCAGCTCTTCAGGCTCTGCCAATTCGGTTGCCGCGCCCAGTTCGACAGGGGCGGTCAATTCGCTCGGCGGGCTCAGTTCGCCCGTGGCAGCCAGATCGGAGCCACCCGCGGGCATCGCAGCCGCATCCTCGTCATGTGGCTCAGGCACGATAGGCTCAACCGCGCCTTCGGTCACTTCGGATACCGGGTCAGCGGTGGCCAGTTCCGTGGCCTCCGCTTCGGGATGCTCCGGCGCGGCAGCCGCAAATCCTGCGTCCTCAAGTCCCGCAAGGTCAGGTTCCGGCAGCGCGGCATCCTCCTGCACCGGCGTGGTCAACAGATCCTCATCAACCGCAGGCGCAGCCAAGACCGGATCGCTGACAATGCCCGCGTCCAGCTGCGGATCCTCCAGGGCAACCGGAGCCGCAACCTCAACCTCGGCCGCAACCTCAGCCAGATCTGGCAGCTCTTCCGGCCCCGCCTCCAGTGCCGCCACAGCCTCAAGATCGGCACGATCGGCAACCGGGTCAGGCATATCCAGCACGTCAGCCGGAGGCGCGGCCGCGTCCGGCGTCTCCGCCGCATCGGCAAAGGCCAGCGGCACATCCTCGGGCGAGGGGGCCTCATTGTCGTCGGGCAGATGATCACCCGCTGCGTCGGTCAGCAGATCGCTGCCCGCCAGTTCGCCCGCCATCAGATCGCCATCTGCCAGCGCGTCATCTGACACATCGCCACCAGCGAAAAAGTCGGTTGTCGCTACCGGCTCGGCAGCCTCCTGTGCGACATCGGCCTCAGGATCGGACAGCGGCTGCACTGTGACCTCTGGCACGGCCTCCGCCGCAGGCGCGTCCGGCGGCATATCGCCAAGTGCGGGATCGCTGTCCAGCGCCTCAACCACGGGTGCCGGGCTGTCGCCCTGATCAAACACCACGGGATCTTGCGCATCCGTCTCGGCGGGGGTCTCGGCCATCGGCGCATCAGAGTCGGCAGCAAATACATCCGCGCCAGCACCGGCAGGGGCTTCGGCCTCATCGGCGGCAGGCGCCATTGCCATGGAAACCGGCGTTTCCACCTCGGGCGAGGCAAGCTCCTCATCCCCCCAGGGAGAGAGATTCGGTGCCTCGGCCTCGATTGATGCGTCTTCCGCAGTCTCTTCCACGACCTCCGGGATGAGCTCAGGCTCAGGCTCGACCTCAGGCTCAGGTGCGAGGAGCGGCGCGGGCTCAGCCTCGGCTATCAGCTCCACCGGCGCGACCGTTGTCACCGGCTCGCCCGGTTCTGCCATCAGCGCAGCGCTGTCAGACATGGCGCTATCAGACATGGTGCTGTCAGGCGCATATGGCGCAGGCGCGGCGCTGTCATCTGCGCCCGCATCTGTGTCCAGAGCCATGGCAACCGGGCTGTCCGCTGGACCCTCAACCGGACTCTCAACCGGCATCTCGATTGTCGCCTCCAGCGCCGGATCCGCTGACGGTTCGGCAAGCCTGTTCCCTTCCGGCGCCACCGGCGGGAGTGCCGCAGCCTCGGCGACCTCCACGGTGCCGGGGTCTTGCGACTCCGGCGTCTCCGGCCAGAGCTGCGCCTGCTCCTGCTCCGGCGCATCCGCCACAGCCTCGACAGGCGCATCCAGCAGCGCATCGTCTTCCTCACCAAGCGGCAGGCCCGGTTGGGTCAGCTCCGCTGCAACATCGGATGGCGCCGCCGGGGGCAGGTCCGCGATCGCGTCGGCGGTATCCGCCGGCACGGAAACGTCGGGTGTCTGCGGCATGGCCGCGTCCATCATCGGCGGGAGGTCATCCGCAGGACCTTCTGCCTGTGGCGCGCTCTCGGGGGCGTCGGCCATGACATGCAGATCGCTGGTGGGTTCGGCGGCGGCAGGGATGGCGGTTTCGCTGACCGGTGCGGCAGGCGGGTGGACCGAACCGGTCTGCGCGACAGCCGCGTCAATCGGATCCATCGGCGCCATGGCAGGCTCCGCCGCAAGCGGCGCTGTCGGAGCGGGTGCAGCTGCGGCGGGTGGAACATCCGCCAGTGGGGCAATTGGTGCCGCGCCCTGAGGCTGCGCTGGCGTCAGGGGGGCGGCGCCGGTTTCGGGCTGCGCCGGGACAGGGCCAGCATCGGAAGGCTGCGCCACGGCGGTGGTGTCGAAGGCGGCAGCCTCAACCGGACCGGCATCCACCGGTGAGGTTGCTGCGGATCCGACCACTGGCGCGGGCGGGCCACCTGCGGTGGGCGCTGCGGGCATTACGGGCGCAACAGGCGCGGCGGAAGCAGGGGCCATTGGCGCCGCGGCAGGAGTGGTCGCAGCGGAGGCGACAGGCGCGGTGACAGGCGCGGTTACAGGCGCAGTGGCGGGCACGTCCGTAGCAGGCATCTCAACAGCGGGGGCGGCTGCCGCCTCTGGCGTCTGCGCGGTTGCAGGCTCGGGCGCATGCGCCTCGGCGTCGGAGAAAAGATCACCCCCGGACGGCTCCGCGCTGGCGGGTTCCTCCTGCGCCTCTGCGACCGTGGCCTCAATTGTGTCCGCCTCGACCGCGTCCGCCTCAACTGTGTCGGCATCTATCGGGGCGCCACCGCCCATCGCGGCGACATGGACCGGGCCATGTTCGCGCAACAGCGCCTGCACATCCTTGATGGACAGCCCCTTGTCGTGGAGCAAGTATTTGATGCTACTGATCAATTCCACATCGGCAGGACGATAGTACCGGCGTCCGCCTGCGCGTTTGACCGGTTTGATCTGGGTGAATTTGCTTTCCCAGAAACGCAAGACATGCGCCTGGATCCCCAGCCACTCCGCAACTTCGCTGATGGTGCGGAAGGCGTCTGGTGATTTTGACATCGCGTGGTGTGTCCCGTGGTTACTGACCGTTATTTACGGTTCCCGTCTGCCACCCGGTCCTTCATCAGATGCGATGGTCGAAAGGTCAAAACCCGGCGAGGCTGAATGGGCACCTCTTCGCCGGTCTTCGGGTTGCGGCCAACGCGGGCGGATTTATCGCGCACGCTGAATGTCCCGAAGGAAGAAATTTTGACCTGTTCCCCACGGACCAGGGCGTCAGACATATGCTGAAGCATGCTTTCCACCAGCTGCGCGCTTTCGTTGCGCGACAGGCCAACCTCGCGGAAGACCGCTTCACTCAAATCCATTCGTGTTAGTGTTTTTTCGCCCATGACTATCCCCGCTGTTTGGCAAAGCATAGGGCGGGGGGAATTTCCCTGTCAATATCAATGAATTGCATCGCGGAGTTCCGCCCGTAAAATCGCGCCGCTTCTCGGGCTGGCTTTGCCGCTTACCAGCGCAGGACAACCGATCCCCAGGCCAGACCGCCGCCGATGGCTTCGGTGACGACCAGATCGCCCTGTTTGATCTGGCCGCGTTCCTTGCCCACTGACAGCGCCAGCGGGATCGAGGCAGCCGAGGTATTGCCGTGGTCTTGCACGGTGACCACCACCTTTTCCATCGGCAGGCCCATCTTCTTGGCGGTGCCCTGGATGATGCGGATATTGGCCTGATGGGGCACGATCCAATCGACATCGGCGGCGGTCAGGCCGGCGCGCTCCAGCGCGGTATTGGCAGTGGAGGCCAGTTTCTCGACCGCATGGCGGAACACCTGATTGCCCTGCATCCGCAGATGGCCGGTGTTCTGGGTGGAAACGCCGCCATCCACATAAAGCAGATCCTTGTAGCGGCCGTCGGAATTGAGGTCGGTGGCCAGAATACCACGGTCGGCACTGGTGCCTGCGCCGTCCTGCGCCTCCAGAACCAGCGCACCGGCACCATCGCCGAACAGCACACAGGTGGAGCGGTCGCTCCAGTCCATGATCTTGCTGAAGGTCTCGGCCCCGATCACCAGCACCTTCTCGGCCTGCCCGGAGGCCACCAGCGCATTGGCGTTGCTCAGCGCATAGACAAACCCGGCGCAGACCGCCTGCACGTCAAAGGCAAAGCCACGGGTCATGCCCAGCTGGGCCTGCACCATGGTGGCGGCAGAGGGGAAGGTGAGATCGGCGGTCGATGTGGCCACCACGATGGCGTCGATATCATCCGCGGTCAGCCCGGCATCACCCAGCGCCTTTTCGGCGGCCTTGGTGGCCATGAAGGAGGTGGTCTCGCCGTCGGCGGCGAAATGGCGGCGCTCAATCCCGGAGCGGCTGCGAATCCATTCGTCCGACGTATCCAGCGTGGCTTCGAATTCCGCGTTCTCGACCACGCGTTCAGGGAGATAATGCCCGGTCCCGACAATTACTGCGCGTCGCGTCATTCTGATGCCTGCCTTTTAGTCTTTTTTGGTGGGCGCCTGGTCGGTTTTGGTCTCGTCCATTTGCGCTGGTTTATCTTGGGTAAGCGCCACAGAGGATGCAACCCGTGCGGCGAGTTTTTCTGCAAACCCCTGCTGGGCAAGACGGAAGGCCAGCTTCACCGCCGCCGAGACACCGGTGGCATCCGCGCCACCATGGGATTTCACCACGGTGCCATTGAGACCAAGGAAAACACCGCCATTGACCCGGCGCGGGTCCATGCGCTTGGACAGCCGCTTGAGCGAGGTCATCGCCAGCAGCGCCGCAATCCTGGACAGGAACGAATATTCAAAGGCTTCCCGCAGGGCGACACGCATCAGGCTGGCAGTGCCCTCGCCGGTCTTGATCGCGACATTGCCGGTGAACCCGTCAGTGACGATCACATCGGCGACATCGCCGGGGATATCGCTGCCCTCGACAAAACCGACAAAGTCAAACCCCCCTGTTTCGGAATGATCCGAGATCAGCCCATAGGCTTCTTTCAGGTCGGCATGTCCCTTGTGCTCTTCGGTGCCGACATTCAGCAGGCCCACGCGGGGGCGGGGAATGTCCATCGAATTGCGCACATAAGAGGTGCCCATCATGGCGTATTGCAGCAGATCCTGCGCGTCGGCGCGCACATCGGCGCCAACATCGAGCATCACGTTGAAGCCCTGCGGATTGCGCGACGGCCAGAGAATCGCAATGGCCGGGCGGTTCACACCGGGCAGCTTGCGCAGCCGCAGCATCGACAGCGCCATCAGCGCGCCGGTATTGCCACAGGAGACCGCACCGGCGGCTTCACCCTCCTTGACCGACTCCAGCGTCGACCACATCGACGTGCCCTTGCCGTGGCGCATCACCTGAGAGGGCTTGTCCTCCATGGTGACCACATCGCGGGCATCGCGGAATTCCACCCGGCCGTCGAGAATACGCTTCTTGGCGACCAGCGGCGTCAGCTGTTCTTCGGGACCATGCAGGATGAACCCCAGATCGGGGTTCTTTTCGGCGGACATGGCAATGCCGGCCACCACAACTGCGGGGCCGGCATCTCCGCCCATGGCGTCAACCGAAATAACTATGCGGCCGGCATTCTTCTGCATCTGATCGGGTTTACCCGCCATGAAAATGCCTGCCTGACATTAAGTCTGGTGCAGACGCGGCTTAGGCCGCGTCTTCGTCCATGTCGATCTCGTCAGCGGCTGCGACGATTTCTTTCTCGTCGTAGTGGCCGCAGGAGGGGCATACGTGGTGCGGACGCTTCAGTTCGCCACAGTTGCCGCATTCGTTCGGGTTTGCAGCAACCAGTGCATCGTGCGCGCGGCGGTTGTTGCGACGCGACTTGGATACTTTGTTCTGTTGGACAGCCATGTCTCAACCTTTGTCACTTGGGGCCTTGGGGCTGTCCCCGCGGCGCGTTTCACATTCAATGTTTCGATCGGTCTGCCGTGCGTTTAGGCCTCAGCCTTGCCGATGTCCAACCAAAATTCCGATGAGCGCGCGAAAATACTGCGAATTGACGCTGGCGCAAGTGGTTTTTTGGCCGGTCAGCGCATGAACACCAATCGGAATCGTCTGGCCGCTCTCTTTTCAGTCTTCGCGGCTGCCGTCAAGCTGATCACGCAGCGCGGCCAGCCCGGCAAAGGGCTTTGTGTCCTCGTCGCGCATCGGGGCAACACCCGGTTCGGCGTGCACTGATTCTCCGAGCGAGACGCCGTCTTTACGGGGGTATTGCGGCAGCGCCAGCGCCAGCGCTTCGACCATCACCTCATGCGGGGAGATATGGCTGCCCAGCGGTTCGCTGGTGTCATCCTCGGGCATCTCCACCTCTTCCTCGCTGTCGGGATGCACCATCCCGGCGATAAAGCTGCGGCGCACCTTCTGATCAATGCGGGTGGTCACCGGATCCAGTGTCACCACGCAGGGCTGCACCACGGTGGCGCCCAGATCCGCAACCAGTTCCCAGTCACGTTTGCCCAGAGCGCGGATCTCTCCGGCAAAGCGCAGTTTGCGCAGATCGTCGACGCCCAGCTCCTGCGCGAGGGCGGTCAAACCAGCGGCGTCGGGGCGCAGTTCGAACGAGGTTGCGCGGTTTTGCGGCAGGTCAGCGACCCGAAAAGCGGTGCTCTCAGACATTTGGGGGACTTTCGTTTCTTGAACCGGAGGCTTGGTTTAGGTAATCCGGTTCAAAGGCGTATTCAAGCCGGGGGGCAAGAGAGTAGCATGGCATCCAAACGTATGAGGTCGCTGAAGGCGGCGACAAGGGTCACGGTTCTCTTGGTAGCGGGGCTCGCGGTTGGCGCCTGTTCCATGTACCGCAAGCACGGATATGTCCCCAGCGAAGAGCTGCTGTCAGAGGTGGTTGTCGGCGTTGATACCAAGGACAGCGTTGCTGAAACCATTGGGGTTCCGGCGGCAGAGGGCGTGCTGACCGATGGCGGCTACTACTATGTTTCCACCCTGATGCGCCGCCGCGGACCTTCGGCCAGCAAGCCGGTCTCGCGGGAGCTGGTTGCGATCAATTTCAACGATCAGGGCGTGGTCACGGGGATCGAACGCTACGGGCTGGAGCAGGGCCGGGTGATTCCCCTACAACGCCGCGTGACCAGCTCCAACGTGCAGGACAAGACCTTCCTGCGTCAGCTGCTGGGTAGCCTCGGCAACTTTGGTCCCGGTGGGCTGATCGAATGATGCGGCGGGTCTGATCGGCCTGCATATCGAATTCTGAGAAAGCCATCCCGATCCGGGGTGGCTTTCGTCGTTTGGTTGATAGGTGATCCATGCTAGGCAGGCCTCAGGCTGCGGTGCCTGTGGTCGCTGGAAGAGCTGCGTTGCGTGATCTGTTGCCCCTTGTGAAGATGTCCCCTGCAAAGGTCGCGCCGCGGCCGCTGCTGTGTCGTGGCCGCTATCGGGTCCGGCTGATTGATGGCGCCGGGCAGGTGGCCGGTGATGGCGGTGATCTGCAACGGGCGCGGGCGTTGCGAAGCCTGTGTTTCGGCCGCAGCAGGCTCGACGCAGAACCGCTGGACCTGCGCTGCCGCCATATGCTGATCGAGGATCAGGCGAGCGATGTTCTGGTCTGTTGTTTTCGCCTTCTGCTGCTGCCAGATGGCACGCATATGGCCCAGAGCTATGCCGCGCAAAGCTATGATCTGAATGTGTTTTCTGCCCGTCGTGGCCCGTTGCTGGAGCTGGGGCGGTTTTGTATCCATCCTGATTGGCAGGACGCCGATATCCTGCGGCTGGCCTGGGGGGCGCTGACGGCTTTTGTCGATGATCACAGGGTCGAGCTGCTGTTTGGCTGCTCGTCCTTTCAGGGTGTTGATCCGGCGCCCTATGGGCAGGCCCTTACCCTGCTGCTGGCCCGTCATCAGGCACCGACCGGGCAGGGGGTGGGGGTGCGGGCGGCGCAGGTGCTGCCCCTTGCGGCACTGGATCTGCCGCCCCTGGATGGCAAGGCTGCGCAGCAGCAGATGCCGCCCCTGTTGCGCACCTATCTGATGATGGGCGGCTGGGTCAGTGACCATGCCGTGATCGACCGCGAGCTTGGCACGCTGCATCTGTTTACGGCGGTGGAAATCGCCACCATTCCCGCAGCGCGCAAACGTCTGCTGCGCGCCATTGTCACCGGCGTTGACCATCCGCTGCGCTGACAGCCGTTGACCTGCCCCGCGCCCCGGTTTAGCTGGCTCACATGGCACGTATTCCTCTTTTACAGATGTCCGGCATCTCCCTCACCTTTGGGGGCGATCCGGTGTTCGCGGATCTTGATCTGGTGGTGCAACCCGGCGACCGGGTGGCGCTGGTCGGGCGTAACGGATCGGGCAAATCCACCCTGATGAAGGTGATGGCCGGTCTGGTCGAGGCCGACACCGGCTCGCTGGTGGTGCCGCCGGGCAAATCCGTCGGCTATATGGAGCAGGACCCGCAGATGACCGGGTTTGCCACGCTGGGCGATTTTGCCAGTTCCGAACTGGATCCGGGCGAGATGTACAAGGTAGAGCGGGCAGGCGAGGGGCTGAAGTTTGATCCCGCCCGCCCTGTGGCGACGGCCTCCGGTGGCGAAAAACGCCGCGCGGCGCTGGCCAAGCTGATGGCTGAGGCACCCGATCTGATGCTCTTGGACGAGCCGACCAACCATCTGGATATCGAGGCGATCACCTGGCTTGAGACTGAGCTGAAATCGACCCGCGCCGCCTTTGTTCTGATTTCGCACGACCGGGCGTTTCTGCGCGCCCTGACCCGCGCGACGCTTTGGGTGGACCGAGGGCAGGTGCGCCGTCAGGAAAAGGGATTTGATGCCTTTGAAGCCTGGCGCGACAAGATCTGGGAAGAAGAAGACCAGCAGCGGCATAAGCTGAACCGGCTGATCAAATCCGAAAGCCGCTGGGCGGTAGAGGGCATCTCCGCCCGCCGCAAACGCAATATGGGCCGGGTGCGCGCGCTTCAGGATCTGAAGGCGGAGCGGTCCAGCCAGATCAAGCGGCAAGGCACGGCTGAGCTGGCGCTGGACGCGGGCCCGAAATCGGGCCGCAAAGTGATCGAGGCCGAAGGGCTGACGAAATCCTACGGTGACAAGGCAATTGTGCGGGACTTCTCGCTGAAGGTGCAGCGCGGCGATCGCGTTGCCTTTGTCGGGCCGAATGGGGCAGGTAAGACTACGCTCCTGAAGATGCTGCTGGGGCTGGAACAGCCCGATGAGGGCCATGTGCAGATGGGCACCAATCTGGAGCTGGCGCTGTTTGATCAGACCCGTGACCAGCTGGACGGCAATGCCAGTCTCTGGGAAAACCTGACCTCGGATCCGCTTCTGGGGATTTCTGGCAAGGCGGATCAGGTGATGGTCCGGGGGCAGCCGAAACATGTGGTCGGCTATCTGAAGGAATTCCTGTTCGACGAGGCGCAGGCCCGCGCGCCGGTGCGGTCCCTGTCCGGCGGCGAGAAGGCGCGGCTTTTGCTGGCGCGGTTGATGGCGCGGCAGAGCAACCTGCTGGTGCTGGACGAACCGACCAATGATCTGGATGTCGAAACACTGGATCTGTTGCAGGAACTTTTGGACAGCTACGATGGCACGGTTCTGCTGGTGAGCCACGACCGGGATTTTCTGGACCGGGTGGCCACCACCACCATCGCCATGGAAGGCGGCGGGGCCACGGCCTATGCTGGCGGCTGGAGTGACTATCTGGCCCAGCGTGCCCCGGTCGAAGGTGCCGCAGAGAAAGCTGAGAAAGCCAAGGCTGCCAAGCCGAAACCCAAACAGGAAGCGCGGCCCAAGGAGGGTCTGAGCTTTAAGGAAAAACACCGACTGGAAGCGCTGCCCGGAGAGATCGAGCGGCTGGAGGCGGAGATCGCCAAATTGCAGCAGCTGATGGCCGATCCCGAGCTATTCACCCGTGAACCGGTGAAGTTCCAGAAGGCTACCGATGCGCTGGTGGAGCGGCAGGAGAAACTCTCTGCCGCTGAGGAAGAATGGCTGGAGCTGGAAGAGAAATCCGCAGGCTGAAGCCCCTCTGATTTTTCGGTAAGCAGGGCTGACCCAATGTTTCGCACGCGAAACATTGGGTCAAATACGCTGCCGTAGTTGTTTGTAAAATATAAATTTTTCCTGATTGAAGCCTAAGGCGGCGCGCGGCTGCTACGCAACAGATCCGAGTTTTGACCCTGCGGATTCTAGCGAGGGAGCGCCCGCGCCGGATTGCCGACAACCGTCACCCCGGCCTCCACATCCCTTGTCACCACCGCACCAGCGCCGACGATGGCGCCATCGCCGATGCTGACGCCGGGCAGGATGATCGCGCCGCCGCCGATCCAGACATCGCACCCCAGCGTGACCGGATGGGCGATTTCCAACCCCTTGGCGCGCAAGGCTTTATCCTTATGGTGCTGGGCGCAGTAGATCTGCACATTCGGCCCCAGCATGGAGCGGTCCCCAATGCACACCGGCGCGGTATCAAGGATGGTGCAGCCCGCGTTCAGATAGACCTGATGCCCGAGGGTGATATTGACCCCGTAGGCGCAGTGAAACGGCGCCTCGATCAGGCAATTCTGCCCATGACCGGCAAAGAGGGCTGCCAGCGACGGGCTGAGGCTTTCGCCGGGATCAGGGGGGCGGTGATTGTGCTGATGCACTGCCAAGCGGGCCTGATGACGCAACGCGGAGAGTTCGCTGTCCAGGCAACAGTACCAGTCGCCCGCCTGCATCTTTTGTCGTTCGGATCTGCTCATGCCGGGTCCGTTCCGGGCGAGGGCGGTGTGATGGTTCGGGTGTAGTCATCCATCAGATCCGCCAGCTCCTTTGCCGTGGTGGGGAAGCGGGCATAGCTGTGGAGGGCCGGAACCTGCGCCCATGGCTGTTTTTCCTCGGTCATGACTTCGACAAAGGGGGTGAACCAAGTCAGATCATCCAGCAGGGAGGCCCGCAGGTTGACCCGTTTTGGTGCGGCCTTCAGGCGGGAGAGGACAAAGCTGAGGCAGGTCGGGCAGTAATAATGCTTGCGCTCTTCGCTGTGTTTTCCGCCGAGCACCAGCTCTCCCGTGGCGGTGACCGCCTCTGCCGGAAACATGACGGTCAGGGAATAGGCGCTGGCGGCAAGTTTCTGACAATCGCGGCAGTGGCAGGCCAGCGTCAGCAGGGGGAAGGCGGTGACATGCAGCTGGACAGCACCGCAGAGACAGGCGCCGGTCAGCGGCAGGTTGGGCTGGGTCATGGATCTGCTCCCCCTCGGCAAGGTTGTGCGACAGGCTAGCGGAGAATCCGGGGGCTGTCGCTTGTCAATTCCGTATTGCGCCGACAGGGGGAGCGGTGCCTCAAAGGGTGGTCTGCCCCTTGAGGTCTTGGTTTCGATACGGGTAACCGAGAGCGCCTCAGCGCATCCGCAGCGCGCCGTCGAGGCGGATCACCTCGCCATTGAGATAACCCATCTCGACGATGAACCCGGCCAGACGGCCATATTCGGCAGGGTCGCCAAGCCGGGCCGGGTTGGGCACATCGGCGGCGAGCTGCTGCTGCACCTCTTCCGGCAGGCCCGCCAGCATCGGGGTCATGAAGATGCCCGGCGCGATGGTCATCACCCGCACGCCCGAAGAGGCCAGATCACGGGCCATCGGCAGGCACATGCCCACAACGCCGCCTTTGGAGGCGGCATAGGCAGCCTGGCCTTTTTGGCCGTCAAAGGCCGCGATTGACGCGGTGTTGATGATGACACCCCGGCCACCGTCTGCCTCAGCCTCGCATTTGGCGATTTCCACCGCAGCGAGCCGGGCGACGTTGAAGGTGCCGACAAGGTTGATGTCGATGGTGCGCTGATAGGCATCCAGAGGGTGCGCGCCATCGCGGCCCACGGTCTTGATGCCAAGGGCGATGCCTGCGCAGTTCACACAGACGTTGATCTTGCCCATTTTCTCGCTGGCAAGCGCCATGGCGGCGGCAACCGACTCTTCGCTGGTGACATCGGTCTGGGTAAAATGCCCGCCGATTTCGGAGGCAACGGCGGCGCCGCGTTCGGCGTCACGATCCAGGAGCGTGACTTGGGCACCTTGGGCGGCGAAATGACGGGCGGTGGCCTCACCAAGGCCAGAGGCGCCGCCGGTGATGACGGCGGCGGTTTGCGACAGTTTCATGAGCAGGGCTCCTCCCGGGGGTCTGTGATATCGGGTTCATATCTGAACGTGTGTTCAGATAATCACGTCCCCCTAGCAGTGTCCAGAGAGCCCGGGGTTCATCAGCCGTTTGTCGAGCGCGGCCAAGGGGCGCAGCAGGCGACCCAGCGGCGGCCAATAGGCCCAGGTGCCGCCCAGCTGGTGCAGCCGTGCGCCGGTGCCCAGCTTGAACCGGGCCAGACCGGCGGCGTCTTCGGTGTTGATCACCCCAAGGTCGAGCTGTTCGCAGCCCTGTTTGGCGAGCCAGGACATCGCCTCCCACATCAGCAGGTTATGGGCGGACAGCGCCTTGCCGCGATCGGTGGTATGGCCGATGTGATAGGTGGCGCCACGCCCATGGCAGAGCACCAGCACGGCGGCGACGATCTCCTTGCCGTCATGGGCCTCGAAAATCTTGGCCATCCCCTTGTTCTCGCGGGCATAGGCCAGGGTCAGATCCACTGGCCAGTTGCGATAGCCGCGGCTGGATTGCTGCGCGGCATCAGCAGCAAAGATCCAGTGCGCCGGGGTCTGGGGCAGGGATTGTCGGGTGATGCGCAGCCCCTGCTGTTCGCCATGGACCAGCCGGTTGCGCCATTTCTGATGCAGCGCCGCGCGGCGCTGATCCGGGTCACCGGTGAGGTCGAGCAAACCGACATGCGCCGGGCTGACCAGCGCCACCGCGCCGTGGCGGGCGAGGGCGGGGGTCGGCGTTTCTGGCGACAGGATGACGGGCGTGCGGCGCAGGCCGTTTTCCTGCAATTGTTCCAGCAGTCGCAACGGCTTGTCGATGCGGGCGCGGTTGACCATGGCCACGTTGATGCGGCCCCAGAGCTTGCGGCGCATGACGACGGTGCCTTTCATCTGGTTCAGCACCAGAGGGTCCTTGCCCGTCGCCTGAAGCGCGCGGGCAAATTCCGCCGATTGCGGTAGGGCAGAGATGGTTTCGTCGCGGAGAATGGGGCGGGGCATGACATCTGCTGGTGTGAAATCGAACATGGCGCCATTAACCGCAGCGAAACCTAAATGATGGTTAATGAAGATATGAAAAATGCGAATAAAATTCGAAATCATTCCGCACCGGCTCCGCGGGTCACCAAAGCTGCGGCTCTTCTGGTGGCTCTGGCGCTGTCGCTGCCGGTTGGGCTGGTGCTGATGCTGCTGGATCTCTGGGTGCTGTGAAGCCTTTTGTTTTAGCCCGGGATCCGAGGGCAGGGTCGTGGCAGCAGCTCCGGTGCACGGCGGTGATGCCCTGTCGTGATGCGCTGCCGCGCCGCGCCTTCGCGCGGCGCCCCGCCCAACGGGAACACCCCATCCGGGATGGGGGATGACGGGCGGGAGCCTTTTGCGGAGGTTCCCGCAACGCCTCGGCCCTGGGCTGGCAATGGCGCTGCGGCTGGTCTGATCTTCGGGATCGAAAAAGGGGCCACAGCGGCCCCTTTTTTTGATTGCTGTCGGTTGGTCCGGCCCGTCGGCTGCACCGCGGGGCGATTACCCCTCCAGCTGCACCAGCGCGTGGCGTTTTTTGCCCGCAGACAGTTTGATCGGCGAGGCCAGAGCGGCGGCGTCGATCATCAGCCCTGCATCGGTCAGCGGCGCGTCGTCGATCTTGGCGCCGTTCTCGGCGATCAGGCGCTTGGCGTCCTTGCCCGATTTGGCCAGCCCGGATTTCACGATCAGCTGCACGATGGAGATGCCATCGCCCAGATCTGCGGCAGTCAGGCTGAGCGTGGGCAGGTCGTCGCCAATGCCGCCTTTCTCGAACACTTCGCGGGCGGTGGCCTCGGCGGCGGCGGCGGCCTCGGCACCGTGCAGCAGGGTGGTCACCTCATTGGCAAGGATCACCTTGGCGGCGTTGATCTCCGACCCTTCCAGCGCACCCAGGCGGTTGCATTCGTCCACCGGCAGCTCGGTATAGAGCTTCAGGAAGCGGCCCACATCGGCGTCGGTGGTGTTGCGCCAGAACTGCCAGAACTCATAAGGCGAGAGCAGATCGCCATTGAGCCAGATCGCGCCATTCTGCGATTTGCCCATCTTCTTGCCGTCGGAGGTGGTCAAGAGCGGCGATGTGAGACCGTAGATTTCATGGTCCAGCACCCGGCGGGTGAGGTCGATGCCGTTGACGATATTGCCCCATTGATCGGAGCCACCCATCTGCAACACGCAGCCGTAGCGGCGGTTCAGCTCCAAAAAGTCATAGGCCTGCAAAATCATGTAGTTGAATTCGAGGAAGGACAGCGACTGTTCGCGGTCGAGACGCGATTTCACGCTCTCAAACGACAGCATCCGGTTCACCGAGAAATGGCGGCCGATATCGCGCAGGAAAGTGAGGTAGTTCAGATCATCCAGCCATTCGGCGTTGTTCAGCATCATGGCGGCGTTATCCGCGCCGCTGTCATAGTCGATATAGGCGGCAAACACCTTCTTGATGCCGGCGATATTGGAATCGATCTGCTCATCCGTCAGCAGCGGGCGTTCATCAGCGCGGAAGGAGGGATCGCCCACCTTGGTGGTGCCGCCGCCCATCAGGGTGATCGGTTTATGGCCGGTTTTCTGGAACCAGCGCAGCATCATGATCTGGATCAGCGAGCCCACATGCAGCGAGGTCGCGGTGGCGTCAAAGCCGATATAGGCGGATTGGCCGGGGGTCATCAGTGCCTCGTCCAGGCCCTGGTAATCGGTGCAGTCGGCCAGATAGCCACGTTCCATCATAACTGCGATGAAGTCCGATTTTGGGTGGTAGGTCATGATGTGCCTCGGCTTTCTAAATTGCGCGCTGCTGTATAAAACGCAAATTGCCGGGGGGAAAGCAGTGTGAACGGCTTTGCGCAAGAAATTCGCTGCTGTATCCTTGGCGCAAACCGGCGCGGCGCGCCCAATATCACAGCAGGCACCATCAGCATGACCAGATCCCCCTCCTCGGCCCGTTCTGTGGCGATCCCCAAGACCGGCGTTCTGCGCGCCCTTGGCACCATGAGCGGCACCTCGCTGGACGGGGTGGATGCGGCCATTGTCGAGACCGATGGCGTGGTGATCCACGGCTTTGGCGCCAGTGCCTATCGCGCCTATGAACCGGTGGAACGGGCACAGCTGGCGGCCGCACTGGGACAGTGGCAGGGGCCACAGGTGGACGCCGCCGCAGAGATCGTGACCCGCGCCCATGCGGCGCTGCTGGCGCAGGTTCTGGCCGAGGATGCAGCGGCGGGACCGGTTGATGTCATAGGGTTTCACGGTCAGACGCTGGCCCATGCGCCGCGCGTGCAGGGCACCCTGCAGGTGGGCGATGGGGCGGCGCTGGCGGCTGAGCTTGACACCCCGGTGGTCTGGGATTTTCGCAGCGACGATGTGCGGCTGGGCGGGGAGGGCGCGCCGCTGGCGCCGTTCTTTCATTTTGCCTGCGCCAAATACCTGAAGCGGGACAAACCCCTGTGTTTCCTGAACCTCGGCGGCGTGGGCAATCTGACCTATGTCGATCCGCGCTGTGACGCGGCTGAGGATCCCGGCGCGCTTTTGGCGTTTGACACCGGCCCTGCCAATGCGCCGATCAATGATCTGGTGCAGGCGCGCTGTGGTCAGATGATGGACGAAGGCGGCGCGATTGCCCGTGGCGGCGCGGTGGAGACCGGGGCGCTGGAGCTGTTTCTGGCGGAGCCCTATTTTGCCCGGATGCCGCCGAAATCGCTGGATCGCAATGATTTTTCCGAGATGATCACGCTGGTCTCCGAATTGAGCGACCGCGATGCGACGGCGACGCTGACTGGCATGTGCGCCGCTGCTGTCGCGCAGGGGATGGAGCATTGCCCGGAGCCGCCGGAGGTGGTGTTGGTCACTGGCGGCGGGCGCCACAACCCGGTGCTGATGGAGATGCTGCGGGTGTCGCTGGACTGCCCGGTTCAGCCGATCGAGACGGTGGGGCTGGATGGCGACATGCTGGAGGCGCAGGCCTTTGCGCATCTGGCGGTACGGGTTGCGCGCGGGCTGCCGACCTCCTGTCCCGGCACAACCGGTGTCAGCGCCTGCGTTGGTGGCGGTGTGGTGAGTGTGCCGGGGCGCGAGGACTGAGGTCTGGCGGCCGGGAAACTTGGAGGTTTCCCGACAAATCCCTTCGAAGAAATCTGGGGTCAGGCGCGCGGGATATCGAAGCCGGGGTCGGCGAGGGTGAAGCCCTCGAACCGGAACCCCGGTGAGACGGTGCAGCTGACCAGCGTATAGTCGCCGGTGGTGCGGGCGGCCTGCCAGTGGCCTTCGGGGACGATCAGCTGCGGTTCTCCGGTGGTCAGGTCCGGGGTCAGCAGGTGGTCGTGGGCGGGGCCGTCATCGCTGGCTGACAGCGACAGCACCAGCGGCGCGCCAGCGTGATAAAGCCAGATCTCGGTGGCATCGACACGGTGCCAGTGGCTGCTCTCACCCGCCTTCAGCAGGAAATAGATGCAGGTGCCGGTTGCGCGGTCGTCGTGGCTGGTTGTGGTATCGGCGATCCATGTCTGGCGGTAATAGCCGCCTTCGGGGTGGGGTTGGAGGTTCAGCCGGGCGATGATCTCATCGGCGGTCATGTCAGTGCTCCGTTTTGTCTGTTGGCTCTGGCAATTTGGCATTTGCCGCATATGTTTGGGCCATGACATTGCACATCCCCTTTGACAATACATATGCCGCGCTGCCGCCGCTGTTCTACAGCAAACAGGCTCCCGTGCCGGTGAAGGCGCCGGAGTCGATCGCCTATAATGGTGCACTTGGCGCGGAGCTGGGCATCCGGGCGGGTGACAGGTCCGAGCTGGCCGAGATTTTTGCGGGCAACCGTGTTCCCGATGGCGCCGATCCGCTGGCGCAGCTCTATGCGGGGCATCAGTTTGGCACCTACAATCCACAACTTGGCGATGGGCGCGCGATCCTGCTGGGCGAGGCTGTTGGTGTTGATGGCGAGCGCCGCGATATCCAGCTGAAGGGATCGGGGCGCACGCCCTATTCGCGGGGCGGTGACGGGCGGGCCTGGTTGGGGCCGGTCCTGCGCGAATATGTGGTGAGCGAGGCGATGCACGCGCTTGGTATTCCGACGACGCGCGCGCTGGCGGCGGTTGCGACCGGTGAGCTGGTCTGGCGCGAACAGGGCGGTTTGCCCGGCGCGGTGCTGACACGGGTGGCCGCGAGCCATCTGCGAGTCGGGAGCTTTCAGATCTTTGCCGCGCGGGGCGAGCAGGCGGCGCTGCGGCAGCTCACGGATTACGCCATCCAACGCCATTATCCTGAGGCCAAGGGGCCGATGGGGCTGCTGCGGGCGGTGCGCGATCGGCAGTCGGAGCTGATCGCGGCCTGGATGTCGGTGGGCTTTATCCACGGGGTGATGAATACCGATAACTCGTCCATTTCCGGCGAGACGATTGACTATGGTCCCTGCGCCTTTTTGGATGTCTATCACCCCAGCACGGTGTTCAGTTCGATCGACCGGATGGGGCGTTATGCCTATTCCAACCAGCCCGATATTGCGGTCTGGAATCTGGCGCAGCTGGCCACCGCGCTGATCCAGCAGGCGGAGGATCCGCAGGCGCTGGTTGAGGAGGCGACCGAGATCGTTCATGCGATGCCCGCCCGGACCGAGGCCGCCTGGCTGCGGCGCTTTGGCGCCAAGATCGGCATTGCCGAGGCAACGCCTGACGATATGGCGCTGATCACTGACCTGATGCAGCGCATGGCGGCGGGCCAGGCGGATTTCACCAATACCTTCCGGGCCTTGGGCGATGCTGTTGCGCCGGACTCCGGCAAGGTGCGCGATGAGTTTCTGGAGCCTGAGGCGTTTGACGGCTGGGCAATGGGCTGGCGCGCGCGTCTGGCGCAGGAGGCGGATCCGGCGGCGGTGATGGCGGCGGCGAACCCGGTCTATATCCCGCGCAACCACCGGATCGAGGCGATGATCAGTGCCGCCGTTGCGGGCGATTTTGCCCCGTTCGAGCGGCTCAATACCGTGCTGGCGGATCCCTATACCGTGCAGGCAGGGGCCGAGGATCTGCGTCGCCCGCCGGCTGCGAGCGAGGTGGTGAAGGCGACCTTCTGCGGCACCTGAACCTATTTGCGATTGATCAGCAGGATACCGACCGCGACCAGCACCAGTGCGGCCCAGACCTGCGGCAGGATCACCTCGTCCAGCAGCAGCCAGCCGAGAATGGCCGCGATCACCGGCGACAGGAAGCTGAAGGAGGCAACGGCATTGGCGCGGTAGAGGCTGATCAGCCAGAGCCACAGCAGATAGCCGAGGCTGGCGATGGCGATGGCCTGAAACAGCACGCCGGAGATATGCAGCGCCGTGGGGTCGCGCAGCAGCGGTCCAAACAGCGGCGAAATCGCCAGCAGCACCAGCGCCGATGTGGCCAGCTGATAGGTGAGCTGGCGGATCGGCGGCACATGGGCCAGTGGCGACAGCCGCGCGCAGAGGGCGATCCCGGCCCAGGCCAGCGTCGCCGCAAGCGCGAGAATATCGCCCAGCAGCGAGGCATCGCCGCTGCCCCGGTGCAGCACGGCCAGCACCACGCCGCCCATGGCCAGGATCAGTCCCAACATGCGCAGGCTGTTGAGCCGCTCGCCGGGCAGGAGCAGATGGCCGGCCAGGGCCAGCCAGACCGGCATCGAGTTGAAGATGATCGTGACCCGCGACACCGAGGAGAGATCAAGTGCGATATAGAGGCAGACAAATTCGGCCGTGAACAACAGCCCGGACACCAGCCCCCAGAAATGGACAGAGCGGCTCCAATGCGCCGACGTCTCGGCAGGGGCAGGAGTGCTGGCGCGCTTCAGCTGGCCGCGAAAGGCGAGCCATGTCAGCAGGACCGCCAGCCCGATGAGAGAGCGCAGGCCCGCCTGAAACACCGGGCCGAACCCGCCGTTGGAGACCTTGATCACCACCTGATTAAAGCCCATCAGCCCGCTGAAGCCGATCAGCATTGCGGCCCCGATGCCGTCCATTGCGCGTTTCTCACTCATGCCGCCAGAGGAGGTGGGCTTGGTCCGAGAGTCAAGCCGGGAAAACAGATGCTTAGGCCGCGATGGGTGTGACAGGGCGCGCTCTGGCCTGCGGTGCGGATTTCGGCCATGCTGTGGCCGTATCACGCACCGGATCGGTGACAAGGCGCGGTGGCAAAGAAGGCAGAGGAATGACGCAGGAACAGGGCACCCGGCCGGGACGGCTGCGGCTGGCAAGTTACAATATTCAGAAGTCGATGGGGCTGGATCTGCGTCGGCGTCCGCGTCGCACCTTGCAGGTGATTGAGGGCACCGGGGCGGATCTGGTGCTGTTGCAGGAGGCCGACAAGCGGCTGCCGCCACGACCCGCCGCGCTGCCGCATTTCATTCTGGATGAGGCAGGATGGCAGATTGTCGATCTGGGCGGGGCAGGGTCGCTGGGCTGGCATGGCAATGCGGTGATCTGGCGGGGCGACGGGATTGAGCTTCAGGATCACGGCCATATTCCGCTGCCGGGGCTGGAGCCGCGCGGGGCGGTCTGGGCGCTGTTCGAGACGGCGCTGGGACCGCTCAGGGTGGTGGGCGCGCATCTGGGGCTGACCACCAAGGCGCGCCATGAGCAGGTCCATCATCTGGCGGGGATCATCGCCAAGCGCCCGGATCTGCCGACGGTCTGGGCCGGAGATTTCAACGAATGGTCCCGCCAGCCGGTGCTGGATCATCTGGCTCCGAAACTGCGGTTTGTGCCGCCACGGCCCAGTTTTCCGTCGCTGCGCCCGATTGGCGCGCTGGACCGGATTGCGGTCAGCCGGGGGCTGGAGGTGGTGGACAGCGGCGTCTATCGCGCCCGTCCCGCGCATATCGCCTCGGATCACCTGCCGGTCTGGGCGGATCTGGTGGCGGCGCGGTAAGTCGATGACGAAAAAGAAAAAACCGGGGACGAGAAAGCCGGGGACGCAAAAGGCATCCCCGGCTTTGTCTGGTTTTCAGCCGTGCCCCCATAGGGGCATGGTGAGGGTTTACTGGGCGCGACGGCGCTGACCGCCGGGTTTGCCCTGAGCCGCGCCTGCGGCGGCACCGGATCCACCGCTGCGCGCACCGCTCTGGCCGCCACCGGCACCACCGCTGCGACGCCGGCGATGACCGCCGGGTTTGCCGCTGCCACCGGGTTTGCCGCCGCCACGACGGCCCGCCGGGGCCTTGGCATCGGGCAGAACCTCCCACGGACGGCCTGAGGCCACCGGGATATTGAGGTTCATGGTCTTCTGGATCGCCTTCAGCTCATCCATTTCATCCGGGGCGCAGAAGGCCACGGCCTGACCGTCCTTGCCTGCGCGTGCGGTCCGGCCAATCCGGTGCACATAGGCATCCGCCACATTGGGCAGCTCGTAGTTATAGACGTATTTCACATCCGGGATATCGAGACCACGGGCCGCCACATCGGTGGCCACGAGGATCTTGACCTCGCCGGATTTGAAGGAGGCAAGCGCGCGTTCACGCTGGCCCTGACTTTTGTTGCCGTGAATTGCTGCGGCCGAGAAACCGGCGGCCGACAGCGTTTTCATCAGCTTTTCCATGCCGTGTTTGGTGCGGCCAAAGACAAGTGTCCGCTCGTCCTTGTGTTTGGTCAGCAGCTCTTTCAGCAGCGAGAGCTTCTCTGCCTTGGCGATGAAATGCACCGATTGGGTGATCTTGTCGGCAGCCTTGCCGGGAGGGTTCACCTCGATCCGCACCGGGCTTTGCAGATAGGAATTGGCGATCTCGTTCATCTGCTTGGGCATGGTGGCCGAGAACAGCATGGTCTGGCGCTGTGCCGGCAGAAGAGCGGCGATCTTGCGCAGCGCGTGGATAAAGCCGAGGTCCAGCATCTGGTCGGCCTCATCCAGCACGAGGAAGTCGCAGGAGCCAAGATCCAGCGCGCCACGGTCAAGGATGTCCAGCAGACGGCCCGGGGTGGCGATCAGGATATCGGTGCCGCGCGACAGGCGGCTGATCTGCGGGTTGATGGAAACGCCGCCGACAACCAGACCGGTTTTCATCGGGGTGCCTTCGGTCAGGCCCTTGAGGTTGGCGGCGATCTGGTTGGCCAGCTCGCGGGTCGGCGCCAGCACCAGACCGCGCACGGTCTTGGCGGCGGGTTTGCGGCCGTATTGCATCATCTGGGCAATCAGCGGCACGCCGAAGGCGGCGGTTTTGCCGGTGCCGGTCTGCGCCAGACCCAGCACGTCCTTGCCGTTCAGCGCATGCGGGATGGCGCGGGCCTGAATCGGGGTCGGATCGGTATAGCCAAGTTCTGCAATGCGCTTCAGAAGCTGCTCGGGCAGCCCCATGGTTGAAAATTCTGTCACGTCTCGTCCTTTCACAGCCGCGCCAACAGGGCTCGGCCGGTGCCGCCACGGGGGCGGTCTGTCGTTGGGGCAGGGACCTCGGGCGGGGCTGGCATCATGCCAGACCGCTGGTCGCTGCGAGTGCCCCACGCGTGATATTGGGAACGGTGGCATATCCTTAGGGTCGGTGTTTGGCCTGCGCATTGATCTGGCGCGGCCCGACGTCCTCTGCTCACGCGGCAGGGAGGGATGCCTGACAGGGCAGATGGCCCCGCCAGCGGATAAAGTCAATGGGCAATTGTTGTATATTCTGCGCCACAGACTGTTAAAACCCGGTTTGCGGCGCGGGCGTCTTTGTATAAACAGGGACGCCATGCTGAATAAGGGATGACCATGAGCGAGACGATTATCGCACGCTGCGAAGCCATAGGTCTGCGGATGACAGGCCAGCGACGGGTGATTGCGCGCGTATTGCAAGAGAGCGACGATCACCCCGATGTCGAGGAACTCTATGCCCGTGCCAGCGCGCTGGACGGGGCGATTTCGCTGGCCACCGTCTATCGCACGGTGAAGCTGTTTGACGAAGCGGGCATTCTGGAGCGGCTTGAGTTCGGCGACGGGCGTGCCCGCTACGAGGATGCCGACCGCGAGCATCACGATCATCTGATCGACATGACCACCGGGGCGGTCATCGAATTCTGCGACCCGGAGATCGAGGCCTTGCAGGAGAAGATCGCCGAAAAACTGGGCTATGAGCTGCGCGGCCACAAGTTGGAACTATATGGCGTGCCGCGCAAGAAGAGCTGAGCCAGCGCGCGCCCGCTGACCACATGCCGATGCGCCCGCGGGGGCGTGTTTTCTTAGACAGGATAACGGGTCCGAATTTTCCTGGAGAATTCCGGGGCGCGCCGCAGCCCGGCGGTGGCCCAGTATCACGGCGCGTGATAGGAGCGGTCACATGAAGTCATGAAGCTGCGCCGCAAATATCGAGTCGTGTCGCAAATGGACAAGTGGGCGGTCGCTTCCGGCTATTTGTTGTGCGGATCAGTCGATGCAGCGACGGCGGGCACGGCCCCTCGGCAGAGCCATCGGACCCATTGGAATGGAACGATCAAGATGAACAATGTCTCGGGAATATTGCTGGTGATCCTCGCCATGGCGGGGTTTTCGCTGGAGGATATGTTCATCAAGCAGCTCGCCACCTCGGTGCCGGTGGGGCAGATCCTGATGATGCTGGGGCTGGGCAGTGGCACGATCTTTGTGATCTGGGCCAAGCTGCAGGGCCACCGGGTGCTGGCGCAACGCAACTGGCGCTGGCAACCGGTGCTGCGTGCCTCGACCGAGGCGCTGGCGGCGGTCAGCTTTGCCTCGGCGCTGGCGGTGGTGGATATCTCGACCGTGGCGGCGGTGTTTCAGGCGATGCCGCTTGCGGTTACTGTCGGGGCGGCGCTGTTTCTGGGCGAGGATGTCGGCTGGCGGCGCTGGACCGCGATCCTTGTCGGTTTTGCCGGGGTGCTGATGATCGTGCGGCCCGGTCTGGCCGGATTTGAGCCGGGGGTGCTGCTGGTGCTGATCTCGGTTGTGGCGGTTGCGGCGCGCGACCTGATGACGCGGGTGATGGATAGCGCGGTGCCCTCTGCCGTGGTCAGCTCGCAGGCCTTTGGCTCGGTGATCCCGGCGGGGCTGGTGATGCTGCTGATCCTGCCCGGAGAGCCGGTCGCCCTGGAAGGCAGCCAATGGGGCATGTTGCTGGGAGGCGTCATCTTTGGCGTGCTGGGGTACTACGGGATTGTCACCGCCACCCGGATCGGCGATGCCGCCGTGATCACGCCGTTTCGCTACTCCCGGCTGGTGTTTTCGACCCTGATCGGCGTGGTGATCTTTGCCGAGGCGCCGGATATGATGACGCTGGCGGGATCGGCGCTGATCATCGGCTCCGGGCTTTATACCTTTCTGCGGGAGCGGCGTCTGGCGCGGCGGGCGGCGCGGGCGCAGGCGGCGGTCCCTGTCTGAGCACATCGGGCTGGCGCCGGTGGCGATTGATTGCGCAAACAGCGAACTGTTAGCCCTAACCCCGTAAAATAAGTGACGTTAGCGATAACGCTCATGGTTTACTTTTGACCTGTGAATGCTATGACGCAGGCACCAATTGCCGCAATCACTTGCCAAGATCAGGGACCTGAATAATGAGCACCATTATCGATATCCACGCCCGTGAAATTCTCGACAGCCGGGGCAATCCGACCGTTGAAGTCGACGTCATGCTGGAAGACGGCACAATGGGCCGCGCGGCGGTGCCGTCGGGTGCGTCAACCGGGGCCTATGAGGCGGTGGAAAAGCGCGACGGCGACAAGTCCCGTTACCTTGGCAAAGGCGTGCTGGAAGCAGTTGCCGCCGTCAATGGCGAGATCGCCGAAGAGCTGGTCGGCTTTGACGCCTGCGAGCAGGTCGCCGTGGACATGGCGATGATCGAGCTGGATGGCACCGAGAACAAGGGCCGTCTGGGCGCCAATGCCATTCTGGGTGTCTCCATGGCGGTGGCCAAGGCTGCGGCGGATTTCACCACCCAGCCGCTGTATCGTTATATCGGTGGCACCTCGGCGCGGGTTCTGCCGGTTCCGATGATGAATATCATCAACGGCGGCGAACATGCCGACAACCCGATCGACATTCAGGAATTCATGATCATGCCGGTGGCTGCGGACAACATCCGCGACGCCGTGCGCATGGGTTCCGAGGTGTTCCACACCCTGAAGAAAGAGCTGTCGGCGGCGGGTCTGTCGACCGGGATCGGTGACGAGGGCGGTTTTGCCCCCAATATCGCCTCCACCCGCGAAGCGCTGGATTTTGTGCTGAAGTCGATTGAAAAGGCCGGTTACAAGCCGGGCGAGGAAATCTATCTGGCGCTCGATTGCGCGGCGACCGAATACTACAAGGATGGCAAATATGTGCTCTCCGGCGAAGGCAAAACCCTGTCGTCGGAAGAGAATGTGGCCTATCTGGCGGCACTGGTGAAGGATTATCCGATCATCTCCATCGAAGATGGCATGGGCGAGGATGACTGGGACGGCTGGAAAGCCCTGACCGACGAGCTGGGCGACAAGGTGCAGCTGGTCGGCGACGATCTGTTCGTGACCAACCCGGCCCGTCTGGCCGATGGGATTGCGCGCGGCTGCGCCAACTCCATGCTGGTGAAAGTGAACCAGATCGGCACCCTGACCGAGACCCTGAAGGCGGTCGATATGGCCCATCGTGCGCGCTACACCAATGTGATGTCGCACCGCTCCGGCGAGACCGAGGATGCCACCATCGCCGACCTCGCCGTGGCCACCAACTGCGGCCAGATCAAGACCGGTTCGCTGGCGCGCTCTGACCGGCTCGCGAAATACAACCAGCTGATCCGTATCGAGGAAATGCTGGGTGAAGTCGCCGAATACGCGGGTCGTTCGATCCTGAAGTAAGACCAGAGGCCGGGGCATGTTGCTCCGGCCTTTTTGTTCCTGTGTTCCGTTGTTGTGTGGTTATCATGCTCAAGAAGGTTGCCCATTTCCTGATCCGGCGGGCTGAACGCCGTATTGGCGTCTCGCTCGATTATGCCCATGCCATTGCCGATACGGACCTGGGGTTGCTGGCCCGCTACAACCGGGTGTTTGGTTTTCTGGATCCGAACCGTCAGCTGCCTGCCGCCGCCTATCATGCGGCGCGGCTGACCGGGGCGCTGAGCGCGGATTGCGGGTCATGTGTCGAGGCGGAGATCAACCTGGCGAAATCCGCCGGGCTGTCGCCCGAGCTGATCAGGTCGATCCTGACAGGCAGCGCGCTGGAACCTGAGCTGGAGGCGGTTGTGCGTCTGGCGGGCGCGGTGGCTGGCACGCGCAGTGACGATCCTGAGGCGCGGGAGGCCGTGCGCGCGGCCTATGGCGAGGCGGGGCTGATCGAGCTGAGTTTTGCGATGAACGGGGCGGCGATGCTGCCGGGGATCAAGCGCGCCATGGGCTATGCCACTGCCTGCGACCTGCAGCTGATGCGTCGGCTGTCCTGAGCGTCTGAGTGCCGGGCCTGGGTGTCGGGCCTGGGTGCCGGGGAGAGGACGGCCCCGGATCTGCGCCGATAACCTCTCAGATCGAAATCTGTGCGTATGGCGCACTTCTGTGGCCTGCTTCACAGACCTGTGATCGCGGCTGTGGCAGTCTTGGTCGCAGGCGCTACGGGGGTGGCGCTGGCCAGGAGGGGAAGATCATGGGAGCGACTGCACATCTGAAAGCCCGGGAGAGTGTTTATCCGAAGCCTGCGGTGAGGGTGGCCGGAACCGCAAGCTGGCTGCCGCTGGGGTTCATCATTGCGGTGGCCCTGCTGGCCGGTTGTGCGGGGCCCGGGCATTATCCGCTGACAGGGCATGACGCAAATGTGGCTGATCCGGTTCACAGCATGTCGATGACACAGGGCGCAATGGTGGCCGGGGGGCTCTGAGGCGCCCTGCCAAAGGGGGATCGACATTGTCAGCCCTGAGTTTGTCAGGGACTTGGCCCAGAGGGGGCGCGGCGTAATTTCAAGCCGTTGGCGACAGGGAAAGACCCTGAGAGCGGATCCGCTCTCAGGGTCTTTCTTTGACTGTTGGGTCGGATCCGCGATCCGTGATGCGTGATGCGAACGCTGCAGGTCTCGCCCGCGCTCTGCGCCGGAATTACGGGCAGGCCGCTGTGTAATAGGTGCCGTCACCGCGGGAATAGGCGCATTGGCGCGACTGGTTGTTCTGCGCCACAAGCGTACCGGCGGCGGCCCCGCCAAGGGCGGCAATCAGGCGCCAGTCGTCATCGGCCTTGAGCGCGTCGGCGGCAATCAGACCTGCTGCGGCACCACCGGCGACACCGGCCACTGTGCGCTGTTCGGGGGTCAGATCGGTGCAGGCGGAGAGCGCCAGCGTCGCGGCGCTGAGGCCGGCGAGGATATGGGATTTCATGAGATTTCCTTTCCTGTCATTGATGCGCTTGTGATGGCTGTGCAGGAGCGCTCCTGCATCTTTGTGGCTTGTCCCGGCGATACGCCGTCTCCGGCCCGCTTCGACTGGCGCCAACCGGAGCCGCCACACCCCAGGACGGCTCCGCTCAGCTGCTGGGGCCCACCCCTGAACCCCGGTTTGGTCGACCGCCAAAAGGCCGCCGCCGTCGTGCGGATCCATGGCCCCATGGTGTGATGAGGCGTGACGGATCCGGTGTTACGCGCGCTGGGGTTCGCCCGGCGCCCACCCCGATGGGTGGCTGTGCATCACGGCTTCTGCCGCTGTCTTCGTTGCGCCGCCTATCGGTTGGCGACGCGCTCCCACACGTTCCACGGTGTGTTCAATTGGTCTGTTCCATCGCGCTGGCGCTGGCCGGTGCCCCGCGCCGCTGGTTCAGAGAGAGAACCCCAGACGTGCAGATTGGTTCCCTGTGTCATGAAAAATAATTCACCGGGGCGCGAAACTGGCGCCAGACAGCGTGCCATCCGCGCACAGGCAATCGCTGTGCGGCGGCCTGCGCAACCGGGGCGGCGCGTCCGGGAACGCCCGGGCGCGTCCGCAAGCGGGCGGCATGCGCGGTGGTCCGGTGCTAGAGCTTGCGGCTCATCAACATGTGTGTGTCGCGCGGCTCGAACCGGGCTCGGGCATAGAGGCCGCGGGCAGGCGCATTGTTTCTGTCGACGTCCAGATGCAGCGCTTTGATGCCGGCTTCGGCCAGGGTGCGGGGCAGGGAAAACAGCACTTCGGTGGCAATGCCGCGCCCGCGCACGGGCGGGCGGATGAACAGCTCGTCGATAGAACCATCCATGCCGCCAAACTCCACCGACCAGCTGAAGGTGACAACGATGTAGCCCACCGGTGCGCGGGTCGGGCCGATCAGATAGACGGCGCCATAGGGCAGCCCGTTCAGCAGCGGCTCAATGGCGGCGCGGCGGTGCGGCTCATCTGAGGCGATGCCCATCTCGCCGTGAAAGGCCGCGACGAGATCCAGAACACGGGTCAGATCCTCGGGGCCTGCAAGGTGCAGCGCGGCGCTCATAGGGTGGCCAATCGGCTGGTGATCAGGTCAAAGAAACCATCGGCGTCCAGATCGCCAATGAACAGCGCATTGGCAGGCCGGTCGGTGACCCCCCACCAATCGGCCACGGTCATGCCAAGGGTCAGCTCGGAGGTGGTTTCGACCACCACGTTGATCTTGCGGCCCGAGAACAGCTCAGGCCGGATCAGATAGGCAATGACGCAGGGATCATGCAGCGGGCCGCCTTCGGAGCCGTATTTCTCGACATCAAAGCGTTCAAAGAAATCAAGCATATCGGCGGTGAAATCGCCCACTTTGGTGGCCAATGCACGGATCGCCTCGATCCGGGGGCGGGTGGCCAGCGCCTTGTGGGTGACATCCAGCGGCATCATGGTGACCGGCACGCCGGAGCTGAGCACGGCGGCGGCGGCCTCCGGGTCGACGTAGATGTTGAATTCCGCCGCCGGGGTGATGTTGCCGACCTCGAAATAGGCGCCGCCCATCAGCACGATCTCCTGTACGCGGGCGACGATGTCGGGGGCTTTCTGAAAAGCGGTGGCAATATTGGTCAGCGGCCCCAGCGGGCAGAGCGTAACGGTGCCAGGAGCTTCGCGGCGCAGGCTGTCGATGATGAAATCGACAGCATGTGTTGCAGCCAGCGGCATGATTGGATCCCAAAGGTCCGGCCCATCGAGTCCGGTCTTGCCATGCACATGTTCGGCGGTGATCAGCGGCCGGGCCAAGGGCGCGTCGCAACCGGCGTGCACGGCGACATCCGGGCGGCCTGCCACTTCGCAGACGCGGCGTGCATTGGTCTGGGTCAGCGCCAGCGGCACATTGCCCGCAACACAGGTTATGCCAAGCAGATCAATCTCTTCTGGGCTGGCCAATGCCAGCAGAATGGCGACAGCGTCATCCTGTCCGGGGTCGGTGTCGATAATGATCTTGCGCGCGCTCATGGGGCTGTCCTTCTGGTCGTTGCCAGACCCTCGCAAGGGTGGCGGGCAATGTCCAGCGGCGGCGCGGGCTGCGGTCGGGAATTCGCCGGTTTGCGGCCTAAGCCGCCGACAAAAAGGCGCGCCGCCTCAGCCTGCGCGCCCCGGTGTCCGATGAACCTCGCCGCCCGCAGGGTCAGGCGGCAGCGGCCCCCATGGTGTCGGCCATCGCAGACAGCAGCACAGTGGCGATCACATCGAGTTCGTCGCGGCTGAGGCGCACCGGCAGGCGCACATCGCAGGCCTGCATCAGCATGGCGCGGGTCTGCGGCAGCTCGGGGAGATCGCGCAGGAACTGCCAGTTCCAGAAAGCGCGGGCGTTGTCTTCGGAGAGGCCGAAGATCTGCACCTTGACGCCCCGCGCCTCGGCTGCGGCGGCAAAGCGGTTGATCTCCTCGCTGCTCATATCGACCAGGTTGAACTGGATCGAATCCGGCGCGCGCTGTTCCGGCGGCAATGGGGCAGGCACGTCGATATGCGGCGAGCGGTTGAGCTGATCTGCGACATAGTCGTGGTTCTTCAGCCCGTCGCGCACCCGGCGCGCCAGTTCGGGCAGCTGCGGGCGGATCACGGCGGCCGACAGGTTGCTCATCCGCAGGTTATAGAGCGGCAGCTGGTTCTGCCATTTGGCAAAGGCCTGCTCGAGCGCGCCGGTGTTGTCGCCGGGGGCGGATTTGTGTTTTTTCCAGTTGTGCTCATAGGCGCCGGACATGATCACGGCGCGGGCGACCAGATCGGCATCATCGGTGACCAGGATGCCGCCTTCGCCGGCGTTGATCATCTTGTAGGACTGGAACGAGAAGCAGCCGATGGCGCCCAGCGTGCCGATATTGCGGCCATGCCAGGTGGTGCCCAGCGAATGGGCGGCATCCTCAATCACCGGAATGTCGCGCGCGCTGCAGAGCGCCATGATCGCATCCATATCGGAGGTATGGCCGCGCATATGGCTGATGATCACAGCCTGCACATCCCCCAGCTTGGCCTCGAAATCGGCCATGTCGATCCGGTAGTTGGCCCCCACCTCGCAGAGGACCGGCACGCAATCGGCGTGGACAATCGACGAAGGCACGGCCGCAAAGGTGAAGCCGGGGATCAGCACGCGGGCATCGCGGGGCAGGTCCAGCGCCTTCAGCGACAGGAACAGCGCCGCAGAGCAGGAGGAGACCGCCAGCGCGTATTTGCTGCCAAGAAGCTGGGCAAATTCCTCTTCCAGCAGGGCAACCGGCGCGTCCTGCGGCGCGGTGTAGCGGAACAGATCGCCAGACTGCATCAGGGCGTCAATGGCGGCGCGGGCGGCCTCCGGGATCGGTTCTGCCTGATGGACGTTCGGGACTTGCGACGGGGATGTCTGGCTCATATTTCAAAATCCTGAATCTACCTTTCCAAAAACATAAATGCTTGGCGCAAAAATGCCAAGCCTCGCCCGCGGGATCGGCAGGTTTTGGCGGAAAATTTCACAGAACTGTTGCTTTGGCAGCGGGCGTGATCTGCGGGGGTGATCCCCTGTGGCCTGGGCCGCGCAGGATCAGACGCCGATCCGGTCGCGCAGCGCATACCAGGTCATCGCCAGCGCCAGCAGGGGGCTGCGCATGGCGGTTCCGCCGGGAAAGGCGGGGGCGGGTACGCGGGCCATGGTATCAAAGCCGTCGCTCTCTCCGGCGATGGCCTGCGCCATCAACTGGCCTGCATGGGTGGCGGTGCCGACGCCATGGCCGGAATACCCCGAGGCCGAGAGCACATTGGGCGCCAGCCGCACCAGATAGGGCATCCGTTTCATGGTGATCGCGAGGGTGCCGCCCCAGGCGTAGTCGATCTTCACATCGCGGAGATGTGGAAAGATCTGGACCATCGGCTTGCGCACGGTGGCGGCGATATCGCTGGGGAAGCGGTAGCCATAGCTTTCACCACCGCCGAACAGCAGGCGGCCGTCATGGCTGAGCCGGAAATAGTTCACCACAAATTTGCTGTCGGCCACCGCCACATCGCGGGCCAGTACCCGCGCGGTTTCGGCGCCAAGCGGCGCGGTCGCGGCGATGAAATTGTTGATCGGCATCACCCGCGCCGCCACGCGGCGGTTGAGCCCGCCGAGATAGCCGTTGCAGGCCAGCACCAGCTGATCGGCAACGACCTCTCCCGCCGCGGTGCGCAGCCGGATCTGCTTGCCCTCGTCGATGTTCAGAACCTCGCTGCCCTCACAGATCCGCACACCGGCTGCCGCAGCGGCACGGGCGAGGCCAAGCGCGTATTTCAACGGGTGCAGATGCGCCGCCCCCATATCGAGTGAGCCGCCGACATAGGCGGGCGAGGGGCAGATCGCCTGCAAACCATCGTGATCCAGGGCGGTGATCTCCTGGTAGCCATAGCGGTTCTGCAGATGCTCCACATAGCGGTGTTCGTGGTCGACCTCGCCCTTTGAGAAACAGGCATGGGCAATGCCGGGCTTCAGATGGCAGTCGATATCGTGGCGCGTGATCAGCGATTTCACCAGATCCTTGGCGTTCTCTGCCAGCTGCCAGAGCTTTTCGGCATCCGCTGTACCCAGCAGGTTTTCCAGCCCGTCCTGTTCCATACGCTGACCGCTGCCAAGCTGGCCGCCGTTGCGACCGGAGGCACCAAATCCGACGCGGTTGGCCTCCAGCAGGATCACCGAACGCCCGGCCTCGGCCAGATGCAGCGCCGCCGACAGCCCGGTGTAGCCACCGCCGACAACGCAGACATCCGCGCGGGCGTCGCCCGTCAACGGCGCAAAAGGCGCCAGCGGCGTGGCGGTTGCGGCATACCAGCTATCGGGATAGGTCCCTTTGCGGTCGTTGGAATAGAGCAGGTTCAACCCCATGGCACACCTCAGTCCCCGGCAGTCGCCGCCCCATGTCCGGTTACGCGCAACTGCCTGTCATCTTTCCATAAATACTCACCGGCGCTGACCTCGGCGGAGAGATCAGCGCCGGCAGTTTTAGACGTTCATCAGCAGATGCTCGCGCTCCCAGGGGGAGATCACCTGCAGGAATTCGTCATATTCGGCGCGTTTCACGATCGAGTAGACGCGGGCGAACTCGGGTCCCAGCACCTCATGCAGGGCGGTGGCCTCTTCGAACAGGTCGAGCGCCTCGCCCATGACCTGCGGAATGTCGCCATCCCCGTCATAGGCGTTGCCCTTGAACTGCTTGCGAGGGCGCTTTTCCTCCATCAGGCCCAGATATCCGCAGGCGAGCGACAGAGCGATGCCCAGATAGGGGTTGCAGTCCATGCCGGCGATGCGGTTCTCCACCCGCCGCGCTTCGGGGCCGGACAGCGGCACGCGGATGCCGGTGGTGCGGTTGTCGCGCGCCCATTCCAGATTGATCGGCGCGGCGTGGTCCTTCACGTAGCGGCGGTAGGAGTTCACATAGGGTGCCATCACCGCAAGGCCTGCGGGCAGGTGGTTCTGCAAACCGGCGATAAAGTGGAAGAAAGCATCCGTCTCGCCGCCCTGCGGGCCTGAGAAGATGTTCTCGCCGGTCTCCATATCGATCACCGAATGGTGGATGTGCATGGCAGAGCCCGGCTCATCCTCGATAGGCTTGGCCATGAAAGTGGCAAAGCAGTCGTGGCGCAGGGCGGCCTCACGGATCAGCCGCTTGAAGTAGAAGACCTCATCCGCGAGCTTCACCGGGTTGCCGTGGCGCAGGTTGATTTCCAGCTGGCCCGCGCCGCCTTCCTGGGTGATGCCGTCGATCTCGAACCCCTGCGCTTCGGCAAAGTCGTAGATGTCGTCGATGACGGGGCCGAATTCGTCGACCGCGGTCATCGAATAGGCCTGCCGTGCCGCGGCGGGACGGCCGGAGCGGCCCATCATCGGCTTGATTTCATGCGCCGGGTCCAGATTGCGCGCGACCAGGAAGAATTCCATTTCCGGCGCCACAATCGGCTCCCAGCCTTGATCGTGATACAGCTGGACCACCCGCTTCAGCACGTTGCGCGGGCTGTAGGGGATCGGGTCGCCGTCCCGGTCATAGGCGTCGTGGATCACCTGCAGCGTCCAGTCCGCCGTCCAGGGGGCGGCGGTGGCGGTGGATATGTCCGGCTTCAGCGTCATGTCCTTTTCGATCCAGCCGTCGTCATCCGCAGCATCAGCCCAGTCGCCGGTGATGGTCTGGTAGAAAATGCTGTCGGGCAGGTGGAAATAATCCTGCTTGGCAAATTTGGATGCCGGCACCGCCTTGCCTCGGGCGATGCCCGGCAGGTCCGAGATAACGCATTCGACTTCGTCGAGACGACGCCCCTCCAGATAGGCTTGTGCTGCTTCGGGAAGAGTGTCGAGCCAGGCTGACATCAGGTCCTCTCTTTCTTGAAAAAGGCATTGAGGAAGTTTGCGATTTCGTCCGATTGGACGGGGTGATGCAGGTCGGCGCTGGCAGCGTCCAGTATCTCATCGGGGACCACGCCGCGACCGCGGCTGTCGATCAGACCGCCGACAAAGCTGCTGGCGAATTCCGGGTGCGGTTGCAGGGTCCAGATATGATCGCCATAGGCCAGGATGCCGTTCTTGCAGTGGTCGTTGCCCGCCAGCACGCGGGCGCCTTCGGGCAGGGCGGTGACCTGATCCTGATGCCAGGCATTGAGCCGCAGGGGCTTGCCGTCCATCTGATACGTCACCGGGCCAACGGCCCAGCCGCCTGCGAATTTCTCCACCTTGCCGCCGAGCGCCTGAGCGATGATCTGATGGCCAAAGCAGATGCCGACCAAAGGCTTCTTGCGGGCGTGAATTTCGCGGATCAGATCCTCCAGCGGGGGGATCCAGTCGTGATCCTCATAGGCGCCATGTCTGGAGCCCGTGATCAGCCAGCCATCCGCCGCATCGGCGCCGGAGGGGAAGACATTGTCGACCACCGCATAGGTGTCGAATTCAAACCCGCCGTCGGCGAGCAGGGTGCGGAACATCTGGTCATAGTTGCCGGCGCTGTCGATCAGGTTTTCGGGCGCATGGCCGGTTTGCAGAATGCCGATTTTCATAAGTCACCAGTTAGAAAGGAGTTCGCTGCACGGGACGATAGCCCGCCGTCAGGACGGCGGGCAAGAGGCCGTCAGACGGTATCCAGGTAGATCTCCACCCGTTCCTCCGGGGTGAGTTCTTCCATGTAATGCAGCTCTTGGCGTTTGGTCAGCACCATGTTGCGGATCATCTCGGCGGAGAAGAACTGCGGGATGATCTCGGAGCTCTCGAATGCGTCGATGGCGCTTTGCCAAGTATTGGGCACCTGCGGCAGGTCCAGCGCATAGGCGTTGCCGGTGATCGGCTCATTGGGGTCGATCTTGTTCTCGATCCCATAGAGCGCGGCGCCGAGGATGGCGGTCAGCATCAGATAGGGGTTCACGTCGCCGCCGGCAAAGCGGTGCTCGATGCGGCGCGCCTTGGGGCTGCCCGAGGGCACGCGGATGGCGGCGGTGCGGTTCTCATAGGCCCAGCAGATGCCGGTGGGGGCATGGGCGCCCGGCACCATCCGGTCATAGCTGTTGCCATGCGGCGCAAACACCAGGGTGGAATCGCCCATGGCCTTCAGACAGCCGCCGACAGCGTGGCGCATGGCATCGGTGCCCTTGGGGCCGCCATCGTCAAAGATGTTGTTGCCGTCCTGATCCAGCACAGAGAAATGGGTATGCAACCCGTTGCCGGCGTAATCGTCATAGGGTTTGGCCATGAAGCTGGCAGCGAAACCGTGGCGGCGGGCAAGACCCTTGACCAGCATCTTGAACAGCCAGGCGTCATCGGCGGCGCGCAGGGCGTCGGGACCGTGCATCAGGTTGATTTCGAACTGGCCCAGACCCGCCTCGGAAATCGCAGTATCGGCGGGGATGTCCATGTCCTCGCAGGCGTCGTAGAGATCGGTGAAGAAGGTGTCGAACTGGTCCAGTGCCCGGATCGACATGGTCTCTGCTGCCTTGCGGCGCTTGCCTGAGCGGGGAGAGGTCGGCACCTGCAGTTTTTTGCCGCTGTCGTCGATCAGGAAGAACTCCAGCTCCACCGCGACCACCGGGGTCAGCCCCAGTGCCTTGTAGCGGTCCACCACGGCGCGCAGCGCATGGCGCGGATCGCCCTCATAGGCGCGCCCGTCTTCGCGGTACATCCAGATTGGCAGCAGCGCCGAAGGCGCGTCGAGCCAGGGCATCGGCACAAAGCCACGTTCGGTTGGCTTCAGCACGCCGTCGGCATCGCCGCTTTCAAACACCAGCGGGCTGTCGTCGATATCCTCGCCCCAGATGTCGAGGTTCAGGACCGACAGCGGGAACCGGGTGCCTTCCTCTACCGCCTTGTCGGCAAAGCGGGCAGGGACGCGCTTGCCCCGGGCCTGACCGTTGATGTCCGCCGCCGCAACGCGGATGGTGCGCACATGCGGGTTTTTCCTGAGCCAGTTCTTCATTTAATCACCTGACGGTTTCGAGGGCACCACCGGCCGCCAGCGCCCCCGGATGGGGCGCAGCAGGGCCGGGGCAGTTTATCACCCCTGGTCCAATTTTTGATCATAACTCAGTATAACCTAGAATTTGTCCATGAACTCGCAGGATTCTGCGGCCAGAAACTCAGGTTCTAAATTTGATCAAATAATGGATACTACCGGATCAGATTAGGACGCAAGCGAATTTTTTTCCGCCGGTCCTGCGGCAGATGTGCGTTCAGACGGGTATTGATCGCGCCAAAGAGGGTGATCACCGCCAGCGTCAGCAGGATGAAATAGAAGGCCAGGATCGGGTAGGGCACGAAGGGGTTGAAGGTCTTGTCCGCGAAATAACTGGCGTAGTAGAGCGCATCGCCGCGCTGTTGCCATGCCGGAAAGCCGGAGAAGAACACCAGCGTGGTGGCGTGGAAGAGAAAGATCGCTTCGTTGGTGTAGGAGGGCCAGGCCAGCCGCATCATCGTTGGCCACATGATTCGACGAAACCGGGTCCAGCCGGAGAGGCCATAGGCATCTGCCGCCTCGATATCGCCCTTTGGGATCGACCGCAGCGCGCCGTAGAAGATTTCGGCGGAATAGGCGGCGGTGTTGAGGATCAGCACGATCAGCGCCCCGAGCCAGGCCGCCGACAGCGGGTCAAAGATGGAGGACACCGATTTCAGTTGCAGGAACAGGAAGTAGGCAAAGAAGAACTGGATGAACAGCGGCGAGCCACGGAAGATGAAGATGAACCATTCCGCAGCTTTGCGCAGCGGCGTGGAGGTGGAATTCTTGGCCAGCGCCACGCCATTGGCGATGACAAACCCGATGATGACGGCGATTGCGCCGAAATAGATGTTCCACAGCATCCCCGAACCGATCAGCACAAACTGGTCGCAGAGGGTGAAATCGCTGCGCGGCAACATGCGTTCGCCGATGCCGAGGGCGCGCAGGCCGTAATCTTGCAGTGTCTGGATACAGCTCATGACGCTTTCCTTTGCGCTTCGCCGGCCAGCGTGGCCTGACCGTGGGAGAGCCGGTCGCGGATCCGGTCCAGCACCAGTTCGGAGAGTTTGGTGAACGCGAGGTAGAAGACCAGAAGGCCGAGGAAATACCACATGCGCCAGTCGCCATGGGGGTATTCGGTGAAGCGGGCCGTCTTGGAGCCGCCGAGTTCACGTGCCCAATAGACGATATCCTCAACCCCCAGCAGGAACAGCAGCGGCGTCGCCTTGATCAGGACCATCCACAGGTTCGACAGACCGGGCAGCGCATAGGTCCACATTTGCGGCACCAGAATGCGCCAGAAGGCCTGTCGGTGGCTCATGCCATAGGCTTCGGCGGTTTCGATCTGGGCGCGGGGCACAGCGCGCATGGCGCCATAGAGCACATTGGCGGCAAAGGCGCCGAAGACGATAGCGAAGGTGACCACCGCAAGGGTGAAGCCATAGACCTCATGGATCCACTGTTCGGAGGTGCTAAGCGGCATCTTGGCGATGTCGCAGACAACAAAGTCATTGCCCTGGCGCACCGGCGCGTCCCAGTCGGGGCATTTCACCTGATGGCGCAGATATTCGATGCCCTGATCCAGAGCGATGACGAAGAACAGGAAAAAGGCAATATCCGGCACGCCGCGCACAATGGCGATATAGGCCTTGCCCAGCCAGGAGAGCGGCGCGAATTGCGCGCGGGCAGCCATGGCGCCGCCAAAGCCGAAGGCCAGCGCCGCGGGCGCGGTGACAGCCAGCAGCAGCAGAACCGTCCCGAAGGAGGCGTAGAAGGCAAAATGCTTGCCGGTGGTGAGATAACAGCTCAGCCACTGGAAACCCTCCAGGCTGGCCGGATCGGTGCAAAAGGAGAAGATGGCGGGCCTCGTTCGGACAGGGACCGGTCAGGGCGCCACAGCGGAGCGGGACCGGTCAAGGGCGAAGGGGGGCATGCCGCCCCCCTTCCTTGATATCAGGATGATGCGAGGGCTCAGAACCGGCCTTCGATCTCCCATTTTTCCAGCAGGGCGTTCAGCGAGCCGTCTGCCTTCATCGATTCGATGGCAGCGTCGAACTTGCCGCGCAGCTCATCATCGGATTTGCGGAACGCCATGCCGATGCCACCGCCCAGCAGCACGTCCTCAGCTACGAAGGACAGCTCGGTTTCGTCGACGATCGGGATCAGGAAGTCCTTGTCGGCCATGACCGCGTCGACTTCGCCAGCTTTCACCGCAGCGACGGTTTCATCCGGGGTGGGGAATTCGACCAGGGTGGCGCCGGTGGAGGCGACATGGGCGGCCTGAATGGTGGAGGCCTGTGCTGCCACAACGGCGCTGTTCACATCGACATCAGCCGACATCGCCGCATAGGCGGAGGGCGACGGGCGGGTGTAGCCGGTGGTGAAGTTCACAACTTCCTTGCGCTCTTCGGTGATCGACATGCCGGCGATGATGGTGTCGTAGTTGCCCGACAGCAGGTTCGGGATGATCGAATCCCAGTCATTGGTGACCCATTCGCAGTCCAGTTCGGCGCGCTTGCACAGCTCGTCGCCCAGCTCACGCTCAAAACCGTCAACCTGACCGTCGTCGTTCAGGAAGTTGTACGGAGGGTAGGCGCCCTCGGTGCCCAGACGCACGGTGTCGGCCATTGCGATACCGGCCGTAAGAGCCAGCGCAGCGGTGCTGAGGATAAGAGATTTCATGAGGTTACTCCCGTTTGGTTTGGTTGTTATGATGATTATTTACCGTGTCGCGTGGAGGCAAGAAAGCCCCGCAGGCGTTCGGAGCGGGTGTTGCCAAAGAGTTCGTCCGGGCAGCCTTCTTCTTCGATGAGGCCCTTGTGCAGAAAGACGATATGGCTGGACACATCTGCGGCCATGTTCATGTCATGGGTCACGATGATCATGGTGCGGCCTTCGGCTGCGAGATCCTTGATCACCCTGACCACTTCCTGTTCCAGTTCGGGATCAAGAGCAGAGGTCGGTTCGTCAAACAGCAGCGCCTCGGGTTCCATGCAGAGTGCGCGCGCAATGGCGGCGCGCTGCTGCTGTCCGCCGGAGAGCTGCGCGGGATAGGCATCGCATTTGTCGCCGATCCCCACCTTGGTGAGGTATTTGCGCGCGGCCTCCTCGACCTCGGCACGGTCGCGACCGAGCACGGTCAGCGGCGCCTCCATGACGTTTTGCAGAATGGTCATATGGGCCCAGAGATTGAACTGCTGGAATACCATCGACAGGTTGGTGCGGATGCGCAGCACCTGTTTCGGGTCCGCGGGACGCCGCGCAAGACCGCGTCCTGACCAGCGGATCGGTTCGCCTTTGAAGAGGATGTCACCCTCCTGGCTGTCCTCCAGGAGGTTGCAGCAGCGCAGCAGGGTGGATTTGCCCGAACCGGATGATCCAATGAGAGAGACCACATCGCCCCGGTGGGCGGTGATATCAACACCTTTGATCACTTCCAGCTCGCCATATGACTTGTGCAGGCCGCGGATTTCCAGAACTGGTGTTGTGTCGGTCAAGGTGTCTCTCGTTCAATTGTCGTTGAATTCGTCCTTATTGGACCGAAAAAAAGAGCGGATGCAACGTGCAAACCGATAAGGCCGGTGCGGAATTTATCATTTTGGCGGGTAATCTGATCAAATTGTACTCATACATGTGGAGGCTGTGGCAGATGCGAGATCTGCCTGTAATCAATGGGCGAGTTTGTGGCCCTTCGACTGCTCGCGGCGTGGTTGTCAGGCCCTCGCGCACCCTCCGGGCCTGCTCAGCGCGGGCCCTGAGGGCGGGAACCAAGGGGTCAGACTGCGGCCTGCTGGCGGATGGATTGTTCCGTCAGCACCGGCCCGAGCGGTGTCGGGACCGCCAGATAGGCGCCGGGGGCAATATCGCTGACGCCCTTCAGGTGCAATACCTGACGGTGGGTCTCGTCCAGCTCGGCGACAGCCTGGGCCACGGCGGCGCGCAGCGGAACCGGGTCGCGGGTCCGGGCGGTGATCAGCGGCAGGCCCGGCGTCGGTTTGGTGCGGGCGATTTCCACAAGCTCCGTCGCCCAGTCGTCATGCTGCTGCATCAGCGCCCAGCTGACGGCATCAAGTGCCGCGAAATCTGCGGTCCCGTCGGCGACGGCGCGGGCGGATGCGCGATGGCTGCCGGATTGGAACAGGCTGCCGGGCAGCAGCGAGAGGTCGCGCAGGTGCATCATCGGTGCGGCCCAGCCCGATTGCGAGAGCGCTTCGTTATAGGCAAAGCTGCCGCCCGCGATGGTCCGAAGATCCGCGCCGGATCGGTCGCGATGGGCGACAAAGACGCTGGTGTAATAGCCCGGCGGACAATCCGCGACGCCGTGGTCCAGCGTGGTGACCAGATTGACCTGTTCATAGAGCCGCGTGCGGTAGGGCAGGCCACAGGTCTGCGCCAGCAGCAGTGTCGAATCGGACCAGATCGACCAGAGGTCGCCGCCTCGGCTCAGGGTTTCGGGGGCCTCGATTGAGGCATCGGCCAGAGCGCTGCGGATCGCCTGCCACAGGGCATCAAGCGCTGCGGCGGTTTCCGGGCGATCATACATCGCCAGGCTGGCAATCATGAGCTGGCCTCGGCGCGTTGGCGGGCGCGGGCGCTGTCCATATCGCTGACCCCGAGCAGGCTGGCGGAAAGCCGCAGGAGCGCATCCTCGGCGTCGTCGCGTTTGCCATCGGCCAGCACCACCTGCCACAGCGCCTCGACCACGGCCATGCGGTTTTCATAGGGCACCGCGTCCTTGATCGCGCGGGTGAAGCGGACGGTGTCGGGGGCCTCGGCCTCCAGCGCCTCGGCCTGTTCGCGCAGCAGGATCGCACCGCCCATGTCGAGGTCGTAACGAGCGCGCAGGATCCGGTCGATCCGGTCCCGTTCGTCATCGGAGTAATTGTGATCGGAGCGCGCAATCCGCACCAGCAGCGCGCAGAGCGCCAGTCGGGCGTCGCGGTCATCCAGCGGTTCGGGCGCGGGCGCCAGAAGCCGTCCCAGCAGTTCCTTGATCATGGTTGCGGTTCCCTGTCTGGAATGGGCGGCGGCGGGGTGTCCTCGGCCGTGCCTACAGCCTGCGGTCGCTGGGCTGCGGCAATGGCTGGCTCCGGGGCGAGCAATTTGCCCTGCGCGCGGGCGCGGGCGGTGTCGCTGTCGGCCCTTGACAGACCCATCGCCTTGCGCGCGTCCTCGACGATTTTCATCTCGCCGGGGTGTTCGTGACCATCGGCCAGCACCACCTCCCAGAGCGCATCCAGCGCCGCGAGCCGTTCCTCAAGCCCGGTGGTTTCGCGGATCAGACGCCCGAATGTGTCGGTTTCCGGCGCGGCGGCATGGAGTTTTTCGCAGGCGGCACGGACCTTTGCCGCCTCGATCGCATCGTGCTGGTAAAGGCGGGCCAGAATGCGGTCGATCAGGCTGATTTCTTCCAGCTGGTAGTCGCGATCCGATTGCGCCACACGCACCAGAAGCGCACCCAGCGCCAGCTCGGCATCCGGGTCCGGCTGGGCGGGGGTCTTTTGCGGTCGAAAGACCTGAAACAGTTTCTTCAGCATGGCATTACTCTACTGTTGAGTGCGTCCAGGGCCAAGCGGGTCCTAGTCGCCGTAGCCTTCGATGATTTCCATGTCGCCGGTTGCGACCGGATCGCGCAGCGCCTTGGCCTGCTGGTAGGCGACAGAATCATAACAGGCCTTGGCGGTGGCGAAATCCTTGAACTCGATGACCACGGTGCGCGCGCGCGTCTGGCCTTCGCGCACTTCCTTGGCACCACCGCGGATCAGGAATTTCGCACCATATTCGGCAAAGGCGGTGGCATTGGCTGCGACATAGTCCTTGTAGCGGTCCATATCATCAACGTCGACATGGGCGACCCAGTATCCTTTGGGCATGGGGGGTCCTTTCTGGCGCGGATATCAAGCTGTTGGCACAGGCTGATACAGAACCGGAGCAAAGGCAATGACCGCGTTGTGTGGTTTTTCCCCTTATGGGGACGATTTGACGGGATGGCTCAGCCAGGAGGGCAAATCGGGGCGGCAGATCGCGCCGTTTATGCAGGGCACATGACCTGATCGCGGGCGGTTGCTGCCGCAGCGCTGGATCTCATCTTTGGAGATCGTATCGGGGCAAGCCGGTAGGAATACCAATGGCTTGCCCCGCAGTTTGTTGTGATCAGCCGATCTCGGCAAGGCGCGCGAGCGCTTCCTTCACCTTGGCTTCTTCTTCCTCGCGCAGGTTCAGGTTTTCGCGGGCCTCGGCGACCACCTCTTCGGGGGCGGAGGCCGCGAATTTGGGGTTGTTGAGACGTCCGCGCAGGCCGCCCAGCTCCTTGGCCAGCTTGCCCAGGGTCTTCTCCAGACGCGCCTTTTCGGCGTCCACGTCGATGACATCCGCCAGCGGCAGGCCGAAGGAGGCACCGGGGGCGGCGACGCTGGCGCAGCCCTTGGGGAAGGTGTCGACCTGTTCCAGCGTGGTGATGCGGGCCAGTTTCTGGATCATCGCCTCGTTCTTCTCCCAGGCGCTGCGCGCCTGATCGGAGAATTCTGTCACCACCATCGGGATCTTGGCGCCCGCCGGGACGTGCATCTGCGCGCGGGTGGAGCGGATGTTCTCGATCGCGGTGATCACCCAGTTCATTTCGGCGTCCGCATCGGCGTTCACCAGCTCGGTGCCATAGGTCGGCCAGTCTTCATGCACCAGCATGTTTGACCGCTTGGCGGTATTGCCCCACAGCTCCTCGGTGATGAAGGGCATGATCGGATGCAGGAGGATCATGCACTGATCCAGCACCCAGCCGAGCGTCTGCCGGGTTTCGGCGATCACCGCCTCATCCTCGGAGCCGAACAGTGGTTTGCTGAGTTCGATGTACCAATCGCAGACCTTGCCCCAGACAAAGGCGTAGAGGCCGAGGGCGGCGTCGTTGAAGCGGAAGGCCTCAAGGGCGGCGTCCACCTCGACCCGGACCTTGGCGGTTTCGCCGATGATCCACTGGTTCACGGCAGCCTTGGCATCGGGGATGTCATAGGCGGGGGTGTCGGCGTCATAGACATTGTTGAAATGGGCGAAGTTCACCGCATTCCACAGCTTGGTGCCAAAGTTGCGGTAGCCTGCGATGCGCTGCATGTCGAGCTTCAGCACGCCACCAAGGCTGGCCATCGCCGCATTGGTAAAACGCAGCGCGTCGGCGCCGTATTCGTCGATGATCTCCAGCGGGTCGACCACGTTGCCGGTGGATTTCGACATCTTCTTGCCCTTGGCATCGCGGACGAGGCCGTGGAGGTAGACGGTGTCAAACGGGATGCGCTGTTCGACCGGCAGATCCTGATCCAGAACCGCCAGCTGCATCATCATCATCCGCGCAACCCAGAAGAACAGGATGTCCTGACCGGTGACGAGGGTCGAGGTCGGGAAGTACTTCTTGGTCTCCTCGGTCCACTCGGGCCAGCCCAGCGTGCCAATCGGCCAGAGGCCGGAGGAGAACCAGGTGTCGAGCACGTCGGGGTCGCGAAGCAGCAGTACAAAGTTTGCAGAACCGTCTTCTTTCCCGGCTTTGTTACCCGACTGCGAAATAAACGTGGCTGTTTCAACTTCGTCATCCCAGAGGAATTTTGCGTTTTCCTGTGGGCTGTTATAAGCGAACTCAACCTCGTAGAGTGCTTTGGCTTTTTCTTCAGCTTCACTCGCTGAGGATGCACAAATCATGACCTCCATGCGCGAATAGTCGAATTTGCCGGTAGCTTGGTCTTTGACTGGCCCATACCAAACCGGGATCTGATGGCCCCACCACAGCTGGCGCGAGATGCACCAGGGCTCGATGTTCTCCAGCCAGTGGTAATAGGTCTTCTCGCCCGACTCCGGCAGGATCTTGACGGTGCCGTCTTTCACCGCATCCAGCGCGGGGCCGACGATCTTGGCCGCGTCCACGAACCACTGGTCGGTCAGCATCGGCTCGATTACCACTTTGGAGCGGTCGCCGAAGGGCTGCATGATCGGCTTGTTCTCGACGTAGGGCACGGTTTCGGAGACTTCACTCTCGTTGCCGTCCTCGTCCTTGATTGTTTTGGTCACGGTCTGCATCACCGCCAGACCTTCGGCGGTGATATCGGCGACCACGCGTTTGCGCGCCTCGAAACGGTCCAGGCCACGGTATTCTTCCGGCACTAGGTTCATCGCGGCGATGCTGGCTTCGGTGAACTCTGCCTCGCCATTGGCGATGGCCTGTGCTTTGGCGGCTTCCTCGGCATAGGGCGCGCCGTCGCTGCGCATATTCGCCTTGGTATCCATCAGGTTATACATCGGAATGCCGCCGCGTTTGGCGACCTGATAGTCGTTGAAATCATGCGCGCCGGTGATCTTTACGGCGCCAGAGCCGAAATCCTTGTCCGGGTATTCATCAGTGATGATCGGGATCAGGCGGCGGTGCGCCTTGGGGCCGACCGGGATTTCGCACAGCTTGCCCACAATAGGCGCGTAGCGTTCATCCGAAGGATGCACAGCCACCGCGCCGTCGCCCAGCATGGTTTCGGGACGGGTGGTGGCGATGGAGATATAATCGCGCTCTTCCTCGAGGATGACATTGCCGTCCTCGTCCTTCTCCACATAGGTGTAGGTGGCCCCACCGGCGAGCGGGTATTTGAAGTGCCACATGTGGCCCGCAACCTCGATATTCTCCACCTCAAGGTCGGAGATCGCGGTCTCAAAATGCGGATCCCAGTTCACCAGCCGCTTGCCACGGTAGATCAGCCCCTTGTTGTACATCTCAACAAAGACCTTGATCACCGCATCGTGGAAATTGGGCGAATTCTCATGGCCCGTGCGGGTGTCGCCCGCAGCGCCGGCCATGGTGAAGGCGGTGCGGTCATAGTCACAGGAAGCGCCAAGGCGCTTCAGCTGGTTGATGATGGTGCCGCCGGATTGTTCTTTCCATTCCCAGATCTTTTCCAGGAACTTCTCGCGGCCCAGTTCTCCGCGGGAGGGCTGCTGGGTCTGGGCCAACATGCGCTCCACCACCATCTGGGTGGCGATGCCCGCGTGGTCGGTGCCGGGCTGCCAGAGCGTGTCATACCCCTGCATCCGTTTCCAGCGGATCAGGATGTCCTGAAGCGTGTTGTTGAAGGCATGGCCCATGTGCAGGACGCCCGTGACATTCGGGGGCGGGATCATGACGCTGTAGGTTTCGCTGCGCTTGGCGTTTGCACCTGCGCGGAAACAGCCTGCCTTTTCCCAGGCCTCGGAAAGCCGGGTTTCGGCTTCGGCTGCGTTAAATGTCTTGTCCATCGCCATCGGAATGTCCTGCCTGCGTATCCATCTAATCGGCTCATCCCATAGCGAATGGCGGGGGAAAGGGAAAGGCTCGATAGGAGGCGGCGGTGCTGGCGGGGCGGTGTTGGCAGATGATTTTTGAAAAACCAAAATTAATTTGGAACGATCGCGGTGATAACGGCGTTTTAAGCTTAATCCGGCACGGTTGGTGGTGGGGATATCGGGATGCAGATGACAGTGAGTGATGTCGCGCCCGGGTCACCGAGGTGGAGTTCCAAGCCGCCTTTGTCCACAGGGATCTCCCTCGGATCCTGATTGCCGATGTCTATGGTTTCAAGCCGCCCGGGCGCCCTTGATGCGGATACCGCAGGGGCGGCCGGGCGCACGACTTTTCACGTTTTCCAGGGTTTGAATGTGGTGAGGCGCGTTGGCACGCGTTGCGGCGCGTGGGAACACTATTGGCCGGTGCGGTCCAGTTTGGTTGCGAGATGGATCAGGCTTTCGGAAGAGCGCACGCCGCGTGCCTCGCCGATGCGGTCAATGGTTTCGTCCAGCTCCGCCGTGGTCTGCGCCACCACCTGTGCCAGAAGGTCAAAGCGCCCCGAGGTGGTATGGACCACCTCGACGCCGGGTAAGCCGCGCAGCCGGGCCAGCACCTCGGGGCCGGAGCGGGGTTCAATCGAGATCAGCACCGTCGCCTGAAGCGGCGGACGCGCCTGCGACGAGGTGCGCAGCGTGTAGCCGCTGATCACGCCTGAGGTCTCCAGCCGCTCGATCCGTGCCTGCACCGTCGTGCGCGCCAGCCCCAGACGCCGGGCCAGATCCGCCACAGGGCGGCGGGCGTTCTCGCGCAGGAGCGTCAGCAGATGTTGGTCGGTTTCGTCGGTTTGCATGTTTGACCTGCGATATGACGGTGAATTTCGTCACTATAGTCAATGTGACGAGCGAAATCGACGGGATTTCGGCGGAAACTGATAAAAACACCACCGAATATTCCAATTAGGGCCGTTCCCCATGCAGCAGATCCCACCCCTTTGGCTTTCCCCTGAAACTCATCTGGCGCGCAGCACCCCGGATCATCCGATCCTCTATTTCTCGCCGCGGGTGCTGCATGATGTGGCCAACCGCTTTCAAAAAGGCTTTCCGGGGCTGGTGACCTATGCGGTGAAGGCCAACCCGCATCCTGCTGTGCTGTCCAATCTGGTGGCGGCGGGGATCACCGGTTTTGATGTGGCGTCGCCTGCGGAAATGGATGCGGTGCGCGCGGCAAGCCCCGATGCGGTGATGCATTACAACAACCCGGTGCGGTCGGAGGTGGAGATCGCCGCAGGGATCGCCCATGGCGTTGCCAGCTGGTCTGTGGATGAGGCCAGCGAGCTGGACAAGCTGGCCGAGGTGCCCAAGACCTGCGAAATCGCCGTGCGCTTTGCGCTGCCGGTGGCCGGTGCCGCCTATGATTTCGGCAGCAAATTCGGGGCCGAACCCGAGCTGGCGATTGAGCTGCTGAAACGGGTGGCAGCTGAGGGCTGGACCCCGGCCTTGTGTTTTCACCCCGGTACCCAATGCGAGGATGAGAGCGCCTGGGTCGAATATGTTCATGCCGCCAAACGGATCGTGGATGCCGCCGGTGTCCGCATTGCCCGGCTCAATGTCGGCGGGGGGTTTGCTGCCAACCGTGACGGGGTGGCGCCGGACCTGGAAAAGGTTTTTGCGGCGATTTCAGCTGCCGCCGATGAGGCTTTTGGTGCAGAGAGGCCGCAGCTGATCTGCGAGCCGGGGCGCGCGATGGTCTCTGAAAGCTTTACCCTGGCGGCGCGCGTCAAGGGGATGCGCAAGCAGGGCGCGGTGGTGTTCCTGAACGACGGGATCTATGGCGGGCTGGTCGATATCCGCGACATGGGCCTGCCGGGCCGGGTCGAGGTGGTGGCCGCCGATGGCACCCGCCGGGTGGCGGACTGCCAGCCGCGGGTGGTCTTCGGGCCAACCTGCGACAGCCTGGACCGGCTGCCCGATGGGCTGCCGCTGCCAAGCGACACCCGGATCGGTGACTATGTGCTGTTTCCGGGGCTTGGTGCCTATTCCTCGGCCATGAGCACGCAGTTCAACGGTTATGGGCTGTCGGACGTGGCGACAGTGATCGAGCTGTCTGGACAAGCGCGCCCCTGAGGCTAGTCTCGCTTCTGACAGGATCAACACTGCGGCGCGGGGCGGACCCGGCGCCGCTGTGGACGTTTTGCAGCTGAAACGCGATCCGACACGCAAGGCAGGTCAGGGGCAGTGATGGATAAATTCGGCAAGAGCCAACCCGTGAGACGGGTCGAGGATGTGCGGTTTCTGACCGGGCAGGGGCGCTATCTGGAAGATATCGCGCCAGCCGGGGCGCTGCGGGCCTGGGTGCTGCGCAGCCCTGTCGCCCATGGCACCATCACCCATCTGGATCTCGACATGGCGCGCGAGGCCGACGGCGTCGCGGCGGTGCTGGCGTTGGCTGATCTTGAGGCAGCTGGACTGATCGTGGGCATGGACGGTGCCGTGGTGACCAACCGCGATGGCAGCAAGGCAGCTGCGCCCGAACGGCCAATGCTTGCGCGCGAGCGGGTTCGTTTTGTCGGTGAGCCGATTGCGGTGGTGATTGCCGAGACGCTGGATCAGGCGCGCGACGCAGGTGAGATGATCGAGCTTGATATCGACGATCTGCCGGCGAAACTGGATCTGGTCGCAGGGGGCGAGCAGCTGCACCCGGAGGCGCCTGACAACCGGGCCTTTGACTGGGGCATGGGCGATGAGGCCGCGACGGACGCCGCATTCGCCGCTGCCGCCTACCGGGTGGCGCTACAGGTCGAAGACAACCGGATCATTGTCAACACGATGGAGCCGCGCGGCTGTTTTGCGCGCTGGGCCGATGGCCGGTTGCAGTTCACCTATGGCGGTCAGGGCGTCTGGGCGATGAAAAAGCAGCTCAGCGATAAGCTGGGACTGGCGCCCGAGGCGGTGCATGTCACCACACCGGATGTCGGTGGCGGCTTTGGCATGAAGGCGATGCCGTACCCTGAGTATTTCGCGGTTGCCCATGCCGCGCGGTTGCTGGGTCGGCCGGTTCTGTGGATCTCGGACCGTACCGAGGCGATGCTGAGCGATAATGCCGGGCGCGATCTGACCTCTCTGGCGGAGCTGGCCTTTGATGCGGATCTGCGTATTACCGGCTACCGGGTCCACAGTCACTGCAACCTTGGCGCCTATAATTCACATTTCGGCCAGCCGGTGCAGACGCAGCTGTTCAGCCGGGTGCTGGCCGGGGTCTATGACATCCGCGCCACCTGGCTGCGGGTTGAGGGGATCTATACCAATACCGCTCAGGTCGATGCCTATCGCGGGGCCGGTCGGCCGGAGGCGATCTATGTGCTGGAGCGGGTGATGGATCACGCCGCTCACGCGCTGGGCGTCGACCCATGGGAGCTGCGGCGACGCAATTTCATCCGCGCCGACCAGTTTCCCTACCGGACCGCAACGGATGAGACCTATGACGTCGGCGATTTCCACCAGCTGCTGGCGCGCACCGAAGAGGCGGCAGATCTGGCGGGATTCGCTGGGCGCAAGGCCGCTGATGCGGAACGCGGAAATTTACGGGGCGTTGGGCTGTGTTACTATATCGAAAGTATTTTGGGCGATCCTTCTGAAAGCGCGGAGGTCGCTTTTGAAGCGGAGGGTCGGGTGAGCATCTATGTCGGAACGCAGAGCAACGGGCAGGGCCATGAAACGGTCTATGCGCAGTTTCTTGCGGATCAGACCGGAATCCCTGCCGCCGATATCACCGTGGTGCAGGGCGACAGCGACAGGATTGCCCAGGGCGGCGGCACCGGCGGATCGCGTTCGGTGACCACCCAGGCCAATGCCACGCTTGCAGCCGTCGATGTGATGATCGCTGCCTTTACCCCCTTCCTCGAGGAGGAGCTGGGCGTCGCCCATGGCTCCGTCACCTTTGACGGGGAACGGTTCACTGCCCCGGGCAGCAACCAGCGGCCAAGCCTGGTGGAGGCCGCAGAGATGGCCCGTGCGCAAGGCCGCCACGAGTTGCTGCGTCACGCGGCACGGGCCAAACTGCCGGGGCGTTCGTTTCCAAACGGAGCCCATGTTGCCGAGATCGTGATCGACCCGGAAACCGGGCTGAGCCATGTCGATCGCTACACGGTGGTTGATGACTTTGGCAATCTCATCAACCCGTTGCTGGCTGAAGGTCAGGTTCATGGCGGGGTGGTGCAGGGGCTGGGGCAGGCGATTCTGGAGCGTGTCGTCTACGATGCCGACGGGCAGCTGCTCACAGCATCGTTTATGGACTATGCCTTGCCGCGTGCCGCCGATGTGCCGATGATTGAGGTAGGCTTTGCGCCAGTGCCATCGACCCAGAACCCGATGGGTATGAAAGGTTGCGGCGAGGCCGGAACCGTGGGGGCGCTGGCGGCGGTTGCCAATGCGGTGCAGGACGCGGTCCGGGAGCGCGGCGTTCAGCAGATAGAGATGCCGTTTACACCACTTAGACTATGGGAAGCATTGAGGAATGTCGCTGACGCAGCTGAGTAAGAGGATCCTGGGATGGCTTGGGCGGCCTTTGCGCTCCGAGCATTCCGCCGAGACCAAGCTGCGTGGGCCGCAGGCGCATGTGATCATCCTGGATGGCACCATGTCGACGCTGGAACCCGGACATGAGACCCATGCGGGCATGGTCTACCGGCTGTGCCGCGAGGTCGGCCCGCAGGTTTCGGTGTTCTATGAGGCCGGTGTGCAATGGCAGAGCTGGCGCAAGACGACGGATGTGATGATCGGGCGCGGCATCAACCGTCAGATCCGCCGAGCCTATGGCTATCTTGCCTCGCGCTATCGTCCTGGCGACCGGATCTACCTGATGGGCTATTCGCGGGGGGCCTATGCGGTGCGCTCCCTTGCGGGGGTCATCGACGAGGTGGGGCTGCTGAAGGCCGAACATGCCACGGTGCGCAATATCCGCACCGCCTACCGGCATTATCAATGCGGCGGGGCCTCGGCCAGCGGGATGCGTGATCATACCGCCACCAGCCTGCCGCCCGTGGCCGAGATGGGCGCAGAGACGGCCCCTGAACCCGATGCGACCGGTCATGGGCAGGCAATGGCGCAGACCGGAGCCTGTGTCGCCTCCACCTTCAGCGAGCGGTATTGCCACCGAAATGTGGAGATCGAAATGGTGGGGGTCTGGGATACGGTGAAGGCGCTGGGTCTGCGCCTGCCGCTGCTATGGCGCTGGGCGGAGCGGCGACACGGATTTCACAACCATCAGCTGGGCCGACATGTGAAGAACGGCTTTCACGCGCTTGCGCTGGACGAAACCCGCCGGGTGTTTGAGCCGGTTCTCTGGGAATGCCCGGATGGTCACGACGGCAAGGTTGAGCAGGTCTGGTTTCGCGGCAGCCATGGCGATGTCGGCGGGCAGCTGGGCGGGTTCGAAGCGGCGCGGCCGCTGTCAAATGTCTCGCTGGTGTGGATGCTGGAACGGGCAGAAAACTGTGGCCTGCCGCTGCCGCGCGACTGGCGGATGCGGTTTCCGGTTGATCCGACGGCACCCTCCGTCGGGACCTGGCGCGGCTGGGGCAAGATTTTCCTGCTGCGCGGCAAGCGGCGGGTCGGGCTGGACAGCAGCGAGAGGCTGCACAGCAGCGTTGGCGCCAATGCCACCGACAAACGTCTGGCGCATTGGCAATCAGAGATGTCGAAGGCAGCCCGCTAGGCGCGCAGTAGGGCGCGCCATTGTCTGTGAGCGGCTGTCTGGGCGGGGATGGTGGATGCGCTGATGACGAGCACACAGCTGCGGGCAAAACCTGGCGGCTGCGGGAAGAACACTCATAGTCGTTGGTCCGAAAGGGGGGCAGGCCCGAGGGCAGGTTGCGGCTGAAGTTATTCGCCGCGCTGGAGGAGCTGTGAGGGCAGGGAGATGTATGTTCCTGGTTCATCATATCCTGCGGCAATTTTCTGTGACATATTGCGTGGCCGCGAAAGTCATAGAGATGCCGACAGTTACGCCTCTTTGACCAGATGCGGTGCGTTCTCCGCGTCCTCAAGGAAATCGCGTCAGGCTCGACCGCCCAAACACCCAGGATTTCGGACCCAGTCCGGCCCTTCACCACGAGCGTGCAACGGTCCGGAGCGCGGGACGGGGACGAAGCCGCGACGGCGGCAGGGGCGCTCGGTGATACCGTTGCGGGATGATCTGACGACTGAGATTTTGGGAATGGGCGTGTTTGTCTGACGATTGGGGTCTCTCAATCAACAGACAGGAGTTTCCCATGGCGGACATGAAGTTGACACCGCTTCGAGAGCGGATGATCGAAGATATGCGGATCAAAGGGCTCGGGCAGAGTTCGCAGAAGGCGCACATCCGGGCCGTTCGATTTTCTTGGCCGATCGCCGGATACTGCAACGCCCGAAGACCTGCGCGCTTATCAGCTGCATATGGTGAACACGAACGTCACCCCGTCGACCAACAATGCGCGGCTTGTCGGGCTGCGGTTCTTTTTCGAGACGACGTGTAAACAGCCCGAGATGAAGGATTGCCTGCACTTTCGCACGGAACCGCGCAAGCTTCCGGTGGTGTTCAGCGCCGAAGAGGTGTTCGAGATACTCAGGGTCGCGCCCGGCCCTCGGCTTAAGTATCGAGCGGCGCTCAGTATTTCCTACGGTACAGGGGTGCGCGCGTCGGAAGTTTGCAATCTCAAGGTCACGGATATCGACAGCGATCGGATGTTGGTCCACGTCGAGAAGGGCAAAGGCGGCAAGGATCGCAAGGTAATGCTGTCGCCCGGATTGCTGGAGCTTCTGCGTGACTCCTGGCGTGAGGCTCCACCGGATGGCTGGCTCTTTCCCGGAAAGCCCCGGATCAACCCGCTCTCACCGCGGCAATTGCATCGCGCCTTCAGCGCAGCCAACTGCGCCTCATGTCGGCCATCGAGATCTGTCGCACGGAAGCGCTCGGCGCCCGTGTCGGTTTGACCAGCGTGCTGCACACCTGGGGCTCGGCGTCGTGCTGAAAGCACGCCTCCGGCGTGGCCCCATCATCCCCACATCCACATGATCGTCCCGGGTGATGGCCTGTCGCTGGACGGCACCCTGTGGGCCGCGTGCAAGCCCGGATTCTTTCTGCATGTCGCGTGCTGTCGCGGCTGTTCCGGCGGTTGTTTCTGGACGGGCTGATGGCGCTGCACCGCGCAGGACAACTGAGGTTCTCTGGTGATCTCACCTTACTGGCATACCTGTCCCACTACACCCGCCGCATCGCCATCTCCAACCACCGCCTGGTCAGCGCTGATGCAAACACCGTGGCCTTCAAATGGAAAGACTACCGGATCAAAAGTGGGGATCGCATGAAGACAATGCGGCTCAATACGTATGAGTTCATCCGCCGCTTCCTGATGCACGTCCTGCCAAACCGGTTCCATCGCATGCGCCATTACGGCTTCCTGGCAGGTGCCGGTCGCAAAGAGGCTTTGCCCCAATGCAATCCATGCGTCGCAACGGGGGCCAAACCGACGCAGTAAGGCCGATAAACGAGACCAACCCCATGCCAAAGGCACCGGCGCGGAGCCTCCAAACTCAGAAAAACCCGCGAAACTCTAACCGATATTATGGACCGATGTCTGCGCTTTCCCGATAGCACGGCGCTTCCATCCCGTGGCTTCCACCTTGTCAGATTGGTTAACGCGGTCCACACCGCATGACGCAAGCCTAACCAGCTGATCAAAATGGAAAAATATTAGATAAAACGGGCTTCCGCTGCGGCTGCGCCAAGATCATTTTTGATGATTTAGCGGCGCCAAAACCGGTCCTTTCCGCCGGTGTTAGAAACTGTTGAGTCTTGGCAAAGAGTGCTGCCTTCGGCGCTGTTAACTGGAAGCCGCACTTTTTTTTATTGATGGATTGAGCGAGAGCCTCTCTTAGAGCTCAAGACCAAACGTAATAGCGTCAATCAGCTGCAAGTGCGCAGTGGTGCGATCCGCGCCTTTCGGGTCCGTGCAGATCGGGTCGTCCTGCTCCTCTTCAAGCAACGCGGCGGCACCAGATTTGCAGGTGCCGAGGAACGTGAAGTGGTTTGCCGCTGCAATCTCAACGTATGTTGCATCGGGCAACCTGTTCGCGAGGTCATTTCCATCCGGTCCCACGTCAACAGCTCCGAGCCTGTCTGCATCACCCAGGTTGATGAGAGTAATCCCCGCCAAAGCGCCCTGGAGCGTCCCTGGATCAGCGGCACCGCCAAAGCCGGGGTCGACAATCACGGCCCGTGAGATGCGCGGGTCGCGTGCATCCGCTTCGAAACCGGGGTAGTCGGCAAACCGTACTCCGCCACGGCGGAAGAAAACGCAATCAGCAGCATCGGGACCAGTGCTGCAATTCGTGTCTTGCGCAGCACCATCGAAGCGGACGCCGGCCATCCCGAGAGCGGTGGTCCCGCCCAAGGAGAATCCGACGACGCCAATCCGATCTGGATCGATGAATGGCGCAAAAGCAGGGTCAGCGAGGATCATGTCGAGCGCGGCCGTCAGGTCATTTGCGCGCGCGCCCAGATCAACCGATCGGCGAGGGGAACTATCGCCGCTTGTGGATCCCGGATGGTTCACCGCCAAAACAATCGCCCCGTTCGCGACAAGGCCGCTTGTCAGCCATCCCAGGCTATCGGAATTACCGCCTGATCCATGGGACAAAAGTACAAGCGGATGCTCTCCCTGTGCAATGGCGGGGCCAATGAACGCGAAGGTCGGGTCGAAGATCGGACCATCGCCGACAGGCGCGCGATATGTGGGGTTCGCTGCCGGATACCAAATCGAGGCGGCGATGGGGCTGGCGCGGTGGTCGGCTGTCAGATCGAACCGGTCGTAACCGGGCAGCATATCCGCCGCAACCGGAGCCGCGATTGGCAATCCAAGCATGGTGAGAAGGGCAAGGCGTTTCATGGGAACCTCCGTTTTTGAACGCATGCCAATTGATGTGCGGACAACGGCAGTTTATCGCGTCCTATTTTCGGGATTCAGGTCGTCACAATCCGGATTTTGGACAATAGTCGTGGCATGCCCATGCTCCCGATCCCTGCTTTTGCAGCCATTGTCCTCGCCTATCTTGCCGCTCGCACCTTTATGTCAGAGGGCAGGCCGCTGCTTGTCGCCTTCCTTACCGCCTGCGCGGTTCAATCTCTTCTGGTCGCTCTGGTTCTGGGCTACGACATTGCGTGGCTCAGACCCGTTTTGCCAGTCAGTGCCACGGTCATCCCGCCGCTCGCCTGGATCACATTGCAGGATGCCCTGATCAGCCGGATATCGCTGCGTCAAACCGTGCTGCACGGCGCGGCCCCGTCATTTACACTGTTCTGTCGTGTCTTCGCGCCCGAGACGACGGATATCGTCGTGCCGCTAGTCTTTACTGGCTATGGCTGCGCGATCCTATATCTGTTGCACAGCGCCACAGACATGCCCCTTGCCCGGCTGGACGCCGGGCGAGTCCCTAAGGTTCTTTGGCAGGTCCTGGGCTGGGCGTTGATTGCTTCCGCCCTCAGCGACGTTCTCATCGCGGTCGCCTTCATGACGGGCAACGAAAAATGGGCTGGATGGCTGATCACCTTCTCTTCGTCTCTGGTGCTTGTGCTTTTGGGGTTGCTCAGTGGCAGCCCCTCTGCAGCGGGTGTGGTTGGCGAAGACCCAGATGAGCCAGCTCCACGCCCCAGAGAAACGAGTAAAGAGGACATCGAAATCCTGGAAGTGCTTGAAACGTTTTTGAGGCGCGAGCCCATGCATCTTGATCCCAACCTGAGCTTGTCGCGGCTTTCGCGCCGCTTGCATCTGCCGGAGAAGCGCCTTTCGATGGCCGTCAACCGCGCGACCGGTGTCAATGTCTCTCGCTACATCAATAGCTGGCGCATTCGTCATGCCTGCAAGCTTATCGAGGATGGTGCAACCGTCACCGATGCGATGCTGGATAGCGGTTTCAACACCAAATCGAACTTCAATCGGGAATTTGTACGAGAGACTGGCGTTCCGCCGAGCCAATGGAAACGCGGAGTGCAACCATCTGCAAATGTGGCGCGGATTTTCGACGCGGGCAAAGGTGTTTGAACCGGTAAGCGTTTGAACATTATCCCCCTGCAAGCCGCCAGTCGCAAGAAACGGCCCTTTTGCCACGCACAGCCTGAAGCCCGAAGTCTCGGGAAAATCTCGCGCCACAACCCTGTGGCAAAACCTCGTTTGGTTTTAGCATGTTTTAGGCTGCCGACGGCCAACCTGTCATTCGTCGCCCCGCAGCATCCCTACACGTTGGGCTCAAACTGTTCGTCTGGAGCACCTTTCGCGAACGGCTGGTTTTGCGCTCCGCTGCCTCCGGTGCAACCCGCAGCATCCCATGAAGCAACTTGGCCCTGCCGAGCGTCCGCTTCCGGGGAAATGACCATGGAGTTTCGCACCAGCAGCATCTTTGGCGCGGCACCACTTATCTACGACAGCTTTGGGCTGCGTCCTTCCCTTAGCTGAGTATCCATTGGGGTACTGTATTGTGACTTTATCGACTAATTCAGAGACCGAATCATCACCGTGAACTGCAGCGCCCTTCCTGCGCTGGAAGGTTTGTGGCTTTTTCCGAGGCTCGGGGCTCCATCCCCAGGATTGACGGAAAAGACCTCTTAAAAGCGCTGATTTGTGCTCTCGACGCATGATTGCCGCCTTGACGCGGTCGGGTCCTTTCGGAAGAAATAACCGCATGGCGTTTATGGCACATATTCTTCGGCTGATCAGGGTGACTGCTACATGTGCAGTGATCATTGTGCTGGGTTTTTCGCTGCCATCCGCCGCGCATACTGTCGCGGGGCACCACGGCAATACGCTGACTGCGCAAAGTGCTAGCAACCACGGCGACGTTGCCGTGATCGCCGCGGCGCAAGACGTTTCCACGGCCGGGGCGCATGATCCCCAGGAGGCGTCGCAAAATGCTGCCGACACTGGAAACTGTTGCCTAGGCGCCTGTATGGCGGTTGGCGTGATCTCCCTGGAGTCGGCGGAAATCGCCCTCAAGCGCCCAGTGCGCTGGCGGCAAGCAGCTTCGCAGCTGCCGTCCCAGCAACTGAACTCCTTGCTGCGTCCTCCGAAAGCCTGAAACATCTGAACCGTTTTTAACGGCCGCTAATCACTCCTGCACATCCATGCAGGAGCCGCGCAGATATTTCTCAGGAAAAACACATGAAATCTCTCTTACTGGCCGGGGCGGGCGCCCTGCTGCTGGGGGCGTGCGCCAAGTCACCGGCGGCGCTGCCCGATACCGCAGACTTGCAACGTGCCGCCGCGCCCTCCGGCCCCTACCGGTCCCTGAATTACCAGTCCCCCTTCTGGGGATTTGAAAACCACACGCCCCGCGGCCCTGCGTCCTGGCGCGGTGTCAACGGGCAGCAGCAGGAGAACCACTGATGACAGTGAAAACTTGGCGCGTTCTTTTGGCGTCGCCCCTGGTGCTGGCCGCCTGTTCGGCGGCGGTGCCGGAGAAATACACCAGCCCGCAGGCCGGGTTTCAGGAGGTCGCCAGCCAAACCGCGGCCGCAATCGGCAAGCGCACGGCCTTTGCGCGGACACAGGCCCAGAACGAGGCGCTGGCGAAAGAAGTCCGGCAGTTGGTGCAGGGCAAGACAATCTCTGCCGATACCGCGGTGCAGGCGGCGCTTTTGAACAATAAAGGCCTGCAGGCGTCTTATGCCGCAGTCGGGCTGTCGGCGGCGGAGGCCTGGCAGCAGATGACGCCGGAGAACCCGGTGGTCTCGATCGGCCTGATGGGGATCGGCGCGCCGGAACTGGGCCTGTACCGGGCTCTGGAATCCACCATCGCCGTGAACCTGCTGGACGTGAAGACCCGCAAGCAGCGCATCGCCGTGGCTGAGACGCAGTTTCAGCAGGCGCAGCTGAATGCGGTGAACGATACGCTGGCATTGGCGGGGCAGACCCGGCTGGCCTGGATCAATGCCGTGGCAGCCTTTGAGCGGCTGAGCTATCTGCGCCAGGCTGGCGAGACAGCAGCGGCGGGGGCAGAGCTGGCCAGCCAGCTGGGTAGGACCGGCGCGCTGAACAAGGCGAGCCAAGCGCGGGAATTCGCCTTTAACGCGGAGCTTGCAGGGCAGGTGGCCCGCGCCCGGCTGGAGGCAAAGCTTGCCAAGGAGGAGCTGACCCGGCTGATGGGGTTGTGGGGCAGCGATGCCAATTACTATGTGCCCGATGCGCTGCCGCCGCTGCCCAAATCGCTGAGCAAAGTGCCGGCCATCGAAAAGGCGGCGCTGCAGAACCGGGTAGACCTGCAGGTGGCCAAGCTGGGGCTGGAAGCGCAGGCCCGGGCTTTTGGCCTGACAGACCGGACCCGGCTGGTCACTGACCTGGAACTGATTGCCGGGGTGGAGTCCGAGCGCGAGTGGGAGGACGGGGTGACAGACACCGAAACCCTGCCGCAGCTGGAACTGGAGTTCGCCATCCCGGTTTTCGACACCGGCAAAGCGCGGATGCGTAAGGCGGAGCTGTCCTACATGCAGGCGGCCAATGCGCTGGCGGAACGGGCGGTCACTGTCCGCTCAGAAGCCCGCAGCGCAGAGCTGGCCTATCACTCCTCTTACGAGATTGCGCGCCACTACCGCGACGTGCTGCTGCCGCTGCGCCGGACAATCGAGGAGGAAGGGCTGCTGAGTTACAACGGCATGATCACCAGCACCTTCGAACTGCTGACAGACGTGCGCGAAAAGCTGGCGGGCTCGCTGGAAGCGGCCAACGCCAAGCGCGATTTCTGGCTGGCTCAGGCAAATGTCAGCGCCGCGATCTATGGCGGCGGTGCGGAATCAGCTCCGCAGGGCGGCAGCGCCGAGATCGCTGCCGGCGGCGGCGCAGGCCATTGAAAGGATCAAATGACATGATGAACAGACGTCAAATGCTTGGAGCCGGCGCGGCGGGGGCTGCGCTGGTGTCCAGCCAGGCTTGGGGCAAGACCGCGAACATGGGCCTGCCCGAGGCCGCCAGGATAGACAGCGCGGCAACCCAGCCGCCGCTGGCCCCAACCACCGGGCCGGACTACAACCCGGTGGTCACCCTGAACGGCTGGACGCTGCCGTTCCGGATGAACAACGGGGTGAAGGAATTCCACCTGGTGGCCGAGCCGGTCGAGCGCGAGCTGGCCGACGGCATGATCGCCCACCTGTGGGGTTACAACGGCCAGTCCACCGGCCCCACCATCGAGGCGGTGGAGGGCGACCGGGTGCGGATCTTCGTCACCAACAAGCTGCCGGAGCATACCACGGTACATTGGCACGGGCTGATCCTGCCTTCCGGTATGGACGGGGTTGCCGGCCTCAGCCATCCCGGCATCCCGCCCGGCAAGACCTTTGTGTATGAGTTCGACCTGATCAAATCCGGCACCTTCATGTACCACCCGCATGGCGATGAGATGGTGCAGATGGCGATGGGCATGATGGGGATGTTCATCGTGCATCCCAAGGACCCCTCCTTCATGCCCGTCGACCGTGATTTCCTGATCATGCTGAACGCCTTCGACATCGACCCCGGCTCTTATGTGCCGCGGGTGATGGAGATGACAGACTTCAACCTGTGGTGCTGGAACAGCCGGATCTTCCCGGACATCGACCCGCTGGTGGTCAATCAGGGCGACCGGGTGCGGGTCAGGACCGGCAACCTGACCATGACCAACCATCCGATCCACATGCACGGCTACGACTTTGAGGTCACTTGTACCGACGGCGGCTGGGTTCCGGAAAGCGCCCGCTGGCCGGAGGTGTCGATCGACATTCCCGTCGGCGCCATGCGTGCCTATGAGTTCGACGCGGTGCATCCGGGTGACTGGGCGATCCACTGCCACAAGTCCCACCACACGATGAACGCCATGGGCCACGACATTCCGACCTTCATCGGGGCCGACAAGCGCAAGCTGACCGGTCAGATCCGCAAGCTGCAGCCAGAATACATGCCGATGGGCACCTCAGGCATGGCGGATATGGGTGAGATGTCGATGTCGCTGCCCGACAACACCGTGCCGATGATGGCCGGTTGGGGGCCTTACGGGCCGCTGGAAATGGGCGGCATGTTCTCGGTCGTGAAGGTGCGCGAGGGCATCGGCGCAGACGACTACAGCGATCCCGGCTGGTACGAGAACCCGCCCGGCACCCAGGCCTATGAGTGGACCGGACAGCTCCCGGAGACTGCCCGCGTCGAAGACGCGCAGACGCGCATTACCCCCAAACCACCCGTCAAGGGCTGACCAGCCCTTGACCTTAACCAAACCTAATAAGGAAACAAACATGAACAAAGCTCTTTACACCGCCCTTCTTTGCCTACTTCCCGCAGCTCCGGTCTTTGCCGATGGAACACACGGCGGCGGCCATGATGGCGGCATGGAAGTTGGCAAGCCCGGCGACCTGTCCCGCACGGACCGCGAGGTCGCCGTCACCATGATGGAAACCGATGACGGGGAGATGCTGTTTGAGCCTTCCAGCTTTTCTTTTGTTAAGAATGAGACGGTGAAATTTGTGATTACCAACGCCGGTGAGCTGGAGCATGAGTTTGTGCTGGATACGGCAGAGCGTAATGTTCGGCACAAGGCGATGATGGCCGAAATGGAGATGGAACATGATGATCCGAACTCGGTGCGCCTAGATCCGGGTGCAAGCGGAGAGGTCATCTGGACCTTCTCCAATGCAGGCACATTCGAGTTCGCATGCCTGATCCCTGGTCATTATGAATCGGGCATGCACGGGCCGGTTGCCGTGCTGGCTGATAGCGCAGGTAGCTTCACCAAGGGCACGGTAAAAAAGCTCGATACCAAATCTGGCAAGGTTACCATCATCCATGAGGAACTGGTGAACCTGGAGATGCCCGCGATGACCATGGTGTTTCGGGTAGCGGATCAGGCGATGCTGGACCAGCTCGAGGTTGGCGATGCCATCGAGTTCGTTGCCGAGCGGATCCAGGGCAAGCTTACCGTGACGGCCCTGAACTAAGTTAGGCGGGAGGCGGGCCATCCCGCTTCCCGCGTTTTCCAGCAGAGAATTCGATGCCCAAATTTCACAGTCTAGCGCATGATGCAGCGGCGGCACTTGGCTTCAGCTATGACAGCAGCGCGCCGGCCTGGCTGCATCCGGTGATGCATCTGGTGCTGGTTCTCGCCCCGGCACTGCTGGCAGCAACCTTGGCGGTTCAGGCGGCCTTGCTGCTGCGCAGGCATCTTCGGACCGTCGTGTCACCTGATGAAGCGATACCGGGGCAAGCAGCCGGAATTCGGGCCAGCCTTCCGCGCCATATCCTGACCGCCACCGGACGGCAGCAGGCAGTCCTAGTTGTGCTGAGCCTGACCGCCATGCCCACCCTCTACCTGACACTTGAACTGCCCAAGCAGATCGTGAACCGTGTTTTTGAAAGCCAAGACGGGACGGTTGCGGTCCTGGGATATGACCTCCCGCAAATCTCGCTGCTGTTTGTGCTCTGCGGCGCCTATCTGGCGGTTATATCGCTCAACGGCCTCAATAAATACTGGCTGAACATCTGCAAGGGTCGGGTCGCCGAGAGCTTCGTGCGCCGGCTCCGCCTTGCAGTCTACCGCCAGTGGCGACGAAAGCACCCCGCGCAGCGCCAGGCTGCCATCATGCCAGTACTTGGTCCCGAGGTTGAGCCTGTCGGCGGCTTTGCCTCCGAACTGCTGGCAGTCCCGCTCCTTCAAGGCGGAACCCTCGCGACAATCCTTCTGTTCATGTTCGTGCAGGATCCGATCCTTGCGGCTGCTGCGCTCACAGTGCTCCCTTTGCAACTGATCATCGTGCCGCGACTGCAGCGGCGGGTAAATGCGGTATCCCGCAAACGTATCCGCGAGATGCGCCTGCTTGGTGGCCATCTGGACTTGCAACTGCGGGAGTTGAGCTCCGGCGTTCTGCCGGTTGCGCAGAGCTTCCGCCAACTGCAGGATCTGCGACTGCAGATCCACCGGCTGAAATTCCTTGCCAAGGCCATCAACAACTTCCTGACAGCCTTGACCCCGTTCCTGTTCTATTCCCTGGGCGGCTATTTTGTTTTGCAGGAGCGCGTCTCGCTGGGTGCGCTTGTGGCGATGCTATCGGCACACAAGGAGTTTTCCTCACCGCTGAAGGATCTGTTCCGTTTCTACCAGCAAAGCGAGGATGTGCGGATCCGCTACCAGGAAATTCGCGCCTTCGCGGCGCTTTCCGGCGGGATACTGAGACCAGCGCCTGACTTCCAAAGATGAAAGAACTTCTCATGAACAAAATCACCACGATCATTGCTGCTGCGACCTTTTCAGCGGGAGCGACCTATTTCGTACTTCGCAGCGCTGGCGGAAACGAAGCGGCCCTGCAGGGTTCCGTTTTGGAATACGGTGCCCCCCTTACGGACGTTCAGCTGCCGCATGACTTGAGCCAGACTGCAGCAATCGGCAAACGCGCCTTTGATGCGGTCTGCGCCGAGTGCCATGGTACGAATGCCGCAGGACGAAACGGGATTGGGCCGCCGCTGGTTCATAACATCTATGAACCATCTCACCATGGTGACGCTGCCTTCCTGCTCGCCGTCCGCAACGGAGTGCGGGCACACCACTGGGATTTTGGCAGCATGCCGCCGCAGCAGGGGCTTACTGATGGCGACGTCAGTGGCATCATCCGCTATGTGCGGGAACTGCAGGAAGCAAATGGTATCCGCTAACTAGGGTCAGGCCCCATTGATTTCCGCTTGGCTGGATGGCTCTCGGTTCGAAAACGAGCGGTGAACATGTCTGATCTTTTCTGGCTGAGGGACGCGCAGGTGGCGCGCCGTGAGCCTTATTTTCCGAAGTCCCACGGCGAACCACGCGTTGATGACGGGCCGGTGCTGAGTGGGATTATCTTCATTAATCGCAGTGGCTTACGATGGCGCGATGCGCCTATTGCATATGGCCCGCAGAACACCCTCTAAAACCGTTGGAAGCGGTGGAGCGACAAGGGCATTTTCGCTCGGATGATGGTCGGCCTGGCCGCCGAGGATGGCGAACAGAAGACCGTGATGATCCCCTCTCATTGATTGCTGCGTAATCAACTGCCGGGCAGTGGACGCGACGTATCTGAAGGCCCACCGGACAGCGACCAGCATGGGCGTCAAAAAGAGGGGCGTCGACGTCTGATTGGTCGGCCCTGTTCGTCACGGCCGGTCAGGTCAGAGACTACATTGGCGCACGGGCATCGCTGAGCAGCCTGCCTGATGCCGACCGGCTGCTTGGGGACCGCGGATATGACGCTGATTGATTCAGAGATGTGTTGAAAGACAAAGGGATACGCGCATGTAAAAGGATGCTGCGCGCAGGGCGAAAGCCTGCTATGTGACTTGTTATTAGGGGGAAAATTGTGACTACATGACTGAGCTGAACACAATAGAAGAACATGACGCATTTCTTGTTCGGAAATTGCCTCTTTGGGTGAAGTTACGTTTTGTGCGCCACGAGGCTTGGGTGCTCAAGGTCGCAAGGAGAGTGCCTCTCCTGGCTATATTCGCCTTCGGAACGCTGTGGGTTTGGTTCTTTTTGCCCATGATCGCTGTTGGCATTCTGTCCGTCCTCCTGCTTGAGAAAACGGGTATTTTCGGAGCAATCGTCAACATGGTTCTGGGCATCGGAGTGTTGGTGCTCTTCGCCCCATGGTTCTTTCGTTGGTATTTTATCTGTGCAGGCTTGATGTGGGGGCGCACCAGGATGGCGCAATCTAAAGAGGATGAGGTTTCAGATCGCATTATGCGGCTCACAAGATCGAAAGCCGCACGAGAAACCTGATGATTGCTTTTCAGCCAAATGGTCGATGCAACTAAGGTTGCAAAGTTGTGGCAATCAATCAGGACTGCAAGCGCTCTTAACCTCCAAAACTATCGAACTGAAAAATAAATGATTCTTGCGGCACAAAACATCTTCGCGGCGGCAAAGATCAAACGCCCAACACGCTTTACAGACATTGCTTGATTTTTTATGCGTTGGCCAAAAGAGCCGGGCGCGCTCCCTCTGGGAGCGATCTTTGGGGGAGTTTCCGAACTCCAAGCAGCGCCTGAACCGGAGGGGAAGCGCTTCGGCGCTTAGCCGGCGGTGATCTGCATCACGATGCAGGTGGTGGAGCCGGTGGCATAGAGGCGGCCATCCGCAAGCCCGCGCAACTCACCATGGGCGACACCGGTCGAGCGCCCGACATGGTCGGTCATCCCGATACATTCGATTTCAGTGCCGAGTGGGATGGAACGCAGGATATTTACCTTGAATTCCAGCGTGGTATAGGCTGCTCCCTTCGGCACGCGGGTCATCACTGCGCAGGCCATGGCGCTGTCCAGCAGGGTGCCGTACCAGCCGCCGTGGACCGTGCCCATTGGATTGGTCACAGCAAATTCCGGGGTGCCTCGAAACACCACTTTGCCTGCCTCGACGCTATGCAGGTGGTAGCCCAGTGTCTCGCCAATGGGCGGACCGGGCAGGCGGCCTGCGAGAATGCCCTGCATGAAGTCCAGCCCGGACATGCCGGTGATGTCCTCGGGGCGCAGCAGGTCGTCCGGGCCGGTCGCGCGGCGCAGAGGGGAAGCGGCTGCGGCGGTGGTGGAGGACGTCTTGGCCGACGTTTCGGGCGAACTTATGGGTGAGGTCATGCAGAAATCCTGATCCGGTCGGCAAAGACGATGCCCCTGCCGACAGCGGCAGGGGCGACCAGATCAAAGGCTAGGAGGACAGCGGTGGCAGGACAAGCGCTACGCCACGTTCTCCAGCGAGACCATTGGTGTGATGCCGAGCGCAAAGCAGACATCGCGGGTCAGCTCGGGCCGGTTCAGCGTGTAGAAATGCAGCTTGTCAACGCCGTTGTCCATCAGATCGGAGCAGAGCTCGGTGCACAGCGCCGTGGCAAGCAGGTCCTCGCGCCCATCGCGGATCGCCTTGTCAAACGCATCGTCGATCCAGGCCGGAATATTGGTGCCACAGCGTTTGGCAAAATTGCGCGCGCCCTTCCAGTTTTCGATGGGCAGGATACCGGGCGTGATGCGGCTGGTGTCGATCCCGGCCTTGGCGCAGTCATCGCGAAAGCGCAGGAATGTATCGGCTTCAAAGAAGAACTGGGTCAGCGCCTCATCGGCGCCAGCGTCCAGTTTGCGCTTCAGCCAGTCGACATCCGCACGTGCGCTAGTGGCCTCCGGGTGGCGGTCGGGATAGGCGCCGACGCGGATCGAGAACTGATCGCGCTCTGCCAGCGCCGAGATCAGCTCGACCGAATTGGCAAAACCCTCGGGGTGGGGTTCAAACCCGGCGGAGCCTTTTGGCGGATCGCCACGCAGGGCAACGATTTCGCGCACGCCGGCCTCGGCAAACTGGTCGGCAATCTCCATGGTCTCGGATTTGCTGGCGTTCACGCAGGTCAGGTGCGCCGCCACATTGAGACCGGAGGATTTATGCAGCGTTGCCACCGCATCGCGGGTCAGGTCGCGGGTGGTGCCGCCGGCCCCATAGGTGACGGAGACAAAGCGGGGCGCCAGCGGCGCCAGTGTCTGAACCGTATCCCAGAGCCGGAAAGAGGCCTCCAGCGACTGCGGCGGGAAGAATTCAAAAGAGATGTCAGGGGTCGTCATTTTCAAAAGCGCTCCGCATGATTTCATCTCTTGTTGCATAGCGTCTATTGTGAAACAATTTCATAATACTCAAGAACAACATGAGCGACACGATAGATGCACATCGAATTTCGTCACCTGCGCACCATCAAGGCCATACATCAGGAAGGCGGGTTGGCGCGGGCGGCCGATCAGCTGAATATCACTCAGAGCGCGCTGAGCCATCAGATCAAGGGGCTGGAGGATCAGGCGGGGGTCGAACTGTTCCTGCGCCGCTCCAAGCCGATGAAACTGTCGGCGGCGGGGCTGCGGCTGCTGCGGCTGGCGGATCAGGTGCTGCCACAGGTGGAGGCGATGCAGGCGGAATTCTCGGCCCTGCGTGACGGAAACACCGGGCGGATGTATATCGCCATCGAATGCCACGCCTGTTTTGAATGGCTGTTCCCGGTGCTGGAGGGGCTGCGCAAGAACTGGGCCGATGTCGATGTCGATATTCGCCCCGGCCTTGCCTTTGACGCGCTGCCTGCATTGCAAAAGGAGGAGGTCGATCTGGTGGTGTCCTCGGATCCCGAGGTGCTGCCGGGAATCGAGTTTATCGAGTTGTTTGACTATAAACCGGTTTTTGTTGCCTCGGCGCTGCATCCGCTGGCTGAGAAACCCTATGTCGAGGCCGAGGATTTTCGCGGCGAGACCCTGATCACCTATCCGGTGGACAAGGCACGGCTGGATATCTTCAGCCAGCTGCTGACGCCTGCGGGCGTGGAACCTGCCGGCATCCGGCAGGTGGAGCTGACGGCGGTGATCCTGCTCTTGGTGGCGTCGAACCGGGGTGTTTCGGTGCTGCCGGACTGGGTGGTGCGGGAGGTCAAATATTCCTCCGACTATGTGACCCGGCCGCTGACTTCCAAAGGGATCACCCGCAGGCTTTATGCGGCGATCCGCAGTGAAGATCGTGAAAAACCCTATATGCAGGAGCTGATCCGACTGGCCAAGGTGGAGGCGCGCAGGCTGCAACAGCAGTAGTGCGCGAACACTGGCGGTGGCGCAGGGGGCAGAGCAGGGCATACCCATGCGCCAGAGGCATAGCTCTCATGTGTCGTACTGGTGCGTTCAGGCCCCTATTGGGCCTTGGCAAGCGGCAATCAGGCGCGTATAGGCACGGTTTGACCGACATCTCCCCCTTTTCGCTCAGGAGTCTTTCGCATGATTGGCAGCGCAAACCTCAACATCATGATCAAAGCTGCCCGCAAGGCGGGGCGGTCGCTGGTCAAGGATTTTCGCGAAGTTGAAAACCTTCAGGTGTCGAGAAAGGGGGCAGGCGATTTTGTCTCCAAGGCCGATATCGCTGCCGAGAAGATCCTGAAAGAAGAGCTGATGGGCGCCCGCCCCACTTACGGCTGGCTGGCCGAAGAGGGTGGCGAAGAAGAAGGCGCAGATCCGACCCGCCGCTGGATCGTCGACCCGCTGGATGGCACCACCAACTTCCTGCACGGTCTGCCGCATTGGGCGATTTCCATCGCGCTGGAGCATAAGGGCAAGGTTGTCGCCGGTGTTGTGTATGATGCCGCCAAGGACGAGATGTTCTTTGCCGAAAAAGGTGCTGGCGCCTGGATGAATGACACCCGGATCCGGGTCTCGGGCCGTCATCGCATGATCGAGTCGATCTTTGCGACGGGGCTGCCGTTTGCCGGTCGTTCCGACCTGCCTGCGACCCTGCAGGATCTGGCGCGTCTGATGCCTGCCTGCGCCGGTGTGCGTCGCTGGGGCGCGGCTTCGCTGGATCTGGCCTATGTGGCGGCGGGCCGCTACGAGGGCTACTGGGAGCGCCGCCTGAATGCCTGGGATCTGGCTGCGGGTGTGATCATCGTGCAGGAGGCAGGCGGCCTTATCGAAGCGGTGAACCCCGAGGATGATATCCTTACCTCCGGCGATGTGCTCTGCGCCAATGAGTCGATTTACGACAGCTTTGCCAAGGTGATCCGGGGCTGATGCCGCCCCGGTTTTTTCGCTGGATTTGACGTATTGAAACGCGGCCCCTCGGGTCGCGTTTTTGTTTTGCGGCTGATCTGCGGCGTCTGCCTAGCGGTCAGAGGGGTGATTCACCCCGTCGTGCCAAGGAATGTCACCATAGGTTTCGGCGTGGGTGCGCGGGTTGCCACCGTCGATACAGCCCAGATTGATCCCGCATTCTGCCGGATCGGAACGGCGCTGGTGATAGACGTAGATGCCGCATGTCTTGCAGAAATAGTGTTTCGCCGTATGGCTGCCCCAAGTGTAGAGGCTGAGATTTTCGGCGCCTTTGAGAATGGTCAGGCTGGCGGTGCGCGCGGTCACTGCCGCGGCCCCGCGACGGATGCAGAAGGAGCAATTGCAACGGCTGGCTGAGGCGAGCCCGTCAGGCAGCTCGGCTCTGATTACAACGGCGCCGCAATGACAGCTTGCCTGCCAGGGCTGGGCGCCGTTCTGCGGCGTGGCGGAGGTGGATGCGGACATCTGCTGCGGCCCTTTGTTTGAGATTGCGATATCTGGACTGCTACTTGCCCCAGGGGGTGTTGCGCCGGTTGGGGGCGGATGGCCTGCGCTGCACGCGTGGGATGCGGCTGTCGGTATAGCTGACCTCGGGATGAGGCGGATGGCCGTGGGTCTTGCCCCAGTACACCGGCCCGCCGCGCCTGAGCCAGAGCGGTAGTGTCAATACCAGCCCGACGCCGAAGCCGCCGGCATGCGCCCAATAGGCGACGCCACCTGCCTGAGGGTCAGAGCCGATCCCGCCGAGGAACTGCATGCCCAGCCAGACGCCCAGCATGACGAAGGCAGGGATCGAGAAGACGCGGAAATAGATGATCAGGATCAACAGGATATCGACGCGCGCCCGTGGGAACAGCAGCAGGTAGCCGCCCATGACACCGGCAATGGCGCCGGAGGCTCCGACCAGCGGCACCAGCGAGTCCGGGGCACTTGCGACATGGACCAGCCCGGCGCCGATACCGGAAACAAGGTAGAAGGCGAGAAAGGTGAAATGCCCCATCTCGTCCTCCATATTGTCGCCAAAGATCCATAAAAACAGCATGTTGCCGCCCAGGTGCATCCAGCTGCCATGCAGAAAGGTCGAGGTGAGCAGGGTTTTCCAGTCATAGCCTGCCATGATCTCCGCCGGCAGCAACGCATAGGCGTTGTAGAGCGCGGTCAGGCGGCGCGGGCTGTCATAGCCAAAGTAGGTCAGCGCAAAGATCGCGATATTCGCAACCATGAGCGCATAGGTCACGTAGGGCGTGCGCCCGGAGGGGTTGTGGTCACGGATTGGAAACATGGGGGAACGCTGGGCCGGATATGGCCCAGCGTCAAGAGTTTACCCAGATATTGTGCGCATTGGCCTGACGCTCGCGGTCAGGACATCCCGCCAAGCAGGGCTGCGTTGCCGCCTGCGGCGGTGGTGTCGACGCAGACATGCCGTTCGGCCTGTACCCGTGCCACATCCGGCAGGCCGGGGATCAGCGGCAGGATTGGCCCGTTGCGTCGCGCCAGCCCAGTCTCAATCTCGCGCGCGGTTGCCTCATCACCCCACCAGATCACCCCGGAGATGCCCTCTGCGGTCAGAAGCAGGGGCATATCGCAGGGGCCGGTCGCTTCGATCGCGGTGCCGCCGAGCGCGTGAACGGCGCGGGCCTGGGCCGCCACGGCCTGTGGTCCCGGTCCCAGGCAGAGCAGCGGTGGGCGGGCCTGCTGCGACAGGCGGTTCGATTCGCCGGTCGGGCCGGGCAGGCTGGTTGTGGTCTGCTGCATTGGCTGACCTGTTGGTGCTGGCAGGGACACCATCGCTGCGGTATCGGCGGGCCAGCTGTCGGTGCTCTGCTGACGGTCAGGCGCACAGAAACGCGTCATGTAGAAGGGGCCGCCGGCCTTGGGACCGGTGCCGGACAGGCCTTCGCCTCCAAAGGGCTGGCTGCCGACGATGGCACCGATCTGGTTGCGGTTCACATAGAGGTTGCCTGCGTGAATACGGTCGCAGACATATTGCACCCGGTCGTCGATCCGCGTGTGCAGGCCAAAGGTCAGCCCATAGCCGGTGGCATTTATATCGTTGATGATCCGGTCGAGATCCTGCGATCTGAAGCGGGCGACATGCAGGACCGGGCCAAAGATCTCCCGTTCCAGCACGCTGATGCCGGAGACTTCGATCAGGGTTGGCGCCACGAAGGTGCCGCCCTGCGGTGCGGTCAGTTCCTTCAGCACCCGGCCCTCGGCGCGGGCGGTGTCGATATGGGCGAGAATACCGGCGCGGGCGGCCTCGTCGATCACCGGTCCGCTGTCGGTTGCCAGGTGCCAGGGATCGCCAAGCCGCAGGGCATCCATCGCGCCTTTGAGCATTTTCAACACGTTATCGGCGATATCTTCCTGGAGGTAGAGGCAACGCAGGGCCGAGCAGCGCTGACCTGCCGACTGAAAGGCGCTTTCGATGACGGCCTGAACGGCCTGTTCCGGCAGCGCGGTGCTGTCCACGATCATCGCGTTGAGACCACCGGTCTCGGCAATCAGCGGCGCGCCGGGACGCAGGTGCTCGGCCATGGCAGCGCGGATTTTCAGTGCGGTTGCAGTGGAGCCGGTGAAAGCGACGCCGCCGACGCGCGGATCTGAGGTCAGCGCGCCGCCAACAGCGCCGCCGCCGGGCAGCAGCTGCAACGCTTCTTTCGGGACGCCTGCCTCATGCAGCAGCGCGATGGCGCGATGGGCGATCAGCGGGGTCTGCTCGGCCGGTTTCGCGAGCACTGCATTGCCGGTTGCCAGGGCGGCTGCAATCTGGCCGGAGAAAATCGCCAGCGGGAAGTTCCAGGGCGAGATGCAGGTGAACACGCCGACCGGCGGCTCTGCTGGAATGGGGGCGGCGTAGTAGCGCAGGAAATCCACCGCTTCGCGCAGCTCGGCCACACAGTCGGGCAGCGTCTTGCCCGCTTCGCGCGTCAGCAGCGCAAACAGTTCGCCATAATTGGCCTCGTAGAGGTCGGCGGCCCGGTTCAGCACTTCGGCGCGGATTTCGGCGCTGGCTTGCCACGGGGCTGCGGCGCCGAGGGCCGCCTCGATTTCGACCTGACCGGCGCTGTGCACCTGGCCTACCGTGGTGAGATCAGCCGGGTTGCGTACTGCGTCTTCGGTGGTGCTGGGGCTCGCGGGCGCCTTGGCTAGCAGGGGCGCTGCGGTCCAGCTGTGGCTCTTCCAAGGCGCGCGGGCGGCGTCGATCGCCGCAAGGGTGGGGGCGTGGCCCAGATCGAACCCGGTGGAGTTCGGCCGCTCCGGCTGGAACAGCTCCGGTCCGCTGCGCAGGTTCGCAGTCAGATCCTCGACCTGATCGAAGGGATCGGCGGCGACCACTTCGGGAGGCACATTTTCATCAACGATCTGGTTCACAAAGGAGCTGTTGGCGCCATTTTCCAGCAGACGGCGGACCAGATAGGCCAGCAGGTCGCGATGGGCGCCAACCGGCGCATAGATCCGGCAGTGGGTGCGGTTCTGTTCCAGCACCATCTGATGCAGGGTCTCGCCCATGCCATGCAGGCGCTGAAACTCATAGGCGCCTTTGTCGGTGTCCTTGGCCATATGCAGAATGGCTGCGACGGTATGGGCGTTATGGGTGGCAAACTGCGGGTAGATCCGGTCGGTCATCGACAACAGTTTGCGGGCGTTGGCGATGTAGGACACATCGGTCAGCGATTTATGGGTGTAGACGGGGAACCCATCGACGCCCTCGACCTGGGCGCGCTTTACCTCGGTGTCCCAATAGGCGCCTTTGACAAGGCGGACCATCAGGCGGCGGTCATAGCGGTTGGCCATATCATAGAGGGCATCCAGCGCCACTCCGGTGCGCGGTCCATAGGCCTGGACCACCACACCAAACCCATCCCAGCCAGCAAGCGCGGGATCGGAGATCACCTCTTCGATCACCTCAAGCGACAGGGACAGGCGGTCGGCCTCCTCGGCGTCGACGTTCAGCCCCATGCCGGCGGCCTTGGCCAGCAGCGCCAGCGCCTGCAGGCGTGGCACCAGTTCCTCCATGACGCGGGTTTCCTGCGCCAGTTCGTAGCGCGGATGCAGCGCCGAGAGTTTGACCGAGATACCGGGATTCTGGCGGATATCCTCGCTGTCGCAGGCGGCGGCGATGGCCGAAATCGCGCGGGAATAGGCCAGGTGATAGCGGGCGGCATCCGCTTCGGTGCGGGCGGCCTCTCCCAGCATGTCGTAGGAATAGGTGTAGCCTTTGGCTTCCATCCCGGCGGCGCGTTTCATGGCCCCTTCAATGGTCTCGCCCAGCACGAACTGGCGGCCCATTTCCTTCATCGCGCGGCTGACGGCGGTGCGGATCACCGGTTCGCCCAGACGTTTGATGGCGCCGCGCAGCGCCGAGACCGGGCTGCGCTTTTCGTCGAGCACCTTGCCGGTCAGCATGAGGGCCCAGGTCGACGCATTGACCAGAGAGGAGGTGGATTTGCCCAGATGCTTGCCCCATTCCGATGGCGCGATCTTATCCTCGATCAGCGCGTCGATGGTGTCGGCGTCGGGCACCCGCAAGAGCGCCTCGGCCAGGCACATCAGGGCAACGCCCTCGTCGGTGGAAAGACCGTATTCGGCGAGAAATACTTCCATCAGGCCGGGCGAGGAATGGCCCCGGATGTCGCGCACCAGGGCGGCGGCATTGGCGCAGATGGTGCGACGGTCCGCAGCGCTAAGATCGGCCAACGCAAACAGCCGGTCGCGCATCTGAGCCTGATCAACATAGGTGCCCGCGTCGATGCGGTAGCGCAGCGCCTCCGCGTGGTCCGCAGTCTGCGCGGAGGACAGGGGGGGCGTGGGCCGGGATTGGGTCGCTGTCATTTTAGGGAACTCTCCGAAGGAACCACAGATCGTGCCGTGGTTGGTCTATCCGCATATGATATCGCGAAATTGCCGGGACAATCGCCCTATGTTGTGCAATAAATAGGCATAACGCCCAAAAAAGGATCTCAGGACAATGCAAATAGACTTTCCGGGCATGGATCGGTTCGATCAGGCGATTCTGGAGGCGCTTGGAGAGGATGGCCGCATGTCCATCGCGGATCTGGCGCGGCGGATCGGCCTGTCCAAAACGCCGACACAGGCGCGGCTGCGGCGGTTAGAGACCGAGGGCTTCATTACAGGCTATCGGGCGCTGATCGATCCGATCCGGCTGGGCCTGGATCACGTCGCCTTTGTCGAGGTGAAGCTGACCGATACCCGAGAGGAGGCGCTGGCGAAATTCAATGCGGCGCTGGCGCGGGTGCCCGAGATCGAACAGGCCCATCTGATGGCCTCGCATTTCGACTATCTGCTAAAGGTGCGGACGCGGTCGATGTCGGCTTATCGTGCGGTGCTCGGCGAGAAGATTTCGGCGCTGCCGCATGTCGCGTCGACCTCCACCTATGTCGCCATGCAGGCAGTAATCGAGGATAGCGCGCTGCTGCCGTGACCCCCCAAGTCGTGACATCCACGCGAAATCGTGACTTGTCCGGCGATCACTTTGCGGCAGAATAGGGGGATGCGACAGTCTTGGATTGCCCCATTTCTAGCTCTTGGCCTCGCGGCCGCTGCACCCTTTGCTCTGGCCGAGGGGGCGGGCCAGGCGAGAGAAGCCGAGGCGGCCGGGGCCTGTCCTGCCGCACCGGATCACCGTAATGCGGTCGAAGGGCTGATCCGCCGCGTGCAGGCGGCAAGCGATGAGATGACGGCGCAGGCCATTTCCAACCAGTTCTGGCAATATTGGGCAGATGCACCCAATGCTCAGGCGCAGGCGCTGCTGGATCGGGGGATGACCCGGCGCTCGGCCTTTGACTTTCTCGGTGCACTGGAGGCATTTGACAGGTTGGTCGCCTACTGCCCGGATTACGCCGAGGGCTACAATCAGCGCGCTTTTGTCCATTATCTGCGGCGGGATTTTGGCGCGGCGCTAACGGATCTGGATCGCGCAATCGCCCTGTCGCCGCGTCATGTTGCGGCGCTGAGTGGTCGGGCGCTGTCGCTTTACGGGTTGTCGCGCCTGACGGAGGCGCGCCAGGCGCTGGAGCAGGCGCTGGCGCTCAATCCTTGGCTGCCGGAGCGGCATCTGGTGGCGCCGGGTGGTCCATTGGCACCGGAAGGGGCAGGCCCGACGGCGCCTGAAGTGGACCTGTGATCTGTGGGCATTGAGACCCCTGTTTCGCATGACGCGGCGTCCGAAACACCGATGCGGGAAAAATTCCATGATCCGTGAGATATCCCATTGTGCCGCTGCGGCGTCCTCGCTAGGTCTGTGATTGCAACGGGCCAAGCCCGCTGTGCGGACGTGGTGGAATGGTAGACACCGGAGACTTAAAATCTCCTGGCCGTATGGCCGTGCGGGTTCGAGTCCCGCCGTCCGCACCAGTTTCCTCAGTTTGAGATCAGGAGCCTCCGTTGTCTTTTACGCTGGTTGCGACTGCCAAGAATGAAGGGCCCTCGATCCTGGAATGGGTCGCCTACCACAAGATGATCGGGTTTCAGAACATCATCATCTACCAGAACGACTCTGATGATTTTACAGATGAAATTCTGAAAACTCTGCGCGATCTCGGTGAAATTTCCTATTTCTACAATCGGGCTGAACGCGGGCGACATCAGGTCAAAGCCTACAAACGTGCCGCGCGCCAGCCGGAGTTCCGGGATGCGCGATGGGTCCTTGCGCTTGATCTTGACGAGTTTCTCGTCGTTCACACCGGCACGGGCACCGTCGGCGATCTCATTGATGCCGTGCCGGACTGCGACCAGATCATGGTGAACTGGAAGAAGTTTGGCAGCGCAGGCAGTGCAACCCTGTCGGAGCAGCTGGTGGTGGAGACCTTTTTGCTGGCCGAGGATGACGAACGGGTTGCTACGCATCTGACACCGTTCAAGACGATGTTTGATCCTGCTGCTCATGAGCGGTGCGGCATCCACAGGCCAAATGGCGCGAAGCTTCCCGATGATCAGATCAGAATTTGCAATGGATCCGGCCTGCCGAGCAGCGCCTACGAACATCGCAATTTCAGGGCTAAGGATCCCAGCCTGCGCGCGCTGGCCCAGATCAACCACTACATCACCAAGGATGCGGCGAGTTTTGTTCTGAAGTCGCACCGCGGCAGTGCCCATCAGGCGAACCGGCTGATTGATCGCAAATACTGGCTGCGCCGCAATCACAATGTTCAGGCCGACACACGGCTTGCGGCCAAGGCTGACAGAATCAGGGCGGGTATGGCTGCATTGGATGTGGCGTCGGGCGGGCGGTTGTTTGACCTGCGCAGCAAGGCCATCGCGCTGCATCGCGCCCGGTTTGAGGCGTTGATGAAAGAGGCCGCCTATCGCGAACTCTATGAGTTCTGTCTGGAAAATCAGATGCTGCCAACAGGCGGCTGACCGTTGAGGTCTCCCCTAGATCTGATCGTTTTGCGGCCCATTCGTCGGACGGATTATCAACCCCAAGGCCGCAGGAGGGCGTCGGCCGTGGTGTTGCGGAGTGGTTGGATGAGGGCGTAAGCCGAGGCTGGCGTCAGGAGTTGGTGCCGTCCTTGGTCTGATCCTGCGGTGCCGCGCGTTCGGCTTGAACGGCGGCGATGGTTTCCAGCAGCAGCGGCTTGCGGATCGGTTTTTGCAGAAAACGGTCCATCCCGGCATCCAGGCAGGCGCGGCGATCGCTGTCAAAAGCATTGGCCGTCAATGCGATGATCGCGGGCTGGGCCATGTCGCTGGCGCGGATCTGGCGGGTTGCAGTCAGGCCATCGACCTCGGGCATCGACATATCCATCAGGATGATGGCGGGTTGATGGTCGCGGCACATATCTACCGCTTCGTGTCCATTTTCGGCTTCGATCACCTTCAGCGGCGTGTCGGCCAGGAATTTCAGGATCAGCAGGCGGTTGGTGCGATTGTCATCAGCCAGCAGCAATACCCCCGGACCAAGCTGCGGCTGGGAGGTTTCCCGGCTGATCTGGGTCGGGGCGATGGGGGCCGTGCGGGCAGCTGAAAGGCGGATTTCCAAGCGGAAGCAGGCGCCGTTGCCGGCGCTGGATTGCAGGCTGATACCGCCGCCCATGCGCTGTGCGAGGATATTGGAGATGGTCAGCCCCAGACCGGTTCCGCCATAGTGGCGTGTGGTTGCGGCATCGGCCTGCGAAAACCGCTCAAATACGTGTTTGGCCTGATCTTCGGAGATGCCAATGCCGGTGTCCACCACGTCGATAAAAAGATGATAGGGATCCTTTGCTCCGCGACTGACGTGCAGGGCGACACTGCCATCGTGGGTGAATTTCACCGCATTGCTCAGCAGGTTGACCAGGATCTGGCGCAGCCGACCGTCATCACCATGGACCTGTTCGGGCAGGTCATGGGCAAAGCTCAGGGTAAAGGATAGCCCCTTTTCGCGCAGCTTCGGCCTGAGCACGTCGACGGCGCCGTCGACGCATTTGCGCAGGTTGAAATCGACCGTGCTGATTTCCATCTTTCCGGCCTCGAGCCGGGACAGATCCAGGATGTCGTTGATGATTTTCAACAGCGCGACTGAGGAATCACGGATGGTTTCGACACATTGCTCCTGTTCCTCCGACAGCGGGCTCTCAGCGAGGATGTCGGACATGCCGATGATCCCATTCATCGGCGTGCGGATCTCGTGGCTCATATTGGCGAGGAATTCGGTTTTTGCCTGATCGGCCTTTTCGGCGGATTGTTTGGCCTGGGTGAGCTGGGCGTTGCGATGGGTCAGCTGCTGGTTCGCGCGCTTCAACTCGTTGTTCAACTCAACATCGCGGGTGACATCCCATTCGACACCGATCATCCGGTTGCGCCCCCGTCGATCACGGAACGAACAGCCCATGGCCCGGATATTCTTATGAGTGCCATCTTTCAGCTCGATGCAGAAATCGACCGAGTGGTTGTTGCCATTGCGCAGCGCCTCCTGGAAGCCGCTAATAACGCGATCGCGATCCTTGGCGTGCAGAAACGATCGCCAGAGCGACAAAGGCACTTCACCGGCTTCGGCAGGGTCCCCGTAGAGTTCACGCATCCGGCGGTCCCAGAGGGCGTTGTCAGAAGTCTCGTCTATTTCCCAGATGCCGATTTTCGAGGTTTCAACAGCCATTTCGAGACGGCGCGAGAGCGCCTCCAGATCACGTTCGCGCCGTTTGAGTGTCTGGATCACCGAACGCCGCGCTGCGGACAGGCGACCGGCGAGCGCGGTTGGAAACAGAATGAAGGCGCCAGCCAGCAGAACGGTGAACCGCAGTTGCCACTGGTTGTCTGCATGGGCGGGCCAGCCACCTTTGGGCCGGGCAGCCAGCTGCCAGGTGCCTACGGGCAGGACAATGTCCATCAGGACCGGGTTGTCCTTCAGTATGCTCGGGTCACCGTAGAACTGCTCGCCCTCGGCGCCCCTGCCGTCTTTGCCGACCAGCGCCACGTCGATCATAAGATCCGGGTTGTTGAGCCCCCCTTGGGTATAGATGGCATCGACATCAATCACCGCCGAGAGAATGCCCCAGAATGATCTGGTCGCTTGCGGGCCCGCGAAGATCGGAAAGCGGGCGATCATACCGCGACCGCCCTGCAGCAGGTTGACCGGTCCGGCAAGGACAAGGTCGCCGCTGTCGCGTGCGCGGAGCGCCGCAGCACGCTGGGCTTCGTTCTTGCGGTAGTCCAAGCCAATTGCAGCCTCGTTACCCGCAATCGGATACATCAGGCGGATCACCAGATCCGGCGCCGCGGCGATGTTGCGCAGACTTGCTTCATCAGCAATCAGTTGTGACGCCAGCTCGGCAAAGCGCCGCTGCGTCATGTCGGGTTCGGTCGAGAGGACCGCCTGCAGCCCGCGCACCAGCTGGATATCGGCTGACAGGTTTCCCTCGATCCGGGCGCGGATCAGCCCCGCTTCATATTGTACATCCGCGCGCAGCTTCTGTTCATAGATTGTGTCATTCTGGGACTCGGCAGACAGCCCGGCCGCCACGATCACCACAAAGGCGACCAGGGTCGGAAGATAGGTCCGATTGTTCAGCGCCTGGATCCATGCTTTGGGCCGAAAACTCATGAAGGCTACACCGGTGGTTATCGTTTACTGCAATCTAGGGTCATTTCTGTCGCAAAACTGTTCAGCCAGTATTAACAATACTCGGTCTTTTCCGCTTTAGGCGATTTTTGTGAATTCAGGTCGCGCGCAAGATGCTCTGTATAGGGGCGTTCTGGGAGCGTATCCTTGATTAATATCAAATTGTGTTCATTTCCGGCTGGCGGTTCGTCAGAAGTCTCACCACCTTGGGTTGACGGTGCGGCAAGAGTGTTCCTTATGGCGTTAAAACTGGTCGTATGCTTCACTTGCGGGGCGTATATTAAGTAATTGGGATTGTTGCGCAAAATCATGCTTCGGGTTTGCTGGTCATCGGCTTTCGATCATGCTGGTATCGCTCCCTCGGGTTAATGTTTGAGCAATGTCTCTTGGGTATTGAATTTCTAGTGAACTTTCAATGTTAGGCCGAGGGTAACGATGTTTTTCAAGAGAGACGCAAAGAAGAAGTCGGCAGAGTCGACGATGCAGCAGTCGGTCATGGACATGATCGACCGGACGCAGGCGATGATCCAGTTTGAACCTGATGGGACCATCATTGAAGCCAATGCCAACTTCCTTGGCGCGATCGGCTACCCTCTTGAGGAAATCCAAGGCAAGCATCATTCGATGTTCGTGGACCCGGACTATGCCCGCAGCGAGTCCTATGCGGAGTTCTGGCGGGATCTTGCGGCTGGCAAGGCGTTTACGGATCAGTTTCCGCGCGTTGCCAAATCGGGCAAGACGATCTGGATCCAGGCCACCTACGCCCCTGTACTGGACAGCGAAGGCAAGACGATCCGTGTGATCAAGCTGGCCTCCGATATCACTGCTCGGCAGAACTGTGTTGAGGAAATCTCCAGAGCGCTGGAAGCGCTGAGCGACGGCGACCTCAGCTACCGTGTACCAACAAGTGATCTGCCGGATATGCGGGTGCTTTGCGATGCGTTCAACAAGGCGCAGGACACCTTGATGGGCGCGGTTGAAACGGTGAAAGCTGTGGCCGAGGCCGTCGGCAGCACCGCTTCTGAGATCAGCCAATCCTCCAGCGAATTGTCGCATCGCACCGAAACCCAGGCCGCAACCCTGGAAGAAACGGCAGCGGCGATTGAGGAGCTGACCTCGACCGTGCGCTCGGCCGCTGATGGTGCCCGCGAGGTCGAGGAAATTGTAAGCAACGCCCGCGTCACCGCCGAAGAAAGCGGTGAGGTGGTTAATAGTGCGGTCACGGCCATGTCGCAGATCGAGGAATCATCCGGCAAGATCTCCCAGATCATCTCGGTCATTGACGACATTGCGTTCCAGACCAACCTGCTTGCACTGAACGCCGGCGTTGAAGCCGCGAGAGCAGGCGAGGCAGGGCGCGGGTTTGCCGTTGTGGCCTCCGAAGTGCGGGCGCTGGCGCAGCGGTCCTCTGATGCGGCGGGCGAGATCAAGCAATTGATCACCGAAAGCTCGCAATATGTTGGCAATGGCGTGAAACTGGTGAGTCGGGCGGGGGAAGAGCTGCAAAAGATCATCGGCAGCGTCAGCACGATTTCCGGCCATGTCAGCCAGATCGCAACCGGCGCCGCCGAGCAATCGGTCACGCTGGTGGAAATCAACACGGGCGTCAGCCAGCTGGATCAGGTGACCCAGCACAATGCGGCGATGGTTGAGGAGGCGACGGCTGCCAGCCAGACCCTGTCCAACGACGCCAATGAGCTGACCCGCCAGATCTCCATCTTCAAGACCGGTTCGGGCGGGCAGAACATCGTGTCCTTCGCAAATGGTGGCGCTGGCGGCTATGGTGCGCGGGCTACCGGCTAGGGCCTGACATAAATGCGGCAGACCTGGGGTTGAGCTGGTCCGACCACTGCTGCGTCACAAGCGATGATATCTGGGGGCACGTCTGTACCAATGGCCCCCGGCAGGCCACCGTCGTACCGCGAGAGCAGGTGCGGCGGTTGTCCGTTTTGGATGTACGCAAGTTCCTGATCAGGCGCGTCCGGCCTGATCATCGTTTCGGCCTGCATCGAAACACAGATTTCCCGATCGGCCAAACCGTCATGGAGAACCTGATCAGGATCAAAGACGATCGAGCGGTCGCGATGGTCTAAGAGGGCAGTTCTAAATGACATCTGCCAACCATGACCGGAGTGACCGACATGATCCGCCTAGCGTCCATTCTCTATTCCCTGATCGGCAGCAGCCTTGCCGGCGCTGGTGTGATCGCGGTGCTGGTCGCCGGTCACGTTTCGGTGGCTGCCATCCTTATGGCGGCGGCCATCGGTGCTGTTGCTGGCCTGCCGGTGTCCTATCTCGTGGCGCGTCGTCTGTATCAGGGATGATTCCTGGTCGGTCTGGCGCGGTATCCCCGGTCAGGCGTCAAAGAACCCGCGGGCTGTGGCAACAAATGCGCGCGGGTTTTCTGCATGAAGCCAATGGCCGCAGTCCGGAAGCTTGGCGAAATGCGACTGGCTGAAGCGGGCTTTGATCAGAGGGCGGTGCTCGGCGAGGACATAGTCGGATGCAGCGCCGGAGAGAAACAGCGTGGTGCCGTCCCATTGCGCCTCGGTTTCGGGAAAGCCCATGATCTTGGGCATATCACGTTCCAGCGTGTCCAGGTTCAGCCGCCAGCGTTTGTTGGGCAGGTCAAGCGACTGAGTGAAGAAGCTCTGCAAAGCTTTTTCGACCCCCAGTTCTGCCAGCTGGGCCTCCGCATCGGAGCGCCGCTCAACCCGTGACAGATCGACCTGGCGCATGGCGTGGATGAACTGGATCTGACTACGGCCATAGGCGACCGGGGCGATGTCGGCGACCAGGAGACGGCGCAGCGCGTCAGGGTGATTGAGCGCGAGTGTCATCGCCGCCTTGCCGCCCATGGAGTGGCCGATCATATCGACCGGACCGCCGTGCTGCTCGATGACCTCGGCAAGGTCGCTGGCCAGATCGAGATAGCTGTGGCTCTCCGTCCAGGTGCTGTTGCCGTGGTTGCGCATATCGACGGCGATGACCTCGCGATCATCGCAGAGCCGCTTGGCAATCGCGCCCCAGTTGCGGGCGGATCCATAGAGTCCATGCGCGATCATCAAGGTGGGTTTATCAGTCGGGGCGCCATGGCGGATGGTGTTCAGCATGTCCCCGTGATAGCGCCCGATCACGGCGGTCGCCAGTCCCTTTGCGCGGGGGATTGCCCCAATCCTGACCAGAGCGGCCCAGCCATTGAGCGTCGGACCCGGCCCGGCTAAGGTGCGCGAAACTCCTCATACTTCGGGCAGCCCATGGCAGAGACACTTCTGAAAGAGATCGAACAGGTTCAGGATCTGCTGAAGGACCGTGAACAGGCGGGCGGGGATCTCTCTGCGGCGTTGAACCGGGCGCGGCGACGGCTGCCCCGACGGATTTACCAGCAGGGGCTGCGACTGGCAGAGGCACAGCATCTTCTGGCGCATCCGAAACTGGCGCTGACGGTGGATCACGAACCGCTGCAACGCGCGGCGCGCGAGGTGAGCAAACATCTGAAATCCATTGATCTGGCCGATCGGCGACGGGGGCGGATACTGGACATCGTTGCGACGATGGCATTTTCACTGATCGTTGTTGCGGTGCTGCTGGTGGTGGTGCTGCGCTGGCGGGGTTTTATCTGATTGCTCTTTTGTTTGCCTGCCTGAGGCGATAACTTGAACGTGGTTCAAGATTGAGGGGCAGAGCAGATGGCGAGCAAGGCCGAAATCCGCAAGCAAGAGTTGCGCGAAAAGCTGGTGGCAGCGGCCGAGATCCGCATTCGCCGCGACGGGGCAGGGGCGCTGCGGGCACGTGATCTGGCGACCGATGCAGGCTGTGCAGTTGGGGCCATCTACAACGCTTTCGACGACATGAATGCCATCGTGATGGCTGTCAACGGGCGGACTTTTCAGGCGCTGGGGCTGGCGGTGCAGCGATCGCTGGTTGGCGCGCAGACGCAGGCGCCAACGGACCGGCTGATCCTGATGAGCCACGCCTATCTGGGGTTTGCGGCTGAAAACACGCGGCTCTGGCGGGCCTTGTTCGATGTTCGGGCGGAGGAGGCCGAGGTGCCCGACTGGTACAGGGCGGCGCTGGAGAAACTATTTGCCAATATTGCCGCGCCTGTTGCCGAGATTTTTCCTGATAAGGCGCCTGAGGATCTGGCGCTCATGGTGCGGGCGCTGTTCTCGGCGGTGCATGGAATCGTGCTTCTGGGGCTGGAGAACCGGATCTCCGGGGTTCCGATCGCCAAGATCGAGCGGATGATTTCCGAGGTATTATCGCGACTTGCATGATCTCTTGAACGTTGTTCAAAATAAACCTTGAACAACGTTCAGGATTTTTCTATACCAGATTTATGAACGATGTTCAGATTTGGAGGATGTGATGTTTGCAACGATTAAGACCCTGATCCGAGGCATTGATGCACGTGCCGAGGAACGGTTGAGCGACACCTATGCGATTGACCTGATCGACCAGAAGATCCGCACCAGCGAAGCAGATCTGGCCCGTGCGAAGCAGGTTCTGGCCGGGTTGATCCAGAAATCCCGTATGGAAACCCGGCAGCTGGATGCGGTGACGCTGCGGATTGCGGATCTGTTGGAGCGGGCGCAGGCAGCGCTGAGAGAGGGGCGGGAGGATCTGGCCCAGACAGCTGCCGCCGCGATAGCCGAGCTGGAGAATGAACAGGCCATGCGCCGCCGTACCGTCGATATGCTGGAGCAGCGCGGCCTGCAATTGCGCCAGTCGGTCGAGGCCAGCCATCGTCGCCTCATGGATCTGAAACAGGGCGCCATCGCGGCCCGCGCCACCCGCAAGGCGCAACATGCGCATGGCGGCATGGCCCGCAGCGCCGGTTCCGGTGACACGCTGGGAGAGGTCGAAGCCCTGATCAATCGGGTGATGTCTGCCGAAGACCCCTTTGAACAGAGTGCGATCCTCAAAGACATCGAAACCGGGCTGAGCCATGGCTCGGTGGCCGACGATCTGGCTGATGCAGGGTTTGGGAAGCCGACCCGCAGTACTGCTGCCGATGTGCTGGCACGGCTGCACGCAAAAGCCTGACACAACACGTATAGGGCCGATGCGCCCGATATCTGATTGACCTTAACACCACCTATGACCAACCGGGAGAAATCCAATGACAAACACACGCAATGACAACAACCTGATCATCACTCTCAACGTGGCCGGTGTGGCCGTGGCTTACGGAATGCTGGGCATTTCGCTCTGGCTGTCGACCGATGTGCCGCTTGCGACCAAAGGGTTCTGGGGCATGGGGATCATGCTTCTGACGCTGAGCCTGATCAATGTTGTGAAATACCGTTTTGATATCCGGTCCAGCGAGGATCGCATCCGCCGTATCGAAGAGGCGCGCAATGAGAAGATGCTGGAGGAGGCTCTGGCAGAGACCAAATCGCTCTGATCCCAGTGGGCAGAGATCATGAATAGAAAACCGCCGCGCGCCATGGGCCCGCGGCGGTTGTTGTTTGTTTCCGCGAACGGATCAGTGGTTCGGGTAGAGCGGGAAGCGGGCGCAGAGGGCGGCCACTTTCTCGCGTACCGATGCCTCAACAGCGGCGTTGCCATCTTCACCATTGGCTGCCAGGCCGTCGACCACCTCGATGATAAGATCGGCAATCTCGCGGAACTCGGCTTCACCAAAACCACGGGTGGTGCCTGCCGGGGTACCGAGACGGATACCGGAGGTCACGGTCGGCTTCTCCGGGTCAAACGGAATGCCGTTCTTGTTGGTGGTGATATGGGCGCGGCCCAGAGCCTTGTCCACGATATTGCCGGTCACGCCTTTCGGGCGCAGGTCGACCAGCATCACATGGGTGTCGGTGCCGCCAGTGACGATGTCCAGACCGCCCTTGATCAGCTGATCGGCCAGCGCGACGGCATTGGCCCGCACCTGCTTCTGGTAGTCTTTGAACTCGGGGCGCAGAGCTTCACCGAATGCGACGGCCTTGGCGGCGATCACATGCATCAGCGGGCCACCCTGGATGCCGGGGAAGATCGCGGAGTTCACTTTCTTGGCGATATCGGCGTCATTGGTCAGGATCATGCCACCGCGCGGACCGCGCAGGGTCTTATGCGTGGTGGTGGTCGCAACATGGGCATGGGGGAAGGGCGAGGGGTGTTCACCCGCCGCAACCAGACCGGCGAAATGCGCCATGTCGACGTGCAGATAGGCGCCAACCTTGTCCGCGATCTCGCGGAAGCGGGCAAAGTCAATCACCCGCGGAATGGCGGAACCACCGGCGATGATCAGCTTGGGCTGATGCTCCAGCGCCAGCGCTTCGACCTGATCATAGTCGATCAGGTTGTTGTCTTCACGCACACCGTAGTGGATGGCGTTGAACCATTTGCCAGACTGGTTGGGACGCGCACCGTGAGTGAGGTGGCCACCAGAGGCGAGGTCCATCCCCAGGATGGTGTCGCCGGGCTGGATCAACGCCTGGAACACACCCTGGTTGGCCTGCGAACCGGAGTTGGGCTGAACGTTTGCAAATTCGCAGTTGAACAGCTGTTTTGCGCGGTCGATGGCAAGATTTTCTGCAACATCAACATATTGGCAGCCACCATAGTAGCGACGCCCCGGGTAGCCTTCGGCGTATTTGTTGGTCAGAACGGAGCCCTGAGCCTCCATCACGGCGGCGGAAACGATGTTCTCCGATGCAATCAACTCAATCTCGTCGCGCTGACGGCCGAGCTCATCCGTGATCGAGCCGAACAGCTCCGGGTCGCGCTCTGCGAGGGATTGGGTAAAAAAACCGGGGTCGCGGGAGGTGGTCTCGGTCATGATGACACTCCATCAGTTGGCGTAGTATTCGAGAGATTTCCTATCGGAAACACCTAGGCCCCGAAAGCCCGGAATGCGACGAAATCCCCGCTGAGAGCGGCAAGACTGGCAATCTTGGGAAAGCTGTGATTGTTTCGGAACGAATTGCGTAACACCGGAAACAGATTTGATGACAATGAGAATCGCCTTTCTGGCCAGCCGGGCTCCGGTGGCGCAGTCAGCTCAAGCCGAGATGGTCGCACGCTACGGAAACGTGCCCAAGGAAGAGGCGGATGTGATCGTTGCGCTTGGCGGCGATGGTTTCATGCTCGACACGCTGCACGACACGATTGATCTGTCGGCGCCGGTCTATGGCATGAACCGAGGTACTATCGGCTTTTTGATGAATGAATATGGCGTCGTTGACCTGATCGCGCGGCTGATGGCAGCCGAGGAAGAGATTATTAACCCGCTGTCCATGGTCGCACTGGATGCAGAAGGGCAGACGCATCGGGCTCTGGCTATCAATGAGGTTTCATTGCTGCGGGCCGGTCCGCAGGCAGCCAAGCTGAAGATCTCTGTTGATGATCGTCAGCGTATGGCGGAACTGGTCTGTGACGGGGCGCTTGTATCAACGCCAGCGGGGTCGACGGCCTATAATTATTCGGCGCATGGTCCCATTTTGCCCATCGGTTCGGATGTGCTGGCATTGACCGCAATCGCCGCCTTTCGTCCGCGCCGCTGGCGCGGTGCCTTGCTGCCCAGCAATGCAACAGTGCGGTTTGATGTGCTGGAACCTGAGAAACGGCCCGTGATTGCGGCCGCGGATTCCGTTTCTTTTGCCAATGTTGTGCAGGTTGAGATCGCAACCCAGACCAGAATCCGCCACAAGATCCTGTTCGACCCCGGCCATGGGCTGGAGGAACGGTTGATTTCGGAGCAATTCACCTAAGGTAGATGGCCATTGCCCGGGGTGGATCACGTGTTTGTGATCGCAAGGCTCGCGTTTTTGTGCGATAATCGAACTCTAGACAAGGCCGATGCCAGCGGTGACAGCCAAAGGGCATAGCGCTCTCAAGAAGAGAGGCGCAGGATCTACCGGGATGGCCATCGGCCCCTATATTTTAAGCAGCTAAGATTTTGCTTCAGCCGGACTGTGCGGGTATTGATCCGTACGCGTTTGGATCCGCGAAGGCGGGAAACGCCGGGGCGATGGTCCCGCAACCTTCGTGTGATGTTTGTGAACGAGTATCCGGTGGTATCGGAAAATCCGGGGGTCGGTGTGAGCCGAGTCCCGGGTTTCCTTATCCGCGAGCGTGTTGGTTTCCCGCGGTTCTTTTCGCGCACCCATAGTATGTATCCGACCATCTGCCAGCCGGGTTAGAGCTGCTCCCACAGTCTGTCACACATGCGCCCGATCCGATCCTCAATGGCGATACAGGCGTCCACTGCCATGTCCTCGCGCCAGCGCGATGCTGCGATCTGCACATTGATCGGCTGCGATCCTGAGGGCAATTTGGCAAGGCGGCTGGGAACCGAGGCCGCAGGCAGGCCGAGGAAGTTCATCGCATAGGAATAGACAGCACAGCCCAGCACCTCATGCACGCCTGCCGCCCCTTCGGTGTCGCGGTCGGGTTTGAAAAATGGCTGCGGCAGGAACGGGGTCAATACCAATGGGTAACGCTGCATGAAGAGCGACCAGTCACGCGCGTATTGCGTGCGTTTGGCCATCATCTGCAACAGCTCGACGCCGGCAAAGGGCGGGAATTCCTCAAAATAGACTGCAAAGATATCCCGCACCGTTTGCGACCCGGCTGCGTCAACATCGTCTTTCATCAGGGCATAGACCTCGCCCATCAACGCGCGGTACCCTGTGCGCCCGGCATCGAAGACATCGGGGAGCAGGGTTTCCTCGACGATATAGCCTGCATCCAGCAGGGCTGCGCGCGCGTCATCCAAGGCGGCCTCCACCTGCGGGTGGAGTTCGTAGCCGTAGGTCTCCTTGGAAAAGGCGACGCGGATTGGGCCTTCGGTGGCCTGACCGTGCCAGGGCATCGGCACGTGGAAGGGATCGCGAGGATCGGGCGCAATAAGGCTGGGCATCGACAGATGCAGATCCCGTGCCGTGCGGGTGATCAGCCCCTGTACGGACATATTCTGCGCCAGTATTCCACGCTCTGCGCTTTGGCTGGGGTTCCAGGCAGGCACGCGGCCAAGGCCGGGTTTGACGGTTACCGCGCCATTGGCAGCGGCGGGAAAACGTAAGGAGCCGCCGATGTCATTGCCATGGGCCAGCGCGCCGATCCCGGCCATCACCGCCGCACCGGCCCCGCCGGAGGAGCCGCCAGGCGAGATATGGCGCCCCCAGGGATTATGCGTGCGCCCAAAGAGCGGGTTGTCAGTGTCGGCGCGGAAGGAGAACTCAGGGGTGTTGGTGCGGCCAATCACGACGGCCCCTGCATCCTGGAGGTTCTTCACCACCGGCGCATCATCCGGCGCGATCAGGTCCTTCAGCGCGGTCACACCGTTGGAGGTGGCGTGGCCCTTCTGATCGACGTTGATCTTGATGGTGACCGGCACACCGTGCAGCGGACCGGACGTGGCACCCGCATTGCGCGCCTTGTCCAGCGCTCTGGCCCGCTCCAAGGCGTCACTGCTCAGATCCTCGACAACGGCATTCAGATCGGGATTGACCGCTGCCATGCGGTTGATGGAGGCGGCAACGGCGGCTTCGGCGGTTAGATCTCCCGCTCGGGTGTGCTGTGCCAGTTCCGTTGCGCTCAGGCGCCAGATGTCGATGTGTGTCATATACATGCCTCCTTCCCGGCAGGGTAGGCGGGCACGACCGAGTTGCAAGGAAAACCGCGCGGCACATCATACAAAGACAGGCTCCGCCGGGTGGCGAAGCCTGCGTTTGTCAGAAGCCTGCGCGAGTCTTACTTCGCGTATCCGAGAGTTTGCAGCGCTGTGGTGATCTCGTCCAGAATGGCCGGGTCATCGATGGTCGCGGGCATCTTCCACGGCGTGCCGTCGGCGATGTTCACCATCGTGCCGCGCAGGATCTTGCCGGAGCGGGTCTTGGGCAGGCGGTCCACGACGCAGGCCAGTTTGAAGGCGGCGACGGGGCCGATCTTCTCGCGCACCAGTTTCACCACCTGCGCGACTACCTCCTCATGGGGCGTGTTGCAGCCAGCATTGAGGCAGAGGAAACCCAATGGCATCTGCCCCTTGAGGCTGTCGGCGACGCCAATTACGGCGCATTCAGCGACATCCGGGTGGCCCGCCAGCACTTCCTCCATGCCGCCGGTGGACAGGCGGTGGCCCGCCACGTTGATCACGTCATCCGTGCGCGCCATGATGTAGAGATAGCCGTCCTCGTCCTTCATGCCGGCATCGCCGGTCTCATAGTAGCCGGGAAAGGTGGTGAGGTAGCTTTTCTTGAAGCGGTCCTCAGCATTCCAGAGCGTCGGCAGCGTGCCCGGCGGCAGCGGCAGCTTCACCGCGATCGCGCCCAGCTCGCCCGGCGCCACCGGGTTGCCGCCTTCGTCCAGAATATCGACTTCATAGCCCGGCATAGGCACGGCGGGGGAGCCGAGCTTGACCGGCAGTTCCTCGATCCCCAGCGGGTTCGCGGCAATCGACCAGCCGGTCTCTGTCTGCCACCAGTGGTCGATCACCGGCACCTTCAGCTGCTCCTGCGCCCAGGTGATGGTGTCGGGGTCCGCACGCTCGCCGGCGAGGTAGACCTGTTTGAGGCAGCCAAGGTCGTATTTCTTGACGAACTCGCCCTTCGGGTCCTCGCGTTTCACTGCCCTGAAAGCAGTCGGCGCGGTGAAGAAGCTCTTGACCTTATGCTCGGAAATCACCCGCCAGAAGGTGCCCGCATCGGGCGTGCCGACCGGTTTGCCCTCGAACACGATGGTGGTGTTGCCGTGGATCAGCGGCCCGTAGCAGATATAGCTGTGGCCCACGACCCAGCCCACATCGGACGCAGCCCAGAACACATCGCCGGGATCGACGTTGTAGATGTTCTTCATGGTCCAGTTCAGCGCCACCAGCTGGCCTGCGGTGTGGCGGATCACCCCCTTGGGCTGGCCGGTGGTGCCGGAGGTATAGAGGATATAGGAGGGGTGGTTGCCCTCAACCGGCACGCATTCGGCAGGTTCCACACCGTATTGGAAACCGTGCCAGTTCACGTCGCGGCCTTCGATCAGCTCGGCCACTTCCTGCTCGCGCTGGAAGATCACGCAGAAATCCGGCTTATGGCTGGCCAGGTCGATGGCGCCGTCCAGAAGTGGTTTGTAATGGACCGTCCGCCCCGGCTCCAACCCGCAGGAGGCGGCGATGATCGCCTTGGGCTTGGCATCATCGATCCGCACCGCCAGTTCGTTGGCGGCAAAGCCGCCGAACACCACCGAATGCACGGCACCGATGCGGGCGCAGGCCAGCATCGCCTCCAGCGCCTCGGGGATCATCGGCATGTAGATGATGACGCGGTCGCCTTTCCCCACGCCCTTGGCCCGCAGCGCCCCAGCCAGGGTGGCGACACGGTTGCGCAGCTCAACATAGGAGATTTCGCGCTTCGTCTGGGTGATGGGGCTGTCGTAGATGATTGCCGTCTGCTCTCCCCGGCCTGCTTCGACATGACGGTCGACAGCGTTGTAGCAGGTGTTCACCTTTGCATCGGCAAACCATTCGTAGAGCCCATCGCCCTTGTCGGTCAGGGCCTTGCTCGGCGCGCGATCCCAGCTGATCGACGCTGCGGCTTCCATCCAGAATTGTTCCGGATTGGACCTCCAGCCCTCATAGACCTCTGAATACGACATGCGGTTCCTCCTCACTCATCCTTGGAGGTGAGTTAGGCGCATGGATCGCCACCGGGCAAGCGTGCTGGGCGACGTCGCGTCAGATTGGCGCAAGAAATTTGCATTTTTTGCCGGTGTGGCGTTGCAAAGTTTTGCAAACAGGGTGCATTCGCGGAATTTACAGCAAGATGAAGCGCAGTTTGCAAAGTCTCTGCGCAAGCCTCAGAAGCCGGTCGTCTGAGGGAGGGTGGGGCAGGCACTCTGATTCGAGGCCACGTGCCTGCTCTGTTTGTGGCGCTGCGGGATCTGCGCCCCGCAGCCAGCCGTCAGCTGTAGTGGGCGACGGGCGTTCCGGCGATTGCCGCCATGTTCAGCAGCCCGCGGGCGGTGATCGAGGGGGAGACGATATGCGCGCGATTGCCCATGCCCATCAGGATCGGCCCGACCTCCAGCCCGCCGGCCCGCATCTTGAGGATGTTGCGCACACCGCTCGCGGCATCGGCATGGGCAAAGATCAGCACATTGGCCTCGCCCTCCAGTCGCGAATTCGGGAAGATCCGGCTCCGCAGCTCAGGATCCAGCGCAGTATCGATATTCATCTCGCCTTCGTAGATGAAATCGCGGGGCGTCCGGTCGAGGATGTCGATGGCGGCGCGCAGCCGTGCGCCGGAATCGCAGCTGGTATTGCCAAACTGCGATTGCGAACACAGGGCGATCTTTGGCTCCAGGCCAAAGCGGCGTACGTGGCGCGCGGCGCCCAGAACCGTCTGCGCAATCTGTTCCGGGGTTGGTTCGATCCGCACATGGGTATCACCGATGAACAGCGGCCCGTCCTCAAGGATCATCAGTGACAGCGCCCCATGGGGCTCATAGCTGCCACCGCCAAGCACCTGGTTCACGTAGTTCATATGCCAGCGATATTCGCCAAAGGTGCCGCAGATCATGCTGTCGGCCTCGCCCCGGTGGACCATGATTGCGCCGATTGCCGTGGTGTTGGTGCGCATGATCGCCTTGGCCAGATCCGGGGTCACGCCTTCGCGCTGCATCACGCGGTGGTAGCTGGTCCAGTAGTCGTAGTAACGCGGATCGTTCTCCGGGTTCACGATCTGGACGTCGGTGCCGGGGCGGATGCGCAGGCCCAGCCGTTCACAGCGGGTTTCGATCACCTCGGGCCGACCGATCAGGATCGGCGTTTCGGTGGTCTCTTCAAGGATGCCCTGAGCCGTGCGCAACACCCGCTCATCTTCGCCCTCGGTGAAAACGATGCGGCGCGATGCAGCCTTTGCCGCCTCAAAGACGGGTTTCATCAGCAGGGCGGATTTGAACACGGTCTGGTTCAATTTCGCGCGGTAGGCGACAAGATCATCAATCGGACGCTGGGCGACACCGCTGTCCATGGCGGCCTTGGCCACGGCGGAGGACACCACACCGACCAGACGCGGGTCAAACGGCTTGGGGATGAGGTAGTCGGCGCCAAAGGTCAGCTGTTCGCCCTGATAGGCGGCTGCCGCCTCGGCCGAGGTGGTCATCCGGGCCATTTCGGCGATACCCTCGACACAGGCGATCTGCATGGCGTCGTTGATCTCTGTCGCGCCCACATCCAGCGCCCCACGGAAGATGAAGGGGAAGCAGAGGACGTTATTGACCTGATTGGGAAAGTCGCTGCGGCCGGTGGCGATGATGGCGTTGGGGGAGACGCTGCGCGCCACATCCGGCAGGATCTCGGGGTTGGGGTTGGCCAGGGCAAAAATGATCGGACGATCCGTCATCTTTGCCACCATCTCCGGTTTCAGTACATTCGGGCCGGACAGGCCGAGGAAGAGGTCCGCGCCCTCGATCACCTGATCCAGCGTGCGCAGGTCGGTTTTCTGTGCAAAGGCGGACTTATGCGGATTCATATCCTCGGTGCGGCCTTCATAGACCAGCCCGTGCAGGTCGCAGAGCCAGATATTCTCACGCTTCACGCCCAGTTTCACCAGCATGTTGAGGCAGGCAATCCCCGCCGCGCCACCACCGGTGGAGACAATCTTGATGTCTTCGAATGTCTTACCCGCGACGTGCAGTGCGTTTTTGGCAGCTGCGCCCACGACGATTGCGGTGCCGTGCTGGTCATCGTGGAAGACCGGGATATTCATCCGCTCGCGACAGATCTTTTCCACGATAAAGCAGTCGGGGGCCTTGATATCCTCAAGATTGATCGCCCCAAAGGTCGGCTCCAGCGCGCAGACGATATCGGCCAGCTTCTCCGGATCGCTTTCGTTTACTTCGATATCGAAACAGTCGATACTGGCGAATTTCTTGAACAGGACGGCCTTGCCTTCCATCACCGGTTTCGAAGCCAGCGCGCCGATGTTTCCAAGGCCGAGGACCGCTGTCCCATTGGTCACAACCGCGACCAGATTGCCGCGCGACGTGTATTTCGCCGCGTCCGCAGGATCGGATTTGATTTCGATGCAGGCCTCTGCCACGCCCGGCGAATAAGCCCGCGCCAGATCGCGGCCATTGGCCATCGGCTTGGTTGCGCGGATCTCCAGCTTACCGGGGTTGGGATAGGCGTGATAGTGCAGCGCGGCGTCGCGCAGGGTTTGGGTGTCGGACTTTGGATTTTTGGTCATCAGGCGCTCCAGAGACTATAGTTTAGTGTTAAACGACTTTTGACGTCAGGGAAACAGACTATTCTCGTTGGGTGTTTGGGGGCTTTCGCAAGAGCTTGCGCCCGAGCGCGCTTGGTCTCACTGTGTGGCAAAAGACCAAAAGGGAGCGAAGAATGGCGGATACGATTGCGGAGCTGCGGCTGCCGACGCAGGAGCTTCGGGACGACATCCCGTTTTACACCAAAACCCTCGGGATGAAGCTGGACTCGATCTATCCGGCAGATGATCCGGCTATCGGGGTGTTTTCGGGCCATGGGCTGCGGCTGCGGATCGAGCGCGGCGCCGCTGAATCACCCGGCACCATTCGCATCCTGACTGATGATCCCGATGGGTTTGCCGGTGGTGCCCGTAGGCTGACCGCTCCCAATGGCACCCAGATTGAGATTGAAGAGCGCAACCCACCACTGGTGATGCCGGAAACGGTGCACAGCTTCGTGGTCCGCCGCCTCAAGGATCAGGCGCCCTGGATCATCGGCCGCGCAGGCATGCACTACCGCGACCTGGTGCCGGACCGGCTGGGCGGCTCGATCATCGCCAGCCACATCCGCATTCCCGACGGCGGCCCGGTGCCGGATATGGTGCATTTCCACAAGGTGGGCTTTCAGCTGATCTTCTGTATCCACGGCTGGGTTGATGTCGTCTATGAGGATCAGGGAGACAAGATGCGGCTGACCGCCGGTGATTGTTTCATCCAGCCGCCGGAGATCCGCCACCGGGTGCTGGAGGCCAGCGACAATGTGCAGGTGATCGAGATCGGCGTCCCGGCCGAGCATGTGACCGAGATCGACCACGAGATGACCCTGCCGACGCCGCACTACCGTCCCGAACGGGAATGGCAGGGCCAGCGGTTTGTTTACAACAAGGCAGAAGGCGCCGAATGGATGCCGTTCCGCCTGCCGGGCTACATCTGCCGCGACACGACGATTGCCGAGAACACCAAGGGCGTCGCAGGCGTACAGGTGGTGCGCCGCGGAGAAGGCGCGCCGCAGTGGGCCGCGCATGACACCGATATCCATTTTACATTTGTGATGAACGGCACGGTCACGCTGGAGGGCGAGGGCCGCGAGCCTTATCAATTGGAACAGGGCGATGCCTTCGTCATTCCGCCGGGGATGAAAACCCGCCTCAGCGCGCCGTCGGATGATGTGGAACTGCTGGAGGTGACGCTTCCGGGTGTGTTCAACACCAGCTTGGCAGAGCCAACGGTCTGACCGCAGATCCTGGGTGGATCATCAGGCAATAGCGGTATTGGCCGGAGGATGTGATATTGTGGTTCAGCTTGGTCGAGGGGGCTTTCGCTCCTTCGGCAAATTCAGCTATCGTCTCAAATTCTGACCAGTTGATCAAAAAATCAGGGAATCGCCATGAGCCTCAAAGATGCTGCCACCGCCGTTCGTGAAAACGCACACGCGCCTTATTCCAACTTCAAGGTCGGTGCGGCGATCCGGGCAGCATCCGGGACGGTCTATGTTGGCTGCAATGTGGAAAACGTTGCCTACCCAGAAGGCACCTGCGCAGAAGCCGGTGCCATCGCCGCAATGGTTGCCGCAGGCGAGACGAAGCTTGAGGCGGCATATGTGATTGCCGATTGCCCGGCGCCAATCCCGCCCTGCGGCGGCTGCCGTCAGAAGCTAGCGGAGTTTGGCGCGCCCGAGGTGAAGGTGACGCTTGCCACCACAGATGGGCTGGAGCGTGAAACCACGATTGGCGATCTGCTGCCCGGTGCCTTTGGCGCGGACCATATGGAACGGAGCTGAGCCATGGACGCACGCGCGATCATCGCCAGCCTGCGCCGGGGAGAGACACCCGGCGATGAAGACCTGCGCTGGTTTGCCGAAGGATTGGCCAATGGGGCTGTCTCGGATGCGCAGGCGGGTGCGTTTGCCATGGCGGTTTGTCTGCAGGGGCTTGGCGTCGATCCGCGGCGGGCCTTGACGCTGGCAATGCGTGATAGCGGTGACGTGCTGCGCTGGGATCTGGATGGGCCGGTGCTGGACAAACACTCTACCGGTGGGGTCGGCGATTGCGTGTCGCTGCTGCTGGCACCCGCGCTGGCGGAATGCGGTGCCTATGTGCCGATGATCTCCGGTCGGGGTCTGGGCCATACCGGCGGGACGCTCGACAAAATGGAAGCCATTCAGGGCGTCAGCACCCAAGTGTCCGAACAGGGGCTGCGCAGCATGATGCAAAGCGTAGGCTGCGCCATCGTGGGGGCGACCGCAGAGATCGCCCCGGCGGACAAGCGGCTATATGCGATCCGTGATGTCACCGCCACGGTGGATAGTCTGGACCTGATCACCGCCTCAATCCTGTCAAAGAAACTGGCGGCCAGCACCGATGCGCTGGTTCTGGATGTGAAAATCGGCTCCGGTGCCTTTATGAAAACGCTGGAGGAGGCCGAGGCGCTGGCCCGTAGTCTCACTGAGACGGCGAATGCGGCCGGTTGTAGGACCTCGGCGCTGATCACTGATATGAACCAGCCTTTGGCGCCCGCGCTGGGCAACGCGTTGGAGGTGGCGGAGGTCATGCGGGTGCTGACCGGTATCTGCGGTCAGACGGGCGCCTTGGCGGAGCTGACGGCGGAGCTGGGAGGTGTCTTGTTGGCACATGGCGGATTGGCGGCGCAGAGCGATGCCGGGGCGGATATGATCCGCAAGGCCATTGCCAGCGGGGCGGTTGCCGAACGTTTTGCCCGAATGGTCGCCGCGATGGGCGGCCCGACCGATTTCGCGGACCACTGGCAGACAATTCTGCCGACGGCTCCGGTGGTACGCCCCATCACCGCAGATCGGGCGGGCCATGTTCACGCCATCAATGGCGAGGCGCTCGGCCTTGCGGTCGTGCGGCTGGGCGGCGGGCGGATGATCGAAAGCGACGTGGTCGACCCCTCCGTCGGACTGGCGGAGCTGGCGCCGCTTGGACGCACGCTTTCAGTCGGCGACCTGATTGGTGTGATCCATGCCGCTGATGAAGACGCCGCTGATGCAGCCGAGGCCAGCCTGCGCGCAGCCTATCAGCTGTCTGATAGCGCGCCTGAGCGGCTGCCGCTGATCTACAAGAGGGTTTCCTAGTGGCGCGTGCGTTTCTGGTGGTGATGGATTCCGTCGGTATCGGTGGTGCGCCAGATGCTGGTCAGTATTTCAATGGTGATCTGCCGGACATTGGCGCCAATACGCTGGCCCATATCGCCCAGGCCTGTGCTGCGGGCCGCGCAGAGGAGGGGCGCAGCGGTCCGCTGCAGGTGCCAAATCTGGACCGCCTCGGATTGGGGGCTGCCGTGGCGCAGGCCTCGGCGGTGCCTTGCCCTGATCTGGGTGGGGCGGAGATTGTCGGGCGCTGGGGTGTCGCCCGCGAGATCAGCCGGGGCAAGGATACCCCCTCTGGTCATTGGGAACTGGCGGGCCTGCCGGTGCCTTGGAATTGGTGCTATTTCCCGGATCAGACACCCGCGTTTCCGGATGATCTGGTGGCCCATGTCTGCGCGGCGGCCGGAACCGAGGCTCTACTTGGCAATTGCCATGCCTCGGGTACTGCGATCATTGCCGAACATGGCGCCGCGCATATGCAGTCGGGGCAGCCCATCTGTTATACCTCTGCCGATAGTGTCTTCCAGATTGCCGCCCATGAGGAGAGCTTTGGTCTTGGCCGGTTGTTGGCGCTCTGCGAGGCGGTGGCCCCCTATCTGCACGCGATGAAGGTGGGGCGGGTGATTGCGCGGCCCTTTGTCGGGACGCCCGAGACCGGATTTCAGCGCACCACAAACCGGCGTGACTACGCCATCATGCCGCCTGAGCCGATCCTGACCAATTGGGTGCAGGATGCCGGTCGACCAGTGCACGCCATCGGCAAAATTGGTGATATTTTCTCGATGCAGGGGATTGATACGCTGAAGAAAGGCGATGACGCGAGGCTGATGCGGCATTTGCAGGCGGCTGTGGCTGAGGCCGAGGACGGCAGCCTGACCTTTGCCAATTTTGTCGAGTTTGACAGCCTCTACGGGCATCGTCGCGATATCTCGGGCTATGCGCGAGCGCTGGAATGGTTTGACCAAGAGATCGGCAAGCTGCTGCCGCAGCTGCGGGATGGCGATCTGCTGATCCTGACGGCCGATCATGGCAACGATCCGAGCTGGCCCGGCACCGATCACACCCGTGAACAGGTGCCGGTGCTGATGGCCGGCGCGGGGGCCGGACCGCTGGGCAATCTGGCATTCGCGGACGTGGCAGCGACCGTGGCGGACCATCTGAAAATCCCTGCTCAGGGGCCTGGCCGGTCGGTGCTGACCTGATTGAAGCGGGCGGATGAGATGGCGTCCTCGGCAGCGTCTGCGCGCTGAACGGCGCCCGAATTTGGAGCGGTTGGAGACGATCGCCGACAAATCCACCTTGCCTGTCCCACAGTGCAGGCACTAAGAGAGATTGAATTTTCCTGAAAGGAGCGCCCAATGTCCGATCATCTGACCGTTGTCGACCACCCGCTGGTGCAGCACAAGCTCACCCTGATGCGCGACAAGGGCACCTCTACCGCCGGTTTCCGCCGCCTGCTGCGCGAGATTACCCAGCTGTTGGCCTATGAGATCACCCGCGAGATGCCGCTGACCACCACCACCATCGACACTCCGATGGAGGAAATGGAGGCACCCATCCTTGCGGGTAAGAAACTGGCGCTGGTGTCGATCCTGCGGGCGGGCAACGGGATGCTGGACGGCGTGCTGGAACTGATCCCCTCGGCACGGGTCGGCTTTGTCGGTCTCTACCGGGATGAGGAAACCCTGCAGCCAGTGCAATATTACTTCAAGGCACCCGAGGGGCTGAAGGACCGGTTGGTCATTGCGGTAGATCCGATGCTGGCAACCGGCAACAGTTCGGCCGCGGCCATCGACCTGCTGAAAGAGGCCGGAGCAAATGACATCCGTTTCCTCTGCCTGCTGGCCTCGCCCGAGGGGGTAGAGCTGATGAAGGAGAAGCATCCGGATGTGCCGATCGTGACGGCGTCGTTGGACCGGCAGCTGAACGAGAAGGGGTATATCCTGCCCGGGCTCGGCGATGCGGGTGATCGGATGTTCGGCACCAAATAAGCCTGCGGCCCGCGTGCAGTTCTTGGGGCGGCATGGACACAAGGCACGGCCATCAAGGCAAGGGCGTCTGGCAACAGGCGCCTTTTCCATGTCCGTCGGGTGACACACCCGGGTGCGGGGAGGGTAAGGGTCGCGATGTCTCTGGGATCTTTCGTTAAATCGGGGAAACCCTGCTTTACTCAGATTCGCTTTTCAGGCATCCTGCGGCCATATGTTGTGGGGCTCTCGGATGACGCTTACTAGAATTATTGCAAGTGCTTTGATCGCGGCGGCCTGCTTCGGCACAGCAGAGGCGCAGTCGATCCGCCCCACCGAACCGCCGGCAGAATTTCCGCCCGCCTCCTTTGCAGGCAAGCAATATGTCGACAGTCGCGGCTGTGTTTTCATTCGGGCGGGGATCGACGGCAATGTCACCTGGGTGCCGAGGGTAACCCGCAGCCGCAAACAGCTCTGCGGCTTCCAGCCCACTGAGCTTGCTGCGGCCCCCAGTTCGCCGAGAGCCACTTCGGCTCCGGTGCCGGAGCTGATCACCCTGCCGGAGGGGCAGCGAGCGAATAATCTGGAAGGCGCCGTAACTGCAACTACAGAGCCGGTTGCAGCAGCGCGCGCGCCGCAGACCGTCACCACCACCAAGCCGCAGCGCAGTGCCGTGCGACAGGCAAAGCCGCTTCGGGTTGGCACATCAACGGCGAAGCTGCCGCGCCGGCAGCCACTGGATGATGCCTATCGTCCGCCCGTCAGCACCGTAACCACGGCCAGTTCGGCGCCGGGCTTTGGCCGCTGTCCCGGCGCGTCTGCCCTGAGCCAGCAATATATCAACCAGACGGGCAATGTGCGATGCGGCCCGCAGTGGGGCAGCAGCCGCCTGTCCTCGGTTCTGGATCCCAACACCCGCGTTGTTCCCAAGCATGTCTATCAGGAGCGCAGCCTGAGCCGAGGGCTGGTAGTGCCGCAGGGGTATCGCCGCGCATGGGAGGATGACCGTCTTAATCCGCGCCGGGCGGAGATGTCGCTGGGCGGCGTACTCGCGGCGGCCAACGATGGCGTGCCTGCGGGATATGTGCGGGTGATCCATCAGGATCGCTACAATCCGAACCGCGGACCGCAAACCGGCGCGATCTGGACGCGCACCGTCCCCCGCGAAGGCATTCGCCGTCCGGTCGATCGACCGGTTGTGAAGCTTTCGCAGAGACAGCTTGCAGGAGATGCGAGAACGTCCGTGGGCACCGATGACGAGACCCTGGTCACCCGTCTGTCGACCCGGTCGGCGCCTTCCGGCGATGCGACATCAGCGCGCGCGGCCTCGGCTTCGATGGCCAAACCTCAGTCATCTCCGGCTACGCGGTATGTGCGCGCGGCGACCCTCGCCGATGTAAGTCAGGCCGACGCCGTGGCTCAACGGTTGCGCCAAAAAGGGTTGCCGGTGCGTCTGGGTCGGGTCAACCGCAATGGTCAGAGCCTGCAGGTCGTTCTGGCAGGGCCTTTTGTCGGGGAGGCGGCGCAAGCGGCCCTGTCGACAGTGCGCGCGGCTGGGTTCTCTGGCGCGCGGCTGAGCAAGTAATCAAGACGGTGGGTCCGGTCAGCCACGTTGTTTGGCCAATCTGCGTTCACGCAACGGAGCGGGGGCGGCTTGGCGCGGCGCTATGATTGCGCCAACCGCTTTTAGAACGTCAGAGATATTTGACTTTTTCGTCTCATCATTAACCCAACACGGCCCCGGCCGAACTCCTCCTTCACAACATTGTCGCAATATCGGCAAATGGCTCGCGGACGTTCTGTATTGTCCTAACAATTGCGCCGCGCCATTGTGCCAATATGCGTCAGCCCACAAAGCAGCATTTAGATAGACGTGACCGCCGCAACGCCGATCTTCGAGTTCGGGGAAGCTCCCTTGCAAGGATTGCCTGCGAATTGGGAGTGACGGACTCTGCGGTACTTTGGTAGGCAAAAGAATGAGTAGATCGCAAAGATTGAGCAGGCGTTGGCCGACGCTTCGCAAACTACGCCAGAGCAGCTTACCCCTGATCTTTGCGAAGAGAACTAGAGCGGCCATCCATGGGCGACGCAGCGAAGCGGGCAGTGAGCCCTGAGCCGCAAATGCTGCAGAGCGTACAAATGTCCGATCTGCAGTTCCTGTGAAGAATTGGCGAACTGCTAGAAAGTGGTCGTCTATTCGATGCCAAGAGCAAACGGCGCGCCGTCTGGATCACACAGGATGGGGTTACGGGCTTGAAAAATTCCCTTCACATCCACAGGAGCCGGACGCGCCCCTTCGGCTTCAGCAGCACGGCAGGCATTGGCGACTGAAGCAACCTTGATGCACGGGACCCAAGCTGCATTTGAACCGATTGGCCAGGTCGCGGCATGTTGGAGTGCAACAAGATCGCCCTCAGGCCCGAGGAGTGCAAGACAATCCGTGTCCTGCTCGGGAGAGACCTTCCATCCAAAAAGCTCTGCATAGAACGCCAGCGGGAAGTCAGTCCCGTTGCCGACGTACACGTCAGGGCCGAACTGCCGGTGCGGAACAGGGAAGCTGTGCCGGGACAGCGAAATCCCGACCAGAGCACCGAGCGGATCGCGGACGAGTGCATTGCGACCGACACCCGGCACCTCGAATGGCTCCCGAACGATCTTGCCTCCGAGCGTGGCGACGCGTCTGACCGCCGCGTCCACGTCGGGAACCTCGATGTAGGCGATCCAGCCATTTTCCTGCTCGGCAGGCGTCTCGGCCAACCCCGCACCCGCTTCGTCCCCGGAGAGGGCGAGGATGAAATCCTTCTCGCCGCCTCCCCAGGCAAAATCCGTCGCCCGCTCGACTTCATACGTCCATTTGGCCACGTGCTGGTAAAATGCCATCGAACACGCCCTGTCCGATGTGAAAAGATCGTGCCATACGATTTGACCTGCTTTCGACTGCGTCATCGTCTTACCTCCTGACATCTTTGATTTTCTTGACGCCGCGCACCATTTTTCCGAACGCCCTGTCGCGCGACCTGGGTTCCACAAGGCTCGCGGAGTTGAACGCGTCCTCCGCTATCAGCTTACGCCATCTGCCAAGCCGACGGGCATCGAGAACGCCATCATCAACAGCCGTCAGAATCGCGCATCCCGGCTCGGTCTCGTGCTGACAGTCGTTGAATCGACACCGCGCGGCCAACTCCTGAATATCGGCAAAGAGATCATTGATTCCGTCCGCCGCATCGGTGAGCTGCAATTCCCGCATGCCCGGCGTGTCCAGGATCAGACAGCCATTGCGCATAGCATGAAGCTCACGCCGCGTCGTCGTATGCCGCCCCTTCGCGTCGTCCTCGCGAATGGTCTGGGTCTCGATGGATTGGCTGTCGAGCAACGCATTGGCCAGCGTCGATTTCCCAACACCGGATGAGCCAAGGAACGCTACCGTCTTGCCGGGCTTGCACCAGGTCGCAAGGTCTGTCTTCGGGGCAGAACCGCGCGCGTCAAGTGCGACGACGTCGATTATGTCCGACACCGCGTGGGCCGCGTCAATGTAGTCTTCAGGATCCGCCAAGAGGTCGGTTTTCGTGAGGACGATGACGGGCGTGATCCGCGCCTCGAACGCCAAGGAGGCATAGCGTTCAAGCCGGGCCAATTTGAAGTCCTGATTGCAGGACGTGACGATAAAGGCCGTATCAATGTTCGCCGCGATCAGTTGTTCCTGCCGGTCGGTGCCGGGCGCGCGCCGCTTGATAAGGCTGGTACGCTCAAGAGCCCGACTGGACCGCGGGTGCGACTGGTCCAGCAACAGCCAGTCCCCGACAGTCACATCGGCTCTGGGCGGAAGGATGGTATCGATGCCGTCACCAAGGGCGTGCAGCCCGCTGCGATGCACTTCGACAACGCGAACAGGAGGTATCGCGGCCATGTCTTCCACGCTAACTTGCTGGGTGAAAAACGGTTGCCATCCCAGCGCATGAAGGGGGCTGAGTTTGGCCTGTGATCCGGTGTCGCGCGCGCGACGCGGAAGGAAGTCTGAGTAATCCCTCGTCATAGGGTGTTCACTTTCATGTCTCTGGCCCAAGTCAATTTTGGGCGCCGATGGTAGGAAACGAGTGAGCACATCAAACCGACCCGTCAGCTACAAAGTGACGGCGATGTTTGCGATTTTGTATGTGCTCCGGGAGGCGCGCTGCCTCCCTTCCTTACCGGGACATGAAAACTCCATTACAGATGACGTGCAGATAGTGGGGAAACATGCACAACACAACCGTTGATGGCTGATTTGGAACTCGTCTTCAGGTATCTGTAGCAGCCATTCAGCAGGAAAAAGGTATGTCAGCTCCGTCGCACTCTGCCGACCCTGGAAACGTTCGCGGTGAAGTTCCGATCGGGATCCCGAATGCTTGACGTTTGCGTCAGTATTGCGTGCAGCGGCCCGGTGACAGGATGCAGAAATCTCAACGCATCGTGTCAGAGGTGCGATGTGTTCCACACCGGTACTGTTGGATCAGCCGCAGATGCTTTGTAGCTGCACCCAGTCGCGGTCATTCAGTACCGGCTGCAAGTCACGGCCCGCCATCGGATCGGCCTCGATCAGGCCGAGCACTGTTTCACCGGTAATGTCCTGAGCGTAGGCATAGGGGCTGGAGGGAACGGCAGCACGGGCAAATTCAGCGAGTGTCGTGGCCTCGTCCGGCGTGGGGCGCGGCGCGCTAATGACGGTTTCCGCATAACGGTCGAGGGTTGCACGGGTCAGTTCACCGGTTGTGAGCATCCTGAAGGTGGCGCGAATGCCGCCCGCGGCCAGAAGCTCGGCCAGGGGGTCTTTTTCCACCGCACGGGCGCGCTCCACCAGTACCGCGCCAGCTGCTACCGCCGGATCTTCGTGATCCTCCACCAGCTCGCGGTTCAGAAGCACGATGCCACCTGGCAGATAGAGGCTGCTGGCCACGCCGCTGCGCAGGATCACCAACTGACGCACATCCAGCCGCTCTGCGAGACGTTCCAGAATGGGCGCGGTCTCCAATGTGCTGCAGGCCTGACCTGACACCCGTTCGATCCGGCCAAGCAGCGCCTGTCCCAGCGCCTTGCGTTTGATGTCCGGCACCACATTCACCGTATGCGAGAGCAGCGCATCGGGCAGCCAGAACACCGCCAGACCGGTCACGACAGCCAGCGCCGACAGCAGCGTCACCGAGCGAAGGCGACCGGGGCGGGCACGAGCGCGGGTGAGGGCGGATTGCAAACGGTCGATTGCGTCCAGCATCGCGGTTTCATCTTCCGCGATCTCCAGCGTTTCGCCCTGATCGCCGTAAGGGTGGAACAACGCGGGGAAACTGCCGGGGTTCTGTCGCTCTAATGCCGCCAGTGACCAATGGGCCAGTGGCCGGTCATTCATATCCGCAATGGTCAGGGTCGCGTCGCCAACCGAGACGATCACATCGCGCCGCTGCGCGTCAGGGGCAGCCCGCCACAGCGCAGCAGCTTCCAGCCGTTGATATTCCCGCAATGCCGTCATGAATGGGGCGCGTCCTCACCGTCGATTGTTCACAGATCAAATAGCACGCAGCCCCCAGCGTCAGCAATTGACTTTGCGGCAGTTCGCGCCTGCTTTGGTCAGGAAACCGGGTCAGAGAGCCTTGGCCTGCTGGCGCAGTTCGAATTTCTGGATCTTTCCGGTCGATGTCTTGGGAAGTTCTTGGAAAATCACCTGTTTTGGCGCTTTGAAACCGGCCAGCGTTTCGCGCGCAAAGCGGATCAGTTCGGCAGGATCAACCTCCGCGCCGGGCTTCAACTCGACAAAAGCACAAGGCACTTCGCCCCATTTTTCGTCAGGTTTGGCAACCACCGCGGCTAAGTTCACATCGGGGTGCCCCATCAGCACACCCTCAACCTCCACCGAGGAGATATTCTCGCCGCCGGAGATGATGATATCCTTGGCGCGGTCGGCGATCTGGATATAGCCATCGGGATGCTGCACGGCGATATCACCGGAATGGAAATACCCCCCCTGAAAGGCCTCGGCGGTGGCTTCGGGGTTCTTCAGATATCCCTTCATGACCGAATTGCCGCGCATCACGATCTCACCCTGATCCTGACCGTTCATCGGAATCTGCTGCATATCGTCGGACATGACCGTAATGTGATCCATCATCGGGAAGGCCACGCCCTGACGCGCCTTGATCGCGGCCCGGCCCTGCTGGTCCAGCGTGTCCCAGCTGCCGCCTTTCCACAGGCATTCGGTGACGTGGCCATATGTTTCCGTCAGCCCGTAGACCTGCGTGACATGAAAGCCGATAGCCTCGATCTTTTGCAGGGTGGCCGGGGCGGGCGGGGCGCCGGCGGTGAAGACCTCGACCGTGTGATCAAAGCTGCGCCGGTCCTCTTCGGGTGCGTTCACCAGCATATTGAGCACAATTGGCGCACCGCCGAAATGGGTCACCCCTTCGTCGGCAATCGCATCGTAGATCGCGGGCGCGGTGATATCGCGACAGCACACCAGGGTGCCACCTAGAACCGGCATCATCCAGGTGTGGTTCCAGCCGTTGCAGTGAAACAGTGGTACAATGGCAAGGTATTTCGGCTGCATCACCATGCGCCAGGAAATCACCGTGCCCATGGTCATCAGATAGGCGCCACGGTGATGGTAGACGACGCCTTTCGGGCGACCCGTGGTGCCGGAGGTGTAGTTGAGCGCAAGGCTTTCCCATTCGTCCTGCGGCATGATCCAGTCGAAATCATGGGAGGCAGCGGCCAAAACATGCTCGTAGACCGGGTGCCGACCGGACGCCGGATAGGCTGCCTGATCATCCGGGACCTCAATGATCAGCGGTCCCGGGCCGTCGCAGGCTGCTTTGGCCTCTTCGGCGAGTGGCAGGAACTGGCTGTCGACCAGCACGACCTTGGCCTCTCCGTGGTCGAAAATATAGGCGACCGTGCTGACGTCGAGACGTGTGTTGATCGTGTTGAGAACGGCACCGCAGGCAGGCACGCCAAAATGCGCTTCGGCCTGGGCCGGCAGGTTGGGGATCAAGGTCGCCACCACGTCGCCGGGGCGGACGCCCATCCCCGCAAGCGCCGAGGCCAGCCGCGTGCAGCGATCATAATAGGCCGCATAGGTCTTGCGATGGCTGCCGTAGATGACGGCAGGGACATCGGCAAACACATGCGCGGCCCGGCGCAGATGTGACAGCGGCGTCAGCGGCACATAGTTGGCGGCGGTTTTCTCCAGTCCCGACTCGTCCGACATCCAACCCATTTCGACCCCTCCAAGATGATTCATGCGACGTGGTTGCAAGATATTGCGCAAAGTTGCCCCCAATGAAAGGCGTAAGACATTTTTGTCTGGCAGGGCCGAGGTTTCCATTGGTCTTCAAACCGCTTAGCCTGCCTGTCATGATCTTGTCGCCTGGCCGTTCCTATGTCTTTGTACATATCCCCAAGACCGGGGGCACCGCGCTGTCCCTCGCGCTGGAAGCGCGGGCCATGGCAGATGATCTCATGCTCGGCGACACGCCCAAGGCCAGCAAGCGGCGGCGACGCCTCAGAGACGCTAAAACCCGGGGCCGATTGTGGAAACACTCAACTCTTGCCGATATTGACGGTCTGGTGCCCGAGGCGCAGCTGCGCGGTCTCTTTGCCTTTACGCTGGTACGGAACCCGTTCGATCGGGTGCTGAGCCTCTATCACTGGCTGCGCGAGCAGAGCTTTGATCACCCTTCGGTCGCTCTGGCCAAAGCGTTGGCATTTCCCGATTTTGCCAGCGATCCCCGGATGCTTGCAGCGTTTCGTGCACATCCGGCGCGGTCATATATGCGGCGCGCGGATGGGGGCGAACAATGCGACTGCTATATCCGCCTGGAACATTTCGCACGCGATGCGGCCCCGCTCTTTGATCACCTGGGTTTTGAGCTTCAGCTGCCACGGGCCAATGCCTCAGACCGTCCCAGAGGCTGGCAGGACGCCTATACCGACGCGGCCCGCGCGGCGGTGGCTGAGGCCTGCGAGGCGGATCTTGCCCAGTTTGAATACTCTTTTAACGATTCACCGATAGACCAGTAGTCGAGAGATGGAATCACATGGGACGACGCTGGGTCCGAAGTCTTCGCCAAAATGGCGCATCTTCGATCCGCGACCATGATAATCTCTCCCGTGGGCGCGCCAGTGGCCGCCTCTCGGACGGGTAACGTGACGGGTCATGCAGAACGTATGGCTGCCTTGGTGAAAGGGAAAACCGATGCTGGATTGGCTGCTGAAACGCAAGCTCTCTCCGATGGCCGAGGCTCTGGCAACAGAGTACCCGTTGGTCGCAGCCGGGCAGGGCGGGATCCTGTCGGGCACCCATGTGGCCTCACATCTTGGCTGGCGCCCGATTGAGGCTCTGGCCGTGGGCGATATGGTCCTGACCTTCGACCATGGGATGCAGCCCATAGTCGATATCCACCGCGAAACTATCCTGCTTTCCAGCGGTGGACCCAATCCGCTGACATGCCCGGTTCATATTCCGCAGGATGCGCTGAACAATCGCGCGCCGCTCTGGGTGATGCCGAACCAGGGGATCCTGATCGAGAGCGATCTTGCCTGTGATGGGCAGGGCGATCCGTTTGTTGTCGTACCCGCCTGCGCGCTGGAAGGGTACCGCGGCATTGGCCGGGTCGAGCCTGACACACGGGTCGAGATCATGGTGCCACGGTTTGCACAGGATGAGGTCATCTATCTGGAGGCGGGTCTGCTGAGCTTTAGCGTGTCACCGCGTGACATTCTGTCGTTCGACACCAGCGCCTATGCCGAGCTTTATCGGGTTCTGGACCCCGACGCTGCCCGCGAACTGGTGATCGACATGATCACCGAGGAAAGCGTCTGGGCCAATACATTGCCGATGGGTCCTGGTGGGCATGGTGCTGCGGAATACGCAGCGATGGTCTAGACCGCGCTGTAATCCAACAAGTGAAAACAGAGACAGAACCGTCACCATATCGGAGGCGGTTTTTATTTTTCATAACCACTTAGGCGGCTTTCCTGATGTGAAAAAAGCGGCACCCGGAGGCGCCGCTTTCAGAGCTTTCAGACGTCATCTGACCTCAATCAGGCGGCCTTTTCGGCCTCCGGGCTGAACCGGCCATAGAAAGTCTGGCCTTTCTCAGCCATCTCGCGCAGCAGCGGCGGACAGGTGAAACGTTCGCCATATTTCGCGGTCAGCTGGTCGCAGCGCTCGGCAGCATATGGCGTGCCGATGATGTCCAGCCAGCTCAGCGGGCCACCGGACCAGGGCGCAAAGCCCCAGGCCAGGATCGCGCCAACATCCCCTTCGCGAATGTCCATCAGAACACCTTCTTCCAGCGCGCGCACGGCTTCCAGGACCTGTGCAAACATCAGGCGTTCCTGGACCTCGATCAGGTCCGGCTGTTCCTCGGCCAGCGGGTATTTCTCCTGCATGCCCTTCCAGTAACCCTGCCGCTTGCCCTTGTCGTCATAGTCGAAGAAACCAGCGTTGGACTTGCGCCCCAGACGGCCCTGTTCTTCCATCCAGAAGATCAGATCATCCGCAGCACTTTCGGGATAAGCATCGCCCATTGCCGCCTTGGTGGCGCGAGCGATCTTGGCACCGAGGTCAATCGAGGTCTCATCGGTCAGTTGGATCGGACCGACCGGGAAGCCCAACTGGCGTGCGGCATTGTCGATCAACGCAGGGGCAACGCCCTCGGTGATCATCCGCGCGCCTTCGTTCACGTAGGGGATGATGCAACGGTTGCAGTAGAAGAACCGGGCATCATTGACCACGATCGGAGTCTTGCGGATCTGGCGCACGTAGTCCAGCGCCTTGGCCACCGCGCGGTCGCCGGTTTTCTCACCCTTGATGATCTCCACCAGGAACATTTTTTCCACCGGCGAGAAGAAGTGAATGCCGATGAACTGCTCCGGGCGCACCGAGGCCTCGGCCAGACCGGTGATCGGCAGAGTCGAGGTGTTGGAGGCAAAGATGCAATCGTCGGGGATGATCGCCTCGACCTTCTTGGTCATCTCCGCCTTGACGCCGGGATCCTCAAAGACCGCTTCGATGATCAGATCGCAGCCCTTGAGATGGTCCAGATCAGGGGTTGCGGTGATGCGTGACAGCATCGCCTCTTTCTTGTCGGCCGTGACTTTGCCGCGCTTGATGCCCTTGTCGAGATAGCTTTCGGTATAGGCCTTGCCCTTGTCGGCGGCGGCTTGATCACGGTCGATCAGAACAACCTCCATCCCGGCCTGAGCGGAGACCAGCGCGATACCGGCCCCCATCATGCCAGCGCCCAGAACGCCGATTTTCTTGACCGACTGATCCTCGATGCCCGCCGGGCGCACAGCGCCTTTTTCCAGCGCTTCCTTGTTGAGGAAGAGCGAGCGGATCATCGCCTCGGACGAAGGGTTCATCAGCACATGGGTGAACCAGCGCGCCTCAATCTTCAGCGCGGTGTCAAAGGGCACGAGCGCGCCTTCATAGACCGCACTCAGCAGCGCTTTGGCTGCCGGGAAGGCGCCAAATGTTTTGCCATGCACCATGGCTGCTGCACCAAGGAAGGTCATGAAGCCCGCAGGATGATAGGGCGCGCCACCGGGCATCTTGTAACCCTTGGCATCCCAGGGTTTGACGATGTCGGCGTCTTTAGCCTCCAGAACCCAGGCGCGTGCGGCGGCCAGCGGATCCTCGACCACTTCGTCGATGATGCCTGCGGCCTTGGCTTTTTTGGGATCGACCAGCTTGCCTTCCAGCAGGAAGGGCGCAGCGTTCATGGCACCCATCTTGCGTACCAGACGGGTGGTGCCGCCTGCACCGGGGAAGATGCCGACCATGATCTCCGGCAGGCCGATTTTGGCCTTGGGGTTGTCAGCGGCAAAGATGCGATGCGTCGACAGCGGCAGTTCCAGACCAATGCCAACAGCTGTGCCGGGCAGGGCTGCTGCCACGGGTTTGCCACCCTTGTTGGTTTTCGGATCCATGCCGGCCCGTTCGATCTTGCGCAGACCGTGGTGCATTTTCATGATGCCTTCGAACAGACCACGGGCGGGTTCGTCACCGGCATCCTCTTTCATCTTGGCCAGCACATTGAGATCCATGCCGCCGGCAAAGTCTTTTTTGCCCGAGGTGATGACGATGCCCTTGACGGCATCATCTGCCAGCGCGTCGTCAACCAGCCCGTCGAGGTCTAGCATCGCCTGACCGTTCAGAACGTTCATGCTTTTGCCGGGGCAGTCCCAGGTGATGATGGCGACGCCGTCGGCGTCTTTTTTCATTGTGAAATCAGACATATCTTAGTCTCCTGTCGCCTGGGTTACACGCGTTCGATGATGGTGGCCGCGCCCATGCCGGACCCGATGCAGAGTGTCGCAAGACCGGTTTCGCGGTCGCTGCGCTCCAGCTCATCCAGCAGTGCGCCGAGGATCATGGCGCCGGTCGCACCAAGTGGGTGGCCCATGGCAATCGAGCCGCCATTGACGTTCACCTTGTCATGGTCGACGCCAAAGGCCTGCTCGAACCGCATGACGACGCTGGCAAAGGCCTCGTTGACCTCAAAGAGGTCGATGTCACCAATCTCCATGCCATTGTCGCGCAGGATCTTCTCGGTGACGGGTACGGGGCCGGTCAGCATGATGGTGGGGTCGGTGCCGATCTTGGCTGTGGCCTTGATACGGGCGCGCGGTTTCAGGCCCATCGCCTCGCCGAACTCCTTGTCGCCAATCAGTACGGCAGCGGCGCCATCCACGATACCGGAAGAGTTGCCCGCGTGGTGGATGTGATTGATCCGCTCCAGATGCGGGTATTTCAGCATCGCGATCTTGTCGAAGCCGGGCATTTGCTCACCCATCATCTGGAACGAGGGGTTCAGACCGCCGAGCGACTGCATGTCGGTGCCGGGTCGCATGTATTCATCGTGATCGAGAATGGTCAGCCCGTTGATATCGCGCACCGGGACAACGCTGCGCGCAAAACGCTTGTCGTCCCAGGCCGCCTTCGCCCGGCGCTGGGATTCCACCGCCATGGCATCGGCATCATCACGCGAGAAACCATACTCGGTGGCGATGATATCTGCCGAGATCCCCTGGGGCACAAAGTAGTTCTCGATGGCAATCGCCGGATCAACAGCAATGGCACCGCCGTCCATGCCCATGGGGACACGGCTCATGGATTCCACACCGCCGGCGATGTAGGCATGACCAGCACGTCCCCGCACCTGGTTGGCGGCCATGTTGACGGCTTCCAGACCCGAGGCGCAGAAGCGGTTGATCGACACGCCGGGGATCGATTCATCCAGATCAGAGGCCAGAACAGCGGTCCGCGCCAAGCAGGCGCCCTGTTCGCCAACCTGGGTCACATTGCCCCAGATCACGTCCTCGACTGCGTGGCCTTCCAGATTGTTGCGCTCCTTCAGAGCGTTGAGCGCCACCGCAGAGAGACGCGCGGCCGTTACTTCATGCAAGGATCCATCCTTGCGGCCTTTGCCACGCGGGGTGCGCACGGCGTCGTAAATATAGGCTTCGGTCATATCAGTCTCCTCAGGCTCGGTCCGACGGGTTGCCGGGCATTAGGTCGTAGGGGGCTTTCCAGCCCGGTTGTGCGCTCAGCCGCGAGAGCCAAGCGTCAATATGGGGCCATTCGGCTCGATCAAAGCCGAAGGGTTCGGGGTAATAGAGATAGGAGCAGCAGGTCAGATCGGCATTGGTCAGCCCATCGCCGACAATCCAGCTTCGCCCCTCAAGATGTTTGTCCAGGATCGCGTAGGCGCCTTGCAGACGGCCCTGAAGGAAGGCGATGACCTCCTGCGGGCGTTTGTCTTCGGGCAGGAAATTCATCAGGAACCGGCACAAGCCTGCGTTTGAGGACAATTTGTGATTGTCCCATAGCTGCCAGCGCAGGATCTCGCGCTTTTCCTCGACAGTGGCGCCGCCGAACCGGCCATAAGTGTCCGACAGATACTGCTGGATCACCCCGGATTGGCTGAGTGCCAGATCGCCATCCACCAGCACCGGGCATTCTCCCATGTCGTTGATATCTCGACGGAAGGCATCACCCCGGGTGGTGCCGCTGAAAAAATCCACAAACACCGGCTCCCAGTCGATCCCGGCCAGTTCAAGAGCCAGGGCGGCCTTATAGGAATGGCCGCTTTCACCGAAACAATGCAGTTTGAGTGTCATATGTTGCTCCCTGTGTCTGCTGGCGGAGCGGGGGTTTCACACCCCCGCACCCCCGTGGAGTATTTCTGGAAAGATGACGGAACCTTCACTCCGTATTAAGGTAGATGGCGTCAGCATGGTCCTGCGGAACAGGCTGGAGAGCCGATGACCGTGAAAGGTGACGGCGCGCCGACCCATTAGGCGGAGAGCTCGGGGGGAGGCGCGTCTCATCCTGTCATCTTTCCCCAAATACTCCCGCCGGAGGCTTCCGGCATCCGCATCTATATGTGCAGCCCGAAGCCTCACAGGGACCTCGCGATCAATTCCTTCATGATCTCATTGGTGCCGCCATAGATGCGCTGAACGCGGGCATCTGCCCACATCTCGGCCACGGCATATTCCTGCATGAACCCGTAGCCGCCATGCAGCTGGACACATTCGTCGAGCACCTCACCTTGGGTATCGGTGATCCAGTATTTGGCCATCGCCGCCTTTTCCACGGTCAGCTTGCCCTGCAGATGTTCGACCATACATTCATCAAGGAAAGCACGGGCAACCTTTGTTTTTGTCTGGCATTCGACCAGTTTGAACCGGGTGTTCTGAAACTGCGTCAGCGGCCCGCCAAAGGCCTCGCGCTCCTTGCAATAGGCGATCGTGCGTTCAACCGCCCCTTCCATGGCACCGACGGCGCCACAGGCGATGATCAGCCGTTCCTGCGGCAGCTGCTGCATCATCTGGTAAAAGCCCTGACCCTCGGCGCCGCCGAGGATGTTTTCCGGCGCAATCTCGACATTGTCGAAGAAGAGTTCCGAGGTATCTGCGGCATGGCAGCCGATCTTGTCGAGGTTGCGGCCGCGGCTGAAACCCTCTGCGCCATCGGTCTCAACCGCCACCAGCGAGATGCCCTTGGATCCTTCGGTGGGGTCGGTCTTGGCCGCCACCAGGATCAGATTGGCGTGCTGGCCATTGGTGATGAAGGTTTTCTGACCGCTCAGCCGGTAGGCGTTGCCATCTTTGACCGCTTTTGTCTTGATCCGCTGCACGTCGGAGCCGGTGGAGGGTTCGGTCATCGCCAGAGCGCCGACCAGCTCGCCGGTGATCATCCTGGGCAGCCAACGCTGTTTCTGCTCTTCGGTCCCATAGGCCAGCACGTAATGGGCGACGATGCCGGAATGGATCCCGTGGCCCCAGCTGGCGAGATTGGCGCGGCTGCCTTCGATCAGGATTGCGGCTTCATGGCCAAAATCACCACCGACGCCACCGTATTCTTCCGGTACGGAGGGGCAGAGCAGGCCAAGGGCGCCAGCTTCATTCCAGGTGGAGCGATCCATCATGCCTTGCTTGCGCCAGGTCTCGAATTTCGGCGCCCATTCGCGGGTGATGAACTGGGCGGTCATATCCGCCAGCATCTGATGCTCTTCGGTCATCCAGCTGGATTTTTGCTCTGCGCTCATGGGGCTCCCCTTTGGTGGCTGTCTCGTGCCTTGTGGCATCTGTTTTCTTTGGACGGTGTGGGCCGGCCTATTTCTTGCGGTCCTCAAGCTCGGCATTGAAGAGCCGCAGCCGGTGGGTGAGGTTGTCGCGATCTGTGACGCTGTCGAAATTCTCAAACAGGAAGGAGAGGGCTTCGCCTTCGTCGAGGCCGGCCTCCTGCGAAAATCGGCGCAAGCGGCGATAGCCGTCTTCGGTCATGGCAACCGGCAGGCGGCGCGTGAGGCGAAAGCGTTTGGGCATTGTCTCTCCTCCGATTGCGACGCCCTGGTTCTGGCGCCCCAGATGGCCCGGATCGCCTGTTATCCTGCCGCCCCGATGATCAGACGGGGGCGGTGTCGGAGACCCTCACGAAAAGGGGCCCCGAGGTGATCAAACTGCGCTTCAGAACTGGTCTGCCGCCAGTGCCATCACCGTGTCGCCGCCGGTCTGGATACGGCTGAGGTGCAGCGCCGTCGCAGGCAGCCTGCGTGCCATGTAATACCGCCCGGTCGCGATTTTTGTCTCGTAGAACGCGGCGTCAGAAGACCCGGCGTCAAGCTCTGCCTGTGCCGCCTTGGCCATCTCCGCCCACATCAGGCCGAGGCAGACGTGACCAAACATGTGCATGAAGTCATAAGACCCAGACAGCGCATTGTTCGGGTTGGTCATGCCGTTTTGCATGAAATACATGCCAGCGGCCTGAAGGTCCTTCGACGCGGCTTTCAGAGGGTCGATGAACTCCTTGCTGTAAGCGTCGGAGATGTCTCCGTTTTCTTTGCAGAAATTCTTCACCATCTCGAAGAAGGCCATGACATGTTTGCCGCCATCCTGCGCCAGCTTGCGGCCGACCAGATCCAGCGCCTGAACGCCATTGGCGCCTTCGTAGATCATCGCGATCCGGGCATCGCGGGTGTATTGCGACATGCCCCATTCTTCGATGTAGCCGTGACCGCCGTAGATCTGCTGTGCCTGAACGGTCATGTCATAACCCTGATCGGTCAGGAAGCCTTTGATGACCGGTGTCAGCAGCGAGATCAGCCCGTCGGCATTCTTATCCTCGGCGCGATGCGCCTGGTCGATCATCTTTGCGCCCCAGAGGATGAATGCGCGCGCGCCTTCGGCAAAGCTTTTCTGATCCATCAGGTTGCGGCGGATGTCCGGGTGGACGATCAGCGGGTCTGCCGGGCCTTCCGGGTTCTTGGCGCCGGTCACGTCGCGACCCTGAAGACGGTCCTTGGCATATTCCAAGGCGTTCTGATAGGCGGCGTCGGCCTGAGCCAGACCCTGCATGCCAACGCCGAGGCGGGCTTCGTTCATCATCGTGAACATGGCGCGCATGCCCTTGTGCTCGGTGCCGAGCAGGTAGCCGGTTGCGCTGTCGTAGTTCATCACACAGGTCGAGTTGCCGTGGATGCCCATCTTTTCTTCGATCTTGCCAACGGAGACACCATTGCGTTCGCCGAGCGAGCCGTCCTCGTTCACCATAAACTTCGGCACGATGAAGAGCGACACGCCTTTGATGCCCTCGGGGCCGCCGGGGATCTTGGCCAGCACCAGATGGATGATGTTGTCGGCCATGTCGTGATCACCGGAGGAGATGAAGATCTTCTGGCCGGTGATCTTGTAGCTGCCGTCATCCTGCGGTTCGGCCTTCGTGCGCATCAGACCCAGATCGGTGCCGCAGTGCGGTTCGGTCAGGTTCATCGTGCCGGTCCATTCGCAGGACACCATTTTCGGCAGATAGGTATCTTTCTGGGCGTCGCTACCATGGGCGAGGATCGCCGACGCGGCGCCATGGGTCAGGCCCTGATACATGGTGAAGGCCTGGTTCGCAGCGGAGAACATCTCGCCCACGGCTGTGCCCATGATATAGGGCATGTTCTGGCCACCGTATTCTTCCGGCATGTCGAGACCGGTCCAGCCGCCTTCCTTGACCTGCTCAAACGCAGCCTTGAACCCGGTCGGTGTGTAGACGACGCCGTTTTCAAGGCGGCAGCCTTCGGTATCGCCGACGGTGTTCAGCGGGTGCAGGACTTCGCTGGAGATCTTGCCTGCTTCTTCCAGCACGGCATTGGTGAAATCGGCGTCCAGCTCGTCATAGCCGGGAATGGCGCTTTCAGAGATCTTCAGAACATTGTGAAGAATGAACTGAGTGTCTTTGATCGGGGCGGTGTAACTGGGCATCGCGGTCCTCGCTGTGGTTCTGCGGTGTCGGTCTGGTTGCCTCTCCCATCTTGGGACAGGCAGGCATGGGGGCCGGGATCTATTCCGCGGCTTCTTGTTTGGCGCTCATCGAGGCGATCACACGTTCGCCCCAACGCAGCTGCTCTTTCAGATCGTCAATGGCCTCGTTCAGCTCATCGCGCTGCCGCTCCATATCGGCGAGCCGGTCGCAGGCGATGTCATAGGTGCGGGTCAACTGCGTCAGCTGCTGGTCGCCCATATGATAGAGATTCAGAAGTTGCCGGATTTCCTCGAGGCTGAAGCCAAACCGCTTGCCGCGCAGGATCAGCTTGAGCCGGGCCTGGTCGCGTTTGGTAAAGAGGCGTTTCTGACCCTCGCGGATCGGGAACAGCAACTCCTTGGCTTCGTAAAACCGCAATGTACGCGGCGTAACGCCGAACTCATCGCACATCTGGCGGATGGTCTTGGTTTCATCGGTCATCGTCGTAACTCATAACTGCTGGGTTGTGAGACTAAGGTGAGCAGCTTGCCCGTCGTTTACAACAGCAACTTGACGTTGACGTAAGTTGAACGCTGCGTCACTTTCCGAGGTGACGTAGGATCCACCGAACTGACGCAACGTTACTTCGTTTCGGGTTTGGCTATCAGCCCTTAAAATAGGGCGATCGTGCAAATTACCGACAAAATTATCGGGCTTTTTCGCGTGGATTATGTTCGATTTTTTTGATTGGAACATCCGTCACATGGACGGCAGATCACGTGCTGACGAGTCCGCAGAACGGCAAACGCCCCACCAGTCGGCGGGGCGTTGAGTGTCAAAAGCGGATCCAACCTGACGCTTGGTCGGCTGGGATCAGGCGTCTTGTTTCAGCAGGTTGAGCGTGGTGGCTCGCAGATCGTGGAGTTCCTGAAGCGCTTCGTCGAGCTGTTCGCGCTGCTTGCGCAGCTCTTCCATCTGGCGGTCGGCCATTTCGACAAAGGCGCGATTTTGAGCCTCATCGCCCTCGTTTTCATAGATCAGCAGCCACTGGCGGATTTCTTCGAGCTGGAAGCCGAACTTGCGTCCCCGCATAATCAGCTTCATCCGGGCCCGCTCGCGGGCACCGTAAAACCGCGACCGGCCTTCGCGATCGGGTTGCAACAATTCGATGTACTCATAGTAGCGAAGCGTGCGCGGGGTCACGTCGAATTCGCTGCACATCTCCTTGAATGACAATTTCTGTTCGGTCATTCCGTATCTCCCTTACCCGCAAACTAAGCACAACCGGCAAAGGGTTCAACCGCCGGGGTTGCTCTTCGGCCAAGGTCTGGCCGATAAAGAGGAAAACATAGGAACGGGGAAGCCCATGGTCGACAAGACGCAGCTCGCGCGACAGTTCATAGAAGCCATCCCGCATGCGCAGGAACTGGGGATGACCCTCACGGAACTGGGGGATGGCACGGCCGAGATCGTGATGCCCTATGATGAGAAACTGATCGGCGACCCTGAAACCGGGGTGATCCACGGTGGCGCGGTGTCGGCGCTGATGGATACCTGCTGCGGCGCGGCGGTGATGTGCCATCCGTCGGCGCCGGGCGGCACCGCCACGATCGACCTGCGTATCGACTACATGCGTGCAGCCACTCCCGGGCAGCGGATCGTGACCCGCGCGACCTGTCATCACATGACCCGCAATGTCGCCTTCGTCCGTGCGACGGCGATGGACGAGGATGAGGCACATCCCGTCGCCACGGCGGTTGGCGCCTTTACCGTGGAGGCAAAATTTTGAGCCGCCCCCGTCCCGAACCCGTTCAGGTGGTGAAGCAACGGCGCGACGCTGCCCTCGCCGCGCTTGTGGAATCCGTGCCCTATGCGCGTTTTCTCAACATCACGTTTGATCGTCGCGGCGATGAGCTGACGGCGCAGCTAAATTTCGATCACAAGCTGATCGGTAACCCGTTTCTGCCCGCCATCCACGGTGGTGTCACAGCGGCCTTTCTGGAGGTGACAGCCGTGATGACCCTGACCTGGGCCAACCTGTGGGAGCGTATCGAAAGCGGCACGCTCGATGTTGAGGAACTGGCCGCAGGTAAATTGCCACGCCAGCCGAAGACCATTGATTTCACAGTGGATTACCTGCGTTCCGGGCTGCCGCGAGATGCCTATGCACGCGCCACCGTGTCCCGGTCCGGTCGGCGTTATGCCTCGGTCCATGTGGCGGCCTGGCAGGATCACAGGGACAAATTGTTCGCCCAGGCCACGGGCCATTTCCTGATGCCGCAGGAGGCGGCAAAACAGGGGTCTGCCGCGCCGGACTTCGTGGCCGATGCCGCGCCTCGGGACAAGGGCTAGAACGCATGTCCACGGCCAGCGCCGAGGTGCCGGAACCGATCAGCCATGCGCGGGTGCTGAAGATTGCGCTGCCGATTGTTCTCTCGAATGCGACGGTGCCTATTCTGGGGGCCGTGGATACCGGAGTTGTCGGCCAGATGGGGCAGGCGGCTCCTATTGGGGCGGTGGGCATCGGTGCGGTCATTCTGGCGACGATCTATTGGATCTTCGGTTTTCTGCGGATGGGCACCACGGGTCTCGCCGCGCAGGCCCGCGGGGCTGGAGACTGGGCAGAAACGGGCGCGCTGCTCACCCGGGGGATCCTGCTGGCCTTTGCTGCGGGCCTTGTGTTCATTGTTGGACAGGTCGCGGTGTTCTGGGGGGCCTTTGCGCTGGCCCCTGCCAGTGCCGAGGTCGAAGGGCTGGCGCGGGATTACCTTCAGATTCGCATCTGGGGTGCCCCTGCGACCATCGCGCTATATGCGGTCACAGGCTGGCTGATCGCGGTTGAACGCACACGCGGTGTTTTTGCCCTGCAAATCTGGATGAACGGTCTCAATATTCTGCTGGATCTCTGGTTCGTGCTGGGGCTGGGCTGGGGAGTCGAAGGGGTCGCGGTCGCAACCCTGATCGCGGAATGGAGCGGTCTTGCGCTGGGGCTGTGGCTGTGCCGCGATGCCTTTGCGGGCAGCCAGTGGCGCAACTGGGCCCGTGTGTTCGATCCTGTGCGGCTGAAACGCATGATGCAGGTCAATGGCGATATCATGATCCGCTCGGTGCTGCTGACCGGATCCTTTACGACCTTTCTGTTCATCGGCGCCGATCTGGGCGATGTGACGCTCGCAGCCAATCAGGTGTTGCTGCAATTCGTTGAGATAACGGCCTTTGCGCTCGACGGTTTTGCCTTTTCTGCCGAGGCGCTGGTGGGCAGCGCGGTCGGTGCAAAGGCGCGGATGCAGCTGCGACGGGCGGCGGTGGTGACCAGCCAATGGGGCGTGGGCGGCGCAATCGCACTGGGGCTGCTGTTCTGGCTGGGCGGTGGTTGGCTCATCGATGTCATGTCCACTTCGCCTGAGGTGCGGGCAGCCGGGCGGGATTACCTGATCTGGGCTGCGATATTACCGCTGCTCAGTGTGGCCAGCTATATGTTCGACGGGATCTACATCGGGGCGACCTGGACGCGGGACATGCGGATCGCGATGCTGCAATCAGTGGCGGTCTACGTTGTGGCCCTGTTGGTTCTGGTGCCGCTCCTCGGCAATCACGGGCTTTGGGCGGCATTGATGGTGTTGAACCTTGCGCGAGGTGCGACGCTTGGTCTGCGCTATCCACGGCTCGAAGCGCAGGTCGGCGCATAGATCGGGGATGGGCTGAAAGAGAGCAGCTGTGTTTCAGATGGCGACTGTTTCAGGCGGCCACTGTTTCGGGCAGCTCCTGTCAGAGCAGTTTTTTCAGCGCTTCGGTAGGACGGCCTATGACGGCTGCTGTTTCCGAAATGGCGATGGGGCGCTCAATCAGGATCGGATGCGCGGCCATCGCCGCGATCAGCGTTGCGTCATCATCCGATGGGCTGAGGTTCTGCTCCTTGAAGGTGGCATCGCCGCTGCGCATCATCTCAATTGCAGTGACACCCAGTTTGGCCTGAACCTCCGCCAGCTCTGCCTCCGAGGGCGCATCTTTCAGATAAAGGCGCAGGGTGACCGCTGTTCCGGCCTCCTCAAGCAGGGCAAGGCCCGCACGGGATTTTGAGCAGCGCGGATTGTGCCAGTAGGTGATCATAGCCAGTCCCCGCGTTTGATGCCGACGGCATCTGCGACAGTGTCAAAACCGTCGCGGGCCAGCAGCTGGTCCAGCCCGCGCGCGATCTCTCCGGCCAATGACAGCCCGGCATAGACCATGGCGGTATAAAACTGGACCGCCGATGCGCCGGCGCAGATCTTGGCATAGGCCTGTTCGGCTGTGGAGATGCCGCCCACGCCAATCAGAGGCACCCGACCGTCCAGAAGCTCGGAAAGCTGCGCCAGAACGCGGGTGGATTTCTCAAACAGCGGCGCGCCAGACAGGCCGCCCGTTTCGCCACGATGCGCACTGTTCAGCCCGTCGCGATCAAGCGTTGTATTGGTGGCGATCACCGCATCAATACCGGTTTCGAGCGCCACCTCGGCAATATCCTCGATCCCGGCGCGGTCAAGGTCGGGGGCGATTTTCAGGAACACCGGCACCCGCTGGTCCAGCCCGTTCCGCGTCTCAATCACGCCGCTGAGCAGCGCTGACAGGGCGGCCTTGCCCTGCAGATCGCGCAGTTTCTCGGTGTTGGGCGAGGAGACATTTATCGTCGCAAAATCCAGATGCGCCCCACAATGGGCTAGCACCTTGGCAAAATCGGCAGCGCGGTCGCTGCTGTCCTTGTTGGCCCCAAGGTTGAGGCCGATCACAGCATCGCGCGGGCGGGCCGCAAGACGCTGGCCGATCACGCTCATGCCGTCGTTGTTGAAGCCGAACCTGTTGATAGCCGCCTGATCTTCGGTCAGACGAAACAGGCGCGGCTTGGGGTTGCCGGGTTGCGGGCGCGGCGTCGCGGCTCCCACCTCGATAAAACCGAACCCGGCCTGAGAGAGCGGGCGCAGTGCTTCGGCGTTCTTGTCAAATCCCGCCGCCAAGCCAACCGGATTTGGCAGGGACAGACCGGCGATCTCGGTCGCAAGACGCTGGGAGGTGACCGGGCCGGGGGCGGGCGTCAGCCCCAGTTTCAGCGCCTTGATCGACAGGCCGTGGGCGGTCTCCGGGTCGCAGCGATGCAGCGCACCAAGGGCAAGACGTTCAACGAGGCTCACGCAGTATCCTCCGGGAACTGATGGGTGCCGTCGACCAGCGGCAGCGGTCTCGCCCAGACCACATCAGTCATGGTCATCTTGCGGTAGAGATGGGGAAACTCGGCGCCGCCCCGCGACACTTCCCAGCGCAGGTCTAGCCCCAGCCGTTCGGCATCGACCGCAATCAGCCAAAGCCCGTCAACTCCGGCAAAATGCTTGGCTGCGGTCTCCTGGGACTGGTCGGCGGTGGAGAAATGAATGTACCCATCGCTCAGATCGATGGGGGCGCCGAGGGTCTCACCCTCTGCCTGAAGGGTGGTCCATTCGTCGGTGCGGAAGATTTTATAGATGAGCATGGCGCGGTGATGCCCTGCGCGCAGAGGTGAATCAAGGCTGAATATGATCGGTCTTGACGCAAAGACAGCACGGCGATGAATTTTTCCCCTTTGACTGCGCCCGCATTTCCCCTCACCATCCGGCAATAGAAAAATAATAAGGGAGTATGTTTCCATGATGACGCGTTTTCTGACGTCTGTTGCCGCGCTTGGCCTGACGGCGGGCGTAGCCGCAGCCGACTACAAGCTGACCATCCTGCACACCAATGACTTTCATTCGCGGTTTGAGCCGATCAGCAAGTATGACAGCGGCTGCCGCGAAGGGGACAATGCCGAGGGCAAGTGCTTTGGCGGATCTGCACGTCTGGTAACTGCGCTGGCGGATGCGCGCGCGCGCAGCAACAACAGCATTCTTGTTGATGGTGGCGACCAGTTTCAGGGCTCGCTCTACTACACCTACTATAAGGGCAAAGTTGCCGCCGAGATGATGAATAAGCTTGGCTATGACGGCATGACTGTCGGCAACCACGAGTTCGATGATGGCCCGGAGGTCCTGCGCGGGTTCATGGATTCGGTTCAGTTTCCGGTTCTGATGTCCAATGCCGATGTCAGCGCTGAGCCTGCCTTGGCCGATGTGCTGAAGAAATCCACCGTGATCGAACGCGGCGGTGAAAAGATCGGCCTGATCGGCCTCACTCCCGAAGATACGCCCGATCTGGCCAGCCCGGGCAAAAACATCACCTTCACCAACCCGGTTGATGCCGTGCAGGGGGAGGTCGACCGGCTGACCGCCGAGGGCGTCAACAAGATCATCGTGCTGAGCCATTCGGGCTATGCCGTGGATCAGCGCGTTGCGGCGGGCACCACGGGTGTGGACGTCATCGTGGGTGGGCACAGCAACACCTATCTTTCCAACACTTCGGAAGATGCTTCAGGGCCATACCCGACCATGGTCAATGATGTGGCCATCGTGCAGGCCTATGCCTATGGCAAGTTCCTGGGTGAGCTGAACGTGACCTTCGATGATGCAGGCAATGTCGTCGAAGCGGTTGGCGAACCTCTGATTATGGATGGCACCGTCACCGAGGATGCGGATACCGTCGCACGCATCGCCGAGCTGGCCAAACCGCTGGACGAGATCCGCAACAAGGTTGTGGCCGAGAGCGCAGAAGCTGTTGACGGCGACCGCGACAATTGCCGTGTTCAGGAATGCCAGATGGGCAACCTGGTGGCCGATGCGATGCTGGACCGAGTGAAGGATCAGGGTGTCAGCATTGCGATTGCCAACTCGGGCGGTATCCGTGCGAGCCTGGAGCCGGGCGAGGTCACGATGGGAGAGGTCCTGACGGTCCTGCCGTTCCAGAACACGCTCTCGACCTTTGAAATCACTGGCGAGGACGTCATCGCGGCCCTGGAAAACGGGGTGAGCCAGGTTGAAGAGGTCAAGGGCCGCTTCCCGCAGGTCGCTGGTCTGAAATTTACCTGGGATCCGTCGGTTGCACCCAATGAGGGCCGCATTCAGGAGGTCATGGTGAGCGAAGGCGACAGCTTCGTGCCGATTGATCCGGCCAAGACCTATGTTGTCGTGACAAACAACTACGTCCGCAATGGCGGTGATGGCTACAAGGTCTTCGCAGGCGACGACAAGAACGCCTATGACTTTGGCCCGGATCTGGCGGATGTCTTGGCAGAGTATCTGGTCGAGAACTCCCCCTATAAGCCCTACACCGACGGCCGCATCAGCCAGAAGTGACCGGGCGCAGCTATTGCGCTGCCTCAACAACCCAGACTGGACCGCGCCGTATCTTCGGCGCGGTCTTTGTTTTTCCTGTCAGCTGCGGCATAACACCGTTATGGATCACCCCCTGATTGACCTTATCAACGCGCGTATCCAGAAGGCGGAGGCCGATGGCGCTTTTGACAACCTGTCAGGAGCGGGCAAACCGTTGCCACCGGTTGACGACCCGGAGAATGCGCTGGTCAACCGATTGATCAAGGAGAGCGGCGGTGTGCCGGAGTTCGTCACGCTGTCGCGCACGCTTGCGGTTCTGCGCCAACAGCTTGCCGATACCGGCGACCGTTCAAAACGCCGTGATATCATGAAAGAAATGACAATTCTGGAAGCCCGCATCGACCTCGCGCGCAAGGCCTATGGTCGATAACCAGCGTTGCACGCGATCTGGCTAGGGCGTTGACGGTGCTGTTCGGGTCCTGCGTCGGCAGCTTGTTATCCGCTACTCACCATATGGCTGCCGGGCCGTCTCCGCGCGATAGCGGGGTCAGAATTCCTTCTGCGAGCCTGTTTGCGCGCGGTGCGGAGCGCGGCGCAGCCGGTCGCCGATCTGGGTCGCCTTGGTCAACAATGTGGTGATCTGAACCTGCTCCGCCGGGCTGAGGCCGGTCAGGATTTCGGACTGTAGCGCCTCGACAATCGGCATGGCTTTGTTCAGGAGCGACTGGCCAGCCTCGGTCAGGGTGACAACGCGCGCACGTCTATCAGCTGGAGAAATATCACGCCGGATCAGTCCCTTGGCCTCTAGCCGGTCGATCACTTTTCCAAGCGTTGCGCGGTCATAGGCAATGCGGGCCGCGATTGTTGCCTGATCAACACCGGGTTCGTGGGCAAGGGCGTCAATCGCGGCAAACTGTACCGGTGTCAGGTCGATGTCATTGCGCGCCATATGATCCGCAAACAGGGCAACAGAGATCTGGTGCAACCGCCGGATCAGATGACCGGGGAACTGCAAGGTATCTATCTGTGGCTCTGCCATGTCCTGCCTCCCGCTGGAAAAAGCATCCAGTTCACATCCGGGAACCGGCTGTGATCGGTTTATAGATAGAATTTCAAACGAATCTTTGATCCATAATAAAATGTTTAAGGTATAAAGGGAATGCGACTTTTCCTTGCGCGCGCGGCGCGGTAGATCATCAGACATGGCCCTTCGTTTTACATCGCTATCCGAAATCCTCGTTCAAGACTACGATTGTGTCATCGACGTGCGGAGTCCCGCCGAATTTGCTGAGGATCACTGGCCCGGGGCCATAAACCTGCCGGTTCTGGATAATGAAGAGCGCGCCGAAGTTGGCACGATCTATGTCCAGCAAAGTCCGTTTCTGGCCCGCAAGGTCGGTGCGGCGAAGGTGTTTCGCAATGCTGCCGACCATATTGAGCAACGGCTGAGCCATCATCCGGGATCCTGGCGCCCGCTGGTCTACTGTTGGCGCGGCGGGCAACGGTCCGGCAGTTTTACTTGGCTGTTGCAGCAGATTGGATGGCGGGCGGATGTGGTCGAGGGCGGCTACCAAAGTTACCGCAGACTGGTCCATGACTATCTCTATAAAGCCGCGTTGCCGCATCGTTTCGTGGCGCTGGATGGCTACACGGGCACTGCAAAAACCGATATCCTCCAGCGTGTTGGACTGCTTGGCGCACAGGTTCTGGACCTCGAGGGGCTGGCACATCATCGTGGCTCGCTGCTTGGCGATCACCCAACCCCGCAGCCCAGCCAGAAGGCGTTTGAATCCGCATTGGCCGGTCAACTGGCACGGATGAACCCGAAACGCCCGGTGCTGGTGGAGGCGGAGTCGAGCAAGATCGGCGCACGGATCATCCCACCGCAGCTCTGGGCGGCCATGAAACAGGCTCCGCGGATCGAAATCCACGCACCTGTGGCGGCGCGTTGTCGATACTTGCTGGCGGGTTATGATGATATTCTGTCAAACACTGAGATGCTGCGCGTGCGTCTCGATGGGTTGCGGGCACATCGCTCCAATGCGGTGGTCGATGGCTGGTTGCAGAGGATTGCCGAAGGCGACAAACCGGCGCTGACGGAGGCGCTCATCACGCAGCATTACGACCCCGCCTATGAGACTGCGCGCCGGGCCATCGGTGCCGATGTGATAACCACCCTGGGGGCAACCGACCTGCGGGAGCCCGATCTTGACCGGCTGGCCGCGGATCTGCGTCTTGAGCTGGACCGGCTATAGCCGCAACTTCAGATCAGCGTGATCGCGCCCGCAGAGCCGGTGATATGGCCGATGATCGCGGCCTCAGCTGCGTATCTGCGGAGTACGGGTAAGAGCGCCTCGGCCTGATCGCGCGGCAGTGCGGCCAGCAGGCCACCGGCAGTCTGCGGATCGAACAGCAGGTCCTGTGGCCCGCCGGTGGTTATCTGCGGCAAAAGCGCGGCATTCTCTTCAAAGAGCGAGGACCTGACCCCGCGTGCTGTCAGTGCGGCGGCACCGGGCAGCGCAGGAATTGCCCCGAGGTCCAGTTCAGCTCCAACAGCGGAGGCTTCGCAAATCCCCAGCAGATGGCCCAGCAGGCCAAATCCGGTCACATCGGTCATCGCATGTGCGGCGTGCAGAAGCTCGGCGGTCTTGTCCTGCGACTGGCTCATCGACGTCAATGCCGCGGCGACCCAGGCACCCTCGGCCTTTCCCACCATTTCCGCCGCCATGATCACCCCGGTGCCCAGCGGTTTTGTCAGGATCAGGGCGTCACCCGGCTGTGCCCCGGCCAGGGTGATGGGCGCCGCGTCGCATAGTCCGGTCACGGTAAACCCTATGGTCAGCTCGTCTCCCACGGAGGTGTGGCCACCAACGATCTCGGCGCCGGCTTTCCTCAGGATGTCACCGGCGGCAGACATGATTTCATCAAGGGTCCGGGCCTGAAGTTCCGCCGACAGTCGGGGCAGGATCAAGTTGGCGGTCGCGGCCTGCGGCTCGGCGCCCATCGCCCAGATATCGCCAAGCGCATGGACCGCCGCGATACGGGCCATCACCACGGGGTCGGCGGTAAAGGCCCGCAGGTGATCTGTACTGATCACCTGCCTTTGCCCGCCCGTTATCAGCAGCGCGGCGTCATCACCGGGAAGCGGGGTGATGTCCGCGCGCTGAGTATGCGGCTGCGATCGGAGCGTCGCCTTGAGCGTGCGCGCGCCAACCTTGGCACCGCAACCTCCGCACATCGGTTTATGGCCAAGCGCCTCTGGCAGATCATGGGTGTGTTCGGGGGGCAGCGCCGGCTGATCCATCTGCGGCAGATCACGGAACTGCGCCATGAAGCCCTGATCGATGTGATCTTTCCAGCGCCAGATCCAACCGCCCGAAAAGGTCTGTCCAAAGCGTTCTCCAACAGCGGTTTTGCCGCCCATCGAGATCAGTTTCAGATAGTCTTTCTGCGGGCGGTAGCGGCGCAGCGGATCCCGCGTCAGGCTGGCGCGCAGATTATGATAGAGGATCGGCGCCTGACGCACCGCATAGACCCCGGCCTTCGGACGCGGGTCGGGGCTGAAATGAGCGCAGTCGCCGGTAGCAAAGACGCCTTTGCGACTGGTCTGCAAATAGGCATCAACCGAGAGAAACCCGCTGTGCAGGTCCAGCCCGGTTCCGTTGAGCCAGGGGTAGGGACGTGCACCCGCCGCCCCGGTTGTGAAATCGGACCGGATTGCGCGGCCGTCCGCCAGCAACACATGAGTGGCCTCGATCTGGGCAATCTTCGCGTGTTCTATCACGGTGACATCAAGACCGCGCAGCGCAGCGCGCAGCGGGGCGCTGGACTTGGTGCCGGTGTCAGTCAGGATTTCGCTGCGATCAATCAACGTGGCTTGCACCGTCCGGCCCCGGGCCCGCAGCGCATGGGCCATGGCGAGGATCAGCTCCACTCCGGCCACACCGCCACCGATCACCGCAACATGGGCGGCGCTGTCGCCGTGCAGATACGCGGCCCAGCTTTCCGCAAAACGGCCGAGTGGTTTTGCCGGGATCGCATGGTCATCAAATCCCGGCATATCGGGCATGGCAGAGGTGATGCCCAGGTTGATTGCGGCAATGTCATAGGCAATTGGGGGGCGGCCCGAGACATGGACCTCGCGTCTATCGGTGTCGATGTGATCAGCCGCCCCGAGCACCAATCGCGCCCCGGCAAAGCGTGCCAGCTTCACCAGATCAATATCCAACGCCTCGCGCGCGTAAAGCCCGGCGACAAAGCCCGGCAACATGCCGGAGTAGGGGGCGGTCGGACCGGGGTTGATCACGGTCAGGCGCGCTCCGGCGAGGGGCCGCATACCCCATTTGCGCAGCACCAGCGCATGGGTGTGGCCGCCGCCGATCAATACCACGTCTTTGGTCAGGGGGAGGGGGGCTGCGTGCATCATCTATGTGTCACCGGGCTGGGCTGGCTCACCCGGACAGGCTCCGCCCCGGATGAAAGACCCCCGCCGGACGGGCGGGGGCGCTGGGAGATCAGACCTCTGGGCCGATCACTTCGTTTTCGGGCAGTTTATGCGTCGCCCATATCTTATCTTTACCTGCGTCTGGCAGGCTGTCTGGCGTGTCGTGCCGGTGGATGTGAACCTTGGCAATGAAATTTGCCGTGATCGGCGCCGTCAGGAACAGAAATAGCGTAATCATCAGCTCATGCACCGACAGGTGGTATTCGTAGACGGCGGCATGGGTCATCGAGGCCAGCAGCACACCGCCAACACCCAGCGTCGTCGCCTTGGTGGGCGCGTGCAGCCGGGACATGCGGTCGTTGAGCTTCAACAGGCCAAATGATCCCACTATACCGAAGATGCCGCCGATCACGAGAAATCCGGCGATCACGATGTCAAAGAACAGGTCCATGATCTCTCCTCACTCGATGATATTGCCGCGCAGGATGAAGCGCGCATAGGCCACTGTGGACACGAAGCCCAGCATGGCGATGATCATTGCCGCCTCAAAGAAGATCTCGGTTCCCAGCGCCAGCCCATAGAGCACCATCAGCGCGATGGCGTTGATGAACATCGTATCCAGCGCCAGGATCCGGTCGGCAACATCCTCGGCGGAGACAACTTTCCACAGGTTCATCAGCAGCGACAGCGCAAAGCAGACAAACGCAAAGATTGCAGCTGTTTCGATCATTCGAAAATCTCCTTCAGGCGGCGTTCGTAGCGGTCCTTGATCTCGTCGCGCACCGCTTCGGGGTCCGGCGCGTCAAGGCAGTGGACCAGCAGCGCATGACCTTCGGCTGAGAGATCGGCAGAGACGGTCCCCGGTGTCATGGTGATGGTCGCTGCCAGCACCGTGATCGCTTCGGGTGTGCGCAGGTCCAGCGGGATCGTCACCCAATTGGGGTGGCGGCTGGCATTGGATTTGAACAGGACGATCTTGGCCACCACCAGATTGGCCACCACGATATCATAGAGTACGATGAGGATGTAGCCGACGATCTTCACCGGGCCTTTCATCTTCAGCTGTTGGGGCCAGTAGGGCTGTGTCAGGAAGGGGATCAAAACCCCGAGCATGAATCCGAACACCAGCGAGTTGAGCGACCAGCCATTCACCAGCAACAGCCAGGTTGCGGTCAGCACCAGTGTCAGGATCGGGTGTGGCAGTACGCGGCGCATCAGCTTCATTTCAAAGCCCCCCAAGGACAGTTTCGATGTAGGCGGTTGGGGTGAACAGCTGGGCCGCCGTGGCGTCGGCATAGCGGGTCATCGGCCCGGCAAAGAGGGTGAGCAGCACAATCGCCGCCATCAGCCCAAAGCAGACAACAAGCGGCAGGACCGGCGCCGCCGCTGGGGCTGCGGTGGCGTTGCCGTCGAGAAGATCCTCGTCACCTGCATCGGATGCGACCGTGCCGTCGGTTGCCTGCAGACCATGGCTTTTCCAGAAGATCAGCGTGCCTGCACGAGCCAGACCAACGATGGTCACAAGCGAGCCGAGCAGAATGACCGCCCAGATCCACCAGACCAGGTCATGATCGCGCGCGGCATCCATCACCAGCAGCTTACCGATGAAGCCGGAGACTGGTGGCATACCGGCCAGCGCGATAGCGGCGATAAAGAACATCACCGACAGCAAGCCGCTCTGCGGCATCAGACGAAGGGCGGCAATAGCACCGCCCTGGCGTTCCATGACCTGATCGGCAATCAGGAACATCAGCGCCGTCGCTAGCGTCGAATGGACGATGTAGTAGAGCGCGGCTCCGGTTGCGGCAGGGGTGAACAGGGCAATGGAAATCAGCAGTGTCCCCATCGAGGTGATCGCCCCAAAGGCGACCAGTCGCCCGATCTCGCGCGAGCCGAGGACACCGATGGCGCCGACGGCCAGCGTGACCATGGCGGCAGGCAGCAGCCAATCGCCGACCAGCCCTTGGGTGATCGCAACATCCGGGCCAAAGATCAGCGTGTAGACCCGCAGGATTGCATAGGCGCCGACCTTTGTCATGATCGCAAACAGCGCGGCCACCGGCAGCGGGGCATGGCTGTAGGAGGCGGGCAGCCAGAAATGCAGCGGCAGCACCGCAGCCTTGATCGCGAAGACCAGCAGCAGCATGACCGCACCAACGCGCAGCAGGGCGGTTTCCTCGCCCGACATCTCGGCCACGCGCACCGCCAGATCGGCCATGTTCAGCGTGCCGGTGACGGCGTAGATCGTGCCGAGCGCAAACAGGAACAGGGTCGAGCCCAGGAGGTTGTAGACCACATATTGCACGCCGGCCTGAAACCGCTTGGCGCCGCCTGCGTGGATCATCAACCCGTAGGAGGCAATCAGCAGCACTTCGAAGAACACGAACAGGTTGAAGGCATCGCCCGTCATGAAGGCGCCGAGAATGCCCATGATCTGGAACTGGAACAGCGCGTGGAAATTGGCGCCGCGAGAATCCCAGCCGGTGCCAATCGCGTAGAGCACGACAGCCAGCGCCAGAACCGATGTCAGGACGATCATCATTGCCGACAGGCGATCCAGCACCAGCACGATGCCAAAAGGCGCAGGCCAGTCACCCAGCTCATAGACCTGCACGGTGCCGTCGGCGGCCTGCGCTGCCAGCGCCAGGGTCAGGCAGAGCACCAGCAGGCTGCTGGCGACCGAGAAGATCCGTTGCAGGTCCAGATGGTAGCGCAGGACCATGATAATAAAGGGCGCGACGATTGCCGGCAGGACAATCGGCGCAATCACGAGGTGGTTCATGCGTCATCTCCAACTTTGGCATCATCATCGCTGAGATTGATCCGGTCATCCTGCGACGACAGATAGGCCCCCAGCGCAATCATCACCACAACGGCCGTCATGCCAAAGGAGATCACGATCGCGGTCAGCACCAGAGCCTGCGGCAGCGGGTCGGTATAGGGGACCTCTTCGTATTTATTGAGGATCGCAGGGGCGTTGGTCATCAAGCGGCCAGTGGCAAACAGGAACACGTTCACCGCATAGGAGATCAGTGACAGCCCGAGGATGACGGGAAAGCTGCGTCGGCGCAGGATCAGGTAGATGCCGGCCGCGGTCAGGACGCCCACGGCCGAAGCGACTAGAATTTCCATAGTCAGCCCTCGTTCTCGGTCATGGCCACGTCATCGCGGGCCGGGTTGATATCCATCGCGTGGGTGCTGTCGGTGCCAGGCTGCCAGGCAAAGCGTGACAGGCTCTCCAGCGCCAGCAGCACAGCGCCAACAACTGCCAGAAACACGCCAAGGTCGAACAGCGCAGCAGTTGCCCATTCAAATTCTTCCAGCGGTTCCCAGTGGATGTACCCAAAGGCGCTGGTCAGGAAGGGCTTGCCGCTGAACCATGATCCCATGCCGGTTGCGGCGGCGATCAGCACACCGGATCCGATGATGCCATGATAGGGGTAGCGCTGCCGCTCGGTCGCCCAGGCAAAGCCCGACGCCATATATTGCATGATGACCGCAATCGCCGCGATCAGCCCGGCGATAAAGCCGCCACCGGGCAGGTTGTGCCCCCGGAAGAAGATATAGGCCGCCACCATCAGCGCCAGCGGCATCATCACGCGGGTCGCCACCACCATCATCATCGGATGCGAGTCACCGGCCTGCGGCAGATCGGGCTTGCGGTTCAGCAGATAGGCCCGCACGCGGGTGCCCAGCACCGCCTCGGTCAGCGCAAAGATCACCAGCGCGGCAATGCCAAGAACGATGATCTCGCCAAAGGTGTCGAAGCCTCGGAAATCCACCAGGATCACATTGACGACATTGGTGCCGCCGCCGCCCTTGTAGGAGTTTTCAAGGTGGAAGCCGGAAATCGTCTCGCCGATGAAATCACGGGTCATCAGTGCATAGATCAGCCCCGCAACCCCAAGGCCTGAGATGCCGGCAATGGAGATGTCGCGCAGGCGGGCGCCGCCAGAGCTTTCGACCGGGGTTTCCTTGGGCATGAAGTTCAGCGCCAGCAGCATCAGAATGATGGTGACCACTTCGACCGAAATCTGCGTCAGAGCGAGATCCGGCGCTGACATGTAGTTAAAGCCCATCGACACCACCAGTCCAACAACGCCGATCAGCACCAGCGCCAGCAGGCGGTTGCGGTGCATGGCAACCAGAAAACCGGTTGCGATCAGCAGGCTGGCCCAGCCAAGGATCGGGATCAGCCCGACATCCTGAAGGCTGCGGGTCGGCGCCGCCAATGTGCCGGATTGATAGGCATAGAAGGACAGTACCGCGGTAAAGGTGATCATGATCCCGGCATAGCGTGGCATCGAGCCATTGTGCATACCGTCGGTAATGGCACGCGAAAGCCGTGTGAGCGCGCCGATCAGCGCCTCGAAAATCACCTTCGCCTCCGGGCGCGGTGCGGCATCCCACATACGCATCAGCGGTTTGTGCAGCATCAGCAGGACGACACCCCCGGCAACCGCCGCCATCGACATATAAAGCGCCGGAGTAAATCCGTGCCAGAGTTTCAGCGAATAATAGGGCAGTTTCTCGCCACCAATCACGGCAGAGGCCGCAGTGGCCACCAACGGCCCGACGATCTTGGCCGAGAACAGGCCGATCAGCACGACAAGACCAACCAGAAACGCAGGGGCCAGCCACATGCCGGTGCCGGGATCATGCGGGGTCGCAGGGTAGTCGTCACGCCTTGGTCCGAGGAAGACATGGGCGATGAAGCGGAACGAATAAGCGGCGGAGAACAAGGCCCCCAATAGCGCTAGACCCGGCACCAGATAATGTGAACCCGCCCAGACCGTGTGAACGGCTTCCTCCAGCATCATCTCCTTCGACAGGAAACCGTTGAAGGGCGGAATGCCAGCCATCGACAGGGCCGCGACCGTGGCGATGGCAAAGGTGATCGGCATCAGGTGCCGCAGGCCGCCCAGCCGTTTGATGTCGCGGGTGTGGGCCTCGTGATCGACAATGCCCGCGCTCATAAACAGAGCCGCCTTGAAGGTGGCATGGTTGATGATGTGGAAAACGGCGGCGACGGCAGCAAATTTGGTACCAAACCCCAGAAGCATGGTGATCAGGCCCAGGTGGCTGACGGTGGAGAAGGCCAGAAGCGCCTTCAGATCATCCTTGAACAGGGCAATGATCGCCCCCAGCACCATCGTGATCAGACCCGTCGTTGCGACGATGTAGAACCATTCCGGCGTACCGGCCAACACAGGCCACATCCGCGCCATCAGGAACAGGCCTGCCTTCACCATGGTTGCGGAGTGGAGATAGGCCGACACCGGCGTCGGTGCGGCCATGGCGTGCGGCAGCCAGAAATGAAACGGGAACTGCGCCGATTTGGTGAAGGCGCCAATCAGGATCAGGATCAGGGCCGGCAGATAGAGCGGCGAAGCCTGAATGACCTCCTTTGCGCCTAGGATCACGGTCAGATCATAAGACCCGACGATATTGCCGAGGATCAGCATGCCACCGATCATGGCAAGGCCACCGGCGCCGGTAACAGTCAGCGCCATTCGCGCGCCCTGACGTCCTTCGGGCAGATGCTTCCAGTAGCCGATCAGCAGGAAGGAACTGAGCGACGTCAGCTCCCAGAAGATCAGCAGCAGCAGAATGTTGTCCGAGGTGACAATCCCCACCATCGCGCCCTGAAACAGCAGCAGATAGGTGTAGAAATTACCCATCGGATCCTCGCGCGACAGGTAGAACCGGGCATATAGGATGATCAGCAGGCCAATTCCAAGGATCAGCCCGGCAAAGAGAAAGCCCAGGCCGTCGAGGAAGAAATTGGCATTCAGCCCAAGCGCCGGCAGCCAGTCGAATTGCGCCTGAATAACTTCGCCGCGCATCACCGCCGGGGCGTGCAGCATCAGTCCGACAAACGCGAGCAATGTTGTCAGGCCTGCCGCCGATGCCGAGGCATTGCGCCCGGCACGGATCAATAGCGCGGGGAATACCGCGCCGAGAAAGGGCAGGGCTGCAATCAGGAACAGGGACACGTGCGGTTCTCCTCCATGCACAAGGCCAGATCGTTTGGTGCCTAAGCAATTTTTCGCAACTGTGCCAGCCCCGACCGCGCCTGCAAACCCTGCAAAGGCAGCGATCCGGTGAGTTTTTTGCCCGCGGCAGCAATTTGGCGCGGCCCGGTGTCAGGTTGACAACAACTTGATCACCATGCGGGATGTCTCAGGCTGAACACTTTGCAGGAACCTGCTAGGTCTTGGGTCATGTAGGACGGCGCCGGCAGCGCGGGGAGAGGCCAGATGTCGCATTCTCAATCAAAACGGTCAGATAACTCCGGCCCTCAGACTGATGGCGCGGACAGTGACCCGGCAGCTGAGGCGGAGGCGGGTGATCCGTTGATCTCGCGGCGTCGATTGCTTCAGGCCGGTGTGGCCTTCGCCGGGATCGCCATTGCGGGGGGCGGTGGATATACATGGTGGCGCAGGCAACCCCCGGCCCATGACCGTCCCCGCCTGTCGGTTGAGGACGCATTTGCCAGGGCCAAGGCGGGGGAGCTGATCCTGGTAGATATCCGCACACCGCGTGAGTGGCGGGCCAGCGGTGTGCCAGTGGGCAGCCATCAGATCGACATGCGGCGTGAGGATTTTCTGGCCGCGCTTGATCGCGTCACCGGTGGTGATCGCAGCGCGCCGCTGGCCCTGATCTGCGCGCGCGGTGTGCGCTCCGCCCGGGTGACGCTGGCGCTGGACGCGGCCGGTTATACAAATGTGATCGACGTGCCGGAGGGGATGCTCGGCTCCGCCGCCGGGCCGGGATGGCTGCGCAGTAATCTGCCGGTCGCGCGCTGGACGGGGCAGGGCTGATGAAACGGGTGATAGCAGGTATGGGGCGCCTCTGGCCGGGCGTAAGCGTTGCTCTGTCGGGCCTGCTTTTCGGCTCGGCGCTACAGGCTGGATGCGGGCCCCTCGCCGATGCCTGCCAGATTGACGGGGGCGACTATCACATCGTGCTGCCGGATACCGGCGATGAGAAAGCGCTGCCGGCGGTGATGTTCCTGCACGGCTACGGCGGGTCGGGTGAGGCTGCATTGCGCAATCGCGCGATGGTCGATGGGTTGAACGATCGGGGCTACGCGGTGATCGCCCCCACGGCGCTGCCGCGCAATCCCGGTGGCCCTCGCACTTGGGCGTTCTTGCCGGATTTCGGTGGCCGCGACGAATCCGCGTTTCTTGAGGCGGTGCTGGCAGATGCTGAACATAGGTTTAATATCGACCGGAAATCCGTTGTTTTATCAGGATTTTCCGCAGGTGCCTTCATGGTCAGCTATCTGGCCTGTGCAACCCCCGATCAATTTGCCGCTTACGCAACGATTGCGGGCAGTTTCTGGCGGCCGCAGCCTGAGAGCTGCACCGGTCCGGTGCGTTTGATGCACACTCATGGTTGGCGCGATGAGGTGGTGCCGCTGGAAGGCCGATACCTTGGCAATCGTCGTTTTCAGCAGGGAGATATCTTTGCCGGGCTTGAGCTGTGGCGCGATACCAACGGCTGCACGACACACGCGCCAAGCCACAGCGGATCTGAAGGTGGCACCCTGCGGCGCCGATGGGCCTGCGGTACAGGCGCGGATATCGACGTGGTGCTTTTCGACGGCGGGCACCGGGTGCCGGAGGGCTGGGCCGCATGGCTTGCCGATTGGTTCGAGGATCGCCCGCTGTCGCAGTAGTGCAACATGTGGCGTCGATGGGGTGGCTGTGAATTCTCAATAATAAATTCCGGCGAAACCTGATGGTTCCTGCCGGAATTTTCAACTTGATGCAAATTGTGGATATTTTCGCCTGAACTGTCTTTTTTACTCAGCGGCTGTGGGATGGGCGGGGGATCGCTCCAATGCCAGACGCAACCTGTCCCGTCTGGCACGGGCGATGCGGGTGATGCGGGGCTCGTTATGGACCTCACGGGTGGCCAGAAGGGCTTTGGCGAAGCGCTGCAACGGTACGCCCGACAGGGCCGAAAGGGGCACCGCAAGGATCAGCGATACGGCGATTGGCAATAGCCAGACGGATACCACGCCGGCAAGAATCCCCGTCCACAGCGCGATGCCGCTGACGGTTTCCAGCGCGTGGCAGGTGAACAGCGTGCGCCAGGAGTAGCTGCCACCGTCGCGTGCCTGCGGCGCCCATCCCTTTTGGAGGCCAAAGGCGGTGCGCAGCACCGCGATCATCTGCTGAACCATCAGGATCGGCGCATAAAGGATCGCGAGCAGGATTTCCGTCAACAGTGACAGGGCAAAGGCGCCCGCGCCGCCATAGTCGGAGAAGCGGCTCCCGGTCATCGGCAGCGCCGCCACGGCCAGAAGCTTTGGGGCGAGCAGCATGGCATAGATGAGCAGGATCACCAGCACATGGCGCGGCTCTGACATGTCCGGCCAGGAGGGCATCAGCGGATTGGTTTCACTGAAATAGGTCAGGACCGAAGCTTCCTCGCCACGTCCGATCAGCGCCCAGATCACCAGCAGGGCGAACCAGACTGGCGCCATCAGGTAGCCGATGGCCCCATGCAGCAGATGAAAGCGTGACAAGGCGCGAAACCCCTTGGCGTTGAGCAGGTTCAGGTGCTGTAGATTGCCCTGACACCAGCGCCGATCCCGCAGCACGTGATCAATCAGCGTCTGCGGAGTTTCTTCGTAAGACCCACGAATGCGGGGCAGGAACTGCACGCTCCAACCGGCGCGACGCAGCAGCCCGGCCTCCACGAAATCATGACTCATGATCAGCTTTTCACCACCAAAGACAGAGCGCAGCGGCGGCAGCCCCGCACAGGCGGCAAAGGCACGGGTGCGGATGATCGCATTATGCCCCCAGTAATTGCCTTCATGCCCTGCCCAGCGGGCTAGACCTTCGGCCAGAGCCAGGCCGTAGACGCCGTTGGCAAACTGCTGCATCCGGCCAAAGACGGAATGCGCACCTATCAGCTGCGGATAGCTCTGGATCAGACCTGCGCCGGGATCACGGGCCAGCGCGTCGGCCAGATGGGCAATGGCGCGCCCGGTCATCAGGCTGTCGGCATCGAGCACCAGCATGGCGTCCCAGCCGGCGCCCCACCGGCGCACCCAGTCGGCGATATTGCCGACCTTGCGTCCTGCGTTGTCATCGCGGCGCCGATAATAGAGCTGGGCCCCTGCGGGGAGCATACTGCGCAGGGCCTCGACACTGGCACGTTCCTCTGCGGCGATGGCATCGTCGCGGGTGTCGGACAGGATGAACATTGCATAGTCATGGACACCGCCACGGGCGTGCAGCTCTTCCAGCATGGATTGGGCATTGCCAAGTACATACCAGGGGACCTCGTTGTAGATCGGCATCAGGAGCGCGACCTTCATCCGCTGCGGGCGGCCTCGTCCCAGCGCGCGGGGGCGCTGGGACAGGCCCCAGAGACCCAGAAGGACGGTAGAGACCGAAAAGCAGATCCAGAAGAAATTGAACGCGATCAACACCAGAAGTGCGACCTCCAGCATGGAAAACCCGTCTGCCGCGAACCAGTCCTTCATACCCCAGGTCAACAGCCCCGTAGCGGCCATCGCCGGAGAGAAGGCCAGAACACGCCATAGCGCCACCTGACGCTGGCTTGACTCGCTGGGCTGTCCGCCGGTTGCCACGCTGTCACCGGGTAAGGGGCAGGCGTGATCCTGAAAATGGGCACCGAAATTCTGCTCTGGCATAGCCAGCGGTTGTTCCGGTGGGGTCAGGGAGAAATTGGTCATTTGGTCCACCGGTAAAGCCAGACTTCGGAGGCGGGCTGATCATCCTTGCGCAGTTCAGCGCGCAATTCGACGTGGTCGCGTTCGCCCGGGTCAAAGGCAAAGGCCAACCGCACCCCGCCAGTTTCCGGGTTTTGCTGCAACACGCCTTCGGTTGGGGTGACATGAGGTGACGTGATATGCGCCTTTAGATCATCAACGCCACCGGCAAACAGCGGATGGGCGGCGAAATCGATGGTGATGATCCGACCCGGATCACCAAAGATGCGCGCGCCCGCAGCGGTGTTGATCACCTGTGGCACCGGCAGATCCGGGCCGTTGCCCCAGGTCAGCCGATAGTCAATGGCAATCTCTGAGCCAGGGGCGTAGCTGTCGCGGGGGCGCCAATAGGCCACGATATTGTCGTAGATTTCCTTGTCCGCCGGGATTTCGACCAGCGTGACGGCGCCTTTGCCCCAATCACCCTTCGGCTCAACCCAGAGCGCCGGGCGCTGGTGATAATGCGCTTCCAGATCCTCATAATCAGACAGCAGCCGCGGGCGCTGCATCAGGCCAAAGCCACGCGGGTTTTCATCGACAAAGGACGACAGCTGCAGCGTCTTGGGGTTGGCCAGTGGGCGCCACAGGGTCTCGCCGTTGCCGTTGACCACCAGCAGACCGTCGCTGTCGTGAACCGCAGGGCGGAAATCGTCAAACCGGTTGCGATTGGTCTGATCAAACAGGAACATCGAGGTGAGTGGTCCAAGCCCGATATTGTCCAGTTCCGCACGTGCAAACAGGCGCGCCTCGACATCCATCACCGTGTCTTGCCCCGGCAATATGTCAAACCGGTAGGCCCCGGTGACAGACGGCGAATCCATCAGCGCATGGACGATCATGTTCTTTTGGCCGGGAACTGGAGCTTCGAGCCAGAAGGCAATGAATTCAGGGAATTCTTCGCCCTTGGAGGTAGCGGTATTCACCGCCAGGCCGCGCGCCGACAACCCATAGGTATGTGCAGCCCCGATGGCCCGGAAATAACTCGCGCCCTGGAATACGCAGAATTCCGTTTTCTTGCCGGGTTCCTTTAGATCGGTCCGCAGCCGGAAACCGGAGTAGCCGAGGCTGTCGTCGACGCTGAGGTCGGGGGCTTTGTCGGTTTTGTCAAACAGCGACAGGTCAAAGGCCACCGGCTGGGCGAGGCCGTTTTCCACGGTGTAGATCTCGACCGGGCGCGGGAAATAAAGGCCGGGCAGAAAGAAATCGACATTGTAGCTGCGCGGGGTCTTCGACCAGAGCGCATCGCGGCTGCGGAACCAGCGGGTCTGGTATTCCTCATAGGTCTGCTCCTGCCAGTCCTGCGGCACGCTGGGCCGGGGCGCGTAAGGGGCGGCCGCCAACTCGCGCGCCAGCGCCACAACCGTTTCGCGCGAGAATGCAGGGCCTCCGGTCGCACGCGCAGGCGAGGTCGGCGCGCCAAGCGCAAGCGGGGCCGTGCTGGCCAGGGCGGTTGCCAGAAAGGTGCGTCGCGAGAATTCTTTCATCTCTTGGTTTTCCATGGATGTGATTTGAACCAGGCAGCGATATAGGCGCAGCCGATGATCAGGCCAAACCCGGTGAGGTTAAAAAATGCAGTCGTCATGATCGACCTGTCAGTGAGATCCATGGCAAAGCCCAGCAACCGGGCCAGCGCCATGGAAAACACAAAGACCGCAAGCGATTGCTGACCGACTTTGGTGATCAGCGACAGCAGCACGGCCCAGATCCGCGCGGGTGTGGATTGCCCGGAGGCGATCAGACGGCGACCGCCTTCGCCCGCAACCACCCAGCCGAGGTAGGCTAGCGACAGGAAATGGCCATAGCGCAAAAGGCCAAAGTCGGTTTTTTCCCGCCATTCGGCTGTCAGCTGCCAGGTCGGTCGGATCAGCTCCGCCAGACCGGTGTTCCAGGCTTCGACCCAGAGGAAGACTTTCCAGGAGCCGAAGGGCGCCAGCAGGAGCAGATACGCGGTCGCTATGATCATCAGTCCGCGTGAGACTGGCGGGGCGGGCAGCCAGCCTTTCATGAAGGCAAAGCCGGTGAAGAACAGCAGCTGCCAGCCAAAGGGGTTGAAAAACCATTCGCGGCTCGACCAGGGTTCGGCGGAGAGCGACAGCCCATTCGGCCCGAGGCCAATCATATACGGGTTGGCCAGCAGCCAGATCGCGATCGAGGTGGTCGCCACTGCCCAGACGCCGACGCGTTCCAGCCCCATCATCAGCGGCATCAGCCCCAACACGACGAGATACATCGGCAGAATGTCAAAGTAGTTTGGCACGTAGCTGAGCGTCATCAGCCCAACCAGCTGCGGCACCGGGTTTTCAAAGAACGGCAACAGGTTCAGCGAGGCAATATAGCTCTTGTCAAAAGCCCCGTAGAGATCCAGCGCCGCCATGGTGGTGGCGAGAAAGACAAACAGGCCGATATGGGCCCAGTAGACTTGCCAGCAGCGAAACACCACGCGGGCGCTGCCAATTAGCCATCCGCGGCGGGCAAAGGTGCCGCCAAAGGCGATGGCCGAGGCCATGCCCGAACAGAAGACAAAGATCTCCGTCGCGTCGGAGAAGCCAAACCGGGCCGGAATCCAGCCGGTCCAGCGGTTCCCGGGAATATGAGCGCACAGGATGATGAACATCGCAATGCCGCGGTAGAAATCCAGCCGGGGATCGCGAAGCGCGCGGGTCTGCGCGTCCGATTGCGGGGCAACCGGGCGATTGGCCACTGGAGTGGTCTCGGTGCCCTTGGCACCGGGAAAGGGCGAGATGGTCGCCATAGGCTGTTGTGTCCTTACTTTTGTTATTCTGCCGGGACGCTTTGCGCGCAGGGCGCGCCACGTCCGGCAGCGATCAGTGCACGGCGCGCCTGTGCATAGCTGTCCTCGGCGCCGCCCCGCTGGGCGCGCCGTTCGTTGAGGATGGCCTCCACCGCGTCCAGACGCCCCGCGCGGATGCCCGCATCAATGGTCACGCGTTCGAAAACGTCCCGCTGGGCATGGCTGCCCCCTGCCAGTTGCAGGGAACTGCGTCCGCTGGCGAGATAGCCGAAGGCTTCGCTGTAGTTACCTTCGCCAAAGGCCTCGAGCCCGAGCGCAAGGCCGCAGCCTGGCGTTGCCATGCGGCCATCGCTCTCGCTGGCGCCGCGACGCGCATCAGCGTGAATCCGCTGCACCAGCTGGCCAGCCTCAACCTTGCGATCATCGCCCACCAGGGCAAGAAGATAGTGAAGATCGGCAAAGATCAGGCAGCCGTCTTCGGTCCGGTTGGCACAGAGTTCTGCGAGTTCTTCCCAGCGGTCACCGATTGCAACGCCCTCTAGCTCCAGCCGCATCAGCAGTGAGGTGGCGTTGGAAATGTCACGGTAGTCATCGGTTTTGTCTTTGCGGATCTCGTGATCGTATAGCGCCAGCACCTGTTCGGTCTGCCCCTGATCCAGATGCATCAGCGCCTTGTGCCACCAGACGTGGTAGCGAAAGTTGTTGCAATGCGCCCAGGCCTCTTCGCGACCGGTCAGCCAGTCAAGCCCGGCACGGGAGTTGCCCGTCATATCATGGACATGGGCCACCGCATGCAGGCCCCAGGCATCATCCGGTGCCATCCAGAGTGCCTGACGCCCGGTTGCTTCGGCCAGGTCATAAGCGCCGGTTTCCTCCAGCGAAAAGGCGTGGCATCCAAGCAGGTAACCGCGCCCGGCGTGATCCGGCGCATAGGCGGGCAGGACCCGCTCGATCGACCGGCGCATACCTGCGCTGTCGCCCAGGATGAAGCGGATCGCGTGGCTCAGTTTCATCGCCAGCGCGTCCTCGGGGTGGCTGCGCAGCACGGTCTCCATCTCTGCAATCGCCAGCGATGGACGGCCCTCCAGCCAAGCACCAAGCGCCGCGATATAGTGGCGTTCGCGTGGCAATGCACCATCCTCGGCGGCCTTGGCCGCAGCATAGGCGTCGCGTGCGGCCTGCATCAGTTCTGCCCGACCCAGCAGCAACACAAACATGCCCTTGGCCGCCTGGGCCATGGCAAACTCCGGTGCAGCCTCCAGCAGGGCGCCCAGATGTTGCGGCGCGGCAGCGCCGTGAGACAACACCCCCATCTGAACGCAGTTCCAGTTCTCGAGCGCCGCGGCGTTTGTCAGGCTGGTGTCCTGGCCAAAAATATCTTGCATCATCGTTTGTCCGATCCGTGTCAAAAACGAAAGCAGAGGTGCTTTGTCGTCGAGCCTAAAGCACGGCCGCGCGTCTCGCGATGCCCGCTCGCGGTTTGGTGAAGCGGCGTGTGCAATCTCGCCGGATTAATGGGCCAACCATATTGATTGACAGCGATTTCCCGCATTTTTTGTAATCTGGCAAGCCCGTGCAGCGCGACTTTGGCCGAACACCGCCAGTTTCTGTAACACTCGGCCAGATCCTGCCGGTTGCAAGCCCGAGAAACAGGCGTTTTCTGCGGTGTCTTAAGGGGATAGCAGAGATATTGAGCAGGCAGCCGCCCCAGGGTGACGGGGCGTCTGCCTGTTCTCGGTCGGCGCTGCGCCGCTTTCTTAGTTGTCGTCTTCCGAAAACGGGTCCGCGGTCCTGGCAAGGAGGTCGCTGTCTGCGCCGCAGATTGGAGGCGCATGGCGGTAGGTCACCGGCGTCCGGGAGAATTTGAGCGGATTGCCAAGCAAACGCACCGGCCCCGCCGCAGAGGACATTTCAATTGTCATATCCCGCGCCGCCACCTGATCAGAGGCAAAAACCTGATCGAGCGTCTGCACCGGTCCTGCTGGCACCTTGCGGGCCTCCATCGCGGCGATCACCTCATCGGTGCGGTATTGGCGCAGCGCCGGTACCAGGATATCGGCGAGCGCGTCGCGGTGCTGCAAGCGGGCCGGGTTGGTTGCAAAGCGCGGGTCCCGCGCCAGCCCGTCCAGACCGAGAAAAGATAGGAAGCGGCCAAATTGCGCGTCATTGCCGACCGCGAGGATCACATGGCCATCTGAGGTCTCATATAACCCATATGGCACGATGCTGGGATGCTCATTACCGCGCCGTTTGGGGGCGCTGCCAGTGTTGAGTGTTGCCACACCTTCGTTGATCAGCCAGGCGATCTGCGCATCCACCAGCGCGATATCGACCTGCTGGCCTTCGCCGGTCTGTTCCTTGTGGCGCAGCGCTGCGAGGATGCCGACACAGGCATACATTCCGCACATTACGTCGGCGATGCCGACGCCAACCTTCATCGGTCGGCCCTCAGGCTCACCGGTGAGCGACATGATCCCGCCATAGCCCTGTGCCATCAGGTCATAGCCGGGTTTATGGGCATTGGGTCCAGTCTGGCCGTAGCCGGAGATCGAACCATAGACCAGATGCGGGAACTCTGCGTGCAGGCTCTCGTAGTCGAGGCTGTATTTGGCAAGCCCGCCGGGTTTGAAGTTTTCCAGCAGAATATCGGCTTCGGCGGCGAGACGACGTATGACCTGCTGGCCCTCGGCCGTGGCGATGTCCACCTCAACCGAACGCTTATTGCGGTTTGCGGCCATGAAATAGGCCGACAGATCCGACTGGTGACCGTCTCCATCCACCACATAGGGCGGCCCCCACTGCCGGGTGTCATCGCCCCCGGTTCGCGGGTTTTCGACCTTGAGCACACTGGCCCCCAGATCTCCCAGCATCTGGGTGCAGGTCGGCCCTGCCAGAATGCGGGACAGGTCCAGCACCTTGATGCCGGTCAGCGGGCCATGAGGCAGCTTGGCTTCGGATGTCCGGTCAGATGAGCCCATCATAGGCCTCCCGCTCGAATTCTGCGGCAATGACGGTGAAACGCTCGGCCTGCTGTGCCTCTTGCAAGGCAGCGCGCAGGCCTGCGCGGTCGCGGACCCTGACGCCATGGCCGCCAAAGGCCCGGCCCATCGCGGCAAAGTCGTGCTGGCCGAAGTCGACGCCAGCGTTATCCAGCCGTCGCTGTCGCTGCTTCAGATCGATCAATGCGAGGCTGGCATCGGCGAAGACAACAAAGATCGGTGCAACGCCAAGCTCGGCGGCGGTGGACAACTCGCCCGCCACCATCAGGAAACCCGCATCACCGGAGAAGCTGACAACCGTGCGCTGCGGCTCTGCCAGTTTGCGGCCTATGGCCATCGGCACCGCGCAGCCCATGGTGCAGAGGCCCGAGGATTGGATCAGGGCGCGAGGCTCATGGCAGCTCCACATCTGCGAGAGCAAGATCCGATGGGCGCCGCTGTCTGCCGTCGCCAGCGTATCGCCGGGCAGGGTGGCCTGACATTCGGCAACGATCGCAGCGGGTCCCCAGTCCGCCTGCGGGGTGAAGGCGGAGCGAAGGGCTGCCCGGGCCACCTCAGGCTGACCTTCGGGCCAGCGCTGCGGGGACGGCTGTGTGTCATCGGCGAGCTGCGCCCCAACCGTCAGGGCACGCAGACTGGGCGCAAGACCGGCAACCAGCGTCAGAGTGGCCGCGTGCATGTAGTGGGTGTTGTCCTCGGCGCAGATATCAATCACCCGCTGGCGGGAACAATCCCAGGCGTTGCGCCAGCCCGGGCGCATCTCGATTGGATCGTACCCCAGCGCAAGAACCAGATCGGCCTCGCGCACCAGCGGCAGCAGGTGACGATCGGCGAGCGGCGACAGCCCGGCGCCGCCAAGGCAAAGCGGGTGCTTCTCAGGCAGGATGCCCTTGGCCTTGTAGCTGGTTACAAAAGGGATCTGGTAGTGTTCGAGAAAGGCCAGAAGCGGCGCGGATGCGGCCTCGGCAACAGCGTCAAGACCGATCACCGCCAGCGGGCGCTCGGCCTCGGTAAGCCACGCGCGCGCCTGCGCCAGGTCAGCGGGCTGCGGTTGCGTTGCTCTGGCAGGCGCGAGGCAAGGACGGTGGGTGCCGGCAGGGGAATCGGCGACGGAGATCGGCACATCGATATGCACCGGCCCATTGCGCGGCGCGGTTGCGATCCGCACCGCCTTGTCGGCGATCACACCCGCAGCCTCGGCGTCGAGGCGATAGCTGGCCTTGGTGATCGGGGCAAAAACCGCCTGGTGGTCCAGTACCTGATGGGTATAGGTGGCCGCTTCCGCCGCATCCACACATCCTGTCAGCACCAGCATCGGCACCCGGTCCTGATGCGCATTGGCGACAACGTTCACCCCATTGAGCGCCCCCGGGCCCAGCGTGGCCACCAGGATAACCGGTGCGCCATCGCTGTGGTGCACGCCTTCGCCCATGAAACCGGCGCTGTTCTCGTGTTTGGCAAGGTGAAAGCGGATGCCCGCCTTGGTCAGCGCATCGACAAGCGTCAGCACTTCGCCACCGGGCATGCCGAAGGCATGGCGGCATCCGGCGGCATATAGTCGCCGGGCCAGCACATCCGCCGCGCGCAATGGTTCTGTGGCCGTCGCAGCCGCGGTGTCGGTCTGTGTCATGAAATCCACCCTTCGTGAACAAGTGCCGCCAAATTGCCGGAACCGGGCAAGGTTGCAAGCCTCCTCACGCGGGTGTGAGCGTCAAGGCGCCGAGCGCGCCGCATTTTGCGCAATGGCATCAAGATGTTGGTCCAGCTCTGCCGCGATATCGGCGAGATCAGCCCCGCCTTCATCGAGATAGGGGGCAAAGACATGGGTTGCGGTTTTATAAGAAAGCGTCGCCAAGCCATCTTCGCCTTCGGTCACATAAAGGCGGATCGGGGCTTCGATCATTGCGGCGGTGGAATGGCTGAGGACCCGCACCGCATAGTCATTGTTGAAAACACCGATCACCCGGTTGCCGGGTATGGTAATGCCACGGGCCGCAGCGGCCTTGGTCGGCCCGGCCTGCGTCACCACGACAAGACCCTGCGCCTTCGTCGCCGCAATCACATCTTCGACCAGCTGCGGGTAGGGCTTGCGGGTCTGATGAACCGCCCAGCCCTGGCGCTCGGCCAGCGGTGCGGCGGTCGCAACCATCGTATGTGACCCTGTTGCGGCAAGCAGCACGAAGGCCAGGGCCGCAGCGAACAGATGGCTGCGGCGGAGGGCCATCGAACCCATCACGTTTTGAAACATGGCCGTGATCTCCTGTCGTTGCTTACGAAGTTAATGCCTCGGCGGCTGCATCGCAGTCACATTGTCGTGCAGCCGGTGCGAGCCGCGCGGCAGGGCAGTCAGGCGGGCAGTCAGGTAGTGCAGTCAGGCGGCGCGGCGAAAACCGGTGATCAGCTGGCGCAGCCCAACAGCGGCCCCGGCAAAGATCGACAGAAAGGTCACCGGGGCAGAAATCGACAACAGCGAAAAGGCGCTCAGCCCCTGGCCGACCGTGCAGCCCATTGCAAGGACCGCGCCGCCCCCCATGATCGCGGCCCCGATGATCTGGCGGCGCAACTCGCGCGGGTCGTCGCAGGCCTCCCAGCGGAAATGCCCCTTGATCAGCGAACCGATAAAGGCACCGAGCCAGACGCCGCTGACCGAGCCGACGGCAAAGCTGATCGGCCGCAGGCTGCCGGTCATTGTCCACATGATGGTTTCGCCAAGCGGCGCGGAGAAGGAATGCGAGACCAGAGGTATCGCGTCAAACCCCGTCCGCGCGATATGGCTGCTGCCTGCCCAGCCGCTGATGATGGCAAACGCCACCAGCGCAGCCCAGCCAATAGCGGCCGGAGACTCGCGCACCTCACGCCCGAGGATGGATATCAGCAGGATCGCACCGCCGATGGCAAGGCCGATAGCGCTGACCGACGCTCCAAGATAGTTGGCCAGATGATGGGCGATGCCGGCGGGCAGATCATCGGTGATGCTCTGTTGCCGGAAAAACAGGTTGCGCAGCGGGGCGAGAGGGCCTGTCAGCACGACAAAGGTCGATACGCCCATCACCAGCACGATGACAAAGCTGCGCAGATCGCCGCCGCCGAGCCGGGCTATGGCACCATAGCCGCACATCCCGCTCAGGGCCATGCCATAGCCAAATAACAGGCCGCCGCCGATAGAGGCCAGCGGCATCCAGCGAATGGCAAGATATTGCGACTGCGCCGGATCCAGCCAGCCTAGAGCCATGAGGCCAAAACTTCCCAGGATTGCCATGCCGATTGCCATGCCCCACATCCGCAGACGCAGGGACGAGCCGCCATAGAGCAGATCCTCGATGGCGCCCAGCGTGCAGAACCGCCCCAGCCGCGCCGCCAATCCCAGCAGGACCCCGCCAAACACCCCCAGCAGGGCGGTCAGCTGCGTATCGCTCAGGAGGTCGGACAGGGGGGTGGGCATCTTGTGCGGGTTCCGCCGGTGAAAGAGCTGCGGGGCTGGCGGCTGAAGGGTCCGCTGCCAGTGTGGCCGGGCCGACCGGTCGTCGATCAGTCCTCCTTGCAGAACAGCTCGTAGACCACTTCCAGGATCCGGCGCGGACGATCATCTGCCAGCCGGTAATAGATCGCCTTGCCCTCACGGCGTGGAATGACCAGACCTTCCAGACGCAGGCGTGACAGCTGTTGGGAAACCGCCGCCTGACGTGCGGAGAGCAGCTCTTCCAGCTCGGTCACCGATTTTTCACCCGAGACCAGATGGCAAAGGATCATCAGGCGTCCCTCGTGGCTGATCGCCTTCAGAAAATTCGAGGCGCGGGTGGCATTGTCCACCATCGTATCGAGATCTTCGGGGGCCATATCGGCGGAAAACTGTGGCAGGGCCATATCGGTGTTCTCTCCTGGTTCAACCATTGGTGGCCATCGGGGCGGGCTGCTGGTCGGGGGCTTGTCCAGCGTCTGGTTGCTCGGCAGCGGGCGGCACAAAGCCTGCGTGCGCCTGCAGCAGACCGGAAATCAGCGGCCAGAAAAAATCCTCTCCCGGATAGCCTTCCAGTCTCGCCATCTCATGGCCGCCCTCAACGATCAAGAAGGTTGGCGTGAATGTGACCCGCCGTGACAGCGTCAGATCTTTCGGCATGTCGCGCAAATCTGCCCGGCGCAGCGGGGCAAAGGTGCCTTCGGCGGTCTTTGGATAGATCGGCGCAATCTCCGCGTCCCAGCGTTCGCACCAGGCGCAGCCCGGCTGCTCGACCATCACCAGCTCTGCGGCATCGCTGGCCGATGCGATCAGCGGCAATGCCGCCATGACAGCGACCTTTGCCAGCGCCGAGGCAGCGGCGCGGCAGCTGCGATAGGGCAGGGAGGTCAGCGAAGAAAAGGCCATGATGCGATTTGTCTCGATGATCTGTGTGGGGGCCGTGAAGTACGATGTCTGAGCCACGGCCGGTGATTGACGGGTCGGCATGAAGGGTGTCTATATGTACTACGTAATTTGAATATGTGAATAGTACAAGTTTCTACCGGGGTGACCGGCGGCCCGCGCATCTTGTTGGAGCTGTGCCTGATTTGGGCAATCGCGGCTTGCACACGGAGATCGACCGCCAGCAGCCGACAGAAGATACTTCTCGGCGCGACGTGGATCGGCAACTGTGGTCTTGTCTGGTTCGAACGCAGAAGATGGCAAGGGGCCTTGATACATGCTGGAAATCTCTTTGTTCGGAGCGCTTGTTGCGGGGCTATTGTCATTCTTCACGCCCTGCGTGCTGCCCATGGTGCCGTTTTACCTCTCCTATATGGGAGGGCTTTCCATCGCGGAGCTGCGCAGCGACGGCGAGATCGCTTTGGGCGCGCGGCGGCGCCTTGTGCTGGCGTCGATCTGCTTTGCCGCAGGGGTGACCACTGTCTTCGTGCTGATGGGAATGGGAGCCACCGCACTGGGGCAGGTGTTTGGCCAATATATGGATGTGCTGGCCTATGGCGCTGCGGTATTGCTGCTGGTCTTTGGGCTGCATTTTCTGGGGGTCCTGCGGATTCCACTGCTTTTTCGCGAGGCTCGGATCGAAAGCACCGCGCCGCCCGCGACCTTGGCTGGCGCCTATTTGATGGGATTGGCCTTTGGCTTTGGCTGGACACCCTGCGTGGGGCCGGCCCTGGCCTCGATCCTGATGATTGCCTCTGGCCTTGGCGATATCTGGCGCGGCGGGCTGCTGTTGCTGGTCTACGGCGCGGCGATGACCGCGCCCTTTGTGGTGGCGGCGCTGTTTGTCGGGCCTTTTCTTAGGTTTGTGGCCCGCCACCGGTCTGCCTTTGCCTGGGTGGAAAAGGGGGTGGGCGTAATGCTCATCATCTTTGCGGTTCTGATCGCCACGGGCAGCGTGCGTTATATTGCCGAGGCTATGATCCGGTGGTTCCCGGGTTTTGCAAGTATCGGCTGAGCGGCCCAGAATGGCGGCCGTATTGGGAGGGTAAGAGATGAAACGACTAATGATCGGACTGTTGTGGCTGCTTTGTGTCGGCTCTGCGGGCGCGGTGGAGCTCGGCGATGATGGCCTGCACAAGACCCCCTGGATGCGCGAGACCTTCAAGGATCTGCGCGAGGATCTGGACGAGGCCAATGCCGAGGGCAAGCGGCTGGTGCTGTTCTTTGAACAAAGGGGCTGTGTCTATTGTACCAAGATGCACGAGGAGGTGTTCCCGACACCCGAGGTCGGGTCCTACATTGGCGACAATTTCTTTGTGGTGCAGCTCAATCTATATGGCGATGTCGAAGTGACGGATTTTGACGGTGAAACCCTGTCGGAGAAGGACATGGCCCGAAAATGGGGCGTTCTGTTTACCCCGACAATGATGTTCCTGCCGCAGGAGGTGCCCGAGATTCCGGCGCCGCAGGCCGCGGTGGCGATCATGCCCGGTGCTTTTGGGGTCGGCACTACGCTCGATATGTTCACATGGGTGAACGAAGAGCGCTATTTGCTTGATAACGGAGAAGATTTTCAACGTTACCATGCCCGCCGCATCCAGGAACGGAACAACGGCTCCACCGATTGATACCGGTGGTTTGATCGTCTTTGCAGCAAAGATGGCCTTGCCTGCGTGCCGTCGGGCAGACGAGGCCGGATAGGTTGAACGGTCGAAACGACATAATGAAATTCAAATTACTGAATTTGATGTTGCGTTAGCCGGGTGAGGTCGCCTAGGGTAAACGCCAGCGAAGCACGCCAAAGCGCGTGGGAGCCAATGGGAGGAAACATGAAGCAAATATCTCTGACACTGGCAGCCTGTCTGGCCGGGACAGTTGCGTTTGCCGCTGAGATCGCGCCGAAAGAGGTCGCCTATGACGACGACGGCGCTGTTGCCGTATCGCTCAGCGGAGCTGCCGGGGATGCCGCCAGCGGCGCATTGCTGGTTGGCGACAAATCCAAGGGCAATTGCGTGGCCTGCCATCAGGTGTCCGCGCTGTCGGATGTGCCGTTTCACGGTGAAATCGGCCCTGCGCTGGATGGTGCCGGCAGCCGCTGGAGCGAGGCGGAGCTGCGCGGTCTGGTGGCCAATGCCAAGATGACATTCGACGGCACGATGATGCCCGCCTTTTACAAGGTCGATGGCTTCATCCGGCCGGGCGATGCCTACACGGGCGAGGCGGGGACCGAGCCGCTGCCGCCGATCCTGACCGCCCAGGAAATCGAAGATGTGGTCGCATTTCTTGCGACCCTGAAAGAAGACTGACGCAAAGGACCGGGATCTTTTGCGCCATCAACGTCAAAGGAGACATACGATGGAGTTCTCACGTCGCGACACACTTGGCCTTGGCCTTGGGGCCGCTGCCCTGACCATGCTGCCCCTGCGTGTCGTTGCTGCAGCCGAGGATCGGATTGCAGAGTTCACGGGTGGCGCTGATATGGCTGACACCGGCCTGACACTGACCGCGCCCGAAATCGCCGAAAACGGCAATACCGTACCGATCGAGGTCGATGCGCCCGGTGCTTCCGCCATCATGATCCTGGCGACGGGCAACCCGACCCCGGGCGTCGCGACCTTTACCTTTGGTCCGTTGGCTGCCAGCCAGTCAGCCGCCACACGGATTCGCCTCGCAGGCACGCAAGACATTGTGGCAGTTGCCAAAATGGCCGACGGCAGCTTTGCCAAGGCAAGCGCGACCGTCAAGGTGACCATCGGCGGCTGCGGCGGCTAAGCGCGACCTGTCCGTCAGGTTCGCCCCATAGATATCAGGAGTTAACGACATGGCATCCGGTGTAAAACCCCGCGTCAAAGTCCCGAAGAAAGCAGCCGCAGGCGAAGCGGTGACCATCAAGACGCTGATCAGCCACAACATGGAAAGCGGTCAGCGCAAGGACAAGGAAGGCAACGTCATTCCGCGGTCGATCATCAATCGCTTTACCTGCGAGTTTAACGGTCAGTCCGTTGTTGATGTGGCCATGGAACCCGCCATTTCCACCAACCCTTACTTCCAGTTCGACGCCACCGTCCCCGAGGCGGGTGAATTCGTCTTCACCTGGTACGACGATGACGGTTCTGTCTACACGGAACAAAAACCGATCGCGATCGGCTGATCCCTTCCGGATCCATAGGCAAACGCCCTGTCCGGAACGCCGGGCGGGACGACCACCCAAGGGAGGAAACAAGATGAATAATAAGGCAATCACCGCAATTGCCATGGCGCTGGCCTTGCCCGTTACCGCCTTTGCCGAGGCGGATGATGATACGCTGGTCGTCAATGACGAGATCGAAATGGTCACCAAGACCGCCGCACCCGCGCATGTTGCTGATGTGCTGGACGAGGTGATGTCAGGCTGGCATTTCCGCTCGGATGAGACGCAGGCGCTGCAGATGGATGATTTTGACAACCCTGCAATGGTCTTTGTCGATCAGGCAATGGATACATGGTCCAAGGTTGAAGGCACCGCGGAGAAATCCTGCGCCTCCTGCCACGACGATGTCGAAGAGAGCATGGTCGGCGTCCGCGCGGTTTACCCCAAGTGGAACGAGGATGCAGGCGAGATGCGTACCCTCGTCATGCAGATCAACGACTGCCGCGAGAACCAGATGGGCGCGGAGAAGTGGAAATACACCAGCGGCAAGATGGCGGCCATGGAAGCGCTGATTTCGGTGCAATCGCGCGGGATGCCGGTCAACGTGGCCATTGACGGCCCGGCCCAGTCCACCTGGGAACAGGGCAAGGAGCTCTACTACACCCGCACCGGTCAGCTGGAACTCTCCTGTGCCAATTGCCATGAAGACAACTATGGCAACATGATCCGCGCCGACCATCTGAGCCAGGGCCAGATCAATGGCTTCCCGGTCTACCGCTTGAAGAACACTAAGCTGAACACGGCCCATGCGCGGTTCAAAGGCTGCGTGCGTGACACCCGCGCCGAGACTTACAAACCGGGTTCGGCTGAGTTTGTGGCGCTGGAGCTCTATGTCGCATCGCGTGGCAACGGCCTCTCGGTCGAGGCACCGTCTGTCCGCAACTGATCCGCGTGGCCCCGTGTCAGAGATGATGCGGGGCGCGTTTCCCTCAATATCATTCAAACATGCGAATATATCGTGTGTCTCAGTAGGAAGATGAACCCATGATCTCGCGGCGTGATTTCTTGCAGGTCTCCATGGCAGCGTCAGCGCTTGTCGGGGCCTCAGGTTTTGGCAGCTGGGCCAGACTGGCAGCGCAGCAGAAGCTGACACAGGATCAGCTCCTGCAGTTTGACACCTATGGCAACATCAGCCTGATCCATGTCACGGACATTCACGCTCAGCTGAAGCCGATCTATTTTCGTGAGCCCTCGGTCAATCTTGGGGTTGGTGACAATAAGGGCCATGTTCCGCATATCACCGGCGCGGATTTCCGCAAGGCCTATGGGATCGCCGATGGCAGCCCCTCAGCTTATGCATTGACCTACAATGATTTTGCGTCGCTTGCGCAGGGCTATGGCCGGGTCGGGGGGCTGGATCGTGTTGCAACAATCATCAATGCCATCCGCGCTGACCGGCCCGATGCGCTGTTGCTGGATGGCGGCGACACCTGGCATGGCTCCTATACCTGTCATCACACCGAAGGCCAGGACATGGTCAATGTGATGAACGCGTTGAAGCCGGATGCGATGACCTTCCACTGGGAGTTCACGCTGGGATCGGACCGGGTGAATGAGGTCGTCGAGGGACTGCCCTTTGCCGCACTTGGCCAGAATATCTTTGACGCGGAATGGGATGAACCGGCTGAGCTGTTCAAACCTTACAAATTTTTCGAAAGCGGCGGGGCCAAGGTAGCCGTGATCGGTCAGGCCTTCCCCTATATGCCGATTGCAAACCCCGGCTGGATGTTCCCGGAATACTCCTTTGGGATCCGCGATGAACATATGCAGGAGGTGGTCGACGAGGTACGCGCCGCTGGTGCGGATGTTGTTGTGGTGCTGTCGCACAACGGTTTTGACGTTGATAAGAAAATGGCCGGTGTGGTCAGTGGCATCGACGTGATCCTGTCCGGTCACACCCATGATGCGCTGCCGGAACCGGTTCTTGTTGGTCAGACCCACATTGTTGCGTCTGGGTCCAATGGTAAATTTGTCTCCCGCGTGGATCTGGATGTGCGTGACAGCCAGCTGATGGGGCTGCGGCACAAGCTGATCCCGGTGTTTTCCGACGTCATTGCGCCGGATCCGGTGATCAGCCAGCTGATCAACGACCAGCGCGCGCCCTATGAGGCAGAGCTGGCCGAGGTGATCGGCCAGACTGATGAGTTGCTCTATCGGCGCGGCAATTTCAACGGCACTTGGGACGATCTCATCTGTGACGCGCTGCTGACCGAGCGTGAAGCCGATATCGCCCTGTCGCCCGGCGTGCGTTGGGGGCCGTCCTTGCTGCCCGGCGATGACATCACCCGCGAGGATATCTGGAATGTCACGTCGATGAGCTACGGTGCAGCCTATCGCAATGAAATGACAGGCGAATTCCTGAAGGTGGTGATGGAGGACGTGGCCGACAACATTTTCAATCCCGACCCTTATTACCAGCAGGGCGGCGACATGGTGCGCGTCGGTGGCATGGGCTACCATATCGACATCACCAAGCCGCAGGGCGAACGGATCAGCAATATGACACTGCTGAAGACCGGCGAGGCGATTGACCCGGCCAAGACCTATATCGTTGCCGGCTGGGCCAGCGTGAATGAAGGGACCGAGGGCCCGCAGATCTGGGATGTGGTCGAAAGCCACATTCGCAAGATGGGCACCGTTACCCTTTCCCCGAACAATTCCGTGCAGGTGTCGGGCGCCTAAGCCCGGCATCCGCCAAAAATTTTTGCGCTGATGAATTCACGAAAGTGAATTTTTCGATGTAAGGAGGCAATCAGAGATGACTGATAAACCGAAGCAAACCAGCCGGTCGCGCCGCCAGTTTCTGGCCGGTGCTGCGGCGGTTGGGGCAGGGGCAGTGGCGAGCCGTTCTGCTGGCGCCGCGACACCCGACCCGCTGATCACAGAGGTGCAGGACTGGGCATCCGGTCTTGGCGACGGCGTGGATACCACCCCCTACGGCCTGCCGATCAAATACGAAAGCGACGTGGTCCGGCGCAATGTGGAGTGGCTGACGGCGGACACCATCAGCTCGATCAACTTCACGCCGATCCACGCGCTGGACGGAACCATCACCCCGCAAGGCTGCGCCTTTGAACGTCATCACTCCGGCGCGATTGAGCTGCGCAAGGATGACTACCGGCTGATGATCAACGGCCTGGTCGACACGCCTTTGGTGTTTACCTATGCGGATCTGGAACGCTTCCCGCGCGAAAATCGCGTCTATTTCTGCGAATGTGCTGCGAATTCCGGCATGGAGTGGGCCGGTGCGCAACTCAATGGCGCGCAGTTCACCCATGGCATGATCCACAACATGGAATATTCCGGTGTCCCGCTGCGCACCCTGCTTGAGGAAGCGGGCGTAAACCCCGCAGGCAAATGGGTTTATGTCGAGGGGGCGGATGCGTCCTCGAACGGGCGCTCGATCCCGCTGGAAAAGGCGATGGACGACGTGCTGGTCGCCTTCAAGGCCAACGGTGAGGCGCTGCGCAAGGAGCACGGCTATCCGGTGCGCCTCGTGGTGCCCGGCTGGGAAGGCAATATGTGGGTCAAATGGCTGCGCCGGATCGAGGTCATGGCAGGTCCGGTCGAGAGCCGCGAGGAAACCTCGAAATACACCGACACGCTGGCCAATGGCATCAGCCGCAAGTGGACCTGGGAGATGGACGCAAAATCCGTTGTGACCAGCCCAAGCCCTCAGGCACCGATTACCCATGGCGCCGGGCCGCTGGTGGTCACTGGCCTGGCCTGGTCCGGGCGCGGCGCAATCACTGGCGTGGATGTGTCCCTGGATGGCGGCAAGACCTGGACCGAGGCGCGGCTGGCGGCACCGGGAACGGACAAGGCGCTGACCCGGTTCTATCTGGATATCAACTGGGACGGGTCCGAGATGCTGCTGCAAAGCCGGGCCCGCGACGCGTCGGGCTATGTGCAGCCAACCAAGGCGCAGCTGCGTGAGGTGCGGGGGCTGAATTCGATTTATCACAACAACGCCATCCAGACCTGGTGGGTCAAGGCAAACGGGGAGGCGGAAAATGTCGAGGTTTCTTGAAGTGGTGATGAAGCCCACCGAGGGGAGGCGGAGCTTGCTTGCAGCGGCTGTCTTGTCCACGATGGTCGCGACGCCAGCCGCAGCGGAAAAATTCGGCCTCGGTCGCCCGGCCTTGCCGGAGGAAATCGCGGCTTGGGATCTCGATGTCTCTCCCGATGGCACCGGGCTGCCCGAAGGCTCGGGCGATGTCTTCACCGGCGAGGAGGTCTTTGCCGAAAAATGCGCGGTCTGCCACGGCGATTTCGCCGAGGGTGTGGGCAATTGGCCCAAGCTCGCGGGCGGGCAGGGCACGCTCGACCATGACGATCCGCTGAAAACTGTCGGCAGCTACTGGCCGTATCTCTCGACCACGTGGGATTACGTGAACCGTTCCATGCCCTTTGGCGACGCACAATCTCTGACCCCGGATGAGGTCTATGCGATTGTCGCCTATATCCTCTATTCCAACGACCTGGTCGATGATGAGTTTGTGCTGTCGGACGAAACCTTTGCCGGGGTGCAGCTGCCCAATGCGGATGGCTTCATTCTGGATGACCGGCTGGAAGCGGAAAAACACTTCTGGACCGCTTCGCCCTGCATGGAGAGCTGCAAGGACAGCGTCGAGATTACCATGCGCGCCATGGTGCTGGATGTGACGCCGGACGAAACCGATGCCGCTGAGACACAAGCGGACACCGCAGCCGAACCGACCGTTGCCGCCGCAGCGGCAGACACCGCGTCCGTTAAAGAGGCCGTCGCCCCAGAGGCTACCCCAGACATCGGCCCAGACCCTGAGCTGGTCGCAAAGGGCGAGAAGACCTTTCGCAAATGCAAATCCTGCCACCAGATCGGCGCGGGCGCGAAATCGAAAACCGGTCCCATCCTGAACGGAATCATCGGCGCACCAGCCGCCCATGTTGATGGGTTTCGCTATTCCAAGGCGCTGCTAGCGGCGGCAGAGAATGGGCTGGTCTGGGATGAGGCCGCGCTTGCGGCCTTTCTCGCAAATCCGAAGAAATACATGAAAGGGACCAAGATGTCCTTTGCGGGATTGAAGAAAGACGCCGATATCGAAGCGGTGATCGCTTATCTGAAGGCCGCAACCGCCGACTGACCCCGCCAGAACTCCTCAATGCAGGCGTCAGGCGATGCCTGCCTCCCACCACCTCCGCTATGGCTATCGCGGGGGTGGTTTGCGTTCCGCCAGAGTTGTGTCGTTCCGCCGCTGTCTGAACACTTGTTTTGCACAACGTCTTCAGATACTCACGCCGGTTCTTTCTCAGCGACAGGTGCCAGACATGACCACTCCCAACACCCTTGGAATCGACTTTGGCACCTCCAACTCGGCAGCCGGTGTTGCGGTCAACGGACGACCCTGGCTGGTGGAGATCGAGCCGGGGGAAACCACGCTGCCAACGGCCGTGTTCTTTGATCCTGATCGTCGCAAGATGATTATCGGGCGGCCAGCCACCCGCGCGTTGATCAATGGGGACGAAGGCCGCTTCATGCGTGCCTTGAAAAGCCTTCTCGGCACGCCGCTGATGTATGAAAAGCGTCGTCTGAACGGTGAGCTGGTCGATTTTGTCACTATCGTGGCCCGTTTTCTGGCCGAGCTGAAGACCCGGGCAGAGGCGGCAACCGGCCAGTCGTTCAGCCATGCGCTGTCAGGCCGTCCGGTGCTGTTTCACAGCAAGGATGCAGCCCGCGATGCCCAGGCCGAAGTGGACCTGCGCGCCTGCTATCTGGCCGCAGGGTTTGAGGAGGTCCGTTTCATGCTGGAACCCGAAGCGGCCCTGCGCTCGGCACAGCCCAAGCCCGGCATCGGCCTGATCGTTGATATCGGCGGCGGCACCTCGGACTTTACAGCCTTTGAGCAGTCACGGGATGGGACCGCGCGTATTCTGGCCTCGCATGGCGTGCGTCTTGGCGGGACCGATTTCGACCGGCAGCTGAGCATTGATCACGTGATGCCGCTGTTGGGGCGCGGCAGTGCCATTCGCAACAGTTTTGGCGGCGGAAGCCTGCCTGCACCCAACCGGCTGTTCAACAATCTGGCGACCTGGCAGATGATCCCTTTCCTCTATGCTGCCGACAGTCGCCGCGCCGCGCAGGATCTGGCGCGCAATGCCGAAGAACCTGAAAAACTGGCACGGCTTGTCTCCGTGTTGGAAGATGAGCTGGGGCACGATCTGGCCTTTGCCGTTGAGCGGGGCAAAATCGCGGTCAATCACCCAGATCGCCGCCGCGCGGTGATTGATCTGAAGGTTCTGGAACCGGGGCTGTCGGTGCCCCTGGACACGCAGACGCTTGAGCAGAGCCTGGCGAGCGATATCGACGAGATCACCGCCTGTGCCCGCGAGACCCTTCGTCGGGCGGATCTGCGCGGTGATCAGGTCACGCGGGTGGTTCTGGTCGGGGGTTCGGCCCTGCTTGCGGCGGTGCAGACGCAGATGCAGCAGCTCTGTCCGCGCGCTGAGCTATATTCAGAGAACGCGATGACAGCTGTCGCCGATGGTCTGGCGCAGGCTGCGGGCAGCGCGTTTGCCTGAGGCGGCTAACTGACGCCGGACATAGGCTTGCGCCGGGGTGATCTGATGGCTGGTCTCGACGCAGATTTCAGCTAGACTGAAGGTTCAGCCCATAAGCTTCGGATTCAGGTTTTTTAAGATGTTCCAGTTGTTTCGCCCCTTCACCTCAGATGCCGCCCCCACTCATCGTCGAGCGCCGCTGCTGCTCAGCCGTCGGCTGTCAGCCATCGCAGCCGCCGCGATACTGGCCTCTGGCCTTCCCCTTGCCGCGATGGCGGCATCCTGCGGCAATACCTCTGCCGGGTTTGAGACCTGGAAACGCGATTTCGCCCAGGAGGCGCAACGCGCCGGTGTCCGCCAGGCCGGGCTGAACGCGCTGGCCAATACCAGCTACGCCAGCCGCACCATCGCCGCAGATCGCAACCAGAAGAGCTTTCGCTATTCTCTTGAGAAATTCATGCAGATCCGCGGCGCCAATACGATCATCGCCCAAGGCCGCAAGCGCAAGGCACGCAATGCGGAGTTCTTTGCCGCCTTGGAACGCAAGTTCGGGGTTCCGGCCGGGATCCTGATTGCGATTCACGGTATGGAAACTGCGTTTGGCAATTACATGGGTGACAGTCAGGTGGTCTCGGCCATCGTGACGCTGACATACGACTGCCGCCGCTCCGATTTCTTCAAACCCCATGCCATTGGTGCGCTGAAACTGGTAGATCAGGGCGCCATTACCGGCGCGACCAAAGGCGCCAAACACGGCGAACTGGGGCACACCCAGTTCCTGCCGGGGAATGCGCTCAACTACGGTGTGGACTGGGATGGCAACGGGCGGGTGGATTTCTACAACATGGGGGATGCGCTGGCCTCAACCGCCCATTTCCTGCGCAAGAAAGGCTGGAAACCTGGGCGTGGCTACCAACAGGGGGAGCCGAATTACCGCGTGCTGAAGGAATGGAATGCGGCAACCGTCTACCAGCAGTCGCTGGCCATCATGGGGCGCAAGATCGACGGCTGAGGACACCGCCTGCTCATCCGCAACGGGGGGAGTCTGCTGCTGTCGGCGGCTGCTGCGGCTCAGTTCCACCCCTTGCGGAAAAAATGCGGGCTGGCGCCGAACTTGCGTTTGAACTGGCGCGAGAAATGCGTGGCGCTGTTGAAGCCCGAGGCTAGCGCGATCTCGGTCACTGACATCGAGGTCTCGTTCATCAGCGCAAAGGCATGGCTGAGCCGCATGTCGAAATAGACATGCATCGGGCTCTGGTCGAGATAGCGCGCAAACAGCCGCTCCAGCTGACGGCGCGAGATATCCAGCCGATCACAGAGCTCGCCGATTGAGAGTGGCTCCTCAATTGATTCCTGCATCAGCTGAAGCGCGTTCAGCAGCCGTTGGTTGCGGCTGCCGATTGCGACCGCGTAATTGGACTTCTGCGGTGTGCTCTGCCCGCCGGTACGCACATGCAGGCACATATCGGCAACAATGATCGCCAGCTGCTTGCCATGGCGTTCCTCGATCAGGTTCAGCATCATATCTGTGGCTGCATTGCCGCCGCCGCATGTCATCAGAGTATCGCTGATTTCAAAGATCCGGGGCGATGGGAGCAGGTCCGGATATCTCTCGACAAAACCGGGCTGGTTCTCCCAGTGCAGGGTGAACCGATGCTCGCCCAGCAGCCCAGCCTGCGCCAGAGCAAAGGCCCCGGTGCAGATGCCGCCGATCGAGCGACCAAAGCGGCGTTCGCGCCGCAGCCAGTTCAACACCGTCTCACTGGCGGCATTCTGCGGTTCCACGCCCGAGCAGACAAAAGCCAGAGCATCCCCCGGGAGCGGACCCATTGGCAGGTCCGGCGTGATGGTCATCCCGTTTGAGCAGCGGATCGGTTCACCATCCGGTGTCATCACATACCAGCGATAGAGCTGCGTATTGGTGACCTGATTGGCAATGCGCAACGGCTCGACGGCGGCCGCGATGGGCAGCATCGTCGCCTTCGGCAGCAGCAGGAAATAGAAATCCTGCGGCTCACCGTCAAAGGGGATCGTCAGGTTGGCCGACGCCCCTTTTTGCACAAAATAGTCATCGATCATTTCGGGAACCTGTAACACACCGGTTTCGGTTGGGTCTGTGATCTTTGCTTGTTAACCCCGATCTGCGGCCTGCATCCCACCTTTTGCGACGGCGGGGCGATGGTTTTCGACGCGGACCTGACTGTTTGCGCCACCGAGGCCGCATTCGGGTGCAGGGCACAGGCCAGCGCAAAAACAATCGCCGCCCCTTGCAGCCCAAATGTGGCGGCACTAAGACTCGGGTAATACTCACTCGGCTATGATGCCGATACAATTCAAAGCAGGCAGGTCAATATGGTCGATCCAAGAGAAACATACATGAACACGCTGGTGCCGATGGTGGTGGAACAGACCAGCCGCGGTGAACGCGCCTATGATATCTTTTCGCGCCTGCTGAAGGAGCGGATCATTTTCCTTAATGGTCCGGTTCACGACGGCATGAGCTCCCTGATCGTGGCCCAGCTGCTGCACCTTGAGGCGGAGAACCCGTCGAAAGAGATCTCGATGTATATCAACAGCCCCGGCGGCGTTGTGACCTCGGGTCTGTCGATCTATGACACCATGCAATACATCAAGCCGAAGGTTTCGACACTGGTGATCGGCCAGGCGGCCTCCATGGGCTCGCTGCTGCTGACGGCGGGTGAGGCGGGGATGCGGTTCTCGCTGCCCAACAGCCGCGTCATGGTGCATCAGCCCTCCGGTGGCTTCCAAGGGCAGGCGACGGATATCATGATCCACGCCGAGGAAACCCTGAAGCTGAAGAAGCGTCTGAACGAAATCTACGTCAAGCACACCGGCCAGGAATACGACAAGATCGTGAACGCGCTGGAGCGGGATAATTTCATGTCTCCCGAAGAGGCAAAGGAATTCGGATTGATCGACGAAATCGTCGAAAACCGCAGCAAGCTGGACGACGAGGACAGCTGATCAGCGGTGTGAGCTGGCAGGTGTGCCCCGTCGTCATCGGGGCACACTTTGCGATTGTGGCTGCTGTGCCTGTGGCATAAGCTGCCAATATTACGGGTGGCGCAGGAGGCGCATGCACGCCCTGGACGGAAAGGTAGACCATGGCAACGAACTCAAGCGGCGACAGTAAGAACACGCTTTATTGCAGCTTCTGCGGCAAGAGCCAGCATGAGGTACGCAAGCTTATTGCGGGCCCAACCGTGTTCATCTGCGACGAATGCGTCGAACTGTGCATGGACATCATCCGCGAAGAGACGAAGGCCTCCGGGCTGAAGTCCACCGACGGCGTTCCGACGCCGAAGGACATCTGCGAGGTCCTTGACGATTATGTGATCGGTCAGGCAATGGCCAAGCGGGTGCTGTCTGTTGCGGTGCACAACCACTACAAGCGCCTGAATCACGCTCAGAAGGCGGGTTCGGACATCGAATTGTCAAAATCCAACATTTTGCTGATCGGCCCAACCGGCTGCGGCAAGACGCTGCTGGCGCAGACGCTGGCGCGTATTCTGGATGTGCCCTTCACCATGGCGGATGCGACCACGCTGACCGAAGCCGGTTATGTGGGCGAGGATGTCGAGAATATCATTCTCAAGCTGTTGCAGGCGTCGGAATACAACGTCGAACGTGCGCAGCGCGGCATCGTCTACATCGACGAGGTCGACAAGATCACCCGCAAGTCGGAAAACCCCTCGATCACCCGCGACGTGTCGGGCGAGGGGGTGCAGCAGGCGCTGCTGAAGCTGATGGAAGGTACCGTGGCCAGCGTGCCGCCGCAGGGCGGGCGCAAGCATCCGCAGCAGGAATTCCTGCAGGTGGACACCACCAATATCCTGTTCATCTGCGGTGGTGCCTTCGCCGGTCTCGACAAGATCATCAAACAGCGCGGCAAGGGCTCGGCCATGGGCTTTGGCGCGGATGTGCGTGATGACAGCGATGCGGGTGTCGGTGAAACCTTCAAGAAGCTTGAACCTGAAGACCTGCTGAAATTCGGCCTGATCCCGGAATTCGTCGGCCGTCTGCCGGTTCTGGCAACACTGGAAGATCTGGATGAGGACGCGCTGATCACCATTCTGACCAAGCCGAAGAATGCTCTGGTCAAACAGTATCAGCGCCTGTTCGAGCTGGAAGATACCGAGCTGGACTTTACCGAGGAAGCGCTGAGTGCGATTGCGAAGAAAGCGATCGAACGCAAAACCGGCGCCCGTGGTCTGCGCTCCATTCTGGAGGATATCCTGCTCGACACCATGTTTGAGCTGCCGGGAATGGACAGCGTCGAGAAAGTGGTCGTGAACGAAGAGGCTGTGAACTCGGACGCACAACCGCTGATGATCCACGCCGACGCCGAAAAAGAGTCGGCGACAGCTGGTTAAGCTTTGTAGCGATGCCAATGGCAGAGCTGAGATGATTGAAAGGCGGCGTGAGGGTAACCTTGCGCCGCTTTTCCATGTGATTTTCGGTAAGAAAGAGACAGAGAACATGATCAAACGCATTTCCTCCGGAGGCGAATTTGAGGCCAAGATCGGCTATTGCCGCGCCGTGGTTGCGGGCGGCTTTGTGCATGTGGCAGGCACCGTGGGACAGGGGGACGACGTGGTCGCGCAGTGCCAGTCAGCGCTTAATATCATTGGGGCCGCGCTTGAGCAGGCGGGCAGCAGTTTTGCCGATGTGGTACGGGTGAACTACTACCTGCCCGATCGCGCTGAGTTCGAGCCCTGCTGGCCGCTGTTGGCGCAGACCTTTGGCGATAACCCGCCAGCTGCCACGATGATCGAATGCGGGCTGATTGATCCCAAGTTTCGGATCGAGATCGAGGTAACGGCCCTGGCCCCGGCCTAAGGGGAACTCTGGCCTGGGCCGACTGCGGGCTAGAACTCGAAACTACGCATAGGGGCGGTTTCCTTGCGGCGCCGCTCCATCAGCTTCTGCAACTCGCTTTTCTCTGGTTCTGCATTCAGGCCCAGCATGGATTTCGCCGCGTCCAGCGTTTTCATTGTCATCTGCTGCCAATCTCCTTCATCCGGTTCGGCCAGGCGGATCGTCTTTGGCCCCTGCTGGGCACGGTCGCCGTGGATCATCAGGCTGGTCACCTGCATCAGGTCCAGCACAGTAACAGCGACAATAAGGGTCGCGACCAGAGAAAGGATGAAGCGCACGGGCGGCCTCGCTATCGGATGTTAAGAATTCACGCGCATCTTAGGCGGCAATTATGGCCCGATTGTGCAAATGCCCGAGAAGTTTTGCGACAATCCCCATGGGCGGGTGCAGCGTGTCTGGACCTTGGCGGTAAATTGCGCCATATCAGAAGCGAAATTTTCGGAGGAACCGATGGGAATCCTGAACTCTCTCTTGCGGGCTGTGACCTGGTGGAACGGCTCGACCCTGAATACGCGTATCTTCACCGCCCGTAAGGGCACCAAGGTGGGTGAGGACGATCAGGGCAACGTGTATTATCGCAATGCCGACGACAGCAAGCGCTGGGTGATGTTCAACGGCGAGGTTGAGGCCTCGCGCATCGGGGCCGATTGGCATGGCTGGTTGCACCGCACGTTTGACGAAGTGCCGTCCGAAAAACCTCTGGCGCATAAACCCTGGGAAAAGCCGCATCAGGAAAACCTGACCGGCACCATGCTGGCCTATGCGCCGGCCGGGTCGATCCGCGCAGCCGGAGCTCCCAAGGAACGCAGCGACTATGAAGCATGGTCGCCGGAATAAGCATCGGTCACATCTGATCGAGACAACAGCGTCGCCAGCGGCGCTGGCCGGTTGGCACAGGTGTCGACCCATCCAAAGGCAGGGGCTGAAACAGCATGTCGCATAACACTACCGAGGTTTTGGCAGGTGGGCTGGTTCTGGCCGCTGCCATCGGATTTGCCGTCTATGCCGGTCAGGCTGCCGGTCTGTCGCGCGCCGGCTCTGCTTATGAGCTGAACGCCTCGTTCCGGTCTCTGGAAGGGGTGAGCGTTGGCACCGATGTCCGTCTTGCCGGTGTCAAGATCGGCACGGTCACCGGTGTTGAACTGAACCCGCAGACCTTTCGTGCCGATACCCGGTTCTCCGTCAAGGAAGGGATCGAGATCCCCGATGACAGCGCGGTGGTGATTTCTTCCGAAGGCCTGCTTGGCGGCAACTTCGTTGAGGTGATGCCCGGCGGATCGCCCTTTGCCTTTGAGGCGGGGGACGCGGTGGAGGACACTCAGGGTGCGGTCAGCCTGATCTCGCTTCTGGTGAAATTTGTTGCAGGCAGCGGAGACGAAGGCTGATGCGTCTGATTGCGGCGCTTTTTGCACTTGCGATGGCCACGGGTGTCGCTTGCGCGCAGGGGGCTGCTGAAAATGGCACCTCCGCCGTTCTGCGCGGCCTCGACAAGGTCAATGGTCAGACGCAGGATCTGGAAATTCCGGTGGGCGGCAGCGCTGAGATATTTGGCGTGATCGTTAGCCTGCAGGAATGCCGCTTTCCTGCCGACAACCCAACCGGCGATGCCTATGCCTATGTGACGGTGCGCAATCCCAATGATGCCACGGTTTATTTTGACGGCTGGATGATCGCGTCAAGCCCGGCTTTGAACGCGCTGGATCACAGCCGCTATGATATCTGGGTGATGCGCTGCACCAACGCCTGAGGCGTGGGCAGGGGGGCGGCGGTAAAATCCGCGTCAATATCCAGCGCCTCCCGCAATTGGCGGCGATAGCGCGCCCGGCTGATCTCGACCGCGCCGAGAGAGGCGAGATGCGGCGTCAGGAACTGCGTATCACAGAGGGTGAAACCCGTCTGTTGCAGCCGATCCATCAGATAGGCCAATGCGATCTTTGACGCGTCCCGGCGCCGGGAGAACATGCTCTCACCGAAGAACGCACCGCCCAGCACAACCCCATAGACGCCGCCTGTCAGCTCACCTGCGTGATAAACCTCAAGCGAATGGGCGTTGCCCTGCTGGTGCAGATCAATGTAGCGGGCGCGGATTTCTGGGTTGATCCATGTCTCGGCGCGATCGGCACAGCCGTCAAGCACTGCGGCAAAATCCCGGTTCACGGCAATTTCATGCCCCCCCTTTCGCAGGGTTTTGGCCAGCGAGCGCGACAGATGAAATCCACCGATCGGGAACACGCCGCGCCGCTTCGGATCTACCCAGAAAACGTCGGGGTCGTCCCGGCTCTCGGCCATGGGAAAAACGCCGACGGAATAGGCGTGAAGCAGCAGTTCTGGCGTGAGGGTCATAAGGCTAGTCTAAAACGGGATCGTGGGTTCGGGGAAATGGAAAACGCGATGATACAAGGCAAAGGGCAGGGGTAAAAATCGAGCAGCGGGAAAGAAAAAAGGCGGCCCCGCAAGGCCGCCCCAAATGATCAGGCGTTACCGAGATTGGTTTCCAGCCATTTTTCCAGCCAATGAATATTGTACTGCCCGGTGTGGATATCCTTCTCTTCGAGCAGCGCGTGGAACAGCGGAACGGTGGTGTCGACACCATCCACGATCAGCTCTCCCAGGGCACGGCTGAGACGCGCCAAGGCCTCTGGCCGGTCGCGGCCATGCACGATCAGCTTGCCAATCAGGCTGTCGTAGTAGGGCGGGATCGAATAGCCGTCGTAAAGCGCCGAATCCATCCGCACACCCAGCCCGCCGGGGGCGTGATACTGGGTGATCTTGCCCGGACAGGGCGAGAAGTTCGGCAGTTTCTCGGCGTTGATCCGCACCTCGATCGAGTGACCGTTGATCTCCAGATCGTCCTGTGTGAACGACATCGGCAGGCCTTCGGCGACCCGGATCTGCTCGCGCACCAGATCGACACCGAAAATGCTCTCGGTGACCGGATGTTCCACCTGCAGGCGGGTGTTCATCTCGATGAAGTAGAATTCACCGTTTTCATAGAGGAACTCGATGGTGCCAGCGCCGATGTAATTGATCTTTGCAACAGCATCCGCACAGGTCTTGCCGATCCGCGCGCGTTCCTCCGGGGTAATGCAGGGGCCGGGAGCCTCCTCGAAAACCTTCTGGTGGCGCCGCTGCAGCGAACAGTCGCGCTCGCCCAGATGAACGGCATTGCCCTTGCCGTCGCCAAAGACCTGGATCTCGATGTGGCGCGGTGTGGTCAGGTATTTCTCGATATAGACTTCATCGTTGCCAAAGGCGGCTTTGCCTTCGGCGCGGGCAGTCATGAAGGCCTGTTCCATGTCGGCGGCGGTCCTGGCTACCTTCATGCCACGTCCGCCACCGCCGGCGGTGGCCTTGATGATCACCGGATAGCCGATGTCCTCGCCAATTTTCTTGGCAGTTTCCAGATCCGGTACACCACCATCGGAGCCGGGCACGCAGGGCACGCCCAGATCCTTCATGGTGTCCTTTGCGGTGATCTTGTCGCCCATGACGCGGATATGTTCCGCGGTGGGGCCGATAAAGGTCAGCCCGTGGTCTTCGACGATCTGAACGAAATTGGCATTCTCCGACAGGAAGCCATAGCCGGGATGGATCGCCTGAGCACCGGTGATCTCGCAGGCGGAGATGATGGCGGGGATCGACAGGTAGCTGTGGGTGCCGGACGGCGGTCCGATACAGACGGATTCGTCGGCCATGCGAACATGCATCGCATCCGCGTCAGCGGTGGAATGCACGGCAACCGACTTGATGCCCATTTCCCGGCAGGCGCGGATCACGCGCAGCGCGATCTCACCTCGGTTGGCAATCAGGATCTTATCAAACATGTTGGACCCTTACTCGATGATGACCAGCGGCGTTCCGAATTCGACCGCTGCGCCGTCTTCGACGAGGATACGCTTGATGGTGCCGGCCTTCGGGGCCGGGATGTGGTTCATGGTCTTCATGGCTTCGACGATCAAGAGGGTATCGCCCTCGGCCACCTGATCGCCAACTTTTACAAAGGTCGGCGCGCCCGGTTCGGGCTGGGTGTAGACGGTCCCGACCATCGGCGAGGGAACGGCGCCGGGGTGGCTGGCGGGATCCTCTGCGGCGGCGGGTGCTGCGGCAGGGGCGGCGGCCGCCGGGGCAGCTGCCGCGGCCACCGGGGCCGGTGCGGCATAAGCCTGTACAGGGGCCGCGGCCATGGTCTGGCGCGATACGCGCACGTTCAGGCTGTCGTCTTCGCCGTAGTCACGTTTGACCTGCAATTCGGTCAGATCATTGTCGCGCAGCAGTTCCGCCAGCGCTTTGATGAAGGATACGTCTGCTTCGTGGGTCTTATTTGTCATTGTTGTCCTCAGCCGGTTCCGACAGGCCCGCAGATCCCTACGGGCATAAGAATTGAAGGCGCTTATAGGGTATGCTTTACCACAAGGAAAGCGCTGACAAGATAGCCGCTAACATGAGCGCCATTGGCAGGATTTGCAATCTCGTCGCGCAGATCAGAGCTCAGAGCGGCATTCCGGTCAGTTTTGCCACCAGTTCCGGCAGCTTGCGGGCGGAGAATTTGACCAGGAGATGGGCGCGATGGGTTTCTATCGTGCGATACGAAAGGTTCAGTTCCGCACCGATTTCCTTGGCCGACAGCCCGCGACAGGTAAGGATCGCGACATCCCGCTCGCGCGGGGTGAGGCTGACCACCGGTCGGTCGTCTGAAATATCGGCAAAGCTCCAGACACCGCTGCGAAAATGCTGCTCCGGTGTCAGCGACCGCCCGCGCACCCGGCACCAGAACAGATCGCCGTTGCGACGGCGCATGATCCGTTCGTCGTTATAGTGGCCGGATTGCGCATCCGCCTGTTGCAGCCGATCTCCAATCCGCTGGAAGTCTTCCTGACTGGGGTAAAGCTCGGCGATGGGCAGGCCGACATAACTGGCGCTGTCGCCGCCAAAGGTTTCGGCAAACTGCCGGTTGCAGCGCTGGATCACCCGTTTGTCAAGCAAAGCCAGCCCCACCGGGGCGAATTCAAAGGCGAGATCGGTCATGCGGGCAGATAACCGCTGTTATTGTGCAAAGCAAAGCGAATTCCGCCGGATAGGCGCCAGTGCCGATCTGTCTCGTGGTGGCAGGCCTTCATTGTCCGGGATTCCGCGCGGATGCGGCACCAAAAAAAAGGGCTGATGCACTGGCATCAGCCCCAAGGTGCCAAGGTCGGCCATTCGTACCGACCCGACGGGGAGTGTTTGGATCAGATGGCCAGATATTCGGCGCGCAGTTCCTCGTTTTCCAGAACCTCGGCCGCTGAGCCATCAAAGACGATGCCTCCGGTGTCGAGGATCACCGCGCGGTCGGCCAGTTCCAGGGCGCGCACTGCGTTCTGTTCGACGATGACGGTGGTGATGCCCTGCTGTTTGATGTGGATGAGGGTCTTTTCGATCTCATCGACGATCACGGGGGCCAGACCTTCATAGGGTTCGTCGAGCAGCAGCACCTTGATGTCACGGGCCAGCGCGCGGGCGATGGCCAGCATCTGCTGCTCCCCACCGGAGAGGGTCACGCCCTCTTGCTTGCGCCGCTCGCCAAGACGCGGGAACAGTTCATATAGACGTTCGATCGACCAGCCGATGGGCGGGGCAATCTGGGCCAGCTGCAGGTTTTCCTCAACCGTCAGGCCGGGGATGATGCGGCGATCTTCCGGCACCAGACCCAGGCCCGCCGCCGAAGCCTCATGCGAGGACATCGTGTGCAGCGGCTGATGATCGAGCCAGATTTCGCCCTTGGTCACCATCGGTGAACCCGTGCGCGCGATGGAACGCAGGGTCGAAGTCTTGCCAGCGCCGTTGCGACCCAGAAGCGCCAGGATCTCACCTTCATGCACATTGAAGGAAATGCCCTGAACGATGTAGCTCTCGCCGTAATAGGCGTGCATGTCCCAGACCGAGAGAAAGGCCGGGGCCGTGGTGGCGTGGTTGGCGTGTTTGGAAAAGTCGGGTTTGACGTTCATCTGTGATCTCCTTACGCCGACTCGCCGAGGTAGGCTTCGCGCACCTTCGGGTTGCCTTTGATGTTTTGCGGATCATCCTCCACCAGTGGTTTGCCCTGCGCCAGCACGGTGATCCGGTCCGCCAGCGAGAATACGACGTGCATGTCGTGTTCGATGATCGCGATGGTGATGTCGCGCTCGGACTTGATCTGTTTCAGCAGATCAATGGTGTTGTTGGTATCGGCCCGCGCCATGCCCGCTGTGGGTTCGTCCAGCAACAGGAGGCGCGGTTCTTGTGACAGACACATGCCAATCTCAAGCCGTCGCTTATCCCCGCGTGACATGGAGGCCGCGTTCATGTGCCGTTTGTCGGCCATGTTCATCTCCTCCAGCATATGCTCTGCCTTTTCCAGAATGTCGCGCTGGCTGGAGACGGCGCTGATCGCATTCATCTCAAATGCGCCGTCGCGTTTGGCAAAGCAGGGGATCATCATGTTCTCCAGCACCGAGAGGTCGCCAAAGATCTCTGGCGTCTGGAAGACGCGGGAAATGCCCATCTGGTTGATCTCATAAGGCGCGCGGCCCAGAACGGATTTGCCGTCAAACATCACCGACCCTGTATCCGGGATCAGTTTGCCCACCAGGCAGTTCAGAAGGGTTGATTTGCCTGCACCATTGGGGCCGATGATGGCGTGGACCGTGTTTTCGCGCACGCTGAGGTTCACCTCTGACAGTGCCTGAAGGCCGCCGAACCGTTTGCCTACGTTTTTGACTTCAAGGATACCCATTGGTCTTGCTCCTTATTCCGCAGGTTCAGTTTTGCCCGAGGGGCTGTCTTTTTCGTGTTTGCGCCCCTGGATCCAGCCGCGCAGCTTCTGTCCGCCTTCGACCAGGCCACCGGGCAGGAAAATCACAACCAGCATGAACAGGATGCCCAGCGTCAGGTGCCAGCCCTTGCCGATGAAGGGGTGGACGATGAAGACCATCGCATCCTCGATCCCGTCGGGCATGAAGCTGAACCAGCTGTGCAGGACGTTGTCGTTGATCTTGGAGAAGATGTTCTCGAAGTATTTGATGAACCCTGCGCCCAGAACCGGCCCGATCAGGGTGCCTGCTCCGCCGAGGATTGTCATCAGAACCACTTCACCAGAGGCGGTCCACTGCATCCGTTCGGCGCCTGCCAGCGGGTCCATTGAGGCCATCAGGCCGCCAGCCAGACCGGCATACATGCCCGAGATCACAAAGGCAGCCAGCGTGTAGGGCCGCGTGTTCAGGCCGGTGTAGTTCATCCGCTGCTGGTTCGATTTCACCGCCTTCAGCATCAGACCAAAGGGCGAGCGGAAGATACGGATCGACAGGTAGAATGCGGCCAGCAGGATCAGTGCGCAGAGGTAGTAGCCCGCGTTGAACTGGAAGGCCCACGGACCCACGACCATCTCGAAGGTCGAGCGCATCTCCAGGCCAAAGAGGCTGGTCACCGGGATCGAGCCATCAGCGGTTGCCGACACGCCCAGAATGCGCGGGTCATCCAGCGTCAGCTGCAGGCCGGTCTCGCCATTGGTGATTGGGGTCAGCACCGAATAGGCCAGATTGAAGGACATCTGCGCGAATGCCAGCGTCAGGATCGAGAAGTAGATGCCGGAGCGGCGCAGGCTGACATAGCCGATCACCAGTGCAAACAGACCCGCGACGATCACCGACAGCACGATGGCCGGAACCACGTTCATGCTGAGCAGCTTGAACATCCAGACCGCTGAATAGGATCCCACACCAAGGAAGGCGGCATGACCAAAGGACAGGTAGCCGGTGAGGCCAAAGAGAATGTTGAAGCCGATGGCAAAGATCCCGAAGATTACAAACCGCTGCATCAGGTCCGGGTAGCCCGCGTTGAACTGCGCCAGGGCGCTGCCAGTCGGGAAGGGGTTCAGGATGAACGGTGCAAACAGGGTCAGGATGGCAACGACCAGCAGCAGCGTCTTGTCTTTTTTGTTGAGTGCGAACATGTGCTTAGTCCTCCATCACACCTTTGCGGCCCATCAGGCCTCGCGGGCGGGTGAGCAGAATGATGATTGCGACCACATAGATGATGATCTGGTCGATACCGGGGATCAGGGATTTGATTTCATTCATCGAGGCGAAGCTTTCGAGCACGCCAAGAAGGAACCCTGCAAGCACGGCGCCGGGCAGCGATCCCATACCTCCGACAACCACCACCACAAAGCTCAGCACCAGGAAATCCATACCCATGTGGTAGTTGGGGGAGTTGATCGGTGTGTACATAACGCCGGCCAGTCCCGCGACGGCGGCCGCGATGCCGAACATGATGGTAAAGCGGCGGTCGATATTGATTCCCAGCAGCCCGACGGTTTCACGGTCGGCCATACCGGCGCGCACCACCATGCCGAATGTGGTAAACTGCAGGAAGGAGAAGATGCCGCCGATGATCACAAGGGCAAAGCCGAAATAGACCACGCGCCAGACCGGATAGATGATGTCGAGGCCGATGATCGCACCCAGATTGATCACGCCGTTCAGCGCATCGGGCGCAGGCGTCTGGATCGGGTTGGCGCCGTAGAAATATTTCACCACCTCCTGCAACACGATGGCGAGGCCAAAGGTCACCAGAATCTGATCCGCATGGGGGCGCTTGTAGAAATGCTTGATCAGCCCGCGTTCCATCACATAGCCAACCGTAATCATGATCGGGATGGCAAATAGGATCGCCAACGGCACGGCCCAGTCGACGATGGCACCGCCCACCTCGGGGCCGAACCAACTCTCCACATAGGGGGTTTTCACCTTGAGCGGATTGCCCAGAAAATCCTTCTGGGTTTCATCCACGGTTTCAAAGCTGAGGCTCAGGACGCGTTGCACGGTGACCGCACAGAACGCGCCGATCATGAACAGCGCCCCATGGGCAAAGTTCACCACGCCGAGCGTGCCAAAGATGAGTGTCAGACCCAGCGCGATCAGCGCATAGGCCGAGCCCTTGTCGAGCCCGTTCAAGATTTGCAATAGGATTGCGTCCATTGTCCCCACCTTCGGTTGGTCCGTCTGGAATTGGCATAAGTCGGCTGTTCAGCGCCGCTGGCGCTGGTCCTGTCGTCTAGACATGTCGGGCAGGGTCAAGCCGGGAGAGTGACGGGACGGGCACCGTTGAGAGTGCCCGCCCCGGTTACCGCGATCAGGCGCCGCTGTTGCAGGTGCCCAGGGCACCGCCTGCAAACATCGGGTGATCCGGCGGGTAAGTCACCTGCGCTGCCGGGGTCACTTCGACCACTTCAAGCAGGTCGAACTCCGAGGTCGGGTTTTCCTTGCCGCGCACAACCAGAACGTCCTTGAAGCACTGGTGGTCTTCGGCGCGATAGAGCGTCTTGCCGTTGCCCAGACCGTCGAATTCGAACCCTTCGAGGGCTTCGACAACCGCACAGGGGTTGAACGAACCCGCGCGTTCCACCGCATCTGCATACAGCAGGGTCTGACAGTAGACGGTATGCGCGGCCTGGCTGGGCGGGAAGCCATACTTGGACCCGAAGGAACGTACGAATGCCTGCGAGCCTTCGTCCTGCAGCGACCAATGCCAGTTGGTGGAGCCGTGGATGCCCTTCACGTTCTCGCCCGCACCTTTCGCCATCAGACGCGAATAGAGCGGTACGACAATCTCGAAGTTCTTGCCGTTTACAACCTTTTCACGCAGGCCGAACTGAACCGCGTTGGTCAGCGAGTTCACCATGTTGCCGCCATAGTGGTTCAGCACCAGCACATCCGCGCCGGAGTTCAGAACCGGGGCGATGTAGGACGAGAAGTCGGTTGCAGCCAGCGGCGTGCGCACTTTGTTCACGGTGTTCCAGCCCAGGGCCTCGGTGGCGGCGGCGATGGATTCTTCCTGGGTCCAGCCCCAGGTGTAATCCGCCGTCAGGTGATAGGCGTTCCGGTCAGTGCCGTAGAGGTTCTTCAGCACCGGCGCCAGGGCAGCGCCGGACATGTAACCGTTGAAGAAGTGACGGAAGCCGTTGGCTTTCTTGTCTTTACCAGTGGTGTCGTTGGAGTGGGTGAGACCCGCCATGAAGATCACGCCGGCCTCCTGGCAGAGACCCTGCACGGCAATCGCAACACCGGAGGACGAGCCACCGGTGATCATTACGGCACCGTCCTTTTCGATCATCGACTTGGCGGAGGCACGGGCGGCGTCAGATTTTGTCTGAGTGTCGCCGGTGACGTATTTGACTTCTTTGCCCAGGATACCGTTGCCCTGTAGCGACTTGGACGAGAAGGTGTTCATCATGCCGCCGTCGCCGCCGCCATTCAGATGTTCGACCGCCAGCTTGTAGGCGCGCAGCTCGTCCGCGCCTTCGTCGGCATAGGGGCCTGTTTGCGGAACGTTGAAGCCCAGCGTCACGCTGCTGCCGGTCGGTTCGTTGGTAAACGCCGCAGCAGACGATGCGGTAAAGATTGTCGGAAGCGCAACGCCGGCACCTGCCAGGGCGCCGGTCTTCAGGACTCCGCGACGTGATACGTCAGTCTTGGACATGTAATCCTCCCATTTGTGTAATGACGACAACAGCTCCTCACTTCCGCTGGCGCCCGCACGTTTTCGTGCAAAATCAGTATGGGCGCGGCTTGTAAAATTGCGCAATAAAACCCTTGAAATGCAGGTTTATTCTGTAAAGAAATGAACAGGTGTTAAGGATTCTTTGTAAAGAAACTTATGTTGCGTTGCAGAAAACCCTTGATCCACCGTGTTTTTGAGAGGGGGCATTGCCATGGGCCGTGACACGCTGACAGGAAGCCGTATCCGGGAGAGGCGCTTGATGTTGGGACTGCGTCAGGCGGAGCTGGCCCGGCTGGTCGATATCTCGGCCTCCTATTTGAACCTGATTGAACACAATCGCCGCAGAATCGGCGGTAAGCTGCTGGTGGATCTTGCAAGGGTGCTGGCGGTTGAACCCTCCATGCTGACCGAAGGGGCAGAGGTGGCGTTGCTGGCGACCCTGCGGGAGGCGGCGGCTGATCTCACCCGACCTGTGGCCGAACTGGACCGGGTAGACGAATTTGCGGGCCGCTTTCCCGGCTGGGCCGAGGTTCTGGCCCAAGGCCGACTGCGGATTGCCAGCTTGGAACGGACGGTCCAGACGTTGTCGGACCGGCTGACACATGATCCTCAGCTGGCGGCTTCGCTGCATGAGGTGCTGTCTACCGCTGCCGCCATCCGGTCGACTGCCTCGATCCTCGCCGAAACCGGCGAGCTGGAGGCCGAATGGCGGGATCGGTTCCACAAGAACCTCAACGAGGATTCCCGGCGTCTGGCCGAGAGCAGCCGCGCGCTGGTGAATTTTCTTGATGAGAGCAACACATCGGTCGAACGGCGGGGGATGCCTCAGGAAGAGGCGGAGCAGTTCTTTGCCGCTCATGAGCACCACTTCGTGGAACTGGAAGTTGCGGATGTGGCCGCCCGCCCCGGGCTGATCGAGGCGCTGCTGTCGCAGGCCGATGAGTTGGTCAGCGCCGCCGGAACCGCCATTGCCCGCGCCGGGCTGCTGCAATATTGCGCCGATGCCGAGGCGATGCCGCTGACAGATTTGGCCGAGCGGCTTGCCCGCGATGGCGTGGCCCCCGTCGCCCTGGCGCGTGCGTTCGACTGTGACCTGCCGACGGTGCTGCGGCGGCTTGGGGCCTTGCCGCCTGAAGTTCTGGGGCAGGAGGCAGGGCTGGTGATCTGCGATGCCTCGGGGTCGATCCTGTTCCGCAAGCCTGTGACCGGGTTCGCCCTGCCGCGTTTTGGAGCCTCCTGTCCGCTCTGGCCGCTTTACACGGCGCTGTCGCGGCCGCAGGAACCCGTGCGCCGCGATGTGGTGCAACAGGGGCGCAATGCAGTCGGGTTTGATTGTCTGGCGGTTTCCTGGCCGCATCAGCGACCGGATTTCGACAGCGATCCGTTGTATCATGCTGTGATGCTGATCCTGCCCAAGCGTGACGTGGCCGAGACCGCTCAGCCGGTCGGCGCGAGCTGCCGGATCTGTTCGCGCCGCGACTGTGTGGCGCGGCGCGAGCCGTCGATCCTGAAGGAAGAGTTTTGACAGCGGCGCAAGCGCAGCGCTACTGTTGCGCCAGGGACGGAGGCGCCTGGGGGCAATGACCCCGCGAAGGTTCGGGCGTAGGGGAGGACTATCCACACAATGGGCAGGCATGTTGTTCTGGTCGAAGACGAGCCGAATATCACCGAAGCAATCCGGTTTCTGCTGACCCGCGACGGCTGGCAGGTGGACAGCCATGCCGATGGCAGTGATGCGGTAGAGGTGATCTGTGCAGCCAAGCCGGATCTGGTGATCCTGGATCTGATGTTGCCGGGCAAAAGTGGCCTGGAGATCATCCGCGAGCTGCGCGAGAGCGCGCGATTGCCGGGGTTGCCGGTGCTGATGCTGACCGCAAGGGGGCAGCTGCGCGACCGGGAGATGGCCGAACAGGCCGGAGTTACGCGGTTCATGACCAAACCGTTTTCCAACAATGAGGTGCTGACCGCTGTGCGGGATCTGCACGCGCAGGCTGCCCAGAACCGGGCCAAACTGTCTGATGCGGCGGCTGCCGCCGCTGCCGATCTGGCCGAACAGGCCCGCCAGGGATGATCCGTGGCGACGGGGCCGAAGGCGAGGGTGAAACCGCGGCGCCGTTTGTCGAGCGCAAGACCTACCGCCGCCGTCGCCTGATGGATGTCGCACGATTCTTGCCGGTGCTCGGTGCGCTGCTGTTTGCGGTTCCGCTGATGTGGCCTGACCCTGATCCCTATCCGGCCCCCGACACGGTGTCGGGTATGCCCCTGTCGCGGGCAATGATCTATATCCTGGTCGTTTGGGCGGGGCTGATCCTGGCCAGCTTCGGCTTTGCGCTGGCGGTGCGCCGCTGGGCGGAACATTGGACAGAGGGTGGCGAGCCGCGCCGGGGCGGGGACGCAGACTGATGGCGTCACTCAATGTTCTGGCGCTGGTCTGTCTGGGATATGTCGCCCTTCTGTTCATCGTCGCCTTTGCGGCGGACCGCCATGCCAGCCACGGTCGCGCCGCCCGCTGGATGCGATCTCCGCTGATCTATACGCTGTCGCTGTCCATCTACTGCACGGCCTGGACCTTCTATGGCGCCGTGGGCTATGCGGCACGTTCGGGACTGGAGTTTATCACCATATACCTCGGCCCTACGCTGGTAATGGTCGGCTGGTGGTGGGGGCTGCGCAAGCTGGTACGGGTCGGTCGCAGCCAGCGGATCACCTCTATCGCTGACCTCTTGTCTGCGCGCTATGGCAAGTCGAACCTTCTGGCGATTGGCGTCACGATTCTGGCGGTGATTGGTACGACCCCCTATATTTCGCTGCAATTGCAGTCGATTACACTGTCTTTCTCGATCTTTGCCGAGGCTGATCCGCTGCGCAGCGTCAATGAAACGCAGACGGTATTCTGGGTGGCGGCGGGGCTTGCGGCCTTTGCCATTCTGTTTGGTACGCGCAATCTCAACGCCAACGAACGCCATCATGGTGTTGTCACCGCCGTCGCGCTTGAGGCCGTGGTAAAACTGATCTCCCTGCTGGCGGTGGGCATTTTTGTGGTCTGGGGAGTGGCGGGTGGTGTGGGCGAGACGATGGCGCGGATTGACGCCTCCAGCATAGGTCAGTGGCAGGTCGATGGCGGTCGCTGGGCCACCATTACGTTCCTGTCCGCCGCCGCCTTTGTCTGCCTGCCGCGTATGTTTCAGGTCATGGTGGTCGAGAATGAGGATGAACGCCACCTGCGGGTCGCGGCCTGGGCGTTTCCACTTTATCTGCTGTTGATCTCGATCTTCGTGGTGCCGATTGCGGCCATCGGGCTGGAGTTGCTCCCGGCCGGGTCGAATCCGGATCTGTTCGTGCTGACCCTGCCGCTGGCGCAGGGACAGCAAGGGTTGGCGATGCTGTCTTTCCTTGGCGGGTTTTCCTCGGCAACATCCATGGCCATTGTGGCTGCAATGGCGCTGTCGACGATGGTGTCGAACCATATCGTGATGCCGATCTGGCTGCGCTGGCAGGAGGTGGGCGCCTCGGTCTCGGGGGATGTGCGGCATGTGGTGCTGCTGTCGCGACGTCTGTCCATCGCAGGCATCATGGCGCTGGGGTATTTCTATTACACGCTGTCAGGCGGCGGTGCGGCGCTGGCCGCCATCGGTCTGATCTCCTTTACCGGTATCTCCCAGATGCTGCCGAGCCTTGTCGGGGGCCTGTTCTGGCGCGGCGCCACGCGCAGCGGTGCGCTGGCCGGCCTGTCGGTCGGCTTTGCGATCTGGCTTTATACAATGCTGCTGCCGGAGCTTGGCGGTGGGCTGTTGCCCGCGCGGGTGCTGGCCGAGGGGCTGCTGGGCCTATCCTGGTTGCGGCCACATGCGCTCTTTGGGATCGAGGGCCTTGATCCGACGGTCCATGCGGTGCTCTGGTCGATGGCCTTGAACACGGCGGCGTTTCTTATCGGATCATTGCTGACCTTTCCGAGCCCTTTGGAGCGGTTACAGGGCGCGCAGTTTGTTCATGTGTTCGATCATTCGTCGGGGCCGCGCGGCTGGACCGGCTCGGTTGCGCAAAGCGAGGATCTGATGATCATGTCGCAGCGTATTCTGGGCGCGGGCGAGGCTCAGCAGTTCTTTCAGAGCGAATTGGCGCGGCAGGGAGGGCGTGGTCCGTTGCCGGAGCCGACGCCTGCGTTTCTGGAGCGGCTGGAACGCGAACTCAGCGCCTCGATCGGGGCGGCGGCGGCCCACGCCATGGTGGGGCAGATTGTGGGGGGATCGTCGGTGTCGGTGCAGGATCTGCTGGCTGTGGCGGATGAGACCGCGCAGATCCTCGAGTATTCCAACCGGCTTGAGGCGCAATCTGAAGAGCTGTCAAGAACCGCGCGCAAGCTTCAGGAAACAAACGAAAAGCTGACCCAGTTATCGCAGCAGAAGGATGCGTTTCTTAGCCAGGTGAGCCATGAATTACGCACGCCGATGACTTCTATTCGCGCCTTCTCCGAAATCCTGCGCGACACTGAGAACCTCGAACCCCGTGATCACAGCCGCTATGCTGGTATCATCCATGACGAGGCGCAGCGGCTGACCCGTCTGCTGAACGATCTGCTGGATCTGAGCGTGTTGGAAAACGGTCAGGTCAGCCTCAACATCAGCGCCGGGCGGCTCGGCGATGTACTGGATCATGCGGAGGCAACCGCGCTGGCGGATGGTTCCGCGCGGTTGAAGGTTCAGCGTGATGCCGCGACGGATGAGATGCGGCTGTCATCGGATCTGGACCGGCTGGCACAGGTGTTTATCAATCTGATCGCCAATGCCGACAAATACTGCACCGCGGCAGAGCCGCAGCTGCGTATCATGGCTCGGCAGAGCGGTGACTGGTTGTTCATTGACTTCATCGACAATGGGCAGGGAATCCCGGCGGAGTTTCGGACCATGATTTTCGAGAAATTCTCGAGAGTTAGCCCAGAACGTGCAGGCGGCGCCGGTCTTGGTTTGGCGATCTGTCGCGAGATCATGCAGCGACTCGGCGGTGATGTGGCCTACCTATCGGATGAGGTCGGCGGCGCGTTTCAGGTTTCCTTACCTCTTCGTCGGGAAAACCCGGTTTAACTGTTTATCGTAAAGTTATTGGTAACCACTCTTGGGGTAGACCTATGGCAAAGCGGTGCGAGAGGGGCAGGTTTACAACCTATGTCTGAAACGAAATCGGAATCGGCAGCGACTGGTGGCAGCGGCGTATTGGCCCGCAAATTGGCCGCCACCAAAGAAGGCAAAGGCGGGCTTACCAGCTCCCTGACCCTCAAGGCGTTGCGCCGCTCGATTGCGCGGGCGGCGGCGGATCTGTGTGATCTGCCGGTCGCTGTGCTGGCCGCGCGCCAGTCCAACCGTGTTCCGGAAGATCTGCCACCGCATCTGTCGGACAAGCATCTGCTGGTGGTATTGGACGGGCCGAACGGGCGTATCGGTGCTGCGACACTGGACGCGCCAACCGTGACCGCCCTCATTCAGCAGCAGACCATGGGGCAGGTTCTAGGCAAGGCGCCGAGCGAACGTAATTACACCCCGACAGACGCGGCCATGGTTGCCGATTTTCTTGAGCGCACCTTTGCCAAGGTGGTCTCCATGCTGGCCCAGCAAAAGGATGAGGCGATCTTCTCCGGCTACCGTTTCGGCGCGCAGGTAGAGGATGTGCGCAGCCTCGTTCTGGGTCTTGAGGCTGAAGATTACCGGGTGATTGAGCTGACGCTGGATCTGGCCTGCGGTGCCATGCAGGGCGGGCTGACATTGATCCTGCCGGAACCCACGCCGGAGGATCTGGGGCAGGCCGGGCAATCAGCCCATGCTACGGGACCGTCACTGGGCAGCAACATGGGGTCAATGCGTGCAGAGCTGCGCGCGATCCTCTGCAAGATGAAGATCCCCGCAAATGAATTCTCCTCGCTCGAGGAGGGGGATCTTCTGCCGCTGGATCAGGCCTATCTCTATGAGACGGAAATGATCTCGATCAGCGGCCAAGCCGTTGCGCAGGGACGTCTGGGGCAGATGAATGGTGCCCGCGCCGTGCGGCTGACAGATCCCCGGACCAAACTTGTGAATGATAGTGCAGCCGATCAGGGCTCATTCTCAACTCATATGGGCGGCGATGCCGCTGCGCTCGACCATGAACCTCCGACGCTGGATCTCTCCATCGCGGCCGACGGGTTGCAAGACCCGATGGGCGGCATGGGTGGGCTAGGTGATGGGCTTGGCGATATGGGCGGCGACCTTGGGGATTTCGGCGGTGATCTTGGAGCCGACCTTGGCGGCGATCTGGGAGGCGACCTTGGCGGCGATTTCGGCGGAATGCCAATGGGCGATGGCCTCGGTGATGGGCTTGGCGACGGTCTTGGTGATGCGATGTCTGGTGATCTGCCGGATCTTGGCGAATTGCCGGACCTTGGCGCGATGCCCATGGGGGACGGTCTGGGTGATGGATTCGGAGATGGGCTGGGAGATGGGCTGGGCGAGTTCAACGCCGACGCCGCCGCGATGGAAATCTCCGATCTGGCAGGGCTGAACAGCGGTACCGGCTGACCCCGATAACGCAATCCCATCGCGCCTGATGCTGTCCTGCCAGTCTCCGCACGGTGCGCGGCAATGCGACCCTTTCGAAAGCTCAGCTGAACACCCGCTATCGGCAGAAACAAAAAAGACAGTGCACGATCGGCACTGTCTTCATTTTTCATATGTTTATATGGCGAAGCTTATCTGGCGTTGCGGGCTTTGGCCACGACGTCAGCTGTCGCCTTCGGCAAGGGCGGATTGGGTTGCGACGGCGATCAGAGTCGGCCGGAGCCCGTCCAGCTGATAGCCCGCCTGCGCGGTTGCAGCGAGGATTTCATCCACCGGCATCACCGGCGCTTGCCCAAGGGCCCAGATGACCGAGCAGCGCGTGCCCGAGGCACAGTAGGCCAGAACCGGACCTTCGGAAGCCTCAATAAAGGCCTGTTGCTGCGCAACATTCTCAGGCGTCATGGTCTGGTGGGTCAGGGGAAGCACCTCAAACCGAAGCCCCTGCGCCTCAGCGGCGGCGCGGATAGCCTCGGCCTGATGGCTTGGCGGTACCTCGGCATCGGGCCGATTGCAGATCACCGTGGTGAAACCGGCCTCGGCCAGCTGTGGCAGGTCCTCAACCGAAATCTGCGGCGAGACGGAATAGCGGGGGGTCAATGTGCGTGCATCCATGGATCTGTCTTTTACGTGCTTGCTGCGGTTCGGTCCAGTCGCTGGACGACGGGCGGTGCCGCAATCATGCCGGCGCCCATCGAGACCAGGAAAATGACGCCTCCAAACCCACCATAGCTGAGCGAGGCCATTGCTGGTCCGGGGCAGAGACCGGCAAGCCCCCAGCCCATCCCGAAGAGGACCGAACCGATCACCAGGCGCCTGTCCAGTTCCTGGCGCGGCAGGCTGGGAAAGGAGCCACCGACCAGTGGGCGGCGTCCGTCTGTCAGTTGCCAGGCCACTGCCATCGGCAGGATCGCGCCGCCCATCACGAAGGCCAGCGTGGGGTCCCAGTTGCCAAAGATATCAAGCCAGCCCTGGACCTTTTGCGTGTCGGTCATCCCTGACAGAAACAGTCCTAGACCAAAAAGCCCGCCGGCGACGAAGGACAGCAGTACCCGCATTAGATCAGCCCCCAGAGATGACGAAACAGGGCCAATGTCACGGCGCCTGCAAGAATGTAAATGAGAGTTGCCACTAGCCCGCGCAGCGACAGCCGCGATATGCCGCAGACGCCATGGCCGGATGTGCAGCCATTGGCGATACGGGTGCCAAGACCAACCAGCAGGCCCGCTGCGATAATCACCACGGTGTTGCTGGTCAGATGGGTGTCAGGGGCGTCGGCCACGGTCAGCCAGATCACCAGCGGCACCAGAATGACACCGGCGATGAACGCGATGCGCTCGCCCGACGTATTGCGCCCGCTGCCGTCGATCAGCCCGCCAAGGATGCCGCTGGCGCCCATGATACGGCCGTTGCCAAGCAGATAAACTGCCCCGCCTGTGCCGATCAGCGCACCGCCAATCAGTCCCCAGATCCAATCTGCATTCATCGTGATATCCCTTGTTTATGGCCGCTTGTGCCCAGTTCGGCGCAGTGTGTGTCAGGCCCGATCAAAGCTTGTCGATCGGCACCTTGAGGTAGACATGGCCGTCGTCCTCCGGTTCTGGCATCCGGCCGGCCCGCATATTGACCTGCAGTGATGGCAGGATCAGCCGGGGCATGGCCAGAGTGGCGTCGCGGGCATCCCGCATGGCCACGAACTCCTCGATGGGACGGCCCTGACCGATATGGATGTTGAGCGCCTTCTGCTCTCCAACGGTGGTTTCCCAGGCATAGTCGTCGCGGCCGGGCGCCTTGTAATCGTGACCGACAAAGATTCGGGTCTCATCGGGCAGGGCGAGAATTTTCTGGATGGATTGAAACAGCGCCTCAGAGGATCCACCCGGAAAATCGCAGCGGGCGGTGCCGAAGTCCGGCATGAACAGCGTATCACCGACAAAGGCTGCGTCGCCAATCACATAGGTGAGGCAGGCCGGGGTATGGCCCGGTGTGTGCAGCACGTCGCCGCGCATCTGGCCGATGTGAAAACTATCGCCATGTTTGAACAATGCGTCGAATTGGCTGCCGTCGCGCTGAAACTCGGTGCCTTCGTTGAACACCTTGCCGAAAGTGTCCTGAACCAGCGTGATATTGGCACCAATGCCAATCTTCCCGCCCAGCTGTTCCTGAAGATAGGGCGCTGCCGACAGGTGGTCGGCATGAACGTGGCTTTCGAGGATCCATTCCACCCGCAGCCCTTCGGCCTTGACCCAGGCAATCATCTCATCAGCGGACCGGGTATCGGTGCGCCCTGCGGCATGATCAAAATCCAGCACGGAATCGATCAGCGCGCAGGCGCTGCCGTCCGGCTCCCGCACCACATAGGATACGGTATTTGTCTGTTCATCAAAAAAGGCTTTGACGATCGGCTTCATGGGGACCCTCCTGCTGTGGCACTTACATATATTAAATAATGAATATGTTCAAGTGGGCATTCACCCGGGGCTGTGAAAAATCGACCGTAAATCAGGGCGCGGGGTCGGTGCCCTGGCTTGTACCTGCTCATTTTCTCGTTATGGTTGATCTCGCTCAAAGTCATGCTGCGGATACTATGCTACTGTGGCGATTGTGGTGAGGTGAACCGCGATGACTTGTGCAGAACACAAGGGGTGTCGGGAGCGGGCAGAAGGGCGTTGTTCAGCCCTCTCCGTCCCGGTTCATACCCCCGTGTTGCGGCGCGGGTGATGCCCGCCGCGCAGGCTCTAGGGAGGAGTGTGGAATGACCAACGACAATAGCAGGATCGACAGTCTGATACAGCGGGCCGAAGGGCTCGAACGCAAGATATTGGCCGCACATCGCCAGGATCGGCTTGCGCTGCATCCTGATTTTAACCGGACATTGGCACGTCTGCGTGTGGCGGGTGGGCGTGTGCCGACCCGCATGGTGCGACTGGAGCAGATCCTTAGCGAGGAATCCGCCGAGGATATGTTCGACAATATGCCGGTTTGACAGATGGCGCTGTGCCCGGCGGTCAGCCGCTGGCCTGTCATGGTCACGGTCGGCCTGCCCGGGGGCAGTGCGTCACCGACACGGTGGAAAAAACGGCGCCACCGCAAGGCGGGGCTTAGCCCAGGCTGAGCCCCAGCATGACCAGCATCAGGCCGATAACCGACAGGAATAGCGCGCCCAGATTATAGGGCAGGACCTTTTGGATGACGGCCCGCAGGGCGTCGTCGTCCAGCTTCTGACGTTTGGCCTGCATCACGCGCAGAACGCTCCACATCAGCCCCAAAAGACCGGCCACAGATACAGCCGCACCAGCCCAAACCAGAATCTCGTACATCGCACTCTCCGATGGCGGCGCGCCAATGCGCCGGTCGTTTTCAGGGGCAGCGCCTATCGGATTGCTGCGCCCGCGGCAACCCGTGCGGGCCTGGTGGGTTATGGTGTGTGGCAGATTTTGCCTATTGGGGCGGGCGCTGCGCGGGATTGTCCTATCACTGCTTGCGGACTGAGGTGCGCACTTGTATCTGGAGGGCTGATCCGAATGTCTACCCTTTGCCGACGGAGCCCACGATGGATATGACCGAAGACGAAAAAAGCGACAGCTACCGTGTGACCGCTGGTGAATTGCGCCAGTTTATCGAACGGTTCGAGCGTCTGGATGCCGAGAAAAAAGATCTCGCAGAGCAGCAGAAAGAGATCATGGCCGAAGCCAAAGCGCGCGGCTATGACACCAAGGTGATCCGCAAGGTGATCGCCCTGCGCAAGCGAGACAAGGACGATATCGCCGAGGAAGAAGCGGTTCTTGAAATGTATAAAGAAGCGCTTGGCATGTAACGGCGGCCTCAGACCGCGCGTGACTGCAAGGTGACGACATCGGCCCTCCGCCAATGCGGGGGGCTTTGTTGTTTCTGGGCCTTCGATCCCGGTTATGCTTTAGGTCTGTAAATTTTAAGCTTGAAGTATTATCTCAGGTGACCGATATTGGCGGATAATTGTCCCCCGTCCGCCGATGCAGGAGTCCCCAATGCCCACAATCAACGTGCACCCCGATGGCTGGAAACCTGCAAAAGGCTATGCGAATGGCATGATCGGCGAGGGGCGGATGTTGTTCGTCGGTGGCCAGATTGGCTGGACTGCGGATCAGGTGTTTGAAACCGATGACTTCATCGGCCAAATGAGCCAGGCGCTTCAGAATATCCTGACCGTGGTGCAGCAGGCAGGCGGGCAGGCCAGCGATATCACCCGGCTGACCTGGTATGTCACCGACAAGGCGGAGTATCTGGCCCATCAGGCGGAGGTTGGCGCCGCCTATCGTGCGGTGATGGGTTATCATTTTCCAGCCATGACAATGGTCGTTGTTGCAGACCTGGTGGAAGACCGTGCCAAAATCGAGATCGAAGCGACGGCCATGCTTGCCTGAGGTGGCTGGCGCTTAGCCGCGCGCTGAATCTCTCCATGCGAATGGTCCTGTCGGCAGCGCTGCGGGCGCTGTTTTAGATCAGTTGTCCTGACCTTTTTTGACACCGATACTGCCCCGAGCGCGCGGGTGGATTGAGGGATGCCGCGCCTGCCCATATTCTGGGCGGCGCGGTTTTCGTTTTTGTTTTTAACACCTTGAGTAGAGGATCGGCAGGGCAGGCTAAGAAAAACGTCATTTCAAAAATTTTACCAGTTGATAAAAAATCAAACTGTGGCACTCTGGTTTGCATAATAAACAAATCCAGGGAGACACCCAATGGCGACCAGCCATCAGGCATCCGGCGTTCAGGCAGGGCGTTTGTCCGCCTCAGAAATTGCCGACAACTTTGGAGATCTGCATCCGCAATATGAGGCGCATGAGGCGGCGGTGGCAGCGGATCGCTGCTATTTCTGCTATGATGCGCCCTGTATTACGGCTTGCCCAACCTCCATCGACATTCCGCAGTTCATCCGCGAGATCCAGACCGGCCACCCGGAAACGGCGGCGAAGACTATTCTCGAACAGAACATCCTTGGCGGGATGTGCGCGCGGGTCTGCCCGACCGAAACCCTCTGCGAGCAAGCCTGCGTTCGTGAAGCGGCCGAAGGCAAGCCGGTCGAGATTGGCCGTCTGCAACGCTATGCAACCGACACGCTGATGGAAAAGGGCGCGCACCCTTTCAGCCGCGCCGAAACAACCGGCAAGAAAGTGGCCGTGGTTGGTGCCGGTCCGGCGGGTCTCTCTGCGGCGCACCGTCTTGCGATGTTGGGCCATGACGTTGTCGTTTATGACGCCAGGTCCAAGGCGGGCGGCCTGAATGAATTCGGGATCGCCGCGTATAAATCCACCAATGATTTTGCGGCGAAAGAAGTCGATTGGCTTCTGCAGATCGGTGGAATTGCCATGGAATACGGCAAGAAGCTTGGTGGCGATCTGAGCCTCGATGCCCTGAAGGCCGAATATGACGCAGTGTTTCTGTCCATCGGTCTTGCCGGTGTGAACGCCCTGCGGGCGGCGGGCGAGGACAAGGACGGTGTGCGTGATGCAGTCGATTTCATCGCCGAGCTGCGTCAGGCCGATGATCTGGCAAACCTGCCGGTCGGTCGCAATGTCGTCGTGATCGGCGGCGGCATGACTGCGGTTGACGCGGCTGTGCAGTCGAAGCTTCTTGGTTCCGAGAATGTCACCATCGCCTACCGCCGCGGCCGTGACGCCATGGGGGCGAGCCGGTTCGAGCAGGACCTTGCGGCCACCAAGGGTGTAAAGCTGATGTTCAACGTTCAGCCGGTGGCTGTGCACGGGAATGGCGCCTGTGCGGAAATCGAGCTGGAGTATACCACCAGCGAAGGCGGTCAGCTGACCGGCACCGGCGAGACGGTGCGGATCGCAGCTGACCAGATCTACAAGGCGATCGGGCAGACGCTTGAGGGCCAGCCGGACGCGCTGGCGCTTGATGGGCGCAAGATCAAGGTGGACGCGCAGGGCCGGACATCGGTCGCGGGGGTCTGGGCCGGGGGTGATTGTGCCTCTGGCGGCGAGGATCTGACAGTGACGGCCGTCGCCGAAGGTCGCGATGCGGCCATGGATATTCACGCCAGCCTGATGGGCTAAGCCAGCAGCAGGGCCGGACCCGGCCCTGTGTTGCCAGTGTAAGGAACAGACAAATGGCTGATCTGACAGCAGATTTCCTGGGGATCAAATCTCCGAACCCGTTCTGGCTCGCCTCTGCGCCGCCGACGGATAAAGAATACAACGTGCGCCGCGCCTTTGAGGCCGGCTGGGGTGGGGTGGTCTGGAAGACCCTCGGCTCCGAAGGCCCGCCGGTGGTCAATGTGAACGGTCCGCGCTATGGCGCGATCTGGGGGGCGGACCGCCGCCTTCTGGGGCTCAACAATATCGAGCTGATCACCGACCGCCCGCTTGAGGTGAATCTGGAAGAAATCACCCGCGTGAAAAAGGACTATCCAGATCGCGCCATCATCGTTTCGTTGATGGTGCCCTGCGAGGAGCAGGCCTGGAAGGATATCCTGCCGCGTGTCGAAGCTACCGGTGCTGACGGGATCGAGCTGAACTTTGGCTGCCCGCATGGGATGGCCGAACGTGGTATGGGCTCTGCCGTGGGGCAGGTGCCGGAATACATCCAGATGGTCACGGAGTGGTGTAAGAAATACTACTCCAAGCCGGTGATTGTGAAGCTGACGCCGAATATTACCGACATTCGCCACCCAGCGCGGGCAGCCAAAGCGGGCGGTGCCGACGCGGTCAGCCTGATCAATACGATCAATTCGATCGTATCGGTGGATCTTGATGCCATGGCGCCTGAGCCAACCATCGGCGACAAGGGCACACATGGCGGCTATTGCGGCCCGGCAGTGAAGCCGATTGCGCTGAATATGGTGGCCGAAATCGCCCGATGCCCGCAGACTCATGGCCTGCCGATCTCGGCCATTGGCGGCGTCACCACCTGGCGCGATGCGGCTGAGTTCATGACCATGGGTGCAGGCAACGTGCAGGTCTGCACCGCTGCCATGACCTATGGTTTCAATGTGGTGAAGGAGATGATCTCGGGCCTGAACCAGTGGATGGATGACAAAGGCTACAACCGTCTAGATGATTTTGTTGGTAAAGCCGTGCCCAATGTCACCGACTGGCAGTATCTGGATCTGAACTACGTCGCCAAGGCCAAGATCAATCAGGATGATTGCATCAAATGTGGTCGCTGCTTTGCCGCCTGCGAAGACACCTCGCATCAGGCCATCGCGATGAGCGAGGATCGCGTCTTTACCGTCAAGGATGACGAATGCGTCGCCTGTAATCTTTGCGTGAATGTCTGCCCGGTCGAAGGCTGCATCACCATGGAGGAGGTGCCCGCCGGTCAGATCGACGAACGCACGGGCAAAGTGGTGTCCGATGAATATGCAAATTGGACAACCCATCCCAACAATCCGTCGGTGACGGCGGCCGAATAGGGGGGCTGGCGGCCTAACACGCTGCCCGACTGACATAATTGGAAACGGCGCGTCCTGATCGGCGCGCCGTTTGCTATTGATCGCATCACACTGTTGAACGGGGGTTTGGCTAGGATCAGGACCTGCAGGAACCGGGAGGTGTCAGCATCCGGCGGAACATCCGGTCGAGATGCTCTGGTGCCGCATCAAACGGATCCTCATCCCCCATCAATGTGCGGACCTGTACATCGAAATCCGCATAATGCTGGGTCAGCGACCAGATCGAAAACAGAAGATGCTTCGGATGGGTCGGGTTCAGCTTGCCGTTTGTCATCCAGCCTTCGATCAGATCCGCTTTTTCTTCCAGCAGCGGTTTTAGATCCTTGGACAGGGTTTCCAGCATTCGTGGGGCGCCCTGGACAATTTCATTTGCAAACAGGCGGCTTTCGCGCGGGTAATCCCGACTCATCTGCAACTTGCGCTGTACATAGGACAGCAGTTCCTCCAGCGGGTCACCCTCGGCGTCGATGGCGCGCAGCGGATCCAGCCAGGTGTCAAGCAGCCCCGACAGCAGTTCCGTGAAAATCGCCTCCTTCGAGGGGAAATAGTAGAGAAGATTGGGCTTGCTTAACCCGGCGGCACGGGCAATCTGGTCGACAGTGGCGCCGCGGAATCCGCTGTTGGAGAATACTTCCAATGCGGCCTCCAGAATGGTGGCGCGATTCTTTTTCTGAATGCGGGTGGGATTGCGATCCTTGGGCATGGGGCTGTTTGGGCTCTCGCTGGTGGCCGCAACACCGCTGCGCGCCTGAATTTCGCTCAACCGGCTCTGCGCGCCGGAGTTTTCTTGTCTTGTTAGACGCAATTTCTTGACTGAATGTCCACCCGTGATAGCCTGAGTTTGACCAGTTGGTCAAATCATGACCAGCGTTTCAAAGCCACCGACAAGGCGCAAAGCCGCGGGACCCTGCAAAAAAGCAGGGCAACAGGGAAGGAAGCTGAGATGACGTCGCTTGGACAGAATCTGAAGATCAATGGTGACAGGCTGTGGGACAGTCTGATGGAGATGGCAAAAATCGGACCCGGCGTCGCGGGCGGCAACAACCGCCAGACGCTCACCGATGAAGATGCCGAGGGGCGCGCGCTGTTTCAGACATGGTGCGAAGCGGCAGGTTGCACTATGGGGCTGGACACGATGGGCAATATGTTCGCCCGTCGCGAAGGAACCGACCCCGATGCGCTGCCGGTCTATATGGGATCACATCTGGATACGCAGCCCACTGGCGGTAAATATGACGGCGTCCTTGGGGTGCTGGGCGGGCTGGAAGTCATCCGCACACTCAATGATCTAGGCATCAAGACCAAACATCCGATCGTGGTAACCAATTGGACCAATGAGGAAGGCACGAGGTTCGCTCCGGCGATGCTGGCCTCCGGTGTTTTTGCAGGCAAGCATACGCAGGACTGGGCCTATGCGCGGGAAGATTCCGAGGGAAAGACCTTTGGTGACGAGCTGAAACGTATTGGCTGGGTGGGCGATGAAGAGGTTGGCGCGCGCAAGATGCACGCGATGTTCGAATTGCACATCGAACAGGGGCCGATCCTTGAGGCGGAAAACAAGGATATCGGCGTGGTGACCCATGGCCAGGGCCTGTGGTGGCTGCAATGTACGGTCACGGGCAAGGACGCCCATACCGGATCGACCCCGATGAACATGCGTGTCAATGCAGGCCTTGGCATGGCGCGCATGACGGAGGCGGCGCATCAGATTGCCATGGCGCATCAGCCCCATGCGGTCGGGGCAGTCGGACATTGTGACGTCTACCCGAACTCGCGCAATGTGATCCCCGGAAAGGTGGTCTTCACCGTCGATTTCCGGTCGCCCGATCTTGAAAAGCTGACGTCGATGCGGTCGAAATACGAGGTGAAGGCGAAGGAGATCGCCGACGAGCTGGGCCTTGGGCTGGAGATTGAACCAGTCGGCCATTTTGATCCTGTCACCTTTGATGAGGGCTGCGTCAGCGCGGTGCGCTCGGCGGCCGAGCGGCTCGGTTATAGCCATATGGATATCGTGTCAGGTGCAGGACATGATGCCTGTTGGATCAATGATCTGGCGCCGACGGCGATGATCATGTGCCCCTGTGTGGACGGTCTGAGCCACAATGAAGCCGAGGAAATTTCCAAGGACTGGGCGGCCGCCGGAACCGATGTCATGCTACATGCGGTGCTGGAAACTGCAGAGATCGTCGTGTGAGATGCGCCCCGGAAAGGTTTGGGGTGTGGGTTGCGGCAAGCTGCGGCGTGCAGTGAAGGGGGCGCTGCCCCCGCGGCCCGCCGGGCCGCTCCCCCGGGATATTTCCGGCCAGAAGAACAACCAGAGGAACAGGGCACCTGTTCTGAAAGAACACGCGGAGGCGTAGAAACACGCCCCAATCCAGGGAGTTGTTACCATGAGTAGAGTCATCAAGAACGGCACCGTCGTGACGGCCGATCTGACCTATAAAGCGGATGTGCTGATCGAGAACGGGGTGATCACCGAGATTGGCCCGAACCTGAAAGGCGACGAGGAGCTGGACGCCACCGGCTGTTATGTGATGCCGGGGGGGATTGACCCGCATACGCATCTCGAAATGCCCTTTATGGGGACATATTCCTCGGATGATTTTGAAAGCGGTACCCGGGCCGGGCTGGCTGGGGGCACTACCATGGTGGTGGATTTTGCGCTGCCGAATCCAGGCGAGAGCCTGCTGGACGCGCTGAAACGCTGGGACAATAAATCGACCCGCGCCAACTGCGACTACTCTTTCCACATGGCGGTGACCTGGTGGAGCGAGCAGGTTTTTGACGACATCAAGACCGTGATCCAGGAGCGCGGCATCAACACGTTCAAGCACTTCATGGCCTATAAGGGCGCGCTGATGGTGAATGATGACGAGCTCTATGCCTCCTTCCAGCGGCTGGCTGAGCTTGGCGGCATCGCCATGGTGCATGCTGAAAACGGCGATGTGGTGGCGGAGCTGTCGGCCAAGCTGTTGGCAGAAGGCAACACCGGCCCCGAAGCACACGCCTATTCCCGCCCGCCGCAGGTGGAGGGCGAGGCCACCAACCGCGCCATCATGATTGCCGACATGGCAGGTGTGCCGCTGTACGTCGTGCATACCTCCTGCGAGGACAGCCACGAGGCCATTCGCCGCGCCCGCATGCAGGGCAAGCGCGTCTGGGGCGAGCCGCTGATCCAGCATCTGACGCTCGATGAGAGCGAGTATTTCAATACGGACTGGGACCACGCCGCGCGCCGGGTGATGTCGCCGCCGTTCCGCAACAAGCAGCATCAGGACTCGCTCTGGAACGGCTTGCAGTCGGGCTCCTTGTCGGTGGTGGCGACGGACCACTGTGCCTTTACCACCGAGCAGAAACGCTATGGCGTTGGCGATTTCACCAAGATTCCCAATGGTACCGGCGGGTTGGAAGACCGGATGCCGATGCTATGGACCCACGGCGTCGAAACCGGCCGACTGACCCCGAATGAATTTGTGGCCGTCACCTCGACCAATATTGCCAAGATCCTGAATTGCTATCCGAAAAAGGGCGCGGTTCTGGTTGGCGCTGATGCCGACCTGGTGGTCTGGGATCCGGAGAAGCGCAAGACGATTTCCGCGGCCAGCCAGCAGTCGGCGATCGACTATAACGTGTTCGAGGGGCATGAGGTGAAGGGCCTGCCGCGCTTTACCCTGACCCGTGGCCATGTGGCAGTGCATGACGGAGAGATCCGCTGTCAGGAGGGCCATGGCAAGTTCGTCGCCCGCGAGGCCAATGCCACTGTGAACAAGGCGCTGTCGACCTGGAAGGAGCTGACGGCGCCGCGCCCGGTGGAGCGGTCGGGAATTCCGGCAACAGGTGTGTAATCCAGGGACGGGCTGCCAGCTATGGCGGCCCGTTTTCCTGTGTGTAATCAAGGCGAAGAAATGAACATGGAAACGACCACCCAGGCGCTCAATTCCCAGGCCGCCGCTTCCGACATCAACCCGCTTGGCCCTGTCATAGAGGCGAAGGCGCTCGATCTGACGTTTCAGACCAATGACGGGCCGGTGCACGCGCTGAAGAATGTCAGCCTGGAGATCAATCGCGGCGACTTTGTCTCTTTTATCGGGCCGTCCGGCTGCGGCAAGACAACTTTCCTGCGCTGCATCGCGGCGCTGGAACAGCCCACCGGTGGCAGTCTCAGTGTCAATGGCATGACCCCCGATGAAGCGCGGCGCAAGCGGGCCTATGGCTATGTGTTCCAGGCGGCCGGGCTCTATCCGTGGCGAACCATCGCCAAGAACATCAAGCTGCCGCTGGAGATCATGGGCTACTCAAGGGCGGAGCAGGACAAGCGGGTCGAACGGGTTCTGGACCTGGTGGAACTCACCGGGTTTGGCGGCAAATACCCCTGGCAGCTGTCCGGCGGTATGCAGCAGCGGGCCTCGATCGCGCGGGCGCTCGCCTTTGATGCGGATATCCTCCTGATGGATGAACCCTTTGGGGCGCTGGACGAGATTGTGCGCGACCATCTGAATGAGCAGCTCTTGAAGCTTTGGGCGCGGACCAACAAGACCATCGGCTTTGTCACCCACTCGATCCCGGAGGCGGTCTATCTGTCGACCAAGATTGTGGTCATGTCGCCGCGACCCGGGCGGATCCATGACGTGATTGACAGCCCGCTGCCAAAGGACCGACCGCTGGATATTCGCGACAGCCCGGAGTTCATCGAGATTGCGCATCGTGTTCGTGACGGTCTGCGAGCGGGGCATGCCGATGACTGATGTGGTCTGTTTGCGGGGCGGGGCACCGGAAGATTCCAATTTTCCGGGACATTTTCGTGGAAGAAACAGGGGGTCGCGGAGCGCTGGGTCCGGAGGGGCAGGATCATGAAAACCGCACTTGCGATATTGAGTGTTCTCGCCGCGATAACCGCGATCTGGTACGCGGCCTGTGTGCCGATGAACATCAAGGGAGTTCTGGACGCTGCGGAACGCGCGGGTGCCGAGGTGACACCGGCCACCGCGCGTGAGCGGCGAGATATGGCGGCGTTTGGGCTGGTTTTTGGCAACCCCGCTGTGGTGACACAGGTTTGGTCGCAGGACCGGCCCCGACTGCCGGCTCCTCATCAGGTGGCGGTGGAGCTTTGGGAGACCACGGTTGAGAAGAGGATCACCTCAAAGCGCAGTCTGATCTATCACGGTCAGGTGACGCTGTCGGCGACGCTTCTCGGCTTTGTGATCGGCACCGGGCTGGGCATTCTTCTGGCGGTTGGAATCGTACACAGCCGGGTGATGGATATGTCGGTGATGCCATGGGCCATCGTCAGCCAAACCATCCCGATTATTGCACTGGCACCGATGATCATCGTGGTTCTTTATTCCATCGGGGTACAGGGAATCCTGCCAAAGGCGGTGATCTCGGCCTATCTGAGTTTTTTCCCGGTTGTTGTGGGGATGGTGAAAGGCTTGCGTAGCCCGGACCAGATGCAGCTTGACCTGCTGAAGACCTACAATGCGAGTGTCGGGCAGGGGTTCTGGAAGTTGCGGTTGCCTGCCTCGATTCCCTATCTTTTTGCCTCCCTCAAGATCGGCATTGCCGCATCGCTGGTCGGGGCCATCGTCGGGGAGTTGCCAACGGGCGCCGTTGCGGGCCTAGGCGCGCGGCTTCTGGCGGGGAGCTACTATGGGCAGACCGTACAGATCTGGTCGGCGCTCTTTGCGGCTGCGATCTTGGCCGCCGCGTTGGTTGCATTCTTGGGACTGATCGAACGGCTGGTGCTGAAACGGATGGGGGTGACCGTATGATTGATGTTTGGGCCAAGGGCTCTGCCCTCGCCGCTGCGCGGCTCACCCGGGATATTTTCGGCCAGAAGAACAAGGGGATCAGATCATGACGATGGTTGCGATTGCGCTGCTGGTCTGGTGTGGAGGCTGGTGGCTGAACAGCCGTCTGGCCAATGGTCCACGCGCCCATACCCGTGGTGTGAAGCTGCTTGTCCCGGCAATTTTTGGCGTGACGCTTCTTGTCGTTTGGGAGCTTCTGGTGCGGGGGCTTGCGGTTTCGCTGGTGATCCTGCCTGCGCCTTCGGTCATTGCGGAGCGGTTTGCGACCAGCCTGCCCATTCTCTGGCAGGATTTTCAGCAGACCATTCTCAAAGGGGCGCTGTCTGGGTATATCATCGGCTGCGTCGCGGCGCTTTTGATGGCCATTGCGGTGGACCGCAGTGACTTCCTCCGGCGGGGATTGCTCCCGGTTGGCAATTTTGTGGCCGCGCTGCCGATTGTAGGCACCGCACCGATTCTGGTGATGTGGTTCGGCTTTGACTGGCAGTCAAAAGCGGCCGTTGTGGTGGTGATGGTGTTTTTCCCGGTTCTGGTGAACACCGTGGCCGGGCTGCGGGAAACCTCGGCCATGCAACGCGATCTCATGCAGACTTATGCGGCGAGCTACTGGCAGGGGTTCTTCAAACTGCGCCTGCCTGCGGCGCTGCCCTTCATCTTCAATGGTCTGAAGATTTCGACCACGCTGGCCCTGGTGGGGGCCATTGTGGCGGAGTTCTTTGGCTCACCGACGGTGGGGATGGGGTTTCGGATCTCGACCTCGGTCGGACAGCTGGCGCTGGACATGGTCTGGGCCGAAATCCTGGTGGCTGCATTGGCGGGGTCGGCATTCTACGGCATGATGGCTTTGGTTGAGAAAACGCTTACTTTCTGGCACCCGTCGCAACGGGGATAGGCGGGGGCAGGCCGTCGTTGCCCGGCCCCGTAAAAACTGGAAAAAACCTTTGGAGACACAGGGAAATTCGCGCAGAATTCGCATAGAACAACAGACATAACAACAGGGAGAAGACAGATGAAAACACTGCTGACCGCCGCCGCATTGGCGCTGGGAACGGCATCGGTTGCGCAGGCTGCCGATGAGGTGAAGCTGCAACTGAAATGGGTCACACAGGCCCAGTTCGCGGGCTATTATGTCGCGCTGGATCAGGGGTTCTACGAGGCCGAGAATCTCGATGTGACCATTCTGCCCGGCGGTCCCGATATTGCGCCGACGCAGGTGATTGCAGGCGGCGGTGCGGATGTCACGGTCGAGTGGATGCCGGCCGCGCTTGCGGCGCGTGAAAAGGGCTTGCCACTGGTCAATATCGCGCAACCCTACAAAAGCTCGGGCATGATGCTGACCTGTTGGAAGGACACTGGCATCGCAGCGCCTGAAGATCTGGCAAATCGTACGCTGGGCGTCTGGTTCTTTGGCAATGAATTCCCCTTCATGAGCTGGATGAGCCAGCTCGGGATTTCCACCGAGGGCAAGGGTGAAAAGGGCGTCGAGGTTCTGAAACAGGGCTTCAATGTCGATCCGCTGCTGCAGCGTCAGGCCGACTGCATTTCGACCATGACCTACAATGAGTATTGGCAGGTGATTGATGCCGGCGTGTCGCCGGATGAGTTGATTACCTTCAAATATGAGGATCAGGGCGTGGCAACGCTTGAGGATGGTCTTTACGTTCTCGAAGACAAGCTTTCTGATCCGGCCTTTGTCGACAAGATGCAGCGTTTTGTCCGGGCCTCCATGAAGGGCTGGAAATGGGCTGAGGAGAACCCGGACGCCGCAGCAGAGATCGTCCTGGACAATGATGCCTCGGGCGCGCAGACCGAAGAGCATCAGAAGCGGATGATGTCGGAAGTCGCCAAGCTGACAGCTGGCAGCAACGGCGCATTGAGCGAGGCTGATTACCAGCGCACGGTGAAGACGCTGCTTGATGGCGGCTCAAGCCCGGTGATCACCAAGGAGCCGGAAGGCGCCTGGACCCATGTCATCACCGATGCCGCGCTGAACTGAGCTTTAGTGCAGTGATCTGGCCCCTGTCCGCTGTTCTGCGGGCGGGGGCTTTTCTATTGTATTGCGCACAGGCGCGCTATGGGGCGCTGTGATCCTCGCCTGTCTCGGCAGGCCAGCGGTGGGGGCGGAAGCATCTTATGAGAGACAGTTTGAGGGCAAAGATCATCGCCGTCTGCAACGACAAGATCGCGAAAAAGGGGGATGGCGTTGGCCTTTCCTTCTATGCGTTTTTTGCCAATCGGAATGACGATCCCGAGGCGCTGATGGAGGCGGCAGAATGGTGGATCAAGCATCATCAGCTGGACCATTTTGAAAAGGCAGTAAAGATTCGCCAGATGGTGGAGACAGGTCTGTGACCCTGCCGTCGTTGTTGCGCCGCAGCCGGTGCGGCGGCTGGTTCTGCACCAGTTGCGCCCGGTCTGTGGGCAGGTGGCCCATTTCCCTGTTCCTTCAGCAGCTGTTGACGCCGACAGAAACGGCGTGACCGCCGATCGGATAGGGCGGATCTTTCAGAATAAATGACAGTTAAAAGTTGAGTCATATTTTCGATTACACGTTACAGGTCGAAATTCCATGTTAGCCTCATCTCATCAAACGATGGGGATTTTCGGCTGTGGTTTGGTTCTCAATCTGAAGGGAGAGGCCATGACTGTCTGGGAAAACGTGCAACTCTGCCTACGCTCTCAACCCAATGTGCGCGAAATGGCTGATCTGCGGACTGCGGTCCGGGTGTCGCATCCCGGTGCTTCCTATCGACGGTATAACCCCGAAAGCCAGGTGCGCTGGCCGCTGGCAGATCTCTGTGAGGCGGCGGTGCGGCGGCGTCAGCAGCATTCGCGGTTGGGAGCATCGGCGCCGCGCTCCGATCAGGTGCTGGTGATGTATGATGCCCGCGCAGTGGAGCAGCTATCCTGGTTGAAGAACCATCCCCCGATTGCGGGTATGGATGTCACAGCTGCCGCCACCAGCGGTCTGGAACGCGCTGGTCACGCGGATCTCTTACACGCGATTTCCGACGGGTTTGACTGGGTGCTGCTGGAATCCGCAATTGAAGAGAACGCGCGTCTGGCGCAACTGCGGGAGATGGAGCTGGCCGCTTGTCTGGGGCTTGAGGGGCGGGTGGTCCTGTTCCATTCGGCGGCGCATCTGGAGCAGCTGCTGGCGGAAGGTATTGCGCAGCTGCCGGTGATGGAGCACCGGTGTGTCGACACCGAGAGCAAGGCCAAGCCGCGCCGTCGGCGCGAGGCGCTGCAGCTCTTTGCCAGTGTGACCCTGTCGCAAGACACTGATGTCATCGCGTTGCCGCAGGACGCCCCATATGGCGGGATCGAGCTGACTGGGGATTGCACCCTCTGTCAGGCCTGCACCTGGATGTGCCCCACCAATGCGCTGATCGGAGCGGAGAACGGAGGCGGGCTGGACTTCATAGAGGCGGACTGCATGCAATGCGGGCTATGCGTATCGGTGTGCCGCCAGAATGCGATCAGATTGGTGCCACGGCTGGAGCTGAAGCGGGACCGGCTGCCGGTATCGCTGACCCAGCCGGATTTCTTCTGGTCGGATGGGCTGTCTGGCGGGGCCGAAACCGCAACGGGGGAGACGGCGCCGCAGACGGCCAGTTGCGGTTCCGGGCCGACCATCGATACGCCGGGCGCTGCTCGGGCGACTGAGGCAGCGGCATCGGGCAAGACCGAGAACGATGATGATCATGACGATCCCGATGATTGGATGGGCGGTGGCGGCGCTGACTGGTCCGGGCATACTGTCCGGGAGAGGACAGACCGGGGGGGCGGCACGGGTTCGTCGCTGCTGCGGCTGAATGATCTGGGCGCGCATTGGCCTGACTGGGCGCGTTTGACGGGACTTATGGCAAAACGGCGCGAAGATCCGCTGTCCTAGGACCTTGGCGTGGCTGTGCAGAGGGGCGACAGATCTGGAGATCCGAAGCTAGCTTTGCTCCATAAACCCGCCGTATTGGCCGCGTTTGAAAATCAGACCCTTGCCCGGGCGGCTCGTGGTACGCAGCACCGCGCCGACAAGAATACTATGATCGCCGCCGTCGTGGCAGGCATGGGTGCGGCAATCAAATCGGGCAATGACATCAGGCAGAACGGGTATTCCCTCGTCATTGTCTCGCGCTGGAATACAGGAAAAATCTTCGCCGTTGCGGGCAAAATGCATCGCCATGTCCAATTGATCCTCGGCCATGACATGAATCGAAAAATGGGTGGCAGAGACAAAGGGATCGTGGCGTTTGGACGCGCGGGCGGGACACCAGAGCAGCAGTGGCGGATCCATCGAGACCGAGGTGAAGCTGTTGGCTGTGATTGCCAGCGGCCCACGGTCCGTGCGTGTGGTCACCACGGTCACGCCAGTGCCGAAACACCCTAGGGCGTCTCGGTAGGCCCGCAGGCTGTCGGGACCGGGGATAAAGCTGGTTTCGGACATCTCGCGCGCCTTTGGTTCAGTTCTGTGCTGGGTGCCATGGGAACAAGCCCATGTCCACCAGCTACCAATGTGGCACGCATCCCCTCAAAAGCCAGAGAGGATTGAAAACAGGCCCACATTTCTGCGGACCTGTCTGGTAATTAATGTTTTTCGACAACACGCTTTGATTGAACGTCGTGGTGCTGACCTTCGTCAAGCAGTTGCAGCACGTACAACTTTGCTCAGCGAGTTCGCGATCTGGTTGATCTCGCCCATTGCATCGATTCGGTTCAACACATCTTTGTCGTCGTAATAGCTGATGAGCGGCGCGGTCTGAGCATGATAGGCGGCCAGACGGCTGCCCACGGTTTCGGCATTGTCGTCCGCCCGACGCGTCATCTCGGTGCCACCACAGGCGTCACAGGTGCCCTCGACGCGTGGCTGTTTATACTGGTCGTGATAACCTTCGCCACAGCCTGCGCAGGTATACCGTCCGGCTACCCGCGCCACCATTGCGGCATCGTCCACCTCCAGGCTGACAGCGGCGTTGATCCGCTGACCGGTTTCCGCCAGCAGCTTGTCCAGTGCCTCAGCCTGGACCGTCGTGCGGGGGAAGCCATCCAGGATGACGCCCTTTGCACAATCCGGTTCCGCCAGCCGGTCACGCAGGATGTTGATCACAATCTCGTCGCTGACCAGCTCGCCTGCCTCCATTACGGCTTTTGCCGCGAGGCCCGCCGGAGTGCCCGCAGCGACGGCAGCCCGCAGCAGATCGCCGGTGGATAGCTGGACAAGGCCAAAGCTCTGTTCCAGTTTACGCGCCTGGGTGCCTTTGCCGGCGCCGGGCGGTCCGAGCAGGATCAGAACCGCAGGGCGGGTGAGAACATCAGTCTCCATGTCAGCAATCATCCTTTGTCGGCCCGGTTTGCAATGAGGTCGTCGACCACGGAAGGGTCGGCGAGGGTCGAAGTGTCACCAAGCGAGCCGAAATCGTTCTCGGCGATCTTGCGCAGGATACGCCGCATGATCTTGCCTGACCGTGTCTTTGGCAGACCCGGCGCCCATTGGATCACATCCGGGCTGGCAATCGGCCCGATCTCGGTCCGCACCCAGGTGCGCAGCTCCTTCATCAACTCATCCGAGGGCTCGCGGTCGTTCATCAGGGTGACATAGCAATAGATGCCCTGGCCCTTGATCTCATGCGGGTAGCCAACCACAGCGGCCTCGGCCACGGCGGCGTGGGCCACCAGCGCGCTTTCGACCTCAGCGGTGCCCATGCGGTGGCCGGAGACATTGATCACGTCATCGACGCGACCGGTGATCCAGTAATCGCCGTCGGCATCGCGGCGGCAGCCGTCGCCGGTGAAGTAGTAGCCTTTGTAGTCGGAGAAATAGGTTTTCTCGAACCGCTCATGATCACCCCAGACGGTGCGCATCTGGCCGGGCCAGCTGTCCTTGATGCAGAGCACGCCCTCGACGCCGTTGCCGTTGATTTCCTCGCCGGACTGCGGGTCCAGAACGACGGGGGCCACACCAAAGAAGGGTTTCATCGCAGCACCCGGTTTGGTCGCATGGGCGCCGGGCAGGGGGGTCATCAGATGGCCGCCGGTTTCAGTCTGCCACCAAGTGTCGACAATGGGGCATTTCCCCTTGCCGACCACATCATTGTACCAGGTCCAGGCTTCCGGATTGATCGGCTCGCCGACGGTGCCGAGGGTGCGCAGCGAGGAAAGATCGCATTTCTGGACCCATTCATTGCCCTGACCCATCAGGGCGCGCAGGGCAGTGGGGGCGGTGTAGAACTGCGTCACCTTGTGCTTGTCGCAGACCTGCCAGAAGCGCGAGGCATCCGGGTAGGTCGGCACGCCCTCAAACATCAGCGTGGTGGCGCCATTGGCCAACGGGCCATAGACGATATAGCTGTGGCCGGTGACCCAGCCCACGTCCGCGGTGCACCAGTAGATGTCGCCGTCGTGGTAATCGAAGGTGATTTCGTGGGTCATCGCGGCATAGGTCAGATAGCCGCCGGTGGTATGCACCACGCCCTTGGGCTGGCCGGTTGAGCCGGATGTGTAGAGGATGAACAGCGGATCCTCGGCATTCATCTCGGCCGGTTTGCAGTAATCATCCGCTTCCAGCGCCATTTCGTTGTAGTCGTAGTCGCGCCCGTCGACCCAGGTGGTCTGACCGCCGGTGCGCTTCACCACGAGACATTTCACTGTGTCTTTTGTGTGCAAGAGGGCTGCGTCGGCGTTTGATTTCAGCGGGGTCTTGCGGCCGCCGCGCGGCGCCTCGTCGGCGGTGATGATCACCTTGGCGTCGCAGCCGTTGATCCGGGCCGCCAGCGCATCGGGGGAGAAGCCTGCAAAGACGATGGAATGAATGGCGCCAATGCGGGCGCAGGCCAGCATGGCATAGGCCGCTTCGGGGATCATTGGCAGGTAGATCACCACCCGGTCGCCCTTGCGCACGCCCATGGTCTCCAGGATGTTTGCCATCCGGCAGGTACGGGTATGCAGCTGATTGTAAGAGATATGCTGGGCAGGCTCTTCCGGATCATCCGGTTCCCAGATGATCGCGGTCTGATCGCCTCGGGTGTCCAGGTGGCGATCAATACAGTTGGCGGAGACGTTCAACGTACCGTCCGCGTACCAGTTGATCGAGACATTGCCGAGTGTGAAATCCACATCCTTCACCTGGCTGAAGGGCTTGATCCAGTCGATCCGCTTGCCCTGTTCGCCCCAGAATCCCTCGGGATCCCGCATCGAAGCGGCGTACATCTCGTCGTATTGTGCAGCGTTGACATGGGCGCGTGCAACCGTCTCCTCCGACGGCGCATAGGCTTTGCTGTCGCTCTCCTGGGTCATCTTGTGTCCCTCCCTCCAGTCTGTTCTCGGAATGGCACACCACAGCGCACAGCGAGATGTGTCAAACCTTTTCCGTCCTCCACAGCGATAATACCCAAGCTTGAAAATAAGGAAATAAGTGTCCGAGGAATAAGGATTTACCTGTAAATCTATTTCCGAGGTTGGTCTGAGGTAGTAAACTTATTCTGGCGTTGGCACATCAATCTTTTGTTTATCATGATGTTAGGTGTAAATATCGACCGGAGCGCCCGTGCTGGCAAATCAGCGGCCTGCGCAATGCTGGCGCTATCAACGGGCACCGACTGGCACCATCGCCTGCGGCAAACTGTGCCAGGGTGCGACGCCCTCGGGTGCCTGTCGGTCCATGGGGCCGGGCGCGTCTGCGGACCGCTGCCAGGTTGTCAGGCAGGTTTTGTGCCCATGGCGCACCAGCGCCTTGTGGGGTTGGCAGCGCCCTGGCTTAGCGCTAGCGTGGTGCCAGATGCTCGCAACTCTGCGGACCTGAGGGCTGTGATCGCAGGATCACAGCAAGCCCGGCACCCGGCGACGCCAAGGTGCAGGGGGGCGCAAGAGGGACAAGGGCACAAACTGGGAGGTACTCATGAAGACCAATTTGACCGCCGCAACTGCGGCGCTTGTCGGCCTGTCCATTGCAGGCAGCGCTGCGGCCACCGAATGGAACGTTTCTGTCTGGGGCAAACGCCGCGCCTTTACCGAACATGTCGAAAAGCTGGCTGAGCTCGTGTCCGAGAAAACCGGCGGCGAATTCACCATGAACATCAGCTATGGTGGCCTGTCGAAGAACAAGGAAAACCTTGACGGGATTTCCATCGGTGCCTTCGAGATGGCGCAGTTCTGCGCGGGCTACCACCGCGACAAGAACCCGTCGATCACCGTGCTGGAACTGCCGTTCCTTGGCGTGAATACGCTGGAAGAGGAAGTCGCTGTCAGCCATGCGGTCTATGCACATCCGGCCGTACAAAAGGATCTGGCGCGCTGGAACGCCAAGCTGCTGATGACTTCACCCATGCCGCAGTACAATATCGTAGGCACCGGCGAGGCGCGCGATGAGCTGGGTGAGTTCAAGGATATGCGCGTGCGCGCCACCGGCGGCATCGGTCAGGCATTTTCTGCCGTGGGCGCGGTGCCGACATCCGTGACCGCAACAGAAGCCTATAACGCGATGGAATCCGGCGTTGTCGATACCGTTGCCTTTGCCCAGCACGCGCATCTCAGCTTTGGCACCATCAACAAGGCCGACTGGTGGACCGAAAACCTCAACCCCGGCACCGTGAACTGCCCGGTGGTCGTGAACACCGATGCCTACGACGCGCTGAGCGATGCCGAGCGTGAAGCCCTGGACAGCTCGGTGGATGAGGCAATTGCCCATTACCTTGCGAACTATGGCGTGCTGCTTGAGAAATGGGACAGTGTTCTGGCCGAAAAAGGCGTCGAGAAGGTCACCATCTCCGAGGATCAGCTGGCTGAATTCCGCAAGGTTGCCGCCGATCCGATCCGCGAGCAGTGGATCGCCGACATGAGCGCGCAGGGGCTGCCTGCGCAGGAGCTTTATGACCTGGTGCAGAAAACCCTGAGCGACCTGCGTTCGGGAAGCTGATTTTCATCCAAATGATGAAAGGGCCGGGCAAAGCTGCGCCGGCCCTTTCTTACGTGATTGCAAAGTAGATATGACGGGGGCAGACGATGGCAGGCAGTGCGGCGGTGCTGGTAGATGACAGCCTGATCAGCAGTTTGGACAGGCGTCTGCTGCGGCTGGAACGCGGATTGGCCCTGGTCAGTGGTCTTGCGGTGTTTTCGCTGATGGTACTTGCGGTGGTCTCGGTTGGCGGGCGCAATGGTTTCAACGCGCCGCTACCTGGCTATGTGGACTGGATCGAACAGGTGATGCCGCTGATCGCCTTTATGGGCATTTCCTTTGTTCAGCGCGACGGCAGCCATATTCGCATGGATCTGGTGATCTCGTCGCTGCGGGGGCGTGCACTCTGGCTGTTTGAGCTGTTCTCGGTGTTATTGATCCTGGCCCTGATGTTGGCGCTGCTCTGGGGCAGCTGGTCGCATTTCCAGCGCTCCTTCGATTTTGCCGCCCCCCTGTGGAGCCGCGACAGCTCCATCGATATCGGTCTGCCGATCTGGCCGGCCAAGCTGCTGGCGCCGGTCGCATTTGGCGTGCTGTGCCTGCGCCTGTTGCTGCAGGTCTGGGGCTATGGCCGCGCGCTGGTTCTGGGGCTGGACAGCCCGGCTGCGGTTCCGCTGGTGCAGAGCGCCGCAGAGCAGGCAGCGGCCGAGGCTGAACATCTGGGCGGGGTGTCGACCACCGCCAGTGACCGCGACTAAAGGGGCAGACTATGGAACCTATCGAAATTGGCCTCTGGGTCAGCGGCTTTCTTCTGGTAACTGTGTTCTTGGGGATGCGGGTGGCCTTTGCCGCCGGTCTCGCTGGGCTGGTCGGCCTTGTCTGGATCTTCTGGGCCAAGTTTGGCTATGATCCGGCGCGGTTCACGAAGGCGCTGACCATCGCCGTGAAGACCGCAGGGCAGGTGCCCCATTCCAAGGTCTCAAGCCAGGCGCTGAGCCTCATTCCGACCTTCATCCTGATCGGCTATCTCGCTTATTACGCAGGCCTCACCAAAGCGCTGTTTGAGGCCGCAAAACGCTGGTTGGCCTGGGTGCCGGGCGGGCTGGCGGTGTCGACCGTCTTTGCCACGGCGGGCTTTGCCGCCGTCTCTGGCGCCTCTGTTGCGACATCCGCCGTCTTTGCCCGGATCGCCATCCCCGAGATGCTGGCAATCGGTTACGACAAACGCTTTGCCGCAGGTGTGGTGGCGGCCGGCGGCACGCTGGCCTCGCTGATCCCGCCCTCTGCGATCCTTGTAATCTACGCGATCATCGTCGAACAGGACGTGGGCAAACTCCTGCTGGCAGGCTTTATCCCCGGTGCCTTCTCGGCACTGATTTACGGTTTGCTGATCATCGGCATGGCGATGACGATCAAGGGCTTTGGCCCTGCTGTCACCGGCTTTACCTGGCGCGAGCGCTTTGTCTCGCTGCCGCCTGCGCTGCCGATCCTGTTTGTGGTCGCGACGATCATTTTGTTTGTCTACAACCCCTTTGGGGGCGATGCCTGGGGGACCCCGACAGAGGGTGGCGCAATCGGGGCCTTCGTGGTGTTTTTGATGGCGCTGTATCGCGGGATGCGATGGGCGGAGTTCAAGGACGCGCTGCTGGAAACCGCAAAACTGTCGGTGATGATCTTTACCATCATCTGGGGCGTCCTGATCTACGTCCGCTTCCTTGGCTTTGCCGAACTGCCGGCGGCGTTTTCCGACTGGATCACCTCGCTCACCCTGTCGCCGATGCTGATCCTGATCTGCATCCTGCTAGCCTATGCGGTGCTCGGCATGTTCATGGACGCCATCGGTATGCTGCTGCTCACGCTTCCGGTGGTCTATCCGGCGGTGATGGCGCTCAACGGTGGTGAATACGTTTCAGCGGCGGAAAGCACATTTGGCATGTCCGGGCCGATGTGTGCAATCTGGTTTGGTATTCTGGTGGTGAAAATGGCCGAGTTCTGCCTGATCACACCCCCGATCGGTCTCAACTGCTTTGTCGTTGCGGGTGTGCGGGACGATCTGACGGTGCAGGATGTGTTCAAGGGCGTGACGCCGTTCTTCATTGCCGATGGTATTACCATCGCTTTGCTGGTTGCTTTCCCCTCTATCGTGCTCTGGCTGCCAAGCCTCGCCTAAGGATCTGCCAGATATAAAGAATACAGCTTCGGGCCACGACAGATCCTCTGCCGTGGCCCAAAAAATCCCAAGCTTACAGAATTGTAAGCTCCGCGCAGAGACCCTGTAAGACTGGACCTGCATATTCGTCTCATCAGCCAGACACGGCGTCCACCGCCCTGGCGCAATAGATGAGAGGAATGGAAGATGATCACCAAGACAACGACACGTATCGTGATGACCGCAACCCTGATTGCAGGTGGCTTTGCCGCACAGAGTCTGCGCGCGCAGCAGGCGCCAGAGGTGGCCCCGGTCGAGGTGGCAGAGGCCGAGCTGACCTATGCGGATATGCTCGCCGTGCCTGTCACCTTTGATCAGGTCATGCGCACAGCATTGGAAAACGCCGAAGGCCGACTGGTGGAAATCAGCCTTGATGACCTTCACGACACGCCTGTGTTTGTTGCGGTTGTCGCCAGTCCGACCAGCCTGACAGAGATCGTGGTGTCAGCTACCGATGGCTCGATCCTGAACACCGCGACCCAAACCGCGGCCTCATCCGAAATGATGCAGCAGCTGTTGGACGATGAGTTCGAGGACGGGCTGGACTTCGCAAGCCTGATTGATGAACTCGAAGATGATGAGTGCGATTGCGACGATGACGACGATGAGGATGACGATCACAAAGGCTGATTACCTCGTCCGGATCTGATGACGGGCCGGAGCGTGGGCTCCGGCCTTATCGAAGTATTCCCTAGACCATCCTTGCCGCCGCGAGAAAGACAGATCAGGCGGCTGGCCGGAGACCATTCATGAAAAAGCTATATCTTGGCTGCCTCGCGGCAGTCGCCCTTGGAGCCTGTGGCGACAGCTATGAAAAACCGCTCCTGTTAGATGGGCCGCAGCAAGTCGAGTTTCACTCCGATTTGGGCGCCTGCCGTGCGTTGGCCGAACAACACGTAGACAAAACGTTGAAATCCAGCGCTGTTCAAGGTGCGGTGATCGGTGGCATCATCGGAGCGGTAGACAGTGAGGATGGAGACCGCGCCGATGACGCATGGATCGGAGCTGCACTCGGCGGTGGTATCGGGGCGCTTGACGGGCAGAATGAACGCGACAAACAGCGCCGCACCATTCTTATCCGCTGCATGCAGGGGCGCGGGCATCGTGTGCTGGCGTGATGCCCTGTCCAGCTCCCGTCGCCGACTTGTCGGTCGGCAAATACTGCCGATCGTCCGGTGCGCCGGGTTCAACCTTGGGGAGCTTAATTGTGATCCGTTGAACTCCGGTCATCCGAAACGAGCTTGCACCCAATTGCAGCGCCAGGGGGCCTGCTTGGTCACTTGGGCGCGATGCTGAAACCGGCGGAGTCCTGATGCGAATTCTCCTGCTCGAAGATGATCCTGAAATTGGCACCTGGACGGTCAAGGGCCTCATGGCAGCGGGCCATGTGGTCGACTGGATCGAGAATGGTCGCGAGGCGCTGCTGGCTGCAACAACCCGCGACTATGATGTCCTGATCTTTGACAGGATGACGCCGGATCTTGACGGGCTTTCGGCGCTGAAAACCCTGCGCTCTGCACGGATTGCCACCCCCTTGATCCTGCTCACCGCGCTCGGCGCGGTTGAGGACCGTGTCGAGGGGCTGGAAGCCGGTGCCGACGACTATCTCAGCAAACCCTTCGCCATGTCGGAGCTGCTGGCCCGTATCACCGCCCTGGGCCGTCGCGGACGGGCTGAGGCCGCAGAAATGACAACCCGGCTCTCTCATCGCGGGCTTGAGCTGGATCTCTTGAGCCAGACCTGTACCTGCAATGGCCAGACCGTCTTGCTGAACCCCAAGGAGTTTCGCCTGCTGGAGGTTCTGATGCGTTCCAAGGGGCGGATCCAGACCCGCGCCATGCTGCTTGAACGGGTCTGGGACATTAATTTCGATCCCGCCACCAGCGTTGTCGAAACCCATATGAGCCGCTTACGGAACAAGATTGAAAAACCCTTCGGAACGGAGTTCATCAAAACCGTGCGCGGGTCCGGGTATATGTTCCTTGATTAGATCCTTCATAAAGAGCCTGTTGCGGATGAGCGCCCTGCGTCAGGCGATTGCCCTGTCGCTGGCGTTTCTGGTTCTGCTGACCATTGGCGGGCTGCTGCTTGACGATGTCATCACCGAAGAGTTCCGCGCCGAGACGGAAGCGGCGCTGCGGGAGGAATATCAGCGCATCAGCGATCGGCTCACACGCACCGGTCGCTTCCCCGATCAGATCGTGACTGCCGAAGTGTTTTCCGACAGCGGTGTCGGCTATGCCGTTCTGCGCGCAGATGGCAAGGTTCTCGGCCCCGTGCTGCGGGGAGCTTTTGACAGGCCGGGGTTTGATATCCTGGAGGGCGAACAGCTGTTTCAACCTGAGGCACTGGAAACTCTGGACCGGATCTTTGAGCTGATCGAGGATGAAGATGAAGAGGACGATATATCCTCTGACCAGCCGGGGCGGAACCCTGGTACCGCTCGCCAGCTGGGCTTCGATGTGGAGTTTGACAGCGACGCCGATCTCGGCTGGCGCATCTATAGCGGTGCGGTGCTGGATGGCCGCCTTCTGGTCTATGCGCCCGGTGTCAGTGCCTTTGGCGCGGATCTTACCGGCGTCATCCTTATCTTCGTCATCATCCTGTCGCTGCCTGCGCTGGTCATCGGATTGATCTTCGGGATCCGGGCACAGCGACGTCTGAACCGGATCGGCGCGGGATTTGACCGTATTGCCGATGGCAATCTTGATCTTCGGCTGGCGCCCCGGGTGATCCGCGATGATATTGATGAACTGGCTGCGCGGATTGACGGTGCCACCGAACGTTTGCAGGCCTCGATGCGGCAGATGTCTGATTTTTCCGCCAATATTGCGCATGATCTGCGCACGCCACTGACACGTCTGCGGCTGCATCTCGATCAGGCCGAAGATGCCGAGGATCAGGCCGCCCATAGAGAGGCCGCGATTGCGCAGATGGATGATATCATTGCCATCTTTGGCGCCATCCAGCGGATTGCGCGGATGCAGAGCCAGCGGCGGCGGGACGGTTTTGCACCCGTCGAACTGGCGGCAGTCGTGGAGCAGGTGCACGAAATATACGAGGCGGTGGCTCAGGACGCCGGGCAAGAGCTGTCCTGCCGCGTCAGCGATGCCGATACTATCAATGCGGACCGCAGCCTGATCATGCAGCTTCTGGCAAATCTGATCGAGAACGCAATCCGCCACGCCGGCGAGGGGGCCAGCATTGCAATCGACTTGAGCGGTCGCAGGCTGTCAGTCACTGACACTGGCCCGGGAATCCCCGAGGCTGAACGCAGCCGCGTGCTGGATCCGCTCTACCGGCTCGATCGCAGCCGCAACACCGCCGGGGCAGGGCTTGGGCTGGCCATGGTAAAAGCGATTGCAGACCTGCACGAAGCGGAGCTGGCGTTGATGTCGGGACCAGATCAGCGCGGACTGCGGGTCGAGGTGAGATTTCCCGAAGGCTGACGTCGCCCGCCTGCCGTCGAGGATGCCATTCTGTACCGCTGCGCCAAAAAGCCGCGAAGCTGCGGAAATAGGGTTACCCATTGCGCGCGCGCCTCAGCTACTAAGTGCTGTGCCGCGTGTTGGCGCTGTTTCAGATCAAAAATGACAAGCACCATGAAGTTGACCGGCCCCTTTCTGTTCATTCTTGCGACATTGATGATTGATGCGATTGGCATTGGCATCGTGTTTCCGATCATGCCCGATCTAATGCTGAGAGTGGGGGCCGAAAGTACCGCCGAAGGCGCGTTGTGGAGCGGCATCATGATGTCGGCCTATGCCGCCGCCATGTTTCTGTTCGGCCCGATTGTCGGCAGCCTCTCCGATGCCTATGGGCGTCGGCCGATCCTGATCCTCGCGCTTGTCACCCTGACGATCGACTATGTCATCATGGCGCTGGCCCAGACCTATTGGATGCTGCTGGTTGGTCGGGTCATCGCCGGGATGGCGGGGGCGACTTATATCACGGCGACCGCCTATATATCGGATATCGCCAAACCGGCAGAGCGTGGCGCTGCCTTTGGGATGATCGGTGCCGCCTTTGGTATCGGCTTTGTGCTGGGGCCTGCAATTGGCGGCATGGCGTCGGGGCTGCACATCAGCGCGCCCTTCTGGATCGCTGCGGGCCTTTCGGCGGTCAACGTGCTGTTCGGGCTGATCATTCTGCCGGAATCCCTGAAGCCGGAGAACCGTCGCCCGTTTGGCCGCCGTGATATCAACCCCTTCGCGACCCTCCTCCGCGCCTTTGCCATCCCCGGTCTGGCGATCCCCTTGATCTGTATCTTTGTCTTCGAGTTTGCCAATCTGGTCTACCCGACACTCTGGTCCTTCTGGGGCCGCGAGGTGTTTGGCTGGGACGGGTTCACCATCGGGCTGACCCTTTCAGCCTATGGTGTTCTGATCGCCGTGGTACAGGCGGGCATCCTGCCGCAGCTCACCAAACGCCTTGGGGATTTCAGAACACTGATCATCGCGATGGTGGCGGCGGTGATTTCCATGATCGGGTTTGGCGTTGCCAGTGCCATCTGGGTCGTCATTGTGTTTCTGCCGATCGCCGCCCTGTCAGATATGGCTCCGCCGCTGATCACCGCATTTGCCGCCAACCGGGTTGGCGAGGATCAGCAGGGTGTGGTTCAGGGCGTCATCGCTTCGCTGTCGTCGGTTGCTGCTGTCGCGGCTCCGCTGGTGCTTACCGGGGTGTTTGAACGGTTTGTCGGCGAGACCGGCTGGTATTTGCCCGGTGCCCCGTTTCTGGTCGCCGCTGTGCTTGTGGTGGCGATGGTGCCGCTGGTACTGCGTCTCAGGGCTCATGACACCGGCTGACGGCCTTCACAAAAGAAAAGGGCCTGGAGATGTAATCTCCAAGCCCTTGAAATCTTTGGCTCCGGCGGTAGGGATCGAACCTACGACCAATTGATTAACAGTCAACTGCTCTACCGCTGAGCTACGCCGGAACGGTTTGTGCCGTATAGCGGTCGGATCTGATGAGGTCCAGAGTCGTTTTGCGATTTTTTGAAAAAATCTGCGGTGATCCGGTTGTCTATGGGAGCTGAGCGAACAGCGCGCCGAATGACAGAGGGTCTGCGCATGTGACGCGGGATTGCCCTGCAAGATCAACGAGGTGGGCAAAAACATTGCGCTCGGCGGCGATGCGCAGCGCGGCCGGGGTTTCGGTGTAGATGCGCGCGGTCAGCTCTGCCACGGTGGCCGGTCCTTTCGCAAGCTCCGCCATGATCGCAGCCTCACGCCCTTTGCGGTGGGTGATCAGCCAGGCGAGCCGGGCCGCAGGGTCGCAAACCGGTGCGCCGTGCCCGGGGTAGAAGACGCGCCAGTTGCGCGCGGCCAATCGCTGGCAGGAAGCCATGAAATCTGTCAGATCGCCATCGGGAGGCGACACCAGCGAACTGGCCCAGCCCATCACGTGATCGGCGGTAAAACAGGCGTCTTTCCAGGCAAAAGCGATATGATTGCCAAGATGTCCGGGCGTGTGGATCACTTTCAGCTGCCAGTCCGGGCCGGCCACGATATCACCGTCGCGCAGCCTGATGTCTGGCGTGAAATCCACATCGATGCCCTCACCGCCACCGGCGAGGCCGGCGGCGGCCAGCTCCGTCATCACAGCGCTTCGCCCTGTTGTTGCATCGCCGAAGGCGTAGACCGGCGCGCCGGTGGCCTTGGCAAGCGGCCGGGCGAGGAGGGAATGGTCCAGATGGCTGTGGCTGACCAGAATGTGGCTGATGCGCTGATCCGGTTCCACGGCGTCAAGGATCGCCCGCAGATGGGCGTCACTCATTGGGCCGGGGTCGATGATGGCAATATCGCTGTGGCCCAGCAGATAGGTATTGGTGCCGCGATATGTCATCGCAGAGGGGTTCGGTGCGAGGATACGGCGCAGACCCGGTTCGACATTCTCCGCGATCCCGGCGGGGGGATTGAAATCATCGGGTGCCTGCATCAGGTCTGATCCTTGGTAACAAACGGGGCGCAGGGGATGCGCGTTTTGCTTTTCAGCGGCGGGGTCGCGGGGTAGGTGTAGCGCATGTTCTTTCAATGGCTCAAACACTATATGCCGCGCAGCCTGTATGGGCGGGCAGCGCTTATTCTACTGGTGCCGATTGTGACGCTGCAATTGGTGGTGTCGGTTGTGTTCATCAAGCGCGATCTTGAGGACCTGACGGTCCAGATGACCCTGACCATGCTGCGGGAATTGCGATTGCTGGAGCAGACCATGGCGCCGGCTGCCAGTCAGCAGGAGGCATTGTTGCTGGCAGAACCTCTGTTGCAACCCTTGCAGATGCAGATCCGGTTTCTGGAATCAGGGGAGCCGGTGCCGTTGGATCAGATGGGGCTCTTGGAATTTTCCGGGCGGGTGGTGCGCAATACGTTGCAGGCCACTGCGCCGCAGTTCATTTCGGCCCAGTTCCCCAACACCCGCCGGGTACAGTTGGTGCTTGCGAGTGATCACGGTCCGATGGCTCTGGTATTTGATCGGCGCCGGGTGACCGCGGCGGCACCGCACCAGCTGATCGTGACAGTGATCGCCTTTGGTTTTTTGATGACGATCATCGCCTTTGTCTACATGCGTAATCAGCTGCGCCCGATCAAACAACTCGCCGATGCCGCGCAGGCCTTTGGCCGGGGGCGGACGGAGCCTTATTCGCCGCGCGGCGCGAATGAGGTGAGGGCGGCCGGCAGCGCATTTCTGGACATGCGCGCACGGATCGAGCGGCAGATGGAGCAGCGGACCCTGATGCTTTCGGGGGTGAGCCACGACCTGCGCACCCCACTCACAAGGATGAAACTTGGCCTGTCGATGCTGGACGAGGAGGACGCCGAACCGCTGCGTCAGGATGTCGACGAGATGCAGGCGCTCCTGGATGCCTTTCTCGACTTCTCGCGCGGTGTTTCCACCAGCGAGCCGGAAGAAGTGGACCCGCATGTGATGATCACGCTGCTGGTCGATGGCTGGCGGCGGCAGGGCAAGGATGTGATGCTCGGCGAGATGAGCGGCGAAGGCAAGGTGATGCTGCGCGGCGCAGCAATGCGTCGGGCCGTGCAGAATCTGATCTCAAACGCAGTGCGTTATGGCACCCGCGCACGAGTGTCTGTTGCCATGACCGAGAAATTCCTGCGCATAAGGGTCGAGGATGACGGTCCCGGCATTGCAGAGGCGGACCGGACCGAGGCGACCCGGCCCTTTACCCGGCTTGATCCTGCCCGCAATCAGGATCTTGGCAGCGGGGTTGGTCTGGGGCTGGCGATTGTCACCGATATTGCGCGCGCGCATGGTGGGACGCTCCGGCTGGGCACCAGCGCCGAGCTGGGTGGGCTACAGGCCGATATCGTGATCGGCTTGTAATATCCCGTCACCGGGGCGCGCTCAGATCAGCTCTGAGATCTCTACGCTGCGCCGCTCGGCAATGGAGATCTGCGCCGCCATCCCCATGAGCACTGCCATCCGCCCATCATGAAGGGTCACCTCAGGTGTTGCGCGTTCGCCGCGGACCAGTTCGAGAAACTTCTGGTGCTGATAAAAGGTGGATCCGTTGTGATCACCCGCCTCAAGAAGTTCGGGATCAACAGGAATCTCTTGTTTTACAGGGCCTTTGGGGGAGCGTGGCGAGGTCACCAGCTTCGGCAGCGGCGGCGCGCCCAGATGGGTGGGCCAGAACCGCCCCGGTCCGGGCACAAAGGCTTCGATCTTGCCTGTGGGTCCGACCGCGGCGACCTCTTCCTGATATTCAGCGCCTTCTGCGAACATGCACAGGTCCAGCATCGCCCGGGCGCCGCAGCTGAAGTCGACGATAACATAACCATTGTCGAGGATGTCCGGGGTTCCCTCGGCATAGCTTTCGTCCAGATGGTTCACATCCTGACCGCCGCTGGCCATAACCCGTAGCGGTTCAGAATCGAGCGTCAGCCGCATCAGATCGAAAAAGTGACAGCATTTCTCAACAAAGGTGCCTCCGGATTTGGCGTCAAACCGGTTCCAGTCATCGACTTTTGCGAGAAATGGAAACCGATGCTCGCGGATGCTCAGCATCTTGATGCCGCCGGTCGCTGTCTGGGCCTGCTTCAGGAAAGCCGCAATGGGGGGCATATAGCGATATTCCATCGCCACCCAAACGGGGGCTGGATAATCTGCTGCAAAACCGTCCAGTCGTGCCAGATCGGCAAGACTGGTGAACAGCGGTTTTTCGACCAGCACCGGCAACGGGCGCAGGCGGGCCAGGGTCTCCAGCTGCTCCAGATGGCGGAAATTGGGACTGGCGATCAACAGGCAGTCAAGCTCAGCGACAGCCAGCAGGGCCTCGATACTGTCCACAAACGCTGCATCAGGGGTCAGCGTGGCGGCAATCTCGCGCATGGCCGCATTGGGTTCATAGATCGCACCGACCCGCGTGTTGTCCAGCAGGGCGATATTGCGCAGATGTTCCTGGCCCATCATGCCGCAGCCGATGATTCCATAGGTGGTGGGGTGTGACATGTTTCCTCCTACGTCAGGCGCTGCACATAAAGCGCCCTGTCCGGGTCAAACCAACTGCGTGAGAACTCCACGGCGGCCTCATCCTGTGCCCAGCTTAGCCGTTCGATATACCCAACCGTCGCGCCCGGGGGCTTGCCAAACCGTGTCGGCGCCCAGTCGGGCACCCGACCAAGCGATACCCGATCCTCGGCTCGGCTGATCCAGAAGCCCAGATGCAGCCGATAATATCTATAGAGGGAATCGGACAGCTGTCCGGCATCGACCGGTCCCGCGCCACCATCCAGCCAGATCTCTTCAACGGCGATCACCACATCATCGAGATACCGCAGCCGCCTGATCCGGGTGCCACTGCCTGACCTGCCAAATTCGGGCAGCGTATCGGGCTTGGCGAGCGCGGTCACCGACAGAACATCTGCCGTGGGCAAGCCACCACCGCCGGGCAGCTCCAGCCGAAACATCGAATAGACGCTTTGCACTGACTGGGTGGTGCGGATGTAGTTTCCCGATCCCTGAATCCGTTCGAGCATCCCCTGTTTTTCTAGCTCCGACAGGGATTTGCGCAGGGTTCTTACGGTGGTTCCATACTGCTGCGCCAGCTGACGCTCGGGCGGCAGTCGCTCCCCGTCGGCCAACCTTCCGGCCGCGATCTCACGGGTCAGGGACTCGCTGATCTGAAGGTAAAGCGGCAGCGCGCTGGCAGTGGAGCGGGCAGTGGGCATGGGGCCAATCGTCACCATGTGAGAAAATTGATACACCATTGATCTACATCAAGGCGCAGGCTATGCAAGAGTTAAGTTGCCAACTGCGAGGGAGAGACCGATGAGCGTTGTTCCGGTAACATCCGCGGATCTTGATGCGGTCGAAGTGTCCTGGTTTGCGGCACTCTGCTCGGACGATTACCAGTTTCTTGGTGTACCGGATGGTGACCTGCGGTCGTCCTGGGCGCATTGCTCTGACATCGTGAAAGAGGCAGAGGCGCAGGGGTTTCGCAATATCCTTTGCCCGTCGTCCTATCAGGTGGGTCAGGATACGCTCAGCTTTGTGGCGGGCTGTGCGCCGATCACTGACAGGATCAACATGCTGGCAGCGGTGCGCTGCGGCGAGATGCAGCCGATCATGCTGGCGCGTACCCTGGCCACCTTGGATCACATGCTGAAGGGGCGGCTGACGGTCAATATTATCTCCTCCGATTTTCCGGGGGAGACCGCCGACAGCGGCTTTCGCTATCAGCGCTCGCGCGAAGTGGTCGAGATCCTGAAACAGGCCTGGACCCGGGATGAGATCAACCACAATGGCGAGGTTTACCAATTCGAAGGGCTGACCACCGATCCGGCGAAACCCTATCAGACCGGCGGGCCGCTGCTGTACTTTGGGGGCTATTCCCCGGCGGCGCTGGAGCTCTGCGGTGAACATTGCGACGTCTATCTGATGTGGCCGGAAAAGATGGAAGATCTGGCCGGTCGCATGCAGGCGGTTCATAGCGTCGCGGAAACTTATGGGCGTACGCTTGATTATGGTCTGCGGGTGCATGTGATTGTCCGCGACACCGAGGCAGAAGCCTATGAATACGCCGATCACCTTGTATCGAAACTGGATGATGCGCAGGGCAGGGCCATTCGGGATCGGGCGCTGGATGCCACCTCGCTGGGCGTGGCGCATCAGGCCAAGAACCGCGATATTGCTGATGAATTCGGGTTTATCGAACCGAACCTCTGGACAGGGATAGGGCGGGCACGCTCTGGTTGCGGGGCGGCGCTGGTCGGATCCACCGATCAGGTCATGTCAAAGCTGGAAGCCTACCAGAAGATGGGCATCCGCGCCTTTGTGCTGTCGGGCTACCCGCATCTGGAGGAAGCGCGGCATTTCGGGGCGCGAGTGATGCCACATCTGAAAACCTGCTCACTGCCGCATGAATATGGCCGGGTGCCGCAATCGACCCCGGCGACACCCCTAGGGAACGGAGAACGTCGTTGATGGAACGGATCAAGATTGCAGAAGGGCTGGAGTTCAGCCGTCTGGTCTATGGCATGTGGCGTCTTGGCGATGACAGCGATACCTCGACCGCCCATGTCGAGGCCAAGATCGAGGCCTGTCTGGCGCAGGGGATCACCACCTTTGATCAGGCCGATATCTATGGCGGCTATACAGCCGAAGGGATCCTGGGGCGGGCGTTGAAGGCGAATCCAGCCCTGCGTGAGCAGATGGAGATCGTCACCAAATGCGATATCGTGGCTCCGGTCGGGCGCTATGCGGACGCGGCGGTCAAACATTACGATACCTCCGCCGCCCATATCACCCGTTCGGTTGAGACGTCGCTGATGGAAATGGGCATCGACCATATCGACCTCTTGCTGATCCATCGGCCGGATCCGCTGATGGATCATGTCGAGACAGGGGCTGCGCTGGACGCGCTGGTCGCCGCAGGCAAATTGCGCGCCGTCGGCGTGTCGAACTTCCGTCCCTGGGATTGGGAGCTGCTGCAATCGGCGATGAAGACGCCGCTGGCCACCAATCAGATCGAACTATCTTTGTCCGAGATCAGCCCTTTCACCAACGGCGATCTGGCCTTTCATCAGCGGCAGGGGCATCCGCTGATGGCGTGGTCACCGCTTGGCGGTGGGGGGCTGATGACCGGGAGCGGCCAATTGGCCGATCGGCTGGATGTGATTGCTGCCGCGCAAGGCGTTGACCGCGCCGCCGTCGCCATAGCCTTCCTGCTGCGGCACCCGGCTCAGATCCTGCCGGTGCTGGGCACCAATAATCTGGAGCGGATCAAACAGGCCTCTGACGCGCTGAAGGTCGAGCTGGACCGCCCGACCTGGTTCACCCTGTACGAGGCGGCATTGGGCCGGGAGGTCGCATGATGTCGGCACATGCAGGGCAGGGCAAACACAGCTTTGTTCCGGCACCGGACAACACGCGGCTGCTGCGCGACGCCTTTGGCCGGTTCGCAACTGGGGTCACCATCGTGACCGCAGCCTCCGATCAGGGGGTTGTGGCGATCACCGCCAACAGTTTTTCCTCGGTCTCGCTGACTCCGCCGCTGGTGCTGTGGTCGCCAGACCGCAACTCGCGGCGCTTTCCCTATTTCGAGACAGCCCGCCACTACGCCATCCACGTTCTGGCGGCGGATCAGGATGATCTGTGTTGGCAGGTCGCAAAAGATGCTTTTGGGCTGAACCATTTGCAGCTGGAGCGCAACGAAAACGGGGTGCCGCTCTTGGAAAACTGTCTGGCGCGGTTTGAATGCACCCGTTCAGCCATCCATGACGGGGGAGACCACGCCATCGTTCTGGGTCACGTTGACCGCGCCACCATGCGCGAAGAAGGGGACGCATTGACATTCTACAAGGGCCAGATGGGTCAGATCGCCGTGTCACGCTAGCGACCGGCTGCCTGCACCAAGGGAGGTTGGTGCGGGCACATTGGGGGGAGGAGAGAGACGCGATGACGGCAGTTCTGTCGGTCCTGAACATACTGCGCCCGCTCAACACCGGCCTGCTTGCGCTCGGCCGATGGGTGGGCGTTTTTGCCATTGGCCTGATGGTTCTGGCGATCCTGATTCAGGTCTTCTTTCGCTACGTGCTGGGCAGTGCCTTGCCCTGGCCGGATGAGGCCGCGCGGTTCTGCATGTTGTGGATGACCGGCCTGATGGCGCCGACCGCACTGCGCAACGGTGGTTTTGTGGCCATTGATGTTATCGACTCTCTGCTGCGTGGGCGGCTGTTCCACCTGCTGCAGCTGCTGCTATTGGCGATTGGCCTGACCGTGCTGATCGTTGGTATTCAGATCGGGTATCGGGAGGTCACCGGTCTTGGCGGGCGGTTTGCCACTGCCTCGCTCTATGTTCCGACCTCTCTCGGGTTTGACAGCTGGCACCGGGTGCCCCGCAGCTGGATGATGCTGTCGCTTGTGGTGGGCCTGGGCCTGCTGATCCTGGTCAATATCGAGCTGATCCTTGAACGCATCGTGCGACTGTTCGGTCAGGGTGATCGCCTGCCGGACCGTCCGGGCATGACCATCGGAGGGGCCGAGTGATGCTGATCTGGTTCCTGCCGCTGTTCCTGTTTCTTCTGCTGATCGGTCTGCCGGTCTTTTTCTGTCTTCTGGCAGCCCCGGGTGCCCTGCTATGGCTGAATGGCCAAGAACGCGATCTCACCCTGTTGTATCGCAACCTCTATAACGGGATGGACAGCTTTCCGCTGATGGCGATCCCGTTTTTCATGCTGGCGGGCGAGTTGATGAATCGCGGTGGCATCACCGTTCGGCTGGTCGAATTCTCGCAGGCGCTGATGGGTCATCTGCGCGGCGGTCTGGCGCAGGTGAACATCCTGTCGTCGATCCTGTTTGCCGGCCTCTCGGGCTCTGCCGTGGCCGATACCTCTGCCCTTGGGTCCATGTTGATCCCGGCGATGGAGCGCGAAGGCTACAGTCGCAAATTCGCTGCGGCCGTCACTGCCGCCAGTTCGGTGATCGGGCCAATCATTCCGCCATCCGGCATCATGATCATCTATGCCTATGTCATGGGCGAAAGCGTTGCCGCGCTGTTCCTCGCAGGCATCGTTCCGGGTGTTCTGGTCGGCGTCGGCCTGATGATCATGGTCCGCGCCATGGCCGACCGGTATGAGCTGCCGGCCGCACGGCGGGTGGTGTTCGACAGCGTTGAGATCGGCGCGATGGAGCGCTGGTTCTCCTTTGGGCTGGTGCGGCTCAACCTTGGCCTGTTGCTGGCACAGTTTGTCCCGCTGGGCGAGGGGGCCGGAGCGCAGATCAAATGGCTGGTGTTCCTTGGCGCGGTTCTGTTTGCCCATGGGCTGATGCTGGGGCTGCGCCGGATGGTCAGCCCGGCGTTTCGCACCATTTGCAAACGAGCGGTGGTGCCGTTGCAGACGCCTGTCCTGATCCTTGGTGGTATTCTTGCCGGCGTCTTCACCCCGACCGAGGCAGCTGCCGTGGCGGTGGCCTATGCGCTGCTGATCAGCTTTCTGGTGCTGGGGTCGATGCGGCTGGCGGACCTGCCGCAGGTGTTCACGAGGGCGGGGATCACCTCCGCCGTGGTGCTGCTGCTGGTGGGCGCCGCGATGTCGTTCAAGACCGTCGTCAGCCTCAGTCACGCGCCGGAACAGCTGGCGGATTTCATCCTCACCCTCTCGGAAAATCCGCTGATCCTGCTGTTCCTGATCAATCTCTTGCTGTTTGTCGTGGGCATGTTCCTGGATGCGGGCCCTGCGATCATCATCCTTGGCCCGATCCTCGGACCGGTGTTCACCGATCTTGGCGTCGACTCGGTCCATTTTGCCATCATCATGTGTGTGAACCTGACGGTTGGTCTGGCGACACCGCCGATGGGGCTGGTGCTGTTTGTGGCAGCCGCCGTTTCGCAAGAGCGGGTCACAACAATTGCCCGGGCGATCCTGCCCTTTCTTGCGATTGAAATTGCGGTGATCTTTCTGATCACCTTTGTGCCGGCCATTTCGCTGACCATTCCGCGGTTGACCGGATTTCTGAACTAAGGACTACCCGATACCCAGAATAAAAGAGCAACAGGAGGAGACACGAATGCTCAGCAAAATGGTGAAGACACTGGCCCTGTCGGCCCTGATGGCAGGCACCGCGCTGTCGGCCTACGCCGCAGACTACAAGATCCGCGCGACCGCCAATTCCAACGAGAATGACGAGGATTACGACGGTCTGGTCGTGTTCAAGAACTACGTCGAAGCGGCCTCCAATGGCGCAATCGAGGTTGAATTGTTCATCGGCACCCAGCTTTGCTCCAACGGGGCAGAATGCCTGCAAGGCGTCGCGGATGGTTCAATCGACATCTATATTTCCACCTCCGGCGGCGCGTCGGGGTTGTTCCCTTACGTCCAGGTGCTGGATCTGCCCTATCTGATGGCGGATGACCGGATTGCCGAACATGTGCTGTCGGGCGATTTCACCCGCACCATGCGCCGGATGGCACTGGAGGATTCCGGCGATGCGATCCGCCTGATGACCATTGGCAACACCGGCGGCTGGCGCAACTTCGCCAATACCAAACGCCGGGTCGCGGAACCTGCCGACATGGAAGGTCTGAAAATCCGAACGGTCGTCGCCGACCTGCCGCAGGAACTGGTGAAGGCGCTCGGGGCCTCTCCGACACCGATCCCCTGGCCGGAGCTGTTTACCTCGTTCCAGACCGGCGTGGTCGAAGGCTCCAAGAACGGCATCACCGATATCATGGGCATGAAATTCCCCGACGCTGGCCTGCAATATGTGACGCTGGACGGACACGCCTATATGGGGGCGCTGTGGTGGATGTCGAACCAAACCTTCACCAGTATGCCGGAAGACATGCGGCAGGTCGTGGTCGATGGCTTCTACGCGCTGCAACAGGCCACATTTGCCTCGCCGAAGCGCAAGTCGATCCAGGCCTATGAGGATTTTGTTGCCGGTGGCGGCGATCTCTATGTTCCGACGTCCGAACAGAAGGCGGCGTTCAAATCCGCAGCCGAGCCGGTCTATGACTGGTTCAAATCCAACGTGACGCGCGGCGATGAGATCTTTACCGCGCTGACCGATGCAGTCGCCAAGGCCGAAGCCGACGTCAACGCGGCACGTGCCGCCGATCTGAACTGATCAGTCGGCTGCAACACCAACCGGCGGTGCGGGATCTAGCCGCGCCGCTGCCCCGTTGGCTAGCGAAACGGATACATCCAGACCTTATAGTCCGCGACCAGAACATGCGCTTTCTCGATCTCCGCAGGGGTCATTTTCTTGACCACCTCTTCAAGGCTGATCGCCGCATCGGGATCACCGCCAATGGCCGACAGCGTGTACCACATATAGGCGCGCACCAAGTCGGGGGCGGGCAGCCCACGGCCGATTTCATAGTACCAACCGATACCCGATTGCGCGCCGGGGTGCCCTTTCATGGCGCTGCGCAGATACCATTCAAAGGCCCGCTGGTCGTCACGGTCAACACCCAGCCCCATGGCATACATCACCCCGATCAGCTCTTCAGCGTCTGCGTTGCCGGAGCGCGCCGCTGGCCAGAGCGCCTCGCGCGCAGCCGCAAATTCGCCGGCCTCCATCAGGTCGCGCGCCTGCTCGATTTCGGCCCGCGCGGGCAGCGGGACCAGCAGCGTCAGGCTGCTCGTGGACAGCGCTATCGCGGCCAGAACCGGTTTCCATCTCTTGCGCATGTGCTCTCCTGTGTTGTGCTGGCGTTCAGCCTTTTTGCGGGGTCGGCGGCTGCGACTGATCCGCGGTTTCCGCCGCCGCTGGGGGCAAGCGATTTTCTACCCGTAGACCCCGCAAAGGCCGAGTTGGGTCGGCTGCTATTTTACGACAAGATCCTGTCCGGGAACAGAAATATCAGCTGCGGAACCTGCCATCATCCGCGCCATGGCACCTCTGACGGACTATCCTTAGGCCTTGGAGAAGGCGGCGAGGGGCTGGGCCGGGCGCGGGTTTCCACCAGGGGCCGCAACCGGGTGCAAAAACGCATCCCCCGCAATGCGCCCGCGCTCTGGAACCTCGGGGCAAAATCCATCCGGGTTCTGATGCACGACGGGCGGATCAGCGCGGATCCGGTCTATGGCAATGGCTTCAACACCCCGGCAGAGGAATGGCTGCCTGACGGGCTGCAATCCCTGCTGGCAGCGCAGGCGCTGTTTCCGATGACGTCCAGCGTGGAAATGGCCGGGAATGTCGGCGAGAATGAAATCATCGGTGCCAGCCGCGACCGGATTGATCTGGCCTGGCCAATCATTGCCAAACGCGTCCGCGGCCTGCCGACATATGCGGCGGGGTTTGTCGCCGCCTTTGATCACATCATGGCGCCTGAGGATGTGCAGATAACCGATATCGCGGAGGCTCTGGCCCAGTTCATGGTGCAGGATTTCACCTCGTTCGACAGCCCGTTTGATGCCTATCTGGCCGGGGATGCGACGGCGCTGACCGCGCAGCAAAAAGCCGGTGCCGATCTGTTTTTTGGCAGCGCCGGATGCAGCGGCTGCCATGCTGGGCCGCTGTTTTCGGATCAGAACTTCTACGCCCTTGGTCTGCCGGCCTTTGGCCCCGGTCGCGCGCGCCGCTTTGACCCCTACGTCCGGGATGTCGGTCGAATGGGAGAAAGCGACGATCTGTCAGATGCCTACCGCTTTCGCACGCCGATGCTGCGCAATGTGGAGCTGACCGCGCCTTATGGCCATAATGGCGCTTTTCCGACGCTTGACCGGATGATCCGGCATCACCTCGATCCAGTCGCAAGCCGTTCGGCGTGGACGCCTGACGATCTGCAATTGCCAGATGTGTCCTGGCTGGCCGCCACGGATTTTGTGGTACAGCAGGACCGGTTCGAGATGGCGCGGCAGGCGCGCGCGCGGGATATCTATCTACGCCGGGACCTCAGCGATCAGGACATAGCAGCGCTGATCGCTTTCCTCACAGCACTCACCGGGGCAGAGGCCCGCGCCGAAACGTCATCAGTGCCCGCGTCCGTTCCAAGCGGCCTGCCCGTTGATGGGACCAATCGCTGACCGGTCCAGCATTCCGCAATAGAACATGTTCATGCCGGGCCGAGATAGGTGCGAAGTGCCGAACGACAGCCCTGCGCCGTTATGACCTGCATCCAGTGGGAAAACCGCTGAACGAAAGGCACCTCAACCGACAGATCCGCGTAGATCGCGCTCTGCTGTAGCCAGGCTTCCGGGGCGTGCTGTGCCCGTTCGGCGTGGGTATTACGGACCTCCCAGTCCGGATCGTTTGGCGGGATGAGACTGCCATCTTCGCGAATGCCGGTACACATCCGCGCCCATAGCGCCTCGACAAGACACAAGCCATCAATCGCTCCGGCCTGCTGCACCGCATCGCGCAGGATGGGCAGCACAAAACCGGGATGGCGAGACGAGCCATCATAGGCCACCCGCCGCGTCGTGTCGCGGATCTCCGGGTTGGAAAACCGCGCCTCAATCAGGCTGAGGTAATCGCTCGGCGCCATGTCCGGGACGGCCGCGACATAGGGCAGGATTTCCTCCTGCTGGACCTTGCGAAAGAAGGTCGCCACCAAAGGGTCACCCATACAATCGGCGATGGTCGGGATCGACAATAGCTCGCCGACATTCGCCAGCACCTGATGCCCTGCGTTCAGCACGCGGATCTTCATGCTTTCATAACCGTGCACGTCATCGGTCATAATCGCACCAACTTGATCCCAATCGGGGCGGCCTGCGCAGAAATCATCCTCGATCACCCATTGGCGATAATTCTCATGAGTCACCGGGGCGCTGTCCTCAAGCCCGTATCCGCGCGCCAGTGCCACCTCTGCCGGGCCGGTGGCCGGAACGATGCAATCGACCATGGAGTTCGGAAAGGCTGCGTTCTGATCAATCCATGCCGCAAGCTCGGGATCGGTTTGTCGTGCCAAGGTGACAACGGCGGTGCGGGTGATCTGACCATTGCCCTGCAGATTGTCGCAGCTCTGCACGGTAAAGGCGGGCAGGCTGCGGCTTCTGCGCCGCCTCAGCGCTTCGACGATGGCGCCGAACACGCTGCGAGGATGGCCCGGATGGGCGATGTCGTGACGGATATCCTCGTGTTTGAGGTCAAGCCCACCCTGCTGCGGGTCCAGATAATAGCCGCCCTCTGTCACCGTAAGCGATACGATCCTGATCGCGGGGCTCGCCATCGTCGTGATCAGGCTTGTGTTGCCCGCCTCCACGGGGAGAAAGTCGATCATCGGGCCGATCACTTCGGCCGAGCGCCCGGTGGGGTCGAGTTCGATCAAAGTTGTCAGGCAGTCCTGCGCAAGCAGCCGGTCGCGCATTCTGGCGTCGGCGGCGCGCACACCTGCTCCGATAATGCCCCAGTCCATCGCAAGACCGCGCTGCATCAGCGCGTGGAGATACCAGGCCTGATGTGCCCGGTGAAAATTCCCAAGCCCGATATGGACGATGCCGGGCGTGATCTGTGCCCGGTCGTAGCCGGGGCGCGCGATTGTTTGCGGCAATTGTGTCAGGGTGTCATTTGATAGTTTCATGGCCGCTGCCTCCCGCTTGTGTTCCCGCATCAGCTCATCCATTGACCGCCGTCGACATTGTAGGTCTGGGCGACGATATAATTGGCTTCGTCGCTGGCAAGAAAGACAGCCATTCCGGTCAGATCCGTTGCGGTGCCCATGCGGCCATAGGGAACGGATTGCGCCACTTCGGCCTTTTTCTGGCCGGGTGCCTTGTCTTCGTATCTGGCGAAGAAAGCATCGACACCGTCCCAATGCTCGCCCTCGACCACGCCGGGTGCGATGGCGTTCACATTGATGCCATGCGAAATCAGGTTCAGTCCCGCAGATTGGGTGAGGCTGATCACCGCGGCCTTGCTTGCGCAGTAGACCGACACCAGCGGTTCTCCCCGGCGGCCGGCCTGGCTGGCCATGTTGATGATCTTGCCGCCATTGCCCTGCGCGATCATCTGCCGCGCGGCGGCCTGCATCATGAACAACGTGCCGGAGACATTGATATCAAAGGTGCGCTGATAGGCCTCCCGCGTGACCTCGACCAGCGGCGCTGCGGTGAACACGGCGGCATTGTTGATCAGGATATCCAGGCCTCCCAGCGCCTCCACCGTGCGGGCAAGCGCATGGTCAATGCTGGTCTGATCGGTGACATCAAGGTCGATGGCAATGGCGGCGTCGCCGAGACGCGCGGCGGTAGCCTCGGCGCGCGCATGATCGATATCGGCGATGACCACCCGTGCACCTTCGCGCAGATATGCTTCGGCAAAGGCTGCGCCGATGCCACGCGCGGCCCCGGTGATCAGGGCGCGTTTTCCAAGCAGCCGCATCATCCGATCCGCAGCCCGTCAGAGCCGAACCGATGCAGATGCGCCATATCGGGCGTCAGAAAAACGCGCGCTCCATAGCGAAGATCGAGTTCGCCCCCGGCACGAACAGTGAGCGGATCGTCAAAGGCCTCACATTGAACATGAAAAAACGTATCGGAGCCCAGATGCTCGGAAACGCCGATGGTTCCTTCCCACGATCCTTCGGTCTCGGAAATCGCGATGTGCTCGGGCCGAATGCCGATCGTTGCGGCATCCTGCGCCGCTGCCGCCGGTCCGGTCAGCAGGTTCATTCTGGGCGAGCCGATGAAGCCTGCCACAAATACATTGCGCGGTGCGCGATAGAGCTCCAGCGGGCTGCCAACCTGTTCGATGACCCCGGCATTCAGGACCACGATCTTGTCGGCCATGGTCATCGCCTCAACCTGATCATGGGTCACATAGACCATGGTTGTGGCAAGGCGCTTATGCAGTTCGGAGATTTCAAGACGCATCCCGACGCGCAGGGCGGCATCCAGATTGGACAGCGGTTCGTCAAACAGAAAGGCTGCGGGCTCACGCACGATGGCGCGACCGATGGCGACCCGCTGGCGCTGACCGCCGGACAGCTGCCCCGGACGGCGATCCAGATAATCGGTGAGGTTCAGCGCCGCCGCGGCATTTTCAATGCGTCGCTTCTGCTCATCCGCCGGGATGCCCGCCATCTTCATCGGAAAGGCGATGTTCTTTCGCACTGTCATATGCGGGTAGAGCGCATAGGACTGAAATACCATCGCCAGCCCGCGTTTGGCCGGGGGAATGTCGGTGGCATCCTGCCCGTCGATGCGGATGGTGCCGGTGGTAATATCCTCAAGCCCTGCAATCAGCCGCAGCAGCGTGGACTTGCCGCAACCGGAGGGGCCGACAAAAACGGTGAATTCGCCATCTTCAATGGTCAGGTCCAGCGGCGGGATAACCTCAACGGAGCCAAAGCGCTTGGTCACGCGTTCAAGTTTGATCTGTCCCATGGGGTATCTTCCTTATTTCACGGCGCCGAAGGTCAGGCCGCTGACAAGTTGTTTCTGGCTGAACCAGCCAAGGATGAGGATCGGCGCGATGGCCATGGTCGAGGCGGCTGACAGTTTCGCGTAGAACAGGCCTTCCGGGCTGGAATAGCTGGCGATAAAGGCGGTCAGGGGGGCAGCCTGCGCCGCCGTCAGGTTCAGCGTCCAGAAGGCTTCGTTCCAGGCCAGGATAATATTCAGCAGCAGCGTGGACGCGATGCCGGGAATGGCCATGGGCGTCAGCACATAGAGGATCTCCTCCTTCAGGGTGGCGCCATCCATGCGCGCCGCCTCAAGGATCTCGCCGGGGATTTCCTTGAAGTAGGTGTAAAGCATCCAGACGATGATCGGCAGGTTGATCAGCATCAGCACCACAACCAGGCCAAAGCGGTTGTCCAGAAGACCCATTTTGATGAACAGGATATAGATCGGGTACAGCACGCCGACCGCTGGCAGCATCTTGGTCGAGAGCATCCACAGCAGGATATCCTTTGTCCGTTTCGAGGGTACGAAGGCCATCGACCAGGCGGCGGGAACGGCGATGACTATACCCAATATGGTGGAGCCGCCGGCAATGATCACCGAGTTCCACAGAAAGCGCATATAGTCGGAGCGCTCCTGGACGATGCTGTAGTTCTCAAGCGTCCAGTCAAAGAACAGGAAGACGGGCGGATCGCTGATGGCCTGTGCCTCGGTCTTGAAGCTGGTCAGAATGGTCCAGAGGATTGGAAAGAAGATCAGCAACCCAACAGCCCAGGCCAGCGCAGTATTGATGGCTTTGCGTCTAGGTGTAACGGCTCGTGCCATGGTGGCCTCCTATGCGTCGAGGTTCTTGCCAACGATGCGCATCAGGAAGATGGCAACGATATTGGCGAGGATGATGGCGTAGACACCACCGGCGGATCCCAATCCGACGTTCTGGCTTTCCAAAACGCGTTGATAGATCAGATAGGTCAGCGTCTTGGTCCCGAACGAGCCTTGGGTGGTGACGAAGATCTCCGCGAAAATCGACAGGAGGAAAATGGTCTGAATCAGCACCACGACGGTAATCGCGCGGCTGAGATGGGGCAGGGTGATATAGCCGAAGCGTGCAACCGGCGGGGCGCCATCCATTTCAGCAGCCTCCAGCTGTTCGCTGTCCAGCGACTGGATCGCGGTCAGCAGGATCAGCGTGGCAAAGGGCAGCCACTGCCAGCTGACGATCAGGATGATGGATTGCAGCGAGGCCTCGGACAGCCATGACACCGGCTCGGCTCCGAAGGCCTTCCACAGGTGAGCAAAGAGACCGTTCACAGGATCCATGAACATGTTCTTCCAGACCAGCGCAGAGACCGTTGGCATCACGAAAAACGGCGCGATCACCAGAATGCGGACGATGCCCTGTCCCCACATCGGCTGATTAAGCAGCAGCGCGAGGCACACGCCGAGGATCACGGTGATGAGGAGCACTCCACCAACGATGATCAGCGTCGCCTGAACGCTTGGCCAGAACGAGCTGGAGGACAGGAACCGGACGTAGTTGTCAAATCCCACCCAGCCCAGATCGCCACCACGCAGGGGCAGATATTTCTTGAAGGAAAAGTAGAGCGTCATCGTCAGCGGGACCAGCATCCAGCCCAGAAGCAGGATCACTGCGGGGGCCATCATGATGCGTGCTGCCGACCGGGAATGCTGGGTCGCCATGGCAAATCTCCATTCTCGCCGGGGGCTGAGGCCGTCGTGAGCAATATTGGCTTGTTAGTTCCGGGGGGCCAGAGGGCGGCCAGATCGTGGCGCCGCCCTCTGGGAGGGAGGAGGCGTCAGTACCCTGCCGCTTCCATTTCGTCTGCGGCCAGCGCCTGCGCCTTGGCCAGCGCCTCGTCAGCGGTCTGTTGCCCGGCGAGGGCCGCCGAGAACTCCTGACCGACCTCGGTCGCAATTCCTGCGAACTCGGGGATTGCCGCAAACTGGATCCCAACATAGGGCACCGGATCAACCGTCGGATTGTTCGGATCCGCCGACAGGATGCTGTCCAGTGTCATCTTGGCAAAGGGGATATCCTTGTAGTTCGGGTTGTCATAGAGCGAGGTCCGCGCACCCGGCGGGACATTGGCCCAGCCTTCTTTCTCGGCGACCAGCTCTATATAGTCCTTCGAAGTGGCCCATTGGATGAATTCCTTTGCGGCGGCCTCCTTCTGTGTTCCTGCCGGAATGGCCAGCGCCCAGGCCCAGAGCCAGTTGCTGCGTTTGCCGAGCCCGGTATCCGGCGCGAGGGCAAAGCCGACTTTGTCCGCGACGGTGGAGTCATTCGGATTGGTCACGAAAGACGCCGCAACGGTGGCGTCGATCCACATGCCGCATTTGCCCTGCTGGAACAGCGAAAGGTTTTCGTTGAACCCGTTGCCCGATGCCCCGGGAGGGCCTGCGTCATTCATCAGGTCGATGTAGAAATTGAGCGTGTTCGACCAGGCATCACTGTCGAACTGAGGCACCCAGTTTTCATCGAACCAGCGTGCACCAAAGGAGTTGGACATCGCTGTAAGGAAGGCCGCATTCTCCCCCCAGCCGGCTTTGCCGCGCAGACAGATGCCATAGATTTCATTGTCCCTGTCGGTCATCTGACGTGCCGCATCGGCGACAAAGTCCCAGGTCGGTGCACTGGGCATTTCAAGACCGGCCTTTTCCATCAGGTCGGTGCGATACATGATCATGGAACTTTCGCCGTAGAACGGCGCCGCATAAAGCGTGCCGTCATGGGACAGGCCACCCCGCATGGCGGGCAGGATATCGTCCACGTCATACTCGGCAGGCAGATCATCCAGAGGGACCAGCCAGCCGTTCTTGCCCCAGATCGGGGTTTCGTACATGCCGATGGTCATGATGTCGAACTGACCGCCCTTGGCCGAGATGTCGGTGGTGACACGCTGCCGCAGCACGTTTTCCTCAAGCGTGACCCATTCCACCTCATGGCCGGTCTTGGCGGTAAAATCCTCTGTCAGCCCCTGCATTCGGATCATGTCGCCGTTGTTCACGGTGGCGATTGTGATCGTATCGGCAAAGGCGGCGGTGCTGGCAAAAACGGTCAAGGCCGTTGCCGCATGCAATGCGCTCTTAAGGTACATCCTTATCCTCCCATGATTGGATGTTGCCACGTGAGGATACCGGAGCAGGTCATCGCGCGTCAATTTAAATTTAACGCGCGTAAAGTTTTGAAAGAGCTGGATGAATGGGAGTGCCTATGCGGATCCGCGCATGACCAGCTGTCCGTCAAACAGAATTTCCCGGCGGGGCGCCGCCGCCGCGCTGCCTTCGATTCGGGCCACCAGTGTTTCGGCACTGGTGCGGGCGATTGCGGTGTAATCCTGCGAAACGGTTGTCAGCGTCGGGCAGGTGTAGCGGGAAAACGGGTGGTCATCATGCCCTGCGATCCGCAGGGCGCAGCCATCCCCAAGGCCGACGCGCAGCCCCTGCTGATAGGCAGCGGACAACAGCCCGATGGCTAGCCGGTCATTGCTGCACAGGATGGTATCGGTTTGCGGTCGCTGACCAGACAGCACCCGGGTGCCCTCGCGAAAGCCGATCTCTTCAAAGTCCCAGCCGTCACCTTCGACCTGGATCAGCTCGGGTTCGTGACCCAGCTGTTGCATTGCGGAAATATAGGCGTTGCGCCGTTTCACCGCATTGGGGTTCGTCGGCGTCTTCATCTCGAAAAAGGCTGGCGCATCGCCAGTACGGCACAGATACTCCACGATCGTGCCGATACTCTGTTGATTGTTCGAGCCGATGAAGGCGGCACCGGTCTCTTCCAGATTGGCATCAAACAGGACGGTCGGCACCTCTTCGCAGAACTGCCGGATCTGCGGGACCTCGGACCCGCGCCCAAGGGGCGCCAGCAGCGCACCGGCGGGTTTGAGCATACGCAGATTGGTCAGGTTCTCCAATTCCTGTGACGGCGTGCCGTTTGATCCCAGCAGTACCGGCCGATAGCCTGCGGCGATGACATGATCTTCGATATGGCCGGCGATCTTGGCAAAGAACGGATCGGTGAGATTTGGAACCACGATGCCGATGGTCTTGGTCAGCCGCCGGTTCTGGTTCATCGCATAGAGATTGGGCCGGTAGTCGAATTTCTCCAGCGCATCTTCAATCCGCTTGCGTGTCGAGGTGCGAACGCTGGCCGGATCGTTGAAGAACTTCGACAGCGTCGGGCGGGAGATGCCGCTAACGGCCGCGAATTCATCCATGTTCTTGATCTTGGGATCACTCATCAGTCGCGGTCCTTGTTGTCGTCCTTGGGCGTACGGAGAGGGGGCGTCCGGGGGCATCCTTGCGGTCTGAATGCCAGCGCCCGTCGCCGCAGTGCGCCGCGCAGGATGTGGACTGTGTCACGCAAGTTGACGCGCGTCAAATTCCTTGCGGGTGCTCCGGCAGTAGTATCACCCTGATCTGTAGCGGAGGAATGGTAGGCCCGGCAGGATTCGAACCTGCAACCAAAGCGTTATGAGCGCTCTGCTCTAACCGTTGAGCTACAGGCCCGCCACAGGTTGGTTAGGAAATGGGGCAGCCAAGGTCAAGCGGTGATTGCAGAGGGCGCCGGTGTTTCCGACGCTTGGGGCCGCAGCAGGGCGTCCAGCCGTGCCACGGTGTGTTCGATTGTCAGGTCCCGGCGGCGGTCTGGCGTGCGGCGCGACGGGTAGACGGCAAACACGTCCTTCAAAGGGGCTTCAAAGCCGGGAAGAACCTGTTCGTATTCCCCGCTGGCCAGCCGATCCTCCACCATGAAACGGGGCGCGCGGGTATAGCCGGAGCCGCTGCTGACGGCGCGCATGATCAGGTCCGGGTCGTCGGCGGTGAAGCCAACCTGCACCGGTGCCGGGTATTCCTGCCCGCCGCGGCGCAGCGGAAAGAAGCCGCGGGTCTGATCCTCGTGGTGCTGAATGAACTTGAGCCGTTTCAGCTCCTCTGGCGTTTGCGGGCGACCTTCGCGGTCCAGATAGTCCGGGGTGGCAAACAGCACTGTTTCCAGAGTGGAGATCTTGCGTCCAAAACCGTCTGTGTCGCCTAGCCTCCCGGTGCGGATCGCAAGGTCGTAGCCTTCGCGCACCACATGGACCAGCCGGTCCTCCAGCCGCATCACGATATTCAGGTCCGGGTGTTCGCGGTTCAGATCCAAAAGCATCGGCCCGATCACACTGCGCCCCAGAAAGGAGTTCACGCTGATGCGGAAGGTGCCGGAGACGCTGCCTTCCAGGGCGTCCACTTCGGCTGTCATGCGGTTGTAGCCGGACAGCAGGGCCTGCGCATGGCTGAACACCAGATCGCCTGCGCGGGTGGCGTGAATGCCCTTGGCGGTGCGGTGCAGCAATTGCTGGCCCATCAGCGCCTCTAGTTGCTTGATCTGCTGACTAACTGCAGACTGGGTAATGCCGCGGCGCTGGGCAGTGCGGTTCAGGCTGCCTTCGTCCAGGGCGATGGTGAAGGTTTCCAGCAGCGTCAGTTTGTCCATGGGGGGCCTATAAGAGTTGCTAATAACAGTTATCGGTGCTGCCGGGCTGCAAGCCGTGAAATTACGGCCTTAAGTCCGGTGCACGGGAATATTTCCTAAAACAGATATTGGAGTTTCTTATGACAATCAATCGCAGGGCATTTCTGGGCGGGCTGGTAGCGGCCCCCGCGGCAATGGCAACCGGGTTCGCGGGCGGCAGCTGGGCTTGGGCGGCAGAAGGGGCTGTAACGGCGAGCCCGGTTATCCACGCATTCACACTTGGGGATGCCAGAATCACGGTATTGCTGGATGGCCACTTGCCGCTGGGGACGCAGCTCTTCAACGGCTACGATGCTGCCAAGGCCGAAACCGTCCTGGCACAGGGCCTGCACCGGCTTCAGAACGATGCGTTGCAGATCCCTGTCAACGGCTACCTGGTGGAGCGGGGCGGGAAGAAGCTGTTGATCGACACCGGCACCGCGCAGCTGATGGGGCCCGGGCTGGGGGCGCTGGGTGCCGGACTGGCCGCAGCGGGCGTCGCGCCGGAGAGTATTGATACGGTACTCTTGACCCATATCCACCCGGATCATTCCGGCGGGCTGATCACGCCCGACGGTGCTGCGGCCTTTGCCAGTGCTGAGCTGGTCGTGGCGCAGCGGGAATGGGATTTCTGGCATGACGATGCCATCATGGCGGGCGTACCGCAAAGCAACCGCGGTTTCTTTGAAATGGCGCGCCGCACGGTTGCCCCCTATGCGGACCGCCTGCGCCTCCTACAGGGCGAGGGCGAGGCCGCGCCTGGCTTCACCGCGCTGGAACTGCCGGGCCATACGCCGGGCCATACCGGCTTCATGCTGGATGCGGGCGGCGAGGGGTTGCTGTTCTGGGGTGACCTGATCCACAGCGCCGCGCTGCAGTTCTCGCTGCCGGAGTGGACCATCGCCTTTGACACCGATCCGGCCCAGACAGCTCAGACACGGCGGCGGATGATGGACCGGGCGGCGGCGGACAACCTGCTGGTCACTGGCGCGCATCTCGACTTCCCGGCGCTGGGCCGGGTGCTGCGGCAGGGGGACGCCTTTGCCTATCAGGCAGCGCCTTGGCAGTTTGGCATCTGAGGCAGCTGTCCCGTCTCGAACAACAGCCTGCTGCGCCGTCCGGGATGGCGCAGCGGATTCCCTAGTTCCCTTCTGATGCGCCTTGCGCTAAAGGCTGCCCAACGTCTTTCAAGGAGCACTGAGATGACCAGCGGCAAGAACGGTTTGACCTACGCGGACGCGGGGGTGGATATTGATGCAGGCAACGCTTTGGTGGACCGCATCAAGCCCGCCGCGAAACGGACCAACCGTTCTGGCGTGATGAGCGGCCTTGGGGGCTTTGGCGCGCTGTTCGATCTGAAGGACGCAGGCTACAGCGACCCCATTCTGGTTGGCGCCACCGATGGTGTCGGCACCAAACTGCGGATTGCCATCGACACCGGTGTGGTGGATGGCGTTGGCATCGACCTGGTGGCGATGTGCGTCAACGATCTGGTCTGCCAGGGTGCTGAGCCGCTGTTCTTCCTCGACTATTTCGCAACCGGCAAGCTGGAAACCGACGTGGCGGCCCGCATCATCGAAGGCATCGCCGAGGGCTGCGTGCGCTCTGGCTGTGCGCTGATCGGCGGTGAGACGGCCGAAATGCCGGGCATGTACCCCGCAGGGGATTTCGACCTGGCGGGCTTTGCGGTGGGCGCAATGGAACGCGGCAGTGCGCTGCCTGCCGACGTGCAAGAAGGCGACGTGCTTCTGGGGCTGGCCTCTGACGGCGTGCACTCCAACGGTTACTCGCTGGTGCGCAAGCTGGTTGACGTCTCCGGCCTCGGCTGGGACGCGGACTGCCCCTTCGGCGAGGGCACGCTGGGTGCGGCGCTGCTGACGCCGACCCGTCTCTATGTAAAACAATGCCTGGCTGCCGTGCGGGCGGGCGGCGTTCATGCGCTGGCTCATATCACCGGCGGTGGTCTGACCGAAAACCTGCCGCGTGTCCTGCCCGAGGATCTGGGCGCTGACATCGACCTGAATGCCTGGGACTTGCCGCCCGTGTTCAAATGGATGGCCGAGACTGGCGGTATTGCCGAGGCAGAGATGCTGAAGACCTTCAACTGCGGCATTGGCATGATCCTGTCTGTCTCTGCCGGCCGCGCGGATGAACTGGTGAAGGTGCTGGAAACCGAGGGCGAGACCGTCTCGCGTCTGGGCACCGTCACAGCAGGCGCCGGTATGCGCTATTCGGGCAAGCTGCTGTGAGCCACAAGAAGGTCGCGATCCTGATTTCGGGCGGCGGCTCCAACATGGTGTCGCTGGTCGAAAGCATGACCGGCGATCATCCGGCGCGGCCCTGTCTGGTCTTGTCCAACATCGCCAGTGCCGGTGGCCTGACGAAGGCTGCCGCCGCAGGCATTCCAACTGCGGTGGTGGACCACAAACCCTATGGCAAGGATCGCGCCGCATTTGAGGCGGAACTCGTCAAGCCGATCCTTGCCTCCGGCGCGGATATCGTCTGTCTCGCGGGGTTCATGCGCGTTCTGACTGATGGTTTTGTATCGCAGTTTCAGGGGCGGATGCTGAATATTCACCCCTCGCTGCTGCCGAAATACACCGGTCTCAACACCCATGCACGGGCACTCGCGGCGGGCGACCGCCAGCATGGCTGCACCGTACATGAGGTGACGGCCGTGCTCGACGACGGGCCGATCCTGGGGCAGGCGCGGGTCGATGTCGCTGCTGACGACACGCCGGAGAGCCTGGCCGCAAAAGTTCTGGTGCAGGAGCATCAGCTCTATCCGGCCGTGTTGCGTCGCTATGCCGCCGGAGATCGCACGCCAGTCTATCTGCCCTGACGATCTGCCCCGACGACTATCTTCCCGGTCTAATTGCTCGGTCCTGGCATAGGCAGTGTCGCGCTGTTGCCATGCCAGTCCGGCGTCGCCCCCTGTGGTGACGGGGCCATCAGGGCGGGCAGGCCAAGCACCAGGACAAGCGCCACGGCTGCCAGGCCGGCGGCGGACAACCCGGGGCAGGCGAGGGCAAGGGGGCTGGTTTCACAGGGGGTCAGGGCGGTCATCGGTCATGCTCCTTTTTGGCTATATGACCAACCTAGCCATCCGTTAGGTATTCCGAAAATGAATGTTTGATTGCCCTGTCATCACGTAAATTGAACATTTTCAGCGACTGTGCGCCTGCTACATCACGGCGGGGCTGAAATCCTCTGGCCCCCTCTGCACATGTTTGCATTGACCGGGACAAGCGCGTATCACGGCCCAATAATTCAGATAAAGAAAAAGCCGTAATTGATGAAAACTCTGACCTCTACCGAAGAACTGCAGGCCTTCTGCGAAGCTGCAGCGCAGCACGCCTATGTCACGGTGGATACCGAGTTTCTGCGTGAACGGACATATTATTCCAAACTCTGCCTGATTCAGCTGGCCTTCTCCGGTGACGGAGAGACTGACGCCGTTCTGGTTGATCCGCTGGCTGACGGGATTTCTCTGGAACCGCTCTATGCGCTGTTTCGCAACGAGAATGTGGTCAAGGTGTTCCATGCCGCGCGGCAGGATCTGGAAATCTTCTGGGTTGACGCGCAGGTCTTTCCCAAGCCGCTGTTTGACACGCAGGTCGCGGCGATGGTCTGCGGCTTTGGCGAGCAGGTGGGCTATGAGACACTGGTGCGCAAGATCGCCAAACAGGGGGTCGACAAGACTTCGCGGTTTACCGACTGGTCGCGTCGCCCGCTGAGCGAGGCGCAGAAAACCTATGCGCTGGCGGATGTGACCCATCTGCGCCAGATCTACGAACATCTCGCGGCCGAGCTGCAGCGCACCGAACGCGCCCATTGGGTGGCTGAAGAGCTGCAGGTGCTCACCGATCCGGCGACCTATGATGTCGACCCGCAAGAGGCGTGGCGGCGCGTGAAAACCCGCACCAACTCCGGCAAATTCCTTGCAATCGTGCGCGAGCTGGCGGCTTTTCGCGAGAGCTACGCCAAGACCAACAATGTCCCGCGCAACCGTGTGTTCAAGGATGACGCCTTGGTGGAGCTGGCCTCGACCAAGCCGAAGAACAGCTCAGACCTCGGCAATTCGCGGTTGCTGCTGCGCGAGGCCCGCAAGGGCGCAATTGCCGAAGGCATCCTTCAGGCGGTTGCCAAGGGTGTGAACTGCCCGGCGGGATCACAGCCGCAACCGGATCGCAGCCGTGAGAAAATGCAGGTGAATCCGGCGCTCGCCGATCTGCTGCGGGTGCTTCTGAAGGCCAAGACCGAGGCCTCCGGTGTTGCGGCCAAGTTGATTGCCCCCAGCTCCGATCTGGACGCCATCGCGGCCGGTCAGCGCGATGTTCCCGCGCTTAATGGCTGGCGTCACGAGGTGTTTGGCGCCGATGCGCTGCGTCTCTGCAACGGCGAGATCGCGCTGGCTGCAAAGGGGCAATACGTGAAGGTTGTAACCCTCTGATCGCTGCCCGATCACGTCGCCGGGGCACCGGAACATAAAACAATAAAGGCGCCCGTTGCAGGCGCCTTTTGCATATTCAGCCTATGTTGGGCGTGAACCTCAGCGGCGGCTTTCGCGTGCGTTCTGTGCGGCGACAACCCGGATGCTGCGTACGCTGGCAAGCTCCTGCTTGCTGAGGCTGAAAGCAGCGCGCAAGGTCCGGGTGCGGTCGCTGCCGACAGCCGTCCGATACTCGGGGTAGGTGGCGCGGAATGTGAAATCCAGCGTGTCGTCACGGGTGCGCACGTCGCGATCGGCCTCGTCCAGGCGCAGCTCGACCCCATAGGCGCCCTGCCGCGCGGCAATGCCGGTAGCATAGACGATTGCACCGGTTGGCGTGCGTTCCACCCGCATCTCGCTGACGCTTTGCACCAGCACGCTGTTGTCCACCGCATCGGGGCGGGCAAAGACGCTGACGCGGGTCTTCACCGGGATCAGCGGATTGACCGGCTCACCGCTGGTCTCCTGCACCTCGACCTCATCGGAGCCGCCAAACCAGTTCAACGGGTTCACCCGCGAATCGCGAAACCCACAGCCAGATAGCGCCACGGCTCCAATCAGGAGGAGTGCGAGAGATCGTTGCATGATGGTTCACCCGTTCGATATGTCCTCGCATGTGGTTACCCGATTGCAAGCCACTTGAAAAGCAGTTGAAAAGCCATTGTTTGCGCCTTAGGTCCAGCGGTGCCGGTGGTTGCGTCGATCAGCGCAGGACACCGGGCCGCAAAACCAGACGAGGAACACCCCCATGGCCAGTGCCGCCTTTGAAGAGATTGTCGAAGATTTCGAGTTTCTCGACGATTGGGAAGATCGCTACCGCCATGTCATCGAACAGGGCAAGGCGATGGATCCGCTGGAAGACGCGCTGAAGGTGCCCGCAACCAAGGTTGACGGCTGCGCCAGTCAGGTCTGGCTGCATCCCACCATCGAAAACGGTGTGTTCCACTTCGACGGTGAAAGCGACGCAATGATCGTGCGCGGGCTGATCGCGGTGTTGCGTGCGCTGTATAACGGCCTCTCCCTTGAGGAGGTGCTGGCGGTCGACGCGCGGGCCGAACTGGCGCGGCTGGGTCTCAATGATCATCTGTCGGCGCAGCGTTCAAATGGGCTGACTGCAATGGTCCAGCGCATTCGCGAAACGGCAGCGGCGGCCGTCTGATCCAGCGGGCCGGTCCCGGGTGATCATCGCCCGTCATCGGGCCGCGCCTTCGCCACCGCGATCCCGCGAATGAAGGTGGTCAATGAACGCACGCAGCAGGGTGACACGCCGGGGACGAAAGCTTTCTCCGGTCTTGCTGTAACCATCAATCCGGGTCACATGGAAACTGCGGAAATCCTCGCGTTTGCAGCACCAGGCCAGCAGCATCACGCTGCGGTCGTGATAGGATAGCGCCAGCGGATAGATCCGCCGCGTGGTCCGGGCGTCTTTCAGGTCGCGATAACCTATATCCAGCGCCTCCTCCGCCCACATCGCTTCGCGCAGGAGGGTCATGTCAATGGTGGGTTTGGCCGGTGCATAATAGCGATGGACCAGATTGACCGCATGCATGGCCTGCCGCTGCTGGCGTTCGGGCAATGTTGCGAGGATCTTGACCAGCGCATCTGTCGCTGCCTTCGCCAGATCGGGGTCGCCGCGCTGATTCACATCCGACAGCCCAAGGGTCAGCGCTTCCAGCTCGATCTGGGAAAAGGTCTGCGGCGGCAGCGCCGGATCTTCGGTCATCGTATAACCCAGCCCCGCCTCTCCCTCGATCCGCGCCCCTGCCGCGCGCAGGCTGTCGATGTCACGGTAGATCGTACGCTCCGACACCTCCATCGCGGCGGCAAGCCGGGCCGCCGTGACCGGCGGGCGCAACCCCCGGATCAGATGCAGCAGACGAAAAAGGCGATCTGTTTTAGGCATGGGTCCATCTATCCGCAAACATCCTGACAGAATTTGGCAGGAGGGTAGTCGCATATCACTACCATCAGCAACATAACAAATGGAAAGTCATTGAAATGCCGACGCTTTATCATTGCCCCAACAGCCGCTCCTCTCGTGTCATTGCGCAGCTTATGCTCATCGGCAAACTGGATGCGGTCGAGGTCGTTCCCGTCAGCGTAGAGCGCTTTGATGGCACCGGTCGCCGTGATCCACGCAATCCTCATCCCGAGGGGAAAGTCCCCTATCTGGTCACCGATGAGGGGCAGGGTGTTCGTGAGAGCGCTGCCATCATGATGTATCTGGATGAGCTGTACGGTCAGCCGCTCAGCCCCAAGATCGGCGCGCCGGATCGTGGCCGCTATCTCAGCTGGATGACCTACGCCGGCGGCGTGCTGGATCCGGTTCTGGTGGCGGCCTTCTCAGGCTTGGATCATCCGGCCATCAATGGGGCGTATCGCGGTTTGGCTGAAGTCTGCACGGCGCTGGAAACAGCGCTGGCCGAAGGTGACTTCCTGCTGGGCGATACGCTCTGCCTCGCCGATATCCTGTTGGCGTCGCCATTTCAGTGGGCGCCGCATCTGATGCCCGACAGTGCCGTGATCAAGGCCTGGGTGGAGCGGGTCAGCGCCGCGCAGGACGGTCAGGCCATCGCGGCCTACGAGGCCGAAACAACCGCGCAGTTGAGCGCGCTGGAAGACGCCTGAGCGGGTCAGGGCAGCCTCCCATTCCGATAAATCTGCGGCGCGCGGTCTAATCGCGCGCCATCTTATCGCTCCAGGCCAGCACCGCGGTTTTCAGATCCCCATACCCGGTGTGGCGATGTTCAAACGCCAGCCCCATGCGCTTGGCGCAGAGTTCGGCTTTCTCAACCAGTGCCGGATCATCGATCTGCGATTGGTAAACCAGCTTGGTGTAGTTGCCGAACACAATGTCCCGCAGTTCTGGGTGCTTATCCAATCCCATCGGCCGCCAGACAAAGGCGTCGAATTGCTTCACCAGAAAATCCGTCAGGTAAAAGGCGGTGATCTCTCCGGCCTCGCCATGGGCGGCAAATTGGTCGTTGCCTTCGAAGAACGAATAGCAATGCGGGCCGGCAATCATCTCGACACCCAGCTCGGCGCATTTGCGCTCCAGCGCGCCCCCCGTACCGCAATCGGCATAGACGACATAGATGCTGTCATAGACGCGGGAATGTTTGGCGACGGCCCCGTCCACCGCATCAACAATCTGTTCAGGGTAAAGGTGCAGCTTGGCCGGCAGGCAGGTGAGATCAATGTGATCAAGCCCGTTGGCATCTTTGATAGCCAGAATTTCCCGGGCCAGCGCACCGCAGGCAATCAACAGGATACGGCCCGTTTTTCTCAAAGGTGCGGCGAGGCCCCGCTCGGTGAGGGAGGTTTCCTCAAGCGACCGCCCGGTGGGCGGTTGGAACGCCGCCCGCTCAGTCAGGCGGGCGGCGCGTCCTTTGCGTGCCAAATCAGGCGCTCATCTGGTTGTGCTTGCGCGCAACGAAGTCCTTCGCCATTTCCACGGCCACAGCCGCGTCACGGCAATAGCCATCTGCGCCAATTGCCTTGCCAAATTCTTCGTTCAGCGGCGCGCCGCCAACCAGAACGATGTAATCGTCGCGTTTGCCCTGTTCGATCATCGTGTCGATCACGACCTTCATATAGGGCATCGTGGTGGTCAGCAGGGCCGACATGCCGAGGATGTCCGGCTTGTGCTCTTCCAGAGCTTCCAGATAGTTCTCGACCGGGTTGTTGATGCCGATGTCCACCACCTCGAAACCGGCGCCTTCCATCATCATGGAGACGAGGTTCTTGCCGATGTCGTGAATGTCGCCCTTCACGGTGCCGATCACCATGGAGCCCATGCGCGGCGCGCCGGTTTCCGCCAGCAGCGGCTTCAGGATGGCCATGCCGCCCTTCATCGCGTTGGCCGCCAGCAGCACCTCGGGCACAAATAGGATGCCGTCGCGGAAGTCGGCGCCCACGATGGTCATGCCACCTACCAGCGCCTCGGTCAGGATCCGGTAGGGTGCCCAACCGCGCTCGAGCAGAATATTGACACTCTCTTCGATCTCTTCCTTGAGGCCGTCATAGAGGTCATCGAACATCTGCTGGACGAGTTCCTCGTCATTGAGATCTGCCAGGATGATGTCATCTGCGTCTTCCGACATGGGTGTATTCCTTGACTGGGCGGGGTGACCCCGGTTTGGCCTCGTTTAACTCGTATTGGTCCAGATTGACCCCAAGAGACTGCATTGTTTGCGACGTTGCCTTGGTCCGAACCGACGTATAGGCGCAAAAATGGCGGAATAATAATGAAGATTTCGCATGGAAATCTTCGGTTTCTTGCGTTTGTTCTTTATTTGTTCTCAACTTTGCGGCAAGATGCCCCAATGACCGAGATCTTGCCACCACCGCCACAACGTCGCAAAGCCCGCGCCAGCCTCAGCAATGCGGCAGGGCGGTTTGATTTGGCACGAGATGCCATTGATGACGGTTGGGGAGGGCTGCAGGATTCGCGTGATGACGGCGATGATGGCGGCGCGCCGAGGATCGAAACCTATATACGGCATGAGGTGGCGCGCTCGTTGATTTCCTATAATAGATCGCCCGATCTGCCATTTGATCGCTCTATCAACACCTACCGCGGCTGTGAACATGGCTGCATCTATTGCTTTGCCCGTCCCAGCCATGCCTATCTGGGGCTGTCGCCGGGATTGGATTTCGAAACCCGGCTGATCGCGCGCCCCAATGCCGCCGAGGTGTTGCGCCGCGAACTGTCGCAGCCGCGCTACAAGGTGGCGCCGATTGCCATCGGGACCAATACCGATCCCTACCAGCCGTGTGAGCGTGATCTCGGGCTGACCCGCGCCTGTCTGGAGGTGCTGGATCAGTTCTCCCATCCGGTCGCCATCGTCACCAAGGGGACCCTGATTGAGCGGGATCTTGATATTCTGTCGGCCATGGCCGGGCGTGGCCTTGTGCGGGTTGGCATCTCCGTCACCACATTGGATGCGGAGCTGTCGCGCCGCATGGAGCCGCGCGCGCCGACGCCTGCCCGTCGCCTCGCGACCATCCGGCGCCTGTCTGAGGCGGGTGTCCCGGTGCGTATCATGACCTCGCCCGTCGTGCCGGGGCTGACCGACCATGAGCTGGAGGCGCTGCTGGCCGCCGGGGCCGATGCCGGCGCCGATGCGGCAAGCTGGATCATGCTGCGGCTACCGCGTGACGTGTCGGAGCTCTGGCAGGAATGGCTGGCGGAGCATGTGCCGCTGCGCGCCGAAAAAGTCATGGCACGGCTGCGCGAAATGCACGGAGGGCGGGACTATGACCCGCGCTGGGGGCATCGTATGCGTGGCGAGGGGCCTTATGCGGCGGTGATCGCCAACCGGTTCAATGCCGCGTGCAAACGGCTGGGCCTTGAGCAGCGCGCGCCTCAGCTGCGCTGCGATCTCTTTGCAAAACCGGCACAGGCCGGGGATCAGCTGGCGCTGTTCTAAAAGTCGTCGCAGGGCCGCGAAGGTGATCGCCCGAAGCCATCCTGAGACCGCTTCGGGCTGAAAACGCAATGCCGTTCGGGCGGGTGTTACCCGCGCCGACGGCCGCGACGGCTGCGCCGTTCGGGCGCGTTATCCTCGCCGGTGCCATCGCTGTCTGAGCTGAACGGCCCGAGGATCTGGACAATCTGCTCCAGCGTCGGCTGCTCGCCGCGAGGGCGGGTATCCAGTGCCTCGCGCATGGCGCGCAGATGATCGGGCATGGTGCCACAGCAGCCGCCAATGATCTTGGCGCCGCAATCGCGCGCCATGGCGGCATATTCGCCCATCAGGGCTGGCGTGCCGTCATAATGGATGTGACCATCGACATATTTGGGAATGCCCGCGTTGCCCTTGGAAATGATCGGGCGGCTGGTGCCCTGCGCAGCAAAGCCAAGCACGGTGCGCAGAATATCCGAGGCACCGGTGCCGCAGTTGGCGCCAAACGCCAGCGGTGCCGGATCAAACTCCTCGACCAGCTCCGCCATGTCGGATGAGGTCACGCCCATCATGGTGCGCCCTGCGGTGTCAAAGCTCATGGTGCCGCACCAGGGCATATCGGCGAGTTTGAACGCCTCCGCCGCGGCACGAAATTCCTCGGGCGCGGAGATCGTCTCCAGCCACAGAACATCAACGCCGCCTTCCTTCAGGGCCTCGGCCTGTTCATGGAACATCTCGACGGCCAGCGCATGGCTCAATTCGCCCACCGGCTGCATGATTTCGCCGGTCGGGCCAACGGATCCGGCCACCGCGATCTTGCGCTCGGAGCGATCGGCGACATTGCGACCCAGCTCTGCGCCGGCAATGTTCAGCTCCCGCACACGGCGCTGCGCGTCGTGCAGCTTCAGCCGGGCTGCGGTGCCGCCAAAGGTGTTGGTCAGAAACAGGTCGCTGCCTGCATCGACCGATCCCTGATAAAGCGCGGTGATCTTCTTGGGTTCGTCCACATTCCACAGTTCAGGCGCGTCACCGGATTGCAGTCCCATATTGAACAGATTGGTACCAGTGGCCCCATCGGCAAGCAGGGCGTCCTTGGTTTCCAGCAGGGTTGTGAAAGTATTTGTCATGGGATGTTCCTGTGGGGTGATGTCGGTGGTTGGGCCGCGGCTCGCCGCTATCGGCACCTGGGGTCGGCTTGTGTCAATGGCCCGGTCTGTCATGCGCGGCGGGTGAGGGCAATTTCATTTTCTTCATCTTCATTATGAAGACGATCACCATCGGGCGGCGGATCATCGCGATCTGCCGCGTCGGACCATCTGCCCGAGGCCTGCCTTCGGGCCGCGCGGGCAGCTGCTGCGCGGCGCTCGAATTTGCGCCACAGGCTCTCTTCGGTCCGGGCGTTTGTGTCGGCAACGCTGCCGTTCAGCCGCTCGCCATCCGGTCCACGGTCGCCATCGCGCGGTGCTGTGTCGTCGCTGCCATCGGTTTCGGTCGATCTGGGCCAATGGGGCAGCGGCGCAGGATGATGGACCAGCCGCAGCAGTTCGCCAAGGGCGATGAGCATGTGCAGGAATGAGGGCGCGGCCACATAGCGATCTTCCCAGGTAGGGGCAAAGCTGGTCTTGAAGCGGCGCAAGCCGGGATCCAGGCGCTTGGCAAACCGATGATCGGGCACCGCGGCGAGTGACAGTCGCGAAACGCCGCTCTCCGCCGCCGCAGCAAGCGCCGCGCGGATCAGCGCGTGGCCGGTGCCATCGGGGGCATCGGGCAGCAGGCGCACCAGATCGAGGCACCATTCATGTGCGATGGCGTGAAAGCTGACAAAGCCGACCATGCGCTTGTCATGCCAGGCGATAAACACCTGCTGCTGTGCCAGATATTCTGCCTGAAACCGTCCCATCGTCGTGCCCTTGGCTTGTCCATGGGTGGACTGCCAGGCGGCATCGATGGCTTTCATCTGGTCAATCGGCAGCTCGGCGGCTGCGGGCAGGGCGCAGACGCCCGCCTTTTCGGCCTGCCGGAGTTTGCGTCGCAGCTGGCGCCGGCTTGAGCCTGTTTCTCTGAAGGTCGCGGGGTGAAGCACCGCCTCCTGCGCGATCCGAAGCACCCGCCAGCTGGCACGGCGACACTCAACCGCGTCGCGGGCCGTGCACTTATAGAGGCAGGCAACGGCATTGCGGTGTTTGGCATGGTGGTGAAGGCCCGGAAGAAGTTCGCTTAGATGACCGCTCACCGCACCAAAGAGCGCGATTGAGGCCTGCGGGCTGTCCAGCAGCGCCACCTGATTGAAGCCAAAAGCATGCAGATGTCCGCCATTCTGCTGGATCACGGCGGTTTCGGCGACAGGACGGATCTGCGGCAGCTGTGCGGCTGGGCGCATCCGACTGCCGCTGAGGGCCTGCGTGTCTTCGGGACCAGAGAGCTCAGCGTCGGGCGCATTGCTTGCCAATCGTCGTGGCAGTTCGGCCAGCGCAGGCCACCCGAGGCAGATCCCGCCGATGATCGCGGGCAGCAGGTAGTAGACCAGACGAAACCCGAGGATAGCCGCGATAACTTCGGGGGTGATATCTGCGGGCAACATCGCGCAAAGCGCCAGTTCGAATGCGCCGGCGCCGCCGGGCGCCGAGGAAAGGATCGCAGCGCCAAGCGCCAGAAAATAGGCGGGCAACATTGCAGCAAGAGACAGCTCGACAGAGGCAGGCAGCAGCAGCCACAGCGCTGTGCCAGCTGCCACCACGTCGATCATGGCCCAGAACCCAAGCGCGGAAATCGCCATCAGCGAGGGCCAGCGCAGGGTCATCCGGCCGATCCGCACCACCGGCACCGCCACCATGGCAGCGGTCATGGCGAAAGTTGCAAGGAGAATAGCCGATCCCAGCCATGGGCTGGACACCGGGGGCGGGCTCAGGATCAGGGCACCGCCACAGATACCCGCCAGTGCAATCAGGAAGGTGATGGCGACCATTCCGGTCAGCTGGGCTGCACGGATCGGGCGCAGCCCCGTCAGCATGCGCCAGCGGGCAAAGGCGCCGGTGACCAGACCAAACCCAAGGGTTTGCGACACCGCGATGGCAATCATACCGGCGCGCCGCGCCTGCGGGCCATCCAGCCCGGTCCCGAGGTGCCTGTGCGCAACGCTGTCATAGCGGCCCAGAGCCCAGAAGCTTACCGCGGTGGCCATCAGCGCAGCGCCCCATTGCCACGGCGCAAGAGAGCGCAATATCCCGCGCAGTTCCGCCAGATCGGGCAGCGCCACATGGGCCTGCAGCAATGCCAGACAGCCGATCATGACGGCGACAGGCAGCATCAGGCGCAGACCGCGTGCGGAAGTCCGCGCAAAGATGCGGGCGGCAGGGGACAGTAGGCTGGGCATCAGCATCCTTGTGTCAAATGGCAGGTCGCCATCCGACACGCTACACCTGATGGATTGTCACCCGGTTAATGCCAGTCCCATCGCTGCCGGTCCTGCGTGAAATGCGCGTAAAATCATGCGCTGTCGTTCAGGACCTGGTCCTTGGCCTCCGGCAGCAGGGCGGCCCGCTTCTGGCGTACCTCATCCGCGGTGGCCCGACCTTCCAGATCAGCACTGACCTTTCGCAGCACATCTTCAAACCCCGGTTCCTCGAAATCGGATTTGATCACCTCATGCGCATAGGCCTCGGCATCAGCGCCGGTTTTGCCCAGCAGCCCAGCGGCCCACAGCCCGAGCATCTTGTTGCAGCGGGCCTGCGCCTTGAACTGCATTTCCTCGTCATGGGCGTATTTCGCTTCAAAGGCGTGTTCGCGGTCGTCGAAAGTGGTCATGGATCCTCCCTCAGGGCGATAAGTGTCGTAGATCATTGTGATATGTGGATGGCGCGCGGCGCCAACAAGAGGCGGGCGGGGCAATTGATCCCAGAATCCGCGTGGCTGCCCGACCACGCCGGGCCATCATAGCACAGCAAGCCCGCAGGGACGAAAAGCCCGTCTCCCCAATCGTGATTGCGGGCGGGCCGGGACCAAGCTTGCGGCACGGCCCCCCTTGCCGTATGAGGGCGACAGTTCCCGGGCATGAGATTCCCGCTTTTTTCCCGAAAGGCTCCGCATGGCACGTCGCAAGAAGATCTACGAAGGCAAGGCGAAGACACTTTATGAAGGTCCCGAACCGGGCACCATCGTTCAGTACTTCAAGGACGACGCCACCGCTTTCAACGCGGAAAAGCGGGATGTCATCGAAGGCAAGGGCGTGCTCAACAACCTGTTGAGCGAGTTCTTCATGCAAGGTCTGGGGCAGATCGGCGTGCCGACCCATTTCCTGAAGCGGCTCAATATGCGTGAACAGCTGGTGCGCAGCTGCGAGATCATTCCCTTGGAAGTGATCGTGCGCAACTATGCGGCCGGGTCGATCTCCAAACGCCTCGGCATTGACGAGGGCACCCAGCTGCCGCGCCCGATTGTGGAATACTGCTACAAGGACGACGCGCTGGGGGATCCTCTGGTCACCGAGGAGCATATCGCCGCCTTCGGCTGGGCCAGCCAGCAGGATATGGATGATATCCTCAGCCTCGCGCTACGGGTGAACGACTTCCTGTCCGGTGTCATGCTGGCGGTCGGGATCAAGCTGGTGGATTTCAAGATCGAAATCGGCCGGATCTATGACGGCGATTTCCAGCGTCTGGTCGTCGCCGATGAAATCAGCCCCGACAGCTGCCGTCTGTGGGACATGAAAACCGGTCAGAAGCTGGACAAGGATGTGTTCCGCCGCGACCTTGGCAATCTGACCGACGCCTATACCGAGGTGGCCCGGCGTCTGGGCGTGATGCCGAACAACCCGCCGGCGAGCGGCAAGCCGACGCTGGTAAACTGACCTGATCCATGGATCCCGCCCTGACCAAAGGGCGGGATTTTGACTATCTAACTTAGAGGCCCCTAATCCGGGCTTTGCCATCGAAACCTGAGGGAAAATGCGATGAAGGCACGCGTGCATGTAATGCTGAAAAACGGGGTTCTGGATCCGCAGGGCGAGGCCGTGCGCCACGCGCTTGGCGCCATGGGCTTTGACAAGGTGGGCGGCGTGCGTCAGGGCAAGGTGATCGACCTCGATCTGGCGGATGATGCCACCGAGGCGGATGTGACCGCGATGTGCGAAAAGCTGCTGGCCAACACCGTGATCGAATCCTACAGCATCGAGATGCAGGGATGAAGGCGGCTGTTGTTGTCTTCCCCGGGTCCAACTGCGACCGCGATCTGGCGGTGGCGTTTGAACAGGCGGGCTGTGACGTCTCCATGGTCTGGCACAAGGACAGCGCGCTGCCCGAGGGTGTCGATATCGTTGGCGTGCCGGGCGGGTTTTCCTATGGCGACTATCTGCGCTGCGGCGCCATTGCCGCCCAGTCACCGATCTGCCAAGCGGTTGTCGATCATGCCAATCGCGGTGGCTATGCCATCGGCGTGTGCAACGGCTTCCAGATTCTGACCGAAACCGGCGTGCTGCCGGGCGCGCTGTTGCGCAATGCCGGTCTGAAATACATCTGCCGCACCGTCGATTTGCAGGTGGCGACAGCCGACAGCGTCTTTACCGAAGGCTATGCGGCAGGTGATGTGATCGGCGTGCCGATCGCGCATCACGACGGCAACTACTATGCTGATGCCGACACCATCGCCGCCCTTCAGGATCAGGACCGCGTCGCCTTCCGCTATGTCGACAATCCCAATGGGTCGGTGGCCGATATTGCCGGTATCCTGTCGGAAAACCGCCGGGTTCTGGGCATGATGCCTCACCCGGAGCGGGCTGCGGATGCAGGCCACGGGGGCACCGACGGGGCGGCAGTGTTCCGCGCATTGGCCGGGCTAGTCACTGCGGCGTGACTTGTGAATGCGCGGCGGCTTGCGTTAGGTTTTGCCTATGACTGCCGCGCGTGACGCAACCCTATCCTCTGGAAAACCGCGCTCCCGCACGACCTCGTGGCGGGTGCGTCTTGCTTTGCTCTTGCTTATGGCCGTCGCTGCGGTGACCGTCTGGGTCACCAATCGGGCGCTGACCGATCGCTTCACCGAAAGCACCCGCAACCGGGCTGAGCTGCGTCTTGCGCTCTACTCTGGCAACCTGGTGAGCGAGCTGGGGCGCCACGCCATCGTGCCGCAGCTGCTGGCGCGGGATCAGGCACTGATATCGGCGCTGCAATCGAATGATTTTTCGCTCTCGACCCAGCGGCTGATCTCCTTTGTCGAGGAAATCGGCGCCGCCTCCATCATGCTGATGGCGCAGGACGGGCGCACCGTGGCCGCCACCGATCGCAACCGGTTGGGCCAAACTCACCGCAATGCGGGTTATTTCGTCGACGCGCTGCGCTCCAAAACCACCGTGTTCTCGGCGATCCGCAGCGAGGTCGGCAGCTATCGTTTCACCTATTCGCGCCGCATCGTCGACACCTCCGGCATCCTCGGGGTGATCGTGGTGGAGGTCGATCTGCAGAAGTTCGAGCGCGCCTGGGCAGGGATTTCGGATGCGGTGATGGTGTCCGACAGCACCGGCACCATCATTCTGGCGACAGAGTCGCGCTGGCGCGGCCTGTCGGAGGCGGATGCGCTGCAATTGCAGACCCCTGAGGGGGCCATTCAGCGGGCGATCCGGGCCACCACGGATTGGACCGCGCTGCCCGCCGATGCCTATCTCCAGGGCGAAGCGGTGATGCGGCTGGAATCCCGGATCCCGTTTCAGGGCTGGCGGCTGACCTCTTTCACCACCTACGCGTCGATCCGCGAGCGGGTGAACACGGTTTTGGCGCTTGAGATCATGGGATTCGCCATTCTGCTGGCGCTGGCTTTCTATGCGCTGAGCCGTCGCACCGCGCTGCGCATGGCGCTGTTCCAGCGCGAGTCGGCAGAGCTTCGCGTATTGAACGCACGGCTACAGCGGGAAATTGCCGAACGCGAACGCATGCAGGAGACCCTCGCAGTGGCCGAACAGAGCCTCGCGCAGAGCTCGAAACTGGCCGCTCTGGGTGAGATGTCGGCGGCCGTCAGCCACGAGCTGAACCAGCCGCTGGCGGCGATGAAAACCTATCTGGCGGGGGCGCGGCTGCTGCTCAATCGCAACCGCCCCGAGGAGGCGCTGGCCTCCTTTGGCAGGATCGACGATCTGATTGAACGGATGGGCGCGATCACCCGCCAGCTGAAGTCCTACGCGCGCAAGGGCGGTGATACGTTCAGCCCCGTAAATATGGGCGATGCGCTTGCCTCCTCGCTGTCGATGATGGAGCCGCAGCTGCGTCAGCGGCACGTCAAGATCGCCCGTATCCTGCCCGAGGAACCGGTCTATGTGATGGGCGATCGGATGCGGATTGAGCAGGTGATGGTGAACCTGTTGCGAAACGCACTAGATGCTACAAAGTCAGTCGAAGACCCGGAGGTCGAAATCCTGCTGGCGGCGGGCGAGACAGCCACTCTGTCGGTGCGCGACAACGGGATGGGGATCAAGGATTTCGGCAGCCTGTTTGAACCCTTCTACACCACCAAGCAGCCGGGGGACGGGGTTGGGTTGGGGCTTGCCATCTCCTCGGGTATCGTGAACGACCTAGGCGGTCGGCTGACCGCCCGCAACGGGCAGAGCGGTGGCGCCGTATTTGAAATGCAACTGCCGATCCTTGTGGACGGTATCGAGGCCGCGGAATAGCGCGGTATCACTGGATGGAGGGCACGCGAATGGCACAGGCCATGAAAATCGCGATCGTCGATGATGAACAGGATATGCGACAGTCGATCAGCCAATGGCTGGCGCTGTCTGGCTATGACACCGAGACCTTTGCCAGCGCCGAGGACGCGCTAAAGGTGCTGGGGCCGGATTATCCCGGGATTGTCATCTCGGATATCAAGATGCCGGGCATGGACGGGATGCAGTTCCTGAAGAAACTGATGGGCAGCGACTCTGCCTTGCCGGTTATCATGATCACCGGTCACGGTGATGTGCCAATGGCGGTTGAGGCGATGCGGGTTGGCGCATTCGACTTTCTCGAAAAACCCTTTAACCCGGATCGCATGTCGGAACTGGCCAAGCGCGCCACCGGGGCCCGGCGCCTGACGCTCGACAACCGGGTGCTGCGGCGCGAGCTCTCCGACGGCAGCACCATCATGAAGAAACTCATCGGCTCCAGCCCGGTGATGGAGCGCCTGCGCGAGGATATCCTGGATCTGGGGCAGGCGGATGGCCATGTGCTGATCGACGGCGAAACCGGCACCGGCAAGACGCTGGTGGCCCACGCGCTGCACGCGGTCGGCAGCCGGGCGGGCAAGAAATTCGTGCTGGTCTCCTGCGCCGCGCTGGAAGAGGAGGCGCTGTCCAAACGCCTGTTCGGTCCGATGCAGCCCGAAGACAGCTCGCTCCCCGCCATTGAGGAGGCCCGTGGCGGCACCCTGGTGCTGGAAGATGTCGAAGCCCTGAGCGAAACGCTCCAGGCCAAGCTGCTTAGCGTCATCAATGAGCAGGGCATTCCGGGGGAGACACGCATCGTGGCGATCTCCAACCTGCAGGAAGCCGGCAAGACCTGCGAAGACGCGCTGCGCCCGGATCTGTTCTACCGGCTTGCCGCGCTTCGGATCACCGTGCCGCCACTGCGCCAGCGCGGCGAGGATATCCTGACGCTGTTCACCCGCCTGTCCGAACAGTTTTCCGAAGAATACGGCTGTGACGCACCTCAGGTGAGCGCCCAGGAGGCCGCGCAGCTGTTGCAGGCGCCCTGGCCGGGCAATGTGCGCCAGCTGATCAATATCGCCGAACGCGCGGTGCTTCAGTCGCGCCGTGGCTCGGGGACCATTGCATCGCTGTTGATGTCGGACCACGAGGATATGCAACCGGTGATGACCACCGAAGGCAAGCCGCTGAAGGAATATGTCGAAGCCTTCGAACGGATGCTGATCGACAACACCATGCGGCGCCACAAAGGGTCCATCGCCAGCGTCATGGATGAGCTGTGCCTGCCGCGCCGGACGCTCAACGAAAAGATGGCCAAATACGGGCTGCAACGTTCCGACTATCTGTCCTGACCGCCAAACCGCGCGTTAACCAAGATTGGGCCGCCTCCCTCCTGGGGGCGGTCCTTGTCGTACCGGTAACGGAATATTCATGATTTTCAGCCTAGGAACCAAGAGGATAGCATTTAGATTGCAGGTGTGACGAATGACCATTGTCATTACCTATCCACAGGTCTTATGCTGCCTAAATGGGGACGGGACTAGAGTGATCCTGCCCCTCTTGATGAGATTCGCTGCCTTTGTTTTTGTCCGGCAAGATCCGAGAAAGCAAAGTCAGACCGATTGGCCTCGCAGTATTTCGGGGCAGTTTAGCGCCTGACTGGGGTTTCCCAGCAGGGATATAATCAGGGCAGGGCGCGGATATTCCCACCTGTCGGAGAAGAAACGCGATGACGCGCGCGAGAGAGAACAGCAGACAGGCAGGAGGGCCGGACAGATGTTCCGGGGCTAACCGCTGTACTGCATGGGCCAATCGCGCGCCTCAAGACATCGCCCAGACAAGACACCACCCCAATCGTTCACGTCCGCCCGGAAACGGGCCAGATGCGCGCGTGCGCGGCAGGTGCACCAAGGACTCATGGCAAAGAAGATGCTTATTGATGCCACCCACGCGGAAGAGACCCGCGTTGTGGTGGTCGATGGAAACAAGGTTGAGGAATTTGACTTTGAATCCGAAAACAAACGTCAGCTCGCTGGCAATATCTACCTCGCAAAAGTAACCCGCGTCGAACCTTCGCTGCAGGCAGCTTTTGTGGACTATGGCGGCAACCGCCATGGCTTCCTCGCTTTTTCGGAAATTCATCCCGACTATTACCAGATCCCCGTCGCCGACCGTGAGGCCCTGATGGAGGAAGAGCGCGCCTATGCCGAGGCACAGCGCGCCCGTGATGACGAGGAAGAGGCAAGGCCTGCCAAGCGCCAGTCGCGGTCGCGTCGTGGTCGCACTCGGGCTGCCGAGGTGAAATCCGCCGATGTCGTCGAGACGAAGGATGTCAGCCCGGAGGCCAGCGAAGGCGGCGCCGACATCGCGGGTATGGAAACCATCGACCTGACCGATGACATGGCCGCAGCTGACACCAAGCTGGCGGATGTGCCCGAGGCCACAGACGGCAATGAGACCGCCGCCGCAGAGGTGGTTGTCGAAGAAGCGGTGAAGGAAGCTTCGCCAGAGCCGGAAGCACAGGACGACAGCTCCGCTGACGATCTTGCGGCAGAGGCAGAAGACGCTTCTGATGCGTCTGCCGATGACGACGGCGACGATGCCGAGACCGCTGCCGATGCGACGGCCAAGGATGAGAATATCGAATCCGTTGCCGAGGAAGACGACAGCGAAGACATTCGTCCGGTGCGCAAACCGCGCCCGCGTCGCTACAAGATCCAGGAAGTCATCAAGGTCCGTCAGGTCCTGCTGGTTCAGGTCGTGAAAGAAGAGCGCGGCAACAAAGGCGCAGCACTCACCACCTATCTGTCGCTGGCTGGCCGCTACTGCGTGCTGATGCCCAACACCGCGCGCGGTGGTGGTATCTCGCGCAAGATCACCAATGCCGCCGACCGCAAAAAGCTGAAAGATATTGCGGTTGAACTGGACGTGCCGAGCGGCGCGGGGCTGATCGTGCGCACCGCCGGTGCCAAACGCACGAAATCCGAGATCAAGCGTGACTATGAATACCTCCAGCGCCTGTGGGAGCAGATCCGCGAACTGACGCTGAAATCCATCGCACCGGCTAAGATCTACGAAGAGGGCGATCTGATCAAACGCTCGATCCGCGACCTCTACAGCCGCGAGATCGACGAGGTTCTGGTTGAGGGCGAACGCGGCTACCGCATCGCCAAGGACTTCATGAAAATGATCATGCCGTCCCACGCCAAGAACGTGAAAAACTATCAGGATCAGCTGCCGCTCTTTGCCCGGTTCCAGGTCGAAAGCTACCTCGGTGCGATGTTCAATCCGACCGTTCAGCTGAAATCCGGCGGTTACATCGTGATCGGCGTGACCGAGGCGCTGGTGGCAATCGACGTGAACTCCGGTCGCGCCACCAAGGAAGGCTCGATCGAGGAAACCGCGCTCAAGACCAACCTGGAGGCCGCCGAAGAGGTGGCGCGCCAGCTGCGTCTGCGTGACCTTGCCGGTCTGATCGTCATCGACTTCATCGACATGGACGAGCGCAAGAACAACGCCGCCGTCGAAAAGCGCATGAAGGACAAGCTGAAGACCGACCGCGCCCGTATTCAGGTGGGCCGGATCTCCGGCTTTGGCCTGATGGAAATGTCGCGTCAGCGTCTGCGTCCCGGCATGATCGAGGCGACCACCGCGCCGTGCCCGCATTGTCACGGCACCGGTCTGATCCGGTCGGATGACTCGCTGGCGCTGTCGATCCTGCGCCAGATCGAGGAAGAGGGCACCCGCCGTCGTTCCCGCGAGGTGCTGGTGCGCTGCCCGGTCAGCATTGCCAACTATCTGATGAACCAGAAACGCGAGCATATCGCCCAGATCGAAACCCGTTATGGCCTGTCCGTGCGGATCGAGGGTGACCCGCATCTGGTCAGCCCGGATTTCTCGCTCGAGAAGTTCAAGACCGCCTCGCGTGTGGTTCCTGTTGTCACGACGCCGGTGGTATCCGTTGATACCTCGATCATGGATCAGGTCGACGCCGACGAGGCGGCCGAGGAGGCCGATGATGAGGTCGAGACCGATACCAATGACGCGGATGTCGCAGAGACCCAAGCCTCTGGCGACGAGGGCGATGGGGACAACAAACCCAAGCGCAAGCGTCGTCGTCGGCGGCGGCGGAAGTCCTCCGGCGGTGAGGGCGATGAGACCAACGGCGACGCTCAGGCGGATGCGAAATCTGATGACCAGAAGGCCGCAGACTCGGCAGATGGCGACGCAGACGACGGCGACGACAAAGCTGATGCCGCCGAAGGCAAGGACGCCGCACCCGAGGAGGGTGAGGGCGAGGTGAAGAAACGCACCCGCACCCGCACCCGTTCGCGCAGCCGCAAGAAGAAGACCGATGAGACCGTGGCAGCCGATGGTGAGACACCGGCCGAAGCCGGGGCAGAGGAGGCGGATCCCGCCCCGGAGCCTTCGGATGAGCAGGTGACGGCAGAGGAGGCGTCTGTGGAGGCCCCGACCGAGGAGGAGGTGGCACCCACACCAGCAGCAGCTCTCAACGGGGCGGCTCCGGTGGAAGAAACCCAAGCGGCAAACACCGTCTCCACACCCGAACAGCCAGACGCTGCGGAGGTTGAGCCGACCGCCGCGCAGGAGGTTCCAGCCGAACCGGCAACGGCCGACCCGATCGAGACCGATGAAGCGACGGCGCAGGATGTGGCGGCAGATCACGTCGAGGCGCCGACGGAGACCGCTGCCGAAGCGCCTAGCGAAGCGGCGCCTGAGGACCAGGCCGAACCTGCCCTGGCAGGCGCAGAGGCGGAGCCGGTTAGCCCGCCCAAGCCCAAGCGGCGCGGTTGGTGGTCGGTTGGTAGCTGATCAGCAAAACCAAAGAAAGGCGGGCGTTTAGCCCGCCTTTTTCATGTCAGGTCTCAAGACATCAGGAGCACCTCCATGCAGAGCGAGCCCCCCGTGATGGATCCGCTATTGGAGCAGCTGCTGGCGGCCGAAACCGCCGTCTGGACAGCGTTGCAGCGGGGTGATGTTGCCGCGGACCGCGCCGCGCTGCATCCGCAGTTTCTGGGCGTCTACCCCAGCGGCTTTGCCGGGCGCGACGATCATTGCGAACAGCTGGCCAACGGACCCACAGTGGCATGGTTCAGACTTGAGCAGGCGCGCGTCCTGTCGTTGGCACCCGATTGCGCGTTGCTCGCCTATCGTGCCACCTATGCCCGCCCGGACCAGACCGGCTGGGATGCAGAGGCCGCCACAATGTATGTCAGTTCAATCTGGCAGCGCGTCGATGCGGTCTGGATCAATATCTTCAGCCAAGACACCGAGGCCCTGCCAGAGGGGGCGGAAAACCCGCTCCCCTAGGCGCTGGCGATCACCAGCCTGCCCAGGCGCGCAGCCTGTCCATGTCCGTACCCCGAACAGAGGGTTGCACCGGCTGATAGGCTCAGCCGCCTTTGCGGATCAGATAGGTCTGATGCTTCGGATTGTCGCGGATTTCCAACAGCTCATGGCCCGCCTCATGACAGAAATGCGGGATATCCACCACCGCTGCCGGATCGTCGGCATGAACCTCCAGAACCATGCCAGAGGCCAATGGTTTCAGGCGTTTGCGTGCCTTCAGTACGGGCAGGGGGCACAGCAGCCCGATTGCGTCCAGAGTCTCTTTGGTGTCGGTCATACCTTGCAGATAATCCGGTTGTTTCATCCTGTCCACAAGGTTGTGACCGGCGCCCCCCGTGACCTTTGCAAGAGGCTGGTCTAAGGATTGGGCATGTTTGGTATTGAAATCATCGACGCAGGGCTGATCCCTGCCATGCTGGTGGCGCTGACGGCTGGATTGATCAGCTTTCTGTCGCCCTGTGTGCTGCCCATCGTGCCGCCCTATCTGGCCTATATGAGCGGCGTTTCCATTGGCGAGATCCAGGGCACGACCCATGCCCGGCGCAAGGCCATCGTCGCGGCGCTGTTCTTTGTCATGGGGCTGTCGACGGTGTTTCTGCTGCTTGGGTTCACGGCCTCGGCTTTTGGTGCCTTTGTGCTGCAGAATCAGGAACTCTTTGCGCAGATCTCAGGCGTTGTTGTAATCATTTTCGGCCTGCATTTCCTGTCGGTTTTCCGCATTCCGATCCTTGACCGCGAGGCGCGGATGGAAACCGATCAATCCGGTGGCTCGGCCGTGGGGGCCTATATTCTCGGGCTCGCCTTTGCCTTTGGCTGGACGCCCTGTATCGGCCCGCAGCTCGGTGCCATTCTTTCGCTGGCGGCGACCGAGGCATCGGTGGCGCGCGGTACGCTGCTGCTCGGGATCTACGCGCTTGGTCTTGGCGTGCCGTTCCTGCTGGCGGCGATCTTCCTGACCCGGTCGATGGTCCTGATGAACCGGATCAAACCCTACATGGGGGTGATCGAGAAGTTCATGGGCCTGCTGCTGATTGTTGTCGGGTTCATGCTGGTCACCGGCCTTTTCTCTGAGTTCTCTTTCTGGCTGCTTGAGACCTTCCCGGCGCTGGCCACCCTCGGCTGACCTGCCGTCCGGGCTGGCGGTCCCTTTGCGCCGTTGCCACGGCATCCCCGCCCGAGATCGCCCCGTCTGACAGAGGTCCGGCGGGGCTTACTCTTTTTGCAAGGCACCGCTAAGCTGGCGCGACGACAAACAGGCAAATCGGGTCGCGCAGTCCGTGCAAGAGCAAACAACCAAGACATCCGCCGTTGGCAAGCCCGGTGCGCAAAAGAGTGGCGCCTCCCCGTGCGACGGGCAGGATCCGCCCGTGCGCCGCCGCAAGCTGTTCTACATCCCCGGCTATGATCCGATGCCACCGCGCCGCTACCGCGAGCTCTACCGGACGGAGGGCGCACGGCAGGCGGAGATTTCCGGCTACCAGTTGTCGCTCTCGCCCCGATCTGAGAGACCGCAGGCAGCTGCCGCAACACCCGGGTTCGGCTGGCAGGTCACCGCACAGATCGAGGGCTGCAAGGTCCACACCGATGTTGATGTGCTGATCTGGTCGGACATTGTTCAGGGCAGCATGGCGCCGTCGATTGCGCAGACCTATTGGCAGATGCTGCGCACCGCCTGGATCTATATCTCCACCGGCACCTTGCGGCGGCTCATGTGGCTGCGCAAAGGCCCGGTGATCGCGGCGCTTTATCCTGTGGGTATGCTGCTGCTTCAGCTGGTGCTTGCCTGTCTGCTTGCCGTGACCATCGCCCGGCTCGGGCAGGGCGCTGTTGCCTGGCTTGGTCTCTCCGCGGGCTGGGCTGCTGCGGCGGCAGCGGTGGTGTTCTGGGCGCTGGGGCTGATTGCGGCGGCGGCGCTGATGCGCTGGTTCCGGCGTCAGGACGGTCGGCTGTTTGCCTATTACCTGATGCATGATTACGCCCATTCCGCCGCGCTGCGCGGCGCCTATGCGCCCGAACTGGGACAGCGTATTGCACAATTCGCCGGGGAGGTTGCCGTCGCCCTGAGTGACCCCAGCTATGACGAGGTGCTGGTCGTCGGTCATTCCTCCGGCGCCTATATCGGGGTCAGCGTACTGGCCGATGTGCAGCGCAGCGGGCTGGCCGGACGTCATGCCACCCTCGGCTTTCTGAGCCTCGGCCAGGTGGTCCCGATGGTCTCCTTCCTGCCCGAGGCACATCGGCTGCGCCGTGATCTGCACGACCTGTCCGGGCGCGGGGATCTGTGCTGGGTGGATGTCACGGCGCCGGGAGATGGCTGTGCCTTTGCGCTTTGTGATCCCGTTGCCGTGAGCGGCGTTGCTCCCGCGACAAAACGTTGGCCGCTGGTGATCTCGGCGGCCTTTACCCAGACCCTCAGCCCGGAACGATGGGCCGCGCTGCGGTGGCGGTTTTTCCGGCTGCATTTTCAATACCTCTGCGCCTTCGACCAGCCGGGGGATTACGATTATTTTCAGATCACGGCAGGGCCAAGGACGCTCGAAAGCCGCTATCGCAACCGCAACCCCTCGCGGTCCCGGATTGATGTCACCGCGTCCAAATATACCTCGTTGGGGGACTGATGGCGGGCAAAGGCAAAACGTCAGATCCAACCACAGCCACACCCGGCTCGGCGCCCGGTTCCGCAGGATCAACGGTAACCCCGCCCAAGCCGCCCGCGCGCGCCGACAAGGTCTCGCTCTGGCGCTATCTGCGGCTGTTTCGCGCCGATCTTCTATCGGCACAGCCCGCCAAACTCTACCGCGCCTGGATGGCAGAGTTTCGCACACCCTTCTTTCGCTCTTATCTGGTCAATCAGCCGGATCTGGTTGATACGGTGCTGAAACAGCGCCCGGAGAGCTTCCCGAAATCCAGCCGCATCAGCGAGGGGCTGCGCCCGCTGCTCGGGAATTCGGTGTTTCTGACCAATGGCGAGGTCTGGAAGCGCCAGCGCCGGATCATTGACCCGGCCTTTGAAGGTGGCCGCCTGCGCCAGATCTATCCGGCTATCCATGACGCCGCCGAGGCCGCAGTGGCGCGGCTCGCCGATCAACAGCGCGAAACCCCCGGCCACCCGGTCGAAATCGAATCCGTGACCTCTCACGCGGCGGCCGATGTGATCTTTCGCACGCTGTTTTCGATCCCGATAGAGCATCATATGGCGCAGGAGGTCTTTCATCGCTTTCGGGCCTATCAGCAGGCGCAGCCGATCCTCAATATTGCCGCCTTGGTGCCGCTGCCGCGCTGGATGCCGCGGTTTCACCGCCTTGCCACACGCCGCAACGCCGCGCGGATCCGGGCTCTGATCACCGATCTCACCCAACAGCGGATGGCGACCATCGCGGCAGGCGGCGCCCCGGATGATCTGGCCACCAAGATCATGACCACGGCGGATCCCGAAACCGGAGATCTGTTCTCAACCCAGGAGATGGTCGATCAGGTCGCGATTTTCTTTCTGGCCGGGCATGAAACCAGTGCCTCCGCCCTGGCCTGGGCACTCTATCTGGTGGCCCTTGCGCCCGACTGGCAGGACAGGATCGCGGCGGAGGCTCAGGATCTGTCACTCGACAGTTTCGCGGAAGTGGGCAAGCTCAGGGTCAGCCGTGATGTATTCCGCGAGGCGCTGCGGCTTTACCCGCCGGTGCCGATGATGGTGCGCGAGACGACCTGTCCGCAGCAATTTCGTGGCCGCACCCTGCCAAAGGGCGCTCAGGTCGTGCTCAGCCCCTGGCACCTGCACCGCCATACGCGGCTCTGGGAGAACCCGGACGGGTTTGATCCGGGGCGGTGGCAGACCGAGAATGGCAAGACCTGTCAGCGCGAGGCCTATATCCCCTTTTCGGCCGGACCGCGCGTCTGTACCGGCGCGGGGTTTGCCATGGTCGAGGGGCCGCTGATCCTGTCGATGATCCTGCGAAGGTTTCGGGTGGCGCCGGTATCAGGCAAAGAGCCGATCCCGGTGGCCCATCTGACGGTTCGGTCAAAGAACGGGATCTGGCTGCAGCTGACACCGCGCTAGCCAAGAAAATTCGAATTTTATTGGCACATTTCGTCTAAGATATTTGCGTCACTGAGTGATGCGCAATGCGTCCTGATGGCAAAAGAGGATCACCTGACTTACGTTTCCAACGGCATGAACGCCCCTGCGTTTCAGCTCGCGCCGAAAACGCTCCCAACCCAGCAGCCGTTCGATGTCGCGATTCTGGCGGCGGATCACGCCACCTCGGGCAGTGGCCTGAGATTGGAACAGCCGCAACAGTCAGCTGTCGGTGGTAGGCGGGGCGGGCATCGGTATGGCGATACGATCCCAAGCCCTGATTAACGTGACCTTAAGCGTCGCAAGACATGCAGGCGGATGGCCGAGGCCAGACCGCAATCCACGCCGCGCGTTTCGTCGATCTCGGCGGCCAGATCATTGATGGCGCGCCCGTCTTCGGCTGCAATCTCGCGGAAGGCCTGCCAGAATTCATCTTCGAGCGAGACCGAGGTGCGGTGGCCCCGCAGGGTCAGAGAGTGTTTTCTGGGCCGGTTAGTCATCGTCGCGCCGGTGCTTGTCCAGCCGGTCGATCTCCTGCGCATTGCGCGCCTTGTCGAGATCCTTCTCGGCTTTGGTCCGGCCATAGGTCACGGCGTTTCGGTCAGCGCGGGCCTTTTTCTCGGCCCGCGCCTTGTCTTTGCGATACCGGTTCAGATTGACCGGTTTCACCATCAGCCCTTGGGACCGATCATCTGCTCAGGCCGCACCACCGCGTCAAATGTCGCCTCATCCACGAAGCCAAGCGCAATGGCCTCTTCCTTCAGCGTGGTGCCGTTCTTATGCGCGGTCTTGGCAACCTTGGTGGCATTGTCATAGCCAATCGTCGGCGCCAGCGCGGTGACCAGCATCAGCGATTCCTTCATCAGCTTGTCGATGCGCGGCTCATTGGCCTCGATGCCGTTCAGCATCCGCTCGGTGAAGCTGTCCGCCGCATCGCCCAGGAGCTGGATCGACTGCAGGAGGTTATAGGACATCATCGGGTTGTAGACGTTCAGCTCGAAATGGCCCTGCGAGCCTGCGAATTTGATCGCGGCATCATTGCCCATCACGTGGGCGGCAACTTGGGTCAGCGCCTCTGCTTGGGTCGGGTTCACCTTACCCGGCATGATCGACGATCCCGGCTCATTCTCCGGCAGGATCAGCTCGCCCAGACCAGAGCGCGGGCCGGAGCCGAGGAAGCGGATGTCATTGGCGATCTTGTAGCAGCTGCCCGCAATGGTCGCGAGCGCGCCGGACAGGAACACCATGGCGTCATGGGCGGCCAGTGCCTCGAACTTGTTCGGCGCGGTGACAAACGGCAGGCCGGTGATCTCGGCCATGTTGGCAGCGACCGTCTCGCCCCAGCCTTTTTGCGTGTTCAGTCCTGTGCCAACGGCGGTGCCGCCCTGTGCCAGCTCGTAGATGCCGGGCATCGCCGCCTCGACCCGGGCCAGACCCTGACGGATCTGATGGGCGTAGCCGCCGAATTCCTGGCCCAGCGTCAGCGGGGTGGCATCCTGCGTATGGGTGCGGCCAATCTTGATGATATCCTTGAAGGCCTCGGATTTGGCTTCCAGCCCTTCGGCCAGTTTCGTCAGCCCCGGCACCAGCACGTCGCGCACCATCATCGCGGTGGCGATATGCATCGCGGTGGGGAAGGTGTCGTTTGAGGACTGGCCCATGTTGCAGTGATCATTCGGATGCACCGGATCCTTGGAGCCGATGGTGCCGCCGAGGATCTCGATGGCGCGGTTGGCGATCACCTCGTTGGAGTTCATGTTGGACTGGGTGCCGGACCCGGTCTGCCAGACCACCAGCGGGAAGTTGTCATCGAACTTGCCCTCGATCACTTCGCCCGCAGCCTGGATGATGGCATCCGCCAGCGTCGCATCCAGCGCGCCCGATGCCTTGTTGGCCATGGCGCAGGCCTGTTTGATCACCCCCAGCGCGCGCACGATGGCGACGGGCTGTTTTTCCCAGCCAATAGGGAAGTTCATGATCGAGCGCTGGGTCTGAGCGCCCCAGTACTTGTCTGCAGGGACCTCAAGCGGACCGAAGCTGTCGGTTTCGGTGCGGGTATCGGACATAAGTCTCTCTCCGTCTGATGATGACTAAATGTATGCGTTGGTATGCCGTCTACCCCGTGCCGGACCACGAGGCAATTGCGCAGTTTCGCGCAGCATAGCCATTCCGCACCCGAGGTATAGAGGCCAATGCGGGATGAGCCATTGCACCGGGGCAGAAGACCGCTAGATTAGGCTCAGACAATCCGACGTCAGCCCAAACCGAAGGATCCGCCTGTGCTCAGACACCGACCATTGCAGCCATCTCAGGCCATCTCACAGGGCAGGCGCCACTGCACGCCCGAGGCGGCGACGCGGTGTGTATCACGGCTGCAGATGCGTCTTCAGGCCGGGTTTCTGACACTTGCGCTGATCGTGATCTTTGCCGGGCAGGCGCTGGCCGCTGATGTGCGGCCATTCTTTGGCCGCTATCAGGGCTCTCTGGTGGTGCCCAACGCTGACGGCAGCGAGGAACACCGTGATGCCACCGTGCAGATCGGCCCGATCGCCAAAAGCGATGAAGGCTTCTATGTGCAATGGACAACCACCTCGCTGAAGAAGGATGGGCGACGCAAGACCAAGTCCTATAGTGTCGAGTTCCAGCCGACCGAGCGGGACGATATCTTTGCCGCCGCGATGAAACGCAATGTGTTTGGCCATACCGTGCAGCTCGATCCGATGAAGGGCGAACCCTATGTCTGGGGCCGCATCGTGGGCGATACGCTGACGGTTTTCTCGATGTTCATCGGCCCCAATGGCGACTACGAGATGCAGCAATATGACCGGACATTGGCAGAGGGCGGGCTGGATCTGGTCTATTCCTCCCATCGCAACGGGTTGCCGCGCAAAGAGCTGAAAACTTTCCTCGAACGTCACTGACCGCCGCGACGAATCCGGGGAAATATTTTATTAACAGTCTCTTGCGGCGCAAAGCTAAGGCGTCACGGGCGGCGTCAAACAGGCGCGGCTACCGGGCATGTCAGGGCTGCACCGCACGGGACGCAGTCTATCGCGGCCCATTCAGTGGCCCCACAGGAGCGCACCGATGCAAGCACCGGTTCACGAACCTTAGCGGTCAGATGTGAATGAATGGGCGCGTGGAACCGCGTGTTACTTGCGGAAACTGTCCAACGATACTACGTCGGCGGCCTTCTTCGCGTCCGGGTCTTCGTCGACCTCGATCTCGATGCCGTCGTCCAGTTCGGCAATCATCTCTTCGACGTCGTCGTCATCCTCTGGCGTCTCAAACCGCAGGCCGAACTCAACCGAGGGATCGACAAAGGTCTTAATGGCGTCATAGGGGATATAGAGCGGCTCCGGCGCATCGCCGAAATTCAGCGTGATGGCAAAGCCGTCCTCGCCGACCTCCAGATTGTCGAACCAGTGCTGCATGACCACGGTCATCTCGCCAGGGTAGCGATCCGACAGCCAATCTGCCAGCTCCGCATCGGGGTGCGAGGTGTCGAAGGTGATGAAAAAATGATGATTTCCGGGCAGCCCGTGTTCAGCCACCCCATCCAGTACAGATCGGATCAGACCACGCATGGCCGAATGCATCAGATTTCCATAGTCAATTTCGCGGGACATTCCTATACCCTTAAGTCTCTATTGGTTTCAGAATACGGATTTCTACCGGAAACTAAAGGCCCGCTCGTTAGGGATTCGTAAATAATTTCTGACACTAGCAGGGGAATGCCCGACATTTGCGCTGGCATTGCGTTGCTCAGATGACCTGCGCCAGAAGGATGCCAAGTCCGCCCATCACCGGCAGTATCAGCGCCAGTCGTCCACCGCAGGCCAGCGCCACCACCGGTGCGGCCAGCACCAAAAGCGCAGCGCTGATATTCAGGCTGGCCATGACCGGCATCATCAGGGTGAGCGCGGGCAGCTCCAGAACCGCAATTTCGCGAAACAGCACATGCAGCAGAAACCAGACCGACAGGTTCAGGATGACGCCGACCACGGCCGCGGTGATTGCGCGCAGCGCAGCGCCCAGCCGGGGATGGCTGGCAATCCGCTCCACATGTGGAGCCGCGAGAAAGATCCACAGAAAACAGGGCAGAAAGGTCGCCCAAAGCGCGACCAGCCCGGCCGCAATCGCCATCCATGCCCCGGAGGCCAGCGCACCGGCCAGCATCGCCACAAATTGCGTCACCAGAATCAGCGGCCCCGGTGTGGTTTCCGCCAGCCCCAGCGCATCAATCATCTGGCCGGTATCGATCCACTGGTACTGCCCGACCACCGTCTGCGACATATAGGCCAGAACCGCATAGGCTCCGCCAAAGGTGACAACCGCCAGCTTGGCAAAGAACCAGCCGATATCCGCCAGCAGCTGCGGGCCGAACAGGCTCAAAGCAGCCAGCGGCAGCAGCCAGAGCCCGCCCCAGATCAGCAGTGTCGACCAGAACGGTGCTGCGGCCTCGGGCCCGTGACCGATCGGCCCGGCGGGAGAGGGGGGCGCGTGCCGGGCCCCCAGCGCGCCGATCAGCGCAGCCGCCAGCACCACCAGCGGAAACGGCAGCCCGAACAGGAACAGCGCAACAAAGCCAAAAGCCGCCAGCCCATAGTCGGTGATACCATGCAGCGCCTTCTTTCCCAGCCGTTGCAGCGCCTGAAGGACAATCGCGACCACCGCTGCCTTGATGCCGAGGAAAGCCGCCTGAACAACGGGTTGGGTGCCAAAGTTCACGTATAGAAAGACCAGGGCGGCGATCACCAGCGCGCCCGGCAGGACAAACAACAGCCCTGCAATCAGCCCGCCGATGCCACCACGCAGCCGCCACCCGGCGTAGGTGGCCAGCTGCATCGCTTCCGGTCCCGGCAACATCATGCAGAACGACAGCGCACGCAGAAATCCGGCCTCGCTCAGCCAAGGGCGATCCTCGACCAGCTCCTTGTGCATCAATGCAATCTGCGCCGCTGGCCCGCCAAAGGACAGCAGCCCAATGCGGCCAAACACCCGGATCAGATCCGCCATCGCGATCTGGGGGGGGACTGGGCTAATCTCGGGGTCTGCGGACATGTCGGTCATAGGCGCACCATTGGCTGGACGCTGACCTTGTAGCATTCTGCGCGACCAGTGCCAGTGGCCGCGGACCGTGGAGAGGCCGAAAACCGGAGAGGTTACAGAAACTTCACAGTGCCGCCTGCGGCTGTCTGGTCAGGTATCATCCATCCAGGTCAGCCGCTCACCGGTCATGCAAATCGGCAGACAGTCCTGTGGCAGCTGGCCGAGCTGCTCGAACATGGTCATATAGTCGAAGTTGGACAGGAATTCCCGGATCTGACCATCCTGCATCCGCACAATCAGCTGGCCGTAGTAGTCCAGTTTGTCATCCGAACTGCGGCCATAGCACCGCACGTGGACCCGGATCGCGCAATAGTCGCCGTCATCCAGCGCATGGGTCAGGGTCAGGTCAAGATCCTCCATGAGATTGTGCAGCGTGCCGACAATTTCGCGGTAGTCCGCGGCAATTGCGATTGCGCCATGCAGAGGGCCGTTTACCTCAAGCTCAGGATGAAACATCGGCTCAATCTGGTCGAGGTCCAGACCGACCCAGACATCGTGAAACCATCGAAAGAGCCGTTCACTGTTTTTCATTTATTCCCTAAGGGTCAGAAACTGACACCGGTTGAAGCATCGGGGTTGCGCAGGCAGCCTTATTCAGGGTTGCAGCATTGGTCGAAACAACGCCTGACGCGGGACTGGACCGTCGTCAGACATGAGACTGAAGCACAAGTGTTAACAACAATTCAATGGGCATTCGCTCCGGTTGGCGCTGCCCGCAGTCGAGTTTGATCGCCTCTGGTGCCTCCCGCATCTGCGCTGGTGTATCGACCTTCGGCGTGGCCCCGGATGTGGCGTCAGGGGGCGCCTGTGGTACCGAGATGCCTGCATTGTGAGAAACAGATATTGCGGCAGGGCCGAGGCCAAGATCGAAGTCGGGAGTAGGCGAGGAGGAAGTGCAGGTTTCTGTTGCCAGGTACCTGCGAACCCCGCCTTACGCGGCTAGGCGCAAGGACTTAGTTTCGGCGACATTAACAGCTTACGCTGCTACTGCCATTGCCGGAGCACGATTGTCATTTGCAATTGTACAAGTTTCGCCGATAACGGTGGCAGACAGCCGAGACAAAGCTAACCCCTTTAGACGTTCGTCGATCCTGTTTCGACCCCATGATCCCCAAATGAAGGATGTTTGGTGGAGTCGCCGGGTACCGCCCCCGGGTCCGATCCGCTTATTACGAGCGCGTTTATGTCCATAGTTCCCGAAGGAACACCCTGAATATAGGCCGTGCCGATACGGAGTTAAAGGGGAAATGACACATAAAATACGTCCCGGCGGGAGCGGCTGCACCACGACGCCGGGGCGGTGTTTTAGCCATGGTCGCCCCTGGTCGCTTCGCCAGCCCGCCGGGCAAAGACCGCAGCGGCCAGCGTGCGGGTCTCGTCCTCCAATGCGGTCAGCCCGGCAGTGGCGGCGGCCTCGTCGCGCCCCTCCAGCGCATCGGCAATGGCGCCATGCAGCGCCACCATCCGGGCGCGGTCGCGCGCGGTAAAGGTGATCATATTCATCAGCGGCTGCATCGCCTCGACCGCTCCGGCCAGCTGGTAGGACAACACCGGATTGCCCGCCGCATCGACCAGCGCCCGGTGAAAGGCCACATCCGAGGCGCAGAACGCCTCATCCGTCAGCCCGGGCTGCCCCTGACGAAAGATCTCGGCGCGCATGGTCGCCAGCTGATCCGCCGTCCGACGTGCCGCCGCCAGCGGCGCGCAGGCCCGTTCCAGCGCATAGCGCGCCTCGCAGGCGGTGTCGAAACTGACAGCATTCATACTCAGCAGCAGCGTCGACGTGGTCACCTGCTGGGCGTAGGCATCCTCAAAACTCAGCCGGTTGACAAAGGCGCCGCCGGTGGCGCCGCGCTGGGTGCGGATCAGCGCCTGCGCGGCCAGCCGCTTCAGGGCTTCGCGGACTGTTGGCCGGGACACCTGAAACTGCTCGGCCAGTTCGGCCTCCGAGGGCAGGCGCTGGTCCACAGGCAGGGCGCCGCTGATGATCGCATCGCGGATGGCTTCGGCAATCTGCGCCGACAGATCGGCGGCGCTACGGGGGTTCAGCTTCATGTCGGTGCCCTGTGTGGTGGCCAGTGTCTTGGCCTGTGTGATGATCTCTGTGATGACCTGTGGCGCGGCGCGTCTCGGCAGAAATCATTTGTCAGACATTTAAAAGTCTGACATTTGATTGGCAAGAGTTGAGTCGCCCGCCATCGCCGTTTCGGCTGCACGGCGGGTCCGCGCTCCTGGCGCGTCAGGTTGAATTCAGAGGAGGACCCATCATGTTCAACGCATTGGTTGTGACCAAGGACGAAGACAGCGGCGAGACATCCGCCGCCGTGCAAACGCTCAGCCTCGAGCAGCTGCCGGATGCAGAGGTGACCGTGGCAGTGGACTACTCAACCGTGAACTACAAGGATGGCCTCTGTCTTGGTCCGGGCGGCGGACTGGTGCGCAAATATCCGCATGTGCCGGGCATTGATTTTGCAGGCACGGTCGAGACCTCCAGCGATGAGCGTTACAAACCCGGCGACAAGGTTGTGCTGACTGGCTGGCGCGTCGGCGAAGCCCATTGGGGCGGTTATGCGCAAAAGGCCCGCGTGCGCGCCGATTGGCTGGTGCCCTTGCCGGATGGGATCGACACGCGCCAGGCCATGGCTGTTGGCACAGCGGGTTTTACCGCAATGCTGGCCGTCATGGCGCTTGAGGATCACGGGCTGACACCGGGCCACGGCCCGGTGCTGGTGACCGGCGCTGCGGGTGGCGTGGGGTCGGTGGCAACCGCGATCCTCTCCAACCTCGGCTATGAGGTTGCGGCGGTCACCGGGCGCCCTGAGACATCCGACTATCTCACCGCCCTTGGCGCCACCCAGATCGTGCCGCGCGAAGAGCTGAACGAGACGGTAAAGCGCCCGCTCGAAAGCGAGAACTGGGCGGGCTGCATTGATGCGGTCGGTGGTGCGATGCTGGCGCGGGTTCTGGGCCAGATGAAATATGGGGCCTCGGTGGCGGCGGTTGGCCTTGCAGGCGGGGCCGGTCTGCCCGCCACGGTGATCCCGTTTCTGTTGCGCGGCGTCAACCTTCTGGGCATCGACAGCGTGATGCAGCCTTATGACAACCGCCTGCGGGCCTGGCAGCGCATCGCCACCGATCTGCCGATGGATAAGCTGGAGGCGATGGTGCAGCCGGCCACCCTGTCCGACCTGCCACAGCTGGGCGCCGATATCCTGAAAGGGCAGGTGAAGGGCCGCGTTGTCGTTGATGTGAACGGCTGACACGGCCCCTGCTGACGGGGCCGCCCGCCTGAAGGTCGACAGATCAGAGATAGATCGGGCGATGATCACAGGGAAACCTGTCAGAACGCGCAGCCAGCCTGCGCGTTCTTTGCGCGTCCGCGGGGCCAGCTGGTCAATCCCCGCGTCATAGACCCGGCAACCGGGCGCATGTCGCGCAGCGATTGCACCGCTGTCAGGCAGATCGCCCCACAAGGCGCGACATTTGCATGGTTTTCTGCTAGGCTGGTGATCTGTCCATGGCCACGCCAGCCGCTGCCTGACCGCAGCGCGTGACTGGGCTGACGCGGATCTATCGGCGATCGTTGTCGGCATGAGCGCTGTGATGATCGCGCGCGCCCGCCTGCTCAACGGGCGCCGGTCATGGAGAGGCACCCGTGCGGGGGCTGCATTTTTTCGCGATCGGCGGGAACCTGCGCAGCGCGCGACGGTTGAGACACTGGACGTTCACATAAGACAGAACAGGGACACCCATGACAGACGAAACGGCCAATCAGGGCATACCCGCCCCCGACGGTGAGGCCGCCGTCATCGACACTGAATATGAAATCGGACAGGACAATCTGGAAGGATCCGTGGGACCGATTGGATTTGACATCCATAACCCGGTTTTCATGGTCTCCGGCATCAGCATCATGCTGTTTGTGTTCTACGCGCTGGTTCTGCCGGAACAGGCGGCAACCTTCTTTGGCTGGCTGCGCCCCGCCGTGACCAGCTCGTTCGACTGGTTCTTCCTCAGCGCGGGCAATATCTTCGTGCTGTTCTGTTTCTTCCTGATCGTCTCGCCTTGGGGCAAGGTGCGCCTTGGCGGGGCCGACGCGGCGCCCGATTATACCTACATCGGCTGGTTTGCGATGCTGTTTGCGGCCGGCATGGGCATCGGACTGATGTTCTACGGCGTCAGCGAACCGATGAGCCATTACTCCACCGCCTTTGGTGGCGTGAGCATGGGTGAAAATGGCGCCCGCACCGACTGGGCGCCGCTGGGCGGCGCAGCCGGGGACAGCACCGAAGCCGTGCGTCTGGGCATGGCGGCGACGATCTATCACTGGGGCCTGCACCCGTGGGCGATCTACGCGATTGTTGCCCTGTCGCTGGCGCTGTTCTCCTTCAACAAGGGGCTGCCACTCACCATCCGCTCGGCCTTCTACCCGATCTTCGGCGAGCGGGTCTGGGGCTGGACCGGCCATATCATCGACATTCTGGCGGTTTTCGCCACGCTCTTTGGCCTTGCAACCTCGCTGGGCTTTGGCGCGACACAGGCCAATGCGGGCCTGAACGAGCTGTTCGGTGTGCCGGTTGGCTCAACCACCGAGGTGCTGCTGATCTCCGCCATCACCGCGGTTGCGCTGATCTCGGTTGTGCGCGGTCTTGATGGCGGTGTGAAAGTGCTGAGCGAAATCAACATGGGGCTGGCCTTCCTGCTGTTGATCTTCGTGCTGCTGGTCGGGCCAACGCTGCTGATCATCACCGGCTTCTTCGACAGTCTGGTGGCCTATGTGCAGTATCTGCCGGCGCTCTCCATGCCTTTCGGCCGCGAGGATGCCAACTACAGCCAGGGCTGGACCGCCTTTTACTGGGCGTGGTGGATCAGCTGGTCGCCGTTTGTCGGCATGTTCATCGCCCGCGTCAGCCGGGGCCGTACCGTGCGCGAGTTCATCATCTGCGTTCTGCTGATCCCCAGCCTGGTCTGCGTCCTGTGGATGAGCGTCTTTGGCGGCACCGCCATTCATCAGGTGGTGGCTGATGGCTATACCGGCGCGCAGGATGCCGCACTTGAGCTGAAGCTGTTCAAGATGCTGGATCAGCTGCCGCTGGCCTCGATCACCTCCTTTGTCGGCATCCTTCTGGTGATCGTGTTCTTCGTCACCTCTTCGGATTCCGGCTCGCTGGTGATCGACACCATCACCGCAGGCGGCAAGGTCGACGCGCCGCTGCCGCAACGGGTCTTCTGGTGCGTGTTCGAAGGTGCGGTTGCGATCGTGCTGCTGCTCGGCGGTGGTCTTGTGGCCCTGCAGGCGATGGTGATCTCCACCGGCTTGCCGTTCACCATCGTGCTGCTGCTGATGTGCTGGGCGATCCTGCGCGGATTGCAGACCGAGGCGCGCTGATCCCGGACCAGCAACGCCCAGAAACGCCCCGGAGAACTCCGGGGCGTTTGCCGTTCAGCTCTTGGCCTCATAGAAGCCGACCGAATTGCCGTCGGGGTCTTTGGCGTAGAAGAACTGCCCGTCGGGCAGCGGCACCGCCTCTGACACCACCTGCCCACCGGCGTCGGTCACCCGCGTCATCACATCGGCCAGCGCACCTTCGGCGGCCAGATGCAGGGTCGGGCCAACACCATCCGGGGCCGGGGTGCCGGGATAGATGCTCAGCGCGACCCCGGTTGCCGGGTCCTTGGGGCGAAACAGCAGCATCGGGTTGGGGCCATCGCTGACCAGTTCCAGCGCGGCGCCGGTCACATGCTCGTAGAACTTGCGGGCGCCGTCCATGTCGGTGACGGGGATCTCTCCCCAGACCAGAAAATCCTTGGGCGTATAGGCCATCATCTGCATCCTTTCGTGTTGATGTACCCCCTAGCTACCCGCCACTGTTGACAGAAAATGACATCAGGTCAGCGGCGGCCGCAGTCTCTCCGCGCTTGACCTTGCGCATCATCGCCGTCACTTCTTCTGAGACAGAAAGAGGAGAGACCATGGCCCTTGATATCGACTTTGTCCGCAGCCAGTTTCCGGCCTTTGCAGCGCCCAACCTGCAAGGTCAGGCCTTTTTCGAGAACGCCGGTGGCTCTTATACCTGTCAGCAGGTGATCAACCGGCTCACCCGCTTTTATACCGAACGCAAAGTGCAGCCCTATGCCCCCTATGAGGCCTCGACGCTGGCGGGCGACGAGATGGACGAGGCGCGGCACCGGCTTTCCGGCATCCTCGGGGTGGCACGGGATGAGCTGAGCTTTGGCCCCTCGACCACCCAGAATACCTATGTGCTGGCGCAGGCCTTTCGCCAGTTCCTGTCTCGGGGGGAGGCGATCATCGTCACCAATCAGGATCACGAGGCCAACAGCGGCCCGTGGCGGCGCCTTGCGGATGCCGGTATCGAGGTGCGCGAATGGCAGATCGACCCGCAAACCGGCCATCTGAACCCCGCAGATCTGGAAAATCTTCTGGACGAAAACGTCCGGCTGGTCTGTTTTCCGCATTGTTCCAACGTGGTCGGGGAGCTGAACCCGGTCACCGAAATCACCGCTCTGGCCCATGCGGCCGGCGCCTTTGTCTGCGTCGATGGTGTCTCTTACGCGCCCCATGGCCTGCCCAATGTCGGCGAGCTGGGGCCGGATATCTATCTGTTCTCCGCCTATAAGACCTACGGGCCGCATCAGGGGCTGATGGTGATCCGCCGCGCCCTGGGGGAGCTGCTGCCCAATCAGGGACATTTCTTCAACGGTGACACGCTCTACAAACGCTTCACTCCGGCGGGGCCGGACCACGCTCAGGTCGCCGCCTGCGCGGGCATGGCTGACTACATCGCCGCGCTGGCCCATCATCACGGCGGCCCGCTGACCGAAGGCGCGGCACAGGGGGCCTTTGTCCACGATCTGATGCGCGCCCATGAGGTGGAGCTGCTGCAACCGCTGCTCGATATGGTGAAGGACCGCAACGATCTGCGCCTGATCGGCCCCTCTGATGCCAGCAGACGCGCGCCCACCGTGGCACTGGCGCTGGATCGCCCCGCCGAAGCCGTAGCCGGTGAACTGGCCGAACATGGCATCATGGCGGGGGGCGGTGATTTCTACGCCCTGCGTGCCCTGAACGCGATGGGTGTCTCCACCGGTGACGGCGTGCTGCGGCTCAGTTTTACGCATTACACCTCGAAAAAAGAGATGACACAGTTGATCGAGGCCCTAGATCGCGTGTTGTGAAAACCGCAGCGATACAGGGACCTTGATCTTTCATGACTGAGCATACCCCGCCACAGGCGCCGGTGATCTGGTGGCTGCGCCGAGACCTGCGGCTCGCCGACAACCCCGCCCTTGAGGCGGCCGTCGCCCGGGGCACCCCGGTGATCCCGCTCTTTGTCTTTGACACGCTGGATGAACACCTGGGCGCTGCGCCAAAGTTCCGGCTGGGGCTGGGGCTTGCCCATCTGGCCAAGGTGCTGGAGCAGCGCGGCAGCCGCCTGATCCTGCGGCGTGGTCCGGCAGCCGAGGTGCTGGCGCAGGTGATCGCGGAGACCGGGGCAGGGGCGGTGCACTGGAGCCGCGCCTATGATCCCGACGCCATCGCCCGCGACACCACCATCAAGGAACAGCTGAATGGGCAGGGCGTTGCGGCGCAGTCTTTTGGTGGTCATCTGCTGTTTGAACCCTGGACCGTCGAGACCAAGACCGGCGGCATGTACCGGGTCTATTCGCCCTACTGGAAATCCGTGCGCGACCGCGATGTCGCGGATCTGATCGCCGCCCCATCCCGAATACCCGCGCCGGAGCAATGGCCCGCCTCTGATGATCTGGACAGCTGGAAACTCGCCGCTGATATGCGGCGCGGCGCTGACATCGTGGCGCAATATTGCCGGGTCGGGGAAGATGCCGCGCAGGAGCGGCTGGCGGAATTCCTCGACTCCCGCGTGGCCGACTACAAACAGGACCGAGACTTTCCCGCGGTGGATGCCACGTCCGGCCTGTCTGAAAACCTCGCCTGGGGAGAAATCAGCCCGCGCCGCATGTGGCATCACGGGCTGGAGGCACGTCGCGCAGGCAAATCCGGCGCTGAGCATTTTCTCAAGGAAATCGTCTGGCGCGAATTCGCCTACCACCTGATGTTCCACACTCCGCATATCCTGACCCGCAACTGGCGCCCCGAATGGGAGAGCTTCCGCTGGTCCGAGCAGGACGACGACCGGGTCGAGGCCTGGCGGCGTGGTCAGACCGGTTACAATTTCGTCGATGCCGCCATGCGCGAACTCTATGTGACCGGCAAGATGCACAACCGCGCCCGGATGATCGTGGCCAGTTTCCTGACCAAACATATGCTCACCCACTGGCGCATCGGTCAGAAATGGTTCGAGGAGTGTCTGGTGGACTGGGATCCGGCCTCCAACGCCATGGGCTGGCAGTGGGTGGCCGGCTCCGGCCCCGATGCCTCGCCGTTTTTCCGGATTTTCAACCCTGACGGCCAGCTGGAGAAATTCGACCCCAAGGGCAGCTACCAATCCGCGTGGATCGCCGAAGGTCAGGACAGCCCGCCGCAGACGGCGCTGGATTTCTACCGCGCGACACCCCTGTCCTGGGAGCTGTCGCCTCAGGACAGACGCGCCAGCCCCTTCGTTGATCTGAAAGAGGGTCGCGCCCGCGCGCTTGAGGTCTATGGCCAGCGCGAGCTGCCCGAGGACTGACAGATCCCTTGCCAGAAGCGCCTGATTTGGCCTAGCCTTTTCTCTGGACAGGGGCCGTGAACCCACCGGACCCGTCTAGGGGAGGAGAGAATGGCGCTCACACAGACCGAAGGACAGGCCAATCTGCCGCGCTATTTCGCGGCGATCTTTGACCAGTTGCAGGCGCTGGAGGTGGGGCAGCTGGACATCCATCTGCCGGACGGTCGGGTGTTCCGTGTCACTGGCGACCGCCCCGGTCCGGTGGCAGATCTGCGCATTCACAACCCCGATTGTTTCGCCCGGTTGATCCGCGAGGGGGATCTGGGGTTCTCCGATGCCTATCTTGATGGCTGGTGGAGCACATCCGATCTTCAGGCCTTCATGGATCTGGTGCATCTGGGGTCTGAAACCGTCTATGATGGCTTTCCGGGACGCGGGCTGATCCGCGCCTATGAACAGTTCCGCTTCTGGCTGCAACGCAATCACCGCGCACAGGCCAAGGCGAATATCTCCTATCATTATGACCTCGGCAACGCCTTCTACGGGCTGTGGCTTGATGACACGATGACCTATTCCAGCGCCCTGTTCAAAACCGGGCAGGAAAGCCTGGAGGCGGCGCAGACCGCCAAATATGCCTCCATGGTCGACCAGATGGGCGTGCAGCCCGGCGATCACGTGCTGGAGGTCGGCTGCGGCTGGGGCGGGTTTGCCGAATATGCAGCCCGCGAACGCGGCCTGCGGGTCACGGGCCTGACCATCAGCGAAGAACAGTTGAAATACGCCCGCGAGCGCATTGAAAAGGCGGGGCTTTCCGACAGGGTCGAGCTCAGGATGCAGGACTATCGCGACTGCAAAGGCACGTTCGATGGCATTGCCTCTATCGAGATGTTCGAGGCGGTGGGCGAAAAATACTGGCCCGCCTATTTCAGGATGATCCACGACCGGCTGCGCCCCGGCGCTCAGGCCACCTTGCAGATCATCACCGTCGCCGACCGGCGCTGGACGGTCTACAAACGCGGAGTTGATTTCATCCAGAAACATATCTTTCCCGGCGGGATGCTCCCTGCGCCCGGGATATTGCGCCAGCAGGTTGAAAATGCCGGGTTAAAGGTCATGAAATCGCTCGAATTCGGTGATAGTTACGATCAGACGCTGCGGCGTTGGCACACCACCTTTAACAGTCGCTGGGACGAGATTGCGGCCATGGGATTTGATGATCGGTTCAAAAAGATGTGGAATTTCTATCTCACCTCCTGCGCCGCCGCGTTCAAGGCGCAAACCTGCGACGTGACCCAGATCACGCTGGCCCACCGCTGAACGAAAGCCCGGATCATGCCCACAGCCGCCCGTCTTATCGCCGCCGTCAGCATGGCGCTTGTCGCGATTGCCGCCTCTTTCCTGATCATGCCACTGATGCCCGAGGGCACCGATTTCGGCTATTTCGTGCCGCTCAACGCCGCGCTTGGCGCGCTGATCGGCTGGGTCTGGGTCGGCCGCCATGTCGGCCGCGGCGTGGTCAATGCGATCAACAACGGCGTCACCGGTGTGGCGCTGCTGGTGCTCTGGGGGCTGTTTCTGCAAGGCGCCTGGGAAATGTTTCGCCTCGCCATGCGCAACCGCTACGACGGCCCGTTTGAGGCGCTTTCGGCGATTTTTGTCATCGGTTTGGATTTCTTTTTCGTGATGGCGGTGCCACATGTGTTGCTGGCGCTGGTGATCGGCGGCATCTTCAGCGGTCTGGTGACCGAGAATGCCGCAAGACGCTGGCGCTGAGATAACAGAATTCCAACAGGATACAGACCGTGGTTGATCTTTTTGTCTATGGCACGCTGCGCCATATGCCGCTGCTTGAACTGGTGTTGGGGCGGTCAGGTGCCGCGCTGGATGTCACCCCTGCACATCTGCCCGATCACGGTGCCTTTGCGGTGGTGGATCAGCCTTTCCCGGCGATAGAGGCCCGCGTCGGCCACCGCGCACCGGGGCTGCTGCTGCGCGGTCTCACCCCGGACGATATGGCGGCGCTGAATTTCTACGAAGGCGGGTTCGACTATACGCTGCGCCCTGTCACGGTCGCGCTGGACGCAGGCGGTAGCGCCCCGGCGGAGGTCTATTTCCCGGAGCCGGGCCTGTGGCAGACCGGGGCGGCCTGGGATCTGGGCGACTGGCAGCAGAAATGGGGCGCCTTGTCGCTGCGCGCGGCAGAGGAGGTCATGGCCTATCGCGGTCGCCTGACCGCCGCCGAGGTGGCCGAGCGGTTCCGCCCGATCCGCATCCGCGCCGCCGCCTGGCTCGCGGCGCAGAACCGCCCCGGCAATCCCGATCACGATCTGACCCGCGATGTCGTCGTCCACCAGCATAAACGCGCCTATCTCAACTTCTTCGCGATGGAGGAGATGGACCTGCAATTCCGCCGCTATGACGGCAGCCTCAGCCCGGTGATCAACCGGGGCGTCGCGCTGGTGGGGCAGGCGGCGGTGGTGCTGCCCTATGATCGCCGCCGCGACGCGGTTTTGCTGATCGAACAGTTCCGCGCCGCCACCTATATCGCCGGCAACCAGCGCCCCTGGATGTGGGAGCCGGTGGCCGGGCTGATCGACCCCGGCGAAACCCCCGAACAGGCCGCCCGCCGCGAGGCGATGGAGGAGGCAGGGCTGAAGATCGACCAGCTGGAAACCGTCGCCCAGGTCTACCCCTCCAGCGGCGCCTCAGGCGAATTTCTGCATATTTTTGTGGGTCTCTGCGACTTTGATGAGATCGCCGGCGGCGGCGGACTGGAGAGCGAGGGCGAAGATATCCGCAGCCAGATCCTGCCCTATGAGGCGCTGATACAGGGCGTAGATGACCAGACCTATCAGGACATGCCACTGGTCACCGCCGCCCTCTGGCTGTCACGCCATCGTGAGCGCTTGCGGCAGGGCTGACCCCGCCAACCGCGCGGCGCGCCGCTATCTCGGCTTGTGGTTGTCCAATGCCTTGGCTACACCTCAACTGGAATGATCGAAAGGGATACCATGCGCATTGCACATGATCTGGCCGACGCGATCGGCCACACGCCTCTGATCCGCCTGAACCGCGTCAGCGATGAAACCGGATGTGAGATTCTGGGAAAGGCCGAGTTCATGAACCCCGGCCAGTCGGTCAAGGACCGCGCCGCACTTTATATCATCAAGGACGCCATCGCGCGCGGTGATCTGAAGCCGGGCGGCACCATCGTCGAGGGCACTGCCGGTAACACCGGGATCGGCCTGGCGCTGGTTGGCGCGTCGATGGGCTTCAAAACGGTGATCGTGATCCCCGAAACCCAGTCCGAAGAGAAAAAGGACATGTTGCGACTGGCCGGCGCCCAGCTGGTGCAGGTCCCCGCAGCGCCTTATCGCAATCCCAACAACTTTGTCCGCTATTCGGAACGTCTGGCCAAGGAACTGGCCAAGACCGAACCCAATGGCGCGATCTGGGCCAATCAGTTCGACAATGTCGCCAACCGGCAGGCCCATATCGAAACCACCGCACCCGAGATCTGGGAGCAGACCGACGGCAAGGTGGACGGCTTTGTCTGCGCGGTCGGTTCTGGCGGCACGCTGGCAGGTGTGGCCGATGTGCTCCAGCCCAAGGGCGTGAAAATCGGCCTTGCCGATCCGATGGGCGCGGCGCTTTATTCCTACTACACCACCGGTGAAATCGTGACCGAAGGCGGCTCAATCGCAGAAGGCATCGGCCAGGTGCGCATCACCAAGAACCTTGAAGGGTTCAAACCGGATTTCTGCTACCAGATCGAGGACCGCGACGCGCTGCCCTATGTCTTCGACCTCCTGCACGAAGAGGGTCTGGTGCTGGGCGGTTCCTCGGCGATCAATATCGCCGGTGCCGTGCGCATGGCCAAGGACATGGGACCGGGCAAGACCATCGTCACCGTGCTCTGTGACTATGGGACGCGCTACCAGTCGAAACTGTTCAACCCCGACTTCCTGCGTGAAAAGGACCTGCCGGTGCCGGATTGGATGACTCACACCCCGGCCTCTATCCCCGGCGTGTTCGAGGACGTATGATCGCCCTCATGCGTGGTTTTGTGAAATGTCTGGCCGGGCTGGTTCTTCTGATCAGCCTGGCCTTTCCCGCTCTGGCCCAGCTCGATGCGCGTTCGAAATCCTATTACGAGGATTGGCTGCGCACCGCGAACCGGGCCGAAAACGTCATTGATGCCAGCCGCGCCTCCAATATCGCCTTGGAACAGCTGCGCAGCGAGCTGGCCGAATTCCGGCAGACCTTCCAGACCAAGCGTGGGGAAAACGGCGAGCGTATCCAGACCCTTCAGGGCCAGCTGGACGCGCTTGGCGCCCCACCGGGCGAGGGCGAGGAAGAGCCCGAAGACATCGCCCAGCTGCGTGACGCGCTGACCCAGCAGCTCAATGAGCTGCGGGTGCCGCGCATCGTCGCCGAAGAGGCCTACAGCCGCGCCGACGGCCTGATCAACGAGATCGACAAGATCGTCCGCGAACGGCTGACCAAACGGCTGTTTGAACGCGGCACCTCGCCGCTCAACCCCGAACATTGGCCCGGCGCGCTGCGGGATCTGGTCCACGCCAGCCGCGCTGTGGGCAATGAAACCCTGTCGCAGCTGCGCAATGACACCACCAGCGAACGCATCAGCGGCGATCTGGTGGGCATTCTTGTGCTGGTGCTGATCGGTATGCTGCTGATCCTGCGCGGGCGCCCATGGGCGCATCTGGCGGGTGATTACCTGCGGCGCTACGGCGCGCGGGGCACCGGCGTCTGGACCTTTGTCGTCTCGCTGCTACAGGTGCTGCTGCCGCTGATCGGTGTCATCTTTCTGGTCGCAGCGGTCGATCTTTCGGGCATTCTTGGGGTGCGCGGCAGCATCTTCCTCGAATCCGTGCCGGCCTGGGCCTTTATCATGCTGTCGTTCCACTGGCTGGGCGAGCAGCTCTATACCAATCAGATCGAGAATGATCTGCTGCCCGTACAGGAGGGCAATCAGGCCGAGACCCGCTTTCTGATCGACATGATGGCGGTGATCCTGGTGCTGCAGGATGTTTTTGCCATCATCGAGCGGATCCAGAACATCCCGGACAGCAGTTCCGCGGTCTATGCCTTTCCGCTGATCAGCTGTGCTGCGCTGATCCTGCTGCGTCTGCACCGCATCGGGGCCAAGCAGCGTCAGGCACAGAGCGAGGAGGAGCCCGAGGAAGGCGCCATCGCCGCCGGGGCCAATCGCATCATCGCGGTGGTGCGCCGGGCGATCTACCTTCTCGGCTTTGCCGGGCCGCTGCTGGCTGCGGTGGGCTATCTCAACGCGGCCGAGGCGGTGATCTACCCGGCCATGCTGACGCTGGCGATGCTGGCGGGCCTGTTTGTCCTGCAACGGTTCTTTGCCGATCTCTACGGCTTTGTCACCGGCAAGGGTAGCGCCGCCCGCGACTCGCTCTTCACGGCGCTGATCGGCTTTGCACTGGCGCTGGTGGCGCTGCCGATGCTGGCGCTGATCTGGGGCGCGCGGGTTGCGGATCTGACGGAGCTGTGGTCGAACTTCCTCGAGGGCTTCCAGATTGGCGACACCCGTATTTCGCCCACCGCCTTTCTGACCTTTGTGACCATCTTTGCCGTCGGCTACGGTCTGACCCGGCTGGTGCAGGGCAGCCTGCGCAACGCGCTGCTGCCCAAGACCCGCATTGATGTCGGCGGCCAGAACGCCATCGTCTCCGGCATGGGCTATGTCGGGATTTTTCTGGCCGCTCTGGTGGCGATTTCGATGGCCGGTCTGGATCTGTCGTCGCTCGCCATTGTCGCCGGTGCGCTCTCTGTGGGCATCGGCTTTGGTCTGCAAACCATCGTGTCGAACTTTGTCTCCGGCATCATCCTTCTGGTCGAGCGACCGGTGTCCAAGGGCGACTGGATCGAGGTTGGCGGCCTGATGGGATATGTGCGCGATATCTCCGTGCGCTCCACCCGGATCGAGACCTTCGACCGCACCGATGTGATTGTTCCGAACTCGGATCTGATCACCGGCACCGTCACCAATTACACCCGCGGCAATACCGTGGGCCGGGTGATCGTGCCTGTCGGCGTCAGCTACGGCACCGACCCGCGCAAGGTCGAGGCCATCCTGATCGAGGTCGCCAAGGCACATCCGATGGTGTTGATGAACCCGCCGCCATCGGTGGTGTTTCAGGGCTTTGGGGCGGACAGTCTCAACTTTGAGATCCGCGCGATCCTGCGCGATGTGAACTGGGTCCTGTCGGTGAAATCCGACATGAACTACGACATCGCCCGCCGCTTCGACGAGGCCGGGATCGAGATCCCCTTTGCCCAGCGCGATATCTGGATCCGCAACCCCGAGGCGCTGGCCGGGGCGGCGGCGGCGGCCGCGGCGCCTGAAGCTGCGCCCGACTCTGGCCCCGACTCTGGCCCCGGATCTGTTCAGGACAGCGCGGCCCGGCCATCACCGGCTGCGGCAGCGGCGCCCGCCAGCAAACGCCCCGAAACCCCGGATCTGGAGGACCTCTCCAACCGGGACGATGCAGCCGACAGCGGCGATGAAGACGGAGACGGCGATCGATGACCGACCAATTGTTCCTGACGGATGCCTATGCACAACAGGCCCCGGCGCAGATCATGGACCACACAAACGAAGGCGGGCTGGTGCTGAACCAGTCCGTCTTTTACGCAACCGGGGGCGGGCAACCGGGCGATACCGGTCATCTCAGCTGGTCCGATGGGGCAGGGGCGCACCGCCTGACGATCACTAATACGGTAAAGGGGGAGGCGGGCGCCATTGTCCTGCTGCCGGAACCTGACCAGCCGCTGCCCAGCGTCGGGCAGGAGGTGACGCAGACCCTCGACTGGGACCGCCGCCTTGGCCATATGCGCATCCATACCGCGCTGCATCTCCTCTCGGTGGTGATTCCCCTGCCGGTCTCCGGCGGTTCCATCGGCGCCGACAAGGGGCGGCTTGATTTCAACATGCCCGAGGCGCCGGAGGACAAACAGGCGCTGGAGGATGCGCTCAACGCCCTCATCAGCCGCGATCTGGAGGTCAGCGAACGCTGGATCACCGAGGAGGAGCTGGATGCAAACCCCGATCTGGTGAAAACCATGTCGGTGGCGCCGCCCCGTGGCAATGGCCGCATTCGGCTGGTGCGGATCGGTACGACCCAGGAGCAGATCGACCTGCAACCCTGCGGCGGCACCCATGTGCGCAGCACCGCTGAAATTGGCCCTATCCGCCTTGGAAAGGTTGAAAAAAAGGGCAAGCAGAACCGCCGTGTCTACCTGCATCTGGGGGCTTGAGCGCGGGCTGCAAATAAGTTTCTGCAAGAGTGAATTTTTTGCTGTTTTCGCTCTTGCAATTGCTTCCGTGATCCGTCAAAAGTCCGCCCAACGGAGAGGTGGCCGAGTGGTCGAAGGCGCACGCCTGGAAAGTGTGTAGGCGGGGAACCGTCTCCAGGGTTCGAATCCCTGTCTCTCCGCCATAACATCTAGACCAAGATGGTTTTATGACAGCCGCCACAGCATGTGGTGGCTTTTTGCGTTTCAGACCTTGCCCCCGTGATCCATCAGCCACCTGTCAGATCGTGGCGACCGCGGCTTGATCGACAAAATGATAGACGTCTATCAGAAAATGATATACGTCTGTCAAAACTGCCGGAAACAGATGGGTTGCAAGGATGGGAAAACCAACCCTACATGATGTCGCTGCTGCGGCCGGGGTCAGCTACGCCACGGCGGACCGGGTGCTGAACAATCGCGGCGGGGTGGCGAAAAAATCGCAGGACCGGGTGCGCGCCGCCATTGCCGAGCTGGGCTATCAGCGCGATATCACCGCCGCCAATCTGTCACGCCGTCGCCGCTACCGGTTTGCCTTTCTGCTGCCGATGGCGGGGGAGGGCTTCTTTGCCCGGCTGCATGAGCATGTCCAAAGCGAACAGACCCGCCGCGCGCAGGCGCGCCAGCAGATCACCATCACCCATGTGCCTGCCTTTGATGCGGCGGCGCTGGTGCGGGCGATCGAAAACTGCGCCGCCGGGGATTACGACGGTCTCTGCCTTGTGGCGGTGGAGGATCCGCAGGTTGAGGCCGCGCTGACCAGCCTGCGGGCCAGGGGTGTTGCCGTGGTCACACTGGTCGCCGACAGCCCGGAAACCACGCGGGATGCCTATGTGGGGATCGACAACCGGACCGCAGGTCGCACCGCAGGCGACCTGATGGTGCTGGCCCATAGCGGAGCGGCCTCCGAAGGGCGGGGCCGGATCCTTCCCATCACCGGCAGTCTCAGCGCCCGCGATCATGCCGACCGCTACGCCGGGTTCTGCGATGTGGTCTCGCCCGGTCTGCCGGTGCTGCCACCGCTGGAGACCGGCGACGACCCCGATGTGCTGGAACAGGCGCTGCGCCGCGCGCTTGATGCAAACCCCGACATTACCGGGGTCTACAATCTGGGTGCCGGCATTCCGGGGCTGGTCGCGGCCCTGTCAGCGACGGCACGGCCGCACCCTCCGGTGGTGATCAGCCACGAACTCTGCGCCGCGACCCGCGATGCCGTGGCGCAGGGCCTTATTGATGCGGTGATCGACCAGAAACCGGCGCAGGAAATCACCGCCGCCCTAGCGGCCCTTGTCGCGCTCAGCGACGGGCTGCCGTTCGACCCGCTGACCGCGCAGATCATTCCCGCCGTCCATTTCAAACACAACATGCCCCCGCAGCCTGCGGTCGGGCCAGAAGAGAGGGCCTGACCATGGCTGGCTATTTCGACGACATCGCAGCAATCACCTACAATCCAGATGGCGACGGGCTGGCCTATCGCCACTACAACCCCGATGAAATGATCATGGGCAAACGGATGGAAGACCACCTGCGCTTTGCCGTCTGCTACTGGCACAACTTTGTTTGGGAGGGGAACGACCCCTTTGGCGGGCAGACCTTTGATCGGCCGTGGTTCCCCGCCGATACCATGGATCTGGCGCGCATGAAGGCGGAGGCCGCCTTTGACATGTTCCGCATCCTCGGCGTGCCGTACTACTGTTTCCACGACCACGATATCCGGCCAGAAGGCGCAAGCCTCGCCGAAAGCCACAAACGCCTGAACCAGATGGGCGATCTGCTGGAACAGAAAATGGCAGATGGTGGCCCGAAACTTCTATGGGGGACGGCCAATATGTTCTCCAACCGCCGCTATATGGCCGGTGCCAGCACCAACCCCGACCCGGATGTCTTTGCCTATTGCGCCTCCACCGTGCGCGCCTGCATGGATCTGACCCATCGTCTGAACGGCGAGAACTATGTCCTTTGGGGCGGACGCGAGGGCTATGAAACCCTGCTCAACACCGATCTGTCGCGCGAGCTGGAGCAGATGGGCCGTTTCCTGTCGATGGTGGTCGATTACAAACACAAGATCGGCTTCAAAGGCGCGATCCTGATCGAGCCAAAGCCGCAGGAGCCGACCAAACATCAATATGACTATGACGTTGCCACCGTTTACGGCTTCCTCAAACGCTTTGGTCTTGAGGAGGAGGTGAAGGTGAACATTGAACAGGGTCACGCGATCCTCGCCGGTCACAGCTTTGAACATGAGATCGCCATGGCCAACGCGCTGGGGATCTTTGGCTCCATCGACATGAACCGCAACGACTACCAGTCCGGCTGGGACACCGATCAGTTCCCCAACAACGTGCCCGAGGTGGCGCTGGCCTATTATGAAATTCTGCGCGGCGGTGGCTTTACCAGCGGCGGCACCAATTTCGATGCCAAGCTGCGCCGTCAGTCGCTGGATGCCGAGGATCTGATCGCGGCCCATGTGGGGGCCATGGACGTCTGCGCGCGGGGGCTACGCGCCGCCGCTGCCATGCTGGAAAGTGATAGCCTCGAGGCCAAGCGCCGCGACCGTTACGCCGGTTGGACCACTGCCGAGGCGCAGGCCTATCTGGCCGAGGGCGCAACGCTGGAGGCCATCGCCGATCAGGCCGAGGCCAGGGCGCTTGATCCGCAGCCGGTCTCTGGCCGTCAGGAACAGCTGGAGGCGCTGGTCAACCGTTTCGTCTGAGGCGGCGGAACCATGGCGTAATGGGGAGAGGGCACAGATATGTATCTTGGCATTGATCTCGGCACATCGGGGCTACGCGCGCTGATGACCGATGCGGCGGGCAGGCCCGTCGCCTCGGCTGAGGCGCAGTATTGCGTGCAGACCCCCCATCCCGGCTGGTCGGAACAGGATCCCGGCGACTGGATCACCGCGCTGGATCGCGCGATGGACCAGCTGCGGGATACCCCCGGCTATGGTCAGATATGCGGCATTGCAGTGGCAGGGCATATGCACGGTGCGGTGCTGCTGGACGGCGCCGATCAGGTGCTGCGGCCCTGCATCCTGTGGAACGACACCCGTTCCGCCGCTGAGGCGGCTGAGCTGGACGCTACAGCGAAGGTCCGCGATCTGAGCGGCAATATCGTCTTTCCGGGGTTCACCGCGCCGAAACTTTTGTGGGTGCAGCGCCACGAGCCGGAGATTTTTGCCAATACGGCCAAGGTCCTGCTGCCTGCTGCCTATCTGAACCTGCATCTGACCGGGCGCCACGTGGCCGACATGTCCGACAGCGCAGGCACCTCCTGGCTGGATGTGGGGGCGCGGGTCTGGTCGGAGCCCCTGCTGCGCGCGGGTCGCATGCGGCGCGATCAAATGCCGGATCTGGTCGAGGGCTGCGAGCCTGGTGGTATCCTGCGTCCCGAACTGGCCGCGCGCTGGGGATTTGGCAAAGACGTGACCGTGGCCGGTGGCGCAGGCGACAATGCCGCTGCGGCCTGTGGCACCGGGGTGATGGCACCGGGGCAGGGGTTTGTCTCGCTTGGCACCTCCGGTGTGGTGCTGACCGCGCGCGACGGGTTCCACCCGGATCCGGCAACGGCGGTGCATACCTTCTGTCACGCGATCCCGGAGCGCTGGTATCAGATGGGGGTGATGCTCTCGGCCACCGATTGCCTGAACTGGCTGGGACGGATCACCGGACGCAGCCCTGCGGATCTGACAGCAGGTCTTGGCGATCAGCTGCGCCCCCCCGGCGAGGTGACATTCCTTCCCTATCTCTCCGGGGAGCGCACGCCGCATAACTCGGCAAGCCTGCGCGGTGGGTTTCAGGGGCTGTCGGTCGCGACCACGCCCGAGGATATGGCCCGCGCGGTGATGGAGGGTGTCTGCTACGGGCTGCGCGACTGTCTGGCGGCGCTGCGCAGCACCGGCGCTGAGTTGGACAGCTGTCTGGTCATCGGCGGCGGCAGCAGATCACCCTATTGGGTCAAGCTGCTGGCCACGGTGCTGGACCTGCCGCTGCATCTCCCGCAGGGGGGTGAGTTCGGCGCCGCGCTTGGTGCGGCGCGACTGGCCCGGCTGGCGGTGACAGGTGAGGATCCCGCCGAGGTTCTGACCGCGCCGCAGATCGCGCGCACGGTCACCCCCGATGCTGCCCTGCGCGATGGTTTTGACGCAGCCTATGCAACCTTTCGCCAGCAGGTCAGCGACATGATCTGAGCGCTGGTCGGCGCCTCAGGCGGCGTCACGGGGCCGGGCGAATCGTGAATCAGCCCGCGGTGGCGACAAGTTGTCTAAAATTCTCCCCATTGTTGCGCGCCGTGGGACAACCCCTGCGCCCAGCGGTTCGCGTGATGGATCTGACAGAGGGCGGCTGTGCGCTCTGATGATCTGCCATTGTTTGCAGGATGGCGACAAACGGCGGTTGTTTCGCGGCGGTGACGGCAGATTCTGCGGGATCGCCCGGTGACGGCGGTCAGACCGGAAACAATCCCCGGCCTCTGGGGACGGGATCACCGGTCGGTCGGGCCGGCGGATGCACGCTGATTAAGATTTTGTTCTTTTTTAGGCAGATTTGCCCGCGTAGGGTAATCTCATGCTGCCACAGGATGAGTGGCGCTCTCTTCAAAGCTGTACCCCGAGGTGTGGCGCCCCTTTGCAATACCAAGGCAGGCTAGGGACCGGTTGCACGGCTGTGCGACCGGGGTGGTCGGGCTTTGGGACGGAGATCATGACGTGCCTTGCTTTACGCCCGGAACAACTGTTGCGACCCCTCAGGGGAGCTGCGCTGTCGAGGATCTGAGCGTCGGGGACCGTGTGGTGACCCGTGACAATGGTCTGCAGCCCATTCGCTGGATCGGGCGGCGGAGGCTGGATCGCAGCGCCCTGCAGGCGGCGGCACATCTGCAACCGGTGCTGATCGCGGCAGGGTCGCTTGGCAATGGGATGCCGGAGCGGGATCTGCTGCTCAGCCCGAGCCATCGGGTGCTGATCGGCAATGACAAGACTGCGTTTTATTTCGAGAATCGCGAGATACTGGTCGCGGCCAAACATCTGACCGGATTGTCCGGGGTCGATGCGGTAGAGACCACCAGCATCGAATATCTGCATTTTGTCTGTGAGGACCATCAGGTGGTCTGTGCCGACGGGGCGTGGATCGAGTGTTTTCAGCCTGCCGACCAGTCCCAGCGCGGGTTGGATCGCGCCCAGCGCGATGAGGTGCTGATGCTGTTTCCCGAGTTGCAGACACGGCCGCCGGTGCCCGGTGCGCCCCCTGCGCAGCCGTCACGCCGACGGCCGGGGTGCAAGGCGGGGGCGCAGTGGTTCATCCACTAGCCCTGTGGCCTAATCGCTTTTGAATGTCGTTCGCGCGCGGCGCCAGGCCGTCCACGCCTCGGGCGTGTCCAGATCGGTGAGCGCATGGGCCTCGGGCAGCGGCACCGGGTGAATGGTCTCTCCCTGATCCTGTGCAGCCTTTAGAACCGCGCGGGCACCCTGATCGCCGCTGAGCTGGCCGAGCGCGGCGAAATACCGGCGGGGAAAGACCACCGGATGTCCAAACCGCTCCTGCGCCCCGGTGATTGAGCCTGTGGCTGCACCGGTTGCTGTCCCGGTCGCGCGCAGGATCCGGTCTGGCAGCGCCATAGCGCTGCCCGCGACCTGCGCCAGATCGGCTTGCGTCACCTCCGGCATATCGGCAGGCAGGATCATCACCGCCTCGTAGCTCTTGGTCAGACCTGCGATGCCTGAGCGAATGGAGGCGGCCATGCCCTCCTGCGCGTCCGGCACAAAGAGCGCTGTTGCAGCGGGGCAGGCGCGGCTGAGCAGCTGGATTCTTGGGTGCCGTGCGGCTGGCAAGGTGACATAGGTGTCCTGCCCGGTGCCAAGGGCCGCCCCGCAGATCCGGGCCAGAAGCGGTGTTCCGTCGATCTCCTCCAGCAATTTGTCACGCCCGCGCATCCGCGAGGCGCTGCCGGCAGCGAGGATCAGAATGGCGATGGCGGTCATATCTGTCGCCTCCCTGGCGTGGTGCCGCGCTGTCGGAAGCCTCCGGCGGGGATATTTAGGGCCAGAAGAGGAGAGGGGTCCAGCAAAAGTGACAGGGCAGGTCAGTGAGGCTGACGTAATGTTTCGCGTGCGAAACATTGGGGCCGGGGCAGGACCCATCTGTTGCGCGAAAGCGGCGGCCCGGCGCGCGCCGACATGGCAACAGTGGGGGAGACGGGTCAGAAATATTGACTCGCCTGCTGCTGTCAGCCGCGCATCCGGGCGCCGTCGGCATCAAACAGCGGCCTGGTGATCAGTCGGGCCTTGTGCATCTTGCCGAGGATCTCGATCTCGACCTCGAGCCCGTCCTGAGCGCGGTCCGTGGGGACAAAGCCGAGTGCGATGGATTTCTGCGCGTGGTGGGAGTAGCCGCCGGAGGTGCAGAAGCCCACAACTGCGCCGTCCAGCCAGATCGGCTCATAGGCGGTCACATCTGCGTCGTCAGCCTCCACTTCAAAGGCGCAGAGCCGGCGGGCTGGCGGTGTGTCGCGTCCGGCTTCAGCCGCGGGGCGGCCAATGAAATCAACGGGTTTCTTGAAGGAGATAAAGCGGTCGAGGCCTGTTTCCGCCGCCGTGTAATCGGGGGAGAACTCGCGCAGCCAGGAGCCGAAGAACCTGTCGAGCCTGAGCGACATCATCGCCCGCATGCCAAAGGGTTTCATGCCGTGCGGCTGGCCTGCATTCCACAGCGCATCCCACAGGGCACGCTGGCTGGGCAGGTCGCAGTAGATTTCATAGCCCAGATCCCCGGTATAGCTGACCCGCTGCACGATGCAGTCGGCCATGCCCACGGTCAGGCGGCGCACCTCCATGAAGCGCATGTCCGAGATGTCTTGCCTTGTGCAGGCTTGCAGGACCGCGCGCGCGCGGGGGCCTGCGATCTGGAAGCCTGTGCGGGTGTCGGAGATGTTTTCCAGCTGAACGCCCGCGTCCAGGTTCTGCAGGAACCAGCGCATATGGTAGGCCTGCGCGCCGTAAGAGGCGGTGAGCTGGAACTCTTCCTCGGAGAGGCAGGAGATGGTGAAATCACCGATCAGGCGACCCTTGGGCGACAGCATCGGGGTCAGCGACAGGCGGCCCGGCTGTGGCACCCGACCGGCCATGATGAGGTCGAGCCAGGCGCGGGCGCCGGCGCCTTTGACCAGGTATTTGCCGAAATTGTGGACCTCGTTGATACCGACGTTTTCACGCACGGCTTTCACTTCGCGTGCGGTGGCCGTGAATGCGTTGGAGCGGCGGAAGGAGGGGGTTTCATAGCGCGGCTCGTCGCCTGTGGCGAAGTAGTTCGGCACCTCCAGCCCGTATTGCGCGCCCCAGACCGCGCCCATGCCATCGAAGATGTCATACATCGGGGTGCTGCGGAACGGGCGGGCGCCAGGCAGCTCCTCGTTCGGGTAGGCGATGGAGAAGCGTTTCTGATAGTTTTCAATAACTTTGGGCCGAGTATAGCCCGGAGTGATCCAGCCGCCGAAACGGGCGCAGTCCATTGCGAATGTATCGCGCTCGCATTCGCCCTCGACCATCCATTGCGCCAGCATCAACCCGACGCCGCCGCCCTGGCTAAAGCCGGCCATGACGGCGCAGGCTGACCAGTAGTTGCGCATCCCCGGCACCGGGCCGACCAGCGGGTTACCGTCGGGGGCAAAGGTGAAGGGGCCGTGGATCACCGATTTGACGCCTGCGCGTTCGAGCGCCGGGAAGCGTTTGTAGGCGAAGGCGATGCTGTCCTCGATCTTGTCGAAATCATCGGGCAGCAGTTCATGGCCGAAGTCCCATGGCGTGCCATCGACGGCCCAGGGTTTGCAGGGCTGTTCATAGAAGCCGATGCAGAGGCCGCGGCCTTCCTGACGGAGGTAGCTTTCGCCGGCCGGGTCCATCACATGCGGATGCTCGCCCCCTGCATTGATGATTTCGGCGATCTCCGGCACCTCGTCGGTGACGATATATTGATGCTCCATCGGGTGCAGGGGCATGTAGATGCCTGCCATGGCGCCCACCTCGCGCGCCCAGAGGCCGCCGGCGTTGACGATATGTTCGGCGTGCACTGTGCCCTTGTCTGTGACCACATCCCAGCTGCCATCGGGGCGCTGGCTGGTCTCGATCACCTTGCAGTGGGTTTCAATCGTGGCGCCGCCCATGCGCGCGGCGCGGGCATAGGCGTGGGTGGTGCCGGAGGGGTCGAGGTGGCCATCGAGCGGGTCATACAAACCGCCGATGATGCCGTCGATATTGGTGACCGGGGCGATTTTCTTGATCTCCTCGGGAGAGATGATCTCGGTTTCCAGCCCCATGAACCGGTGCTTGGCGCGCTCCGCCTTCAGCATGTCGAAACGTTCCTGGTTGTCCGCGAGGGTGACGCCGCCGACATGGTGCAACCCGCAGGACATGCCGGTGATCTCCTCCAGCTCCTTGTAGAGCTTGATGGTGTAGCCCTGCAGCGCCGCCATGTTGGTGTCGCCGTTCAGCGTATGGAAGCCGCCCGCCGCGTGCCAGGTGGAGCCTGAGGTCAGCTCCGAGCGTTCCAGCAGCAGGACATCGGACCAGCCGAGCTTGGTCAGGTGATAGAGCACCGAGCACCCCACAACGCCGCCACCGATCACCGCTACCCGTGTTGTCGTCTTCATCTTGCATCCCCCACTGGCTGTTTGCGGTTATTCTGGACAGATGTGTTCAGTAGTCCAGCAAAAACGCGACATCAGCCGTCGGGATTGAGCGCTGCAAGGACGAACCGGGCGTCAGCCGTGGGGCGCTGCATCAAAAAAAGCCGCCACCCGGTGGGGCGGCGGCCTGATGATGCGGGGGCGCGGTTGCGTTATTGCAGCGGGCGGATTTTCAGCTCCGTCACGCGGTTGCCGTCGCGGGCGGTGACCTCAAAGCGGAAATTATGGAAGGAAAAGACCTGCCCCACGACGGGGATTGTCTGCGCCTCGTGAATGACCAGACCGGCGATGGTGTTGGCCTCGTCATCGGGCAGCGACCAATCGGTTGCGCGGTTGAGATCGCGAATGGTGGTGGCGCCATCGACCAGGTAGTTGCCGTCGCTGGTTTTCTTCACCACGGTTTCCTCATCCGGGTCGAATTCATCGGTGATCTCGCCGACGATTTCCTCAAGGATGTCTTCCAGGGTGATCAGGCCCTGCAGGGTGCCGTATTCATCGACCACCAGCGCAAAATGGGTGCGGGCGCGCAGGAACTGGCGCATCTGTTCATCCAGTGTGGTGGTTTCCGGGACGAAATAGGGCGGTTTGGTCACGCTGGTGATATTGAAGTTGCGCAGCGAGGCGGCATCGCCGTCGGGGCCGCCGATCTGGGCGTACATCTCCCGCAGAAGATCCTTGGCATGGAGCACGCCTATGATGTTCTCCGGCTCGTCCTTGAACACCGGCAGGCGGGTGTGCGGCGAGGTCAGACATTGTTCGAGGATCTTCTGTGGCTCAAGGCTGGCGTCGATCATCTCGATATTGGAGCGGTGCAGCATGATTTCCTCGACAAAGCGGTCGGAGAGATCAAGGGCGCCAAGGATCCGGTCGCGGTCTTCCTTTTCGACCACACCTTCGGAGTGGCCAAGGTGCAGGGCGCCGGCGATTTCCTCGCGGACGGCCATGATGTGGCTGTTGGGGTCGATGCGTACGCCAAACAGGCGCAGCACACCGCGCACCAGAAGGCGGACGGCCCCCACCACGGGGGCCAGCAACGTGACCAATATGCCAATCGGAGGGGCAACGGCGGCGGCGGCTTTCTCGGCATTGGAGATGGCGTAGGTCTTGGGCAGGACCTCGGCAAAGATCAGCACCAGAAGGGTCATGACGAGGGTGGCCAGCGCGACACCGCTTTCGCCCAAGGCGCGGGTGAACAGCGCGGTGGCCAGCGAGGTGGCGAGGATATTCACCAGGTTGTTGCCCAAGAGGATCGAGCCGATCAGCCGTTCGCTGTCTTCGGTGATCGCCAGTGCACGTTTGGCGCCGTTGGAGCCCTTGTCGGCCTGCGAACGCAGCTTGCCCCGCGAAGAGGCTGTCAATGCGGTCTCGGAGCCAGAGAAAAACCCCGACAGAACCAGCAGGAAGACAATTGCGCCGGCGGTGGTCCAGAAGGTGGAATCGACAAAGGTCGTGGTGCTGTCCATCAGAGTCCCGAAAGAAATGTTGTGATCCCCATGGTTATGGGGTGCCGACCGCTCTGTCGCAAGGGGGGAGGTGGCACGCTCGCGCCGTGCGGGAGCTATTCTGTTCCCGACAGGTCGGTTTTACCCGGTGGGGCGGGGTGATCGGCAGCCCCGGCAGGGCGGGCCAGCGGGTGATGGTCCAGCACCAGCTCGCTCAGCCGGGCGTCCAGCACATGGGTGTAGATCTCGGTGGTGGCAATATCGGCATGGCCAAGCAGTGCCTGGATCGCCCGCAGATCGGCGCCATTGGTCAGAAGATGCGTGGCAAAGGCGTGGCGGAGGGTATGGGGCGACACCGCTTCGGGTGCGATGCCCCCGGCGACGGCAAATTCCTTGATCAGCAGATAGAACCGATGCCGGGTCAGATGGCCGGATTTGCCACGCGACGGGAACAGGAAACGCGAGGGGGCGGCCCCTTTGGCTACGGCGGCCTCCTCAGCGGTGTCGCGCGCGGTAAGCCAGGCCGCCAGCGCATCGCGGGCCGGCGGCGACAGCGGCACCATGCGTTCCTTGCCGCCCTTGCCCAGCACCAGCAACATGCGCGGATCGCCCCGCGCGGCCGCCACCGGCAGGCCAACCAGCTCGCTCACCCGCATGCCGGTTGCATAGAGCAGCTCCATCAGGCAGGTGTTGCGCAGCCGGTCGGCGGTGCTGCGGCCAGACTGGCGGGCGGCATAGAGCAGCCGGTCGACCTCGATCACCTCAAGGGTCTTGGGCAGCGCCTTCTGGCGTCCCGGCCCCTTGATCTGGATCGCGGGATTGTCGCTGCGCCAGCCTTCGTCAAACGCAAAGCGGTAGATCTGCTTGATCGCGGAGAGGCGGCGGGCGCGGGTGGCGCGGGCCAGCCCTTCGGCGTCGCAGGAGATCAGATAGGCCTCGATATCATCGCGGGAGGCCCTGCCAAAACCGAGGTTTTTATGGGCAAGCCAGCTGGCGACATCCTTCAGATCGCGGCCATAGGCCAGCAAGGTGTTGCGCGCCGCACCGAGATCGGCGGCCTGCGCATCCAGAAAGGTGGAGATCCATTGCAGATCATCCTGCGGGGCATGGGCGGGGCTGCTCATCGGGGAGGGGCCATGGCGGCGGGCCTAGCGACGGTTCAGCAGCAGCAGCTGCAAGGCGGCGCGGCGGGCGGTATCCTCGAGTCCGACGGCGCGGAAGGTTGCCAGCGCATCGGTGAGATCGCCGAGATTGCCCTCGGCGCCCTGGGCAAAGAGCTGCATCGCGCGCAGGATCGATTCGCCGAGCTGGCCATTGTCCAGCAGGCGCTGAAGCTTGCGGGGGGCAGCACTTTCGGGGGCAAAGGCGGCGGCGATCGCCTGCTCAAGACCGCTATGTGCCAGCTCGGCCGTGGGCACGCCCTGCGCCACCGCCGCGACAAATGCGGCGTGGCCCTTCAGATCCGGCAGGCTGTGGGAGGCGGTTTCATAGGTCGGGGCCAGCAGGCGGATGCGCCAGGCCAGCTGTGCGGCGCTGCCCTCCAGCGGGATCCGCGCCAGCCGGTCGGCAAAAAGATCGGCAAAGGCGGTTTCGATCTCAGCGGTGCGCATGGCCTGCCAGACCTTTGGCAGGGTCTTGCTGACGGCCTCGGCGCTGCCGGTTTCGAGTGCGGTTTCAAAGCGTTGCAGCGCCGCAACCCGGTCCCAGATGCCGCCGGACGCCGCGGGCGCGCGTTCGGAGTAGAGACCCAGCAGATGATTGGGGTTCAGCGCGCCGATGCGGGTCAGCCGTTCAGCCGCTTCCAGCTGCGCCTTCCAGCCGGCGATATCGCGCAGATCTGCCGCTGCAAACGCGCGGGGCAGATTGGCGGTCGGGCGGCGTTCTCCGATGGTTTCATACAGGCGGAAGGTCAGCGGATCCGGCGATTTGGGCGCTCGCAGGGGGGCGGCATCCTCGAACACATCGGGGTTGAGGAAGCGGTCCAGAAGATCGAGCTGGCGACTGTCGACCAGTTCAAGCGCATGGGCGGCCTCCAGCAGCAGCGCGGCGGTCGGCCAGTCGCCGAGCCGGGCGGCGCAGAAGATGCGGGCGGCGTAATCGGGCGCCAGATGCGGCTGTTCCTGCAGGGCACGGCAGGCGGTCTGCTCGTCACCGGTCAGCAGGGTGGCGCCGAACCAGCGCTTGAACCGGGCGGTGCTGCGGGTGGGGCCTGCCTGTTCGGCCAGGGCCTGCGCCGGGTCCGGGGCGCCAAGATCCATCAGCCGGTCCAGCCGCGCCAGCAGCAGCGTCTCGCCGCCCTCGGCAGGCGGGCGGGTTTCCGACAGCAGCAGGGTGAACATCAGCGACTGCATCGCCGGGGAGTTGCGCACAGGCACGGCGGCCAGCAGGGTGGCCAGCTCCTCGGCGCTGCTGCCGCGCCACAGGTCGACAGGCAGTCCGGTGGAGGCGGGTTTGACAAGGCCGACGGGCGCAACAAGGCTGGCGAGCGGCGTCACGGTGACCTCGGGGCGTTGGGCAGACCCGGCAACGGGTGGTTCCAGCAGAACGGTGCCGGGCAGCCCTGCATCCGGCGCCGGCGTGGCCAGCCAGTCGATGGCGGCGAGCGGATCATCCGGTTTTGCGGCCCGGCTGCCCGGTCGCGGCGTCTTGGCCGCGGGGGGCGTGGTTGATGGGGGGGTGGCAGCGGGTGCGGGGGGGCGCGTGGTCGCGTGCGATTGTGCCGGGGCCGAAGCGGCAAGGCCAACGCCGACCGCCACCCCGAGGCTCAGCGTCAGGGGGCGGGTCAGAGACGCGATCTGCGCCAGTCGCTGGGTGATCAGGGCGGGGGCGGCCTCGCATTCTCTGCCCGAGGGAGAGCGCGCAGGGGCCGACTCACCGCGCCGTTTTCTAGTCGGCATTCAGAACCACCGGTTTGCGGACCTCGGAGGTGGGGGCGTCGAAATCCGCCCCGAACCACGGCCCGACATAGGCATAGATCACCAATCCGATCGCTGCCAGTATAACTAAATAAAGTAGGTATTTGATCAATCGCCCCATGGGTGTCCCGCTGACTGCTTCTTTGGCTTTTGTGCAAGTTATATATGGCCTTTTTAGCAATATCACGTCATTCACTGAAGAATGAGCGAAAAAGAGCAAACACTCAGTGGCGCGGGTGACCGCCGGGTGCCCGGAGCGCTGAAGAAGACCATCGTCATGGTGGGGATGATGGGGGCAGGGAAGACGGCCGTGGGCCGGGCCCTTGCTGCCCGTCTGAAGGCCCCGTTTCTGGACAGCGATCACGAAATCGAGGCCGCGGCCAACCGCACCATTCCCGAAATCTTTGCCCGCGATGGCGAGCCGTTCTTTCGGCAGAAGGAGCGCCAGGTGATCCGGCGTCTGCTGGATGAGGAGCGTGGCGTGCTGTCCACCGGCGGCGGTGCGTTCCTGGCCGAGGAAAACCGCAGGATCATCTCCGAACGCGGGGTTGCGATCTGGCTGAATGCGGATCTTGAGGTGCTGTGGAACCGGGTCAAACACCGCGACACGCGGCCCCTGCTGCGCACCAAGGATCCCCATGCGACGCTGTCGGCGCTTTATCATGAACGGGTGCCTTATTATGCGCAGGCGGATCTGACCGTGGTGTCGGACGGGCAGGCGTCGATAGATGAAATGGTGAACCGGGTGATCGAGGCGCTGCGCGCCCGCCCGGACGTGCTGGAGTGGATATGATGGTGCAGTTCAGCTTGGAACGGGTTGTGCATGTCGACCTGGGCGAGCGGGCCTATGACGTGGTGATCGGGCCGGATCTTCTTGCGGATGTGGGCGCGCGGCTGCAACCATTGCTGCGCCGTCCGAAAGTGGCGGTGCTGACCGATGAGACGGTGGCTGCGCATCATCTGGAGGCCTTGCAGGCCGGGCTGGCGGAGGCGGGGATCGAGATGGCGGCGCTGGCGCTGCCCCCCGGAGAAAGCACCAAGGGCTGGCCGCAGTTCAGCCGCGCGGTGGAATGGCTGCTGGAGCAGAAGGTCGAGCGCAATGACATCGTCATCGCCTTTGGCGGCGGCGTCATCGGCGATCTGGCCGGGTTTGCGGCGGCTGTGTTGCGCCGCGGGGTGCGGTTTGTGCAGATCCCGACGTCGCTGCTGGCGCAGGTCGACAGCTCCGTCGGCGGCAAGACCGGCATCAATGCGCCGCAGGGCAAGAACCTGATCGGGGCCTTTCATCAGCCCTCGCTGGTGCTGGCGGATACCGCGCTGCTGAGCACGCTGACGCCGCGCGATTTTCTGGCCGGCTATGGCGAGGTGGTCAAATACGGGCTGCTGGGGGATGCGGCGTTTTTCGACTGGCTGGAGGCGCAGGGGCCGACATTGGCGGCCGGTGCGCGCGCGGCACGGGTGGAGGCGGTGACCCGCTCGGTGCAGATGAAGGCCGATATCGTGGTGCGTGACGAGACCGAACAGGGCGACCGCGCGCTGCTTAATCTTGGCCATACCTTCTGTCATGCGCTGGAGGCGGCCACCGGATATGGTGACCGGCTGCTGCATGGCGAAGGGGTGGCGATCGGCTGCGCGCTGGCATTTGAGCTGTCGGCGCGGTTGGGCCTGTGCAGCCAGGAAGACCCCAGCCGGGTGCGGGCGCATCTGAAGGCGATGGGGATGAAGACCGACCTCGCCGATATCCCCGGCGACCTGCCGGATGCCGAGGCGCTGCTGGCGCTGATGGGGCAGGACAAGAAGGTGGTCGATGGCCAGCTGCGGTTCATTCTGGCGCGCGGCATCGGCCATGCTTTTGTCACCGGGGACGTGCCGCCGGAGGCGGTGCTGGAGGTGCTGCGCGAGGCGCTGGCGCAGCGGTGACGGCCTGAGCGGCGGCGCTGGCCAGACCTGATCCCGACGTGACGGCGCGCTGCTCGGCACGCCGTTCAACTGACGACAGCCCCTGCCATGGCGGGGGCTGTGTCATATGCCGGATGAGGATCTGACCTGGCTGGCTGGCCTGAGGATCAGGCGACCCAGGATTCGTCGTCGTCAACGCCAGCTTCGATATCTGCGGCGTCATGCTCGGCGGCGGCGGCCATCTGCGCCGCCATCTCCGCGTCGCTGTGCTCCTCCTGCGCTGAGGCGGGGGCTGCTGTGCCTTCCAGCTGAAAGGCGCCGATCATCGTGTTCAGCTCGCGTGCCTGCTGGAACAGCTGCGTGGCCGAGGCGGTGGTCTCCTCGGTCATGGCGGCATTGGTCTGCGTCATCTGTTCCATCTCGCCGACGGCGTGGTTCACCTCGCTCAGCTGGGTCGACTGGGTCTCCAGCCCCTTTGCAATCGAGACGATCAATTCGGAAATCGCGCTCACCTGGGTGCTGACCTCGGACATGGCGCTGCCGGCAGAGCCGACGAGGCTGGATCCGGTATTGACCTGCGCCGAGCTGCGGGCGGTGATTTCGTCGATCTGCGACACCGCATCGGAGCAGCGCTGTGCCAGCCGCTGCACCTCGCTGGCGACAACGGCGAAGCCACGGCCGGCCTCACCGGCGCGCGCCGCCTCGACCCCGGCATTGAGCGCCAGCAGATTGGTCTGGAAGGCGATATCCTCAATCACCTTGGTGATCTGGGAAATCTCGTCGGAGGAGGCGCGGATCTCCTCCATCGCGGTCACCGTTTTCTGAACGATCTCTTCGCAATCGTTGACCTTGTCCTGAGTGGTGCCGGCAATGGTCTCGGCCTCCTTGGCGTTGCTGGCGGATTCGCCAACGCTGGTGGTGATCTCGTTCATGGCATGGGTGGAGCGTTCGAGCGCGGCGGCCTGCGATTCGGTGCGCCGGGACAGATCATCCATATTGGCGGCAATGGTCTGGCTGTCGTCGCCAACCGACAGGGCGGCGCTGCGGACGGTGCTCATCGCATCCTGTAGCGAGGCGGCCAGTTCGTTGAAATCCATGCGCAGGCTTTTGAAATCTTCGGGGAAATGGTCTTTCAGACGGTAGACCAGCACCTTGTTGCTGAGTTGGCTCAGCGCTTCTGCGATGGCGTCGGAGACCAGTTTCTGTTCGGCCATCGCGCGGTCCAGATGATCATCGGCCGCGCGTTTTTCGAGGGCGTGACCGCGCAGGATTTCGGCCTGTCGCGCGATATTGCCGATCTCGTCCTTGCGCGATTTGCCGGAGATGTCGATCTCCAGCTCACCGGAGCTGATGCGCTCCAGCGCGGTGGTTACCATCCGCACCCCGCCTGCGATATCGCGGGCCATCACCAGCGCGCCCAGGCTTATCGCCACGATCACAAAGGAGAGGCCAGCCAACGTCTGGTAGAAGGCATTGTTGTTGAACCTGTCGAAAGCCTCGAAATCGGCCATCAGCTGATCGCGGATCTCGGTTTCGACCTCTTTGACAATCTGAATCGCGTTGGTGGCGATCTCGAACCACTCCTCGGCGGTCAGGTCCTGAGGGGCGCGACCGGCGAGCACATCCGACCGGATATTCGCAAAGGCCTGATAGGTTTCGCCTGCGGCCTGACCGTCAAAAAGCTCGACGCTTTCGCTGTCGGACAGCTCATGGAAAACGCGCATGCGTTCTTTTGACTGCATATAGGAAATGAGCATCCGTGATTGCAGGTTTTCGGTCCAGCCGTTGGCGAAGCCCTGGGCACCGACCGCACGCTGGATGCCATAGGCGTCTTTGGCCATCTGAAAATAGGTAAAGGCCATCGCACGCTCGGCCAGTTCGGTGTCGTGGACCAACACCTCAAAGGCAAGGGCGGTTTCCAGCAGGTGGAGGTTTAGTTTGCTGTAGAATTCGACCGCTTCCGGCGCGCTGATGGCCCGATCCGCGATCTTGAGGCGCATGTCATCCAGGGCTTCCAGCTCGTCATGGGCGAGACTGACGAAGACACGCGTGTTGTCGTGCAACTGTGACAGATCGGCGGTTTCGATCACCTCCAGCATATGCTCGCGCAACTCCTGCGATGTCTGGCGCTGGGTTTCCAGCCGGGCAGGGAGCGCGGTCGCCTCGGTGGCGAGGAACTCCGCAGACATGCCGCGCTCCAGCTGTAGATTATGAACCAGCTCGCTCGCGGTCAGCATGATGTCCCGGGTCAGCGTGGTGTCGAAACTCGCCCGTTTGTTCAGCGTGTACAGCACCGCGCCGGATATCCCGATAATAATAAGGAGAGGCAACCCGATGAGGGTCATAATCTTTGCCCGGATGGACATACGCTGCAACAGTCGGCTGATCATACTCTACGCTCCGGCTTAACGTTATCGGTCCGCAAAACCGTAGGTTCGAGGTGCTAATAGAATATGTATTTTATCGCCCGATAGAGATTTTAGATAAAAGATGAATTCAAAATCGCCTTGTTTTGCTGGTTATTGGCTGGGATCAATCGCCGCCGCTATCGCTATGGGAACTAAGGGTTTTGCAAAAAAAAATGCGCAGACCGATGGAGGTCTGCGCAGGAAAAACACCAGTCGACCGGGCTTTTGGCGCCGGTTCGTGACTGTGATTCGCCTTTAGAACGGGATCTCGTCATCGTCGATATTATGCGATGCGCCGCCCTGGTTGCCGCCGCCGAAGCCGCCGCCCTGACCGCCGCCGCTGGGGCCGCTGTCGTAGCCACCGCCGCCGCCATAGCTGCCGCCGCCCTGACCGCCACCATAGCCGCTGCCACCACCCTGGCCGCCTTCGTTGCGGCCATCAAGCATGGTCAGCGTGCCGCCGATGCCCTGCAAGACCACCTCTGTCGAATAGCGGTCCTGGCCGCTCTGGTCCTGCCATTTGCGGGTTTGCAGCTGGCCCTCGATATAGACCTTGGAGCCTTTGCGCAGATATTGTTCTGCCACGCGCACCAGACCTTCGGAGAAGATCGCGACCGAATGCCATTCGGTTTTTTCGCGACGCTCGCCGGTGTTGCGGTCTTTCCAGGTTTCGGAGGTTGCGATCCGCAGGTTGCAGACCTTGCCGCCGTTCTGGAAACTGCGCACTTCGGGATCACGGCCGAGGTTGCCGATCAGGATTACTTTGTTGACTGAGCCTGCCATGGGTCTGTCCTCTTGGTCTGGTCGTTCGGAGTCGCGAAAATCAGCAAAAGCCGGGTGGTCTACCCCTCCAGCTCAGCGGTTTCGGCGGGCCCCGTCGGGGTATGAAATCTGTCCGGTCCGAATCTGGTCGCGCCGGGTTGGCGGCCACACTACCGCTCCGGGTCGCCACATGAAAGTCGGCTGGCCGCGATATCTGAGGTCATCCTCATATTTTGCGCGAGAGGCGCCCGCATCACCGGCCGCAGCCGCAGGAAACGCGAAGGTTCTTTTCTTTTTAGTCAATCCGGATATAGTTTCGCGCAATCCAGGATACGGAAAAACAGGGACAGGGCAGGGCGTTTTATGCGTAGGCTGTTGGTGGGGGTCACGCTGGCCGGTGTTGTATCGGGCCAGATGGCAACGGCAGATATGTTCAGCACAAAGAGCCAGCGCAAGCTGTTTGCCTCGCACGCGCGGGTTCTGGATGAGCGCGCTGCCGGGCAGTACAAGAATTCGATCCGCCTGCAACCGCCCACCATCCATACGCCCTCCAAACACGGCAGCCTGCCGTATAGTGGCAAATATCGGGGCCAGTATCTGAACATTGCGCGGGCCGCGGCGCAGAAACACGGCGTGCCGGAGGATCTGTTTCTGCGACTGGTGCAGCAGGAAAGCGGCTGGAACCCGACGGCAAAATCCCACAAGGGCGCGCTGGGGCTGGCACAGCTGATGCCCGCCACCGCCAAGGCGCTTGGGGTGGATGCCACAGATCCCAGGCAGAACCTGGAAGGTGGCGCGCGCTATCTCGCCCGGCAGTACCGCAAGTTCGGATCCTGGCGGCTGGCGCTGGCGGCCTATAACGCAGGCCCCGAAGCGGTGCGCAAACATGGCGGTGTGCCGCCCTACCGCGAGACCCAGAACTACGTGAAGAAGATCTGGGGCAGCTAAGCCCCTCCGGCAGGGGATTGCGCCAGGGTGACCGTCGCGCAGCAGCCTGACCACGCCGGGCCTGCGCGCTGGGGGCGCAATTGACCGGGGGTCTGCGTGTTTTCTCTGTTTGAAATCTGAGCTTCAAATCTGAAATTCTACGCAGTTTCGGCAGCAGCTTGCCGATCGTCCGGGGGATCGGCATTAATACGCTGATAATCTTCCTTAATGCCGCGTTAACTCCGTCTGACTGCCAGAAAGTTGCCTTAATCTCTTGGCAACTAATCGGAAGCTTCAGAAGAGGAATATCCCGGTGTCTTTCAAACGCTTCGACGAACGCCTGAATCAGATGCAATGGCAGCCCCAGTCCGGCCCGTCGCCGCAGATCGTTGACAGTGTGATTGCCGACCGCGCACCGCTGGCGATCCGCGGCGTGGAGTTCACGCTGGCGGGCGCCATTCTGGGCATACTGATCGGTGTCGGCCTCAAGGGGATCTATACGCCCGGCGCGCCCTGGGGACCCAATACCGGCCAGATCGGGCTGCTGATCGGCGGCGCCTCTCTCGCCGGGGCGGCGGCCTCTATTGCGCTGGCCGCCTATGCTGTGCTGCGCCGCCACGATATGCCGCGACTGATGCAGTTTGCCTCGATGAACCTGCTGATCATCGTGATGCTGCTGCTGGGCTAATCGTTTCCCAGGCGCCCTGACCGCCGATCACTCGGCGGCGATTTTGATCACCGGTTCCATCTGGGCCAGTTCGGCATCGTCGAGATGGCATTTCACCTGATGGCCCCCCGCAAGGATGCGGACCGGCGGAACCTCGCGTTCGCAGAGCCCATCGGCCACCTTCGACTTCCAGCGGCAGCGGGTCTGAAACGGGCAGCCGGGCGGCGGGTTCATCGCCGAGGGAATATCGCCTTCCAGCACGATATGGCGTTTCTCAACCGAGGTATCGGCGATCGGCACGGCGCTCAGCAGCGCCTCCGTATAGGGGTGATAGGGCGGGGCAAAGACCTGATCGGTGGTGCCCAGTTCCACCACATGGCCGAGATACATCACCATCACCCGGTCGCTGAGATAGCGCACAATGCTGAGGTCGTGGGAGATGAACAGGAGCGTTGTCTTCTCCTTGCGCTGGATTTCCATCAGCAGATCGGTGACCGCCGCCTGCACCGAGACATCCAGCGCCGAGACCGGCTCATCCGCCACCACGATGCGGGCGCCACCGGCAAAGGCGCGGGCAATGCCGACGCGCTGTTTCTGCCCGCCTGACAGCTGGCGCGGCATCCGGTCGGCAAAAGCCCGCGGCAGCTTGACCAGATCCAGCAGCTCCAGCATCCGCTCCCGGCGCGCCGCCGTGCTGTCGCCGATGCCAAAGATTTCCAGCGCCCGCATGATCTGACGGCCCACGGTCATCGAGGGGTTCAGCGTGTCGAACGGGTTCTGAAACACCATCTGCACATCGGACACCGTGCGGGTGTCGCGCTGTTCGATCGGGGTGGCTTCGATATTCTTGCCATCCAGTTCGATGGCACCATCGGTCGCCGTCTCCAGCCCCATCAGCACCTTGGCAAAGGTGGATTTGCCGCAGCCGCTCTCGCCGACGATGGCCAGGGTCTCACTCTCTCGGGCCTCGAAACTCAGGGTTTCATTGGCCTTCACCACCTTGCGCGCGCCGCTGTCAAACAGCGCATTGGCCGAGACCTCGTAATATTTGCGCAGATTGTCGATTTTCAGGACCACCTTGCCGACCTCGGGTTTTTCCTTTTGCACAGCGGCGGCAATCGGGGCGTTCCAGTCGATTTCATCATGGCGCAGACAGCGGGTGTGGTGGCGGTCGTTGCCATGGACGGCTGCCATCGGAATATCCTGGGCATCACAGCGCCCGGCCACGAAATAGTCGCAGCGCGGGCCAAAGTTGCAGCCGGGCGGGCGTTCGTGGGGCAGCGGGAAATTGCCGGGGATCGCCACCAGGGGGCGGGCATTCTTATCCGCGCCGGGCAGCGGGATCGAGCGGAACAGCGCCTGGGTATAGGGATGCTGCATCTCGTCAAAGACATCATGGATGGAGCCGCGCTCCACCGCCTCGCCGGAATACATCACACAGAGCCGGTCGCAGGTTTCCAGCACCAGCCCGAGGTTGTGGCTGATGAACAGCATTGAGGTGCCGTATTTCTTGCCCAGATCCTTCACCAGCTCGACCACGGCGGCCTCCACCGTCACGTCGAGCGCGGTGGTTGGCTCATCCAGGATCAGCAGCGCCGGTTTCGACATCAAGGCCATGGCGATCACGATACGCTGCTGCTGGCCGCCCGACAGCTGATGCGGAAAGGAATTCAGCATCCGCTCAGGGTCGGGCAGGCGGACATCGCTCACCACCTCCAGCGCGCGCCGATAGGCCTCTTCCTTGCTGACGCCCTCGTGGATCATCGGCACTTCCATCAGCTGCTTGCCGATCTTCATCGCCGGATTGAGCGAGGCCATCGGCTCCTGATAGATCATCGCGATCTCATTGCCGCGCACATCGCGCAGCTCTTCGGCGCTCATTTCCGCCAGATCGCGGCCCTTGAACTTGATGGAGCCGCCGGTGATGCGGCCGTTCTTGCCCAGATCCTGCATCACGCCAAGCGCCACTGTGGATTTGCCGCAGCCCGATTCCCCGACCAGCCCCACCGCCTCGCCGGGCTGCACGGTGACGGAGAAATCCATCACCGCCGGAATTTCGCGCAACCGGGTGAAAAAGGAGATCGACAGCTTGTCGATTTCCAGGATCGGGCCGTCATAATCTGCCAGTTTGTTCATCGTCTTATCTCCCTGTTGGAGCTGGAAGGGTGGTCTGCCCTTCTTCTGGCCCCAAAATATCCCGGGGGTCCGGGGGCTGGCCCCCGGTCCGACCGGTTCGGATCAATCGCGCAGGCTTTCTTCGCGCAGGCCATCGGCCAGGAGGTTCAGCCCCAGAACCAGGCTCAGCAGCGCCAGGGCCGGCGGCAGCGGCGGGTGCAGGTAGACCGACAGCAGCTTGCGCCCGTCGTTGATGGTGCTGCCCCAGTCAGGGCTTTCCGGTGGCAGGCCCAGTCCGAAAAAGCCCAGCGTGCCGAGGAGGATGGTGGTGTAGCCGATGCGCAGGCAGAAATCGACGATCAGCGGCCCGCGCGCATTGGGCAGGATTTCCCACAGCATGATGTACCAGGGCCGTTCCCCCCGGGTCTGGGCGGCGGCGACATAGTCGCGGGTCTTGATGTCCATGGTGAGCCCGCGCACGATGCGGAACACGGTGGGCGAATTGACAAAGACTACCGAGACAAAGACCACCAGAATACCGCCCGGCACGTCAAAGAGATCGAGCGGCCAGAAGGTGATCTTGGATCCCGCCTCATTGATCAGCGACAGATAGCCCAGCAGGCCCGGGATCAGCACGACGGCCAGCCAGAGCGCGCTGTGCTGCGGCCGGGTGCGGAAGCGCGAGTGGATCAGCACCCCGACAAAGATCAGCGGAAAGGCAAAGAGCACCACGGCGATATATTGAGGCAGCCCGGTTGCGATGATCTCCGGGGTGACCAGCAGGTAGAACAGCAGGATCACCGGGAAGGCCAGGATCAGGTTGGCGAGGAAGGACAGCACCGTGTCCCACAGGCCGCCGTAATAGCCCGCAGGCAGCCCCAGCGTGATCCCCACCATAAAGGCAAACACCGTGGCCAGCGGCGCGATCTGCACCACCACCCAGGCGCCATCTATCAGGCGGCTGAAGACGTCGCGTGCCAGGTTGTCACCGCCAAGCAGATACCAGGCCGCAATGCCGCTGTCGGCCTCGGCGCCGGGCAGGGGGGTGCCGGGCAGCTTGTTCTTGAGGCCACTGACCTGGGTCAGCGGGTCGTGCGGTGAGATCAGATCCATCGCGCCCAGCACACCGGTAAAGACCCAGAACATCACCAGCGCAAAGCCGATCATACCGATTGGGCTGTCGAACAGCTTGCCATAAAGACCTAGGCGCCGCTTGAAGGTCATCGACACCGCAAACAGCACCACCAGCGCGATCCAGACCGGGAGCAGCAGCCGCGCCATGGCACCGACGATGCCGCCGCTGGCGCCAAACAGCACGCCGAAGAGGATATAGATCAGGATCAGTCCGATCACCGCAAGAAAGCTGAGGCGCACCGCCCTGCCGGCCAGCACATCGGGTGTGGTCGCGAGACCGGCGCTGCCATGGGCGTTGATCATTGTTGTCGGGCTGACCGTGACGATGCTGAGCACCAGCCAGGCAATGATGCAGAGCGCCAGTGCCACAAGGGCAAGGATCAGCACCGGGTTCAGAAAGGCAAGACTTCCGGTCCAGCTGAGAGGGTCCATGCTGCGTTCCTCCTTCAGGAAATCCGGATACGGGGATTGAGATAGACATAGCCAATGTCGGAAATCAGCTGCGTGAGCAGCACGACAACGACAGAGACCACCGAAATCCCCAAGAGCAGTTCGATGTCATTATTGCCAGCCGCCTCGACCAGCGCCCAGCCGAAGCCCTTGTAGTTGAACAGGGTCTCGACAATCACCACGCCGTTCAGCAGCCAGGGAAACTGCAGCATGATCACCGTGAAGGGGGCGATCAGCGCATTCCGCAGCGCGTGACGCATGACGATTTTTGGAAAACTGACGCCCTTGAGCCGGGCGGTACGGATATACTGTGCGGTCATCACCTCGGTCATGGAGGCGCGGGTCATCCGGGCGATGTAGCCGATGCCATAAAGGGCGATGGTCATTACCGGCAGGAAGAAGTTTTCGAAATTGGCGTCGACCATCGCCGAATTTGCTGTGCCCTTGAACCATTTCAAGCCAACGGCAGAGGAGGTGAAGACCGCCATGAAGATCACACCGGAGACATATTCCGGGGTTGCCGTGGTCAGGATCGAGGCGGTTGACAGTGTGCGGTCCGTGACCGAGCCTTCGCGCATCCCGGCCAGGATCCCGATCAAGAGCGCCGAGGGCACCATCAGGATCAGAACCCACATCATCAGAAAACCGGTATTGCCAAGGCGCGTTGCAATGATGGAACTGACATCATCCTTGAAAACGCTCGAATGGCCCCAGTCGCCCTGAAGAATGCCGCAGAAACGTGGGGCGGCGGCTGCCTCTTCGGCGGGTTGAACCCCGGTGATGCAGCGCCCTGTGGTCCCCTCATCTGTCACCGTGGTCCAGCCCGGCAGCACTCCCAGCCATTGGCCGTATTTTACCGGCATCGGTTGCAGATACCCTCCCTTTTCCAGCCAGCTGGCAACCGCCTCGTCCGACATGCGGAAGTTGCCTTGGGTCTTGGCGAGTTTTTCAAGGTTCGGGTAGAGATTGGTCAGCGTGAAGACGGTGAAGGTCAGGCAGAGCGCGGTCAGGATCATGATCCCGACACGCCTGAGGATGAACAGTCCCATGGAATGCTCCCGTTGGTGGCTGTACGCCTTGAGTTAGGCCAATGGTCAGGCCGCAGTCGGCGGCCTGCCTGGCTATTGAGCGTTTTCTTGCGGCCAGAAGCTTTGGGCCGCGCCGTGCGGCGCGGCCCGCTGTGTCAGATCAGGCCTTGAAAGCCCATTTGTAGATCTGGGGCAGATCGGCGATGTGCTTGTCGACGCCGACCACATTGTCGGTGTGGTGGCGGATGGCGGTCCGCCAGAAGGGCTGGATGGTAACGCCTTCGTCAATCATGATGGCCTGTAGCTTGGCCATGACTTCGCGCCGTTTATCGACATCTGCAAGTGCGTTGGCTTCGGCCAGCAGGCTGTCGAACTCTTCATTCGCAAAACCGGCTTCGTTCCAGGCTTCGCCGGAGCGGTAAGCCAGTCCCAGAACCTGGGTGCCGAGCGGGCGGTGGTTCCAGTTGGTGGAGCTGAACGGGTATTTCGCCCAGTCGTTCCAGAAGGTCGAGCCGGGCAGAATGGTCCGTTTGACCTTGAAGCCCGCGTCACGCAGCTGAGCTGCGACCGCGTCGGTCGTGTTGCGGCGCCAGTCGTCGTCGATGGAGTGCAGCTCGTGCTCATAGTCGAGCATGCCCGCCTCTTCCATCAGCGCCTTGGCCTTGGCCGGGTCAAACGGCAGCCGCGTCACAGTCGGGTCGTGTTCGGGGTGCATCGGGCCGACATGGCAGTTGTCTGCCGGAATGCCATAGCCGGACATGCCCAGTTCAAGGCAGACGGTGTTGTCCACCGCCATGGCAATCGCCTGGCGCACGCGCTTGTCGGCATAGGGCTTGGTGCCGTTGACCTCGGCCAGCTGGTTGGGGCGGATCACGATGGTGAAGCCGGAGGCGATTTCCGAGCGGTTCAGGCCGATGCCGTCAAAGATATCGACGTATTCCCCCACGGATTCCCAGTTCATATCAATTTCTTCGGCCTCATAGGCCGCCAGGAACGACGCCGGATCGGTGCCGTAATCAATGAATTCGATCCGGTCCAGATAGCCGCCTTTGCCCGCTGCGGTGCCCCACCATTCGTGGTCTTCGTTGCGTACGAGGACGCCTTTCACGCCGACTTCCATCGACTCAGGCAGCATGTAGCCGGTGCCGATGGGGTTCTCCAGCATGGTGTCGCCGGTATGGCTGGCATGGGTGATCTGCGCGGGATAATCAGCCATCCCCGGAATGATGGTGATGTCCGGGGTGTTGGTTTTCAGCAGCACGGTATGGCTGTCGACAACGGTGATGGCGCCTTCGGCGGCTTGGCCGGTCTCCGCGTCGATCAGCGACGCCATACGGCCTGCCATCGAGTTGCCCTCGACGCTCTTGTCGCACCAGCCAGTGATGTTGCGGGCCACGTCCTCTGCGGTGAAATCGTCGCCATTGTTCCACTTCACCCCTTTGCGGACATGCAGGGTGAACTCGGTCGCGTTTTCGTTGACGTCCCAGCTTTCCAGCAGCAGCGGCTCAAAGGAGCCATCGCTGTTGTATTCGACCAGGAATTCCAGCCAGCCGGAGGTAAAGGTTGCGATCTGCGCCCAGTCATAGGTGCGCGGATCCTTCAGGGCGCGCACTTCCATCTGCATGCGCAGGGTGCCGCCGGTCTGTTCATGACCTGCGGCCTGAACAGGGGCGTCAAGCCCAAGGAGGCCGTATGCCGCAGCCGAACTGACGCCAAGCGCGGTGGCGCGGACCATGAATTCGCGTCGATCCATCTTCCCAGCAAGGGTTTCTGTCGCATACATCTTTGCCGCCGGGTGGATATCGGTCCCGGTGATGGTGTCTTTTGTCATGTAGCTCTCCCTGTTGCACCGCAAGTTTTCGCTTTTGGAACGGCGGGCCATCTGAGCTGGCTGGCGCCGTTTGAGGTGCTGTGTTCAAAGATTGTTTCCCCGTTTGATCATTCGGCCCCAGATCGCGGGTGAGGTCAATGTAAGAAGTCGACGTTTCACATGACTTTTGCGACATTGTTGGTGTCGGTTTTGTGTTTTTCCCCAAGGGAGGCCAGTCCGAAAGTTTTAGTACTGGGCATATGTGCACAGTCAGCCGGAAGGCCGCGCGTCTGTCGCCGGGGTGACTCGTGGACGTTTAGCGCGGTCCAGGGGCTGGGGAATTCGGCGCGAGGTGGTGCAGGCGCGCAGGCGCGGCGCCGCTGCGCCCCCGGTGGACACGGTGCGGCGGAGATCTGGTGCGGCCTGATATCTCAGGCGGCGCGTTTCAGCTTTTCGCGCGCCTGTTTGCGCAGACGGCTTGGGGTTTCACCGGTGTGCTGGGTGATGAAGCGGGTGAAATAGGCGGCGCTGCCAAAACCGAGGGTCGAGGCGATATCGCGCATCGGCAATTCAGAGTTGATCAGCAGGCTGCGCGCCGCGTGCAGCTGGCGCTCGGTCAGCAGGGCGCCCGCCGTCTTGCCGGTTTCGGATTTGCAGACGCGGGTCAGATGTGTCGGCGTCACATTCAGCGCGGCGGCATGATCGGCCATGCTGGCATGTTGGGCATAGCATTCGACAATGCGCCCGCAATAGCCCTGAGCCAGCCGCTGGGCAGCGGTGGGTTTGCCGCTGGTGCTGCTGCGTTCCGCCATCAGGCGGCGGATGTGGATTGCGATCAACGTGCCATGGGCCTGCATCGCGCGATACCACAGCGCGGGGCGATCCTGCTGTTCGGCCTGCATGGCCTGGAACATGCTGTTGATCACCGCCTGATCCTGAGCATCGGGGATGCGCAGCGTGTCGGCGGCATCGGGGAAATCCATCGGGGTCGAGGTGGGCACATTCATGACCTGGCCGATGCACTGCCGACCCAGCTCCAGCGACCACAGGGTCCCGGCCGGAACAAAGATGGCGCTGTTGGGGCCAAAGCCACGCTGCTGCCCGTTCAGAAAGACCCGCCCCTGGCCACGGGTGATCCAGATCAGCAGATTTTCGGGGCGGTCATGTGCCAATTCGACCTGCCAAGGCCCATCGGGAGTCAGCTGCGACAGCGGTGCGACTGTGATCTCGCCGATATGGGTGGGGTCAAAAGGCATAGGCTGGTTGATATGTGATGCTCGTATTTTCGGTTGGCGCAAATGGACATGAAAAATTGATTCTGGCAAGTTTTTGCCGAAAAATGCTTAAGGATTTAATAGAATTGCAGGTCTCTGCATGGGGTTTGGGCAACAATGTGCGTATGACGCGCGGTCATCTGGACATTTTGTCCACATCTGTTCCGCGCACTGTGCCGCCGATGTCATTCTGGCCAGCGAAAGCGCTATCGACCGGACGCAAGCCGGGGTGCCGGGCAGTACCAAGGCGGCGTTCAGACGGTGTTTTCGAGGCTGTTCGGACGGCCCTCAGGCCGGACGGTAGGGCGTCCACTGCTTCATTCGCGCGCGGAACCACGTGCGCTGACGTTTGGCAAACTGCCGGGTCGCAACCGAGGCCCGCTCGCGCGCCTCCGCCTCGGTCATCTCGCCCAGGTAATGCGCCATCAGCTCCGGCACGCCAATTGCGCGGCAGGAGGGCAGCGCGGGATCATAGCGATCCTGCATGGCGGCAATCTCCTCCATCGCACCGGCCTCCATCATCGCATCAAAGCGGCGGCGGATGCGCGCTTCGAGCCAGTCCTTGTCGGTGTCAAAAACAATCGCGGTGCAGCGATCCAGCGGCAGCGGCGGCGGCGGTGTTTCGGCCTGCCAGTCGGCCAGGCCACGACCGGTCGCAGTCAGCACCTCATAGGCGCGCTGCACCCGGGCGCGATTGAGAAGGTCGATCCGCTCAGCCGTCACGGCATCCAGCGCCGCGCGCATATCCTCAAGCGACAGCAGATCGGCCTGCGCCCGGACCTCGGCCGGGGTGGCAGGGATCTCCGCAAGGCCCTGCGTGAGGGCGCTGAAATAAAGCCCGGTGCCACCGACGATGATCGGACGGGGGCCGTGGTCCAGCAGCGGCAGTACCTCGCGCAGCCAATGCCCGACGGAATAGTCGGCGTCATAAGGCTGGTGGCCATAGAGCAGATGCGGGGCCTGCGCCTCTTCCTCGGGCGAGGGGCGGGCGGTGATCACCCGCCAGCAGTCATAGACCTGACTGGCATCGGCATTGACGATCACGCCGCCCTGAGCTTCGGCGATCTGAAGCGCCAGCGCCGATTTGCCGGAGGCGGTTGGCCCGGCGATCAGCACCGGCTGGTGCGGCGGGATGTCTGGCAGCTGGGTTGCGGTGGTCATGCGGGCGTCCTGTTCTTTGGATGTTCTGCGGCGCGCGGGGCGTTGCTGCGGTGGGGCGCCAAAAACATCTCAGGCCGCATTGATCCTGCCGCCGATTTGCTTCATTTTGCGCGCAAATTAACCCCGTCATATTCCGGAGCGCAACATGCCCCTTACAAACGATCAGCCGGAGGCCACGCCGGCGGCAACCTATAAACGTGTGATGCTGAAAATCTCAGGCGAGGCGCTGATGGGGGACCAGGGGTTTGGCCTGCATCCGCCGACCGTCCAGCGCATCGCGCAGGAGGTGAAATCCGTGCGCGACATGGGCGTGGAGATCTGCATGGTGATCGGCGGCGGCAATATCTTCCGCGGGTTGTCCGGCTCGGCCCAGGGGATGGAGCGGACAACGGCCGACTACATGGGGATGCTGGCCACGGTGATGAATGCGCTGGCGATGCAGTCGGCGCTGGAAGGTCTGGGCGTCTTTACCCGGGTGATCTCGGCCATTCGCATGGATGAGGTGGCCGAGCCCTACATTCGCCGCCGCGCCGTGCGTCACCTTGAAAAGAAACGGGTCTGCATCTTTGCCGCAGGCACCGGCAACCCCTATTTCACCACCGATACCGCGGCCACGCTGCGCGCCAATGAGATGGCCTGCGAGGCGATCTTTATGGGTAAGAATGGCGTCGATGGTGTCTATGACAAGGATCCCGCGCAGCATGACGACGCGGTGCGTTATGACACCATCAGCTACGACGAGGTTCTGGCCAAGCGGTTGAAGGTGATGGATGCCTCGGCCATTGCGCTGGCGCGCGACAACAACCTGCCGCTGATGGTGTTCCCGCTGGATGAGCCGGGCGGCTTCCGGGGCATTCTGGCGGGCAAGGGGACCTACACGAAGGTTCACGGCTAACCGCGCCGGGGGGGGCGGGGCGCACTTGCCCTTGCCACATGCACAATGAGCCGCGCGCCCGGATCGAGATCCGGCGCGCGGTTTTTTCATGTGGCGCGCGGCGCTGGCGGCGGGTCTTGTGCGGCGGCGGCTGACCGGCTGCGGTGCCGGGCCGTCCCGGAGAAGGGCAGAACCCTGCCTGTGGCCGCTTCAAATCTGCGGCAAGATCGCTATACAACGCCGCACCAATGTCTTATGAGCAATGCAAACACCGCCTCAAGTCAGGGGAGAGCAGAATGTCTGACGATTTTATTCTCGATACCGATGATCTACAGCGCCGCATGGATGGTGCCATGGCCAATCTCAGAACCGAATTCGCGTCGCTGCGGACCGGTCGTGCCTCCGCCTCGATGCTGGAGCCCGTGATGGTGGACGCCTATGGCTCGATGACGCCGATCAACCAGGTTGGCACCGTCAACGTGCCGGAGCCGCGCATGGTCACCATCAACGTCTGGGACAAGGCGCTGGTCGGCAAGGTCGAAAAAGCCATCCGTGAATCCGGTCTGGGCATCAACCCGCAGCTAAATGGCACCATCATCATGCTGCCGATCCCCGAGCTGAACGAAGAACGTCGCCGCGAGCTGACCAAAGTGGCCGGCCAGTATGCCGAGCACGCGCGGGTGTCGATCCGCAATGTGCGCCGCGATGGGATGGACCAGATCAAGAAAGCCAAGGCCGACGGCATGTCCGAGGACGACCAGAAGCTCTGGGAAGGCGAAGTTCAGGAGCTGACCGACAAGATGATTAAGGTTGTCGACGCGGCTCTGGAAACCAAACAAGCCGAAATTATGCAGGTCTGACACCTGCTTATGTCACAGAGCACAGACACCGTCCTGGCGCCGGATGAGAGCGACCCCGCACCGGAACGCGGCCCGAAACATGTTGCCATCATCATGGATGGCAATGGCCGCTGGGCGCAGGCGCGGGGCCGTCCGCGTCTGTTCGGTCACCACGCGGGCGCCAAACGGGTGCGCGAGGTGGTGGAATGCTGCCCCGCGTTGGGGGTGAAATACCTCACCATCTTTGCCTTCTCGACCGAGAACTGGAAGCGCACACAGGTGGAGGTCGCAGGCCTCATGAGCCTGTTCCGCCGCTATATCTCCAAGGAGATGAAAGCGCTGTCGCAGCGCAATGTCCGGGTCCGTTTCATCGGGGACCGGGTGCGGCTGGACAAAAAGCTGGTCGCGCTGATGGACCAGCTGGAGCAGGAGACCGCCTGCAATGACGGTACCCACCTGACCATCGCGCTGAATTATGGCAGCCGTGACGAGGTGGCGCGGGCCACCAAACGGCTGGCCGAGGATGTGGCAGCGGGGCGCCTGAACCCTGCGGATGTGGATGAGGAAACCCTGCCACGTTATCTCGATACCCATGTGTTGCCCGATCCAGATCTGGTCATCCGCACCAGCGGTGAAGCGCGGATCTCCAACTTTCTGCTGTGGCAGTCGGCCTATGCGGAATATGAGTTCATCGACACGCTGTGGCCGGATTTCACCGCCGACGAGATGGACCGGCTGTGCCGCAGCTACGGGCAGCGGGATCGCCGGTTTGGCGCGGTGAAGACATGAGCGCCGCGGGACGTTGGGCCGATCTGATGCCGCGGGTGATCTCCGCCATCGTGATGATCGTCGTGGGTGGCTGGGCTGTATGGCGCGGGGGCGTGGTGTTTGACCTGCTGATCGCGGCGGCCTGTGGTGGCATGATCTGGGAATTGCTGCGCATGGTGGTGCCTGATCGTCAGGGGCTGGCGCTGCCGCTCGGCGTCCTGTCGATGGGGGCGGTGCTGGCCGCAGCGCTAATGGGCGGCGGCTGGGCGCTTGGCCTGCTGCTGATACCGGCGGTGCTGGGCGCGCTGGCCATCGACATCCGCCGGGGCATTTACATCGGTTTCGCGCTTTGGGTGCTGTTCGCGGCCTATGCGTTCATCTGGATGCGCAGCGCGCTGGGGCTGGATTGGATGATCTGGCTGATCTCGGTTGTGGTGGCCACGGATATTGCGGGCTATTTCGCCGGTAAGACCTTTGGCGGGCCGAAATTCTGGCCGCGTGTCAGCCCGAAGAAAACCTGGTCCGGCACCTCTGCGGGCTGGATCGCGGCCGCAGCTGTTGGTGCGGTCTTTGCGGTGCAGGGCGGGCTTGGCTTTGGCGTCGTGCTGCTGTCGGTGCTGGTCTCCATGGCCAGCCAGGCCGGTGACGTTGCCGAAAGCGCGCTGAAACGCAAGATGGCTGTGAAGGATTCCAGCGGCCTGATCCCGGGCCACGGCGGGCTGTTCGACCGCTTTGACGGTATGCTGGGCGCGGCGGCCATGGTGCTGCTGGTACTCAGCCTGTGGGGTTTGCCCGGCGGGACGATCTGATGCGCAAGATCTCGATTTTCGGGGCCACCGGATCCATTGGTCAGAATACGATTGACCTGATCCGGCGGGCCCCCGGTGACTACAATGTGGTGGCGATGACCGGTGGCGCCAATATTGCCCAGCTGGCACAGGATGCCAGAGCGCTGCGTGCCGATATCGCCGTGACCGCCTATGATGACAAGCTGCCGGAGCTGCGGGCCGCCCTGGACGGTTCGGGCATCGTGGCGGCCGCCGGGCAGGCGGCGCTGGTCGAGGCGGCGTCGCGACCTGCGGATTGGGTCATGTCGGCGATTGTCGGCGCGGCTGGCCTTGCTCCGGGGCTCGAGGCGCTGAAGCAGGGCGCGACTCTGGCGCTGGCGAATAAGGAATCGCTGGTTTGCGCCGGAGCGCTGCTGCTGGAGACCGCCCGCAGCCATAATGCGCGGCTCCTGCCCGTGGACAGCGAACATTCGGCGGTGTTTCAGGGGCTGGTCGGTGAAGACATCGCGGCGGTGGAACGTGTGGTGATCACCGCCTCTGGCGGGGCGTTTCGCGACTGGCCGCTGGAGCAGCTGAAGACCGCCACGGTGGCACAGGCCTCCTCGCATCCCAATTGGGACATGGGCCAGCGGATCACTATCGACAGTGCGTCCATGTTCAACAAGGCGCTGGAAGTTATTGAGACCCGTGAGTTTTTTCGCGTCGATCCAGACCAGATCGAAGTGGTGGTGCATCCTGAATCCATCGTTCACGCGCTGGTCGGTTTTCGCGACGGTGCGCTGATGGCGCATCTCGGCGCGCCGGATATGCGCCATGCCATTGGTTATGCGCTGCATTGGCCCGAACGGCGCGAGCTGCCGGTGGAGCGGCTGGATCTGGCGCGGCTGGCGCAGCTGACGTTTCGGGCGCCTGATCCCGCGCGCTATCCGGCATTGCGGCTGGCCTATGATGTGATGGCGCGGGGCGGGCTGATGGGGGCGGTGTTCAATGCCGCCAAGGAACGGGCGCTGGATCATTTCATCGCCGGGCGCATCGGCTTTCTGGACATGGCCGAGGTGGTGGCGCGGGTGCTGGATCAATTTGACAGTGCAGATCGCGGGCTAGATGAGGCAATGACACTTGATACGGTGCGCCGGACCGACCATCTCGCCCGTATGGACGCCGACAATGCAATTTTGAAATATGTAAGGTAAGCCCTTGGATCTCGTCTCCTTTCTTCCGCAGTTTGGCGGGTATCTCTATGTGATTGCCAGCTTTGTGGTGGCCCTGTCGGTGATCGTGGCTGTGCATGAATATGGCCATTACATCGTCGGGCGCTGGTCCGGGATCCATGCCGAGGTCTTCTCGCTGGGATTCGGTCCGGTGCTGTTTTCGCGGGTGGACAAGCGCGGCACCCGCTGGCAGGTGGCGCTGCTGCCGTTTGGTGGCTACGTGAAGTTCCTTGGTGATGCGGATGCGGCCTCGGGCAAGGATAGCGCGGCAATGGCGGATGCGGCGGCTGATCCGGTGGCGCTGCGGCGCACGATGCACGGCGCGCCGCTTTGGGCGCGGGCGGCCACCGTCGCGGCGGGGCCGGTGTTCAACTTCATCATGTCCGCGCTGATTTTTGCCGGTGTTTTCATGGTGCAGGGCACCATGCGCGATCCGCTGACGGTGGAGCGGCTGGTGCCGCTGCCGGGGCTGCAAACCGGCCTGCGCGAAGGTGACGCGCTGTTGCAGATCAACGGTGTCGATGTTCCCTCGCTGGAGGATAACACCGCCTTTGCGGCCTTCCGCGATGCGGTGCCGGAACAGCAGCCTCTAACCTATACCGTGCTGCGCGACGGCCAGCAGACCGAGGTCGAAGGACCGTATCCCTGGCCGCCGCATGTGCGTGGCGTGGCACCGCGCAGTGCCGCGTCTGACATCGACCTGCAGCCGGGCGATGTGATCACCGCCGTGGACGGCGCGCCGATCTTTGCCTTTGACCAGCTGAAACGTGCGGTTGAAAGCGCCGAGGGCAAGGTGTTGCTGCTGAAGGTCTGGCGCGCTGGCGAAGAGTTCGAGATGGCTCTGGCGCCCCGCCGTGTGGATGAGCCGCAGGCGGATGGTGGCTTTGCCACCCGCTGGCGTATGGGCATTGTCGGTGGTCTGGCGTTTGAGCCTGCGACCGAGAGCCTGGGCCTTGGAGAGGCGCTTGGCGGTGGCGCGGCGCAGGTCTGGGGCGTGGTCGAAATGTCGCTTTCCGGGCTGAAACATATGATCACCGGTGCGATCAGCACCTGCAACCTGTCGGGTCCGATTGGCATTGCCGAGACCTCTGGTGCGATGGCAAGCCAGGGGGCGGCCAGCTTCATTCGGTTTATCGCCGTGCTCTCCACTGCCGTTGGCCTGCTGAACCTGTTCCCGATCCCGGCGCTGGATGGCGGGCATCTGATGTTCTACGCCTATGAGGCGGTGACCGGTAAGCCGCCGAATGATGCGGTGATGCGGGTACTGATGGCGGTTGGCATCTCCGCCATCCTCAGCCTGATGATGTTTGCGCTTTTCAACGATATCTTCTGCTAGGCGCTTTCTTGCCGACCGGCCACGATCCGGCTGGTCGGCAGATCCCGCAGCAGCAGGGCGCGCCAAACTGTCGCCACATTCCCCTGTTAATCCTTTGGTAAGCCGCCGGTGGGCAGCGGTGCCGCAGATCGCGGCGCGGTTGTGGCGGATGTGGGATCTTTTTTTAGATAAACGGGAGAGTGGACGCCATGAGCAGCCTGCATATTACCAATACGGGATTGGGTCTTTTTATGCGCCTGAACTGGGACCGCGCCATGTCTGTGGCGACGATTTTGGGAGCGCTGGTGGCTGGGGCCTGGATCGGCAGTCTCTGAGTTTTCAACCTGTTGCAAGCAATCTGGCGCGTGGGGTCCTCCCGCGCGCCTTTTTGTTGTTTTTGACAAGCGCTGATAAACCCGATACGCACGGATTAAGCTGTAAAAAAATCGGGTTTTGACTGATGGTTCGGGGGAAGCACACAGGTAGATCCTGTGGGGGGCGCAAATTAGGTGCCCATATTTTGTATAGAAACGCATCTGCTGTAGCGCTGGCTGTTGCCTTGGGATTTGTCCTGACGCCAGAGTTCGCAGTGGCGCAGAGTTATAGTTTCACAAACGTTCAGGTCGAGGGCAATCAACGCATCCAGACCTCAACAATTGTGGCCTATACCGGCATTGAGCGGGGCAAATCGGTGAGCGCCGGGCAGCTCAACGATGCCTATCAGCGCATTCTGGACAGCGGCGTATTCGAAAGCGTCGAGATTGTTCCGCAGGGCAATACGCTGGTGATCAAGGTCACCGAATTTCCGACCATCAACAAGATCAGCTTTGAAGGCAACCGCCGCATCAAGGACGATGCCATGGCCGAGCTGATCGAATCGGCGCCGCGCCGGGTGTTCAACCCCACGGTCGCCGAGCGTGATGCCTCCAATCTGGCCGAAGCCTATGGTGCACAGGGACGTCTGGCCACAACCGTGACACCGCGGATCATCCGGCGCAGCGACAACCGTGTCGATCTGGTGTTCGAAATCTCCGAAGGTGACACCATCGAGGTCGAGCGCGTGTCCTTCATCGGCAACCGCGTCTATTCCGATCGGCGTCTGCGCCGCGTGCTGGAGACCAAACAGGCCGGTCTGCTGCGCACCTTCATCCGCGCCGATACGCTGATCGAGGACCGTCTGGAATTCGACAAGCAGGTGCTGCGCGATTTCTACCTGTCGCGCGGCTATGTTGACGTGCGTATCAACAGCACCAATGCCGAGGTAACCGAAGAACGCGACGCCGCCTTCCTGGTGGTGGATATCAGCGAGGGCCAGAAGTTCGAGTTTGGCGAAATCTCGGTCACCAGCGAGATGTCGGAAGCTGACGCCGATGAGTTCCGCAAGGTTCTGAGGGTCCGCCCCGGGGTAACCTATTCGCCGAGCGTGGTGGAAAATGCCATCCGGCGCCTGGAAACATATGCGATCCGCAAGGGGATTGATTTCCTGCGGGCCGAGCCGCGGATCAGCCGCAATGATCGCGAGCTGACGCTGGACGTGGATTTTGTGCTGACCCGTGGTCCGCGCGTGTTCGTTGAGCGGATCGACATCGAAGGCAACACAACCACGCTGGACCGGGTGATCCGTCAGCAGTTCCGCACCGTCGAGGGCGACCCGTTCAATCCGCGCGAAATCCGCGAAAGCGCTGAACGCATCCGTGCGCTGGGGTTCTTTGAAACCGCCGAGGTGGACGTGCGCGAAGGCAGCAGCGCCGGTGAGGTGGTTGTCGATGTGGACGTCGAGGAAAAGCCTACGGGTGCGCTGAGCCTTGGTGGTGCCTACTCGGTCAACGATGGCTTCGGTCTCAGCATCGGCCTGTCGGAGAATAACTTCCTTGGTCGGGGGCAGCGCCTTTCGTTCAATATCTCGACCGCTCAGGACGCCGAGGAATACACGCTTGGCTTCACCGAGCCCTATCTTCTGGGGCGCGACCTGCGTCTCGATCTGGATCTGGGTCTGTCTGAGACGGATTCCAGCTTTGCGCTTTACGACACCAAACGTGCGTTCTTCTCGCCCGCGCTGACCTTCCAAACCTCGGAAAACAGCAGCCTTCAGATCCGGTACACCTGGGATGAGGATGAGATGATCACCCGTGGTGATGATTCCGCCGGGATCCCGCTGGCCGGTCCTGTGGTTCGTAGCGAGATCAACCAGGGTGCGATCAACGCCAGCTCCATCGGCTTTACCTATACTGTTGACAGCCGCCTGAACGGACTGGATCCGAATTCGGGCTATCTGTTCCAGGTTGGGGCCGATTATGCCGGGCTTGGCGGGGATTCCGAGTATCTGCGCACCACCGCAAAGATCATCGCCCAGCGTCGTGTCTTCAACGAAGAGGTGACATTGCGGGCAACGATCGAGGCAGGCGCCTTTGCTTGGCAGGGGGATGGCTTCAGCCGCTCCATTGATCGGTTTGTCCTGTCGCCCAATATCCTGCGTGGTTTTGAACCGGGTGGTATCGGTCCACGGGACCAGTCGCCCAATGGCGCAGGCGGGACCTATAACGACTTCCTCGGCGGCAACTATTACGCGGCGGCCCGCTTCGATGCGGAATTCCCGCTGGGCCTGCCAGAAGAGATCGGCCTGCGTGGCGGTCTGTTCTATGATGTGGGCAACCTCTGGGGTCTGAACAATGCCGATACCGGCGCGGCGGGCAGCAATATTGTCGGGCGCGGCGGGTCGTACCGTCATGTGGTCGGCTTCTCGCTGTTGTGGACAACCGGATTTGGTCCTTTGCGGTTCAATTTCTCCAAGGCGCTGAAGAAAGAAGACTTCGACCAAGAGCAGAGCTTTGATTTGACGTTGCAGGCGCGGTTCTGATCGCAATGACACGAGCTGTGGACACACGGCACACGGGGGCGCTGGCTGAGATGCTGGCGCCTTTTGTGCGCGGGCTTGCGATGCTGCCGCTGCTGGTGCTGCCTGCGATGGCGCAGGAGACGGCGTCGCCGGGGGCGGGCTTTGCCTTTGGCGAGACATTGCAGCTGGGCGCACCGCAGACCGGGCTGCTGACCATCCAGTCCGAGCGGCTCTATGCCGAGAGCGCCTTTGGTCAGCGTGTTTCCCAGGAACTGGATGCCGAGGGTGCGGTCCTGACGGCCGAAAACCGCCGGATCGAGGCGGAGCTGCGTGCAGAGGAACTTGAGCTGACCGAGCGCCGCAGCAGCATGGATCCTGCGGCGTTTCGCGCTCTGGCCGATGCTTTTGACAAAAAGGTGCAGGAAACCCGTCGTCAACAGGATCAGAAACTGCGCGATATCAACCAGATCGGCGAAGATGCGCGGCGTGATTTCTTCACCGCTTCGCTGCCTGTGCTGCAACAGATCATGCTGGAAGCCGGGGCCGGGGCCATTCTGGAACACGCCAGCGTGTTTCTGAGCGCGGATGCCGCGGATGTCACCGATCTGGCGATTGCGCGGGTGAACGAAGTGCTCGGCGACGGGCGTGAGAGCCTGCCCGAGGCCACCGGCGAATAGGCTTACCGCGCCCGGCTGGCGATTGCCTCAGGCGGAGGCAGGGCGCCGACCGTGCAGCCATCGCCGGGTCTGCCGCTTGCCGAAGCTGTGGGCAGTTGCTAGGACATACCTAACATTCAGAAAACGGGGAAACCGCAATGACAACCGAGCTGAAAAGCGCCGACATTCACCTGATCCAGCGGATCCTGCCGCATCGCTACCCGTTTCTGCTGGTCGACAAGGTGGTCGAGATCGACGGCTATTCCTCGGCCTGCGGGATCAAGAACGTCACCATGAACGAGCCGCATTTCCAGGGCCATTTCCCGGGCACGCCGATTATGCCGGGCGTCACCATCGTCGAGGCGATGGCACAGACTGCGGGCGTGATGCTGGGCGTAGGCATGGATATGATCGACACCGAGCTGCTGATCTATTTCATGAACATCGACAAATGCAAATTCCGCCGCAAGGTGATCCCCGGCGATGTGCTGGAGATGCGGGTGGAGACCACACGTGGTAAGCCCGGTGGCAAGATCTTCAAGTTCAAGGGTGTTGCAACCGTCAATGGTGAGACTGCGGCGGAGGCCGAGTTCTCGGCCATGATCGACGTGCAGAAGGATTGACACAGATGACCCGGATCCATCCCAGCGCGGTGGTCGAAGAAGGGGCGAAGATTGGCGCCGATTGCGTCATTGGTCCGTTCTGCCTGATTGGCCCTGAGGTCGTGCTCGGCGACCGGGTTGAGCTGAAATCCCATGTGGTCGTCGCCGGAGATACCGAGATCGGAGAGGATACCACGGTGTTCTCCTTTGCCGTGCTGGGCGAGATTCCGCAGGATCTGAAGTTCAAGGGCGAGCGCTGCAAGACCGTGATCGGCAAGCGCAACCGCATCCGGGAGCATGTGACGGTGAATGCCGGCACCGAAGGCGGCGGCGGGATCACGCGGATCGGTGATGACGGCTTGTTTATGGCCGGCTGCCACATCGCCCATGATGCGCAGATCGGAGATCGTGTGATCGTGGTGAATTCCGCTGCGGTTGCGGGCCACTGCGTGCTGGAAGATGACGTCATCATCGGCGGCCTGTCCGGCATTCACCAATGGGTGCGCATCGGTCACGGCGCCATTGTCGGCGCGGTCACGATGGTGACCAATGATGTGATTCCCTACGGGCTGGTGCAGGCGCCGCGCGGTGAGCTGGACGGGCTGAACCTTGTCGGCCTGAAACGCCGGGGCGTGCAGCGTGCGGATATCACCGCGCTGCGGGCGGCCTTTCAGATGCTGGCCCAGGGCGAGGGCACGTTTCAGGAGCGCGCGCGCCGTCTTGGCGCAGAGAGCGACAGCGAATACGTGCAGGAAATCGTTGATTTCATTACCGGCGAGAGTGACCGCTCTTTCCTGACGCCGGGAGGCTGAGACCATGCTGGCATTGATTGCAGGGCAGGGCGCACTGCCTGCCGAACTGGCCGCGCGCCTGTCCGACCGGCCGCTGGTCTGTGCCATGCGCGGCTCCGAGCCCGATCACATTGAGTCGGAGCTGACCTTTCGCCTGGAACAGCTCGGCAGCTTTATCGCGCGCCTGTCGGCCAGCGGCGTGCGCGAGATCTGCCTGGCGGGCGCAGTGCGCCGCCCGGCCATTGATCCATCGCAGATTGATGCCGAGACCATGCCGCTGGTTCCGATCCTGCAGGGGGCGATTGCCGCAGGTGACGACGGGGCATTGCGCGCAATCATCGGCCTTTTTGAGCAGGCGGGCATGTGCGTGCGCGCTGCCCATGAGGTAGCACCAGATCTGGTGATGGCCGAGGGCATCCCGACCGAGGTGCAGCCCGGCGAATTGGACCGGCGCGATGCAGAACGCGGCGCAGAGGTTGTCGAGGCCATGTGCCGCGCCGATGTCGGCCAGTCCTGCGCGGTGCGGCGCGGACAGGCGATTGCGGTCGAGAACCTCTTTGGCACCGACTGGATGCTGACGGCGTTGCAGAACCGGCCTGACGGCACCGGAGGTCTGCTGTTCAAGGCGCCCAAACCCGGACAGGACCGCCGCGCGGATCTGCCCACGATCGGCGTGCAGACGGTTGAGCTGGCGGCCAAGGCTGGGCTGTCGGGGATCGTGCTGGAGGCAGGCGGTGTTATCGTGCTCGATCAGGATGAGGTGGTGGCCACCTGCAACCGGCTCGGGCTGTTTCTCTGGCTGCGCAGCGCATGAGCCTACGGGTGTTCATCCTCGCAGGCGAGCCTTCTGGGGACCGCCTTGGCGGTGCGCTGATGGCAGGTCTGCGGCAGCTGCGCCCGGATATCATCTTTGAGGGGGTTGGCGGCGCGCTGATGGCTGAACAAGGCCTAAAGTCGCGCTTCGATATGTCGGAGCTGTCGGTCATGGGGCTGGCCGAGGTGCTGCCGAAATACCGCCAGCTGAAGCGCCGCATTCGCGAAACCGCAGAGGCGGTTCTGGACATGAAGCCGGATGTGATGATCACCATCGACAGCCCGGATTTCTCCCTACGGGTCGCCGCATTGGTGAAAGAAGCCAGCAGTATTCGCACGGTACATTATGTGGCGCCATCGGTCTGGGCCTGGCGCCCCAAGCGGGCCGAAAAAATGGCCCGGGTCATCGATCATGTGCTGGCGCTGCTGCCGTTTGAGCCGCCCTATATGGAAGCGGCTGGCATGGAGTGCGATTTCGTTGGCCACCCCGTTGTGGGGGAGCCACAGGCCACGGCGGAGGAGATTGCCGCCTTTCGCAGCCAGTACCAGCTGGAGGAGGCGCCCTGCATTCTGGCGCTGCCGGGATCGCGGCGCTCTGAGGTGACACGTCTGGCGCCGGTATTCGGTGCGGCCCTGAAACAGTTTCAGGACAGCCATCCCGAATACCGGATCGTGGTGCCGGCCGCAGCTCCGGTTGCCGATCTGGTGCGCAGCCATCTTGCGGAATGGTCGGATACCGCGGTGGTGATCGACCCCAATACGCTGGACGGTGAGGTGGCCAAGGCACATAAACGCGCGGCTTTTGCGGCGGCGGATCTGGCGCTTGCGGCTTCTGGTACGGTCTCGCTGGAGCTGGCGGCGGCGCGCACCCCAATGGTGATTGCCTATAAATTCCAGTGGCTCACCTGGCATATCATGCGGCGCATGGCGTTGATTGACACCGTCACGCTGGTCAATCTGGTCAGCGATACACGCGTGGTGCCGGAATGCCTCGGCCCTGAGTGTACGCCGGAGGCTATCGCCAAGGCGCTGATCAAGGTCAAGGCGGCGCCTACCGCGCAATCCTCTGCCATGGCGATCACGATGGAGCGGCTGGGCGAGGGGGGCGAAGACCCCGGTCTGCGCGCGGCCCGCGCAGTGTTGGATCGTCTGTCTGCGCAGACCTCCGCCGTCTCCTGAAGCCTGCCGGATGCAGAGCCTCCGGCAGGTGGCCTCTCGTAGCGCGGGCGCTATGCACCCGCGCGGTGCGCGCCGCAATGCGGGTAACTGAGCATGTGCCGTTGGGCGTGGTGTTGTGGTGGATTATATTTTGCTGAGACGCGCCTAAGGGCAGGTCTGCCCTCAGGCGCTATCTCGATTTTGGATTTGGGGAGGGCCTGTCAAGGACAAGCCGCGCGTATCGCGCGGAGGCTGCGCCTTCCCTGACAGACGCACCGTGTTCCTGGCCGTGTCAGTAGCCGCGCCAGATCCAGCCGCCGCCAAAGATACGGCTGCCCTCCTCAGCATAGAACACGCAGGCCTGTCCGGGGGAAATACCCTCTTCCGGGGTCAGCAGTTCGACCTCGGCTTCGGTCTCCGAGATCGGACGGATCACCGCATCGCGCGGGGGCCGGGTCGAGCGGACCTTGACCTTCAGATGCCATTCGTCGCGGCTGGTGAAAGGCTCATCGCCGAGCCAGTTGATTTCCCGCACCGGGATGGTGCGGGTGGCCAGCAAGTCCTTGGGCCCAACGACCACCTGTTTCTTGTCCACATCCAGTTTCACCACATAAAGCGGTTCGCTCAGCCCGCCGATGCCGAGGCCGCGACGCTGGCCGATGGTGTAGTGGATGACACCGTTGTGACGGCCGAGCACCCGGCCATCGGCATGAACGATGTCCCCCGGCTCCGCCGCGCCGGGGCGCAGTTTCTCGATCACGCTGGCATAATCACCATTGGGAACAAAGCAGATGTCTTGGCTGTCGGGTTTATCGGCCACCGCCAGACCATATTGTGCCGCCATCTCGCGGGTGGCGTCCTTTGACGGCAGATGTCCCAGCGGGAATCGCAGATAGTCCAGCTGCTCGGGGGTGGTGGAGAACAGGAAATAGCTCTGGTCGCGGTTGGCATCCTCGGCCGAATGCAGCTCCGGCCCGTTTGGCCCATCCTTGCGCTGGATATAGTGGCCGGTGGCCATGCAGTCGGCTTCCAGATCGCGGGCGGTTTCCAGCAGATCCTTGAACTTGACCCGTTCGTTGCAGCGGATACAGGGTACCGGGGTTGCGCCAGCCAGATAGCTGTCGGCGAACTCATCGATCACCGCATCCTTAAAAATGTTCTCATAATCCAGCACGTAATGCGGAAAGCCGCGCTCCTCGGCGACTCGGCGCGCATCATGGATATCGATCCCCGCACAGCAGGCGCCTTTCTTTGCAAGCGCCGCACCATGGTCGTAGAGCTGTAGCGTCACGCCCACAACATCATAGCCTTCATCGGCCAAATGTGCAGCAACAACAGAGCTGTCGACGCCACCCGACATGGCGACAACCACCCGCGTCTCCGACGGTGGTTTGGCAAAGCCAAGCGAATTCAGTTGGGGATTGGCATCCTGCGCCATCAGGCGACTCCTCGGATATGTGGGAAAGACACCGCAGAATATAGGAAAATCCTAATGATCCTCAAGGGGGCAGGTTCACCCCTCCTTAAGGCGTTTGCGCGAAATGTGGGGACGGACCAATTTCTATGCTCCACACGAAGGAAGAAAAGATGTTCTTGAAGAAAGTCGATGGCCCGCGCGCTGTGACCCTGCCGGATGGCACGGTGATGACGCGCGCGGATCTGCCGCCAAAGACCACGCGGCGCTGGGTGGCCTCACGCAAGGCGGCGGTTGTGCGCGGTGTCCTCTACGGCTTGATCCCGCAAAGCGAGGCATTGCGCAGATACAGCCTCTCCGAAGAGGAGTTTCGCAGCTGGGTTTCCGCTGTTGCGGACTTTGGCGAGGACGCCCTGAAAGCCACCCGTCTCAAAGACTATCGTAAATCCTGACGCAAAAAAATCATTCAGACTTGAGGTGAACGCGCAAATTAACCATCATGGTAACGGGCCATTAACTTTTTTCCACCAAGGTTAATTCGACCTGAGGGAAACAGTGTACAGGCGGAGAAAATAATATGCGCATTCTTCTTGTTGAGGATGATCCAACAACGGCGAAGAGCATTGAGTTGATGCTGACTCATGCCAACCTCAACGTTTATTCGACCGATCTCGGCGAAGAGGGGATCGATCTTGCTAAACTCTATGATTACGATCTGATCCTGCTGGATCTTAACCTACCCGATATGAACGGCCACGAGGTGCTGCGGCAGCTGCGCATGGCCCGTATCGAGACGCCCATTCTGATCCTGTCCGGTGCAGATGACACCGAAAACAAGATCAAGGGCTTTGGCTTTGGCGCCGATGATTATCTGACCAAACCCTTCCATCGCGAGGAACTGGTGGCCCGTATTCACGCCATCATCCGCCGCTCCAAGGGGCATTCCCAGTCGATTATCAACACCGGCAAGATTTCGGTCAATCTGGATGCCAAGACGGTGGAAGTTGCAGGCAAGGCCGTGCATCTCACCGGCAAGGAATACCAGATGCTGGAGCTGCTGAGCCTGCGCAAGGGCACCACATTGACCAAGGAGATGTTCCTGAACCATCTCTATGGCGGCATGGATGAGCCCGAGCTGAAGATTATCGACGTCTTTATCTGCAAGCTGCGCAAGAAGCTGAGCACGGCGACAGGTGGCGATAACTACATCGAAACAGTCTGGGGCCGCGGTTATGTGCTGCGCGATCCGCAGGACGATCAGCTGACTGGGGGTCACCGGATGGCTGTTGGCGCCTGATCCGGCGCGACCTTCATCTCACCCGGTTCCCGAACGATCCCGCTACGGCGGGATTTTTCACGTCTGTCACCTGCGCTGTGGCTGGACGCGATGGCGTCACCGTCCTATCACCTAGCTAAGATAAAGCGAGGCGACAGACGTGACACAGTCAGGCAACAGCGATTTGAACGGTTTGACCAAGGATCAGGCGCGCCGCGAATTTATGGCGTTGCAGGAGCAGTTGCGCGCCGCCGATCTTGCCTATCATCAGGCCGACGATCCCGAGATCAGCGATGCGGAATATGACGCTAAGAAACGCCGCTACCGCGCGCTGGCGGAGCAATTTCCCGATCTGGCTGAGATCGCAACCGAGCTGGAGACGGTTGGTGCGCCGGTAGCCTCCGGCTTTGGCAAGATCACCCATGCACAGCGGATGATGTCGCTGGGCAACGCCTTTGACGACGAGGACGTGCGCGATTTCGACAAAGGTCTGCGCAAATATCTTGGCCTCGGCGCCGAGGACCCGCTGGCCTATACGGCGGAGCCGAAGATCGACGGGCTGTCGCTGTCGCTGCGCTATGAAGCGGGCAGGCTGATCCATGCGGCCACCCGTGGCGACGGGGCGGTGGGGGAGAATGTCACCGAAAACGCCCTGACCATTGCCGATATTCCGCAGCGGATCGACGATGCTCCGGCGGTGCTTGAGGTGCGCGGCGAGGTCTACATGAGCCATGCGGATTTTACGGCGCTGAATGATCGGCACGCCGCACAGGGTGGCAAAACCTTCGCCAATCCGCGCAATGCGGCGGCGGGATCCCTGCGGCAGCTGAACGCTGAAATCACCCGGTCGCGGCCGCTGCGCTTTTTTGCCTACAGCTGGGGCGAGCTGTCGGAGCCGCTCGCCGATACGCAGTTTTCAGCGCTTGAACGCCTGAAGGGCATGGGCTTTCAGACCAACCCGTTGACCAAATATTGCAAGGGCACAACCGAGCTGATTGCGCATTATCGCCTGATCGAGGAACAGCGGGCGACGCTTGGCTACGATATCGACGGCGTGGTTTACAAAGTGGATGCGCTGGCCTTGCAGGACCGTCTCGGCTTCCGCTCAACCACCCCGCGATGGGCGATTGCGCATAAATTTCCGGCTGAACTGGCCTGGACGCGGCTGGAGGGCATCGACATTCAGGTTGGACGGACCGGCGCACTCAGCCCGGTGGCGCGGTTGCAGCCGGTGACGGTGGGCGGCGTTGTTGTCTCCAATGCGACGCTGCACAATGAGGATTATATCGCCGGGCTGGATTCCAAGGGCGAAGAGATCCGCGACGGCAAGGATATCCGGGTCGCCGACTGGGTTCAGGTCTACCGCGCCGGGGATGTGATCCCGAAGATTGCCGATGTGGATCTGTCCAAACGTCCCGAGAGCGCGGTTGCCTTCGCCTTTCCGACCGTTTGCCCGGAATGTGGCAGCCCGGCCGTGCGTGAGGAGGGCGACGCGGTGCGACGCTGTACCGGCGGCTTGATCTGTCCGGCACAAGCGGTTGAGAAGCTGAAGCATTTTGTCTCGCGCAAGGCTTTCGATATCGAAGGTCTGGGCGCCAAGCAGATCGAAGCCTTTTACAGTGACGCGGGTCTGGCGATCAAAACGCCGGCCGATATCTTTACCCTTCAGGCGCGGGATGCGCAGAATCTGGCCAAGTTGAAAAACCGCGATGGCTGGGGCGAGACCTCTGCCGCCAACCTCTTCGCCGCGATTGACGAGAAGCGCAACATCGCGCTGGCCCGGCTGATCTTTGGTCTTGGCATTCGCCACGTGGGCGAGGTCGGCGCGCGCGATCTGGCGCTCCATTATGCGGATTGGGACGCGATGGCGGCGGCTGTTGATCTGGCCCGCCCGGCCGCCCTGGCGCAGCGCGCAGCGGATGAGGCCGAGGAGGCCGAGCGGGTTGCAGCAGCCCAGCAGGGCCGTCGCGCCCGCATCAAGGAAGCGCGAGACCGGGCCATTGCGGCGCTGAACGTGCCTGCGGGGGCCACCGCGGCATGGGAGGATCTGATCGGGATTGACGGCATTGGCGCAACGCTGGGTCTGTCGCTTTCCGATGCTTTTGCCAATAGCGATGAGCGGGCGGCCTTCGACGCCTTGCGCGGCCATCTGTTGATCATTCCGCCCGAAGCTCCGAAGAACGACAGCCCGGTCACCGGCCTGACGGTGGTCTTTACCGGGACGCTGGAGAAAATGACCCGCGCCGAAGCTAAGGCACGCGCCGAAGCCCTGGGGGCGAAGGTGGCCGGCTCGGTGTCGAAAAAGACGGATATTCTGGTCGCAGGTCCCGGTGCGGGGTCAAAGGAGCAGAAGGCTCGCGATCTTGGTGTGCGGATCCTCGACGAAGACGGCTGGCTGGAGCTGATTGCGGGCGCATGAGCGGCAGACCAGAGATCCTCTTCCCGCTGTTTGCCGGGTTGGAAACGCTTCAGGGTATCGGCCCGAAGACGGCGCAGCATTTTGCGCAGATTGATATAGAAACGCCGCGTGACATGTTGTTTTCGCTGCCTTATTCGGTGGTGGATCGACGGCGGCGCGATAGTATTCGCGGGCTTGATTTTCCCACGGTTGCAACGGTTGAGGTGACCATCGGCGCGCATCGGCCGGCGCGGAACAAGGGGGGCGCCTACCGGATCCAGGTGAGCGACGCCGAGGAGGAATTCCAGCTGGTATTTTTCCACGGTCGCAGCCGCTATCTGGAGGCCCAGCTGCCGGAGGGGGCGCGCCGGGTGGTGTCGGGCAAACTGGAACTGTTTGATGGCATGGCGCAGATGGTGCACCCTGACCATATGCTGCCGCTGGCAGAGGCTGCCGAGATCCCCGATTTTGAGCCGGTCTATCACCTGACCCATGGTGTGTCGCAGAAAACCATGTTCAAGGCGGCGCAAAGCGCGCTATCGCGCTTGCCGGAGCTGGCCGAATGGGCAGATCCCTCGCAGATCACCAAGGAATCCTGGCCAAGCTGGCAGCAGGCGCTGCGCGCTGCGCATAACCCCGACGGGCCGGATGCGCTGGCAGCAGAGGCACCCGGTCGGACACGTCTTGCCTATGATGAGCTGTTTGCCCATCAGCTGACACTGGCGCTGGCGCGGCTGCGGGATCGGACGTTGCCGGGGCGCAGCAGCCTGGCCAGCGGGGCGTTGCAATCGCGGGTGCTTGCGGCCTTGCCCTATCGGCCGACCAATGCGCAGGCCCGCGCAATTGCGGAGATCACCGCCGATATGGCGGCTGGCGCGCGGATGAACCGTCTGTTGCAGGGCGATGTCGGCGCTGGCAAAACTCTTGTTGCTTTCATGGCTTTGCTGGTCGCAGTTGAAGCAGGCGGGCAGGGTGTCATGATGGCGCCGACCGAAATTCTGGCCCGTCAGCATCTGGAGGCGCTGCGCCCGCTGGCGGAAACCGCAGGCGTGGTTCTGGAACTCCTGACAGGCCGCGACAAGGGCCGGGAGCGGGCCGCAAAATGCGCGGCGCTGGCGCGGGGGGACATTCATATTCTGGTCGGCACCCATGCGGTGTTTCAGCCGGATGTGGTGTTTCGGGATCTGCGGTTGGCGATTGTCGACGAACAGCATCGGTTTGGCGTGCGCCAGCGCATGGAGCTGGCGGAAAAGGGCAAAGGCGCGGATGTGCTGGTGATGACCGCAACACCGATTCCGCGGTCGCTGGCGCTGACGCAATATGGCGATATGGAAGTTTCGGTACTGGATGAAAAACCGCCCGGTCGCAAACCGGTCAAGACTGCGGTTATCAGCACCGAGCGGATGCAGGAGGTGGTCAGCCATCTGCGCGGCGCCATCGAAGCCGGGCGGCAATGCTACTGGGTCTGTCCGCTGGTTGAGGAATCCGAGGTGATGGATCTGACCGCCGCCGAGGAGCGGTTCAAACATCTGCGGGCGACGCTGGGAGAGGGCGTGGTCGGGCTGGTTCACGGACAGATGCCCCCGGCGGAGAAAGACGCGGCGATGGCTGCCTTTCAGGCTGGAGAGACCAAGGTTCTGGTGGCCACAACGGTGATCGAGGTCGGAGTCAATGTGCCCAATGCGTCGATCATGGTGATCGAGCGGGCCGAGATATTCGGCCTTGCACAGCTGCACCAGCTGCGCGGCCGTGTCGGGCGCGGGGATGCGGCTTCGACCTGTCTCCTGCTCTATCAGGCGCCGCTCAGCAAGGGCGGCCAGAAACGGTTGGAGATCCTGCGCGAGACCGAGGATGGCTTTCGCATTGCCGAAACCGATCTTGAGATGCGCGGTGCGGGCGATGTCATCGGCACCGCACAATCGGGGCTGCCGCGATTCCGCATCGCCGATCTGGACCGTCAGGCCGGGTTGATGGCTGTTGCACAAAGCGACGCGCGGGCCCTGCTGGCCAGCGATCCCGATCTGTCCAGCCCGCGCGGACAGGCGGCGCGGGTTCTTCTGTGGCTGATGAAACAGGATCAGGCGATCCGTTTGATTTCTGTCGGTTAGCACGTCTTCCTGAGCTGAAACCTTCATCAGCGGCGGCCCTTATGATCGAGACGCTGCTTTGTGTTTTTGCGCCGTGTTCTCATGTGTTCGCAAATGTTCTCATAAAGTTCTTTACAGCCGCGTTTGAATATGAGAACAAATAGGCAACAACACGCCAGAGAGCGAGCGCAAGACAGACAGGAGGATGCACCATGATGACCCAAATCAAGACGACTGTTCAGAATGCCCAATCGACACTGTTGCAAGACGCCATTGGCGCGGCGGCACTGGTTGTGATGCTGGTCGCGGGGTTGCACCTGCCGGGTCTGCTGTGATGACGCCGGGCGACCAGCCTTGAGTTTTTGAGATTTCCTGATCGCACTCTTTATGCCGGACGGGGCCGCCTGTCCCAAGCCTGCCCGGTTTGCCTGCCGGTCTGGCCGACCTGCCTCAGGTCAACAGGCCCCGTTCGGGTCCCGCATGAGAGAGCATACTGCCGCCGCCACCTGTCAGGTGTGCGGCGGTTTTTTCATGTGGCCCGTTTGGAAGGGTTGTTCTGGCTGTCGTCACGGGCGCTGGTGAGGCAGGCATATCAATCGGCGGCTGAGATGGCGGCCTTGGATCATGACTGCGGATCTGCCTTGTTGGCGTGCGCGACTGATCCAACATGTTGAACTTGTAACGCTGGATCGGCAGGCGACCATCAGGCGCAGCTCTGTTCCTGATGGGTCTGCATAGCCTCATAGGTGGCATCGAGCGCCAGCATGATCGAGGCGTGGCGGTTCTTGAACTCTCGGGCGGGGATCAGGACTTCGAACCCGTCAAACGGCGCGTCCGGAACCGGGCCATCTTCGGTCAGCATGGCCTTCAGCTGCTGGCGGGCACGCTCAACCTCGGGCAGGGTGCGACCCAGGATGACCTCGCCGACAACCGCTGCCGAGGCCTGGCCAAGCGCACAGGCTTTGACGTCCTGACCGAATCCGACAATCGCGCCATCCTCGATCCGAAGATCGACGGTCACGGTCGAGCCGCACAGGGGCGAGCGTTTTTTCACCGTAACATCCGGGGCGTCGAGACGATCCAGATGCGGGATATCGGCGGCCAGGGCCAGGATCCGTGCGGAGTAGAGTTTTATCAGATCAGTCTCGCCGGACATCGGATACCTCGGGCTTTCCCTTACGTGCTGTTCCCAATACATAGGGAGCCAGTCTCCAGATGCAAAAGGTTTTTGCCATGTCGTTTGATCCTCTTAGCCTAAAGTACAATGAGGCCGGGTTGATCCCCTGCATCGCGCAGCAGGAGGGCAGCGGCGAGGTCCTGATGATGGCCTGGATGAATGCCGATGCGGTGAGACAGACGCTGGACAGTGGCCGGGTCACCTATTGGTCGCGGTCGCGGCAGGCATTCTGGATCAAGGGCGAAAGCTCGGGACATTTGCAGGAACTGGTCGATCTGCGCGTGGATTGCGATCGCGATTGCCTGCTGGCGGTGGTGCGTCAGACCGGGCCTGCCTGCCACACCAACCGGCGCAGCTGTTTTTATACTGCCCTTCGCGATGGCGAGGAGGTCGAGCTGATGGCGCCGATGGTCTGACAGCAACCGGCTGAAGGGGACGGCCCGGTGCGGGCCGTGCCTCCGGCGGGGATATTTCTAGCCAGAAGATGTCTGTTCGGGCACCGCAGCGCAGCCGACCATGGCGCGGATCTGCGACGGGCTGACGCCTTCGGCGCGGTATTTGGCGAGGGCACGGGCATCGTCGCGCTTGGCAAGTCGCTTGCCCTGATTGTCGCGCATCAGCCCGTGGTGGTGGTAGATGGGTGTCGGCAGGCCGAGCAGTGCCTGGAGCAGCACGTGGATCTGCGTAGCCTCGAATAGATCCTCTCCACGCACGACATGGGTGATCTGTTGATCGGCATCATCGACAACTACGGAGAGGTGGTAGGCGCTGCCCATGCCGCGGCGGACGAGGATAATATCGCCGACCGCGGTAAGCAGCTGATCGGGGTTCAGCCGGTGCCGGCCCTGATGGGATAGGCCGGTTTCCGAGAAGCTGCGCAGGCTGGCCGCATCCAGCGCTTTTGCCATGTTGAGCCGTATCACGTCCTGCGGTGCGGCGTCGGCCATTGCGCGGCTGCGGCAGCTGCCCGGATAGATGCGCCCGTCGGGGCCGAATTGCGGTACGCCTTCTTGCGGCGCGCCTGCGGCGGCCTCGATATCGGCGCGGTTGCAGCGGCAGGGATAGGTGAGCCCCATTGCCGCAAGCTGATCCAGCGCGGCGCGATAGCGTGGCAGCCGTTCGGACTGGCGCATCACCGGTTGCGGCCAGCGGAGGCCGAGCCAATGCAGGTCGTCATAGATCTGCGCCTCCCAGCTGGGCCGGGAGCGGGATTGGTCGATATCTTCGATGCGCAGCAGGAAAATGCCCTCCGCTGCCCGCGCCATATCATGTGCCAGAAGCGCCGAATAGGCGTGGCCGAGGTGCAGCGGTCCAGTTGGGGATGGCGCAAATCGGGTTGCGAATGTCACGCTTTCTCAATCACATAAACGGTGGACTTCAGGTTGATTCCGGGCAGGTGGTCACCGTGTTCCCGAAACAGCAGCCGTGCCGCCGAACAATCCAGCCATTCGTTGAGCTTGCCGGTATAGGCGGGATCCTCCAGTGCGTGATCATTGTAGGAAAAGGCAAAGAGGCCGCCGCGCGGCAGGGCGTGCAGGATGCTGTCGAAGACCGCAGGCGGAGCGGCACCGGTGCCCAGAACGCCGCAGCCGGTGATCAGACGATAAGCGCCCTTGGGGATCGGCTGGCGGTCGGCGGCGTCGATCTGCGTCAGTTGGCGGTAGGCGTCTTTGGCACGGGCTTGCTCCAGCATCCGGGCGGAGGGCTCCATCCCGTCGACGGTTTCAAACCCCTGGAGGCGCAGTGCCAGACCTGACAGGCCGGTGCCGCAGCCAAAATCCAGAACGGGTTCGCTCATATCCGATTGGAATTTCGCCAGCGCCAGGGCAATCCGTCCCGGCGTCGCGTAACCGTTCTCGGCGATTTCGGCATCGTAGGAAGCGGCCCATTGGTCGTAATGCGCCAGGGTCGCTTCCGGTGTTTCCAGGTCATAGGATTTGTCGAGGAACTTTTTGCTCATGACGACAGTTTATGCCTTCGCCGCCCGAAGCGTCTAGGAAAAGTTGCCAAGCCAGTCCTGCCACGCGGCTTTGGCCCGGTCGGTATAGGCCTTGTAGCGGTCCTTGCGGCCACGGCGGCCGCCTTTGAGACCATCGACCGGGCGGAACAGGCCGAAGTTCACATTCATCGGCTGGAAGGTCTTGGCCTCGGCGCCGCCGGTGATGTGATGGATCAGGGCGCCCATGGCGCTGTCCTGCGGCACTTCCGGCAGTTCCTGGCCCAGGATCTCGGCAGCGGCCATACGGCCGGCCAGCAGGCCCATGGCGGCGCTTTCCACGTAGCCTTCGACCCCGGTGATCTGGCCGGCAAACCGCAGGTGCGGTTTTGATTTCAGCCGCATCTGCGCGTCGAGCAGGGTGGGGGAGTTCAGGAATGTGTTGCGGTGGATGCCGCCGAGGCGGGCAAAGCTGGCGTTTTCCAGCCCCGGAATCATCCGCAGCACTTCTGTCTGGGCGCCGTATTTCATCTTGGTCTGGAAGCCGACGATGTTGAACAGCGTTCCCAGCGCATTGTCGCGCCGCAGCTGGACCACCGCGTGCGCCTTGACCTCCGGCTGGTGCGGGTTGGTCAGCCCCACCGGTTTCATCGGGCCATGGCGCAGGGTTTCACGGCCGCGTTCGGCCATCACCTCGATCGGCAGGCAGCCATCAAAATAGCCTGCGGTCTCACCCTCGTGGAATTCGGTCTTGTCGGCGGCCAGCAGCGCGTCGATGAACGCTTCGTACTGATCCTTGTCCATCGGACAGTTGAGATAGGCGGTGCGCTCTTCTTCGGTCTCACCCTTGTCGTAGCGCGACTGCATCCAGGCCTGCGACATGTCGATGCTGTCGGCGTAGATGATCGGGGCGATGGCGTCGAAGAAGGCCAGCGCCTCGGCGCCGGTCTCACGTTGAATGGCCTTGCCGAGTTCAGGCGAAGTCAGCGGGCCGGTGGCAAAGATCCAGTGGCCATCGGCGGGCAGCTCGGTGATTTCCTCATAGGAAACGGTGACATTCGGCAGCGCCTTCAGCCGCGCGGTGACGGTTTCGGCAAAGGGCTCGCGGTCCACCGCCAGTGCGCCGCCGGCGGGCAGGCGGTGTTGTTCGGCGGTGGACATGATCAGCCCGTTAGCTGCGCGCATCTCCCAATGCAGGAGGCCCACGGCGTTCTGCTCGTCATCGTCTGAGCGGAAAGAGTTGGAGCAGACCATCTCGCCCAGATTGCCGGTCTGATGGGCAAAGGTTTCCACCTTTGGGCGCATTTCGTGGATCACCACCTCTACGCCCATATGTGCGGCCTGCCATGCGGCCTCTGAGCCGGCCATGCCGCCGCCCACGATATGCAATGTTTTTGTCATGCCCGCCACATAGGGCAGCTGGGGCCGTCACGCAATATTGCGCGGTGCGGCTTGTGCAGATCGGCACGAAAAACTGGTGCTTTTGGGCCAAGCGAGCCTGTTGCAAGCAGTGGAAATGTCGACTGGTCTGAGCGGGAGGGGTATTGGGGTCGCTGAGGAACTGTCTGGCCGGGGGAGAGACCCGGTGGAGGGACGGTCCGCATCAGCGACCCTAATTGTGCTGGGGTTTGTGACCATGTCTCACCAACCCTGCCCAATCTTTGCCATGATCTTGCCTTGTTTGAAAGACCTGACATGGAAACAATAAATCACCAATCGTAAACAAAGACTAAAATTTTCTATGTCTTTTAGATTTTTTGAGCAGATCAGCGATTTTTCCAGTCCGGGTCGCGTTTTTCCAGAAAGGCATCAATACCTTCGACGGTATCCCGCAGCATCAGGTTTTCGACCATGACGGCGCCGGTGTGGGCATAGGCATCGGCCGTGGGCAGCTGAAGCTGGTCATAAAACGCGCGTTTGCCGATCTTGACGGCGGCGCCGAGTTTGCTTGCCACGGTTTGGGCGAGGGCATTTGTGGTCTCGGTCAGATCCTCAGCTGCGGCGATGCGGTTGATCAGCCCCAGCTCCTCGGCGCGGGTGGCGTCAATGAAATCGCCGGTGGTCAGCATTTCAAAGGCATGTTTGCGCGAGATATTCCGGGTCAGCGCCACCATGGGAGTGGAGCAGAACAGGCCGATATTGACGCCATTGACGCCAAAGCGTGTGCCCTCGGCGGCGACGGCCATATCGCAGGAGGCCACCAGCTGGCAGCCGGCTGCGGTGGCAATACCGTGGACTTGTGCGATTACCGGCTGCGGGATCTGTTGCAGGCCCAGCATCACCTCGGTGCAGCGGGCAAAGAGATCGGCGAAATAGGCCTGTCCGCCATCCTCGGCCTGCCGCCCGGCTGTCATTTCACGCAGATCATGGCCCGCGCAGAACGCCTTGCCCCGTCCGGCGAGGATGACGACGCGGGTTTCGTCGTCGTCGCGCAGGCTGTCGATCTGCCCCTGAAGTGCGGCCAGCATCCCGTCCGACAGCGCATTCAGCCGCTCGGGCGCGTTGAGATGGAGCGTGGCGATGCCGTTGCTGTCGTGACGTTCCAAAATTGTCATCTTGTGTCCCTCCCCGGATTAAGGCCAACGTTAGAACATGTTGCACTTAGGGGGGAACCGGTATTGCGCCGCCACCCCATGCGACATCGGCTCGCAGGGAACCGGCAACAGTGAGGGAGAGAGACAGCATGGGCTTGGCGTTTGATGCCGCAGGGTTGGGAGCTTATCTGCATGAGGTGTTTGCAGAGGTGGCCAATGATTTTGTGATTGACCGGCTGGATGAGGACGGGATCACGATGCGGCTTCTGGTGGATGAGCGTCACCTGCGCCCCGGTGGGACCGTTTCAGGACCGTCGATGTTTGGTCTGGCCGATGTCACCATCTATGCGCTGGTTCTGTCGCGGCTGGGGCGCAAGGCGCTGGCGGTGACCACCAATGCCTCGTTCGACTTCATGCGCAAACCGGCAGGCGGCACGCCCCTGATTGCCGAAGGCAAGCTGCTGAAACTGGGACGCCAGCTGGCGGTGGGCGATGTGCTGTTATTCTCCGAAGGGGATCCGCGTCCGGTGGCCCGCTCCACCATGACCTATGCCATCCCGCCAGAGCGATAGGCGTCAGAGCGCGGTGGCCAGCGGCTGGCCAACTTTCACCAGGGTTTCGCGGCCCCTGGCGCTATTGGTGACCAGATCGTCACTGAACTGCACGCGGCCCGGTTCGAACACCACCACAACGGTGGAGCCTCCGAATTTGAAATAGCCCTTTTCGTCCATCTTCTGCACCGCGCCCGAGGTGCGGGTGTTGACGATGGAGCCAACGCCAAAGGCGCCGACCTCGACAAAGGCGTAGCTGCCAATGGTGTCTGTGTCGATCAGGGTCCAGCTGCGTTTGTTCTCGCCAAAGACATCCGGACCTGCGCCAAGCGCGATGGGGTTCACCGAATGCAGCGCGCCCGGAATATCCTGCGCGGCGGTGATGCGACCGGCGGCCGGGAAGTGGTAGCGGTGGTAATCCGCAGGACAGAGCCGGACGATGGCCAACGCGCCACCAACAAAGCGGTCAGAAATACCGGGCAGCATGGTCCGCACCGACATCGGATGCCCCTTTACGGGGACAAAGACATCCTCCGCCAGCTCGGGAAAGACCAGCACCCGACCATCGGCGGGGCTGACGATTTCGCTGGGATCGTCGCTGTAGGGGCGTGCCTCCGGCCTCAGGTGGCGGGCAAAGAAGGCGTTGAAAGTTGCATAGTTTTCCGTCGGTTCCGTCGCCTCGCTCATGTCGATGGCAAGATCGTCGACCACGGTCTGGATCTTCCCTCTGGAGAGGGACGAATCAAACCATGCTCCCATCAGGCGGCTGATCAGGGCGGAGCGGAACAACAGTTTTTCCACCGGTTTTGCGCTGGCGTTCTGATAGGCCCAGCGGATCCATTTTTCACCCAGAACGACCTCTTCAAAGGTGTCTCCGGTGTCGCGGTCAACAACTAGGATAGGGTCGCGCTGCATGGGGCCTGCCAGATTTTGTTTCGCTCCCGCCGCGCCTAGCAAGAAGCAGCAGTCACGCCAAGGGGCCAAGGGGGATTAAGGACCATCGCCACTCGGTCGTGTTCTTTAGTCAATCTTATCGTGCAGCCAGTGAATTTGCGTTTTGGCTGCGGCAATCGCAGCTTTTGCGTCTGCGAACACCTGTCCGCCGTAGTGGCCGATGCTGTACCAGCCGCGCCCGTCCTCGGGGTCGCGCCGGAACTCGTCAAAGCCATAACTTCCGTCCGGCCGCTGGAAAATATCTGTGCAGATCAGCTCACCGTCCAGGTTGACCGATTTGATGACCTTATTGATATGAGCCATATGTACCTCTCTTGCGAACAGTGTCTGCCGGGCAGGGCACGGGCTGCAAGCGCAAAGTCAGCGCAACGAAAAAGGGGGCCGAAGCCCCCAGATGCCTGCCCCTTACGGGAACAGCTTTTTCACATAGTTCGGCAAGGCGAATGCGGCCTTGTGAACCTCCGGGTTGTAATAGCCGGTGTCGATCCCCGCGGCGGCAAAACGTGCCTCCAGATCCGCAAGGCTCACGCTGCGCGCCTTGTCCGAATGGCTGCCCCAGCCAAACGCCATCGGGCCACCCGCATAGGTCGGCACGGTGGCCAGATAGCAGGAGGCATCCGCAAACAGCGCCTGAAACGCCCGCAGGGTGCCGGTCAGCTCATCGCCCTGCATGAAGGGCACGCCATTCTGCGTCACGATGATGCCATCCTCAGTCAGCGAACGGGCTGCGTGGCCATAGAAAGTATCGGTGAACAGCACCTCGCCGGGGCCGATCGGGTCGGTGGAATCGACGATGATCACATCGAATTTCTCGGTGTTCTCTTTCATGAAGAGCGCACCATCGTTGATCACCAGATTGAGGCGGGCATCATCAAAGGCGCCATCGCTCAGCATCGGCAGGTATTCTTTGGAGAATTCCACCACACCGCCGTCGATTTCAACCATGGTGACATGCTCGACCGATGGGTGGCGCAGCGCTTCGCGCGCCATGCCGCCATCGCCGCCACCGATGATCAGCACCCGTTTTGCATTGCCATGGGCCAGAATCGGCACGTGGGTCAGCATCTCGTGGTAGATGAAGTTATCGCCTTCGGTGGTCTGCACCACGTCGTCCAGCGTCAGAACGCGGCCAAACTGGCCGTTCTGAAACACCTTCAGACGCTGGTGCTCGGTATTGCTGTCATAGAGCATCTCATCGACGCGCAAACGCTGGGCGTAATGGGCGTGCAGGCCTTCGGTGATCCAGGTGTGATCACTCATGCCGCCACTTCCTTGGTCAGGATGCCCTTTGCCAGGAACTCCTCGCCGCGCAGCAGTTCACGCACCGCAACCGTCGGCGTGTCGAAGGCTTCTTTCAGCACGTCAACCGCTTTCCAGGGCTCGGCATCGCCGCACATGAAGACGTCAAAGGCGCCATAGCCGATCTCGGGCCAGGTGTGGACGGAGATATGGCTTTCGGCCAGAACGGCCACGCCGGAGACGCCTTGCGGCGAGAATTTATGCGTATGGATGTGCAGCAGCGTCGCGCCGCAGACCTCGACACATTTGCGGAAGGCGTTCTGAATGCGGGTTTCGCAATCCAGACCGCTGCCGTTCATGACCTCGATAATGAGATGGGTTCCGGCAAATACCTTTCCATCCCGACGGATGAAATGGTCTTCGCGATCCGAATCCACAAGTGAGTTTACGATCGCAGTGGTTGCACTGCGGGCGGTATCTTCCTCTTGGGCGCCTGTCTCCAGACCGATCCCCAGTTGGAAGAGGTTGGCGTCCGTCATGACACTCCCCTTCGTTCCAGTAGATGACAATCCAGCCGGCCCTTAGCGCCCCCCCGGATAAGAGTCCGGGGTTGGGATCGGTACCGAAAGTGAGGGGGCATCTATTGTGGGGGCGGGATTCGATCAAGGGGTTTTTTGTAAAATGAACACCATCGTGCCATAAAAAAGACCGGGGCAAGCCCCGGTCATCAGGTGGTTCCGTTGCCCGGGGATCATGGGCGCCAGAACGGAAGAGTCCCTTGATACTCGGCGTCCTCGCGGGTCAGCCCAACATCTTTGAGCAGTTCCGGCGGCAGTTGACGCAATGCCTGTCGCGTGCGCTGACGCACGGTCCATTTGGTGACCAGAACCGCAAAGGAGACCGCGATCTCAGCCAGCACCGGCAGGGTGGGGCGGCTGGAAAGATAGATCATGTCGGGCGAAGAGGGTGTTGCGTTCTGTGTCATGGTAGTTTCCTATTGTATTGATACAATCCTGTGTTTATATCACAATCAATGGGTACAATTAGCGCGACGTCTTGTCCAAGAAAGGATTGTAATGGGTACAATTTGGCCAAACGAGCTGCCGGCTGATCTTTCCGGGCGATCCGGGCCGAAATATCAACGGGTGGCTGATACCATCCGGGCGGCGGTTGAAGATGGCACACTTTGTATCGGTACAAAGCTGCCGCCGGTGCGGGAGCTGGCCTATCAGCTGAAGATCACCCCCGGCACGGTGGCGCGGGCCTATTCGCTCCTGACCGATGACGGGCTGTTGCAGGCGGAGGTCGGGCGCGGGACTTTTGTTGCGGAACCGGAAACCAAAGTGCTGGATGATGTCTGGTCGCGGCAGCTGCATCTGCTGGAGGCCAGTAATCCTGGCCACGTCAGCCTGTTCAGTCCCCGCCTCGCGGATGTTGGTCAGGTTGCGGCATTGCGCGAGGCGATGGTGAAAGTGTCCCAGGGCGATCCGCTGCAATTCCTGAACTACCCCACACGCGATGCCTATGAACCGGTACGCGAGGTGGTTGCCGATTGGCTCTCGGATGAGCTGCTGGGCAATGTGCATCAGAATGACGTCGTGCTGACCCACGGCGGGCAGAACGGCATCCTGACGGTGCTGCAAACCGTGCTTGAGGGGCCGCAGCCGACGATTCTGGTCGAAGATCTCTCATATGCTGGGTTTCGGCGCGCCGCAGAGCTGGCACGCGCCCGCGTTGTGGGGGTGGCGATGGATGACAAGGGCATCCTGCCGGATTCACTGGAACTCGCCATTCGCAAGACAGGCGCCACCGTTCTATGCACCAGCCCGGAGGTGCATAATCCGACCGGGCTTTATACGCCGCTGGAGCGTCGCAAGGAGATTGTCGAGATCGCCCGGCGTCACGAGGTCCAGATCATAGAAGATGACTGCTACCGGATGGGGGAGGCGCGTGCGCCAAGCTACCGCGTGCTTGCTCCTGAGCTGGGTTGGCATGTCACCTCATTTTCCAAAACGATAACACCGGCGCTGCGCGTGGGGTTCGCACTCGCCCCCAAGGGGCGTGGCGCCGATCTGCGGCGCACGGCGGAATACAGTTATTTCGGAATCGCACAGCCACTGGCGGAGCTGACCCGTATCCTGCTGTCCGACCCTCGCACGCCGCAGCTGGTGCGCGATGTCCGCAAGGAGATGGCCAAATACGTCCGCATTGCCGTCAACGCTCTGGGCAGTTTTGAACTTGTCTGGTCGGACAGCGTGCCCTTCCTGTGGTTAAGGCTGCCATCGGGCTGGCGTTCGGCCGCGTTCACCCGCGCGGCAGAGGCGCAGGGGGTTCAGATCCGCTCGGCTGATGAATTCGCGCTGCGCGACGGCCGCGCCCCAAATGCGGTGCGGATCGCGGTGAACGGCCACGTCACGCCCAAACGGTTTGAGGAGGCAATGCTGCGGCTGCGCGCACTGCTTGACAACCCACCGGAGCAAATCAGCGTCTGAACTGCTGCCCGGCTCGAGGCGGGCTGTTTGGCAAAGGAAAAGGGGACCTGAACACTCAGGCCCCCCTTATATGTAAGCGGTGATCGACCGGGGTGCTTATTCGACCAGGATCGACACGCCCGAGGTGTGGTTCCCGATAAAAGACCAGTTGTCGCGACCAGCAGCGATGCCAGCGGTGATGGCAGCGGCCAGAAGACCTGCTGCCGAGGCCCCGCCAACCACTGTGCCGTTCAGCTCAGGTTTAAGCGTGGTCTGGCCGGACTGTTGGCCCGCGTCGCATTGCACATAGGCCGGGGTCGGACGGCGTTTGAGCACCGGAACGTTGACGAGAGCCGGGGTGATGAATGTCGCCTTGAATTCGGCGCTTTCGACGGTGCACCGGGCGCCTACAACTTCGCGCATGTTGGCGCTGCTGGGCTGACCGCCTGTCGCCTTCATCTTTTCCTTGTCCAGCACGACATGCGTGCGGAAGGTCAGCTCTTTGTAGCCCTGAACGCGCGGCGCTGTTGAGCCTTGATTCTTGAGCGCGACCGTTACCGGGGGGGCGGTGACTTCGGCGTTTTGCATGCAGGCACCAAGGGCCAGCGGCAGGGCGCCAACCAGAGCAAGTTTTCGAAACATGTAGTAGGATCCTATAATTTGTCTTTCCGGTGCAGCTTTAGCGTGTGAAACACCGGCTGAAAAGGCGCCCAGACCTGTTCCGCGACGACAGATGCGGTCAGGATCGGGGCAGGAGCGTATCCGAGGGTGCTCAAATATGGGGTATTGTAATACCTATTTTGTAAGGTGCTGTTTTTAAACGCTTTAATCTGATTTCAGGGTGTTGACCTATGCGCAGGCCTGCCGTAAACCCCGTCCATCGAATTCGGGCGCGCCGTTTTGGGGGTGCCCTTCACGTCAAACAGGATTGACCTGCTATGAAAACCTTCTCTGCTACACCGGCAGACATCGAGAAGAAGTGGATCATCATCGACGCCGAAGGCGTGGTGCTGGGCCGTCTTGCCTCGATCGTCGCCATGCGCCTGCGTGGTAAGCACAAGCCGTCCTTCACTCCTCACATGGATATGGGCGACAATGTCATCGTGATCAACGCTGACAAGATCCAGATGACCGGCAAGAAGCGCGAAGAGCACTTCTACTGGCACACCGGCCACCCCGGTGGTATCAAATCCCGCACCAAACAGGAAATCCTGGACGGTGCCCACCCCGAGCGCGTTGTCTATCAGGCCGTCAAGCGGATGCTGCCCGGCAACCGTCTGTCGCGTCAGCAGATGACCAACCTGCGCATCTATGCAAGTGCCGAGCACCCGCATGAAGCCCAGTCCCCCGAGGTTCTGGATGTCAAATCCATGAACAAGAAAAACACCCGGAGCTGAGACCGATGGCTGATCAGATCAACACTCTCGAAGAGCTCGGCGCCGTTGCAGGCGTAGAAACCGTAGCCGAAGAAACCATCGTGCGCGAACCCGTTCGCGACGAGCTGGGCCGTGCCTATGCCACCGGTAAGCGGAAAGACGCGGTTGCCCGCGTCTGGATCAAGCCGGGTTCCGGCAAGGTCTCCGTCAACGGTAAAGAGCTGAACGCATATTTTGCACGCCCCGTGCTGCAGATGATCCTGCGCCAGCCGTTCCAGGTTGCCGGTGTCGAAGGCGAATTCGACGTCTACGCAACCGTCAAGGGCGGTGGCCTCTCCGGTCAGGCCGGCGCGGTCAAGCACGGCATCTCCAAAGCACTGCAGCTGTACGATCCGTCGCTGCGTGGCGCGTTGAAAGCCGCAGGCTTCCTGACCCGCGACAGCCGTGTTGTCGAGCGTAAGAAATTCGGCCGCCGCAAAGCGCGTCGTTCGTTCCAGTTCTCCAAGCGTTAATCGCTGGATCACATGGATTTGGAAAAGGCCGCAGAGCAATCTGCGGCCTTTTCTTTGTGTGGATTGTTCGAATGCTGCCTGAGCCTGCGCAGCGGTCAGTCTTAGCTGTCCGGTTCGATCAGGCCCAGCCCGCGCAGGTAGATGCCGATGCCGCTCTCCAGCAGATCCTCGGGCGGGAAGGGGGAGGCCGCACCGGGAGAGTTCCGGGCATAGAGCTCCACCACGCCATGGCTCATCGCCAGAACATGCGCCGAGAACATCGAGGCGGGCGGGCGTTTTTCGGCCGGGATATGTTTGCTCAGATCTGCGGCGGCGCGTTCCAGAATGGCGCGGGCGCGGTTGGCGGCCTCGGCCAGCTCAGGCGTACGGTTGACGGAGATCCCGCTTTCGAACATCGCGATGTAATGGCCTGGATGTTTGCGTGCAAAGGCGAGATAGGCCCGGCCCGTCGCTTCAAACGCCGCCAGGGCCGAAGGTTGATATTTGTCATAGGCGTGCTGCATCAGATCGGCAAACATCACATAGCCCTGACGGCCTGCCTCGGCGATCAGATCCTCGCGCCCGTTGAAGTGACGATAGACCGCGGCCGGGGTGACGCCGGCCTGTTTGGCCGCCTCCGACAGGGTAAAGCCGGTGGGGCCCTTGGCCTCGATCAGCTTCAGTGCGGCTTCGACCAGCGCCTGGCGCAGGTTGCCGTGGTGATACCCCCGCTTAGGCATCCCAGAGATCCGGTCCGCCACTGATGGAATCATCCAGATCGCCAAGCGCTTTGGCGTCCTTGTTGGTGTAATCGACGGAGTGCAGCACCCGGCGAATGGCGGCCAGCCGGGCCCGGCGCTTGTCGTCGGAGCGCACGATGGTCCAGGGGGCGTGCTCGGTGTGACTACGTGTCAGCGTATCCGTAATGGCGGTGGAGTATTCCTGCCAGAGGCTCAGCCCTTTGACGTCGATCGGGCTGAGTTTCCACTGCTTCAGCGGATCGGTCTCGCGCGAGAGGAACCGCCGCAGCTGTTCGGCGCGTCCGACGTTGAGCCAGATCTTGAACAGCTGAATCCCGTCCTCGACCAGCGCCTCCTCAAAGCCGTTGACCTGATCAAAGAACCGTTCGCGCTGACCGTCGGTGCAAAAGCCGAAGACCGGCTCGACCACGCCGCGATTGTACCAGCTGCGATCAAAGAAGACGATCTCACCTGCGGCGGGCAGATGGGTGATATAGCGCTGGAAATACCACTGGGTCTGTTCCCGCTCGCTGGGTTTTGACAGCGCCACGATCCGCGCCCCGCGCGGGTTCAGGTTTTCGCGAAACCGTTTGATGGTGCCGCCCTTGCCAGCGGCGTCGCGCCCTTCAAAGAGAATGGCGACACGTGCCCCGGTCTCACGCACCCAGGACTGCATCTTGACCAGTTCGATCTGAAGCCGCGCCATCTCTTTCTCATAGCGCTTGCGGCTCATCCGCGTGTCATAGGGAAAGCCCGGATCCAGCAGGTCATCCTTCTGCGAAGCTTTGATCGCGGCGCGGATTTCCTCTGGGGCCTTGGTCTCGTAGAACGCGCTGATTGCGCCGTCAAAGGGCAGGGGCATAGAAAATTCCTTCTGTCTTCTGTCCCTTATATGGGGCTTTGCGGCGAAATGTGAATCGTTTTAACGCAAATTCCGTGCCGTAGCTGCCCGCGCCGCCGCCCGGTCTACTGCCGCCACAACCGCATCGGTGGCCACCTGATGTGGCATATGGCCGACGCCATCCAGCACCGTGAGGTTCAGCGAGGAGACATCGCGCTCCAGCTGGCGCGCGTGCAGATCCAGCCCCACCGTGGTGTCGGCGCTGCCATGAACCGCCTCAATGGGCAGGCTGAGATCGCCGTAGCGGGGGGCCATCGCTCTGATTTCGGCCAGAAGGTCGGCCCGCTGGCGGGCATTGGCCCGCAGCGCGGAGCGGCGCAGGGTCAGCCCCGGGCCGAAATGTTCGAAATACCCCGCTGGCACGGCCTGCGGCGCAAAGACCTCAGTCAGGGTGTCGCGAATGGTGCTTTCGGGCACATAGGCGGTCAGAAGCGGCACCGCCAGCCGCTGGCCCAGCGGCGAGGAAGTGACCTTGTAAAAGGTGCTGAGCGGCGTCCGCCAAGGATGGGAGACCGCGCCGACAGTGACCAGCGCCGAGAGGCTGTCGGGCGCATCCAGCGCCCAGGCGAGGGCGACACCGCCGCCATAGCTCTGGCCCAGCACGATGGGATGCTCCGCACCCAGAGCGGCAACCGCTTGGCGAATGATGGCGGCCTGCTTGCTGAGGGACGCCTGCGCGCCACCGGTGGGATCGCTATAGCCCAGCCCGGGGCGATCCACGATGATCACCCGGAAGCGGCTGCTGAGGGCCGGGGCCAGCCGGAAGGTCATATCGCGGATGTGCCCGCTGGCGCCGTGGATCAACACCAGATCCGGCGCTGCCGCATCCGCAGGCAGCCCGTCGGGCCGGGGTGTCGGCTGCCCCAGATCAAGCAGGTGCAGCTGCTGGCCATCAACCGTGACAAAGCTGCCGAGCGGCGGATAGGCGGCGATGGCGTCCGCCTCGCGAGCCTTGGCCCGCCACAGCGTCCCGCCAGCTGCAAGCGCCAGAATTAGACCGGCTGTCAGCACGCGCTTAACGCCCAATCTGCGCCATATCAAACGGGGTGGACTGGTAGATGTCATTGATCCAGTTGCCATAAAGAAGATGCGCGTGGCTGCGCCAGCGGTTCTGCGGTTTGCGGCTGGGATCGTCGTCCGGGTAGTAGTTCATCGGAATATTGATCGGCGTGCCGCTGGCGATATCGCGATCATATTCCTGCTTCAGCGTATCGCTGTCGTACTCGAAATGGTTGAAGATATAGAGCGCACGGTGGCTGGGATCCTCGATGAGGCAGGGGCCGGCATCGGGGCTGCCCAGCAGGCTGCGCAGGCCGGGTCGGGCATCAATTTCGGATTGGCGGATTTCGGTCCAGCGCGACACGGGAATGACGCAGTCATCGGAAAACCCCCGCAGATAGGGGGATGCGGGATCAAGGTTCTGATGCCGGAAACAGCCAAAGACCTTGTGATCCAAGAGGTGTTTCTTCACCCCGTGGAAATAGTTGATCATCGCCATGCCGCCCCAGCAGACACCAAAGGTGGAATGCACATTGGTCTGGGTCCAGTCAAAGACCTCACACAGCTCATCCCAATAGGTGACATCCTCGAACTCGAGATGTTCGATCGGCGCGCCGGTGATGATCAGACCGTCAAAACGCTCGTCCTTGATCTCCTGGAACGGCCGGTAGAACTCCGCCATATGCTCTGCGGCGGTGTTGCGGGTCTGATGTTCGGTCATGCGGATCAGGGACAGCTCGATCTGCAAAGGTGTGGCGCCGATAAGCCGGGCAAACTGGTTCTCGGTCTGGATCTTCTTCGGCATCAGGTTGAGCAGGCCGATGCGCAGCGGACGGATATCCTGACGGGCCGCCTGATCCGGCGACATGACCATCACGCCTTCGTTCGTGAGAACGTCATAGGCGGGCAGGTCAGAAGGGATCTTGATCGGCATGTCGTGTCCTTTGGTCTATGCTCCGCCCGTTCTGGACGGAGTCTTGGCGCTGTGATGTAGAAGGCCTAGCCGCGCGCCTCAAGAGCGCCCGCAATCACATCTGTGAAATCGGCCTCGTTGCGGATGCCCGAAATCTGATCCGCCGTGACCGTCACGCCCCAGTTCTTAGCCATGGCGGCATAGCGGGGCTGGCGATGGGCCAGCGCCTGGGCATAGGTCCAGCGGATGAAGCTGTCAGGGTCCACCTCGTTTTCAGATAGGTGGTTTTCCTTTAGATACTCTTGCCAGACGCGGGCGAGGAAAGCCGGTTCATAGGCCATGGGCTTGGGGGCGCGATCAAACCGGCGGATCAGCTCCTGGGTATGGGCGTCGTCCCCCTTGATCCAGACCATCAGCGTGTGTTTAGCAAGCTCGCTCAGCAGCGGATCGCTTGGATCATTGGCATCGACCCATTCGCAGATGCTGCCGCCGGTGTCGCAGATGAAATTCGGATAGTCATAGAGCCGCTCGGCCCGGTCGATGAAATAACCGGTATCGCGCAGCGCGTTCAGTTCCGCGCTGCGAAACTGGTCCTGGCGGCGGGTATATTCCGCCATTGCCAGCCCGCCCTTGGCCGGATTGCCGGGCTTGCCCAGATAGGAGGCAACGGGTGTCAGGTTTTCAAAGCTGATATTGGAGCCGATATAGATCGAATCCGACAGCAGCAGATCGCGTAGAAACGGCACTTTCATCGCCTCTGCCTTGGCGTTGTCGGCGATATATTCGCCCATGTATCGGGTGCCGATCCGATAATCGATCGAGTAGTGGAACCAGCTGCCCGCGCCGCGCAGAATATTGCTGATATAGGTCTTGCCCAGTCCGGACATGCCAAAGAACAAAACCCGCTTATGCGCCGCATTGCGCCAATCTTCGGCAGACGAATAGAGCATGTGAAATCCGGTCCCTTCTGGTTCCTTGCCTTGCTAATCGCCCCGGGCCTGCGGGTCAATCGGCAGCGCTGGAGGACCTGGGCGCGGCGGCTGGCGATGGACCACGCAAAACCCCCGCACCATAGGATGCGGGGGAGAACTGGTCCTGTACCTGTCTTTGTTCCAGCGCTGCCTGTGGCGCACGCAGGTCTACGTCAGGATCAGAAGTAGTAGCCGAACTTCACGCCAACGCTGACCGCCTTGTTGCCGCTGAAGGAGGCGCGGGCGACATCCGGCGTTCCGGTCTCAGCAAAGGCATCGCCAAGGTCGGTATAGCGCACGCCGCCCGAGATCTTGAACTGATCCTTGGTGTATTGCAGCCCGACTGAGATGCTCTTGTAGCCATTGGTCGGGGCCAGCGGCGACACCAGATTGTCGCTGTCTTCGGCTTCATAGCCGAGGCTGATCGAGCCGACCAGATTTTCGTTGAACCGGCGCGCGACACCCAGCGTGTAGGACACCGAGTCAGACAGGTCGATCAGATCGACATTGGCAGTGCCGGGGCGCAGTTTGACGACACTATGCTCGGCCCAGCGAATACCGGCCAGCAGGAGCGTGTCCTTAGCAATACCGGTCTGGAAATCAACGTTAAGCGACTGAGGAGTCTTGGTTGTCGTCGATCCGTTGAAGGTCGTGCCCGGGACATCCGGCAGACTTTCGGTGGTGGCGAAGGTATGCTCGATCTCAGATTGATAAGTCACAGCCAGGCGCAGGGCGATGTCGGGACGCTCATAGGCACCACCAACCAGCCAGCCAACCGCGCCATCACGCGCTACTCTGACGTTATAACCGTCGAGATCATTGCCGGGTGTCAAGGGGCTGTTATAGGCAAGCCCTTTCAGGGTGATGTCGCCCTTGATCTGCTGGTAACGAATACCACCGTGCACGCTGAAATTCTCGTTGAACTTGTAGCGAACGATCCCGGTGATTGCTTCTGAATCGGCAATCGCTGTGGTTCCGCCAAGCAGGAAAGAGCCGGGTGTGATCGGGTTGGCATCTGCGCTCGGATACCTGACGTCCGACCCCCACGGCTGGTCAAAAATCATCGAGAACGATACGCGGTCGTTCAGGTCGTATTTGATGCCACCGGAAATCTGGTTGAAGCTCAGTGCGACATTGCCGCTCGGGGTTCCGGCAGGGTTGAGCGTCCGCACGTCCGTGCCGGTTACATCCGGGTTGGTGTGCGAGAACGAGAGCTCTGCGTAGTTCCCTTTTTCAAAGATGATCCCAACGGGCTGGCCGGTGCGGTCAAGACCGCCTGCCATAGCTGCGCCGGAAGCCAGCGCCAGCGCTGCTGACGTTGCAAGATAGCGTTTCATTGTTCCTCCCTGTCCAGACTTGGGCGCCTGGTTTTACATTGCGAAACGCTAGCAAGGGGGATTTTTTCGGTCAATGTTGACGCAAAGGCAATCAACGGCAAGAAAATCAGGCAGAATGACCGTGTCGGCGGGGCGCGCGGAAACGTCCGGCGGCATCCAGAATATTGATGTAGTTTGCGCAGAAAATCACCGCAGCCCCGATCAGTACCCAGAGGTTAAGCGCTTCACCGTAAATCAACATTCCGGCCACGGCGATGGTGGGCAGTCGGGCGAAATCAATCGGAACCACAACGGTGGCCGGGGCAATGGAGAGCGCCTTGGTCATGCAGAAATGCGCGGCAAGCCCGGCGCAGCCGATAATCAGCAGCCAAAGTGCCGTTGCGGCATTTGGGAGAGTGATCTGCCCGTCCCACCCCGATATCACCAGCCCCATGCCGAGTTGCAGCAGTGTGAGCCAGAGCAGAATGGAGCTGATGGGCTCGTGCCGGGTCAGCCTTTTGGTGAAGAGGATGGTCAGCGCAAAGAAGATGGCTGAGGCCGCTGCCGCAAAAACGCCAAGGCTCAGCGTCTCCGGGCTGGGGCGGGCCACGATCAAAATGCCGACAAAGCCTAGCGCGGCGGCCAATACGCGGGGCTTCGTCAGCCGCTCGCCCAGCAGCAGCGGTGACAGCAGCAGCACCCAGAGCGGCGAGGTGAACTCCAGCGCAAAAACCTGTGCAAGCGGGATCAGCGTTACCGCAAGGAACCACAGGTTCTGTCCGGTGAAATGGGCGGCATTGCGGATCAGATGCAGGCCCAGCCGATCGCGCCGCACCTGGCCCCAGCTGCCGGTGGCGGTCAGACAGATGACAACAATAACCATCCCGACGGCGCTGCGATAGGTCATGATCTCAAAGGTGTCGAGGCTCAACCCGGCTTCGCGGCCAGCGATGGCCATCGAGGAAAACGAGACAATCGCCCCGACCATCCAGAGCGCAGCCGTGCCTATTCTTAACTCACCCTGCGCCATGGCCGCCCCTTTGCCCGTTGGTCACGAAGAAGGGCTAATTTAGCAGGCGGGTCAAGTCATCTCTGCGCGGCTGCGGTCGCGGGGCCGGGCCGCGCAGAACAGGCGTCTATTCGGCGGCAACCGTCTGCTTGAGCATTGCCGCGTGGGGCAGTGAGGGGAGGTCCAGCCGGTTCCCGCGCTCGATATACTCCTTCGCTATGGTGTCGGCATCAAACCCCAACCGTGACAGCAGCGTCTCGATTTCCTCAACCAGCGCATTGGTCGTGGCGCTGCCTTGTGGCGACGCATTGACCTTCTGCGGCAGGATCGGTCCTGCGGTGTGGCCCAGCTCTTGCAGCAGGTTTCGAGCGCCATCCGGCGTCGTGGCCTGCTCCAGCGTGGTTTCGATAAAGTGGAGGTGGTCGCCGTAGAGCTGTTTGTAATAGGCGTAGCGCACTTCCATCTCCAGCGCATACCAGATCGCCATGCCGATTTCGCCCATTTGCTCGAACGGCGCGGGGTCGAGGATCTTGTGATTGTAGGTCGGATGCAGGTACCATTGCCAAGGTATTGTAATATTGCAAAAATCATTACGGTTCACATAGCTTGCGATTTGTTTGCCAAGGTTGCGGCGCAGGATGATCACGCGGGTTCGCGGCGCTAAACCGTGTTCCACCAGCGCCTCAATCAACCCGCATTTGCCCAATGTATGGTTGCTTTCCGCATAGGGGGCTTGCAGGTTGCCCAGTTTGCCCTCCCAGAAGTCGCAGACATTCGCGTTCATCCCGTAGGTATTGAACCCACGCATGTGTCCGATACCGGGCATACGAATGCCATAGTCATTCGCGCCAAGCGGCTCATGCACCGACGGGATATTCAGGTTCTCACCCAGAAATTTCGCAAGCCATGCGGTGCCCGTACGTCCGGCTGAGAGGGTGAAGATGAATTCAGGCTTTAAGCGTTGTTGAGCGTTTTCTGACACCTGCGTGGCAAGCGTTGGGACTGCGGCAGCCAGTGCCGGGCGGGTGTAGCCGAACCGGGAAATTTCGCCGACGGCCTCGACCTCGATCACGTCCGCCGCTTCCGGGTGGGCTGTGAAGAGCCTGGTCGCATCAGCGCCAGTTTTCGCAGGCATCGGCGCCTTGGCGTTCAGGTTCGAAAACCGCTCCCAAAGCCCGTCGATATCGAGCGCATTTATATCCTCCTCAAGATGCTCATAGCGCAGCACGACATCTGCGGAATTCGAACCATCCAGTGGTGCAATACGGCGGTTTTCGCTCAACAGGCTGCGGTAGCGTCGGACAAAGATATCGAGCGGAACATCTCTCTGATCCATCGCCTCGTTGTAGTAGCGGGAAACCATGGCATCGTAGGGATCGCGCCGGATCGTTACTTTGGTATAGGTCTCCCAGATATCCTGAGGAACTGCGGCGCGGATCTGTCCGGCGGTCATGTGATCGAAGAAAACCTGCGTGCCCCCGTTTCCATCCGGCCAAGTCTGGGTCTGATGGTTCTGAGGGCCGGGATAGCCCAACGCCCTCCGCCTCTCTTCATCCTTTGGGCTGATTGGTGTGATGATGCTGCTTTCATCACAATAGCTGGACAGTGCGATTTCAAACGAGGTTCCAGCAACCTTCTTGGTCTTAATGAAAATCAGTTTGAGCGGATGGCAGATAATCATTCCAGAGATTCTCCCAATAGAACTTCACTGAAACCTCGCAAATAGAGTTTTTGAAACTGTTAAGACATCAGTGAAAGTAGAATAAATTCAGGGCTTTCTATAAAAGAAAAACCCCGGCCAGTTGGCCGGGGTTTCAAGGGCTTAGATTATTCCCACTCGATCGTGCCCGGAGGCTTCGAGGTGATGTCATAGGTGCAGCGGTTGATACCCTTGACCTCATTGATGATCCGCGTGGCGGTTTCACCCAGGAATTCGTGGCTGAACGGGTAATAATCGGCAGTCATACCATCGACAGATGTCACCGCGCGCAGGGCGCAGGCATAGTCATAAGTGCGGCCGTCGCCCATCACACCGACGGTGCGAACGGGCAGGATCGCCACAAAGGCCTGCCAGATTTCATCATAGAGACCATGCTTGCGAATCTGGTCGATATAGATCGCATCCGCCTCGCGCAGGATTTCCAGTTTTTCACGGGTGATTTCGCCGGGACAGCGGATCGCAAGGCCCGGTCCGGGGAAGGGGTGGCGACCGATGAAGCTTTGCGGCAGGCCCAGTTCGCGGCCAAGCGCGCGGACTTCATCCTTGAATAGCTCGCGCAGCGGCTCGACCAGCTTCAGCCCCATTTTTTCCGGCAGGCCGCCGACGTTGTGGTGCGATTTGATGGTGACAGACGGCCCGCCCGAGAAGGACACGGATTCGATCACATCCGGGTAGAGTGTACCCTGCGCCAGGAAGTCGGCTCCGTCGATGGTGTCGGCGTGTTTCTGGAACACGTCGATGAACAGTTTGCCGATGATTTTGCGCTTGGTTTCCGGGTCGGACTGGCCGTCCAGTTCGCCCAGGAACAGATCGCTTTCATCTGCGTGGATCAGCTGAATATTGTAGTTGTCACGGAACATCGTGACGACCTCTTCGGCCTCGTTCTTGCGCAGCAACCCGTGGTCCACGAACACACAGGTCAGCTGGTCGCCGATGGCCTCGTGGATCAGGATCGCCGCAACCGAGCTGTCAACGCCGCCAGAGAGGCCGCAGATGACTTTCTTGTCGCCCACCTGATCGCGGATCGCCTGGATCGCCTGTTCGCGGTAGGCACCCATGGTCCAGTCGCCGGTGAAACCTGCGATCTTGACAAAGTTCTCATAGAGTTTCGCACCATTGGGGGTGTGATGCACCTCCGGGTGGAACTGAACCGCGTAGAAATTGCGCGACACATCGGCGGTGATGGCAAAAGGCGCGTTGGGCGAGGTGCCGTAGACCTCAAAACCCGGCGCGATTTCGCTGACATGATCACCGTGAGACATCCAGACCTGTTCGCGGTCGCTGTCATCTGCAAACCAGCCATCCAGCAGCGGCAGGCTGCTGACCGTCGGCGTCACATAGGCGCGACCGAACTCGGCGGTGCCATGGCCGGAGAGCACCTTGCCGCCCAGCTGGTGCATCATCACCTGCTGACCATAGCAGATCCCCAGGATCGGCACGCCAAGGTCAAAGATTTCCTGCGGCGCACGGGGGCTGCCTTCGCGGGTCACGCTGTCCGGGCCACCGGAAAAGATCACGGCTTTGGGCGCCATTTCGCGCACAAAATCCATCGTGACATTCTGGTAGGGGTGAATTTCGCAATAGACATTCAGTTCGCGCAGGCGGCGCGCAATCAGCTGCGTGACCTGGCTGCCAAAGTCGATGATGAGAAGGCGGTCGTGGGATGTCTCTGTCATGCACGCGCCATAGGGCAGCGGCGCGAAATTCGCAAGGTATTTTCGTGTTTCGGGCCGCGTTTGCACAATCTCTGATCCGGTTGTCGCGCGGCCTCTTACGGCCGATATCGGGCCGCAGGCGCGAGAAACCTGTCGGGAATGTCGCTTTTCAACTTCAATGGCCGTAATCCTGCGGCGGCTTTGGTCTTGGGCGCTATAATCACACCAGCAACGAAATGCCTGTGGTGAGGAACAACCATGACAGAAGCAGCTCCAGCAGCACCGCGCCGTCGCGCTCGTGGAGGCGGTGGTGCCGCCCGTCGCGCAGAACGAACCGGCGTCAAGATTGATACCGCAAAATACATCGAGCGGAATATTCCGAATTTCGAAGTGTTGAGCGAAGAGGCGCTGCAGACCATCGAAGCCAACGCCGAAACCATCCTCGAAGAGGTCGGTGTCAACTTCGTGAACAACCCCGGCGCGTTGGAGCGCTGGCGCGAGGCCGGGGCCACGATTGATGGCGAGCGGGTACGGATCCCGCGCGGCCTGGCGCGCGAGCTGTGCAAGACGGCCCCGTCCGAATTCACCCAACATGCCCGCAACCCGGAGAAATCCGTGGTCATCGGCGGCAAGAACATGGTGCTGGCACCGGTCTATGGCCCGCCGTTTGTGCGCGATGCCAAGGGCGGGCGCCGTTACGCGACGCTGGATGATTTCCAGAAATTCGTGAAGCTGGGCTATATGTCCAAATGGCTGCACCATTCCGGCGGTACCGTTTGCGAGCCGACCGACGTACCGGTGAACAAACGCCACCTCGACATGCTGATGGCGCATATGACCCTGAGCGACAAGCCGTTCATGGGGTCGGTGACCGAGCCCAGCCGGGCGCAGGATTCCATCGAGATGTGCGAGATCCTTTTTGGCAAGGATTTCGTGCGCGACAACACCGTGATGACCTCGCTGATCAACATCAACTCGCCAATGACCTTTGACGATGTGATGATGGGTGCGCTGGAGGTCTACGCCGCCCACAACCAGGCCTGCATCATCTCGCCCTTTATCGTTGGCGGTGCCATGGCGCCGGTCTCGGTTGCCGGTACGCTGACTCAGGTTCTGGCCGAGGTGATGGCAGGCGTGGCCTATAGCCAGCTGATCCGCGCCGGTGCGCCGGTGATCTTCGGCGCCTTTGTATCCTCGATCGACATGAACTCCGGTGCGCCGACCTTCGGGACGCCGGAAGCCTCGCTGGTGACCTATGGGGCCGGTCAGCTTGCACGCCGGATGAACCTGCCGTTCCGTTCGGCCGGATCGTTCTGTGGCTCCAAGCTGCCCGACGCGCAGGCGGCCTATGAAACCGCCAATTCGCTCAACATGGGCCTGTTGTCGGGCGTGAACTTCCAGCTGCACTCCTGCGGCTGGCTCGAGGGCGGTCTGGTTGCCGATTTCGAGAAGTTCGTGATGGACGCCGATCAGCTGGGCGCGCTGCATGGTCTTGCCAAAGGTGTTGCCGTGGACGAGGAAGCCCAGGCCATGGACGCCATCCGCGAGGTTGGTCCCGGTGGTCACTACCTTGGCTGCGCCCATACGCAGGCGAATTTCAAGACCGCATTCTGGAAATCCGAGCTGCTGGACTATAAGCCCTTTGAAACCTGGGAAGAAGAAGGTGCGCGTGACACCGTTGCATTGGCCAGCAGCCGGGTGGAAACGCTGCTCGACGCCTATCAGGCGCCGCCGCTCGATCCTGAAGTGCTGAGCAGGCTGGAGGCCTATGTCGCCGAGAAGAAAGCCTCGATGCCTGATGCCTTCATGTAAGACCGGCTGAGATCGGCACTCCGATATATGCCAGCCCGGCTGGCAGGCAGACGGCGGTCCCTCGGGGCCGCCGTTTTGCGTTCCGGGCCGGTGGTCTGCCCTGGGATCCATCCTGTCTGGCGACGGTCTCAGGCGACTTTAAGGGTCGGGCGGCGCAGCCCCTCGGCCTCGCCCATCAGGGCAATCAGCACATCGACATGGCGGGTCAGTGAATACCCGGCATCGCCGGACTCGCGCTGGCGGTTGTAATCGTGTTCGAGATCCAGCAGCCGCATCACCGCAGCGGCCGGTTTCGGCAGGGTGCCATAGCCCAGCACCCGTTTCAAATCGCGCCGCCGACTATAGTCCCGCGCGCCGATCCGCGCGGTCCGCACCAACAGTCGAGGGCGGCGCAAAGCGGCCAGATGACCAAAGATATCCTGCATCGTCATGTCCTTTCCAGCTCTGTTGATAGCGCTGTGTAACACAACTGAAGCGGGTGTTGCCGAATGGGCCGGTTCGGCGAACGGTCTATTCGATATTGATTGATGAAAATTTGAAACCAATGATGCTCTGACTGAGACTATCCAGAAAAATCAGGCCAGTACGGTGAATGGTGTCTGTGGATAACACGTAGGCGGCCAGTGGGAGGATAGTTTCGAATGATCACATGTGGGGTGATAAAATGCAAACTATGGCTGTATCCGGCCTGCCGGAATGGGTGCCTGAGGAGGCGTGCCGATATCTTGAACACACCGAAGCGGGCCGTTCGATCCGCAATCTTGCAAAACAGGCGGGCTGCCACCCGTCCACGGTATTGCGACAGGTCCGACGGGTCGAAACCCGACGCGACGATCCGCTGGTCGATGGCGCCTTGGCGTCGCTGGCGGCCCGCCACTACGCCGAAACGATGCCGGGGCCCAGGCCAATGTCGGCCCGTGCTCTGGCCCTGGGCACAGTGCCCGCCTGCGCCGAAGCCTTCGAGAGCGAGGTGGTCGAAATCCTGACCTGTCTGAACCCGCAGGGCGCGGTGCTCGCGGTGGCGGATGGCATGGAGAAAGCGGTTGTCGTGCGGGAGGCGGCAAGCGGTGACAAGAAGGTCGTGGTGGATCGCATCCTGGCCGAGGCCATGGCGCTGCGCGACTGGATCGCCTGTCCGGCGCCGGGGCGGCTCAGCCGCTATCATATCACACCCGAAGGGCGCACCGCGCTCAGCCAGTTTGTGGCCCGCCGCGAGAACCGCGCCCGTTCCCGACTGGAAAGCGCCAGCCTGGCGACGCGCAAGGTTGGTCGCGGTCCGCGTCGTCCACGCCGGGCGCGCTATGGGCTGGGTGAGACGCCGCTGCATATGCTGGCGCGGCTGACGGATCGTGATGGGACGCCGTTTCTGACCAGCGATCTGGTGCGCGCCGGTGAGCGGCTGCGCGAAGATTTCGAACTGGCGCAGGTCGGCGATCATCTGGCGCAATCGGTGGCGCAGTTTGCCGATGGCGATTGCAGTCCGGCCGCCGCCCGGCGTCGCCGACCCGGACAGGCCGCGGCAGCCGCCAAACGCCGGGCCTCTGCCGCGCTCAACGCGCTTGGCGAGGGGCTGAGCGACATCGTGATGCGCTGTTGCTGCCATCTGGAAGGGCTGGAGGCGGCCGAACGCCAGCTGGGCTGGTCGGCGCGGTCAGGCAAGGTGGTGCTGCGCATCGCGTTGCAACAGCTGAAACTTCACTATGACGCCCAGCAGGCGCAGGATGAGCTTATCGGCTGAACCCATGGCCTGACATAGAAAAACCCGGCGCCATGCGGCACCGGGTTTGCGGATTTTCTCTGGCCGGTCCGGACCTGACCGGGGTCGCGCGGATCAGGCGGCGACCTCAGCCTTGGCTGTTTTCAAGTGCTCCAGAACGGTCTCCGGGGAGGAGACGCCATAGGGATCTTCGCCGTGGTTGTCGCACAGGCCCGGCTCTTCGAACCATGCCTCGACAACACCGTTGTTGACGATGGCTGCATAGCGCCAGGACCGGTTGCCAAAGCCCAGGTTATCCTTGGCCACCAGCATACCCATCTTGCGGGTGAATTCGCCCGACCCGTCGGGGATCACGCCAACGTTCTTCAGGTTCTGGGATTCGGCCCATTTGTTCATCACGAAGCTGTCGTTCACCGACATGCAGTAGATCGCATCGATGCCTTCGGCCTGGAAGTCGGCGAAGCCGTTTTCAAAACCGGGCAGCTGATAGGTCGAGCATGTGGGGGTGAAAGCACCGGGCAGGGAGAACAGCACTACACGCTTGCCCGCGAAATAGTCAGCGGTGGTTTTGTCTTCCCAGCGGAACGGGTTCGGGCCGCCCACGGATTCGTCGCGAACACGGGTGCGGAAGGTCACGTCGGGCAGTTTTACGCCAGCTTTCATCATCGGCTCCTAGTTGATCAATTCGGTGTCGGGCGGTGACTTATAATAGTTCTAAATCGCCCGCAATGGGGTATTCGCGCGCTGGTGCAGCGGTGTCCGGGTGGCGCCGCATCGCTGTGGTCATGCGCCGCTTTCTGACCGACTCGGAGGCGGGTTTGATCCTGCAATAGCGTGGAAGGCAAAACCGGCGGGCAGGGTTGCAGATTCTGCATTGCGCGCAAATATCTTAATCAAGACAGATTATTACGGCGCAGAGCTGATCCGTTTTGCCGCCATCGTCAGGTGCAGAACTGGTCGTGCCAAGCGATTGCAACTATGTTACGAAGACCAAAAGACCATTGCCGCAAGGGAACATCGACGTGCGAGATCTGAAAATCCCCGAGCAACGCCACCCGGAAAAGGCGCATCGTCCTGACAATGCTCAGCCGAAGAAGCCGAGCTGGATCCGGGTCAAGGCGCCAGGGGGCAAAGGCTACGCGGAAACGCATAAGATCATGCGTGAGAACAACCTCGTCACGGTCTGTGAGGAAGCCGGCTGCCCGAATGTTGGCGAATGCTGGAGCCAGGGCCACGCCACCATGATGATCATGGGTGAAATCTGCACCCGTGGCTGTACCTTCTGCAATATCGCCACCGGCCGGCCCGATACGCTGGATGCGTTTGAGCCGGGTCGCGTCGCCCATGCGGTGCAGAAACTTGGCCTCAACCATGTTGTGATCACCTCCGTCGATCGCGACGATCTGGAAGACGGCGGTGCAGACCATTTCGCCCAGACCATTCGCGCGGTCCGCCATCGCAGCCCGACAACCACGATCGAAATCCTGACACCGGATTTCCTGAAATGCGCCCCTGAGGTGCTGGAAACCGTGGTGGAGGCCCGCCCGGATGTGTTCAACCACAATCTGGAAACCGTTCCCGGTCTCTATCCCGGTGTCCGCCCCGGTGCGCGCTATTTCCACTCCCTGCGGCTGTTGCAGCGGGTAAAGGAGCTGGATCCTGCGATCTTCACCAAATCCGGCATCATGGTTGGCCTTGGCGAGAATGCGCAGGAGGTAAAGCAGGTGATGGACGATATGCGCGCCGCAGATATCGATTTCCTGACCATCGGCCAATATCTTCAGCCCACGCCGAAGCACCATGCGGTGGACCGTTTTGTGACGCCGGAAGAATTCGAGAGCTATGAGAAGGCCGCCTATGGCAAGGGCTTTCTGATGGTATCGGCGACGCCGCTGACGCGGTCATCTTATCACGCGGGGGATGATTTTGCCCGGCTGCGTGCTGCACGGAACGCCAAGCTCGGCCAGGCATGACACCGGAGCGTCTGGCGCGGCTGACCGGGCTGCGCCATCGCCTGCACCAGATCCCCGAGGTTTCGGGTGCCGAGGAGAAGACGGCGGAGGTGGTGGCGCGCTATCTGCGCCAATACCAGCCGGACCAGCTGCTGACCGGGCTCGGCGGCCATGGCGTTGCTGCAGTCTATCAGGGGATGGAGGCGGGGCCGACCGTCATGATCCGCTGCGAGCTCGATGGCCTGCCAATCGAGGAGCTGTCGGAGCAGCCCTACAGATCCAAACATTCCGGGCGTGGCCATCTGTGCGGCCATGACGGCCATATGGTGATGGTCGCCGCGCTGGCAGAGGATCTGGCAGCCCGACGCCCGTCTCGCGGGCGGGTGGTGCTCCTGTTCCAGCCGGCCGAAGAGACCGGCAAGGGGGCCGCTGCGGTGATCGGCGACCCGGCCTTTGCCACTATCGCGCCTGACTACGCGTTTTCATTGCATAATCTGCCGGGGCTGCCGGTTGGGGAGATTGCGCTCTGCGCGGGTGCCGCCAATTGTGCCTCGCGGGGGATGCGGGTGCAGCTGACTGGCCGGACCTCTCACGCGGCGGCGCCGCAGGATGGAATTTCGCCTGCATCTGCCATGGCGCAGCTGCTTCCGGGGCTGGTCGCGCTGGGGGGTGGTGGGGATCTTGGCCCCGATTACGCGCTGGTCACGCTGACCCATGCGCGACTGGGGCAGGCCACGTTTGGCATCGCTCCGGGCGAAGGGGAGGTCTGGGCCACGCTGCGCACGGTGAATGATACGCGCATGGCGGAGCTGATCACGGCCGCCACGACTTTGGTTCAGAGCACCTGCCTTGAGAGCGGCCTTGGCTGTGAGATCAGGTTTGATGATGTGTTCGAGGCCTGCACCAATGACGCCGAGGCGGTGACGCTGCTGCAGCGCGCCTGCACGCGCGCAGGCCATGCCGTTCGGATGCGGGCGCAGCCACAGCGCTGGTCCGAGGATTTTGGCCAGTTTGGCAAGCAGGCCAAGGCAGCTATGTTCTGGCTCGGCTCCGGCCTGGATCAGCCGCAGCTGCACAATCCCGATTATGATTTCCCAGATGCGGCAATCCCGGTCGGGGTTGCCATCTTTGCCGAGGTTATCGCCGAGATTTTGAGCGATTAGCGTGTTGCAACAGGCCCTTGCGTGGACCTGTTCAACCCGCTCAGGCGTCAGTTTGTCAGGGCTTCGACCAGTGCGACGGCCCCTACGATTGCCAGCGTGTCACGCACCACCTCATAGATGCGGTCATCCTTGCGCACATAGCGGTGGCCGGGGGCCGGTGGTGCCAGACCCCAACGCGCGTAATCGTCGATATAGATATAGTCGCCGCTGATGCGCTCCCGCGTCTTGTGGCGCTTCTTATACTGTTTCTTGATCTGCCCAGGCGCGTAATGGGCGGCGCTGTTATTATGGCCGGGAGCCCATTTTGGCGGCGCCGCATTGGCGATGGTCGGGGCAAGGGCGGGCGTCAGGCTCAGCGCGGCGGCAGTGGCCGCGGCGGCAAGATATTTCATGGTCATGGCGGATCTCCTCGTGATCTCTGCTTTGACCAAGACATGGGGGAGCCTGCCGGTTTTGGCAAATCGCCTGCGCTGCTTTGTGCTGACCGGGGTGCGACAATCGGCAAGGGGCCGCCGGTTCCCTGGCGCATGAAAAAAGGCGCGGTGTCTGCGCGCCTTTCTCGGTGCCCTGTTAGGTGCTCTGATACCCGCCGGGCAGTTCCGTGCGGCGCTTAGCCCTCATCGGTGAAGCGGACCTTGCCGATGAAGGGCAGGTTGCGGTTGCGCTGCGCGTAGTCGATTCCGTAGCCCACCACAAATTCGTCCGGGATCTCAAAGCCGATCCAGTCAGAGCGGAAATCGACCTCACGCCGTGATGGTTTGTCCAGCAGCGCGATCGACTTCAACCGTGCAGGCTGACGGCTGCGCAGCAGATGGGTGACATGGTTCAGGGTATGACCGGTGTCGACGATATCTTCGACAACCAGCACGTCGCGCCCTTCAATTGCGCCGCGCAAGTCCTTGAGAATGCGAACTTCTCGGCTGCTTTCCATCGCGTCCCCATAAGAGGACGCCTCGAGGAAATCGACCTCGATCGGCAGGTCAAGTTCCCGCACGAGATCTGCGATAAAGACGAAGCTGCCGCGCAGCAGCCCCACCACCACCAGTTTGTCGGTGCCCTGAAATTCGTCTTGGATCTCGGCGCAAAGCTCTTCGATCCGGGCCGCAATGGCCTTGGCTGAGATCATCACATCGATGACATATGGCCGCTGTGTCATGGGTGCCCCCTTGAAATTCCCGCGCGTTCATATGACATGACGCCGGATGATCATAGCAGGAAATGCGCCACTCATGCCTACCCATTCAGAAACCCGGCCAATGCCCTACACGGCACAGCAGATGTATGATCTGGTGGCTGATGTCGGGGATTATCCGAAGTTTCTGCCCTGGTGTGCGGCGGCGCGGATCCGTAGCCGGGTGCCGCAGGGGGCCGCGGAGGTGATGGAGGCGGATCTGGTGATCTCCTTCAAGGTGTTCCGCGAGCGTTTTGGCAGCCGGGTGACGCTCTACGCCGAGGATAAGAAGATCGACACCGAATATCTGGACGGTCCGTTTCGCTATATGAAGTCGAACTGGGCCTTTGCCGACCGTGCGGATGGCGGCTGCGACGTGTCCTTCTTCGTGGATTTTGAGTTCAAGAACGCAGTGTTGCAGGGCATTATTGGTGTGGTCTTCAACGAAGCGATGCAGCGGATCGTGCGGGCGTTTGAGCGGCGCGCGGCGGAGCTTTATGGCTGATCAGGAACGCATTGTAAGTTATTGAAAGAAAACGGGCCCGCGATGCGGGCCCGTTTCTTATGGCGGCTGGTGCGGCGTCGTCAGCTGGTCATATCATAGGCGCGTTCGCCATGGACGGAGATATCCAAGCCGTTTGTCTCGGTCTCTGGATCGACGCGCAGCGGGGTGATCGCGGCGGTAACCTTGACCAGAACAACAGTCACAACGGCGGTGAAGATACCGACGATCGCAAGACCGCCCAGCTGTGCCAGCCAGGTGCCCTGACCAAAGAGCGCGATCATGATGGTGCCAAAGATGCCGCCGACACCGTGCACGGCAAACACATCAAGCGTGTCGTCGATCTTCAGCACATTGCGCACCAGATTCACGGCTTCCTGACAGAGGATACCCGCGACAGCGCCAATCATCAGCGCCTCAACCGGACCGACAAAGCCAGAGGCCGGCGTGATTGAGGCCAGCCCCGCGATGGTGCCGGTGACCAGACCGACCATTGAGGCCTTGCCGTATTTGATCTTTTCCCACAGCGCCCAGGTGAGAGAGGCCGTCGCGGCAGAAATATGCGTCACAGTCAGCGCCATTGCCGCACCGCCGTCGGCGGCCAGCTGCGAGCCACCGTTGAAGCCGAACCAGCCGACCCAAAGCATCGCGGCACCGATGAAGACATAGCCGGGGTTGTGCGGCGGTGTGGTACGGTTTTTGCGCGGGCCGAGGAAGACAGCGATGATCAGCGCAGCCAGACCGGCGGTTTCATGGACCACGATACCACCGGCAAAGTCGCGCACGCCAGTCTCCCCAAAGATGCCGCCATCGGCCATCATGCCGCCGCCCCAGATCCAATGCACCACCGGCGCGTAGCACAGAAGCATCCAGAGGCCGGAGAAGACCAGCACAAAGCCAAAGCCGATGCGCTCGACATAGGCGCCGACGATCAGCGCGGGCGTGATGATGGCAAAGGTCATCTGAAAGGCAAAGAACAGAACCTCGGGCAGGGTGCCGGACAGGCTATCGGCGGTGACGCCGGACAGGAACATCTTGTCCAGGCCGCCCCAGATGCCGGAGGTGCCGCTGCCAAAGGCGATGGAGTAGCCGAAGGCGAGCCATAGAACGCTCATCAAACAGGCAATCGCATAGCACTGCATGAACACGCTGAGCACATTGCGGGCACGGACAAGCCCGCCGTAGAACAGGGCTAGCCCCGGCAAAGTCATAAAGAGGACAAGGGCCGTGGCCACAATAATCCAAGCTGTATCGGCTGCGTTCATCGCCGTTCCTTCCGCATTTCAGGCTGATTTCTATCTGAGGCCTGACAAAGCGGAGTTGCAGCGTTGAAAAAAGCGGCAGGTTTGATGTTGGCGCTAAAAAAGCAGGCTTTTGTCAAAGTGCCGAAAAAATGAGCACAATCGAGGGGGTGCTGCCCAATCCGCGCACAGAATATGAAATTGCGGCAGATGGGCGGTGATTTGCGTCAGCGGGTTCAGAGCACCTGTCGGATCAGTGTCAGCGCATAGTCGCGGGTGGCCCGTCGCACCGCGTCGCGGCCAAGGGCGCCGAAATCGACGGTTTCGACATGGGTGCTGCGGTCCCCGGCTGCCAGCGCAAAACAGACGCGGCCTTCCGGTTTGTGTTCGGAGCCGCCGGGGCCTGCGATCCCGGTCACGGCCACCGCGATATCGACACGGGCGCGGCTGCGGGCGCCTTCTGCCATCTGGATCGCGACCTCCTCGCTGACCGCGCCGAGAGCCTCGAGTGTCGCGGCCTGCACACCCAGCATCTCCTGCTTGGCGCGATTTGAGTAGGTGACATAGCCCCGATCAACCACCGCCGAGGAGCCGGGCACATCGGTGAGCGCAGCGGCGATCATACCGGCGGTGCAGCTCTCTGCGGTGGCGATGGTCAGGCCTTTTGCGCTGGCCTTGCGGATGATGTCGGACGCGTCCATGGACTTACCTCTGCAATTTACAGGCCCAGTACACCATGGGTGAGGCCGGCCAGCGCGGCGACACCGATGGCAGCAAGGATGCCTGCGATAATATCATCCATCATCACCCCTGTGGCCCCTTTCTGACGGTCGGCCCAGCCAACGGGGCCGGGTTTCCACACATCAAACAGGCGAAACAGCACAAAGGCGGCAATCCAGCCGGGCCAGAGTGCAGTGATGGCAATGTCGTGCGCCCAGGCGGGATAGGAAATCGCCCAGAGGGCAACAAACTGGCCTGCCACCTCATCCAGTACAAATTCGGAGGGATCCATGTTTTCGCGGTTGCGGGTCATCGCCTCCGCCGCCCAGACGCCGACCACCATGCAGATCACGGTTGCCAGCGCCAGCAGGAGGAATCCGCCCAGCTGATGCAGGACAAAAGCCATGGGCAACGCTGCAAGCGACCCCCATGTGCCGGGTGCCGGACGCATGTAGCCGATGCCGCCCACGGTGCCGATCAGAAAGGCGAGGCGCGAGCGTTTCATGATTTCACCACGCAGGCGGTGGCGAGGGCGGCGATGCCTTCGCCGCGACCGGTAAAGCCAAGCCGTTCGGAGGTGGTCGCCTTGATCGAGACGCGGGAGATATCAATCGAAAGAATCTCGGCCACCGCCGCGCGCATGGCGGGGGCATGGGGCGTGATCTTGGGGAATTCACAGACCAGCGTGCAGTCCACATTGGAGATCTGATAGCCCTTGGAGCGGGTCAGTTCGGCGGCGTGGCGCAGGAAGATATCGCTGGCGGCACCTTTCCATTGGGGATCCGAGGGCGGGAAGTGGCGACCGATGTCGCCCTCTGCCAGCGCACCATAGAGGGCATCGGTGATGGCGTGCAGCCCGACGTCGGCGTCGGAATGGCCCTGAAGGCCGCGATCATGGGCCACGGGCACACCGCAGAGCACGACCTCATCCCCCGGTCCGAACCGGTGAACATCATAGCCATTACCAAGCCTTACATCCATGTCGCCCCCTAATATGCGCGCAGCCCGGTCAAAGTCCTCCGGGCGGGTGATTTTGATATTGTCTGGGTCGCCCGGAATGATGGCAACGTCAATCCCTGCCGCGCGGGCCACGGCCACATCGTCTGCAGCGTCGCCGCCGGATGCGGCAAGCTGGTGGTGGGCGGCGCGGATCTGCGGCAGGTGAAAGCCTTGCGGGGTCTGGGCAGCAAACAGGCCGTCGCGGTTCTCGGTGCCGGTAACCGTCCCACCAGCCCCGCGCCACAGCGCATCGGTCACCGCCAGCGCCGGGGCGGCGGCCGGATGGTTATCGAGCGCGGCCATCACATCGCGGATCACCCGGGGAGAGACACAGGGGCGGGCGGCATCATGGATCAGAACCCTGTGGAGCCCGTGCTGATTGAGCAGTTCCACCCCGTTGGCCACCGACTGCGCCCTTGTGTCGCCACCCTTTGTGAGCAGCAGCTCCGCGCGCGATGCAAACTCCTGCCAGTGATCGGTATCCTCAGCAGCGAGAACGAGGGCAATCCGCTGAACGCCTGCGCGTAGGAAGGCATCAATGGTCCAGTCGATTACCCGGCGTCCCATCAGGGGGCGCCATTGTTTTGCCAGACCGCCGCCGGCCCGCAGGCCCTTGCCTGCGGCAACAATCAACGCTGCGGTTTGGTGGGACGCAGGAACAGCTGCGGTGGAAACCGGCGCGGTGGGTAGGGGGGCAGACGGCATGGGAAGGCTCTTTCTTGGGTCGCAAATGTTTAGGAGGTGATGCAAGGGGAGGCAATGGCAGCGCGTCACCCTGGGTAAAGTGCCTAAAAATTAGGCAACTGCCAAAAGAAGCAGCCTTGCCGCCAGGGGTTTCATTGTCGCATAGAGGCTGCTTCGGATAGAAACACCACATATGCACAAGGATTAGGCAGTTGTCCTTCACTCTCGGTTCCACCTCTCTGACCCCTCCCATCGCGCTGGCGCCGATGGCTGGAATCACCGATCGGCCGTTTCGCGATCTGGTGCGCAGCTTTGGTGTCGGGCTGATGGTGAGCGAGATGGTTGCCAGTCAGGAAATGGTGCAGGCCAAGCCCGGCGTGCGTGAACGGGCCGAGCTGAGTGCGGATGTGGAGAATACGGCGGTGCAGATTGCCGGGCGCGATGCCTATTGGATGGCAGAGGCCGCGCGGCAGGTGGAAAGCCGGGGCGCAAAGCTGATTGATATCAATATGGGATGCCCGGCCAAGAAGGTGACCAATGGTTATTCCGGCTCGGCCCTGCTGAAGACACCGGATCATGCGCTGTCGCTGATTGAGGCGGTGGTGGCTGCGGTCTCGGTGCCGGTGACGTTGAAGACGCGGCTTGGCTGGGACGACAGCTGTCTGAACGCCGCCAATGTGGCCTATCGCGCGCAGGAGGCCGGGGTGCAGATGGTCACCATCCATGGCCGTACCCGGTGTCAGTTCTACAAGGGCAATGCAGATTGGCAGGCCATTGCAGCAGTGAAAGCTGCGCTAACGGTTCCGCTGCTGGCCAATGGCGATATCGTGGATACGGCCACGGCCCGCAGTGCATTGGCACTCTCGGGTGCGGATGGCGTGATGATTGGGCGCGGGGCGCAGGGCAAGCCCTGGCTGCTGGCTGAGGTGGCGCATGACATCTGGGGCAGTGCAGCCCCCGATGTGCCGACCGGTTCGGATCTGGTTCAGATGGTCAGCGCTCATTACGAGGCGATGATCGCCTTTTACGGCGTGGATCTGGGCCTGCGGGTCGCACGCAAACATCTGGGCTGGTATATGGATGAGGCCGCCACTCCTGCTCAGCTGCGCCGGGAGGTGCTGACAGCCAAGGACCCCAAGACGGTGCTCAGCCTCCTGCCTGCGGCGCTGACCGGGGGCGCTGGGCCGGATCTTGGGCCACAAACCATGGGCGGGCAGGCGGCATGACACAGGCAGAGGGCGGAAAAACCGGCGCCACGCAGGTCGATTGGAACGGTGCAGACAGCGCGCTCTGGGCGTCGCTGCCGATTCCGGCCTTTGTCATAGATCGCGAGGCCCGGATTGCGGATGTGAATTCCGCCGGTGAGGGCTTCCTCAATACCTCGCGCAAGGCGCTGCTGGGCCAGGGCATCTGGCAGCATGTGATCATTGCCCCGGCCATTGACGAGGCGGTGGAGCGCGCCCGCGACAATGGCACGCCGCTGTTTGTGAACGATATCGACGTCGGCACCCCCGGGCGGGCGCCGCTGCAATGCAATGTACAGGTGGCGCGGGTGCAGGGCGTTCAGGGGGGGATGCTGATCCTGCTCTCCCCGCGCGAGCTGGCCGGGCGGTTGACGCAGAACCATTCGGCCAAATCCGCCGCGCAATCCGCAATCGGTATGGCCGAGATGCTGGCCCATGAGATCAAGAACCCGCTGGCAGGGATCACCGGTGCGGCGCAGCTGCTGTCCATGGGGCTGTCGGGGGATGATCTGGAGCTGACCGATCTGATCGTGAGCGAAAGTCGGCGGATCGTGAAACTCTTGGAACAGGTGGAGCAATTCGGCAACCTCTCGGCCCCGGCCTTTCAGGAGGTCAATATCCATGATGTGCTGGACCGGGCGCGCCGCTCTGCGTTGCTGGGGTTTGGCGCGCAGATGACCATCATCGAGGATTACGACCCTTCGCTGCCGATGGCCTGGGGCGACGGGGACCAGCTGTTGCAGGTGGTCCTGAACCTGCTGAAGAACGCAGCAGAGGCCGCCGATCCCGGTGGTGGAACCATTCGCATCCGTACCTTCTATGAGCATTCGTTCCGCCTGCGGCGCAGTGATGGGTCGGGCAAGCTGTTGCCGCTGCAGATTGAGATTTCCGATGACGGTCCGGGTCTGCCTGAGGCGATCCGCGATGATATCTTTGATCCGTTTGTTTCTGGCCGCGAGAATGGCACTGGTCTGGGACTGGCGCTGGTCAGCAAGATCATTGCCGATCATCAGGGCTGGATCTCGGTCAGTTCCGAACCCGGGCAGACGGTGTTTCGCCTGTCGCTGTCGCGCGTGCCGACGGCGCCGCGCCCGGCACCGTTTCCACATGATCCCAACCATACCGCAGACGCACCCAAGGAGTAGCACATCATGGACGGCACCGTTCTGGTCGCAGATGACGATCGCACTATCCGCACGGTTTTGACACAGGCCCTGACGCGGGCCGGGTGCAAGGTGCATGCGACCTCCTCTCTGACGACGCTGATGCGCTGGGTTGGCGAGGGCAAGGGTGATGTCGTCATCTCCGACGTGATGATGCCGGATGGCAATGGGCTGGAGATGCTGCCCAAGATCGCCGATGACCGGCCAGGGCTGCCGGTGATCGTGATCTCGGCGCAGAACACCATCATGACAGCGATCAAGGCGGCTGAGGCCGAGGCCTATGATTACCTGCCCAAACCGTTCGACCTGCCGGAGCTGATGAAGCGGACTGCCAAGGCGCTGACGGAGCGGCGACAAACGCAGGGGCAGGGGCGTTCGACGCCGCAGGGGGAGGGCGCGCGCGATCTCGGCCTTCATAGCGGCGAGACCCATGAGGACCTGCCACTGGTGGGGCGCACCGAGGTGATGCAGACGCTTTACCGTCTGGTGGCGCGGGTGATGAACACCGATATCCCGCTGTTGATCACCGGCGAGAGCGGCACTGGAAAATCCCTGATCGCTCGGTCCATGCATGATCTTTCGGATCGGCGCACCCTGCCGTTTGTCAGGGCTGAGGCCGCTGATCTCGCCTCGCTCGATGGTCCGGCGCAGTTGCTGGCGCAGGCCCGTGGCGGCACGCTGCTGCTGGATGAGCTGGCGGATCTCTCCGAGGAGGCACAGGCACGCGTCGTTCGCATGATGGATGCCCCCGGAGACCACCAGCCGCGTTTCATCGCCACCAGCCAGCAGGATCTGACCGCAGCGATGGAGGCCGGGCGGCTGCGACAGGATCTCTATTACCGGATCAGCGGCACGGAGCTCCCCGTGCCTGCACTGCGGGCGCGGGTGGATGACATTCCGCTGCTTTGCGCGCATTTCCTGACGCGGGCCGAAAATGATGGCGCACCGCACCGCCGGTTGAGCGAGGCAGCGCGCGAACCGCTGCGGCAGTTCCCGTGGCCGGGAAATGTGCGCCAGCTGGAGAATGTGATGCGGCGTCTGGCGCTGACCGCCCGCAGCGAGGACATCAGCCTGGATGAAGTCAACGGTGCGCTGGGCGCGCAATCGGGCGGGGAGCCGCTGGCAGCCAGCGGTGCGGCCCTCAGTACCGAGAAACTGTCGGAATCAGTGGCGCGCCATTTGCAGCGCTATTTCGATCTGCACGGCGATATGCTGCCGCCACCCGGCCTATATGCCCGGTTGATGCGGGAGGTTGAGACCCCTTTGATTGAATTATCGCTCGCGATGACCGGCGGAAATCAGGCAAAATGTGCGGATTTACTTGGTATTAACCGCAATACGCTGCGCAAGAAGATCACCGACCTTGATATTGAGGTGACACGCCGTCGCAAACTGATGTAATATAGCCACAGAACCGTGGCAGATCAGCGTTCGCGCTGGTGACGATCACGATATGTGGCGGTCGGCCAGAATGGTCGCACATCAGGATGGGGACGGTACGTGGCGCAGAGGTCACATCTTCGCTCGGCATACGGGCCATTTGCGGCCCTTGACCGCTGGCGCAGAACCCGCAGGGCACGCAATGTCGGCGCGCTTGGGCTGGTTGTTCTGGGGCCTGTGCTGGCGCTCTCGACATTTCTGATCATCGGCCCGTTCTCGCAAGGGGTCGCCTCGCTGTCGCTGCGGCTGATCCTGCTGGCTGATCTGATCTATGTGCTGGCTGTCGCGGCACTGGTCCTGACGCAGGTTGGGCGGTTGATCGCAGCCCGACGGGCCAAATCCGCGGGCTCCCGGCTGCATCTGCGGCTGATCGGGGCCTTCGCCTTTCTGGCGCTGACGCCCACCGTGATCGTGGCGCTGTTTGCCGGCCTGACCGTGAACGTGGGCCTTGAGGGCTGGTTTTCGGACCGAGTCCGTCAGGTCGTGGGAAGTTCTCTTGCCGCCGCTGAGGCCTATCAGGAGCAGCAGCAGCGCGACCTGTCGGAGGATGCGGTGGCGCTGGCGCGCTATATCGACAACAGCCGGAACCGCAATTTCTTCATCAGCGACGGGCAGCTGCGCCAGGTGCTGACACAGGGGCAATTGCAGATCCAACGCGGCCTCCAGGAGGCTTATGTGGTGGATGGCGCCGGGGCCATCCGGGCCCGTGGCGAACGCTCCTATGAGTTTGACTTTGAAGAGCCGCGCACCGCTGACATCAGCAAGGCGTCGTTTAACGGGGTTACGCTGATCCAGGACTGGGAAAACAGCGAACTGCGGGCGCTGGTGCGGCTGGATGCGTTTGTCGACCGCTTCCTGTATGTCAGCCGTGATGTGGACGGTGAGTTGCTGAGCCTCCTGGATGACACTAAGGAAACTGCGCATCTCTACCAGCAGCTGGAGAGCGAACGCGGGCGGGTTCTGTTTGACTTTGTGCTGTTGTACCTCGGTTTTGCGGTGATCCTGATCCTTGCGGCGATGTGGCTGGGCATGTGGTTTGCCGAACGGCTGTCGCGGCCTGTCGGACGGCTGACGATTGCCGCGCGCCGGGTCGGGGCGGGCAATCTCAACGTGCAGGTGCCCGAAGACGACGGCGATGACGAGATTTCGCAGCTGGGGCGCTATTTCAACCAAATGACGCTGGAGCTGCGCGAGCAGCGCGACACGCTGCTTGAGAACACCCGCCAGATCGAACGCCGCCGCCGGTTGTTTGATTCCGTGCTGATGTCAGTGACCTCGGGTGTGGTCGGGCTGGACCCTGAGGGGCGGGTGACCTTTGTGAACCGCTCCGCCGAGCGCCTGCTGGATTGGAATGGCGATCGTCAGTCGCTGGCACTGGCTGTGGCCGTGCCGGAGTTTGGGCCGCTGTTTGTGGAATTGAGCGAAACCGGCGCCGATGTGGTGCAGGATGAGGTCAAGGTGACGCGCCAGGGGCAGCTGGAGAACCTGCTGGTGCGGATGTCGCCACGGCGCAGCGAGGAGGGGCGGCTTGAGGGCTATGTGGTTGCCTTTGACGATGTCACCGACCTGGTCAGCGCCCAGCGGATGGCGGCCTGGGGCGATGTGGCCCGTCGGATTGCCCATGAGATCAAGAACCCGCTGACCCCGATCCAGCTGAGTGCCGAGCGTATCAAGCGCAAATTCGCGCCCAAGCTGGGTGAGGAGAACAGCGATCTCCTGCAATCCATGACAGATGTGATCGTGCGCCAGACCAATGACTTGCGCCGCATTGTTGACGAGTTTTCAAAATTCGCACGGATGCCGGAGCCGGAGCGCCGCGAAGAGGATCTGGTGAAGCTGTTGCGCGATGCGGTGACCCTGCAACGGGCAGGCCAGCCTGATCTGCGCATCACCGCCGATCTGCCCACCGAACCGATGCTTGCCGATCTGGATGCAACCATGATCGGCCAGGCCTTGACCAATCTGATCAAGAACGCGGGCGAAGCCGTTGAAACCCTGAAGCAAAAAGGTGGCGTGCCGGATCTGAATCCGGAAATTCGCATTGCCGTCACCTCGACGAAAACCGGCTATGAGGTCACCATCGCCGACAATGGCATCGGTCTGCCAGAAGACCGTGCCCGTTTGTTTGAACCCTATGTGACCACCCGTGACGAAGGCACCGGCCTCGGCCTGCCAATCGTCAAGAAGATCATCGAAGAACACGGCGGAACGCTGGTGCTGGAAGACGCACCGGTGTTCGAAGGTCAGGCCCATTATGGCGCCATGGCCGTGATCCGCCTGCCTGCCGCACATGAGGCGGCAGCCCCCAATAAGAGTACAGTGAAAGCAGGTCTGACATGAGTGACATTCTGATTGTTGACGACGAACGCGACATCCGTGAGCTGGTTTCCGATATCCTTGAGGATGAAGGCTATGCAACGCGCAAGGCCGGCAGCTCTGAGGAATGCATGGCCGCGCTCAACGCCGAGCCGCCGGCGCTCCTGATCCTCGATATCTGGCTGAAGGACAGCCAGATGGATGGGATCGACATCCTGAAGGTGGTGAAACGCGACAACCCGGAAATCCCCGTGGTGATCATTTCCGGCCATGGAAATATTGAAATTGCCGTCGCCGCGATCAAGCAGGGCGCGTATGATTTCATCGAAAAACCTTTTAATATCGACCAGTTGCTGGTGGTTATTCGCCGCGCGATGGAGGCTTCGAAGCTGCGCCGCGAAAACTCCGATCTGAAGCGTCAGGATGCCGGCGTGAGCGAGATGATCGGGGCCTCCGCGGCCTATCGTGCGCTGATTGGCCAGTTGGACAAGGTGACAAAGTCCAACGGCCGGGTGATGCTGACGGGGCCTGCGGGCAGCGGCAAGGAGATTGCAGCGCGCTATATTCACACCCAGTCCAATCGCGCCTCTGCCCCCTTTGTGACGGTGAACTGCGCCAGTATCGAGCCGGACCGTATGGAAGAGGTGCTGTTTGGTCGGGAAAGCGCCGAACGCGGAGTTGAGCCGGGGCTGCTGGAACAGGCGCATGGCGGCGTGATCTTCTTTGACGAGGTGGCGGATATGCCGCTTGGGACCCAGTCAAAGATCCTGCGGGTGCTGGTGGATCAGCAGTTCCAGCGGGTTGGCGGGGCCGATAAGGTGCGCGTTGACCTGCGGGTTATTTCCGCGACAAACAAGGACTTGGAGCGCGAGATTGAGGCGGATCGCTTCCGTCAGGAGCTCTATCACCGCCTGAATGTGGTGCCGATCCCGGTGCCCTCGCTGGCCGACCGGCGCGAGGATATTCCGCTGCTGGCGGATCATTTCATCGCGCATTTCAACCAGAGCCAGGGCCTGCCGCTGCGCAAGCTTAGCGAGGATGCCATTGCCCTGATGCAGACCATGCTGTGGCCGGGCAATGTGCGGCAGTTGAAGAACATGGTGGAACGGGTTCTGATCCTTGGCGAAAGCAGCGGTCCGATTGAGCCAAAGGATCTGCCCCGCGATGAAGAAGCGGTTGATGACCAGAGCCGGGTTGTGCTTTCCGGGGCGCTGGCGACGCTGCCGCTGCGGGAGGCCCGCGAGGCGTTTGAACGCGAATATCTGCTGACCCAGATCAACCGCTTTGGCGGCAATATCAGCCGCACCGCGTCTTTTGTCGGGATGGAACGCTCCGCCTTGCACCGCAAACTGAAATCGCTGGGGGTTGTCACCTCGAACAAGGCAGGCGCGCGGATCGCGCATGTTGAGAAGGAAACCGAAGAGGATATGGTCTGATTCAGGCCATATCCCCTGCTTATCAGTGGGTTGTCAGGGTTTTCTGGCTGAAAGCTCGGTATGCCGTGGTTGAGCCTTAGGGCGTCGTCGCCACGATCTGTGGCGACTGACCACGGCGTTCGATCGCACAGGAGGTCTGGCTGAGTTGAGGCAGGGTTGCGGCGCGCCGCGCCCCGACGGCATCCGCCACCGATTGCGGGCAGCGTTCTACGGCGATGTTTTCGTAGCCCTTCGCGGCCATGCAGGACCGCTCGACCCGCTGGCGCAGATCGGCGTTTACGTCCACGGTATAGATGCCGCCATCCTCCCAATAGCCGGCCCGGTGATAGCAACGCCCGTTGCGGCAAACCTCGCCACCGGGGCGAAAGATCGGCGGGTGCTGGCGGATCTGGGTGGCCACCGGGGCGTCGCGCAGGGCGCTGACCTCGCAGGCGAGGAGATCCGCATCGCGCCGGGCCACATCCGCACCGGCGCGGTAATAGACCGGAACCGGGCCACAGGCCGCCAGCGCTGATGTCACCAGCAGTGCGGCAAGCATATGATTTCTTATGGACATCCTTTGATTGTGCGCCAGAACGGGCGGTAAGACAATTGAATTGACCGTTCCGGCGGCTTCTGTCATTCAAAACGCGCGATTTCGCGCAGCAGCGCCCTGAGGAACAAGCACATGAAGGTTATTATCTGTGGCGCAGGTCAGGTCGGCTGGCAGATCGCCCGGCACCTGTCGGGGGAGCACAATGACGTGACCGTGGTGGACAACAATCCCGATCTGGTGCGCCGCGCGACGGATACGCTGGATGTGCAGGGGATTGCCGGCTTCGCCTCCTACCCGGACGTGCTGACCCGCGCCGGTGCCCGTGACGCAGACATGATCATTGCGGCCACACATTCGGATGAGGTCAATATGGTCACCTGCCAGGTGGCTCATTCGGTCTTTTCGATCCAGCGCAAGATCGCGCGACTGCGGTCAAAAAGCTATCTCGAAGCGATTTATTCGGATCTCTACCGCCGCGACCACCTGCCGATTGATGTGGTGATCAGCCCCGAGCGCGAGGTGGCCGCGGCGGCGATGCAGCGTCTTTCGGCGCCTGCCGCCTTTGATACAGAGATGTTCATGGACGGCAAAGCGCAGCTGTTGGGGGTGCAGATTGACGAGGACTGTCCGGTGGTCAACACGCCGCTGCGACAGCTGACGGATCTGTTTTCGACGCTGCGGGCCATCGTTGTGGGCATTCGCCGCGATGGCACCCTGTTTGCGCCAGAGCCGGGGGATCAGCTGTTTGTGGGGGACAGCGCCTATGTGTTTGCCCATGTTGATGACGTGAGCCGCACGATCGAAGTGTTTGGCAAACAACAGAAACGCCAGGATCGCGTAGTGATCGTTGGCGGCGGCAATGTCGGGCTTGAGGTGGCCAAGGCGCTGGAGGCCCGGACTGGGCGCACCCGTGCCAAGATGATTGAGCGCAACCGCAAATGTGCCGAACGCGCCGCCGAGACGCTGGAGCGAACCATCGTGCTGAACGGCGATGGTCTGGATCGCAGCCTGATGATCGAGGCGGGGATCGACCGGGCCGACGCCATGCTGGCGGTCACCGATGACGACAAGGTCAATATGCTGGCCGCTGTGCGGGCCAAGGCCGAAGGCTGCCCGCTGGCGATTGCACTGATCAACGATCCGACGCTGGTGCCGCTGATGGCGCCGCTGGGGATCGACGCCTATATCAATCCGCGGGCCACAACGGTGAGCTCGATCCTGCGCCACATCCGCTATGGCCGGGTGCGACAGGTCTATTCCATCGGCGATGCCGAGGCCGAGGTGATCGAGGCCGAGGTGATGTCGACCTCTCCCATGGCCGGGCAGATGATCCGCGACATCGCGTTCCCCGAAGGGGTACTGGTCGGCGCCGTTAGCAAGAACGGTAAGGTGATGCGGCCGACCGGAGGAATGCGGATCGAGGAGGGCGATGTGATCGCGCTCTTTGCCATGGCTGCGGATGTGCCGGAGGTTGAGCGCCTGATGCAGGTCTCGATTGACTTCTTCTAACATGGCGCGTCATCGCAAACAGCCGATGGAAAAGACAGGCGGCCTGCTGCGTCTGCCGCTCTTTCTGCTGATCCTGATGGTGGCCGCGCTGGCGATGTGGGTGCCTGCCGTTCACGCGCTGATCCTGGATGATCACCAGACCTCGCGCAGTTTCTTCTATTCCGGTGTGCTGGGATTGATGCTGGTTGTACTGGTCGGGCTTTCGATGGGCAACCGGATGCCGCGGTACAGCATGCCGGGGCAGCTCACCTCGCTGCTTGCGAGCTTTGCCGTGTTGCCCGCATTCCTGGCGGTTCCGGTGCAGGATGCCCTGGGCAACACCAGCTATCTCAACGCCTATTTCGATATGGTCAGCGCGATCACCACCACCGGGGCGGATGTATTTGCCGATCCCAACCGCCTGCCGCCGAGCGTGCATCTGTGGCGGGCCATGGTGGGCTGGCTGGGTGGGCTGCTGATGTGGGTTGCGGCCTCGGCCATTCTGGCGCCGCTGTCGCTGGGGGGATTTGAGGTGACCGCGCGGGGGGAGCCGGGACGCGGCACCGAGACGCCGCTCCATATGCAGCGGGCTGATCCACGTCGCAAACTGGTGGTGGTGACCAAAACCCTGGCGCCGCTTTATGCCGGGCTGACGCTGGTTCTGTGGATCCTGTTGATCATCACGGGCGAGACCGCCCTTGTTGCGCTGGGACATGCGATGTCGGTGCTGGCCACCTCCGGGATCTCGGCGGTGGGCGGCGTGGAGAATGGCGCCAGTGGCATCGCCGGGGAAATGGTGATGTTCCTGTTCATGTTCTTTGCCCTGTCTCGGCTGACGTTTTCGGCCGATACGGTGACCAGCGGCCATAGCCGGTTGGATCGCGACCCAGAGTTCCGCATCGGCCTGCTGATCGTCTTTGGCGTGCCTCTGCTGTTGTTCCTGCGCCATTGGATCGCCAGTTTTGATGTCGCAACCACCAGTGATCTGATGCAGGGGCTGCACTCATGGTGGGGGGCGACTTTTACCGTGCTGTCGTTCCTGTCGACCACCGGGTTCGAGAGCGCCGACTGGGAAACCGCCCGCCAATGGTCGGGGCTGGATACGCCGGGCATGATCCTACTGGGGCTTGCGGTGATCGGCGGCGGCGTCGCCACCACGGCAGGCGGGGTGAAACTGCTGCGGGTCTATGCGCTTTATCTGAACGGCTTGCGCGAGATGGAACGGCTGGTGCATCCGTCCTCCGTCAGCAACGAGGGCAAGGGCAATCGGCGACTGCAACGCAACGGGGCTTTTGTTGCCTGGGTGTTCTTCATGCTGTTTGCGCTGTCACTGGCGGTGATCAGCATCAGTCTGGCCGCAGTTGGTTCGGATTTCGAACAGGCGCTGATCCTGACCATTGCGACCCTGTCCACAACCGGCCCGTTGACCGAGGTCGCAGGATCCGAACCCATCGCCCTGATCCATCTGACAGCCAGCGCAAAACTGATCCTGTGCTTTGCCATGGTGTTGGGACGGCTGGAAACATTGGCGATCATTGCCCTTATGACACCAAACCTCTGGCGCAGCTGATCAATCATGGTTACCGTGGACGTCATATGAGTAATTTTCGGGTGGAAACTCCGACTATCTGCGTTCATAGTATTCATTAACGGGGCGCTGGTCCGCAGCGCGACAAGAACAAAGGCGAGATAATAATAATGGCTTCGGACAGACAGAATCTTCAGGATGCCTTCCTGAACCACGTTCGTAAAACCAAGGTTCCGGTCACCATCTTTCTGATCAACGGCGTAAAGTTGCAGGGTGTGATCACATGGTTTGACAATTTCTGTGTCCTGCTGCGTCGGGACGGGCAGTCGCAACTGGTTTACAAACACGCCATCTCGACGATCATGCCTGCCCAGCCGATCAGCCTGTATGAAGGTGAAGACGCCTCTTGATGGAGCATGACCGGACGCCCACCCGTGCCTGGGTGGTGCATCCCGATATCAAATCAGACCGCGATCGCCGCGATGCGGTGTCCGCCCTTGCTGAGGGCGTGTCATTGGCCGAGGCTCTGCCCGACATCGAGGTGATCGGATCGGACGTCGTGCGCCTGCCAAAGGCGCATGCGGGGATGCTGTTTGGATCCGGGAAAATCGAAGAGCTGAAGGCGATGTTCCAGGCCGAAGAGGTGGAGCTGGTCCTGATCGACGGCCCGGTGTCGCCGGTTCAGCAGCGCAATCTTGAGAAGGCCTGGAAGGTCAAAATCCTTGACCGGACCGGGCTGATCCTCGAGATCTTCTCGGACCGGGCGCGCACCCGTGAGGGGGTGTTGCAGGTTGAAATGGCGGCACTCAGCTATCAGCGCACGCGACTGGTGCGGGCCTGGACCCACCTGGAGCGGCAGCGTGGCGGATTGGGATTTGTCGGCGGACCCGGCGAAACCCAGATCGAGGCCGACAGGCGCGCCATTGACGAGCAGCTCGTTCGGCTGCGCCGGCAGTTGGACAAGGTGGTGAAAACCCGGACGCTGCATCGCGCAGCACGGGCCAAGATTCCCTATCCGATTGTGGCGCTGGTGGGCTATACCAACGCCGGAAAATCGACGCTTTTCAACCGGCTGACCGGTGCCGAGGTGATGGCAAAGGACATGCTTTTTGCCACGCTGGATCCGACCATGCGCCGGGTTGAGCTGCCGGATGGGCCGGAAATCATCCTGTCGGATACGGTTGGGTTTATTTCTGATCTGCCGACCGAGCTTGTTGCTGCGTTCCGGGCAACGCTGGAAGAGGTGTTGGCCGCCGATGTGGTTGTGCATGTACGCGATATCAGCCATGACGAGACCCAGAACCAGGCGGCGGATGTCGAGAGCATTCTGACCTCGCTCGGGGTTGATGACAGCCGTGCGCGGATTGAGGTCTGGAACAAGCTTGATCTTCTGGATGAGGAAGAGGCCGAGGCCCGCCGCCAGCGCGCGGAGCGTGAAGAGGGCATTCATGCCATCTCTGCGATCACCGGCGAGGGGCTGGATGGGCTGTTGGCGGATATCACCGACAAGCTGCGGCTGATCCGGCATGAGGATGATATCACCCTGACATTCGCGCAAGGAAAGCAGCGTGCCTGGTTGTTTGAACAGGATGTTGTGCAAAGCGAAACCCAGACCGATACCGGGTTTGAGCTGACTGTTCTGTGGACCGAGACACAGAAGAATCGCTTCGCGGCGCTCTGATCAGATCGCGCAGTTCGTCTAGAAAATACCCCGCAACCGGACCGGTTGCGGGGTATTTTGTTTTGAAACAGATACGTTTAGCTGCGGGCGCCGGATCGCCCGCCTCATTCCGCGGGGGCCGCGGGGATCAGCCGGGTGATACCAACGGCTGCTGCCCGGGCCAAATCCTCGTCCAGTGACATCGGGATATATTCGCCGCGCCGCCAGAGCTGGGACATGTCGTCGTAGTGCCGCGACAGGAAATGGCCGGATTGGCCGGTGGCGGTGATGAAAACGGAGCTGTCAGGATCGGCAAAATCATAGACACCCCGATAGCCTGCGGCGTGAACGTTGCTGAACGGGTGCTCGCCTTTGCCGGAGGTGAGCCCCCGCTGCAGCGTGTTGTCGCCGCCGCTGGTGGACTGACGGATGTTTACAAAAACCCGCAGCAGGGGCACCTCGCCCAGCACTTCGTGGTTCTGGGTGGCCTGATGGGCATCGCCCCAGCGCAAGGATTCCAATGCGGTCCCATAGGTTTCTTCGATCCAGATCAGTGCATCATCAAGGGCCAGGCGGGCCAATTCGGTGCAGCTCTCTGTAGGTGCGCTTTGGCGGATATCGCACCAGACCGAGGCGCCTTCGACATCGCGGAAGACCCGTTCAAGGAACAGCGGGTCGACCTGCGTGAACTCAGCAGCCAGCGGGCCGAGATCGTCAGTGATCAGGCGTTTCTGCAAAGCCCGAACCCAGGCGGCATAGATCAGCGGTTCCGGCAGATGTTCGTTCATCTCACCGTTCCACTCTGACAGCAGGGTCAGGGCGATCTGGCGCTGACGTTCGCGGGTACCCTCGGGGGCGGCCTCTCCCGTGAACCACAGATCGGCACCAATCAGCGGCAGCAGGGTGCGCGCGGTATAGGACACGGTGTCGAGCTGTGCCTCGATAAAGCTGTCACGGGTATGGACCTGGCGGTCCTGCATCAGCTTTTTCCAGCGGTTGATCCGCTGGGTATCGCCCCAGGTGTAGGACACATGGTTGGGGAAGGGGCGGTCCAGTAGCTTGTTGTTGGTATTGCCGAGAATGCCGCCGATGGGCGAGACAAATTCCGGGTTGGCGGCATAGGGTGCGCGGCCCTGCCACTGGTTCTCGGGGCGCCAGCCCTGGCTCGGCATCCGGCCCAGGCTTTGGTGCCGTGCGTCGCGCTGCGGTATGGCGCCCACGGTTTTGAGCGCGACCGTGGTCCTGTCGGCAAGGGTCAGGTTCTGCGAGGGGGCGAAATAGCCTTCGCCGATTTCGATCGCCTCTGCGACTGTATTGGCCCGCATCAGCTCGAGTGCGGCGCTCATCGAGGTGTCTTGCGCGCTAAGGCCGGTCCAGCCGAGGCTGACCACATGACCGGGCGGTGTGATCGACGCAAGATCGAACAGCGAGCGGGGCAGCACCGGGCCATTGTCGGTCCAGCGCAGGGTCAGGGTGACCGGCGTCTCATCCTTGATATTGATGATCGAAGGGCGGCTGGTGAACCGCTTGAAGCCGTCGGCGGTCTTGTATTCCTCGGGATTGTCCGGGTTCAGCTGTTCGATGAACAGATCCTGATCATCCATATAAGAGGAGGTCACCCCCCAGCCCAGCAGGTCCGAGCGGCCGGAGATCACAGCGGGAATGCCGGGAATGGTGGCGCCGATGACACCGCCGGTGCCGAGTTCCAGCCGCGCCAGATACCACAGACCGGGTGCCGTCAGCTCCAGATGCGGATCATTGGCCAGCAGCGTGCCGCCCGCCGCCGACCGGCTGGGTGCCGCAGCCCAGGCGTTGGAGGCGCCGGCCAGCCCGCGCGGCGCAATCGGCATGAAGGGCAGCGTCTGGCTGCCATCGGTGCTGGTGCTGGCATGACGGGGCAGCTGGGGAAACAGCGCGGCATATTCCGGCAGGGCCGCCACGCCATTGCCGGGGGCGTCGGGCAGGATGTCCTTCAGTCGGCTGGGATCCGGCAGCGCCAGAGAGGTACGGGCGCGTAGGATTTCCTCCTGCATGTGCCCTGATAGCTTGAGGCCCATCAGTTTCATAACCGCGATACTGTCGGCGGGCTGCCAGGGCGCCATGGGCACATTGAACAGGAACATCTCAGGTGCGCCGCGCCCCAGCGCATCCTCGTTGATCTCTTGCAGCCGGGCATTGACCCCTGCGGAATAGGCGCGCAGGGCGGTCATCGTCTCAGGCGTCTGCGCGGCGACCGACTGCTGCGCCAGCCGGTAGATGTCCAGCCGCCGGATCAGCGTGTCGACCTGTACGGTGCGGCTGCCAAAGATCTCCGACAGGCGGCCCATGGCGGTGCGGCGCAGGGTGGTCATCTGCCACAGGCGATCCTGCGCATGGGCATAGCCGAGACCGAAATAGACATCTTCATCGCTGGCGCCATAGCTGCCGAAGATATGCGGCACATTGGCATTGTCACGCACGATCTCCACCGGTGCGAGGAGGCCGGGCAGGGTGATCTCCTTGTCGTAGTCGGGCAGGGATTGCGCGGCGAGGAAATAGACCAGACCAAGCCCCATCACCAGAAGCAGAATCAAAGCGGCGGCAAGGCGCAGGAGCCAGCGAAAGAGAAGTCCCATCGGTGGTGCGTTTCCTCAGGTTTTTGGCGTTATTGGCCCGGTTATGGCGCAGATTGTCGCCCTCGCAGATTGCACCGGGCGGCGCGGCTGCTAGGGTGGCGCCAACATAGGACAAGACGCATCAGGGGGAAAGCAGATGGCGAAGATTGCATTCTTGGGTTTGGGAGTGATGGGCTATCCGATGGCCGGTCATCTGGTGGCCGCCGGTCACGAGGTCACGGTGTATAATCGCACTGCGGCCAAGGCAGAGGCTTGGGCCAAGGAACATGGTGGCCGCGCCGCCGCAACGCCGCGTGCGGCCGTGGCAGGGGCTGAGTTCGTGATGGCCTGCGTTGGCAATGACGATGATCTGCGCAGCGTCTGCTTGGGCGATGACGGTGCCTTTGGCGGCATGGACGCGGGGGCGATCTTTGTCGATCACACCACCGTATCGGCGAAGGTCACGCGCGACTTATATGGCGCTGCGGCGGATCTGGATCTGGCTTTTGTCGATGCTCCGATTTCCGGCGGACAGGCGGGGGCGGAGAATGGCGTGCTCTCGGTCATGTGCGGCGGCGATCAGGCCGCCTATGACAAGGCAGAGCCCATCATCGGCGCCTATGCGCGGATCTGCCGCCGGATCGGCGACAGCGGCGCTGGCCAGATGACCAAGATGTGCAACCAGATTGCCATCGCCGGGCTGGTTCAGGGGCTGAGCGAGGCGCTGCATTTCGCCGAGAAGGCGGGGCTGGATGGTCGGGCTGTGGTGGAAGTGATCAGCCAGGGCGCGGCAGGCAGCTGGCAGATGGTCAATCGGCATGAGACCATGCTGGACGATCACTTCGAGCATGGGTTTGCGGTCGATTGGATGCGCAAGGATCTGGGCATTTGTCTGGATGCGGCGGAGGAAACCGGCGCGAGCCTGCCGGTTACGGCGCTGGTCGATCAGTTTTACAAGGATGTCCAGAAACTGGGCGGCGGCCGCTGGGACACCTCCAGCCTGTTCAAACGCCTGAAGGCCTTTGAGTAGGTCGGTATGAAAATGGCCTTTCCTGATGGAAAGGCCATGCCTCCGGCGGGGATATTTCGGGCCAGAAGATAGGCAGCCGCGCGACAGTCGAAACCCTGTTTCGTGCCGCGCGCTTTGCCAGCTTGGCTGATCCGCTCCGCCGGGGCGCGCGCGGGCAGGGATCAGGGGATAATGCGGGTGTATTTGGTGCCTTCCAGGGTGGCGCCAAGACGCAGCCCTGCCTGTCCGAAGACCGCTGCCAGGATAGGGCTGTTCAGCGTATTGGTATCGGCGGCCAGCGAGTCGCCTTCGTCGCGGATCACATATTCCAGATCGGCGCCCGCGGCCCAGCCGGAGGAGCGGCGGAAGTTCGACAGTGCTTCCTGGGTCATGAAGAACAGCACATGGGCGTATTGCTGTGCGCCGATCTGCAGGCCTGCATTCCCCTTTACGGTGGAATAATAATCCACCGTTACGCCGTCGATGCGCAGCGCGCCGCGGCCGAAGGCGCCACCGACAAGGAAGCCTGCCTCGGTCACCAGTGGCATCACCAGCATGCCGGTTGATTTTTCGGCCAGCGCGACGGCGCCGGGGTATTGGCTGTACATCTGGCTGAGAGTTGCATCGACGCGGGCGTCGATCTTGCTGGCATTGCTGTTGCCGATGCCATTGCCGCAGGCGGCGGTGACACCGGCACCGACGAGGGCGCCAAGCGCAAAACCGCGCCGGGTCAAACGGGAAGAATAAGAGCTGCTCATCTTGTTTGCCTGTTTTCTGGGGCCGGCGCCGCGCGGGCTGTCATTTCGGCCTGTCACTGTTCAGTTTCGGCCAGTTCTCTGGCTCTGTGGCATGGTATACGCGGAAAGCTGCCGTCTGTCATCACTGCGACCGCCGCAATCAGCGGCTTCCTGCCGTCAATTTTAGGCGATCCGCTGCCCGCGCAATGCACGAAAGCGGCCACCGGTCCGATGCGGATCAGCCGTTCAGCAGCCGCGCCGCAGCCGGGGCGTAATAGCTCAGCACGCCATCGCAGCCCGCCCGTTTGAAGGCCATGAGGCTTTCCATCATGATGCGTTCGCCGTCGATCCAGCCATTCTGCGCAGCGGCCTCGATCATCGCGTATTCGCCGGAGACCTGATAGGCAAAGGTGGGTGCGCCAAAGGTGGATTTCACCCGCTGACAGATGTCGAGATAGGCCAGCCCCGGTTTGATCATCACCATATCGGCGCCTTCGCTCAGATCGCGTTCGATCATACGCAGCGCCTCATCGGTATTGCCCGGGTCCATTTGATAGGTCTTCTTGTCCCCCTTTAGCGCGCCGGAGGCGCCGACGGCATCGCGAAAGGGTCCGTAGAATGCGGAGGCGTATTTGGCCGCATAGGACAGGATGGTGACATTGCGGTGGCCCGCCGCTTCAAGCGCGCGGCGCATGGCGCCGATACGACCATCCATCATGTCGGAGGGGCCAATGATATCGGCACCGGCATCGGCCTGGGCCACGGTCATCTTGACCAGCGCCTCGACGGTTTCGTCGTTGACGATTTCGCCATCGACGACATAGCCGTCATGGCCGTTGATATTATAGGGATCCAGCGCCACATCGGTCATCACCGCTATATCCGGTGCGGCGGATTTGATGGCGCGGATGGCGCGGTTGACCAGATTGTCGGGGCTCCAGGCTTCTGCGCAATCCTCGGTCTTGAGCGCGGGGTCGGTATAGGGAAACAGACAGATCGCCGGAATACCAAGCGCCTGCGCCTCGACGGCGGCTTCGGCCACCTTGTCGATGCTGCGCCGGGTAACACCAGGCATGGAGGGGATCGGCTCTTCGATCGCCTCGCCGTCACGGACAAAAACCGGCCAGATCAGATCGTCGCTGGTCAAGGTGGTTTCACGCACCAGATTGCGCAGGGCAGACGTGCTGCGCAGCCGGCGTGGACGGGCAGCGGGAAATGGGGCGACGGTCGGGTTCATCGGGTCCTCGCAGGTCTTTGGCGCGACCGGGGGCGGTCGCGGTGGTCTCCCTTTGGGTCGCATGGAATGACGGCGGCGACAAGTGACAGATTCGCCGCGCCAAATGTCCCCATCTTATGGCGGCGCGGGGCCACCCCTTGTGCCAGGGCGCCGCGCGGGGGATATAGGAGCGCAAAGACTGGACGAGAGAAGGGCCGCGCAGTGGATCTGTTTCATACCTTGACCGAGCTGATTGATCTGCGGTCCTTTTCCAACCTGTGGTACTGGATCGCGCTGGCCGTTGTCTGGTCCTCTGCCAGCCATTGGGTGATGGGGGTGCCGTTTGACATGGTGTACCGCGCCCGCAAGCAGGGTGGACAGGCAGCGCTGGATCTGGAGGCGATTGCGCGGGTCAATGTGAACCGGATGATGTATATCACCGATGTATCGGGCCACTGGGTGCTGGGCATGACCTGTTTTGTGCTCGCCATGCTGGGGATGCTGGGGTTTTACTACGGTGTTGAATTTGCCCAGGCCGTGTTCCTGCTGGCCTTTCCCATGGGGTTTGTCGGCCTAATTAACTGGAACTCCGCGCGCCGGATCCACCGCGAAGGGCTGGCGGGGGAAACCCTGATCCGGCAGCTGACCCTCAGCCGGCTGTTCATTCAGCTGGTGGGGATGGTGGCGATTTTTGTCACCGCGCTCTGGGGCATGTATCAGAACCTTCAAATCGGGTTCCTCGGCTAATCGCCTGCGGGCAGACGACGAAAGAGAGACGTAGATGGCGCAACGGGCAATCACCGCGGGCGGCGCACCAGAAGGTTTTGATGCGCGGCTGATCCTGAAAGAGGCGGCCAGCAGCAATGGTCCTGTCCTGCATGTGGCGCGCGACGACAAGCGGATGGAAGCGACCCGGGCGGCGCTGGCTTTTTTTGCGCCCGACATGCCGGTGATCAGCTTTCCGGGCTGGGATTGCCTGCCGTATGACCGTGTGTCGCCCAATGCAGATATTGCCGCGGCCCGGATGGCGACGCTGGCGGCGCTTGTGCATCAGATGCCGGGGCAATTTGTGCTGCTCACCACGCTGAATGCGGCGACCCAGCGGGTGCCTGCACGACAGGTTCTGAAGGATTCCGCCTTTACCGCCGAAGTGGACCGTCGCATCGACGAGGAGGCGCTGCGCAGCTACCTCACACGGATGGGATTCACCAAGAGCCCGACGGTGATGGAGCCGGGAGATTTTGCGGTGCGGGGCGGTATCATTGATATCTATCCGCCGGGACAGAGCGGTCCGGTACGGCTGGATCTCTTTGGGGATGTGCTGGATGGGGCCCGGCGGTTTGATCCCGCCACCCAGCGGACCACCGAAAAGCTGAGCGTGGTTGAATTGGCGCCGGTTTCCGAGGTGATCCTTGATGAGGCGGCGGTGACCCGGTTTCGGCAGAACTACCGGATTGAGTTTGGCGCAGCGGGCACCGATGATCCGCTTTACGAGGCGGTTTCAGCCGGGCGAAAATACCAGGGCATCGAGCATTGGTTGCCGTTCTTTCATGAGCGGTTGGAAACGCTGTTTGACTATCTGCCGTCAGCCACGGTGACATTGGACGATCAGGTGACACCGGCTCGGTTGGCGCGTTGGGACAGCATCGCGGACCAATATGAGACGCGCAAGATCGCGATGGCGCAGAAGGGGCGGATGGATACCGTCTATAAACCGGTGCCGCCGGGGCTGCTGTATCTGGATGATGCCGCTTGGGAGGCCGCGATCGCGGATCACCGGGTGATCCAGTTCCATCCGCTGCCACAGGCCAGCGGGCCGGGGGTGATTGATGCCGGTGGGCGGATCGGACGCAATTTCTCGCCGGAGCGACAGCTGGAAAATGTGAGCTTGTTCAGTGCGCTGGCAGATCATATTAAAGCGCGTTTGCAGGTGGGTCCGGTGGTTGTTGCCTCTTATTCAGAGGGCGCCCGAGAGCGTTTGACCGGCCTGATCGAGGATGAGGGCCTGGCCGAGGTGATCGCGATCCGCGATGGCACCCGGATCGGCAAATCTGGGTTGCATCTGGCGGTCTGGGCGCTGGAGCACGGATTCGAGACCGCCGATCTGACAGTGATTTCCGAACAGGATGTGCTGGGTGACCGGCTGATCCGCGCGCCCAAGAAGCGGCGCAAGGCCGAGAATTTCCTCACTGAAACCCAATCGCTCAGCCCCGGTGATCTGGTGGTGCATGTGGACCATGGGATTGGCCGCTACAAGGGTCTGGAGGTGGTGACCGCCGCTGGCGCGGCGCATGAGTGTATTCTGCTGGAATATGCAGAACAATCAAAGCTGTACCTGCCGGTCGAAAACATTGAACTGCTGTCCAAATACGGCCACGATGAGGGGCTTCTGGATCGGCTCGGCGGCGGTGCCTGGCAGGCCAAGAAGGCCAAGCTAAAGGAACGCATCCGCGAGATGGCGGATCGGCTGATCCGTGTGGCCGCAGAACGGGCGCTGCGCAAGGCGCCGATGATGGATCCGCCGCCGCACGCCTGGGAGGAATTCTCCGCCCGTTTCCCCTATCAGGAGACCGACGACCAGCTGCGTGCCATTGCCGATGTGATGGAGGATTTGCAGTCCGGCTCGCCGATGGATCGTCTGATCTGCGGCGACGTTGGATTTGGCAAGACCGAGATTGCGATGCGCGCGGCCTTCATTGCGGCGATGTCCGGCGTGCAGGTGGCCATTGTCGCGCCGACGACGCTGCTTGCCCGTCAACATGCGGCGGCTTTTGCCCAGAGGTTTCGCGGGTTTCCCTTGGAAGTCAGGCAGTTGTCACGCTTTGTTTCAGCAAAGGAAGCGGCGAAAACCCGCGAAGGCATGGCTCGCGGAACGGTTGATATCGTGGTTGGCACCCATGCGCTTTTGGCCAAATCGATCCGGTTTCAGAACCTTGGCCTGCTGATCATCGACGAGGAACAGCATTTCGGGGTCGCGCATAAAGAACGGCTGAAACAGATGCGCAGCGACATTCACGTCCTGACGCTGACCGCGACGCCGATTCCGCGTACGCTTCAGCTGAGCCTCACCGGGGTGCGGGACCTCTCGATCATCGGCACACCGCCGGTGGACCGTCTGGCGATCCGCACCTATGTCAGCGAGTTTGACGCCGTCACCATCCGCGAGGCGCTACTGCGGGAACATTATCGTGGCGGGCAAAGCTTTTACGTGGTGCCGCGCATCACCGATCTGCCCGATGTCGAGGCCTTCCTGAAGGAGCAGCTGCCCGAGCTGAGCTACGTTATCGCCCACGGCCAGCTGGCCGCCGGGGATCTGGATGACCGGATGAATGCCTTTTACGATGGCAAGTTCGACATTCTGCTGGCGACCACAATCGTGGAGTCCGGCCTGGATATTCCGACCGCCAATACGATGGTCGTGCATCGTGCCGATATGTTTGGTCTGGCGCAGCTCTATCAGATCCGGGGCCGCGTGGGCCGGTCAAAGACGCGCGCCTATGCTTATCTCACCACCAAGCCGCGGGTGCGTCTGACACCCGGAGCCGAGAAACGCCTGCGGGTACTGGGGTCTCTGGATACGCTGGGCGCGGGGTTCTCTCTGGCGTCACAGGATCTGGACATTCGCGGCGCTGGCAACCTCTTGGGCGAGGAGCAATCCGGCCAGATGCGTGATGTGGGCTATGAGCTTTATCAGTCTATGCTGGAAGAGGCGATTGCCAAGATCAAATCTGGTGAGCTGGAAGGGTTGACCGGCAGCGATGATCAATGGGCGCCACAGATCAACCTAGGGGTGCCGGTCCTGATCCCAGAGGAGTACGTACCCGATCTGGATGTGCGTCTGGGTCTGTATCGTCGGCTTTCCGACCTTAGCACCAAGGTGGAGCTGGAAGGCTTTGCGGCGGAGCTTATCGACCGTTTCGGTCCGCTGCCGAAGGAGGTCAATACGCTGATGCTTGTGGTGCGGATCAAGGCAATGTGCAAACGCGCTGGCATTGCCAAACTGGACGGCGGGCCCAAGGGGGCAACGATCCAGTTCCACAACGATAAATTCGCATCACCCCAGGGGCTGGTGGACTTCATCCAGGCCCAGGATGGGCTGGCCAAGGTGAAAGACAACAAGATTGTCGTCCGTCGGGACTGGAAGAAAGACGGCGACAAGATCAAAGGTGCCTTTGCCATCGCGCGGGATCTGGCGGAAAAAGTGGTTGCCGAGAAGAAGAAGGCCAGGGCCAAAACCAGCTGATCGGCTTGATCTGATCGGCTTGAAGTGAGAACGTGAAAAAGCCCCTCCAACATTTTGGAGGGGCTTTGCTTTTCATTCTCTTGGGGGCGGGATTATTCGGCTGCGATCCGGTTCTCAACCCGCGCCATATGCAGCATGATGACAAAGCCTGCGGCGACCATGAGCAGGATCGACCCGGTCAGTGGCGCAATGGAGCCGTCAAACAGAAGCCCGACGGTTGCAGCCGCAGCGGCAGCAAAGACGGTGGAGACCCCCCCGACGATCGAGGCTGCCATACCTGCAATATGACCCATCGGTTCCATCGCCATTGCGTTGAGGTTGCCTAGGGTTAGCCCAGCCATGAAAAAGACGCTTGTCTGCCAGGCCACAAAGAGGCCGAACATCACATCATTCGGCAGGTTCAGCGTGCCCAGGCTCAGCATGATCGCTGACAGCAGGATCTGCCCCCCCAGCGCCCAGGTCACCATGCGCCGCATCCCAAGGCGGACCACAACGGAGGCATTGATCAGGCTGCCGGTGCCAGACATCACGGCAATGAAGCCAAACCAGAAGGGGAAGCTGGCCGCGCGGTCAAAGACCACGTCAAAGATCGGCTGCACCAATGTGATCATGCAAAACAGCATCGCCAGGCACAGGCACTGGACCATCATTGACAGCCGGACGGTCGGGTGCTGGAGCATCTCGGCCACGGCGGCCAGCAGGCTTGGCAGGCGGAACGGACGGCGATTTTCCCGCGGCAAGGGTTCGGGCAGGCGCAGCCCCATCCACAGGATGATGATGATCGCAAATAGCGCAAAGGCCAGGAAGATCGCACGCCAGCTTGTCAGCAGAATAATACCAGCCCCCAGCATCGGCGCGATGGCCGGGACCAGGGTGAAGATCAGCATGGCAATGGACATCATCCGCGCCATTTCCCGGCCGGAATAGAGATCGCGCACGATGGCCAGAGCCACGACACGCGGACCGGCAGCGCCAAGCCCCATGACCACACGGCTGAGCAGCAGCATTTCGATAGAAGAGCTAGCGTAGGCCGCCAGCGCGGCGAGAATATAAAGAGCAGCCGCAGCAAAAATGACCGTCCTGCGCCCAAAGGCATCGGAAAGCGGGCCTGTAAAGAAGGTCCCGATCCCCATGCCAAGCGCAAAGGCGGCAATGACCAGCTGCGCACGGTTGGGGTTGTCAGGGCTGAGCGTCTGACCGATTTCGGGCAGGGCTGGCAGCATGGCGTCGATGGAAAATGCAACGGTTGCGAACATCATCGCAATCAGGGCAATGAACTCAGCTTTTGACATGCTGATGTGAATATCTTTTGTCATTTGAAACCTCTGGTGACACATCAGGAGCCCCGGTAATCGGGCGCTGTCTGGGCGTCACTCTGTCCGCGCTAACATATCCACCGGGATTGGGCCAGAAGCGGGGGCGCACAGAATTATGTGCATCTTTATGCGTCGTAAGCCAGATGCGAAGCGGACCGCCAGAGGTCAGCGATCCAGTTTCATTGTTTTTTATAGTATTTCAGTGTGTTACCGTCCGCCCCTCAGGTCGGCTCCGCATTTGGAGCGGCGTCCTGGTCCAGCTGCGCCTGAATGTCGGCGATAACCTGTTTCCACAGTTCGGGCTGTTGGGCGCCGGGAACGGCGTGCTGATTGGCCACCACAAATGTCGGGACAGATGTGATCCCCATCTTGCGCGAATGGGCATCGCGGCTGCGGATCTCCTCGGCGTCTGTGTCGCCGGACAACAGGCGCAGGGTGACGGCCCGGTCCATGCCGACCGCTTCGGCGATATCGGCGAGGACCTCGGCGTCGCCAATATCCAGCGCTTTGACGAAATAGGCGTCAAACAAAGCATCGACCACGGCGCCCTGTTTGCCTTCGATCCCGGCCCAGTGGATCAGCCGATGGGCGTCCAGCGTGTTGGGGGTGCGCTCCATGGCCTCAAAATTGATCTCCAGACCGGCGGCGCTGGCGTGTTCAACGACCGGGGCATAGGCCCGGACCGCGCCATCCTTGCCGCCGAATTTCGCCTCAAGATAGGCGCGCCGATCCATGCCTTCGCGTGGCATGTCAGGGTTCAGCTGGAACGGATGCCACTCGATGACAAACGGATGATCGCCGACGTCGGCCAGCGCCTTGTCCAGGTGGGTCTTGCCGATATAGCACCAGGGGCAGATCGGGTCGGACAGGATATCCAGCTTAACGAGGCTCATGACGGGGTCCTTTGGTGTCGAATATAGCAATCGGGCAGGGCGCGCCGCAGCAGTTTTCCGTTGGCTCCGCTGGGCAGCGCGTCGAGGCGCAGATAGGCGCGGGGCTGTTTGTATCGTGCCAGCCGGGTCTTGGCAAAAGTCGATAGCGCCTCGGCGGTCACGTCTTTGGCACCGGTGTAGAACGCGACGATAATATGAGTGTCGGGTTTCACCTCGACCGAGGTGACGGCAACCTGTTCCAGATCGGGGTGGGCCATCAGCGCGGCCTCCACCTCCAGCGGGGAGACGCGATAGCCGCCTGCATTCATCACGTCATCATTGCGACCGAGGTAGCGGATCTGGCCATCTCCCATCATTTCGCCAAGGTCACCGGTCAGGAACCAGTCGCCCCTATAGCGGTCCCTGGTCGCCTCGGGCGCGTTGACATAGCCCAGCATCAGCCCGGGATCGTGGCGATCAATGGCAATGACGCCGGGGGTGTTGCGGGGGACCGGATTGCCGTCAGGATCGAGGATGGCAACCCGTCGCCCCGGCTGCGGCCACCCCAGGGTATCGCCGACCTCAGCCGCATCGCGATCCCGTGCCGGATCCGCGGAGATGAAGGTGGAGCACTCCGACATGCCAAAGGCCTCATAGAGCTGCGTGCCGGTGGTCTGATGCCAGCTCCGAGCCAGTCGGCCCGATAGCTTTTCCCCGGCGCACAGCCCATGGCGCAGGGCCGGAAGATCAGGCAACCCGTCAGCTTGCAGCAGCTTGCGATAGACACCGGGCGCGGCGGCAAAGAGGCTGGCGCGATGCTGACGCAACAGCTCCGGCAGCGCGGTCACTGGCGTGCCCTCCACGGGGATCAGAGCCGTCGCGCCGATACTCCAGGGGTCCATCAGACCGGTGCCGAGGGTGAAGGTCCAGTTGAAGGCCCCGGCATGCAGCAGCCGGTCGTCGGGGCGCAGATCATACCAGTGGCGGATCATCATCTGCCGCGCCCAGATGGCGCGATGGGCATGGGCAACCGCGCGCGGATTTCCGCCGGTCCCGGAGGTATAGACGATATAAGCGGGCTGATCAGGGTCGCCGAGGGGCATCTGAAACCTGTCTTCTGCCGGAGCGTGACGCTGCATTGCCTCAAGTGAGTCGCGGTCAATCTCGTGGGGATGTGGCACCGACCGAACCTCGGGATCGCGCAGCACAGCGGCCGGAGACAGGTCGTCGATAATACGTGCGACCTCCGGTTCAGTCAGCTGCGATGACGTAGGGACCGGCACCAGACCCACGGCAATGGCGCCCAGATAGGCGATCGGAAAGATCGGCGTATTGCCAAGGCGCAGCAACACCCGGTCGCCGGGTTTCAAACCTTGCGCCAGCAATCCCGTACCGGTTCCACGCACAGCGGCCCGCAGGTTTCCATAGGTCCAGGACTGCACCTGGGGGCTTGGCTGCTGGCCCGGTGACGTCGACGCTTCGGCGTTTGCCTGAACCGCCAGAACCGCAAGTGCCATGGCATCCGCGGCGGCAGGTTGGACCGACCCACGTTGGTAAAGCACGTGGTCAGCCAGATTGAACGGCGCGGGGCAGGGCGCGAAGGGCCCGCTGTCAAACAGGGATTGCATGTCGATTGGCTAACTTGGCAATCCACGCGTTGCAAGATGGCGCGCCCCGGCCTATAGGAAAAAGCATGACCTCTCGTGATCCAAAATCGCTCATCACTATTGCCCGTGCGTCGGGCGAGGCTGCCGAAACCGAGCCGCTGGATCTGGGCGCCCGTGTGCGTGAGCTGCGCAAGGCGCGGGACTGGACATTGGAACATGCGGCCAATCAGGCCGGCCTGGCCCGATCGACCCTGTCAAAGATCGAAAATGGCCAGATGTCACCAACTTACGAGGCGTTGAAGAAGCTTGCCGTCGGGCTTCAGATCTCGGTTCCACAGCTGTTTACGCAGCCGCAGCGGGATCAGGTGAACGGGCGTCTGACGGTCACAAAGACCGGTCAGGGGTCTGCCCATGCGACCACCACCTACGAACATGAACTCTTGGCCGACAGCCTGACGCGCAAGCGGATGCTGCCTTATCGCGCCCGCGTTCGGGCGCGCTCGATGGACGAGTTTGATGGTTGGGTGCGCCACGATGGCGAGGAATTCCTATACGTGCTGACCGGCGTCGTGCGGCTCTATACCGAGTTCTATGAACCGATCGAAATGCGGCGCGGTGACAGCGCCTATTATGATGCGGCGATGGGCCATAACGTGATTTCGCTCAGCGACGAAGACGCCAGTATCCTCTGGGTGACATCCCTGTCCTGATCATCGCAGGCGCAGCGGGGGCCGCGCGCGCTGCCGGACCATGCTCAGCCTGATGCAATCAGGATGATTTAGGTTGCAGACGTTCGCGCGCCACCAAGGCAACCGCCATCGCCTGGCGCGTGCCTAAGCCATGCGGGATCAGAGATCAGTTCAGCTGATGCTCCAGCTCGCGGTGCAGGCTTTCGGTGTAGAGAAAATCATCCACTTCCTCACGCGCTTCGGTCAGCGTCAGATGGTGCGTTCGGGCGAGATAAGCCACAAACTTATCCTTGTCGTCGAACAGGGATGGGGCCGAGCGAGTTTGCAGATGCGGAAACCGTTGCTTGAGACGGGGCATCCTGTCGAACCAGCTGGCGCGGGCTGTTTGAACAGGCATGGGGGGGTCCCTCCGGGTCAAAATTGCGCGTGGGTATTAATGCTAGCATTTTTTGCAAAAAAAGAAAGTCCGCGTCAGACGTGCTGCGCCCCGGCACGGGGTGGACCGGCCGGGGCGCAGCAATAGCAAGAGGCGGCTGACGGGATCGGTGCCGATCTCTGCCGGGATCCGGGTTCACGTCAGGGTCAGCTGGGACGGAACAGGCGCGGCAAGAGGAGATGCGCCAGCCCGACGCCGATCACCTGCATCACGATGAACATCAGGATATGGCCGGGGTAGATCCCGGCGAAGGTGTCGCTGAACCCGCGTGCAATGGTGACCGCCGGATTGGCAAAGCTGGTGGAGGAAGTGAACCAATAGGCGCCTGTGATGTAGAAGGCGACCAGCGCCGGCACGGCCTCGGGCCGCGATCGCAACCCGCCGAAGATCACGAAGAGCAATCCAAATGTCGCGAGGATTTCGGAGAACCACTGGGCCATACCGGTTCGGTGCATTGTGCTGGAGCTTTGCAGGATCGACAGATCGAACATCACGTGGCTTGCCCAGACGCCGAGGATGCCCCCTATGATCTGCGCCGCCAGATAGGGCGGAACCGCGCGCCAGCTGTGGTCACCGCGCAGCGCAAAGGCCAGCGTCACAGCCGGATTGAAATGCGCGCCCGAGATCGGCCCCAGCGTGGTGATGATCACATAGAGCATCGCGCCGGTTGCCACCGCATTGGCCAGCAGCGCCAGCCCGACATTTCCGCCCGACAGGGTTTCGGCCATGATGCCGGAGCCCACGACGCCAATCAGCAGGAAACAGGTGCCTAGCCCCTCGGCCATCAGCTTCTGCGTGGTCATGGCAGCTCTCCGATGCGTGTCAGCTCCTGGCGCAGGCTGTCACGATCCAGCGTCTCCAGCGGCAGATCAAGGAAGGCCAGCGCGCGGCGCTCCAGCCGCGCATAGGCGGTCTGAAAGGCAGCGTCCCAATCTGGCTCCGCGGCGGCGGCCGGATCCTCGATACCCCAATGGGCGCGGAGCGGCGCGCCGGGCCAGATCGGACAGGTTTCGCCTGCGGCGGAGGCGCAGACGGTGATCACAAGGTCCATCTCAGGGGCATCGGGGCCTGCAAATTCGTCCCAGCTTTTTGACCGGGCCGCGTCTGTGTCATGGCCTTTCTCATTCAGCAGAACCAATGACTGCGGATGCACTTTTCCGGCGGGTTTGGATCCGGCGGAAAAGGCGCGGACACGGCCATTCCCATGGGTGTTCAGCAGCGTTTCCAGCAGGATAGACCGCGCTGAATTGCCGGTACAGAGGACGAGGATATTCATATGGGAAACCCGTTTCTTAGGAGTGTTCGGTGGCTTTGTGACGGCCGATATCATCCAGATGATGTTGCAACGACAGTCGGTTGAGTGTGTCAAAAGGCAGCGCCGCAAAGGCCCGGATGCGATTTCGCAGCAGCCCGTAGGCCTGTTGATAGGCAAGCTGTTTCTGCGCCTCTGTCCCTTTGGTCATCACGGGATCAGGCAGGCCCCAATGGGCGCTCATGGGCTGACCGGGCCAGGCTGGGCAGGCTTCATTTGCGGCGTGATTGCAGACGGTAAAGACGAAATCCATCTGCGGCGCCGCCTCGCCGGAGACCGCGCTGAGATGTTTGGAGCGCAAGGTGGCGGTGTCATGACCCTTGGCGCGCAGCAGCGCCAGAACCTCGGGTCGTGGGGCCGTCGCGGGCTGGCTGCCAGCAGAATGCGCGATGAAGCGGCCATGCCCCTCCTGGGTCAGGATCGCCTCGGCCATGATCGACCGGGCTGAGTTGCCGGTGCAGATGAAGAGGACATTCAGCGGGCGCTCAGCCGTGGGGATGAGCGCCGTCTCGTGATCCGGCGGCTTGCAGATATCCGGGCGGTTCTGGCAGCAGTCGGACAGCAGCTGATCAAACACCCCGCGCAGCCCGTTCAGATGTGCCTGATAGAGCAGAGACGTGCCTTGCCGCTGCGACAGGATCAGCCCCGCCGCGCTGAGCGTTGAAAGATAAGCGGAAACGGTATTGGCCTTCTGTGCCAGCGCCGTCGCGATTTCGCCTGCGGGAACCGCATCGGGATATCGCCGCATCAGCAGACGAAACAGCGCCAGCCGCTGGGGGTGGGCCAAGGCGGAAAGCTGTGATGTAAGCTTTATTTCCATATTTCACGAAATACGGAATTAGCATTCCTGCGTCAACCGTTTTGGCTGGCCAAAAAAAAGCCCGCCACCGATGACCGGGGCGGGCTTCTGTCAGCTTTTGCTGTAGCTTGGTCAGTCGGCCTGATACCACCAGACCTCTGGCATGTAGCTGATACCATCGCCGCTGACGGGCAGACGCTCGGGGAATTTCAACTCCTTGCGATGGGCGATGCGGCCTTCGGCGTATTGCCAGACCGGCATCACATAGCGTCCTGCGGTCAGCAGACGGTCAAGCGCGCGGGCGGCGGCGGTGAAATCCTCTTTGCTTTTGGAGGTCAGCATGGCGTCGATCATTGCATCCACGGCAGGGTCCTCGATCCCGATCAGATTGCGCGATCCCGGCTGCTGCGCAGCGTCGCTGCCCCAGTAAAGATATTGCTCGTTGCCGGGGCTGAGCGACATCGAGCGGCGGAAGAAGGTCATGTCGTAGTCGAATTCCTGCTGACGTTCGACAAACTGGGCACTGTCCACCATGTCGGCCTCCAGCGCGATACCGAGACGTTCCAGAGCGCGGGCATAGATTTCCACGACCGAGCGCATCTCGCCTTCGCCCAGATTGCCGGGGGTCAACAGCACCTTGATCTCAAGCGCGTCGCCATCTGCGTTGCGCATGATGCCGTCTTGGACCGTCCATCCGGCCTCCGCCAGCAGTTTGGTTGCGGTGCGCAGGTTCTTGCGATTGCGCTCGCTCCCGTCGCTGACCGGCAGCGTATAGCCCTCCATCACGCCGGGGAGCAGGCTGTCTTTGAACGGGGTCAAGAGCTCGCGCACCTTGCCTTCGGCAGCTCCCGGCTGCATGGCCAGATAGGAGTTCGAGAAATAGGAAGAAATCCTCGGCTGGGTGCCACCTGTCAGCGTTTCGTTCATATATTCGAAGTTGAACGCCTGGATCAGCGCTTCGCGCACCCGCCAATCGTCGAATGGGGCACGGCGGGTATTCATAGCGATGCCGGTCATGCCCGAAGGGTTGCCATTGGGGATGACGGTCTTGATCACCTCACCGGAGATCACCGCAGGAAAATCATAGGCCTTGTCCCATTTGGCGGCGTTGAATTCGCGGATTGCAGAAATTTCCCCGGCCTTGAAGGCCTCCAGCAGGACGGTCTGGTCGCCATAGAAATCGAGCCGGATCTCATCAAAATTATTGGTGCCGCGCCGCAGCGGCAGATCCTGCCCCCAGTACTCCGGGTTGCGGGAAAAACGGATGAAACGACCGGGTTCGAAATCCGCCACCGTATAGGGGCCGGAGCCGATCGGGGCTTCCTGCAGGCCGGACTCGGCGAAATCCTTGCCTTGCCACTGCGCCTTTTTCAGGATCGGACGCAGCCCGGCGATCAGCGCCAGTTCGCGGTTGTCTTCGTTGAAGGTGATGCGCAGGCTGCGCTCTCCGGTCTGTTCGATGCTGTCGATCTGGGTCCAGAACCGGCGGTAGCGGATATGCCCTTCCTGGCCGAGGGTCTGGTAGGACCAGATGACATCCTCGACCGTGACAGGCGATCCATCGGAGAATCGGGCCTCGGGGCGCAGGGTGAATTCAACCCAGGCGCGATCCTCTGGCACCTCAATCGATTCGGCCAGCAGCCCGTAGAGGGTGAAAGGTTCATCCGCCGAGCGCCCCATCAGGCTCTCATATCCCCAGAAACGGAGCTGCCAGGGCGGGGTGCCTTTTTGGGCAAACGGGTTCAGCGTATCAAAGCCGCCGGTGTTGCCGAAGACCACGGTGCCGCCCTTGGGGGCATCGGCATTTGCATAGGGTAAAGACACAAAATCCGGTGGTAGTGCCGGGTCCCCATACATAGCTATGCCATGCGCTGATTCTGCTTGTGCAAAATTAACGCTTGCGCTGAGGATGATTCCGGCCAAGGCCGGTCGAACTCTAAAGAAAAAATCTGGACGCACTTTTGCAACAATCCCGCTCTGGCCTTATTTTCATGAACACCAACGCTAACGGCGCTGTCGGGTCAATTCAAACTTTTAGCTTGGATGAGCGGGGGAAATTGCTTATAAAGGTCTCACTGCTCGATAGGTTTCTTGCCTGTATGAAACCTGCCTCAATAACTTAACGCCCGCTTCGTGCGGGCGTTTTTTTTTTGACCTTGCGGTTCCCAATTCCTACGGTGTGTTGATCCGCAGAGCCTCAATCTGGATGTCACCTGATCGGCGTCAGATGTCTGCGCGCAGGCTCTTTTTTTGAGCTGTTTCTTGCAACTTTCACGCGGTGATTGCCGTTTCCTTTGCAGGTGCAGCATGCCACAGTTGCACCAATCAGGTTTTGCACAGGAAGGGAAGAGCAAGATGACGTTGAGCGGCAAATGTGCGGTGATTACCGGGTCGAATTCCGGTATTGGTCTTGGGGTTGCGCGGGAGATGGCGCGTGCCGGGGCGGATGTGGTTCTGAACTCCTTTACCGACCGCGATGAGGACCATGCGCTGGCCGCCGAGATCGCTGCCGAGTTCGGCGTTGAGGCGCGTTATATTCAGGCAGATATGTCCGATGCGGAGGCCTGTCGCGCTCTGATCACCACATCCGGTCGCTGCGACATCCTGATCAATAATGCGGGTATCCAGCATGTGGCGCCAGTGGATGAGTTTCCGGTCGACAAGTGGAACGCAATCCTTGCCATCAACCTGTCGTCAGCCTTTCACACCGCCGCTGCGGCCCTGCCGATGATGCGCAGCGCAGGCTGGGGCCGGGTGATCAATATCGCCTCGGCGCATGGGCTGACAGCCTCTCCCTATAAATCGGCATATGTTGCGGCCAAACATGGCGTTGTCGGTCTGACCAAGACGCTGGCCCTGGAAACCGCAGAGGAGCCGATCACCGCCAATGCGATCTGCCCGGGCTATGTGCTGACCCCGCTGGTGGAGGCGCAGATCCCCGATACGATGGAAAAATACAATATGGGCCGGGAAGAGGTGATCAAGAAAGTGATGCTGGAACGCCAGCCCTCGCGCGAGTTTGCAACGGTTGAACAGCTGGGCGGCACGGCGGTGTTTCTGTGTTCCGATGCGGCGGCACAGATGACAGGCACCACCCTGAGCGTCGATGGTGGCTGGACCGCGCTGTAGTCGCGACGCGGATGTGGAGAGGGGGCCAGCCCCCTCTTGCCCCACCTGGGGCAATTCACCCCCGGAGTATTTTGGGAAAGGTGAAAAGCGAAATGCGCAGGTCCGGACCTGCGTCGCCGGTCAGGAGATAAAGTGTGACAAAGCGGATAAATCTGGCCTTGCAGGGCGGCGGTGCGCATGGGGCGTTTACCTGGGGTGTTCTGGACCGGCTATTGGAGTGTGAGGATCTGGAGATTGCTGCCATCACCGGCACCTCTGCCGGAGCGCTCAACGGGGCTGCGTTGAAATCCGGGCTGGTTCATGGCGGTCCTGCCGGTGCGCGCGCCTGTCTCGATCAGCTTTGGCAGCGGATGGGAGCGGTCGGCGATCTGCGCTTTGCCCATTGGCTGGCGGGGCTTGATGCGGCGCCTTTGCTCGGAGCGCTGGACTGGATCGCGCCGTATTCCCCGCGTGAGGCGATGGGGCAGATCCTGTCGCCTTACAGCTACGGGCCGTTTTATCGCAATCCGTTGACGCCTGTCGTGGAGGCGTTCAATTTTGCCGAGGTCTGCGCGGATCAGGGGCCGCAGCTGTTTATCTGCGCCACTTCGGTGCGCAGTGGAAAGGTGCGGGTTTTTTCCGGTGACGAGGTCACAACCGATGCCATTCTTGCCTCGGCCTGCCTGCCCAACCTGTTTCAGGCGATTGAGATAGAGGACCCCAAGACCGGGCGTCTGGAACCATATTGGGACGGCGGCTATACCGGCAATCCGGCGCTGTTTCCGCTGTATCGGCCTGAGCTGCCGTCGGATGTGGTGATTGTCAGCATCAACCCGCTGGAGCGCGATGAGCTGCCGCGGACGCCGCAGCAGATCCAGAACCGGGTTAATGAAATCAGCTTCAATTCCTCGCTGCTGCGTGAGTTGCGGGCGATCTCCTTTGTTCAGCGGCTGTTGGCCGACGGGCATCTGGAGCCGGGACAAATGAAGCGGGTGCTGGTGCATATGATCGCTGATGATGATCTGATGCGGCAGCTATCGGTCAATACCAAGCTGATCCCGATCCCGCAGATCCTGGCAAAGCTGAAGGCGGCAGGCCGGGCCGCAGCGGAGGGCTTTCTGGAACAGGATTGCGCCGCGATCGGCGTCTCATCGACAGTGGATCTGGCCGAGATGTTTGGCTAAATGCGGCCGCCCGTCAAGGAAACGGCCGGGGCTTAAGCGGAGGCTTAATCTGCGCTGGGGTTGACAGGTTTGGTCGGATCCTTGGCGTTCGGATAGACAAGCCCGGCGGAAATCACCAGTTTTGCAGCTTCTTCCACGCTCATATCCAGCATGATGACGTCTTCTTCGGGGAAGAACAGCAGAAAGCCGGAGGTCGGGTTCGGCGTTGTCGGCACGAAGATCGACAGAAGGTTGCCGCCGGTTTCAGCGCGGTCGGCCACCTCGCCCTTGGCCGTGGTGGAGACAAAGCCGATCGCCCAGATGCCGCGGCGGGGATACTGGATCAGGCAGGCGGTATCAAAGCTGCGCTCGGTCTGGGCAAACACGGTTTCCGAGATCTGCTTGATCCCGGAGTAGATCGAGCGCACCACCGGCATGCGATCCACCAGGCTCTCGGCAAAGCCGATGAGCGAACGGCCTATGATCCCCTTGGCGATCCAGCCAACCACAATGGTGAACAGCAAGAAGATAATCAGCCCGACGCCACGCAGGTTGATCCCGATATACTGTTCTGGCCGCACGGTATGCGGCACCAGCGGCAGCACAACCCCGTCGATCCAGCCCATCACGGTCCATAGCAGCCAGATGGTCAAGCCAACCGGGGCAATGACCACGATGCCGGTAAAGAAGGACGACCGCAGCCGGGCAAAAAGGCCGGGGCGGCGGGGGGTGGTTTCGTCGTCGAAGGGCGTGGTCATCTGTGCGTTTCACCAAAGAGGAACGTAAGGAAGCTAGGCAGGGAACTGCGCAACCGCAATGGGCAGCTGCGCAGAAAGACCTTTTATTGCTTCAAGTTGACCAATTCCTTGGCGATTTCCGCTGCGAGACGGGCATTGTTGCGCACCAGGGCAATATTGGCCTTGAGCGAGCGGCCCTCGGTCAGCTCAAAAATACGCTGCAGCAGGAAGGGGGTTACATCCTTGCCGCTGATGCCTTCCGCGTCCGCTTCGGACTGGGCCTGGGCCAGAACCGGGGCCAGATCCTCGGCTGCGATCTGGTCTGCTGCCGGGATCGGGTTCGCGATCAGCTGGCCACCGGGCAGCTCCATCGCCTGACGGGTGGCATGGGCACGGGCGATCTCTGCGGCGCTGTCCATGCGCAGGGGGGCGGCCAGATCCGAGGTTGAGGACCAGAACGCAGGGAAGCTGTCCTGACCATAGGCGATGACCGGCACGCCTTGGGTTTCCAGCACCTCGAGCGTCTTCGGGATGTCGAGGATCGCCTTGGCGCCTGCGGCGACCACGGTTACCGGGGTCTGGGCCAGCTCCATAAGGTCGGCGGAAATGTCAAAGCTGGTCTCGGCGCCTTTGTGGACACCGCCGATGCCACCGGTGGCAAAGACGCTGATCCCGGCCAGCCGTGCGGCAATCATGGTGGCTGCGACGGTTGTTGCCCCGGTGCCGCCTGTGGCGATACAGGCCGGCATATCCGCGCGCGAGATCTTGGCGACGTTCTTTGCCTGGCCAAGCGCCTGCAGCTGATCGGGTTCAAGGCCGATGTGCAGCACGCCCTCGATCACGGCCATGGTGGCAGGCACCGCGCCTGCGGCGCGAATGTCGTCTTCGACCTGAGCGGCGACTTCGACGTTCTGCGGATAGGGCATGCCATGGGTGATGATGGTGCTTTCAAGCGCAACGATGGCCTGGCCGGAGTCGCGGGCGGCGGCGACTTCGGCGGAAAATGTCATATTGATCAAAGGGGTGGTTCTCCTGAAACATAGGTGGCAGCGGCTTTCAATGCCGACGCAAGGGAGGTTTCGCGGTCTTCGCCGCGGGCCTCGGCCGCGATATGAGCGGCCATGAAAGTGTCACCGGCGCCGGTGACGCGCGCCACGGTCACGCGCGGCGGGGCCTGGGTGATCAGGCCGTTGTGGTCGGCTTCGGTGGCGGTGCTGCCACCATCGGTGACCAGTACCCGCGCTGCGCCGCGATCCAGCATGGCGCGGGCGGCGGTGGCGCTGTCGGTGAAGTCGTCCTGACAGAGCAGGCCGGCCTCTTCGAGGTTCACATAGAGCGTGCCACAGCTGCGCAGCAGAAAGGGGCGCAGGCGTTCGGCCTTGCCCGGAGAGGCGGGCGCGACGCGCAGATCCGCCTTGGCAAAGATCGGGTCGGCAGTGATGTCGTCCAGCAGCGACAGCGTCAGATTGCCATCAAGCGCGACGGGACCGGTATAGGGCGTTTCCGCACTGCCAAGAGTACCATCGCTAAGCGGTCGCAGGATCTTGGCACCTGCGGCTTCAAGCGAATGGGCATCGGCGATCGCGGCAATCAGACCGTTGGCACCTTCGACGGCCATATAGCGGTCGGTGGGCAGATCTTCCGAGCGGTAGAGATGATCGGTGATAAGGCCGAGATGGGCACAGGCATGGACCAGCTCGTCGCCCTCCGGGTCGCGCCCGATTGCGCTGAGCAGGGCCGGACGCAGACCAAAGCGGGCCAGTGTCATCGCGATATTCATCGCAACACCGCCGGGCAGGCGGCTGATACGTCCGGGCATATCGGATCCGCGCTGCATTTCAGCCGTGCAGCGGCCGATAATGTCCCAGAGGACGGAGCCAATGCAGAGGATGTCAGGCTGATCTGCGGCGGTGCCGTCGCCCAAGGGGGCCGGAGCCTCAGATCTAGGTGAAGCGGGAGAGTGCGGAACCTGTGTCATAAATCCCGTATTGCCGCGTTTTTCCCGCCCCCGCAAGGCGCAACCGATCTACGGAACGGCGAAAGTCAACGCCGCCCAATGGGTTTGCCAGAGCGGTATGGGGCCTCTTTTGGTAGCGCCATCATCGGACGCACCCGCCTCGGCGTCCAGACTGCGCAGCACCACGGCGTCGAGCAGGTAGACGTGACCGGATTTGACCGGGATCGTCGCCCGCCCTTGGGAATCGCTGCGGGTCAATGTGACAGCGACATTGCCATCTGGGCTGCGCTCGAACACTTCGATCTGGGCGTCGGGGCGCGCGGCCCCCTCGAACAGCAGCTCAACCGGCAGGCCAGCGGTGAGATCGTCGGTGTAGGGGTTGGCCCGCGCGACGAACTCCGTCAACAGACCGGTTGCGCGATCCGCCCCGGCGCCGTTGCCCACCGCAACCAGCGATTTGGCGTGGCGGGTATAGCGCTCTGCAAAGCCCGCATCCGGCAGGTTGCGGGCGGCATGGCGGGACTTGATGTCGGCGAAATCCTTATGGGCCGCAAATTTTGCGAACTCCTCCCAGGTCTTGTAGGTCAGCGTGTCCGGCGTGGTTTCGTGGACCACCACCAGCAGCCCCTCGGCCGGTGGCTCGAGCTGTAATGCCGGCATATCTCCCATCCGACCAGCGTAGGGATGGGCACCGAGCTGATCCCAGATCTCGAAGCGGGCGATATTGCGGTCGAAATACGCCAGGCGCGACCCGCTGAAGATCTGCCCGTTCCGCAGATCTGCCTGCACCGAGGCGCCTAATTTCACTTGATATTTTTCTGGCGCAATCCAAAACTCATGGGCAAGGGCGCGGCCGCCGATGATATTGGTGGCGAGCGTGAGCAGAATAAGAACAACAGGGTGGACAGAACGCATGGCGCAGATGGGACCTCTGGCTGGGACGCAGGATGACAGAGACGGGCAACGTGCGGCGTCGATGGAGGCTCCGGTGCGACGTCGTAGCCACGCCGGTCGCAGGCTCCCCCAGCTGAGCCGTCTGTTGCTGGTCTGGCTCTTCTGGAGCCTCTCCTACTCTAGTGTTTTTGCGCATGAAGTCACGCCGACGATTGCGGATTTTGAAATTGCCGACGGGCGGCTGAAGATGGACCTGCGTCTGAACGCCGAGGCATTTGTCGCAGGCATCGATCTTGATGGCGTGGACGATACGGATACCGTTGATCAGGCGCGGGACTATGACGACCTGCGCGGGCTTGGCCCGGATGAGCTGAAACCGATGGTTCAGGTCTTTGCCGAAGACTGGCTGCAGGCGCTGCGGATCGAGGCGGGTGGCGATATCGCACTGGAGGTGGTCGGGATCGAGATCCCGGAGCCGGGTGACGTCAGCCTGCCGCGCAGCAGCATCCTGCAGCTGTCGGGCGAGGTTCCCACCGGTGCACGCGGGCTGAAGATCGGCTGGCCCAAGGGATCAGGCGGTGTGGTGTTGCGTCAGAACGGTGTGGAAGGTCCTTATACCGGCTATCTGCAAGGCGGCGAGACCACGCCAACCATTCCGCTGTCCGGCGGGCTGGCCAAGACGCCAAGCGAGGCCTTCGTCGACTATGTGCCGGTCGGGTATACGCATATCCTGCCAAAGGGGCTGGATCATATTCTGTTTGTACTGGGGTTGTTCTTCTTCAGCACCCGGCTGCGGCCGCTGATATGGCAGATCAGTGCCTTTACCGTAGCGCATACAATCACGCTGGCGCTCGGGGCATTGGGGCTGGTGCATATCAACCCGGCCATAGTTGAGCCGCTGATCGCAGGATCCATCGTGTTTGTCGCGGTTGAGAATATCTTTGCCCGCAAGCTGCACAGCTGGCGCACTCTGGTGATCTTTGGCTTTGGCCTGTTGCACGGCTTGGGATTTGCCTCGGTGCTGGGCGAATTCGGCCTGCCTGAGGCGCAGTTTCTGCCGGCACTCCTGGGATTCAATGTTGGCGTTGAACTGGGGCAGCTGACCGTTGTCGGCGCGGCCTATGGGCTGCTGGGGTTCTGGTTCTGGCGGCATCCGAAATACCGCGGCCGGGTTGCCATCCCCGCCAGTTTCACCATCGCGCTGATCGGCGGATACTGGTGCGTGGAGCGTCTGTTCCTCTGACCGGCGGTGGCGCCGGTCAGCTTCGTTTCTGATATGTGGCCTTGGCCAGACAAAATGGGCGGTCTCAGCCTTCCATTGCGGCCATCAGCTGCCGCAGACTCGCCAGAGGATCTTCCTCGCGCCAGATCTCATCGCCGATACCGAAGAAATCAGTATAGGGTGCCAGATCACTGACCAGATCAACGGTCAGCCCGCCTTCGGCGACCACGGGCACTTCGATCATCTGCGACCACCATTCAAACAGGTCTTTCTGCGCCTGATTGCCATCGCCAAGCCCGGAGGTGCCAATCGGGCCAAAGCTGACGTAATCAGCGCCGGCTTCGGCGGCGGTCAGCCCGTCGTGGCGTGAGGCACCGCAGAAACTGCCGACAATGGCATCGGCGCCAAGCGCCTTGCGCGCGGCGCGCACTGGGCGGGCTGAATCGGAGAGATGCACGCCGTCAAGGCCGAGACGCTCGGCGAGGATCTGATGATCGGTGATCACAATCGCCACATCGCGGGCATGGGCGACAGCGCGCAGCGCATCGCCGGCACGGCTCAGTGTGTCCTCATCGCGGCTGGCCAGCTCCAGCCGGACGCAGGCGATCTCCACTTCATCCAGCACCCGCGCCAGCTGGTCGGGAAACCGGCCAAGCTCAAAACTGGGAGGTGTCGTCAGATAGATCTGCGGCGTTTCGGGGGCGTCAGCGGGGCTGTCCATCGGGAGGGCTCCTGTTCAGTGGTTGTCGGTGTTTAGCGCATCTGCCACTGGACGCAAGGATTTGGCGACATCCCGGGTGGGATATTTCCGTGTGATGCTACGCTCATTATGCGGGAATATAGCAGCGTTTGCACAGAAGTCCCGCGACCGAGCCTTGCCCATCAGGCCCGCGCCGATTAGAGCAGAGCAGATTTTTTGGAGAAACGGATGCCCAGCGACACCCCTCAACCCGCTTTTGTCCTCGTGCGCCCGCAGATGGGCGAGAATATCGGCGCCGCCGCCCGGGCGATGTGGAACTTCGGGCTGGACCGGATGCGCATCGTGGCCCCGCGCGATGGCTGGCCGAACCCCAAGGCGGTGGCCATGGCTTCTGGTGCTGGGCGGCTCTTGGATGAGGCGCAGCTGGCCGAAGATCTGGCAGGCGCCATCGCGGATTGCGATTTTGTCTTTGCGACGACGGCGCGCCCGCGTGAGCTGACCAAACCGGTCTACAGCCCCGAGGCGGCGATGAAGCTGGCTGCGGAGAAAATTGCAGCTGGCGAACGGGTGGCCGTGATGTTCGGACCCGAACGGGCGGGCCTTGAGAATGAGGACATCGCCCGAGCCAATGCCATCATATCGGTTCCGGTGAACCCGGATTTCGCCTCGCTCAACCTTGGTCAATGCGTCCTGCTCACCGCTTATGAATGGCGCAGGCAGGTGACTGAGGTGATGCCGGTTGTGACCGACCTTGGCAAATCGGATTGGGCCACTCATGGCGATGTTGATGCGCTGGTCAATCACTATGAGGAACGGCTGGACGAGGCTGGTTTCTTTTTTCCGCCGGACAAGGCCCCAAGCATGAAGACGGTGTTTCGCAACCTGTTCAGCCGGATGCCGCTGACCCGCGCCGATGTGCAGATGCTGCACGGGATCATGCGACAGATGGTCCGCTGGAAAGAAAAACGCGACTGAGACGCGACTTCGGGCCGATTTGCGCCATAGTCGCCCACTGGACGGGGTCGCGTCTGCGGCCTAGCTTGACGGGAAATTGGAAGAGGCAAGCATGAGCAAGCGCAGCATTTTCGAAGAGGTGTCCGGCAATGAGCCGCAGGAGCGCCCGCAGGCGCAACCGGGCGGCATCGACCGTGCCCGCCGTGGCGCAAGGGGGGCAATCCGCGCGTGGCTTGCAGTGCTCTTTGCGCTGGTGGTGGCAATGATCGTGGTGGGCGGGCTGACGCGCCTGACCGACAGCGGTCTGTCGATCACCGAATGGCGGCCGATCACCGGCGCGATCCCCCCCATGACCGAGGCAGACTGGCAGGCGGAGTTCGACAAATACAAGGAAATCGACCAGTGGCGCATTGCCAACCAATGGATGCAGCTGGCCGACTTCAAGGAAATCTACTGGTGGGAATGGGGCCATCGCCAACTGGGCCGCGTTATTGGTCTGGTCTGGGCGCTGGGGTTCCTAGGTTTTGCGCTGGCGCGGCAGATCCCGGTCGGCTGGACCGGACGTCTGGCGCTACTGGGTGTTCTGGGCGGCGTGCAGGGCGCGATCGGCTGGTGGATGGTGGAATCGGGTGTCACGCAGGGTGAAGGCATGACCTCGGTTGCCTCTTACCGGCTGGCGACGCATCTGGGGCTCGCCTTTGTCATTCTGGGGTTCATTTCCTGGTATATGTTCCTGCTGGGGCGCGAGGATCGCGATCTGATGCAGGCGCGTCGCGCCAAGGAGACCAAGCTGTTCGGCCTGTCGACCGGGCTATTGCATTTCAGCTTCTTGCAGATCCTTCTGGGCGCCCTGGTTGCCGGTATTGATGCGGGCCGTTCCTACACCGACTGGCCGCTGATGGGGGGGCAGATCCTGCCGCCGCAGCCCTTCATGCTGGAGCCACTCTGGACCAATTTCTTTGAAAACCCCGGCCTTGTGCAGTTCATTCACCGCGTCAGCGGATATCTCCTGTTGACCTTTGGCGTTGTTGTCTGGCTGCGGGGCAGGGGCAGCGCCCATCCGCGGACGCGCTTTGCCTTTAACGCGGTCTTTGCGGCGCTGCTGTTGCAAATGGTTCTGGGTATTGTCACCGTGCTCTATGCCGCACCCTGGCAGGTTGCGATCCTGCATCAGTTGATGGCTGTTTGCCTCTGGGTCCTGATCCTCAGGGCGCGGTATCTGTCGGGCTATCCGATTGCAACTTCGATTAAGGATCACTGAGAATGAGCGCATTTGACGATTTGATGGCCTATGAGCGTGACACCCAGGCGCTTGGCCAGATTGCCGGCCGTTTGGGCTGGGATCAGGAGACGATGATGCCGCGCGGTGCCGCGCCTCAGCGGGGCGAGGAAATGGCCGCCATCGAGGCTGTGCTGCACGCCCGCCGCTCTGATCCGCAGGTCGCTGACTGGCTGGAGCAGGCCGAGGCGCCCGATGAGATCGGTGCCGCCCAGCTGCGCGAGATCCGCCGCAGCTACGAGCGCGCCGTGAAAGTGCCCGGAGATCTCGCCAAACGTATCGCCCGCGTTACCTCCGAGGCGCAGGGCAAATGGGCGGCTGCCCGTGCCGCCGAGGATGTCGAAGCCTTCCTGCCCGTGCTGGAAGAGGTGGTTGCCCTGAAGCGCGACGAGGGGCAGGCACTCGCCGCCGGGGGCGATGTTTATGACGCGATGGTTGCGGATTATGAACACGGCACCACAGGGGCGGAAATTGCGACGCTGTTTGATGCCATGCGCCCGCGCCTGGTGGAGCTGCGCGCCCGCGTGCTGGACCGCCCCGCGCCCAAAGGCGTCAGCGGTCATTTCGATGCCGATAAACAGATGGCCCTGACCACCACGCTGGCCGAGACCTTCGGCTATCAGATGAGCCACGGCCGGGTCGACAAGGCGGTGCATCCCTTCTGTTCCGGCAGCGGGCTTGATGTGCGCGTCACCACCCGCACCAGCGATGAGGATCCGTTCAACTGCTTCTACTCGACCATCCATGAAGTGGGCCATGCCGCCTATGAACAGAACATTGACCATGCCTATCTGTTCACGCCGCTGGGGCGTGGCGTGTCGATGGGGGTGCACGAAAGCCAGAGCCGGATCTACGAGAACCAGCTGGGCCGCAGCCGTGCCTTCACCGGCTGGCTGTTCGATCAGATGGTGCTGCAGTTTGGTGATTTCGGCATTGCGGATGCTGATGCCTTCTATGCGGCCGTGAATGCGGTGCATAACGGCTATATCCGCACCGAGGCGGATGAGCTGCAATATAACCTGCATGTGATGATGCGGTTTGATCTGGAACGGGCGCTGATGTCCGGCGATTTGCAGGTTAAGGATCTGGAAGCAGCCTGGAACGACCGTTTTGCCGCTGATTTTGGCTATGCCGTTGATAAGCCATCCAACGGCTGCCTGCAGGACGTGCACTGGTCGGTGGGGCTGTTTGGATACTTCCCGACCTATTCGCTGGGCAATGTCTATGCCGGCTGTCTTTATGACGCGCTGCGTCAGGCAGTGCCGGATCTGGACGCGCAGCTGGCGACGGGTGATACCGTAGCGGCAACCAGCTGGCTGCGGGACAACCTGCAGACCCATGGCGGGTTGCGTAGCCCGGTCGAGACGATCACTCATGCTGCGGGCATGGCGCCCAGCCCGGAGCCGTTGCTGTCCTATCTGGAACAGAAGTTCGGCGCGCTCTACGGGCTGTAAGCGCGCATTGGTTCAAGATCCTGAGCAGTAATTCAAAGCCCTCGCCGGAAACTGGCGGGGGCTTATTTGTCTGTTCCGGCCGGAGTCCTGCCAGTCAGATCAGCGCCATCCGCTCGGCACGTTCGGGATCGGGGAAGGGGCGATAAAGCCCGAAATCAGCCGAGGCGATCAGCGCATTCACATTTGCGTAGAGCCGCTCGACATGCTCGTCCAATTCGCCCAGCACCCGAAACGCCTGATCCAGTTGGGTCATATTGGCGAATTCGATTTCCAGCAGGAAATCCCGGTGCTTGTCGCTGGCGAGGTTCAGCTTGCGGCGCAGCAGGCGCCAGCCCTGGATCACCTCACGCTCGCGCAGATAAGACATCCATTGGTCCACGGCGTTGGCAAAGGCAAGCGCCTTGGCCTCATGATGCAGGTCGATCGAGCAGTGATAGAGGTTCATGGTGCCTCCCTTCGCGATGGCGTTTGTGGGAGGAAGAATGACAGACACTGCTTAGGTTTTGATTAACGAAAACGCCACCCGAGGGTGGCGTTTTGAAGTTTTGGCAGATGATCCCGGGCGGGATCAGGCCTCTGCGCTGGCGGCGGTATCCGCGTCTGGCAGATCGTCGTCATCGTCGGATTGCTCGGCAATCCAGGCAACCGAGACAACCTCTTCGCCCTTGGCAGTGTTGAACACCCGCACGCCACCGGCGGAGCGCGACCGGAAGGAAATGCCATCAACCGGCACCCGGATCGATTGCCCCTTGGAGGTGGCAAGCATGATCTGGTCATCCATCTCAACCGGGAAGGAGGCAACAATGGCACCGCCGCGCATCGCCTTGTCCATTGCGGTGACACCCATGCCACCGCGGCCACGCACCGGGTAATCATGGCTGGAGCTGAGCTTGCCCGAGCCGCCGGAGGTAATGGTCAGGATCAGGTTCTCGGAGGCCGACATCTCGGCATAGCGCTCCTGGCTGATGGCGCCTGCGACGGCCTCTTCCTCGTCACCTTCGCCATCATCGGTCAGACCTGCCACCGCGCGGCGCATCTTGAGATAGGCGGCGCGTTCCTCGGGCGAGGCTTCGAAATGGCGGATTACCGACATCGACACCACATGGTCATCACCGGTTAGGCGGATGCCACGGACACCGGTCGATTCACGTGAGTTGAAGACCCGCACATCAGTGGTGCGGAAGCGGATCGCACGACCGGAGTCGGTGAACAGCATCACGTCATCATCTTCGGAGCAGATCCGGGCATTGACCAGCTTGACCGAGCCATCCTCGGGCAGCTTCATCGCAATCTTGCCGTTGCGGCGTACATTGGTGAAATCCGACAGCCGGTTGCGGCGCACGTCACCGCCGCTGGTGGCAAAGACCACCTGCAGGTTTTCCCATTCGTCATCCGGCACATCGACGGGCATGATCGCCGCGATGGACACCCCGGTGGGGATCGGCAGGATATTGACGATTGCCTTGCCTTTTGAGGTACGGCCGCCCTGTGGCAGACGCCAGGTCTTCAGCTTGTAGACCATGCCATCAGTGGTGAAGAACAACAGCTGCGTGTGGGTATTGGCGACAAAAAGGTTGGTGACAACATCCTCTTCCTTTGTCTGCATCCCTGACAGACCCTTGCCGCCGCGCTTCTGCGCGCGGAAATCGGCAAGCGGGGTCCGCTTGATATAGCCGCCACTGGTGATCGTCACGACCATGTCTTCGCGTTCGATCAGATCTTCGTCGTCCATATCACCGGACCAGTCGACGATCTCGGTGCGACGGGGAACCGCGAAATTGTCACGCACTTCGCGCAGCTCGTCGGAGATGATGCCAAGGATCCGCTCACGCGAGGAGAGAATTTCAAGGTATTCCTTGATCTTGCCCGCCAGTTGTTCCAGCTCGTCGGTGACTTCCTTGACGCCGATCTGGGTCAGACGCTGCAGCCGCAGTTCCAGAATGGCGCGGGCCTGAACCTCGGAGAGGTTATAGGTGCCATCGTCATTCATCGTATGGGTCGGGTCGTCGATCAGACGGATATAGGGCGCAATATCTGCGGCCGGCCAGCGCCGGGTCATCAGCTTGTGCCGCGCCTCGGCTGCATCCGCAGAGGCACGGATGGTCGCAACCACCTCATCCACATTGGAGACAGCAACCGCCAAGCCGCACAGAATATGGCTGCGTTCACGCGCTTTGCGCAGATCATAGGCGGTGCGCCGGGCAATCACATCTTCGCGGAAATCAAGGAAGGAGGTCAGGAACCGGCGCAGCGTCAGCTGCTCGGGACGCCCACCGTTCAGCGCCAGCATGTTGCAGCCGAAATGCGTCTGCATCGGCGTGAACCGGTAGAGCTGGTTCAGCACCACCTCGGCGGTGGCATCGCGCTTCAGTTCCACGACCACACGCACGCCGTTGCGGTCAGATTCGTCCTGCACGTGGGCGACGCCCTCGATCTTCTTCTCGCGCACCTGCTCGGCGATTTTCTCGATCATCGCGGCCTTGTTCACCTGATAGGGAATCTCATCCACGACAATGGCATAGCGGTCCTTGCGGATTTCCTCGACCCGCGTCTTCGCACGGATAATGACGCTGCCGCGCCCCTCAAGATAGGCCTTGCGGGCACCGGAGCGACCCAGCATCAGCGCGCCGGTCGGAAAGTCGGGGCCGGGGATATAATCGATCAGCTGCTCGCTGGTCAGATCGGGATCCTCGATCAGCGCAAGCGTGGCGTCGATTACCTCGCCGAGGTTGTGAGGAGGGATATTCGTGGCCATGCCGACGGCAATACCGCCAGCGCCATTGACCAGCATATTCGGGAAACGCGCGGGCAGTACCGTGGGTTCACGGTCCTTGCCATCGTAGTTGTCCTGAAAATCGACGGTCTCTTTTTCGATGTCCGCCAGCAGCGAGGCTGCGGGTTTGTCCATCCGCACCTCGGTGTAACGCATGGCCGCCGGGTTATCGCCGTCCATCGAGCCGAAGTTGCCCTGACCGTCCAGAAGCGGCAGCGACATGGAGAAATCCTGCGCCATTCGCACCAGCGCGTCATAGATCGCGGAGTCACCATGGGGGTGGTATTTACCCATGACATCACCAACCGGACGCGCCGATTTGCGATAGGGTTTGTCATGCGAGTTTCCGACCTCATGCATGGCGTAGAGGATCCGGCGATGAACCGGTTTCAGACCATCGCGCAGGTCGGGAATGGCGCGGCTGACAATAACCGACATCGCATAATCGAGATACGATGTGCGCATCTCGGATTCGATGGACACCGTCGGGCCGTCGTATTTGGGCCTTGCGGGTTTGTTTTCGTCCATGTTTTCAGGAGTTTCCGGCGTATCGTTCACGTTGGCTGCCCGTTGTTATTATTGGGTCTATATATTGTGTCAGCACCTTAACAGACAGGGCATATAAGGCGCAAGCAAGCAGGGGTTTTCACCCGGTCAATGACCGATGTTTTTGGGCAAGGAGCTGTATTCGTTCAGAATTAACCCATTGCGTGCTAGTGTGGAATGGGGGGATCCGAAGGGGAGACCTGAAATGAAGGAAAGCGAAACCGAACTGATGCTGAAGGGCTACGGTCTGACCACGGCAGAGATGACCTATCATATGCCGGATCACACCCATGTCCTGAACACCTTTATCTGGCAGGATTATGATCTTGCACCGGACCATCCTCGATTGTTCAAATTCATTGAATTCTGGCACCGTGAGATCGACGGCCCGCTTCATTCTGTCCGATTTACCCATCGCAAGATGATCAGCCCCGGAGAGTGGCGCCACGTCAAAGGCGTGTTGCAGATCCACTAACAGCGCCCCATTGCGCGGTCCCCGGTGAAGACGCTGGGGGCTGAGCAGAGCTGAGCCATCTTACCTGCGGCCGCTCTCCAGCTGTGCTGCTGTCACTTGGGCGTGCCGGAGAGCTGTTTTCTTTCACTGACAACTGCTTATACTGGCGCCGAATAGAACCGAAAACAGGTGGGCCCAGCTGGTTGGCGCCCGCTTCGGTGACGGTTTGCGGCCGCGTGCATGTGCCTGAGGCGCATCTCACCGCGGCGTGGAATCTCAGGGGTGAGAGAAGGCGCATCATGGTTTCTCGTGTTATTCCGGTTCAGGCCTTCGATCTGGTCATATTTGGCGGTACCGGTGATCTGGCGCAGCGCAAGATTCTGCCCGCCTTGTTCCGGCGCCATTGCGCGGGCCAGCTGCCACAGGATGCCCGTATTCTGGGCGCGGCGCGGGGCGACCTTGGCAGTGACGGGTATCGCGATCTGGTCCGCCGCGCCTTGCAGGATGAGAGCGGCGCCACAGATCTGGCGATGCGCGCCGCTGAGCTTGAGCGGTTTCTGGCGCGGTTGGACTATCTTGCCATTGATGCCACGGAGACAGCAGGCTGGCGCGCGCTGGCGCAGCAATTGGGCCGGCCGACGACGGACCGTGTGCGGGTGTTCTACTTTTCCGTCGGGCCAACGCTATTTGCACCGCTGGCCGAACAGATCTGGGCCCATGAACTGGCCGATGATAACACCCGAATCGTGGTGGAAAAGCCGTTCGGGCATGATCTTGCCTCGGCCAAGGCGCTGAACCGTACGCTCGCCAGCCATTTCGATGAAAGCCAGATCTACCGGATTGATCACTACCTGGGCAAAGAGACAGTGCAGAACCTGATGGCGATCCGGTTCGGCAATATGCTTTTTGAGCCTCTGTGGAATAGCCAGTATGTTGATCATATTCAAATCACAGTGGCTGAATCGGTGGGCGTAAGCGGCAGGGAGTCGTATTACGACAAATCCGGCGCGATGCGTGACATGATGCAGAACCATCTGATGCAGTTGCTCTGCCTGATTGCGATGGAGCCTCCGGCGAAGTTTGATCCCGACGCAGTACGTGACGAAAAGCTGAAGGTGATCAGGGCGCTGGAACCGGTGGAGCCGCACCATATCGTGCGCGGCCAATATACCTCTGTTGAGGGGGCGGAGCCGGGCGCGGATCTTTCCTATCGCGAAACCGCCGGTGATCCGCGCTCGACCACCGAAAGCTATGTGGCGCTGAAGGCGCATATCAGCAATTGGCGATGGGCAGGCACGCCGTTCTATCTGCGTACCGGCAAGCGGCTCGTGGCGCGATCCTCGGTGATCAATGTGTTTTTCAAGGATGCTCCACATTCGATCTTTGGTGCTGATGCCGGGCGCCATGCCAATCTGCTGACCATTCGCCTGCAACCGGATGAGGGCATCACCCTCAAGGTGACCATCAAGGAGCCGGGGCCGGGCGGTATGCGGTTGATCGACGTGCCGCTGGATATGAGCTTTGCCCAGGCGCTGGGGGCCGATATCGACGGCGCGCCGGATGCTTACGAGCGGTTGATCACCGATGTGATCCGGGGCAATCAGACGTTGTTCATGCGCGGCGACGAGGTCGAAGCGGCCTGGGCCTGGACCGATCCCATCATTGCGGGCTGGACATCGCGCGGAGATGTGCCAAAACCCTATGATAGCGGTAGCACCGGGCCGGGGGATGCGGATCTTCTGATGCGGCGCGATCAACGGGAATGGCGGGGGATCAACCCATGAATATTATCGAATATGCTGATCGGGACATGCTGGCCATTGATGTGGCCAATCAACTGGCCGGTGACCTGAAAACCCATCTGCTGCATCATGACAGCGCGTCTTTTGCCGTTGCGGGCGGCACCACGCCTGCGCCGATTTTTGACGACCTCTGCGCTGCCGATATTGACTGGGCGCGGGTGCGCCTCATGGCGACAGATGAGCGCTGGGTGCCGTCTGACAGCGCGCGTTCCAATGCCCGGATGATCCGTGAACGGCTGTTGGTCAACCGCGCCGCTGCGGCGACGTTTCTGCCGTTCCATGTGCCCGCGCGCGCGCCCGAGGAGGTGCTGGCCGAAGTCGAAAGCCAGATCCAGCCGGATCTGCCGCTGTCGGTGGTGCTGCTTGGTATGGGCGAGGACATGCATACAGCTTCGCTGTTTCCCGGCGTCTCCGGGCTGGCCGAGGCTCTGGCTGCGGATGCGCCGATTTTGGCGGTGATGCGGCCCGACAGCCAGCCCGAACCGCGTGTCAGCCTGTCGGCGCGTGTATTGGACGCTGCGATTGCCAAACATCTGGTGATTTATGGCGATGCCAAGCGTGAGGCATTGGAACGGGCGAAATCTCTGCCGCCCGAAGAGGCGCCGATTCAGGCGGTTTTGTCAGAAATGACAGTGCATTGGGCGCCTTAAGTGATGTGACCTTCTGCTGATGGCTCAGGCCTCTGCGACTGCGCCGTCCTGCTCCATAAGGGCGGCGCGCAAACTGTCGGGGAGCGGATAGCCTGCGCGTCCATTTGGCGAGCGCAGCACCATGACTCCTGTCATCTTGGCACGCAGATCGCCTGACCAGATCTGTTGTTCCATGACATATGAAGTGCGCCGGAACGACACCACACGGGCGGTGGCGATATAGCTCTCATCCAGCACCATCTCTTTGACATAATGGACATTGGCGTTGCGCAATACATTGCGTGGCGTGGGCATGCCCGTGAAATGGGGCGCAAAAAACCGATCATAATAGGCCACGCGCAGGGTTTCGAACCAGCTCAGATAGGCCTTGTTATTGACGTGGTGCAGAATGTCCAATTCAGAGAACCGCACCAGATCCGCCATGGCAAGCGGCTGCGGCGTCTCCAGCCCGTGATGGCGTTGCGCTTCGGGGCTGAGCGGGGTGTGAAAAATAAGATCCATGGCCCTGTCGGTAGAAGGAATGGCGGTAGGTCGCAAGTCGACTTGCGGCGTAACTATGTGGGAAATGCCAATCACGCGCCGAAAAATCCAGCGAAATATCAATGGCTTGGCGCAGTGTGCTGATCTGGGAGATTTTGGAGCGGGTAACGAGAATCGAACTCGTAACTAAAGCTTGGGAAGCTGCCGTGATACCTTTTCACCATACCCGCGCCAATAAGGGCTGATTACCGGTTTCGCCGGGGAGGGTCAAGCGCACAACCGCCCTCCAACCAGCAAATTTGAACCGTCAACAGACGCTAGCCACGGCGCCGACGGCGACGGCGTCCGCCGTCGTCACCACTGTCACCGCCGCCACTGTTGAAGTTGACATCCGGCAGGGTGACGATGCTGTTGAGGATCGGGAATGGCTCCATGGAATTGGGGATTGCGGAGGCATTCACGAAATGCTCCTGAAAGCGTGGTTCCACAGCGGTTTCGACCTTCTCGATCTGCTGCACGGTCGCCTCGATCTCGGCGCGGGCAGCGGTGTTGAGGAGTGCGATCCGTGCGCCGGTGCCTGCCGCATTGCCGGCCGAGGTAACCTTGTCGAGCGGGCAATCCGGGATCATGCCCAGAACCATCGCATGTTTTGCCGAGATATGCGCGCCAAAGGCACCGGCAAGGACAACCCGGTCCACCTTGTCTATCCCGAATTTGTCCATCAGCAACCGCGCGCCAGAGTAGAGCGCGGCCTTTGCCATCTGGATGGCGCGGATATCCGGGTTGGTCACGGTGATGGTCGGGCCGCCGTCGGCCGAGCCATCCCACAGGAGATAGGCATTGGTGCGCCCGTCCTGAATGCAGCGCGTGCTGCCGGTCTGTTCGGCAGATCCGATCAGACCGGAGGCATCCAGAATGCCCGCAAGTCGCATCTCGGCAATGGCCTCGATGATGCCGGAGCCACAGATGCCGGTGATCCCGGTCGTGGCGACAGCCGTGGCGAAACCGTCCTCATTGGACCAGAGCTCAGAGCCGATGATGCGAAACCGCGGCTCCTTGGTGACGGGATCAATCTCGACCCGCTCAATGGCGCCGGGCGCGGCGCGCTGGCCGCTGGAGATCTGCGCGCCCTCGAATGCGGGCCCGGTGGGGGAGGAGCAGGCCAGAACCTTTTCCTTGTTGCCCAGCAGGATCTCGGCGTTGGTGCCCACATCGACCACCAGCACCAGATCCTCGGATTTGTCAGGGGCTTCCGACAGCGCCACCGCGGCGGCATCGGCGCCGACATGGCCAGCGATGCACGGCAGCAGGTAGACACGGGCAGCGGGGTGGATGTTCAGCTCCAGCTCGCTTGCGCGCAGGGCCAGCGAATTGGAGGTCGCCAGGGCAAAGGGCGCCTGGCCCAGCTCGAACGGATCAATGCCAAGGAACAGGTGGTGCATCACCGGGTTACAGACAAAGACCGCATCGACGATCAGCGCCTTGTCAATACCCGCTTCAGTCGCGATCTGGGTGAACAGCGCATTCATGCCCTCGCGCACCGCGCGGGTCATTTCCTGATCGCCGCCTTTGTTCATCATCGAATAGGAGACCCGGCTCATCAGGTCTTCGCCAAAGCGGATCTGCGGGTTCATGATGCCGGAGGAGGCCACGACCTCGCCGGTCTGCAAATCACACAGATGCGCAGCGATGGTGGTGGAACCGAGGTCAACAGCAAGGCCGTAGATCGAGCCTTCGTAGAAGCCGGGCCAGATGTGCATGATCTTGGGCGGGTGGTTCGCATCGCCCAGATGCACGGCCACCGTGACTTTCCAGCCGCCCTTGCGCAGGGCAGGCTGCAACACGCTCAGGATATGCAGGTCGGTTTTGACCCCCTTCAGGTTCCACTGGCTGTCCAGCGCCTCGATCAGCCGCTCCATATCGCCGGTGGGCTTGTGCATGTCGGGCTCTTCCACCTCGACATAATAGAGCCGGGTGGAGGGGTTCATGGTGATTTCGCGGGCCTCTGCGCGTTTGCGCACGACCTGGCGGTGGACCTGGCTTTCAGGTGGCACGTCGATCACCACATCGCCCTGCACCTGTGCCTGACAGCCCAGCCGCCGCCCCTCGATCAGCCCGCGTTTGTCCTTGTAGCGCTGTTCGACCTTGTTCCACTCGGTCAGCGCATCATCGGCGACGGTGACTCCATGTTTGGAGAACTCACCATAAGAGGGCGTGATCTGGCATTTCGAGCAGATGCCCCGGCCACCACAGACCGAATCCAGATCGACGCCGAGCTGTCTGGCCGCGGTGAGAACCGGGGTGCCAACCGGAAACCGGCCCCGTTTGCCCGAGGGGGTGAAGACCACCAGCGGATGGGACGCGGGATCAGTTGCGGTCTCGGTCGGGATCTCGGTGACGGGATCGTTTGCCATGCCTGTACCTATCTTGCTTGCGCGGTTTGGCCGGAGCATATGGCGTTTTTTGCGCGAGGGAAGGCGGAGCGCGTCATTTTGCGGTCTCCGGGCGTCATTTCTGAGCGCATTTGCTCAAAACTGGCGCCCCTTTGGCGGCGTCACGGCGATCTAAGGGGTCCGTGCCGGAGACTCGCCCGTAGTCGCAGCCAGCCAGCGCAGGATGTCTGCCCGGTCTTCGTCCAGTTTCGGAGCGGGCCTGCGGGTCGTTGCATCGGGCAGCTCGGAGAGTTTGACCGGATTGCCTGCGGCCTTGAACCTCGGTGTGCCGTCCTTGTCGCAGACATCCACCAGCATATTGCGCGCCAGGATCTGCGGGTCCTGCATTACCTCGGCCACCGATTGGATCGGGCCGGTGGGCACACCTGCGCGCTGAAGCAGGTCGATCCAGTGGCTCGCCGGCTGATCCAGCGTGACCGCCTCGATCAACCGTTTGAGGAGACGGGCATTTTCACAGCGCGACTGATTGTCGGCAAAGCGCGGATCATTGGCCAGCGGCAGTTCCAACGCGGTGCAGAGGGTGGCAAAGAGCGCGTCATTCCCGGCAGCAATCACGAACAAACCGTCGCTGGCGTGAAAGGTCTCAAACGGGGTGATCGACGGATGGCGGGCGCCCGAAGGACGCGGCGGCTGACCCGTTACGGAGGTGATCGCCACTGCATGTTCCAGCAGCGCAAGCTGGCTGTCGAGCATCGAGATATCCACTTTCTGCCCCGTCGCGCCGCCGCGCACCGCATAAAGCGCGGCCAGAACCCCCTGACAGAGAAACATGCCAGCCGCGATATCCCCGATGGAGGCGCCGACGCGAACCGGTTCGCGGTCGCGCTCGCCCGTGATCGACATCACCCCCCCGCGCGCCTGCACCACCATGTCATAGGCCGGGCGCAGCCGGTCCGGCCCGCTATGACCAAAGCCCGAGACGGCGCCATAAACCAGCTTGGGAAACCGGGTGTGCAACGCCTCCCAGCCGTAGCCCAGCCGCTCCATCACGCCGGGGCGAAAGTTCTCGAGGATCACATCGGCCTCGTTCAGCAGCTGATCGAAGATACCGCGATCTTCCTCGGCGCGCAGGTCCAGCGCGATGCTTTCCTTGCCATGGTTGATGGTGGCAAAATAGGCGCTTTCGCCGTCCTTGAAGGGCGGGAATGCACGGGTATCATCACCCAGGCCCGGTCGCTCCACCTTGATGACCCTTGCGCCGAGATCCTTGAGCGTCATCGAGGCATAGGGACCTGCCAGAACATGGGTGAGGTCAAGAACAACAATGCCGGATAGCGGGTAAATCATCGGGGTCTCCTGTTTGCTCTGTCCGCGCGCCCTTGGTGGCGGATTGGCGGCGGGCCTGCCTTGATACAGATCAGCCGGGCGACGGGTGTGCGGATGCGCAGCCGGGGCGTAGAGCCACGCCAAGGGCCGTTCGTCACCGGCAAGAGAAACCCGCGCAATTCTTCCGATTTTCCGGTTCGGCCTCTTTTCCCCCTTCGGCTTCTGTGCCATAGGGTCATCGCCAAACGGGGTTATGCATGGGGATGACAAATGCAGATTCGTGAGGCTCTCACATTCGACGATGTTCTTCTGGTACCGGCTGCGTCCAGCGTTCTGCCGAGCACTGCGGATACCCGCACGCGGGTGACCGGTGGCATCTCCCTTAACATACCGCTGCTCAGCTCTGCCATGGATACGGTGACGGAGTCGCGTATGGCCATCGCCATGGCGCAGGCCGGCGGTATGGGCGTCATTCACAAGAATCTGGATCTGGAAGAACAGGCCCGCCAGGTGCGCCGCGTGAAACGCTTCGAGAGCGGCATCGTCTACAACCCGATCACCCTGACCGCCGATCAGACCCTGGCGGATGCCAAGGCTCTGCAGGAGCGCTACCGCGTCACCGGTTTCCCGGTTGTGGACAATGACGGCCGTGTGGTTGGCATCGTGACCAACCGCGATATGCGCTTTGCCACTGACGACAATACGCCGGTTTCGGTAATGATGACTTCTGACAATCTCGCGCTGCTGCATGAGCCGGCCGAGCTGGAAGAGGCCAAGTCGATGATGAAGGCGCGTCGCATCGAAAAGTTGCTGGTCACCGATAAGGCTGGCAAGCTGACAGGTCTGCTGACACTCAAGGATACTGAACAGGCGGTTTTGAACCCCACCGCCTGCAAGGATGATCTGGGGCGCCTGCGTGTCGCGGCGGCCAGCTCGGTCGGCGACAGCGGCTTTGCCCGTTCCGAGGCGCTGATTGATGCAGGTGTTGATATCGTCGTTGTGGATACGGCCCATGGCCATTCGGCAGGCGTCATCGACGCGGTGAAGCGGATCAAGGCGCTGTCCTCCAAGGTGCAGGTCGTGGCAGGCAACGTCGCCACAGCCGCCGCAACCAAGGCGCTGATTGATGCTGGTGCGGATGCCGTGAAGGTCGGCATTGGTCCCGGCTCCATCTGCACCACACGTATGGTGGCAGGTGTCGGGGTGCCGCAGCTGACCGCGATCATGGATTGCGCAGGCGCTGCCGGTGATATTCCGATCATTGCCGACGGTGGCATCAAATTCTCCGGCGATTTTGCCAAGGCGATCGCGGCAGGGGCGTCCTGCGCGATGGTCGGTTCGATGATTGCGGGCACGGATGAGTCCCCCGGTGAGGTGATCCTGTATCAGGGGCGCTCGTTCAAATCCTATCGCGGGATGGGTTCGCTTGGCGCAATGGCGCGGGGGTCTGCGGATCGCTACTTCCAGAAGGATGCGGCCAGCGACAAGCTGGTGCCGGAGGGCATCGAAGGGCAGGTGGCCTATAAAGGCTCGGCCGGGGCGGTGATCCATCAGCTGGTTGGCGGGTTGCGGGCCGCCATGGGCTACACCGGCTGTGCCACGGTCGACGAGATGCGCAAGAACTGCGAATTTGTTCGCATCACCGGCGCTGGTCTGAAGGAAAGCCACGTTCATGACGTGCAGATCACCCGCGAAAGCCCGAACTACCGTATTGGCTGAGCCAGCCAGGGAGATCCCCCGATGACCATCGTCGCAATGACCAACCGCCATCACCCAGAGGTCGGGGTATGACCCCGGCTGCCCGCCGTCAGGCCGCGATTGAGATCCTTGATCAGATCCTGACGGGACAGCCTGCCGAGAAGGAGCTGACGGCCTGGGCGCGGCGGAGCCGGTTTGCGGGGTCCAAGGACCGGGCAGCGGTGCGGGATCATGTTTTTGACGCGCTGCGCAGCCTGCGATCCTATGCAGCCCTTGGTGGTGGCGGTGGTGCTGCACCCGTCTCTGACGGCAATACGACCGGTCGACAGCTGATGCTGGGGGCTCTACGCGCAGAAGAGGTTGATCCGGCCGATATCTTCACCGGCGTGGGCCACGCACCGGCGCCGCTGGACGCTGCCGAACAGGCGCTGTTGCAGACCGCGCCGCAGATGGGGCAGGCTGAAGAGCTGAACATGCCCGACTGGCTCTGGCCTGCATTTGAAGCCAGCCTTGGCAGCGCCGCCGAGACTGCGGCACGCGCATTGCAGGAGCGGGCCCCGGTGCATCTGCGCGTCAACCGCAGCCATCCTGATCAGGCCGCAGCGATTGCGCGGCTGGCGGAAGAGGGCATCCTTGCTGAACCACATCCGGCGGCGGCCACGGCCCTCTGTGTGACCGAAGGCGCTCGCAAGCTGCGCAACAGCGATGCCTACACAAACGGATTGGTCGAGTTACAGGACGCTGCCAGCCAGGCGGTGATCGAAGCACTGCCGCTGGCGGATGGCCTGCGCGTCCTTGATTTCTGCGCAGGCGGCGGCGGCAAGAGCCTGGCCATGGCGGCCCGGGCCAGTCTGGATGTCTTTGCCCATGACATCGCGCCTCAGCGGATGAAGGATCTCCCGACCCGTGCTGCGCGTGCCGGAGCCGCCATCACGTTGCTCGCGCCCGGTGATGTGGAAGCCCGCGCGCCCTTTGATCTGGTGCTCTGCGACGCGCCCTGTTCCGGCTCCGGCTCATGGCGGCGTGCGCCCGAGGGCAAGTGGCGGCTCACGCAGGGGAAACTGGATGAGCTCTGCGGGATCCAGGCGCAGATCCTCGGCGATGCCAGCCAGTTGGTCGGCGCTGGCGGTGTGCTGGCCTATGCAACCTGCTCGATGCTGGATGTGGAAAACCGCGCGCAGGTGGATCGGTTTCTGGCCGAGAATCCGGGCTGGCAGTTGCAACAGGATCACGGCTGGCAGGTCCACAATGGAACCGACGGTTTCTATGTTGCCGTGATGGTCCGTTTGGGCGACGATTGACCACGCTATATGCAAGCCATACGCTGCATTCTTAACGCAGTTTTAACTTAATTCGTCTCGATATAAGCAGATCAATTCATCGAGGGAGCCGCAATGAACGGTCGCCAAGCTTCACCCGTTCCCCAATTGCGCGTCTACACGCCAGAACACGCTCGTCTGGCGGCGGTCTTGCTGTTGTCGGCCATGGTCATCACGGCGCCCTGGCTGTTACAGACCCCGGACTGGATCACCCGCGGGCTGGTCACAGTTGGCCTGACGCTGATTGCGGTGGCCCTGATGATGCTGATACAGGCCCGCACACGTCTGCGCGCACGGGCGGTGGCGACAGCGCTTCTTACCGGCTTTATCGACAAGGATGCGACCGCAACCTTCGTTTGTGACGATGACGGTATGATCCATGCTTCGAACGGAGCCGCGCGCAAGCGTTTTGCCGATGTTGATACCGAAACGCTGGCAGGGACGCTGCGGTCCATCCTGGCCAATCCCTCGGCCGTGCTCTTTCGGATGCAGAGCCGCGCGCGTGTCGATGGCGCAGCGCGCGAGGATATCGTGACGCGACGCGGCCATGTGCGGCTGGCGGTCCATCAGATGCAGGGCGGCAGCTTCCTGTGGCGGGTCGAAGAAATCACCGATCGTCCAACAACCAGCCGTGGCGCCGATGCGGTGCCGATCCCGATGCTGACCATTGGCCGGACCGGCGCCGTCCTGTTCATGAACGAAGCCGCACGCAGCCTGATCGGGGAACGGGTCAAATCCACTGATCGTCTCTTCCCCTCGCTGCCGGTGCTGTCCGGGCAGATCAACACGATGAGCACCAAAAGCGGGCTGATCGAGGTTCTGGTCTGCGAGAAGAACCGCAGCCAGGGGCGGAGCGAACTGTATTTTCTGCAGCTGGATGCCAGCGAAGCCTCGGTCGGTCAGGCCTCGCTCGAGAGCTTGCCGGTGCCCTTCGTCAAGGTGGACCCCAAGGGAACATTGCTTTCGGCGAATAAGATGGGGATGCACCTGCTTGGTATCAGCTCCTGCGGCAACCTGAATATCGGCCAGCTGATGGATGGACTTGGCCGTCCGATGTCGGACTGGCTGCGCGATACCGCCGAGGGCCAGGCCTCGCATAAATCCGAATTCCTGCGTCTCACCCGCCGTGACAAGGAAGTCTTTGTTCAGGTGACACTCACCCGTGTGATCGAAGAGGGTGAGACCGTTCTGATTGCGGTCTTGAACGATGCCACCGAGCTGAAGACGCTTGAGGCGCAGTTCGTTCAAAGCCAGAAGATGCAGGCGATTGGTCAGTTGGCCGGCGGTGTGGCGCATGATTTCAACAACCTGCTGACAGCCATCTCCGGGCATTGCGACCTGCTGCTGCTGCGGCACGATCAGGGCGACCAGGATTTCGGCGACCTGATCCAGATCCACGAGAATGCCAACCGCGCGGCCGCTCTGGTCAGCCAGCTCCTGGCCTTCTCACGCAAGCAGACGCTGCAGCCCGAAGTGCTGGATGTTCGCGATACCCTGTCGGATCTGACCCATCTTCTGAATCGCTTGGTTGGTGAGAAGGTGACATTGACGCTCAGCCATGATCCGGTGATGCGGTCGATCCGCGCGGACAAACGGCAGCTGGAGCAGGTGCTGATGAACCTGGTGGTGAACGCACGTGATGCGATGCCACAGGGCGGCGAGATCCGTATCGAGACCGAAGCGGTGGTTCTGGATGAACCGCTGGAGCGCAACCGTGCGGTGGTCCCCGCCGGTGACTGGGTCACAGTCAAAGTCTCCGACGAGGGTGTCGGTATCGCGCCGGATAAGCTGCAGAAGGTGTTCGAGCCGTTTTATACCACCAAACGGACAGGTGAGGGGACCGGTCTGGGTCTCTCAACCGCCTATGGGATTATCAAACAGACGGGCGGCTACATCTTTGTCGACTCGATCAAGGATCAGGGGACTCAGTTCACTCTGTTCTTCCCTGTCAACACGCAGCCCGAACCAGAAGCCACAGTCACCGTGAACCCAGCTGCCAAACCGGTTGCGGCACAGCACGGCGAGGGGGTTGTTCTGCTGGTCGAAGACGAAGCGCCGGTGCGGGCCTTTGCCTCGCGGGCTCTGCGGATGCGCGGCTATACGGTTCTCGAAGCCGAATCCGCTGAGGACGCGCTGCGCACGCTCGAAGATCCGGGTCTGACCGTTGATGTCTTTGTCACCGATGTGGTGATGCCGGGAATGGATGGGCCGAGCTGGGTGCGTGAGGCGCTGAAGACACGGCCCGACACCCGCGTCGTCTTTGTCTCGGGCTACGCCGAGGGGGCCTTTGGCGAGGCAGAGCCATCGGTGCCGAACTCGGTGTTCCTGCCCAAACCCTTCTCGCTGAACCAGCTGACCGAAACCGTCCATGAGCAGCTACACTAGGCAGTCCCCCCGGAGCGGCCCGGTGTGGCGTCTGCCGCCCCTTTTGGCCGGTCGCCCGCGTGTCTTAGGTCAGGCTGTCATAAAGGTCGAACTCCGCCGCGCGTTTACGCCGGACAATTTCCAGCGCTGCCTCGCTTGGGCGTAACTGCGCTTTCGGGCTGACATTCAGTCTGGGCAGGTCGATGCGGGTCTGTAGCCGCTCCTGTAGAAATGACTGCAGAGTCTCTGGGGCCTCGTAGCGAAACAGATGACTGACCGCGCAGCCATTGGGCTGCGGCTCGAGGAATTTCGCCTGGCTGCCGACGTCGGCATGGGCTGGCGGCTTGCCCTTGCAGGCGTCTCGCAGAAAATCGTCAAAACTGATGGTTTGGGTGCTGTTGGGATGATCGCGCAGATCGTCGCGCTGACGAAACCGGTACCAGCTGCCCAGCCAGCTGACAGGTTCACGCATGACGGCAACCAGCTCCATCTCCGCGTCACAGACCTTTGCCAGCATCGGGCGAATCCAGCGATTGTAGCGATAGACCGGCGCGTGTTTCAGCTGCGGCGGATTGGCAAACACCATGTCGGCACGGCTGGCCAGAGCGGCGTGATAGGCGGTTGTCCCGGTTTTGGGCACGCTCAGCAGAGCCAGCCGTTCCTTGAAAAAGATGAGCATAGCGTGAAATTTCCGCAGCAAATGATCGGTGTCTCCCTTGGATAACACTCTCTTAACCCTCTTGGCCACCAGATCGGTATGGGAGTGATCATGTAAGATTTCCGTTGCAATGTTCTCTTTTTGATCTCATATAGAACAAGAGGCGAACAAAGCAGTGATTGCCGCCCGGTCGCGGGTGTGACACATAGAAAGGGACAAGGGACTATGGCGGATCTTTTGACCATGAAAGACAATAAGAAGAGCGGCGACAAACAAAAGGCGCTGGACAGCGCTCTGGCGCAGATTGAGCGGCAGTTTGGCAAGGGCTCGATCATGAAGCTGGGCGATGGTAATCCCCTGGCCGAGATTGAAGCCTCTTCAACGGGATCGTTGGGGCTGGACATTGCGCTTGGCATTGGCGGTCTGCCGATGGGCCGCATTATCGAGATTTACGGTCCCGAAAGCTCGGGCAAGACAACGCTGACTCTGCACTGCATTGCAGAGCAGCAGAAGAACGGTGGCGTCTGCGCCTTTGTGGATGCGGAACATGCGCTGGACCCGCAATATGCGGCGAAACTGGGTGTTGACCTTGATGAGCTGCTGATCTCGCAGCCCGACACCGGCGAACAGGCCCTGGAAATCACGGACACTCTAGTGCGGTCCGGCGCGGTGAACATGGTGATCGTGGACTCCGTGGCAGCCCTCACTCCGAAATCGGAGCTGGAAGGCGACATGGGCGACAGCAATGTGGGCGTCCAGGCTCGCCTGATGAGCCAGGCGATGCGCAAGCTGACCGGCTCCATCAGCCGCTCCAAATGTATGGTGATCTTCATCAACCAGATCCGCATGAAGATCGGTGTGATGTTCGGCTCGCCGGAAACTACGACCGGTGGTAACGCACTGAAATTCTACTCCTCGGTGCGTCTGGACATCCGCCGCATCGGCGCGATCAAGGACCGTGACGAGGTGGTCGGCAACGCAACCCGCGTCAAGGTCGTGAAGAACAAGGTGGCGCCTCCGTTCAAACAGGTTGAATTCGACATCATGTATGGCGAAGGCATCTCCAAGATGGGCGAACTGCTGGATCTGGGCGTAGCGGCTGGTGTTGTCGCGAAATCCGGGGCCTGGTTCTCCTATGGTGATGAACGGATCGGGCAGGGGCGTGAAAACGCCAAGACATACCTGCGGGAGAACCCCCATATCGCCTATGATATTGAGGATAAGATCCGCGCGGCGCACGGGCTGGAGTTCCACCGTCCTGACGGCGCCGATGACGATATTCTGGAAGCCTGACACAAGGCTGATGACGCCTCTTGCCGGGTGATGCAGAGGGCAGCGGTTGCTCGATAAACACCGGCGCAGGCTGAAAAATCTGATCAAATCAGGGCGTGGATCACTCCGCGCCCTTTTTCATGCGGGTTTCACGGCGCCTTTCCGCACCGCAGCGCTGGACAGGCTCACTGGGGCCGGATACATCTTCCCGAACCGCTGAGACAGCCAGCCGAGAGATCCCGATTATGCCGACGCTCAATGATATTCGCTCCACCTTCCTGAACTACTTTGCCAAACAGGGGCATGAGGTGGTTGACTCCAGCCCTCTGGTGCCCCGCAACGACCCGACCCTGATGTTCACCAACTCGGGCATGGTGCAGTTCAAGAACTGCTTTACCGGCGTGGAAACCCGCGACTACAAGCGCGCGACCACAGCGCAGAAATGCGTGCGCGCCGGCGGCAAGCACAACGACCTCGACAACGTCGGGTATACCGCGCGCCACCACACGTTTTTCGAGATGCTCGGCAACTTCTCCTTTGGCGACTATTTCAAGCATGAAGCGATCCCCTTTGCTTGGGAGCTGATCACCAAGGAATTCGATATTCCGAAGGACCGGCTCTACACCACCGTCTATCACACCGATGACGAAGCCTTTGAGATCTGGAAAAAGATGGGTGTGCCGGAGGAGCGGATCATCCGCATCGCGACCTCTGACAACTTCTGGCAGATGGGCGACACCGGTCCCTGCGGTCCCTGCACCGAGATCTTCTACGACCACGGCGACCACATCTGGGGCGGCCCTCCGGGCTCGCCGGAGGAAGACGGCGATCGTTTCATCGAGATCTGGAACCTCGTGTTCATGCAGAACGAGAAATTCGCCGATGGCTCAATGGTCGATCTTGAGATGCAGTCCATCGACACCGGTATGGGTTTGGAGCGGATCGCGGCGTTGCTCCAGGGCACCCATGACAACTATGAAACGGATCTGTTCAAGTCGCTGATCGAGGCGTCCGCGAACGCGACGAACACCGACCCATTCGGGGATCACAACGTGCATCACCGGGTTATCGCGGACCACCTGCGCTCCTGCTCCTTCCTGATTGCCGAAGGCGTGCTGCCGTCGAACGAAGGTCGCGGTTACGTGCTGCGCAGGATCATGCGCCGGGCGATGCGTCACGCCTCGCTCCTGGGCGCTACCGATCCGGTGATGCACAAGCTGGTGCCGTCGCTGGTGCAGAAGATGGGTGCCGCCTATCCTGAGCTTGGCCAGGGCCAGGCGCTGATCGAAGAGACCTTCGAGCAGGAGGAAACCCGCTTCCTCAAAACGCTGGATCGTGGCCTGAAACTGCTGGACGAAGCCTCGGTCGATCTGGGCAAGGGCGACGTCCTACCGGGTGAGACTGCGTTCAAGCTCTATGACACTTATGGCTTCCCGCTCGACCTCACTCAGGACGCCCTGCGCGCCAAGGAGATCGAGGTCGATACCGATGGCTTCGATGCGGCGATGAAGGAGCAGAAGGAGAAATCCCGTGCTGGCGGCATCGGTCTTGGCGAAGCGGCGGATGTGAAGGTCTATTTCGACATTGTTGACGCGGTCGGTGCCACCGACTTTCTGGGTTATGAGACCGAGAAGGCTGAAGGTCAGATCATGGCCATGGTCAAGGACGGTGCTCAGCTCCAAACCGCCGCTAAGGGCGACACGGTGCAGATCATCCTGAACCAGACGCCGTTCTACGGCGAAAGCGGCGGTCAGGTTGGCGACAGTGGCGTCCTGACCGTTGAGGGCGGTGCAGCCCGCATCACCGACACCAAGAAAGTTGAGGGGCTGTTCCTGCACATCGCCGAGGTGACCGAGGGTGACATCGCCGTCGGGCAGGGTGCTGCGATGGAAGTGGATCACGACCGCCGCAGCAAGATCCGCGCCAACCACTCGGCCACCCACCTGCTGCACGAGGCGCTGCGCAACGCGCTTGGCGAGCATGTCGCGCAGAAGGGCTCGCTCAATGCTGCGGACCGGCTGCGCTTCGACTTCAGCCATAACAAGGCGATGAGCGCAGAGGAACTGACCAAAGTCGGCGCCGAGGTGAACGATTTCATTCGTCAGAACACGCCGGTTTCGACCCGGATCATGACCCCGGATGATGCGCGTGCGCTGGGTGCACAGGCGCTGTTTGGCGAGAAATACGGCGAAGAGGTCCGCGTTGTCTCCATGGGCCGCGCAGCGACGGGTAAGGGTCAGGACGGCGATACCTATTCGATTGAGCTGTGCGGCGGCACCCATGTGAAGCAGACCGGTGACATCGGCACCTTTGTCATTCTGGGCGATAGCGCCTCCTCAGCCGGCGTGCGCCGGATCGAGGCGCTGACCGGTGCGGCAGCGGTGCAGCATCTGGAGCGTGAAGCAGGCCGTATGGCCGAGGTTGCAGGCGTCCTGAAGGCCCAGCCGGCCGAAGTCATGGACCGCCTGAAAGCCTTGATGGATGAACGCAAGGCGCTGCAGAACGAGGTGTCCCAGCTGAAACAGCAGGTCGCCATGGGCGGCGGCGCGGCAGGCGGATCCGCAACCAAGGAAATCGGCGGTAAAACCTTCCTCGGGCAGGCGCTGGAAGGCGTCTCTGGCAAGGATCTTCGCGGGTTGATAGATGCCCACAAGCAAAAGATCGGCTCAGGCGTGATCCTGTTGATTGCCAATGATGACGGTAAGGTCGCGGTCGCCGCGGGTGTCACCGACGATCTGACCGGCGAGATCTCTGCCGTAGATGTGCTGAAAGCGGCGGTTCCGGCTGTTGGCGGCAAGGGTGGCGGTGGTCGTCCCGATATGGCGCAGGGCGGCGGCAAGGATTTCTCCGGCGCCGAAGAGGCGATCAAGGCGGCCGAGGCGCTGCTGGCAGGCTGACCAACTGGTCAAAAAAACCTTGGTCTTTCCCGCAATCTGCCTAAGCTGCCGGGAAGATCATCACCAAAGGAGGCTCAGATGCCCGCACTCTGGATTGCGCATGTTACCGTCACCGATGCCGAGGCCTACGGCAAATACGCCGAGCTGGCGGGACCGGCCGTTGCCAAACACGGAGGGCAGTTCATTGCCCGTGGCGGTCGTTTTGTACAGCTGGAAGGCAAGGAACGCCCGCGCAATGTGGTAGCCCGCTTTCCCAGCGTCGATGCGGCGGTGGATTGCTACAACAGCCCAGAATACCAGGAGGCGCTGAGCCATGCGCGCGACGCCTCCGAGCGGGAGCTGATGGTGGTCGAAATCACCGAATGAGCGCGACATACCTGCGCGTCGGATCCCCTAAGGGACGATGCCTCCAGGAACGATGAAAGAGCGGCTTCTGGCCGCTCTTTTTTCATTTGCGCCAGCCCGGCCGGTCGATCAATAGGGATCGCGTGGCGCGCGGTTATCCGACAGCGAGGGCTGGCGCTGCTGAACAAGCTGCTCAATCGCCTCGGCCAGATGGATTTCCTGAATATGGGCGTCCCCTGCGGCCACCCGGACACGATGCGCGGTGATCATCACATCGGCGTGGGAGCATCCCATTGGCGGTTCGAATTTATAGCAGGCAAGCTCGATCAGAAGCCCCATCGGGTCCTTGAAGTAGATCGAATCCATAAATCCCCGATCCTTTGGTCCTGAATGCCCGATGCCGCGTTCGTCCAGCCGCTCGACCGCCTGGGCAAATGTCGCCTTTGAGACGTTGAAAGCCAGATGATGGACGCATCCCGGCTCCGTCGGGGTGCGGCGACGGTCAGCTGTACGGCGCTTGTTGGTGAAGACGGTGATCAGGCGCCCATCGCCGGGATCAAAATAGAGATGCCCCTCGTCCGGGTCATCCAGATTGGGTTGGTCAAAGATGAAGGGCATCCCAAGGACACCTTCCCAGAAATCAATGGATGTCTGCCGGTCAGCGCCGGTCAAGGTGATGTGGTGGACGCCTTGAACCTGTAGCTTGCGCATGCTGTCTCTCCCTGGTTAAACGCCTGATTTTGCAAAGGGTAGCACGCAGGCGACAGATAGCAAAAAGGCCGCCCATATTGCCGGGCGGCCTTTGTTTTTTCCAGCTGAACCGTCAGGATCAGGCGTTGGCGCGAGCCATCCGCTTGCGCTCATGCGGATCCAGGTAGCGTTTGCGCAGACGCACGGAGTTCGGGGTTACCTCTACCAGCTCGTCATCGTCGATATAGGCAATCGCCTCTTCCAGCGAGAGCTTCATCGGCGTGGTCAGACGTACGGCATCATCGGTGCCGGAGGCGCGGACGTTGGTCAGCTTCTTGCCCTTCAGCGGGTTCACTTCCAGATCATTGTCGCGGCTGTGCTCGCCGATGATCATGCCGGTGTAGACGTCTTCCTGTGCGCCGATCATCATCTTGCCGCGCTCTTCGAGGTTCCACAGGGCGTAGGCCACCGAGGTGCCATTCTCCATGGAGATCAGAACACCAGCGCGACGGCCGGGAATGGAGCCTTTGTGCGGGGTCCAGCCGTGGAACACACGGTTCAGAACGCCGGTGCCGCGGGTGTCGGTCAGAAACTCGCCGTGATAGCCGATCAGACCGCGGGAGGGGACATGCGCGATGATGCGGGTCTTGCCAGCGCCTGCGGGCTTCATCTCGACCAGTTCACCCTTGCGGTGGCCGGTGAGTTTCTCGATCACAACGCCGGAGTATTCATCGTCAACGTCGATGGTTGCCTCTTCGACGGGCTCCATGCGAACGCCGTCTTCTTCCTTGAACAGGACCTGAGGGCGCGAGATCGACAGCTCGAAGCCTTCGCGGCGCATGTTTTCGATCAGAACACCCATCTGAAGTTCGCCGCGACCGGCCACCTCAAACGCTTCGCCACCGGGGGTGTCGGAGATCTGGATCGCGACGTTGGATTCTGCTTCCTTCATCAGGCGATCACGGATCACACGGGACTGAACCTTTTTGCCATCGCGACCGGCCAGCGGGCTGTCGTTGATGCCAAAGGTCACGGTGATGGTCGGCGGATCAATCGGCTGGGCGGGCAGCGCCTCCGTCACCGAAGTATCCACCAGCGAGTCGGCGACGGTGGCCTTGGTCATCCCCGCGATGGAGACGATATCGCCGGCCTCCGCCACGTCGATGGCCTGCTGACCTAGGCCACGGAACGCCAGCACTTTTGTGCAGCGGAAGTTCTCGATCAGCTCACCGTCACGGCTCAGCGCCTTGAGGCTGTCGCCAGCCTTCAGGGTGCCGGATTCAACGCGACCGGTCAGAATACGGCCCATGAAAGGATCCGCGCCTAGCGTGGTTGCCAGCATACGGAAAGGCTCGCCTTTTTGCTCGATCTGCTTTGGGGCAGGGACGTGTTTGACGATCAGGTCAAACAGCGCAGAAAGATCCTTGCGCGGGCCGTCCAGCTCCATGTCGGCCCAACCGGCGCGACCGGAGGCATACATGGACGGGAAATCCAGCTGATCATCATCTGCACCAAGGTTGGCAAAGAGGTCGAAACACTGATCCAGCGCGCGGTCAGGCTCGCCGTCGGGCTTGTCGACCTTGTTCACAACCACGATCGGGCGCAGACCAAGGGCCAGCGCCTTGGAGGTCACGAATTTGGTCTGCGGCATCGGGCCTTCGGCGGCGTCAACCAGCAGCACCACCCCGTCGACCATCGACAGGATCCGCTCGACCTCGCCGCCGAAATCGGCGTGGCCGGGAGTGTCGACGATGTTGATCCGGGTGCCGTTCCACTCCACCGAAGTGGCCTTGGCCAGAATTGTGATGCCCCGCTCGCGTTCCAGATCGTTGCTGTCCATGGCGCGTTCCGCCACAGCCTGGTTTTCGCGGAAGGCGCCGGATTGTTTCAGAAGCTCATCAACCAGGGTGGTTTTCCCGTGGTCCACGTGAGCAATGATCGCAATGTTGCGCAGGTCCATGACGTCAGCCTTTGTAAGGAAGTTGACGCGCGCATAGCGTGATCGTTGGCCAAAGACCAGAGGAAATACATCTTTTTGCGCGCGCAGGGGCGATCCGGTGGGTCGTCCGGCGGCGTGCGGCCATTCGGTGACGCGCCGGTTGCGCCGTCAGTGGCCGGTTGTGCTGGAGAACAGATGGATCACCAGAATCCCGGCAAGGATCAACAGCAGCCCCAGAACCGCTGGCAAATCAAGCCGTTGGCCAAAGACGACCCAGCCAATGATGGCGATGAGGAAAATCCCGAGGCCGGACCAGATCGCGTAGACAATCCCGACCGGCATGTGGCGCAGCGTCAGGGCCATCAGATAGAAGGCCAGTCCGTAGCCGACCACCACCAGCAGTGACGGGCCAAGCCGGGTGAATTGCTGACTGGCCTGTAGCGCAGTGGTGCCAATGGTCTCTGCCGCAACCGCCAGCACAAGATAGAGATAATGGAGTGGCATGATCAGGCCTCCGCTGAGGATGGGCTGCGCGCGGAACCAGCCCGCGCAGCGCCGGGGTCAGGCGCTGGTATTTTCGGCAAACCAGGGAGCGACAGCGGCGCGCACATGGTCCCAGACCGCCGGTGCCCCACGGGCGACCTTGTGGCCTACACGGGCCTCCAGCTGCTCCAGCGTGACATTATACGCGCGCCAGCTGCCGCCGCCTGACATCAGGTTCAGCAGCACAGGCTGTACCCGGTCAATCGCCTTGGCATAGATCGCTTCGGGGCTTTCGGCGGCTTCGAATTCCGTCCAGATACGGTGAAATACCTCGCCCTGCGCGGCGGGCAGCAGGCCGAAAATCCGTTCTGCGGCGGCTTGTTCATTGGCGGCAATCGCGGCCTGTTCAGCCTCCGACAGGGTTGCGTGGATCGGCACATCGCCCGCGTCGATCTCCACGATGTCATGCAGCATCAGCATCTGCAGCACCCTGGCCATGTCGACGGGCGCGTGGCTGTGCTGGGCCAGCACCCAGGCATAGAGCATGATATGCCAGCTGTGCTCGGCCGAGTTTTCGCGGCGGCTGCCATCGGCAAGCGTCGTTGCCCGCAGGACCGTCTTCAGCCCGTCGACCTCATTTAGGAAGCTGAGCGGTGCGGTGAGCGCATCCTGTGGCTGCAAGCCTTCCAGGCGGGCAACGGCGTGGTGAAATACCTCGGGAAAGGCGTCCTGCAGGGCCGCAGCGCGTCCGCCAAAAAGATTGCCGCGCACCACCTCGATATGTGCCGCAGGCACGTCTTCGTTGTAGAGCGTCTGGAAAATCGGCTGGCAGTGGTCAATCCGCTTTGCCCATTGGGCGTCAGGTGTCTGGCTGGCCTCGAACTCGCGCCAGAGCCCATGCAGAAAAGCTGATTGATCGGCTGGCAGGAGCGAGAACAGCCGGGTTGCGGCCACCGCTTCGGCGCTGGCAACCGCCTCCCAGTCGACATCCCCATCAATCGGGTGATCGCCTGCGTCGATCTCGACGAGATCATGCAGTAAAAGCATCTGTACGACCCGTTCAACCGAGACATCAGCAGGCGCAAACGGGGCCAGCACCAGCGCATAAACCGCCAGGTGCCAGCTATGTTCGGCGGAGTTTTCGCAGCGTGAGCCATCCAGGATCAGGTTTTGACGCTCCACGCGGCGCAGCTTGTCCGCCTCCAGCAAGAAACGGAACTGGCTGGCAAGCCGCGTCGATTGGTCAGTCATTCTCTGGGGCCCTGGATGCGATCTTGGCCTTGGCGGCGCTGATCTTGCTGTTGAGAAAGGCACGCGCTTTGCGCTCGGCAAGGCGGACCCGCATTTCAGTGAGGAAGGCTTCCTCAAGCGACTGAGACGCTGCCCCCAGAACCTCGCTCACCTCCATGTAAAGGCGCTCTTCGCCAGTGGCGTCCTGAACCTTCAGCGTGTCGGCGGCCAGTTTCTGGGCCAGCGTCTCGATCGTGCTCATCAGCGGGAGCTTTCTGTCAGCCGCCGTTTCACATAGTCGGAGACATTGCTGATCATCGGATCCATATAGGGGTCCTGGAAGAAGTGATCGGCGCCTTCAACTTCGGTATGGGTTATGGTGATCCCCTTCTGCTCGTGCAGCTTGTTCACCAGGTTTACCGTATCGGCGGGCGGCGCCACGCGGTCTGCGGTGCCATTGATGATCAGACCCGAGGAGGGGCAGGGCGCCAGAAACGAGAAGTCATACATATTCGCTGGCGGTGCCACCGAGATGAAGCCGGTGATTTCCGGGCGGCGCATCAACAGCTGCATACCGATCCAGGCCCCAAAGGAAAAACCGGCGACCCAGCAATGTTTGGAGTTGTTGTTCATCGACTGGAGGTAATCCAGCGCCGATGCCGCGTCGGACAATTCGCCAACACCCTGATCATATTCGCCCTGCGACCGGCCAACGCCGCGGAAATTGAACCGCAGAACCGTAAAGCCCATGTTGTAGAACGCATAATGCAGATTGTAGACGACCTTGTTGTTCATCGTGCCGCCGAACTGCGGATGCGGATGCAGAACGATGGCAATCGGGGCGTCTTTTTCTTTTTGCGGGTGATAGCGGCCTTCCAGGCGGCCTTCGGGTCCGGGAAAAATGACCTCAGGCATGGGTGGGTGGATCCTACTCTTATTTTCGGGGATGCCGACTGGAATACTTGACGAATTCCGTAAGGCACCTTAGAACGGTTCTAATTGATGGCAGAGGTCAAGTTTCGCTGCCGTCTCGCTGAGATACGCATTGCAGCGTTCAAGGTCAATCTTTTCGCTGTGCCGCCAGGGTCGGAGGATTTGAAAATATGAAACTTTCGACCAAGGGACGCTATGCAATGGTGGCGCTGGCAGATATCGCCTTGCAGCCGGAGGGCAGTCTGGTGGTGTTGGGCGATATCTCCAAACGTCAGGATATTTCGCTGCCCTATCTGGAGCAGCTGTTTGTGAAACTGCGTCGGAGCGGGCTTGTAGTCTCTGTGCGCGGTCCGGGTGGGGGTTACCGTCTTGCGCATCCGCCCTCTGACATTCGCATCGTCGATGTGCTGAGCGCAGTTGATGAAACGGTTGATGCGATGCACAAGGGCGCAGGCGCATCCGGTGCCTTGTCCGGGAGTCGCGCGCAATCGCTGACCAACCGCCTCTGGGAAGGGCTGAGCGCCCATGTCTATGTGTTCCTGCATCAGACCCGCCTGTCTGACGTTATCAAGAACGATCTGGCGCCATGTCCGGCGGTGCCCAGCCTGTTTGCGGTGGTCGACGACTGACGGCCCGAGATATCCGCCCTCTAACCCCGGCGCGGCCTGCGCTGTTTCGTAGATTTAAGAACGCCCTCGTTACAGCATCCTGATGGGTGCGAGGGACAAGACAGAAGGATCCGCACCGCCGATGTCGCGTGTCTATCTTGACCATAACGCCACCACGCCGCTTTGCGATGCTGCAAAGGCCGCGATGGTTGCCGCGATGGAGGTTTGCGGAAATCCTTCTTCCGTTCACGCCGAAGGCCGTGCCGCCAAGGCGCTGGTTGAACGCGCGCGGGCGCAGATTGCCTCGGCTTTTGGGGCAGATGGCGCTGATATCGTGTTCACCTCCGGGTCGACAGAAGGGGCCGCGCTGGCAATGAGCGGCCGCGATCTGCATGGTGCAGCAGTTGAGCATGACGCCGTAAGGTCCTGGTCCGTCGAAGATTTGCAGGTTTCACCTGATGGCGCTGTTGCGGTGATTGATCCGCAGCGCTCCTCCGTTCAATTGGCCAATTCTGAAACCGGCGTTATCCAGAAGCTGCCCGAAGGGCTGGCGGTGACCGATGCGACGCAGGCCTTCGGCAAGCTGCCTGTCGCCTTCAATTGGATGGGGGCCACGATGGCGCTGATCTCGGCGCATAAACTGGGCGGGCCAAAGGGCGTGGGCGCGGTGGTCCTGAAACGGGGAACCGATCTGGCGGCGCAGATCACCGGCGGCGGTCAGGAGATGGGGCGTCGCTCCGGCACGGAAAATGTCGTAGGGATCGCGGGGTTCGGAGCGGCCGCGGAAGCTGCGGCAAGGGCGCTGGCGGATGGTGTCTGGGAACGTGTGGCAGAGCTGCGCGACACAATGGAGGCCGCCCTTGCAGCGGGCAGCCCTGACACTATTTTTGTTGGGACATCAGCGGCGCGCCTGCCCAATACCAGTTGTTTTGCCACGCCGGGCTGGAAGGGCGAAACCCAGGTCATGCAGATGGATCTGGCCGGATTTGCCATCAGCGCCGGCAGCGCCTGTTCCAGCGGCAAGGTCCGCGCCAGCGCGGTGCTCACCGCCATGGGATATGACGAGTTAACCGCCCAGAGCGCCGTGCGCGTCTCGCTTGGGCCGAACACAACAGAAACGGATGTGCTGCGCTTTGCCGAAAGCTGGTGCGCCAAACAAAAGAAACATCGCGCCCGGGTGGCGTGAGTGCAGGAGATGACCATGACAGCATTGGATGATGTTCAGGTGAAAGAAGGCGTTGACCAGGAAACGGTCGATGCGGTCCGCGAGGTGGGCGGCGCCTATAAATACGGTTGGGAAACCGATATCGAGATGGAATACGCGCCCAAGGGACTGACCACCGATATCGTGCGGCTGATCTCGGAAAAGAACGAGGAGCCGGAGTGGATGCTGAACTGGCGGCTTGAGGCCTATGATCGCTGGCTTCAGAAGGAAGAGCCGACCTGGGCCATGGTGGATTACCCGGAAATCGATTTCCAGGACCAGTATTACTATGCCCGTCCGAAATCGATGGAGGTGAAGCCGAAATCGCTGGATGAGGTCGACCCAAAACTGCTCGCTACCTACGAAAAGCTCGGTATCCCTTTGAAAGAACAGATGATCCTTGCAGGCGTCGAGGGGGCTGAAAACATGCCCGCCGAAGGTCGCAAGGTCGCAGTTGACGCGGTGTTCGACTCCGTTTCGGTCGGCACCACCTTCCAGGCCGAGCTGAAAAAGGCAGGCGTCATCTTCTGCTCGATCTCCGAAGCGATCCGCGAACACCCCGAGCTGGTAAAGAAATACCTCGGCACCGTGGTTCCGGTCTCCGATAACTTCTATGCCACGCTGAACTCAGCCGTGTTCTCGGACGGCTCCTTTGTCTATGTGCCGCCGGGTGTGCGCTGCCCGATGGAACTGTCGACCTATTTCCGCATCAACGCGGAAAACACCGGTCAGTTCGAGCGCACCCTGATCATTGCCGATAAAGGCAGCTATGTCAGCTACTTGGAAGGCTGTACTGCACCGGCCCGCGATATCGCGCAGCTGCACGCAGCCGTCGTGGAGATCATCATCGAAGAAGACGCCGAGGTGAAATATTCCACCGTCCAGAACTGGTATCCCGGTGATGAGAACGGCAAGGGTGGCATCTACAACTTCGTGACCAAACGCGCTGACTGCCGCGGTGACCGCGCCAAGGTGATGTGGACTCAGGTGGAAACCGGCTCTGCGGTGACCTGGAAATACCCCTCCTGCATTCTGCGCGGCGAGGAAAGCCAGGGCGAATTTTACTCGATCGCCATCGCCAACAACATGCAGCAGGCCGATACCGGCACCAAGATGATCCATCTGGGCAAAAACACGAAATCCCGCATCGTGTCCAAGGGGATCTCCGCCGGCAAGGCGCAGAACACCTATCGCGGGCTGGTGTCGATGCACCCGAAGGCGAAGAACTCGCGCAACTACACCCAGTGCGACAGCTTGCTGATAGGCGACAAATGCGGGGCGCACACGGTTCCCTACATCGAGGTCAAGAACAACTCCTCCCGCGTGGAGCATGAGGCGACCACCTCAAAGGTGGACGACGACCAGCTGTTCTACTGCCGTCAGCGCGGCATGGACGAGGAAGAGGCGGTGGCCCTGGTGGTGAACGGCTTCTGCAAGGACGTGCTGCAGGCGCTGCCGATGGAGTTCGCCATGGAAGCGCAGCAGCTGGTTGCGATCTCGCTGGAAGGGTCTGTCGGGTAATGGCAGGCCCTTGGGCATCATCGCGAGGAAACAATAAAATGATCATCACAACCACCAACTCCGTCGAAGGCTACCAGATCGCCGAATACAAGGGCATCGTGGTGGGCGAGGCGATCATGGGCGCCAATGTGGTGCGCGATGTCTTTGCCTCGATCACAGACATCGTCGGCGGCCGCTCCGGTGCCTATGAAAGCAAGCTGCAGGACGCGCGCGAAACCGCGCTGGCAGAGCTGGAGGACCGTGCGCGGGCCAAGGGCGCAAATGCGGTTGTCGGCGTCGACCTCGATTACGAGGTGGTAGGCCAGTCCATGCTGATGGTCTCTGCCAGTGGAACAGCCGTTGTGATCGGCTAAGGAATTCGCCCTTCGGGGCACAGAAACAATCGGGGCGATGCTCCGAAGAGATATAAACGAGGAAAAAATGCTCGAAATCAAAAACCTGCACGTCAAACTTGAAGAAGAGGACAAACAGATCCTCAAAGGTGTCAACCTGACCGTTGAGGCTGGCAAGGTACATGCCATCATGGGGCCGAACGGCTCTGGCAAATCGACCCTCTCTTATGTGCTGTCCGGTCGCGATGGCTATGAGGTCACCGACGGCGCGGCGACGCTGGCTGGCGAAGATCTGCTGGACATGGAGCCGGAAGAGCGCGCCGCCGCAGGTGTTTTCCTGGCGTTCCAATACCCGGTCGAGATCCCAGGTGTCGGCAATATGACCTTCCTGCGCACTGCCGTAAACGCGCAGCGCAAGGCGCGTGGCGAAGACGAGCTGAGCGCCTCCGACTTTCTGAAGGAAGTGCGGGCCAAGGCAAAGACCCTGAAAATCGACGCCGATATGCTGAAGCGCCCGGTCAACGTCGGCTTCTCCGGCGGCGAGAAAAAGCGTAACGAAATCCTACAGATGGCGATGCTTGAGCCAAAAATGTGCATCCTCGATGAGACCGATTCCGGTCTGGATGTCGATGCCATGAAACTGGTTGCCGAAGGTGTGAACGCCCTGCGCGACGAGGGCCGCGGCTTCTTGGTGATCACCCATTACCAGCGCCTGCTGGACCACATCAAACCCGACGTCGTTCACATCATGGCAGACGGCCGCATCGTCAAAACCGGCGGTCCCGAGCTGGCGCTGGAAGTCGAAAACAACGGGTATGCCGATATTCTGGCAGAGGGTGTGTAAATGGCCGCTCCTGAAAGAAAACAAAGCGAAACCGAGGCACGGTTGGCGGCGCTGACCATGCCGGAGGGTGGCTGTCTGGCAGAGGCGCGCCATGCGGCGTTGTCGCGGGTTCAGACACTGGGCCTGCCGAACCGCCGCGATGAATACTGGAAATACACCCGCCCGGACACGCTGACCGCCGCCGTGGCACCAAAGGCCGCAGTTTTTGATGCTGGCGAAGCACCGATGTTCAACGAATTTGATCGCATCAAGATCGTGTTCGTTGACGGTGTCTTTGATGCCGATGCCTCTGACGATCTGTCGCTGGAGGGCATCAGCATTGATCGCATCGCCGATATCTGTGACAAAGATATCCATTGGGCCAAGGATTTGTACGGCGTTCTTGAAGCGCGCGGACAGACGCCTGTTGCCCGCCCTCTGGCGGCGCTGAACACCGCATTTGCCAGCGATGGTGTCGCCATCCGTGTGACCGGCAGCCCGTCCAAACCGGTCAATCTGATCTACCGTCACGCGGCAGAAGAGTCAGACGCCATCCTGCATCACGTGATCCGTGTTGAAAGCGGGGCATCAGCGACCATTCTGGAAAACGGCCCGGCTGCATCGCGGTTCAACAAATGTATGGAAATCGACGTTGCCGACGGCGGGTCTCTGCATCTGGTGCGGGCGCAGGGGCGTGATCATGAGCGCCGGGCTGCAACGCATCTGTTTGCACGCCTCGGTACTGAATCCGTGTTCAAGGCCTTCACCCTCACTGTAAACGGCGTGCTGACGCGCAATGAGGCGGTGATTGAACTGACCGGCGATGATGCGGTCGCGCATATCGCAGGCGCCTGTGTCGGTGATGGTGATTTCCACCACGATGACACCGTCTTCATCACCCATGATGCGGTGAACTGTGAGAGCCGCCAGGTTTTCAAGAAGGTTCTGCGCAACGGGGCAACCGGTGTTTTCCAGGGCAAAATCCTTGTCAAAGAGGGCGCGCAAAAGACTGATGGATATCAGATTTCTCAGTCTCTTCTGCTGGATGACGACAGCCAGTTTTTGGCCAAACCCGAGCTGGAAATCTACGCCGATGATGTGGCCTGTTCGCATGGCTCCACCTCAGGCGCAATTGACGAGGAGGGTCTGTTCTACCTGCGGTCGCGCGGCATTCCTCAGGCTGAAGCAACCGATCTCATGACCCTTGCCTTCCTTGCTGAAGCAGTTGAGGAGATCGAAGACGCCGATGTTGCGGCAAGCGTTGTGGACCGGCTGGAAGGCTGGCTGGCCCGGCGCCGCTGATGTCCGTCAGTCAGGACATCGTTGCCACCTACAGGGGGCCGCGCAGGGTTTATGCGCGGCGGCTGGCCATGGGGCTGCGTGAAGATCGGCTGCTGGCCATGCTCATGGCCGGCTGCGCTCTGGCGTTCATTGCTCAGATGCCAGCTCGGGCGCGTGAGGCGCATCTGAGCGGGCAGGAGCTGAACATGCTGCTGGGCGGCTCGCTGCTGGCGCTGATCTTCATTGCGCCGCTGCTCCTCTACGGGGTGGCCTTTCTGGCGCATGGTGTCGCGCGGATCTTTGGCGGCTCTGGCGACAGCGCGAAGGCACGTCTGGCCTTGTTCTGGGCGTTCCTCGCGGCTGGTCCGCTGATGCTGTTGAACGGGCTTGTCGCGGGATTCATCGGCCCGGGGCTGGAGCTCAATCTGGTTGGCGGGCTATGGTTTGTGCTGTTCCTGTGGTTCTGGGGCAGCGGGATGGTTCAGGCGTATTGGGGCAAAGAATGATCCATTATCAGTCACTTGCGGGCCTTACCTTCAGCGCTCCCACAGCGGCGGCGCGGGTTCTTCTGTCCGTTGACTGGCCGCGCCGGGTGCTTGTTCTTGCCTTGCTGTTGACGGCGGTTGTCAACACGATGATCCTTCAGCTCGCCGATCTGATCCTTCCGGGCAACATCGCGGTACTGGCCGCCATTCAACCCCTGTACTATGCCGGTGCTGTTTTTGCGCTGCATCTGGCCGTGACGGCGCTTCTGACCTGGACCGGTCGCTGGATTGGCGGCAAGGCGGAGTTCAGCGATATTCTGGCGGTCAATGTCTGGCTGAATGCCGTGCAGATCGCGCTTTTGGTGGCGGTGATGCTGCTGCATCTGGTGCTGCCGCTGGCGGCATCCTTGATCGCCTTGCTCGCGAATTTCATGATGCTGGCAATCTTTCTGCTGTTTATCAAGGAAGCGCATCAGTTTACATCCATCTGGCGGGCCATCGGCTCGGTTCTGATGTCGGCGGTTTTGATCGTCATTCTTCTCTCTCTGCTTTTGGGGGCGCAGGCCCCGGCACTACTGGGGCTTCCCGACCATGTATGACGTCCAAAAAATCCGCGCCAATTTTCCGATCCTGTCTCGTCAGGTGAATGGCAAACCGCTGACCTATCTGGACAATGGCGCATCGGCACAGAAGCCCCAGGTTGTAATTGACGCAATTACGCGCGCCTATTCTGAGGAATACTCAAACGTTCACAGAGGGTTGCACTATCTCTCTAATCTGGTGACCGAGAAATACGAAAGCGTTCGGGGCACCATTGCACGGTTCCTGAATGCGGGCGACGAAGATACCATCGTCATGAACTCAGGGACCACGGAGGGGATCAACACGATCGCCTACGGCTGGGCCATGCCGCAGCTTCAGGCCGGGGATGAGATCATTCTCAGCGTGATGGAGCATCACGCAAATATCGTTCCCTGGCATTTCCTGCGTGAACGTCAGGGCGTGGTTCTGAAATGGGTGGAGACAGCAGCCGACGGAAGCCTCGATCCGCAGGCCGTGCTGGACGCCATCGGTCCAAAGACAAAGCTCATTGCAGTTACCCAATGTTCCAATGTCTTGGGCACCATCGTTGATGTGAAAACCATCTGCCATGAGGCCCGCCAGCGCGGCGTCGCGGTTCTGGTTGATGGCTCGCAGGGGGCGGTTCATCTGCCCGTGGATGTGCAGGATATGGGCTGTGATTTCTATGCGATTACCGGTCATAAGCTCTACGGGCCGTCCTCCTCCGGTGCCATCTACATTCGCCCGGAGCGCATGGCTGAAATGCGCCCCTTCATGGGTGGCGGCGACATGATCAAGGAGGTTGCCCGCGATCAGGTAATCTACAATGACGCTCCGATGAAATTCGAGGCCGGCACGCCCGGCATCGTACAGATGATCGGACTGGGTGTTGCGTTGGATTACATGATGGCTATCGGCATGGAGAATATCGCAGCCCATGAGGCGGCGATCACCGCCTATGCCAGCGAACGGCTGAACGGTCTGAACTGGGTCAATATCCAAGGTCAAGCCGCTGACAAGGCTGCTATTTTCAGCTTCACACTGGAAGGCGCGGCACATGCGCATGACATCTCGACCATTCTCGACAAGAAGGGTGTCGCGGTACGCGCAGGACAACATTGCGCCGGACCGCTGATGGATCACCTTGGCGTTGCGGCGACCTGTCGTGCGTCCTTTGCCATGTATAACACCAAGGACGAGGTCGACGTGCTGATCGAGGCGCTGGAACTGGCCCACGATCTATTTGCCTAGCATCCGTCGCAACATGTTGCCCAGCTTCAGAAACGTCACCCGGCCGGGTGACGTTTTTTTTACTGCTTATGCAGATGCAAGATGTGAAGGCTGCTGGAAAAGTGCCCGAAACGATCGCCCGTGTTGCAGAAAGCCCCGGTTGCCTCAACATCAGGCTGTGGCGCGCCCGATGCAGGATCATTAGGTGATCTGTCAGCCAGTACCATAGGCGTGGTCTGTGGATGTGGTCTGGAATAATGGCGGAGAGACAGGGATTCGAACCCTGGGTTCCCGTGAAGGAACAACGGTTTTCGAGACCGCCCCGTTCGACCACTCCGGCACCTCTCCGCGGGGGGTGAGGGCCGTTTAAAGTGGAAAGCTTGGGCGCGCAAGGGGGGATTTTGCCCTTTCTGCAGGAAATCGGAATTTTCATTGTCTCGCGCGATAAAACCCTTAGATTTCGTGGTATGAAACAGCTTTCACCCCTCCGAAAACTTCTGATGCAACCGCTCTTGGGCCTTGTTCTTGCATCGTTATTTGCATTCTCCGGCGCGCAGGCGGCGGATCGTGACCGGGTTGTCGCGTTCCTTGAAACAACTGGTTTTGACGTGGCGCTGGACAGTATTGCACTCTCGGCTGAGATGGCACCGGGTATGCTGGGTGTTGATGCCGGTGATTTTGGCGCAGCCTGGGTAGAGCTGTCGCAGGATGTCTTTGACCGCAGGGAAATGCGCGAGATCGCCCTTGGCATTCTGGAGGAAACGCTTGAGGAGGACGCGCTGTCCCATGCGGCGGAGTTCTACGCCAGCCCATTGGGCGCACGTCTGGTGAAAGCGGAGAACGCCTCTCACATGGTGGAGGATGACGAAACCAAGCAGCAGGCGGGCATGCGCATTATCTCCGATCTGGTGGCGGACGGCAGTGATCGCCCGCATCTGTTTCAGCGCATGGGGCTGGCGCTGGATTCCGATGGCACCGGGGTGAAGGCGGTGCAGGAGATCCAGTTCCGCTTCCTGATGGCTGCCAGCGCGGCTGGGGTGATTGACCTGCAGCTCGATGCAGATGGGCTGCGTGCATTGATGAAGGAGCAGCAGGCGTCGACGCGGATGGCGATGCAGGCGGCCAATCTGGCAGCCAATGCCTATACCTATCAGGGGTTCAGCGACGCAGAACTGGAGCAATATATCGCCGCGCTGGAGCATCCGTTGATGCAGCGGGTCTATGAGCTGCTGAATGCGGTTACATTCGAGATCACCGCCAACCGCTTTGAACTTCTGGCCTATCGTCTGAAGGGGCTTGAACCGGCGCAGGATCTGTAAGGGGCAATCCGCGCCCGAAGTGTGAAACATCCGTGCAAAACACGGCGCGACACTGGCCACTGGCGTAGGGGGCAGCGCAGGGTTGACACGCTGCTCAATTCGCCGCATAAGCCCGCATCCCGGCCCGGATTCCCTGTGCCGGGGTTTATTTGTCATACGCCCCCAGGGGGCGCGCTGTTCGAGGTGGCCCACTGGCCGAAACACCGACCGTATTGCAGGATACATCCGGGACCGTAGGACGCGGGTAGAAAAGGAAAGACGCATATGTTTGCGGTCCTCAAAACCGGCGGCAAGCAGTACAAAGTTCAGGCCGGCGATATGCTGCGCGTGGAAAAATTGGCTGCTGATGCTGGCGAAACAATCCAGTTCAACGACATTCTGATGCTCGGTGGTGATGCACCGGTTGTGGGTGCGCCCTTTGTGGATGGTGCTGCGGTTCAGGCCGAAGTCATCGACCAGATCAAAGGCGAGAAGGTCATTCACTTTGTGAAGCGCCGTCGTAAGCACTCCTCCAAGCGCACCAAGGGCCACCGTCAGAAGCTGACCCTGGTCAAGATCACTGAGATCCTGGCCTCCGGCGCTGACAAGTCCGGCGTGAAAGCTGCCAGCGGCCAGGGCTCTGCTCCTGCTGCCAAAGCTGCGCCTGCTGCCAAGAAAGCCGCTCCGGCTGCATCGGGCGACGACCTGACTGCGCTGACCGGTGTTGGTCCGGCTGCTGCCAAGAAACTGGAAGAAGCCGGTCTGACCAGCTTTGCCCAGATCGCGGCCTTGTCGGATGCTGACATTGCTGCTATCGACGCGGTCAAAGTGAAACCCGAATGGGTTGAGCAGGCCAAAGAATTGGCTAAAGGCTAAGGAGATAGACAATGGCACATAAGAAAGCTGGTGGTTCCTCACGTAACGGCCGCGACTCAGCCGGTCGCCGCCTTGGCGTGAAACTCTACGGTGGTCAGTCGGCCATCTCTGGCAACATCATCGTTCGTCAGCGCGGCACCAAGTTCTGGCCGGGTGAAGGCGTAGGTCTGGGCAAAGATCACACAATCTTTGCGACCACCGACGGTGCTGTGACCTTCCACAAGGGCCTCAAGGGCCGCACCTTTATTTCGGTTCTGCCAGTGGCGGAGGCCGCTGAATAAGCCGAACCTGAAAGGTGAGACACAATCAGGGGATCGGCGACACCGCCGGTCCCTTTTTATTTTCCCGGGGGCGCAAACCCTAACCAGTTCTAAACGGCTTTGCTGTATGGCAGAGCGCGTCAGTTTGTTAAGGCCCACTAGGTTTACCCGGCCAGATGGTCGGTTTTGTATTCTTCGAGAGGAGCGAGGGCATGAGTTTGGATCATAAAAGAGCAGAACAGCCTGTGATCGATGCGGGACGTTTTGTCCTGCGCCCGCTGCGTAAATCCGACGAGGGGCTGATTGCCCATTACGTGAGCGACGAACGTGTCGCCCGCATGACCACCGCCATTCCGCACCCGCTGCCGCCCGGCGCGATCGAGGCATTTGTTGCCCGCGCCACCGACGAAGAGCGCGAAGAAGATGTCTGGGCCATCGACGGCACCGCAGATGGTGGCGAAGAACTGAAAGGTATCATCAGCCTCAAGCGGCTTGACCGTGACCAGAGCGAGGTCGGCTATTGGATCGCGCCGGTGTTCTGGAACAATGGTCTGGCCTCCGAGGCGCTGCGGGCTCTGGTCGAGACCAATCCGCAAGGGTGCAGCGCGATGTTTGCCAGCGCTTTTCAGGACAACCCCGCCTCGGCGCGTGTCCTGACCCATTGTGGCTTTGAATATCTCGGTGACGCCGAAACATTCTCGGTCGCCCGCGATGCGACGGTGCCAACCTGGACCTACAGCAGAAAACTGTGATTGGCGCGCCGCGCGCTTTGCGTTAAGTCGGGGCAACAGCCCCCGACAGCGGCGGCACGACCCATCTTCCCTCCGCCTGTGGCGGCAGGTCATCAGCAAGGAGCTGACATGAAATTCCTCGATCTGGCCAAAGTCTACATTCGCTCCGGCGCGGGCGGGAACGGCTGCGTCAGCTTTCGCCGTGAAAAATTTATGGAATATGGCGGCCCCGACGGCGGCGACGGCGGCCGTGGCGGGTCAGTCTGGGTCGAGGTGACCGAGGGGCTGAATACGCTGATTGATTTCCGCTATCAGCAGCACTTTTTTGCCAAGAACGGCCAATCCGGCATGGGGCGCCAGCGCACCGGCAAGGATGGCGATGATATCGTGCTGCGCGTGCCGGTTGGCACGGAGATCATGGATGAGGATCAGGAAACCGTTCTTGCGGATCTGACGGAGGTCGGTGAGCGTTTTCTCCTGGCCAAGGGCGGCAATGGCGGCTTTGGCAACCTGCATTTCAAAAGCGCGACAAATCAGGCGCCGCGCCGGGCCAACTCCGGTCAGGACGGGATTGAGCGGACCATCTGGCTGAGGCTGAAACTGATCGCGGACGTCGGCCTGTTGGGCCTGCCCAACGCCGGCAAATCAACCTTTCTCTCGGCGACATCCAACGCCCGGCCAAAAATCGCTGACTACCCGTTTACCACGCTGCATCCGAATCTCGGCGTTGTTGGCATCGACGGGGTTGAGTTCGTTGTGGCCGATATCCCCGGTCTGATCGCAGGCGCACATGAGGGGCGCGGGATCGGTGACCGCTTCCTTGGCCATGTTGAGCGCTGTGCCGTTTTGCTGCATTTGGTGGATGGGACATCGGAAACCGTGGCGGAGGACTACCAGACCATCATCAATGAGCTGGAGGCCTATGGCGGCGAGCTGGCGGACAAGCCGCGCATCACTGCGCTGAACAAGGTCGACTCCCTTGATGATGAGGAACGCGCGGAGGCCAAAGCCGAGCTGGAAGCCGCCGTCGGCGGTCCCGTCTTCATGATGTCCGGCGTCAGTCGGGAGGGTCTGAACGAGGTGCTGCGTGCCATGCGTACGCAGATCGACGAAGATCGTCTGCGCCAGAAACCTCAGGGGGAGCAGGGCACGTGGCAACCCTGACCGACGCCCGGCGTATTGTCGTCAAGATCGGGTCCGCCTTGCTGGTGGACCGGAACAGCGGCGCATTGCGGGCGGATTGGTTGCGGGCCTTGGCAGAGGATGTTGCCTGGCTGAAATCCATGGGCAAGGACGTGATCCTTGTATCCTCGGGATCCATCGCCCTGGGGCGTCGCGTGCTCGATCTTGCCGCGCGGGAGCTGCCGCTGGAGCAATCGCAGGCGGCAGCGGCGGTCGGCCAGATCCGTCTCGCGCGCGCCTATGAGGAGGCGCTTGCCCCGCATGAGATTACCACCGGGCAGGTGTTGGTGACACTCGAAGACAGCATCGATCGCCGTCGCTACCTGAATTCTCGTGCGACGCTGGAGACGTTGATCGGCCTTGGCGTGGTGCCCATCGTCAATGAAAACGACACCATTGCCACCGATGAGATCCGCTATGGCGACAACGATCGACTGGCGGCGCAGGTTGCGGTGACCGTCGGAGCTGATGCGCTGATCCTGCTGTCGGACGTTGACGGTTTTTACAGCGCCAATCCGGTGCTGGACCCGACTGCGCAGCGTTATGACCGGATTGATCACATCACAGCCGAGATCGAGGCGATGGCCGGGGACGGCGTCTCTGGCCTCTCCAAGGGCGGGATGATCACCAAATTGCTGGCCGCCAAGATGGCGACAGCGGCTGGCTGCGCCATGGCAATCACTGAAGGGTCGCGACACAACCCTCTGAAATTGCTGGAAGACGGTGCGCCGTCCACGTGGTTCTCGGCACAGGGTGATCCGCAGGTGGCGCGTAAACGCTGGATTGCAGCGATGAAAACCCGTGGCGTGATCACCATCGACGAAGGCGCCGCACGGGCGCTAGGTCGCGGCAAGAGCCTGCTGCCCGCGGGCATCCGACATATCGAAGGAGACTTCGGCCGCGGCGATCCGCTGGCCATCCTTGGCCCAGACGGGCGAAAACTGGGGCAGGGGCTCAGCCGGTACACGGCTGAGGAAGCTGCCGCCATTCAGGGACGCCAGTCGGCCGAGATTGAAGCGATCCTTGGGTATGCGGGGCGCGCGGCCGTCATCCACCGCGATGATATGGCGCTGTAACCGTGATTTATGTTAGGGCTGACCCCGCCTGACCACCAGATGTGTCAAAGTGGGTCCACAAAAGGTTTCCAGTGATGAATGAGACGCAAGATATTGCTGCGCTGATGGCTGACATCGGCAAACGTGCAAAGCAAGCCGCCGCAAAACTGGCTGTTGCCAGTGCCGAATGCAAAACCGCCGCGCTGAATGCCGCTGCTGATGCGGTTTGGGACAAGCGGGCAGAGATATTGTCCGCCAATGCCAAGGATCTCGATTTCGGCCGCACCAAGGGGCTTTCGCCTGCGATGATGGACCGGCTGGCGCTGGATGAAGACCGGATTGCCGGAATTGTCTCCGGTCTGCGGGCGGTCGCAGCGCAGGCCGATCCGGTGGGAGAAGTGCTGGCGGAATGGTCGCAACCCTCTGGGCTTCAGATCCAGCGTGTTCGCACACCGCTTGGCGTGATCGGTGTCATCTACGAAAGCCGCCCGAATGTCACCGCCGATGCCGGCGCGCTCTGCCTGAAGTCGGGGAATGCGGTGATCCTGCGCGGTGGCTCGGAAAGTTTTCACTCGAGCCAGGCCATCCACGCCTGCCTTGTTGCGGGTCTGCGCAGCGCCGATCTGCCGGAGGATGCGGTCCAGCTGGTCCCGACGCGCGACCGTGCAGCGGTGCAGGAGCTGCTGACGATGACCGATACGGTCGATGTGATTGTTCCGCGTGGTGGCAAGGGGTTGGTCGGTCTTGTCCAGCGCGAGGCCCGGGTGCCGGTCTTTGCGCATTTGGAGGGGATCGTGCATATTTACCTCGACAAGGCTGCAGATCCGCAAAAGGCGCTGGAGATCGTGCTGAATGCCAAGACGCGCCGCACTGGCATCTGTGGCGCTGCGGAATGCTTGCTCATCCACCGGGATATCGCGGATACGATTGGGCGCGACGTGCTGACCGCGCTGGCCGCCGCCGGTGTGGAAATCCGCGCCGAGGCTGGTCTGCCGGGCCCGGATGGCATGACAGAGGCAACCGAAGCCGATTGGGGCTGCGAATATCTGGATGCGATCATTGCCGCCAGACAGGTCCAGGATCTGGACGCGGCCATCGCCCATATCCGCGCGCATCATTCGCAGCACACCGATTGTATCATCACCGAGGATGACGGCGCCGTTGCGCAGTTCTTTGCTGAGCTGGACAGCGCGATCCTGATGCACAATGCCTCAACCCAGTTTGCGGATGGTGGTGAATTTGGCATGGGGGCCGAGATCGGTATTGCAACCGGGAAGATGCACGCGCGCGGCCCCGTGGGCGCGGCGCAGCTGACCAGCTTCAAATATCTGGTGCGCGGGAACGGTGCGGTCCGCAGCTGACAGCACCAACCCATCTGACATAAAAAAAGCGCTGCAAGTGATTGCAGCGCTTTTATATTTCGGTCGCCTGATGCGGGTTAGAAGTGGATCGTCACCCGCTCCAATGTCTGTTCCACGCGCACGGTGCGCCCCAGATCCTTCGCCGCTTCGGGCAGCATGGCGAATTGGACCAGCGCCGGGGTCACTGTTGCCGAAGAGGTGCCGCCGCTGACCCGCGCCCACAGATCATCGTCGATATTCAGCTTGCTGCCTTCGCCGATGACGGTCCATTTGCCATCCGCGCAGAGGATCTTGACCGTGCCGCCATAGGGTAGGCCGGTTTCGAGGCACAAAGCGGCAAGAAAGGCGAGACGCACCTCGGTCCTGCTCGAGGCCTCCTGCGGCGCCCATTGATATTTCAGCCGCCCGCCCTTGCCGATGTCTTCCAGGACCGACACCACTTCGGCGCGGCTGATCTGCTGTTCGCTGGCTGCGCCAAAGGCAATCCGGAAGAACCGGATACGGGCATTGGCATTGGCCACGCTGTCGGAGATCAGCTCCAGCTCGGGGCCGGACATATCCCCAGACATTCCAAGCAGTTCGAGCCCGTTATTGATCGCGCCGATCGGGCTGATCAGGTCATGACAGATACGCGACCCTATCAAAGCCGCGAGATTAGCGTTATCTACTGACATATCTTTCCTCCGAAGTGGGCCATCACGCATGAACGACCTCAACGCTATACTTGCCCCTGGCATGTTCGTGACCCACCCCAACCACCCGGAATGGGGGACGGGGCAGGTCCAGTCCAACGCCGCCGGCAAGATCACCGTTAACTTTCCCGATCAGGGCAAGGTGGTGTTCAACAGCGCGCAGGTGGCCCTTATTCCAGTCTTTGATCCGTCATAAGCGTTGATGAACGGTTAACGCCTGTTCACCAATTTGAACGAAACTTGCACATGCCGTGCCTTATAGGCTAGCTGCACGCAAGGCAAACCATTGATGAGCAAGCTCATGGGCGGCAGTTCTCCTGCATTTCAGGTCAAACTGGCACAGACATCGGCGGATTTACGCGCGGCGCAGGCGCTCAGATACGACGTTTTTGTCAGTGAGCTTGGCGGGGGCGGCGCGCTGGTGGATCACGAGGCAGGGCTGGAGCAGGATCGTTTCGATGCGTTTTTCGACCATCTGTTGCTCTGGGACCAGACGCGCGATGCGGTGGTTGGCGTCTACCGGGTGCTGCGTGGCGATCAGGCGCTTTTGGCCGGGCAATTCTATTCCGAGGATGAATATGACCTCTCTAAACTGAGAGCTTCGGGTCGTAAGCTTTTGGAATTGGGGCGTTCCTGCCTGCACCCGGATTATCGGGGCGGAACCGCGATGTTTCACCTTTGGTCCGCGCTGTCAGCCTATGTGGCCGAGCATGAGATCGAGGTGCTGTTTGGTGTTGCCAGTTTTCATGGGACGGAGGTTGCGCCGCTGGCCAATGCGCTGTCATCGCTGCACCACAACCATCTCGCGCCGGAAGATCTGCGGCCGGTTTCGCGCAGCTACCAATCCATGGACCTGATCCCGGCAGGCGATCTGGACCGTCGCCGCGCCATGCTGGACACGCCGGCGCTGATCAAGGCCTACCTGCGGCTTGGCGGCTGCGTGGGCGATGGCGCCTATATCGACCATGATTTCAACACCACCGATATCTGTCTTGTGCTGGACACGGCGCGCATGAACGCGCGTCAGCGACGGATCTACGAGGCAGGGCGCAGCGAGCCATGACCACCTGGGAGGGAGAGGACGCGCCGCCTCCGATCAAGATCAGCGCCATTGGATGGGTGTTGATCCTCGGTCGCGGCCTATGTCTGGGCACGCTGGTCTTTGGCGGCTTGCTGGTGCTGCTGCTGGTGCGCCTGATCGAACGGCCGCTTTGTGGTCTCAGCCGGCCGGTGACGCCGTTCATCACGCAATGTGTCTGCCGCAATGCCTTTCGTATTCTGGGCATCGGGTTCCGCACCGAAGGTTCATTGATGACGCAACGCGGCGCAGTGGTCGCCAACCATACGTCATGGCTGGATATTTTTGCTCTGAACGCCCGCAAGCGGATCTATTTCGTCTCCAAGGCGGAGGTTGCCTCATGGCCGGGTATTGGCTGGCTGGCACGGGCCACGGGCACGGTGTTCATCAAACGCGACGCAAGGGAAGCGCGCCAACAGACGGCATTGTTCCAGCAGCGCCTGCTGCTGGGGCACAAGCTGCTGTTCTTTCCCGAAGGGACATCGACCGACGGGCTGCGTGTGCTGCCGTTCAAGACAACGCTTTTTGCGGCGTTCTTTCACCCCGAGCTGCGCGATATGATCTCGATCCAGCCGGTTTCGGTGGTGTTCTACCCGCCAAATGGAGAGGATCCGCGGTTTTATGGTTGGTGGGGAGACATGGATTTCGGCTCACATCTGCTGAAAACAATGGCGTCGCTGCGTCAGGGCGAGGTGGTGCTGCACTATCATACTCCGCTGCGGGTGTCCGATTTCGCCGATCGCAAGGCCCTTGCGACCGCCTGCGAAGCCGAGGTCAGCGCCGGACATACCGCGCTTTGGCAGCGCGTTGGGCAGGGCGCGCGCTGAAATGGCCGGGGCAGGGCGCGGATATATCTTTTGCCCTTGCGCATCCTTCAGCGCTGGCATATACGCGCGCCATTCAATCCGCAGGTGGGGATTGGCCTGACCGGGGGAGACATCCCTGGCAGACCGCCGGTTGGAGCATCCGCTCTGAGACCCCCGCCGAGGCACGAAACCGGAAAAGGATAAAGATACATGGCTCTTCCCGAGTTCTCCATGCGTCAGCTGCTTGAGGCAGGCGTACACTTTGGTCACCAAACCCAGCGCTGGAACCCGCGCATGTCGCCCTTCATCTATGGCGCACGCAACGGCATCCACATTCTGGACCTGACCCAGACCGTTCCCATGCTGGACGCAGCGCTGAACGCTGTCCGCGACACCGTCGCCAAGGGCGGCCGGATCCTGTTCGTCGGCACCAAGCGTCAGGCGGCTCAGCCGATCGCAGACGCAGCTGAGAAATCCGCTCAGTACTTCATGAACCACCGCTGGCTCGGTGGCACGCTGACCAACTGGAAAACCGTTTCCCAGTCGATCAACCGCCTGAAGGAAATCGACGAGAAAATGGCGTCCGGCGCCGAAGGCCTGACCAAGAAAGAGCGTCTGGGTATGGAGCGTGACCAGCTGAAGCTGGAAGCCTCGCTCGGTGGTATCCGCGAGATGGGTGGCGTTCCTGACCTGCTGTTCGTCATCGACGTGAAAAAAGAAGCGCTGGCCATCGCCGAAGCCAACAAGCTGGGTATCCCGGTTGTGGCCATCGTCGACACCAACTGCTCGCCCGATGGTGTTGACTACATCATCCCCGGCAACGACGACGCGGCCCGCGCCATCGCGCTCTACTGCGATCTGGTTGCCCGCGCTGCTCTGGACGGCATGTCCGCACAGCTCGGCGCCGCAGGCGTTGATCTTGGCGCCCTGGAAGAGGCACCGGCAGAAGAAGCCGTTGCTGAAGACGCCGCCGCTGACGCCTGATCCGTCCTGTCACGGAGTTGACATGCGGGGCAGGCTATCACCTGCCCCATATCCGTTTTTGAATTGAGGAGAGCCTAAGATGGCAATTACTGCATCCATGGTTAAGGAACTGCGCGACAGCACCGGCGCAGGCATGATGGACGCCAAGAAGGCGCTGACCGAAACCAATGGCGACATGGAAGCCGCCGTTGACTGGCTGCGCACCAAGGGTCTGGCAAAAGCGGCCAAGAAATCCGGCCGTACCGCCGCAGAAGGCCTGGTCGCCGTGGTCGTCGAAGGCAACAAAGGTGTTGCCGTCGAAGTGAACTCGGAAACCGACTTTGTCGGCAAAAACGCCGAGTTCCAGGAAATGGTGTCCGGCATTGCCAAGACCGCAGTGAACGCAGCCGATGTCGACGCGCTGCTGGCAGCGGACATGGGCGGCAAAACCGTTGCCGAAACCCTGACCGACAAGATCGCCACCATCGGTGAGAACATGGCCGTGCGCCGTATGGCCTCCCTCGAAGGTGAAACCGTTGTTTCCTATGTGCACAACGCTGCGACCGCAGGCATGGGCAAGATCGGCGTATTGGTTGCCATGAACGGCGGCGACGAAGCAATCGGCAAGCAGGTTGCGATGCACATCGCAGCTGTGAACCCCGCCGCGCTGAGCGAAGCGGAGCTGGACGCCTCTGTTGTTGAGAAAGAAAAGCAGGTCCAGATGGACATCGCCCGCGAATCCGGCAAGCCGGAGCAGGTGATCGAGAAGATGATCGTCGGCCGCATGAAGAAATTCGTGGCAGAATCGACCCTGCTGAACCAGCAGTTCGTTGTGAACCCTGACCTGACCGTTGAAGAAGCGGCCAAGGAAGCAGGCGCCACCATCACCGGTTTCGTGCGTCTGGAAGTCGGCGAAGGCATCGAAGTCGAAAAAGAAGACTTCGCAGCTGAGGTTGCCAAGGCAGCCCAGGGCTAAGCCCGACGCGGGCTAACGCCCGACCGTAAGACAATTAAAGGCCGACGAACGCGTTTCGTCGGCCTTTTCCTTTGCGACAATGCAATGTGAGAGGCGCGGCGATCAGGGGCAGGGCGCGTCAGCAGCGCCCAGATGGCAAAGCCCATGGCACATATCATATTGGCAGTCATACCGTCGGAAGAGGGTGAGGGGCCTGTCGCGCGCCCATGTCAGGAAAGACATCGAATGGCCGCAACAAGCCCCTCAGAATATCCCGGCGCTGGCGCGGAACAATACGCGCAGCTACCGGACAGGTTAGAGAGCCTTGCAATCCCAAGGGTCATGCCCTGCGCCGTCCCAGGCCAAAGCCCCACTCACGGAACATGGTAAGTGTGCCTGTAGTTCGCCTATTGGGGAAGTAATGAATTCCATACCCAATTGCAGATAGATTGCGAAAATTGGAAGAAACTCTCTGAATATCAGCTGTAATATCCAAGATATATTATAGGGATTATCAGTTCTCCATAATATACATCTGGTTGTGAAGTGCCGCTTTGAGTACCGCATGGGCTGTTGTCTCAACGGCCAGTGCCTCGCGTGCCAGGCGCAGGTGTTTTTCGACGGTCGCAGGCGTCAGCCCCATAAGAACCGCTATATCCTGAGTGGTCTTGCCGTCACCAACCCATTCCAACGCTTCTCTCTGGCGTTTTGTCAGGCTGCGGTTTGGGGGGTCATAAGGCATCGTGAGGATCTTCAGATGCGCGACATTGTTCATCAGAACGATATCATGCCCATGCGTTGCCCAGATCTCATCGACCTCATCCTGGCTGAGGGTTTCCTCCGCCGCCAAAGATATCGCGCCCTTGAACCGCTGAGAGGCCGAATAGAAGCTGACGGTGTAGCCCGCCTTTACCCCCATAGCCGTATTGAAATCGATCACTTTCTGCGCCTGTGGTGTCAGGCATTGATTTGCCATCTGCTCCTGCACCATGCGCCAGCTGCCGGCCCCTTCGTTGTTCAGCGCCCATTGCAACATCGGCGCGTCGAAATAGAGGCCGGAGTTTACGAAGCCTTTCACGTATTCGGTGCAGTGATTGGACAGGATCACGAAATCTTCGGGGTCACCGAGCGAGGTTTTGGTCTTGTGACGCGTATAGCCGTAGATAAGCCGGTCAAAACGAAAGGCCTGCATCTGTTTGACGTGTTCCAGCCAAAGCTCCTCAAGCGTCCGCGCCCCGCATAGAAAGTCTATGTAGGCACGCAGCTTCATCCCGGTTTTTCCTGATTCAAATGGCTGTTGAGCGCATCAAGTGCCATCAGATAGCCCTGTGACCCAAATCCGCAGATCTGTCCAAGCGCGGCGCGCGCGATATAGGAGCGATGGCGAAATTCCTCGCGTGCATGGATGTTTGACAGGTGAACTTCAACCACCGGCAGGGCGATGGAAAAAATCGCATCCATCAGCGCGATGGAGGTATGGGTATAGGCGCCTGCATTGAGGATGATCCCGGCGTAGCTGCCGCGGGCCCCGTGCAGCGCATCAAGCAGTGCGCCTTCGTGATTGGACTGCTCGCACGTCACCGAAAGCCCAAGTGACGCGCCATGGTCGATGCAGCGTTGTTCAACCATCGCCAGCGTTTCATGCCCGTAAACCTCAGGCTGGCGCGTTCCCAACAGGTTCAGGTTGGGGCCGTTCAAAACCAGGATGTTGTGCATGTCGATATCCAATAACTCTGTGATGTCCCGATTGCCCGTCTTCCGCCCAATAGAGGACATTTGCCGTGGTGCGGGCTCGCCGGGATGGTCGCCAGTCTCCAGCCCTGCCGGCGCGTCGTTGGCTGGCCCAAGTGACAGGCGCAGGATCGGTTGGCCGGCCCGTCAGCGCTGCGGTTGCTCCGCCGTAATTCGCTCATATTGATATATATTTTAGAATAATATGCAAGCGAGCTATCGCTAACGTTGTCTTCTAGACGAGCAGTGTCAATCTGGCGTGTTTGTCAGGATGATCTTGCCCAGAACGCTTCTGTTTTGCATTTCTGTCAGGGCAGCAGCGGCTTCGGTCATCGGATACTGCGCGTGGATGCGCGGTCGAATGTCACCTTTGCAATAGAGCTCAAACAACTCACCGACATTGGTGCGATGCTGCTCTGGCGCCCGCTGAACGGCGGCGCCCCAGAATACGCCGACGATCTGGCATCCTTTCAGGAGCGGCAGGTTCATCGGCATTTTCGCGATGCCGGCGGCAAAACCGACAACCAGATAGCGGCCCTGCCAGGCCATCGCGCGAAGCGCCGGTTCGGCATAGGGGCCGCCGACCGCATCATAGACCACATCGATCCCGGTTTTCCCCGCCATCGCCTTGAGGTTCTTTCCAAAGGCAATCTGGTCCTCCTTGTCGGGCGCATGGCCGTAGATCACCGTCGCATCCGCGCCGATCTCCTCGCAGAAGGCCGCCTTCTCGGCGGAGGACACCGCAGCGATGACACGCGCCCCTGCGGCCTTGGCGAGTTCGATTGCGGCAGAGCCAACCCCGCCAGCGGCGCCCAGCACCAGCACGGTCTCTCCCGGTTGCAGCTGGGCCCGTTCTTTCAACGCGTGATGAGATGTGCCGTAGGTAAAGACAAAACCAGCCGCATCGAGATAGGGCATCTGATCGGGAATCTTGATGGCGCTGGCGGCAGGGACGCAGATATGGGTGGCAAACCCGCCATATCCCGTCAGCGCCAGAACCCGGTCGCCGATGTTCAGATTATCGACGTCCTTGCCAAGGGCGATAACCTCGCCCGCGATTTCACCGCCCGGTGCAAAGGGACGCGGTGGTTTGATCTGATAGAGATCCTGTATCATCAGAGTATCAGGATAGTTCACGCTGGCGGCATGGATCGCCACAAGCACATCCCTGGGGCCGGGGACGGGATCGTCCTGTGCGCTCCACTGCAGGGTTTCGGGGCCGCCTGGAGCGGTGGAGAGCATCGCATGCATGAGTGATTATCCTGTCATGGTGGCCGAACCCTGGCCGGTGTGACGTCAAGTCTTCTGTGCAGATCTTGCGTTGTCAATGAATTTGCGAAATGCAATTCTGCTCTGCAAACGATCTGTTTTCCAACCGGAAAGCGGCCTGAATTCTGCTGGATAAGGGGCTGGAAATGAAGAAAAATTACCTCACCCAGGGTGGGCAGCCTATGCCCAAAGCCCTGCAGGGGCTTGGGCTGCCGTTGATTGGCGCGCCGCTGTTCATCATATCCGTACCCGACCTCGTCATTGCCCAATGCAAGGCCGGAATCGTTGGATCCTTCCCGGCGCTGAACGCGCGTGAGGCTGAGGGCGAGCCGCCGCTTCTGCAAGCCTGGTTGAAACAGATCACCGAGGCGCTGGACCGCCATAACCAGGACAACCCGGATCATCCGGCGGCACCCTTTGCGGTCAATCAGATTGTTCACCGGTCAAATACCAGGCTGGAGCGTGATCTTGAGATCTGTCATCGCTGGAAGGTGCCGCTGTGGATCACATCACTGGGGGCGCGACCGGAGGTGAATGAGGTGGCTCACGATTGCGGCGGCATCGTGCTGCATGATGTGATCAACAATCGCTTTGCCCATAAGGCCATCGAGAAGGGCGCAGATGGTCTGATCGCGGTTGCCGCCGGGGCAGGCGGCCATGCCGGGCAGCTGTCGCCGCTGGCGCTGATCAGCGAAATCCGCAGCTGGTTTCACGGCCCCCTTGCGCTGTCGGGAGCAATCGCCAATGGCCGCTCTCTGCTGGCGGCCCGGGCGCTGGGGGCCGATTTCGGCTATGCCGGGTCACCTTTTATCGCCACTGAGGAAGCCAATGCGCAGCAGGCGTACAAGCAGATGATCGTCGACAGCAGTGCCGATGATATCGTCTATTCCTCATTGTTTACAGGTGTTTCTGGTAACTACCTGCGTGGTTCCATTCAAAAGGCGGGGCTTGATCCCGACAATCTGGCCAGCGCCGATGCGACGGCGATGAATTTCGCCGGTGGGTCATCCAAGCCCAAGGCCTGGAAGGAGATCTGGGGATCCGGTCAAGGTATCGGGGCGGTCACAGAGGTGCAGCCGGTCGCCACATTGGTTGCGGAGATCGCCGCCGATTACGAGGCCGCGGGCAGAGCGCTGGCGGCAGAGTTTACCACAATCGGAGACGTATAATGGGACGCGGCAGTTCAAACGGCAAAGACCGCAGCGGCTCTGATCGTGAACAAGGCGCAGCGGCGCTGGATTTGCGCGCTATCGAGCATTACATGCGCGGACGGCTGCCGGGCTTTGACGGGCCGATCACAGCCCGCAAATTCCAGAACGGCCAGTCCAATCCCACCTATCTGGTGTCGACCGATGTGGGGCAATATGTGCTGCGGCGTAAACCACCCGGTGTGCTGCTGAAATCTGCCCATGCGGTCGAGCGTGAGTTTCGTGTTCAGACCGCCTTGCGCAACACCGAAGTGCCGGTCGCCATGATGCATCATCTCTGCGAGGATGATAGCGTCATCGGATCGTCTTTTTACTTGATGGAACATGTGGTTGGGCGGAATTTCTCAGATCCGTCACTGCCGGATCTGTCGCCGACCGAGCGTGGCGCGGTGATGGATGAAATGAGCCGCGTTCTGGCGGCGCTACACGGGGTTGATGTCACCGCTGTCGGTCTGTCCGACTACGGGCCCGAGGGCAATTACTTCACGCGTCAGCTGGCGCGGTGGAGCAAGCAGTATCGCGCCAGCGAGGTTGAAACCATTACCGAAATGGATGATCTGATCGCCGCGCTGGATGCGCAGATGCCTGCGGATGATGGGCAGCGCGGATTGGTGCACGGTGATTACCGCATCGACAATATGATCTTTGCTGCAGAGGGAACCAACTGTCGTGCGGTGCTCGACTGGGAGCTGTCGACGATCGGCCACCCCTATGCAGATCTCGCCGGGGTCATCATGCAGTGGCAGATGCCACCGGGCCGCGAGGGGCGCGGACTGGCCGGGCTTGACCGGCGCGAGCTTGGTCTGCCATCAGATAAATCCTTTATTGCAAGCTATTGTAAACGCAGAGATTTGCCCGGAGTTGATAACTTTGGCTATTATCTCTCCTTCAGCTTCTTTCGGATGGCTGCGATCCTGCAGGGTGTGCGCAAAAGAGGGCTTGATGGCAATGCGTCAAACCCCGAACATGCAGCGCGACTGGGCGCATTTGTGCCGGAGTTTGCGCGCGCCGGGCTCGCCGCGTTGACGCGTAGTTTTGACTAGGCCAAGCGGCCAAGGGGACAGGGCATGGACAGCAACCACACAGCGTCAGCGGATGCGGAGAAAGACCGCAATTTTGTCACCGCCTTGGCGCGGGGGCTGGATGTGCTGCGTGCGTTTCGGCGCAATGAGCTGGAGCTGACCAACACTGATCTGGCCGACCGCACAGGCCTGCCAAAGCCGACCGTATCGCGGCTGACCTATACCCTGTGCCAATTGGGCTACCTCGTGCAGGATCCGCAGTCGGGGACGTATCGGTTGGGGGCAGGGGTTCTGCGTCTGGGTTATGGCGTGCTGGCGGGAATGGATATCAGCGACCGTGCCTCGCAAATCCTGCGGGATCTGAGGAATGGAGAAAATTCCTATATTACCAGCGCATTAGGCGAAGCACATCATGCTGACGTCATCTATATCGCGGTGCATCGCTCGCGCGAGGATGTCTCGCTTGCGGCACATGTCGGGATGCGTCTGCCGTTGTTTTTCTCGGCCGTTGGCCGCGCCATTCTGGCCGGCATGTCACCCGATCAGCGGACGGAGAGCCTGAAGATCGCCGACGCGCTTGACCCTGAGGGAAAACAGGCGCGGCAGGATTGTCTGGGTCGCGCGCAGGAGGAATATGCGGCACGGGGCTTTTGCACCGGCTATGGCGATTGGCGCGAGGATGTGAACGGTATCGCGGTGCCGGTTGTCTCGCTGAACGGGACACGGGTCTACGGGCTGAATGTCGGTGGACCGTCTTTTCACGTAAGCCGTGCCGTTCTGGAACAGCGCTACGCCGATCAGCTGATTTCTGCTGCCGAAACCTTAAGTATGCGCCCCTAGCGGTAACCCTTTGCCAAAGCGGGGGCGATATAGCTTTATGCGTGGTTTTACGTAGGTCAAAATACTCGACCTCAGTCGGCAAACCACGCATGATATCGCAAACAGCTGGCAGCAGATCGCCAGCCCAAAGGGAAGAGGCAGAGATGACACAGAGCGACTGGTTGTTCCGGCAGTCACATGGGGACGGGGTTGTCGAACTCAAACTATCACGGGCCCCGGTCAATGCGTTGTCGCCCGAATTTCTGATGGATTTTGCCAATGTAATCAAAGAATTCGGAGAGGACCCTTCCGTCCGTGCGATCCTGTTGACCAGCGCGTTCAAGGTGTTCTCGGCAGGCCTCGATCTGAAAGCCGCGAAGGATTTCGATCTCGCAGGTCAGCGGGCTGCCGTGGATGGGCTGAACGAGGCGTTCCTCGCGCTTTACGCCTGTCCCAAGCCGGTGGTTGCGGCTGTTAATGGTGCGGCGATTGCCGGTGGATTGTTCTTTGTCCTTTGCAGTGATGTGCGTGTAGCCCTGGTTAAATCCAAGTTTGGTCTTGCAGAAGTGCAGGCCGGGGTGGATTTTCCCGTGGCGCCGCTGGAGATCGCCCGGGCAACCCTCAGCCCCAATATTCAGCGGCGTTTGATGCTGACCGGGCAGACCATTGGGCCAATCGCAGCCCGCAACTTTGATATCGTTGATATCATTGCCGATGATGCCGAAGATCTGCTCGGATACGCACTGAAGGAAGCACGGACACTGGCGGACTTGCCCGCCGGAACCTACGGCGCGATCAAGCAGCAGCTCCGAGGCGAGACGATCGCCAGGATCAAGGCGGCGATGGCAGTGGAATCGGATGATACGCCGTGGTTTACCAGTGAAACCGTGCCAGCGATGACCAGGCTCATCGGCTGAACCTTACCGATATCTGACGACAGGAGCCCCCATGGATGCCGCGCGGCTAGAAAACATCAGAAGATGGCAGCATCGCTATGTCGATCACCGCAAATATGCCGGCAGTTCGCTGCTGATCAACCGCGGCGGCGAAGAATGCTATTTCTACGCGGTTGGTCATCGCAATATCGCCGAAGGTCTGCCATTCACCCGCGATACGGTGACACGGATCTATTCGATGACGAAACCGGTCACCTCGCTTGCATTGATGCTGCTGCTGGAACGCGGCCTGTTACATCTGGATGCGCCGGTGTCGGAATTTCTTCCTGAATTCATTGATATGCACTGTCTTATTGAGGGCGCGACCGATATTGACCAGACACAGCCCTGCCGCGCGCCCACGCTGCATGAGCTGCTGACCCATACCAGCGGATTGAGCTACCCGTTCAATCCGGGCTTGCTGGCAGAAGAAATGTCGAAAACAGATCTGATGTTCAAACCGGATCAGGGGCTTCTTGCGACGAAGGTCACGGAACTGGCCTCGCTCCCGCTTGCTTTTGAACCCGGAAAACGCTGGGAATACTCGGTTGGCATTGACGTGATTGGCCGGGTGATTGAGGTTGTAACCGGTGACAGCCTTGCGGCGTTCCTCAAGCGTGAGATATTTGACCCGCTTGGCATGGATCAAACCGCATTTCACACCTTAGCGGAAGCCGGTAACCGTCTGGCTTCATTATATTCTCCGCTGAGTGGCGATGCCATGGGTTTGAATGGTGCAGAGCAGGGAGACGAAAGCCTGCGGCTGATTGATTGCTACGTCGATACGCCGTTTGACCGGGCCGAGATGCACTCGGGCGGCGGCGGCCTGCTCAGTACGATTGACGACTATATGCGCTTTGCGGAGTTGATCCGGTTGCGTGGGCGGTTGGGGAAACACCATCTGATCAGTCCACAAATTGTTGATTTCATGTGTCAAAACCACCTTCCAGGCGATATTGCGTCGATGGGACCGCAGAGCTTTGCGGAACAGCCGATGGAGGGGATGGGCTTTGGTCTGGGCGGCGCTGTTGTGCTTGATCCGGCGCGGGCGCGATGTCCGGGATCGGTGGGCGATTTCAGCTGGGGCGGTATGGCGTCGACGTTCTTCTGGGTTGACCCGCTGCTGGATATGAGTGTCGTGTTTTTTACTCAGCTGGCACCATCCAGCTCCTATCCGGCACGCGCGGAGCTAAAGGCGCTGGTTCACGGAGCGATAACGGGCTAATCCTGCCTGTCGGCCACGCCATGAGGGCAGGGTGACGCACAGCCGATGACCCGCGCAAAGATCAACAGGACGTAACAAATGCCTGACGCAGCTGAAATTTTGCTCAATCTCCTCGATCTTGAGGAACTGGACCGCAACCTCTATCGCGGAATTGGATCCGGTGGTGAGACGCCGACCCGGATTTACGGTGGTCAGGTTATCGCTCAGGCTCTGATGGCCGCTTATGCGACAGTCCCGGATCGTCTGTGCCATTCGCTGCACGCATATTTCATCCGTCCGGGCGATCCGTCAAAGCCGGTGATTTACGCGGTGGATCCGGCGCGGGATGGCGGCAGCTTTACCACCCGGCGGGTCACCGCCTTGCAGAATGGCAAGCAGATCCTGAATCTCGCGGCGTCCTTTCACATTGATGAACCGGGCTGGGAACATCAGCATGAGATCCCGGAGGTAAAGGCCCCCGATGCGCTGGTATCTCGTGACGTGTTGCTACGTGAGCTAGCCGAAACGCTGGATGGCCGACTGCGCGTAGAATTTTCCCGAGAACGCCCGTTCGAAATCCGCGATGTTGAGCCGCGCGATCCGATCAATCCCGGTAAATGTAGTGATATCAACCATATGTGGGTCAGGATGAAAGCCGCCAAGGACGCCAGCCCGCAGCTGCAACATGTGCTGATGGCCTATGTCTCTGACTATGGCTTGCTGGGCTCGGCGCTGCGTCCGCATGGTCTGAGTTTTGTAAAGGGACAGGCGATGACGGCCAGTCTCGATCACGCGATGTGGTTCCATGGACCGGTGAAATTCGACGACTGGCATCTCTATACGATGGATTCGCCCTTTGCCGGAGGCGGCCGCGGCTTCAATCGCGGATCTATCTTCACGCAGGATGGCCGTTTGGTGGCGAGCGTCGCTCAGGAAGGTCTGATGCGGCCCATCGCCAAATCCTGATGCAGCCATTATTCTGAGTTCGGGGCGTCGAACTTGTCGCGCAACCGCTGCATACCGGTAATCCAGCGTCCAGTATCGGCGGCCTTGGCCTGGATGTAGCTTGCCACCGTTGGGTGTGGAAGCACGAGAAATGTTTCGTTCTCAATGGCTTCTACGCAGATCTTTGCGACGTCCTCGGCGGTGATCATACCGTCTACAGCCGCAGCGCTATGTTCCAATCCTTCGGTCATGGCAGTTTTCACCGCTTGCGGACAAACGACGGAAACACCGATCCCTTGGTCGCCATGGGTGATCGCCAGCCATTCTGAAAACCCAACGGCGGCATGTTTGGTAACCCCGTAGCTGGCGGCGCCGATCTGGTTCAGCAAGCCGGCCGCCGAGGCGACATTCAGGAAATAACCGCCGCCACGTTCGAGCATACGTGGCACGAGATGCTGGGCGGCGGAAACATGCGCCATTACGTTTACATCCCAGCTGCGCTGCCAATCCGCAAGGGAGGTCTCCAGGCCGCCGATCCTGAGAATTCCGGCGTTCGAACAGAAAACATCAATCGGGCCGATATCGCGCTCGATCGCCTCGATCATCTGCGCCATGGCCTGGTCTGATCCGACGTCCACGGCAAAGGCGCTGCCACCAACATCATCGGCGGTATGCTGGGCACTGGCGCCATCAATATCGGCACAGATGATGTGCCGTGGGCCGTGCTTGGCGATCGTCAGCGCCAAAGCCCGCCCGATACCTGTGGCGGCGCCTGTGATAACAATCGTTTTGCCTTGCAAATCCATTTGGGCCTCAGCTGTCGTTGGAACATATGCTGTGCAACTGTTCGATGTTGCGGCCAAGCCTGCAACAGTGACGCTGCATCATATAAATTATACATAATACTGATTACAGGTAATATGTGTCGGTCCTACCACCCGTCGTACACCACGGGTATTCTGATTTTACCGCTTGTTCATGGAAGTTGATCCATCTGGCAGATTTGCGCCTGCCAACATGCGGAACTTCATGGACGCTTTGTAGGATTGGCCTGGCCATCTGAGGTTGCGCTGGCCCGGGTTTGCATGCCAGCAATGGGATTAACCCGCCGCCAGACGGGTTTGCCCCGATCTGGCATTGGTGTTTTGCAGCGGCGCAGGTCGATGACGGTTATTACCCATAGCAACACCCCTGTGCAAAAATCTCGGTGCGCGCAGCCGCCTGGTCGCTCTGGACTGCACCGCTTCATGAACGCGTTAACCCACTCGCGCGGAGCCGTGTGTTTTGCAACGAAAGACCGGATTTATCACGTCTTGCCCTTTAACCTTTCGGCGTGCGACAGAGGGATGCTCGTCCAGCAAAGAGCGGTCAGAATCTTTGCGCGGATAAAGCGATGCCCATGATTTGCGTTTTTGCAAACCTGCCTTGCAGAAATATCAGTGTCTGGGCGTTGATTAACGCGTGCCTCCAGTCATCTCTGATTTACGATGTTAACGAAAAAGCGCACCGTTGTCAGACAACGATGCGCTTTTTAAACGTTTTGTTATGCGATCTGTTTAGAAAAACGCCTGCAGACCGGTTTGGGCGCGGCCCAGGATCAGGGCGTGGACGTCATGTGTGCCCTCATAGGTATTCACCGTTTCGAGGTTCACCATATGTCGGATGACGCCGAACTCGAGGCTGATGCCATTGCCGCCGTGCATGTCGCGGGCGTTGCGGGCGATCTCAAGCGCCTTGCCGCAGTTGTTGCGCTTGACGATGGAAATCATCTCAGGCGCTGCATTGGCTTCGTCCATCAGGCGGCCAACCCGCAATGAGGCCTGGAGCCCAAGGGTGATTTCGGTCTGCATATTGGCGAGTTTCAGCTGGAACAACTGGGTGTTGGCCAGCGGGCGGCCAAACTGCTTGCGATCCAGACCGTATTGACGGGCGGCGTGCCAGCAGGCCTCTGCCGCACCCATCGCCCCCCAGCTGATGCCGTAGCGCGCGCGGTTCAGACAACCGAACGGACCTTTCAGCCCCTCGACATGCGGCAGCAGCGCGTCGTCGCCGACCTCGACGCCATCCATGACGATTTCGCCGGTGATCGACGCGCGCAGCGACGCCTTGTTGGCGATCTTGGGAGCCGAAAGCCCCTTCATGCCTTTTTCCAGAACAAATCCGCGGATCTTGCCGCCGTGGGCCTCGGACTTGGCCCAGACCACAAAGACATCGGCGATGGGCGCGTTGGAAATCCACATCTTGGACCCGGTCAAACGATACCCGCCATCGGTTTTCTCGGCCCGGGTTTTCATGCCGGCGGGATCCGAGCCCGCATCGGGTTCGGTCAGGCCAAAGCAACCGATCCACTCACCGGAGGAGAGTTTGGGCAGGTATTTCTGGCGCTGTTCTTCGCTGCCATATGCGTAAATGGGATACATCACCAGCGAGCTTTGCACCGACATCATCGAGCGGTAACCGCTGTCAACGCGCTCGACCTCGCGTGCAACCAGACCGTAGGAGACATAGCCTGCACCAAGGCCGCCGTATTGTTCCGGAATGGTGGTGCCGAGCAGACCCATCTCGCCCATCTCGCGGAAGATCTCGGGATCGGTTTCCTCGTTTTCATAGGCACTTAGAACCCGAGGCTGAAGTTTTTCCTGAGCATACGACCGCGCGGAAGCTGCGATCATGCGTTCATCTTCGCCCAGCTGATCATCCAGACGCAGCGGGTCTTCCCAGTTGAACTGGCCGAGATCCGGGGCATCTTTGGCGCGCAATGCGGGTTTTTCGGTCATTTGTCATCACCTTCCTGATCCAAAACTTGCCGCCGACCTTAACCTTGCGGTAAGAGGAATGACAGCGACAGAACCACAAGCAAACATTACAAAAGCTCATACATGGCCACGCCGAGACGCTTTCTCCCCTCAATTGCCGCGCTGCGCGCGCTAGAAGCGCTGGACCGTCTGGGCAGCGCCTCTGCCGCGGCGGATGAATTGGCTCTGACGCAAGGCGCTGTCAGCCGCCAACTGCAGGCGCTGGAACGACAATTGGGCGTGGATCTGGTGCGGCGGGACCAGAAGCGGCTCATGCTCTCGGCAGAAGCGCAGACTTACGCCGCCGAAATACGTCAGGCGCTCAATCAGATCGCGCAATCGACGTTGCGGGTTCAGGCCGCGCCGCTGGCCGGCACGCTCAACCTGGCCATTCTGCCGGCCTTTGGGATGCGCTGGCTGATGCCGCGCCTGCCGGAATTCGCGCGGCTGCACCCGGATGTGACCATCAATATGTCGACCCGGCTTGAACCGTTTAATTTTGTCAGCGAAGGCTTTGATGCGGCGATACATTTTGGCACTGCTGACTGGCCCGGAACTGACGCGCTGCTGCTGAAGCACGAACAGATGTTGCCAGTCTGCGCGCCGGAGCTTCTAAACGGTCGGCAGATCGAGACCGCGGGAGATATCACCGCCCTGCCCCTGTTGCATATCCAGACCCGTCCAAAGGCCTGGCAGCAATGGTTTGAGACCCATGATATCGCGTTGAAGGATGGATTATCCGGTACCATGTATGACCAATTCGCAACCATTACCCAGGCTGCACTGCATGGGCTTGGGGTGGCTTTGATGCCGGATTATCTGGTGGAGCAGGATCTCGCAACGGGCCGTCTGGTGGCGCTCTACCCGACAGCAACCGAGAGCAAGGGCGCCTATTATCTGGTCTGGCCAGAGGCCCGGTCAAAGGATCCCGCCCTGATCAAGTTCCGTAACTGGCTGGCAGGTCAGGCGCAGCCGGAAGACCCGTTGCCGCGATAGATCGGCTGATCAATTAGCGAAGCGCGGCCCCGGGAAATCCCGTAAGCCGCATATTTTTCAAGTAGTTAGATTGCTACCCTAACGCGTAGCCCGCGCCACGGACCGTCCGCACCGGGTCAGATCCGCCGTGTTGGGTCAGCGCCTTGCGCAGCCGGCCGATATGGACATCGACGGTGCGTGTATCGACATAGATATCGCGTCCCCAGACCCGGTCCAAGAGCTGCTCGCGGCTCCAGACCCGGCCAGGTTTCTCCATGAAGGTGGAGAGCAGGCGAAACTCGGTCGGGCCAAGTTTGAGGGGCGCCTCGGCCCGGCTGACCTTATGAGTCTCGGCGTCCAGCACGATATCGTCAAATTCCAGCCGCACCCCGACGGTCGAGGGGCGCACCCGCCGCAACTGCGTGCGCACGCGGGCCATCAGTTCGATCACCGAATAGGGCTTCACCACGTAATCATCGGCGCCGGTTTCCAGCCCGCGCACCTTGTCGACCTCTTCCGAACGGGCCGACAGCATGATGATCGGAATGTTCCGGGTTTCGGGGCGCGACTTCAGCCGACGGCAGACTTCGATGCCGCTGAGATTGGGCATCATCCAATCGAGCACGATGATATCGGGCATGTCCTCTTCGACAACCAGCAGCGCCTCTTCGCCATGTTCGGCGCGCAGCACACGAAACCCGTCGGCCTCAAGATTATAGGAAAGAACCTCGCGTTGGGCCAATTCGTCCTCGACCACCAGAACGGTGGGTTGGTCGGCAGCCATGGTCAGACCTCCTGCGGCACAGAGGATGTCGTGTCGGCTTTCTGCCGGTCATCCTCGGGCTTGTCGCCGGTCACCAGATAGACCACCTGTTCGGCAATCGAGGTGACATGATCGCCCATGCGCTCGACGTTCTTGGCGATAAAATGCAGGTGCATACAGGGGGTGATGTTGCGCGGGTCTTCCATCATGAAGGTGAGGAATTCGCGGAACAGCGCGTTGTACATCTGATCGACGTCTTTGTCGCGGGCGATCACGTCCTGCGCCAGTTCCACGTCGCGCTGGATGTAGGAATCCAGCGCGTCCTTCAGCATCAGCTCGACCTCGCGCGCCATACGGCGCATGGCGGCGGCGCTCTCAGAGACGCTGGGCCCCTGCGCCAGAACGGCGGTGCGTTTGGCAATGTTCTTGGCATAATCGCCGATACGTTCGAGATTGCCGGAGATTTTCATCACCGACAGCACCAGCCGCAGATCGACCGCAGCAGGCGCGCGGATGGCGATGACGCGGGCGGCTTCTTCGTTGATCAGCTCTTCCAGCCCGTCGATGGCCTTGTCGCCGTTGCGCACCTGCTGGGCGAGCTCCTCGTCGCGGGTTTCGAGTGCACGAGCGGCGTCCATGATGGCGGCCTCGACAAGGCCCCCCATTTTCATGATCTGCGCCTGAATGGCTTCCAGATCCCGGTCGAAGGCGGATGCGATATGTTGCTCTGGCATGTCTTTGGTCCTCACGATCAGCCGATGCGGCCGGTGATATAGCTTTCGGTGCGGGGATCTTCGGGATTGGTAAAGATCTGGCCAGTCGCGCCAAACTCCACCAGGTTGCCGAGGTGGAAGAAGGCGGTTTTCTGGCTGACGCGCGCGGCCTGCTGCATCGAGTGGGTGACGATCACCACCGAATAGCTGTTGCGCAGCTCGTCGATCAGCTCTTCGATCTGGGCGGTTGCAATCGGGTCCAGCGCCGAACATGGCTCATCCATCAAGAGCACTTCCGGCTCCGTCGCGACGGCGCGCGCAATGCACAGGCGCTGCTGCTGGCCACCGGACAGACCGGTGCCAGGCGCGTCCAGGCGATCCTTCACCTCATCCCAGATGGCGCCACGGCGCAGGGATTTCTCGACGATCTCGTCCAGCTCGGCCTTATTGGCGGCCAGGCCGTGAATGCGCGGGCCATAGGCAACATTGTCGTAGATCGACTTGGGGAACGGGTTCGGCTTCTGGAACACCATGCCAACCTTGGCGCGCAGCTGCACAGGGTCGACGCGATTGTCGTAGATATCCTCGCCGTCGATCGAGATATCACCGGTCACGCGGCAGATGTCGATGGTGTCGTTCATCCGGTTCAGGCAGCGCAGGAACGTGGATTTGCCGCAGCCCGACGGACCGATAAAGGCGGTGACGGTGTTGTCTTCGATCTCGACGTTCACGTCCTTGATCGCGTGGGCCTCGCCGTAATAGACATTCACATTCTTGGCGGCGATCTTGGTTTTTTCTGTGTGCACGTCTTTGTCCAATGCAGTCATCTGGTTCATTTCGGCTGCCCCTCTTACCAGCGGCGTTCAAAGCGGCGGCGCAGGATCACGGCCACTGTGTTCATGGTCACGAGGAAGATCAACAGGATGATGATACCGCCCCAGGCGCGTTCGTAAAATGCCGGATCGGCACGTTTTGCCCATTCGTAGATCTGCGCGGGCATGGCGGAATTCGGCGCCAGCAGGCCGTCGGCAATGGTTTCCGGCGCGTTGGAGGCGATGAAGCCCACCATGCCGATCAGCAGCAGCGGTGCGGTCTCGCCAAGGGCCTGCGCCAGCCCGATGATGGTGCCGGTGAGGATCCCCGGTGCCGCCAGCGGCAGCACATGGTGGAACACCGCCTGCATCCGCGAGGCCCCCACTCCCAGCGCCGCGTCGCGGATCGACGGCGGAACAGCCTTCAATGCGGCGCGGGTTGAGATGATCACCGTCGGCAGGGTCATCAGCGTCAGCACCAGACCGCCGACCAGCGGTGCCGACATCGGCAGGTGCATGTAGTTGATGAACACCGCAAGGCCGAGGATACCGAACACGATGGACGGCACCGCCGCGAGGTTCGAGATATTCACCTCGATCACGTCGGTGAGCCAGTTCTTCGGTGCAAATTCTTCAAGATAGATCGATGCGGCGACGCCAATCGGCAGCGCCAGCGCGAGCACCACCAGCATCATGAACAGCGACCCCATCATCGCAACCCCCATGCCCGCGGCTTCGGGGCGCGCGTCAGACGCATCCGCACCGGTGATGAAATCCAGGTTAAAGGTCTTGGCCACGATCCCCGCCGCAACCAAGGCATCGACCAGATCCAGCTGTTCGGAGGAAATGCTCTTGTCATTGGCGATGCTGTCGCGGCTGACCCGGCCCTTGAGGTAGCCGTCGACACGGCTGGAGGCGAGGAAGCGGAACACAACCGTTTCGCCAATCTGGTCGGGGTTGGCCAGCACAAAGCTGCGCAGCTGCGCGGCGGCGTCCTTGGACAGGAGGCCCGCCAGTTCCTTGGGCTTGAGACCGGTTTGGATGCCAAGCTCGGCCACCTTGGTTTCCATCGCGTTCTTGATCAGCGGTGCGTAGCCAAAGGTGGTCACCTTCTTGATGGCCTCCAGATCACGGGTGCCGGATTTGTCGAGCTTGCTTTCCAGCAGCTCCACCTCAAGCGTGATGAAAGTCTGTTGAAAGGCACCGGTGCCCCGGCTGACGATGGTGAACACCAGCACAGCGAGCATCAGCAGGCCAACCGCGATTGCGGCCATGCCATAGCCGCGAAAGCGGCGCTCGGCGGCGTTGCGCTTGCGGGTGCGATCCGATTGCTGCAACAGCGAGCCTGCATGGCGCCGTTCGGCACCAGCGTTTGGCCCAGGAGTGTTTCCCGGAGTGTTTTGGCTGATATCGGTCATTAGTCGTACTGCTCCCGGTATTTGCGCACGATATAGAGCGCCAGGACATTCAGGCCGAGGGTCAGCACGAACAGCGTGAGCCCCAGGGCAAAGGCAACCAGCGTTTCGGGGCTGGCAAAATCCGTATCACCCGTCAGCTGGCTGACAATACGGGTGGTGATCGTGGTCATTGATTCCAGCGGGTTGAGCGAGAACTTGGCAATCGCCCCTGCCCCCATCACGACGATCATCGTCTCGCCAATGGCGCGTGAGGCCGCCAGCAGCACCGCGCCGACGATGCCCGGCAGCGCCGCCGGCAGGACCACCTGGCGGATGGTTTCCGATTTGGTGGCGCCAAGCCCGAGCGAGCCATCACGCATCGCCTGCGGCACTGCGTTGATAATGTCGTCAGAGAGCGAGGAGACAAAGGGGATCAGCATGATGCCCATCACCAGTCCGGCGGTCAGCACCGAGGTCGCACCACTCATCCATTCGACGCCCAGCAGACCATCCTCACCCTGGCCAAAGACCTTGACCAGCAGCGGACCAACCGTCAGCAGCGCAAACAGGCCGTAAACGATGGTCGGAATACCTGCGAGGATTTCCAGCAGCGGTTTTGCAAATGCGCGCGTGGTGCTGCCGGCGTATTCTGAGAGGTAGATGGCGGCAAACAGGCCCACAGGCACTGCGACAGCAAGGGCGATTGCAGAGATATAAAGCGTGCCCCACAGCAGCGGCAGGATCGACAGATCGCTGTCGCCGCGGAAATTCGGCGCCCATGTGGTGCCAAAGAAGAAATCTGACCAGGCGTGAAGGCCAAAGAAGTTGATGCTCTCAAACAGCATCGAGAAAACGATACCGACCGTGGTCAGGATCGCGAGGCTGGCCGCCAGAACCAGCAGTGCCATGATCCCCTGTTCCACCACATTGCGGGCGCGGAAATCCTTATGCGTGCGGCCATAGGCCCAGGCAAAGCCGACAATCGCCAGAAGACCGACGATCACCGACATGATGATCTGGCCTTTGTTTGACTGGCTGCGATAGCTCTGGGCCGCGCTCAGAACCTCCGGGCGGACTTCAGACCCGAGGGCGACGCCGATGTCGCCGAGGCGGGCACGAATATCCGTTTCACCGCTGTCGAGGCTGCGCGCCTCATCCGGCGAGAGCAGCCCCTGCGCCACCGCCTGATCCAGCCCGTCGGCAAGACGGCGCACGTCGCTCATCACCAGACCCAGAGTGGAGTTCTCCGGCACCATCTCGGCGGGGATCATCGCCGAGACGCGATTTTCGATCACCATGGGCTGGACCAATGTCCAGATCGCCAACACGGCAAGGGCAGGCACCAGCGCGCTGAAGGCCACGTTGTGACCATAGTAGGCCGGCAGGGAATGCAACGCCTTGGCGTCGCCCCCGGCCGAAGCAAGCGCACGCTTGCGCCCAAGCACAAAGCCCAGCCCCGAAAGGGCGATCAGGGCAATAACGAGCCAGACTGTCGGCATCAGCTACTCCGTTTGAGTGGGGCGGAAACTCCGCTCCTGCGGCGCCGGACGCGCCGACATGCAGGGGTATTTCATTTGGTGGTCGTGAAATGGGCCGGGGCAACCCTAGATGCCCCGGCCCGTTGTCTCATTCTGGCCGAGCGATCAGGAATTGCCGCCCATGACCTCTTCTTCGGAAACCACGGCTTGTGTCTTGCTCAGCTCGGGGTCGGCAACCAGACCGTATTCCGCCAGCGGGCCATCGGGACCGGCAACTTCATCGGCGACGAAGAATTCAGCATATTCCTTCAGGCCGGGGATCACGCCGATATGGGCTTTCTTCACGTAGAAGAACAGCGGACGCGATACCGGGTATTCCCCTTCGGCAATGCTCTCGGTGGTGGGAACCACGCCGGACATGGTGGCAACCTGCAGCTTGTCGGTGTTGTTCTCGTAGAAGGCCAGGCCAAAGACACCGATACCGTCCTTGTTGGATTCAATCCGCGCCAGGGTCTCGGTGTAGTCGCCGTCGATGTCCACCGACACACCATCGGTGCGCAGCGAGATGCAGGCTTTCTCGGCGGCTTTCTTCTTGGCCTTGTCGCTGTCGCCTTCGGCGTGGGCCAGCAGGTGTTCGAATGCGCCGGTGGCTTCACAGCCCGCCAGGATCACCTTGTCTTCGAAGACTTCACGGGTGCCGTGCTTGGTGCCGGGGATGAAGGCCTGGATGTTCTGTGCCGGGAAGGCGCTGTTGACGTCGGCCCAGGTCTTGTTCGGGTTGGCGACCATTTTGCCATCAACCAGGATTTCGTCGGAGAGCGCCAGGAACCAGTCGGTCGGCGTGTATTCAAAGGCGTTGCCCTTGATGTCATTGGCAAACACGATGCCGTCATAGCCGATCTGAACTTCGATGATGTCGGTCACGCCGTTTTCGGCGCAGGCCTTGATTTCCTTGTCCTTGATGCGGCGCGATGCGTTGGCCACGTCGATGGTGTTTTCACCAACACCTTCGCAGAACCGCTTGAGGCCAGCCGAGGACCCACCGGATTCGACAACCGGTGTCGGGAAGTCGAAGTTCTCGCCGAAGGCTTCGGCCACGATGGAGGCATAGGGCAGAACGGTCGAAGAACCGGCAACCTGAACCTGATCGCGCGCTGCCGCAGCAGTGGCAGAAACAGCCGAAATGGCCAGGGCGGATGCGGTGAGTTTCACAAAGGACATCTGTGTCTCCTTGGGTGTCAATTTTCAGGATCATCCCGTGATGATCTTGCGCCCTCACCTAAGGGCGGCGCGTGAGCCTTTTGTGACAGCTATGTAACAGCTGTATGACAAACCCGGATTTCTGGCGGATTTTTGTGACAAAACGCTCCGGGTGCCCCGGTTTTTGTTAATCGCTGGCGGCTGTTGGCGCGGCCTAGGCCACATCGGCGCCCCGGTGGCCGGCTCAGCGCGGCAGGATGACGGTAAAGACGGTGCCAGTGGCGGCGCTGCTTTCAACCCGCAGGCGGCCGCGATGGCGGTTGACGATATGTTTGACAATCGCCAGCCCCAGACCGGTGCCGCCCTGCTCTCGGGATCGGTGGGTATCCACCCTGTAGAACCGTTCGGTCAGGCGCGGCAGATGCACGGGATCGATCCCGCTGCCGTTGTCGATTACCTCGACCCTGACAGCAGCGGCGCGGACCGCTGGATCACGATCACGGGTCCGCAACCGCAGCGTGACGTGATCGCCGCCATATTTGATCGCGTTCTCAACCAGATTGGTGAAGACCTGCTGCAACTGGTCTGGATCGCCGGTAACGGCGGTTGGCGTCTCCGGTATGTCGAGCGTCAGCTGCACCTCGGCGGCCTCTGCTACCGGCTCCAGCGATTTCAGGGTCGAGGCCAGATGAGCGCCCAGATCCAGTTGTTCGCGCGGGCGCACCCGCTCCTCGCTTTCGACCCGGTTCAGCGACAGAAGATCACCAACCAGCCGGTTCATCCGATTGGCTTCATCCTGCATGATCTGCAAAAACCGATCCCGTGCCGCAGCATCATCGCGTGCAGGGCCGCGCAGCGTTTCGATAAACCCCATAAGCGCAGTGAGCGGCGTACGCAGTTCATGGCTGACATTGGCGACAAAATCACGCCGCATCTGGCTCGCCTGCTCGCGCTCGGTGATATCCGTGAGGCTGATCAGCGCCGCGCCGCCATTCACGGCGCCGATGCCCGGCACATAGCGCAGGGCCACCTCAAACGTGGTGTCCTGTGCGCCATCATTGGACAGGTGACGCGCGGTTTTGGCGCTGCGGTCGTAAAGGCAGCTTTCGATCGCCGTGGCCACATTGGGCTGGCGCAAGATGGTGGCGAAATGGCGCCCGACCAGATTGGCGCCCAGCAGCGTGGTCGCCGCCGCATTTGCGGCGATGAACCTTTCGCTTTGATCGACCAGCACAGCTGGCAAGGGGATGGCCTCCATGAAACCGTTAATCAGATCGTCAGTCATGTGCCCCTCGCGTTTTAGCTGTGCCGGCCGTGTTACAAATCAATTGTAACTATGACATGGCAGCCGCGACCGCTTCGGTGAAGACAGCGCAGAGCGTTGCAGGATCCTCAAGCCCGACCGAGACGCGGAAGAACCCTTCGCTCAGCCCCAGTTTTGCGCGATCCTCCGCGCTGAGGGCGCGGTGCGAGGAAGAGGCCGGATGCGACAGCGTTGTGCCCACATCGCCCAGGGTCGGGGCAAAGTTCAGCCCATCTGCCGCTCGGGTAAAGGCATTGGCGGCAGCGCGCCCGCCCTCAAGCTCGAAGCTGACCATATTGCAGCCCCTGCCCTCCAACAGCGCCATTGCGCGCTCGTGATCGGGATGATCCTTGCGGGTCGGGTAGATCACCCGCTTCACCCCCGGCAGCCCCGCCAGATGGTCCGCCAGCGTCACCGCCGTGGCCTGGGCGCGTTCAAACCGCAGCTCGAACGAGAGCATACCGCGTTCGGCGAGCCAGCAGTCGAACGGGCTGGGCGTCATGCCGGTGGTCACCACATAGACGCTGAGACGGGTGTTGATCTCAGGATCCTTGGCCACGACATAACCGAGCATCACATCGGAATGGCCGGCCAGCAGCTTGGTGATTGAATGAATGACGATATCGGCGCCGTGGTCAAAGGGACGAAAGCCCCGCGGCGTGGTAAAGGTATTGTCCACCACCAAGAGAATATTGCGATCCTTGCAGAGCTGGGCCAGCCCGTCGATATCGGCGACGGCAAGCGTCGGGTTTGACACCGCCTCGACCAGGATCATCTTGGTTTCGGGGCGGATCGCGGCCTCCACTGCGGCCACATCACCGGGATTGGCCAAAGTGGTTTCAATGCCCAGACGCGGCAGATCCTCGGCCATCAGGCGCATCGACCGCCCGTAGAGCTGATTGCCGCCAATCACGTGATCGCCGGTTTTCAGCAGGCCCAGCAGAACGGCCGAAACCGCCGCCATGCCGGAGCCGGTCACGACACCGCCGGGCATACCTTCCATCGCATCCAGCCGCTTGGCGACCACATCGGCATTGGGATGGCCTTCGCGGGAGTAGGTATAGCCGTGCACCCGCCCTTCGTACTGGTCATCAAGCGCATCCGGCGTTTCGCTGGCATAGACCACCGACGGGCTGAGCGGTGTCACAACCGGATGGCTCGCGCTGAAGGGCAAGGGATCTGGCCGCATCAGCGACCCTTTGGAATTTCTCACGTGTCAGACCTCTGTCAGTTCGTCGCGAAAACGACGCATGTTTTCCTGGTAGTGCTCAGCGCTCTGGCGCAGCGACTGCACCAGAGCCTCGTCAACATCCCGGACAATCTTGCCGGGTGCGCCCATGACCAGAGAGTTATCTGGGATTTCTTTATTCTCTGTGATCAGGGCGCCCGCACCGATCAGGCAGTTCTTGCCGATCCTGGCACCGTTCAGAATGGTCGCACCCATTCCGATCAGGGAGTTGTCGCCGATGGTGCAGCCATGCAGCATCACCTTGTGGCCGATGGTGCAGTTTTCACCAATGGTCAGCGGGTAGCCTGCGTCAATGTGCATGACGCAGTTTTCCTGCACGTTGGAGCCGCGACCGATACGGATCTCTTCGTGATCGGCCCGGATGGTGGTGCCAAACCAGACCGAGGCCCCCTCCTCCAGCACCACAAGGCCAATCAGGTTGGCGTCGGGCGCGACCCAGGTGTCGGCGTGGATGTTCGGGGTCTTGTCGCCCAGGGCATAGATGGTCATGACAGCTCCTCAAATTCGCTTTGCAGGCCGCGCACGTGGTCCATCAGATGCGGCTGCTGGATCCGGCGCAGGCGGGTGGCGGTGATAATTGTCTTCAGCTGCGTCTCGGTCGCGTCGAGGTCATCGTTGATCAGCACGTGGTCATAGCTGCCCCAGTGGCTGATCTCGTCCCAGCTTTTCTCCATCCGGCGGGTGATCGTAGCGGCATCGTCCTGCGCCCGGCTTTCCAGACGACGGCGCAACTCCAAGATCGAGGGGGGCAGCAGAAAGATCGACAGCGTGTGCTGGCCCAGATCTGAGTTGCGGATCTGCTGGGCGCCCTGCCAGTCGATATCAAAAAGCACGTCGCGCCCGCTATCAATCGCCGCCTTTACCGGCCCCTTGGGCGAGCCGTAGAAATTGCCGAACACATGAGCGTGTTCCAGCATGTCGCCTTCGCTCACCGCTGTTTTGAAGGCATCGGTGGTGATAAAATGATAGTCCTGCCCATCCACCTCGCCCGGGCGCGGGTTGCGCGTGGTGGCGGAGACGGAGAATTCGATGCTGGGATCCCAGGACCGCAGTCGTTTTGCCAATGTGGATTTCCCGGCCCCCGAGGGCGAAGAAAGGATGATCAACAGGCCGCGCCGATCTGCCATGGCGTGCTCTCCTTATGTCTTATGACGTTGTTGTTATTCTGTGTCGTTATTCGATGTTCTGGACCTGCTCGCGCATCTGGTCGATCACCGCCTTCAGCTCAAGCCCGACCGCCGTCAGATCGCTGTTCTGCGCCTTCGCGCAGAGTGTGTTGGCCTCGCGGTTGAATTCCTGCATCAGGAAATCCAGTTTGCGCCCGATCGCCCCGCCCTTGGCCAGAAGGTCACGCGCTGCCGCAACATGGGCGGTGAGCCGGTCCAATTCTTCGGTGACGTCGGATTTTACCGCCAGAAGCGCCAGTTCCTGTGCCAGACGGGTTTCATCGACGCCGTCGCTGTTGTCCAGAACCCGCGCAAGATTGGTCCGCAGGTTTGCGGCAACCTCATCCTTGCGCGCCTCGGCGCGGCGTGCGGCCTCATCGCGCAGCGTGCTGATCTGGTCCAGTTGGTCCTTCAGCACGGTCTTCAGCGCGGCGCCCTCGCTGGCGCGCATGTTAACAAAGTCGGACAGGATTGCGGCGAAATCTGCGCTCAGTGCCGCCACGATCGGGGCGGGATCATCGGCACTGCTGGCCTGCTCCAACACGCCGCGCTGCGCCAGAAGATCGGCCGCCGTGGTCTGTGCCAGCACAATGCCGGCAGCATCGGCCTGACGCTCCACCTCGGCAATCGCCTGCAATAGCGATGCCAGCGCCGGCTGGTTGATCTCAAGCGCGCTTGCGGCGGCTTCGCTGCGGCTGATGCGCAGGGTCATGGAGACGTTGCCGCGCGACAGCGCCTTGCTCAATTGGCCACGCAGGTTGGTCTCAAGCCCCTCCAGCCAGTCCGGAATGCGCAGCCGCAGATCCAGCCCCTTGGCGTTGACCGAGCGCAATTCGCACGACCAGCTATGGGCGCCGATGCTGCCCTGTCCCGCTGCAAAGCTCGTCATTGAATGGATGGTCATGTCCTGCTGCCCTCCGAGGCGCCCAAGGCGCAGTTTTGCGTGGTCAAAGGTTTACAAACGGGCAGCCGACAAGTCCATAAGCGCGCGGTCCTATCCTAAAGTGTTAACCATTGATTAAAGAAGTAGTCCAAAATTGAATAAGATTGTGGCATGTTAACTTCAGGATAACCAATTCGGCATTAATCGTTAGGCAACCAACTTTAGCTTGGCGCATGACCCAGCCGGATCCAGCGAGGATGACAGCGATGTTTTTTGGCGGCCGCAAAGATAACGATCAGACCGATGGTCAAACTAAGGTTGTGGCAATGGACCGGTTCCGTGCTGCGGGATCGCTGTCTCCCATGCGTCAGGCGGAGGCCTATTGGACCGCCCTGCGCCGGGGTGATGACATTCCCAGCCGGTCGCAGATTGACCCGCGCGGGCTGGAGAACATCCTGCCCCAGACCTTTATTCTGGAACGGATCGCGCCCGGTATCGCCCGGTTCCGTCTTGCCGGACAGCGGGTGAATGAAATGGCTGGCATGGAAGTGCGCGGCATGCCGATCACCGCTTTCTTCACACCGGAGGCGCGCAAACAGATGAGCGCGGCAATGGAAACCATGTTCGACACGCCCGCCATCATCGAACTGACGCTTCAGACCGAAAACAACCGTCTGCGCGGCGCACGTGAGGCGCGTATGCTGCTGCTGCCGCTGCGCAGCGATCTGGGCGACATCAGCCGTGCGCTGGGTGTTTTCATCTCCGAAGGCAACCCGACCGGTACGTCACAGCGGTTCTCCATCACCGAAACAAAGATCCGTCAGGTCAGCCATAAGGGCGACACCCCCTTTAAGGCCAAGCCACGAGCCGCTGATCCGGTCGCACCCCAGCGTAAACCGCAGGACGTCAACACACCCAATCCGGGGTTTGCCGAGACGCAGGCGCGGTTTGAGCCAGAGCCGAGCGTGATGACCGAAGCGCGTTCGCTGATTGAGCGCAGCCGCCAGATGTCGAGCGCGAAGGACGTGGCGCCAAAGGCCGAAAAACAGCCCGCCAAGAAGCGCGGCAGCCACCTCCGACTGGTGGTCAGCAAAGACTGAGGCCTGAGACGGCACAGCATATTCCCGAGATACTTTCGCGCTACTGGACATAGCTAGAAAGCAGACGCCCCGCGACAGAAAGTCCGGGGCGTTTCCCTTTTGTCAGATGCGCAAACGACCCTGTCGCCATGTCCAAGGTGCTGCGCCCACGGGGCTGGTGGCGTCTTGCGGATCGCTGCCGAAACTCTGGCTAAGGTGCATCAGCAACTTCTCCCAACCCTTTGAATAAAAAGACCCTCACCCGGATGGGGTGAGGGCCCATTGCTAGGTGCCATCCTGATGATCAGGGTGGATCTGTGGGTGATCAGCCGGCTTGACGCTCCGCAGTGCGGGCGCGCAGCTGCGAGACTTCTTCCGCAACGAGGAAGGCCAGTTCGAGCGACTGACTGGCGTTCAGGCGCGGGTCGCAGGCCGTGTGATAACGGTCGCTGAGATCCTCATCGGTGACGGCGCGCACGCCGCCGGTGCATTCGGTGACGTCCTGACCGGTCATCTCGAAATGCACGCCGCCCGGGATGGTGCCCTCTGCGGTGTGGATCGCAAAGAAGTCGCGAACCTCGCGCAGGACGCTCTCAAACGGGCGGGTCTTGTAGCCGGTGGAAGATTTGATGGTGTTGCCGTGCATAGGGTCGCAGACCCAGGTCACCTTGGCGCCCTCTTCCTGAACCGCCTTGATCAGGCGTGGCAGGTGTTCGCCGGCTTTGCCTGCGCCAAAGCGTGCGATCAGGGTCAGACGACCTTCCTCATTCTCCGGGTTCAGCTTGGCCATCAGAACCTTCAGATCTTCGGCCGTTGTGGTCGGACCACATTTCAGACCAATCGGGTTCAGCACGCCGCTGCAGAATTCCACGTGTGCGCCATCCGGTTGACGGGTCCGGTCGCCGATCCACAGCATGTGGCCGGAGCCGGCCAGCCATTTGCCGGAGGTCGAATCCAGGCGGGTCAACGCCTCTTCATACTCCAGCAGCAAACCTTCGTGACTGGTGTAGAAGTCAACCGACTGCAAGGTGTGCGCGGTATCATTGTTGATGCCGGCCGCCTTCATGAAGTCGAGCGTATCGGTGATGCGATTCGCCATTTCACGATAGCTTTCGGCCTTCTCGCCCTCGGTAAAGCCCAGCGTCCAGGCGTGGACCTGGTTCACATCGGCATAACCGCCGGTCGAGAACGCCCGGATCAGGTTCAGCGTCGCGGCGGCCTGAGTATAGGCCTGTAGCATCCGCTGCGGGTCCGGCACGCGGGAGGCCTCGGTGAAGGCCAGATCGTTGATGATGTCACCGCGGTAGCTGGGCAGCTCGACGCCATTCACGGTCTCTGTCGGTGCGCTGCGGGGTTTGGCGAACTGGCCCGCCATGCGCCCGACCTTGATCACCGGAACCTTGGCGCCGTATGTTAGCACCATCGCCATCTGCAACATCACCTTGAAGGTATCGCGGATCGCATCGGCGCTGAACTGGTCGAAGCTTTCGGCGCAGTCGCCGCCCTGAAGCAGGAATGCCTCGCCCCGGCCGGCCGCGCCGAGGTGTTGTTTCAGCCGTCGCGCCTCACCGGCAAATACCAGCGGCGGATATTTTGACAGCTGAGCCTCAACAGCCGACAGCGCGTCGGCGTTGGTATATTCTGGCATTTGCACCCGCGGTTTTTGGCGCCAGGTCGATTTTTGCCACTCACTCATAGCTGTGTCTCCGCATAAGAGGTCTCAAAGTTAACGAACGCCATCTATACGAAATCACACTCCGGCTGACCAGTTTAGATTTGCAAAGTCTTGACGACACCGCGAAGCTATGAACACGGTGCCCGAATTTCGCAAAATCCGCCCTTGCGAAGAACAGAAATATTGAATGAGGACGCTGGCCATGCAGACGCAGAGCAAGCCAACACCAAGCCCGACCAAAGGGCCCCAATCCCGGCGTTATGCCTTTGTTTTGCTTGACCGTTTTACGATGCTGTCTTTTGCCTCGGCGCTGGAATGTCTGCGAATTGCCAACCGGATGATTGGCCGCGAGGTCTACACCTGGATGCTCTTGGCCGAAGGCGGCGGCACGGTCAGCTGTTCGGCCGGAACATCCTTTCAGGTGGATGACGACCTGATCGAACTCCAGCGCGATGACACAATTCTGTTGTGCTCCGGTATTTCGGTGCAGGAAACCACCACAAAAAAACTGCTGTCCTGGCTGCGTCGCGAAGCGCGCAAGGGGTTGAAGGTTGGTGGGCTGTGCACGGCGTCATATGCGCTGGCGCGCGCGGGCCTGCTGGATGGCAGACGTGCCACGATTCACTGGGAGAATGCCGACAGTTTCAACGAGGAGTTTGACGAGGTCGAGCTGACCAAATCGGTCTTTGTCATCGACGGCAACCGGATGTCGACAGCCGGCGGTACCTCCTCCATCGACCTGATGCTGAAGCTGATTGCCAATGATCACGGCGAGGATATCGCTAATTCGGTGGCCGATCAGCTCATCTATTCATCGATTCGGACCGATCAGGACACGCAGCGCCTGTCGATCCCGACCCGGATCGGGGTGCGCCACCCAAAATTGTCTATGGTGATCCAGATGATGGAAGCCAATATCGAGGAGCCGATCAGCCCCTCCATTCTGGCGCAGAATGTCGGCATGTCGACCCGCCAGCTGGAGCGGCTGTTCCGTCGCTATCTCAACCGATCTCCCAAACGCTATTATATGGAACTGCGGTTGCAGAAGGCGCGCAACCTGTTGATGCAGACCGATATGAGTGTGATCAATGTGGCGCTTGCCTGCGGGTTTGCATCACCTTCGCATTTCTCCAAATGCTACCGGGCGCATTACGACACGACGCCTTATCGCGAACGTGGCAGCAAATCGGCCCCGCCGACGTTGTGACCCGCGCCCCTAACGGATCAGGCCTATGCCGGATCGGCCCGGGGTCCGGTTCGCGCCGGTTCAGCGCGACAGGCGGTAGAGCGCGCCATTGGTCTCGGACAGGAACCAGATGCTACCGTCCGGGGCCTCGCGCAGGTCCCGGATCCGTCCTGTCTCATCGCCCCTGATCTGCTCAACCTCCGCCAGTGGTTGCCCGGAGAGCCGCGCGATATAGCCGAACTTGAGCGAGCCGACAAAGATATCACCGCGCCAGTCCGGCCACATGCTGCCGGAATACACCAGCAGGTTTGAGGGCGCCATCGAGGGGTCCCAATAGTGGGCCGGCTGCTTCAGGCCCGGCTTTGTGGTCCCTTCGCCGATTTTCAGCCCTGAATAATGCCGGCCGTAGGCGATGACCGGCCAGCCGTAATTTGCGCCTTTCTCGATCAGATTGACCTCATCCCCGCCACGGGCGCCATGTTCAACAGACCAGAGCTGGCCATCGGCGGCAAAGGTCAGTCCCTGGGGGTTGCGATGCCCGTAAGACCAGATTTCCGGCTGCGCCCCTTTCTGTTTGGTAAAGGGGTTGTCGCGCGGGACGGATCCGTCGGGATTCAAACGCAGAATGCTGCCCTGATGTGAGGTGAGGGATTGGGCCGATGGCCGGTCGCCGCGATCACCCAGAGTGACATAGAGAGTTCCGTCAGGCCCTTCTGCCAGCCGCGATCCGAAATGGCGCCCACTGTCGGCGGGTGGCGCGGCGACGAAGATGTCCCGCAGCCCCTCAAGCTGGGTGTTGCGCCGGGCGAGCTGCCCGGTGGCCACCGCTGTGGCAGAGCCTCTTCCAAGCCGTTTCGAATAAGAGAGATATATCCGCCGGGTCCTGTCAAAATTGCGCGGAATCAACACGTCCAGCAGCCCGCCCTGCCCCTGATCGAGCACTTTCGGAGTGCCTTTGACGCGGGTCAGGCGGCCGGCCGCCAGGTGCAACAGGTCACCGTCTTTTTCAGTGATCAGCACCGAGCCATCAGGCAGGAAATCAAAAGCCCATGGGATATCCAGCCCGTGGGCCATTCGCTCTATCTTCAACACTCCCTGATCGCTGCTCAGCGTCTGTGCCGAGACCGCAGTGCCAACGGTGGCCAGCAGGGTTAATGCGATAAAGCGCTGTGCCAGGGATGCCAGCATCGGCCGGATCTGTCGCGTCTGGCCGGTCGGTCTTTCCGGCTGACAAGCCGACGATCGCCGTCGCCGGGGTCGCTTCGCCTGACACGATGGGTTGACTTGGAGCACTCTAATAACAGACCTCCCCATATGCATGACGCCTCCTGCGCAATTCCGTGATCAGACCCTGGGGGGAGCGGTCTAATGGCTCATATTCATGCTATTCGACCGAATTTAGCGCGAATTTTCTATTTGGCCAGCTTTTGCGCCGCCCGGCATGAAATGCGACGCGGATCTGGGGACTTGCGACGAGCGCTGCGGTGAGCTGATCCCGGATGCCACAGGGGCGAGCGGCCGTTGGGTCATCTACCCCATTGTGAACATTCCATTCTCCGTAACCGGGGCGAAAAAACCTGCGACATGTTGGCGCTAGAGGACTTCCCTTTTTTACCACGCTTGCCTAGGGTCCGATTTGAACAAATATGTTCCAACAAATGGGAGTTCACAAAAATGAAAAAAATGATGATGGCGACAGCCGCCGCTGCCCTGACTGCTGGCACTGCGTTTGCGGGTGGCCACGCCAAGGAAGTGAAGCTGGGTGTGCTTCTCGGCTTTACTGGGCCGATCGAATCCCTCGCCCCGGCCATGGGTTCCGGCGCTGAGCTGGCGATGGAGGAAGTGACCAAATCCGGCAAGCTGCTTGATGCGGCGACTGTCATTCCGGTGCGCGCAGACACCGGCTGTATCGACAATGGTCTGGCGACTGCAAACGGCGAGAAGCTGGTTGCTGACGGTGTCAACGGCATCATCGGCGGTGACTGCTCCGGCGTGACCGGCGCGATCCTGCAGAACGTCGCGATCCCGAACGGCATGGTGATGATCTCGCCGTCGGCCACCTCGCCCGGCCTGTCGACCATGGAAGACAACGACCTGTTCTTCCGCACCTCGCCCTCCGATGCCCGCGAAGGCCAGGTGATGGCCGAAGTGCTGAAAGAGCGCGGCGTCAACTCCATCGCCCTGACCTATACCAACAACGACTACGGCAAAGGTCTGGCCGACGCGATCAAAACCTCCTTTGAGGAAGTCGGCGGTGAAGTCACCATCGTGACCGCGCATGAAGACGGCAAGGGCGACTATTCCGCAGAAGTCGCCGCACTGGCGTCCGCTGGCGGCGATATTCTGGTTGTTGCCGGCTACCTGGATCAGGGCGGCCTGGGCATCATTCAAGCCTCGCTCGACTCCGGTGCCTATGACACCTTCGGTCTGCCCGGTGGCATGATCGGTGACACCCTGCCCAAGAACATCGGCCCGGATCTTGATGGCTCCTTTGGCCAGATTGCCGGTTCCGATAGCGAAGGTGCGGCGATCTATGCTGAGCTGGCCAAAGCCGCCGGTTTCGACGGCACCTCCGCCTATTCCCCGGAGAGCTATGACGCTGCCGCGCTGTTCATGCTGGCAATGCAGGCCGCAAACTCCAAGGATCCGGCCGACTATGGCTCCAAGATCCTCGAAGTAGCCAATGCGCCCGGTGAGAAGATCAACCCCGGCGAGCTGGGCAAGGCCCTGGAAATCCTCGCGAATGGCGGCGACATCGACTATGAGGGTGCGACTGGCGTAGAACTGATCGGCCCCGGTGAGAGCGCAGGCTCCTACCGCGAGATCGAAGTCAAGGACGGCGCCAACGCCACCGTGAAATTCCGCTGATCCCGTAAAATCGGATCGAACCAAGATGATCAGCCCGGGTTTTGCCCGGGCTGTTCCAAATTCAAAAGCCGTCAAAAAGACGGTGGGGGATGAAATGACATGATCGTCGTCGAGGACTTGCACAAGCACTTCGGCGGGTTCCATGCGGTTGATGGCGCGTCGCTGGAAATCGCTAAGGGCTCCATAACCGGTTTGATCGGGCCAAACGGCGCCGGAAAAACCACTCTTTTCAACGTGATTGCAGGCGTGCTTGAACCGACCTCTGGCCGGGTCACCATGGACGGTGAGGACATCACCGGCCTGCCGCCGCATGAGCTGTTCCACAAGGGGCTGCTGCGGACGTTCCAGATCGCGCATGAATTTGCGTCGATGACCTGCCGCGAGAACCTGATGATGGTGCCAAGTGCGCAGTCGGGTGAGACGCTGTGGAACACCTGGTTCGGCCGCAAGCGCATTGCGGATGAGGAACGCGCGCTGCGGGCCAAGGCAGATGAGGTTCTGGAATTCCTGACCATCAGCCATATCGCTGATCTGAAGGCCGGTCAGGTCTCGGGCGGGCAGAAGAAACTGCTTGAGCTGGGCCGCACCATGATGGTGGACGCCAAGATCGTCTTCCTCGATGAGGTGGGCGCAGGTGTGAACCGGACCCTGCTCTATACCATTGCCGATGCCATCAAGCGCCTCAACGAGGAGCGCGGCTATACCTTCGTCGTGATCGAGCACGACATGGAGTTCATCGGGCGCCTCTGCGACCCGGTTATCTGCATGGCCGAGGGCAAGAAACTGGCTGAAGGCACGCTGGATCAGATCAAGGCCAACGAGCAGGTGATCGAAGCCTATCTCGGCACCGGCCTGAAAAACAAAGATAAACTGGAGGCTGGAGCATGAGCGACAATCCCTACCAGAACGATCACGGCAATCGTGATGCCTCGATCACCAATCCGCATGGTGTCGGAACGATGCAGCCTGCCCACAGCAAAAGCGGCCCCACACGCAAGGTGGACGGTGGTCCCTTTCTGATCGGTGACACGATGACCGGCGGCTACGGCAAAGGGCCGGATATCCTGCACGACTGCACCATTGCCGTCGATAAGGGCGAGATCGCCGTTATCGTTGGCCCCAATGGTGCCGGGAAATCCACCGCGATGAAAGCTGTGTTCGGGATGCTCGATGTCCGCGCAGGTGCCGTGCGTCTGGACGGCGAGGATATCACCCTGCTGACCCCCCAGGACCGGGTGATCAAGGGCATGGGGTTTGTGCCCCAGACCAGCAATATCTTCACCTCGATGACGGTTGAGGAAAACCTGGAAATGGGTGCTTTCATCCGCACCGATGATTTCCGCGATACCATGGAGCAGGTCTATGAGCTGTTTCCGATACTGCGTGAAAAACGTAACCAGCCGGCGGGCGAACTCTCCGGGGGTCAGCGCCAGCAGGTGGCCGTTGGCCGCGCGCTGATGACCAAGCCAAAGGTTCTGATGCTGGACGAGCCGACAGCAGGTGTGTCGCCCATCGTCATGGACGAGCTGTTCGACCGTATCATCGAGGTGGCCCGCACCGGCCTGCCGATCCTGATGGTCGAACAAAACGCCAAACAAGCGCTTGAGATCGCGGACAAAGGTTACGTTCTGGTACAGGGCCGCAATGCCTACACCGGCACCGGCCAAGAGCTGCTCGCCGATCCCGAAGTGCGCAAATCTTTCTTGGGGGGGTGACCGAGTATGCCTCTACTAAGAAAATCGGCTGTAATAAACCACAGTCGAGCTCTCGTTATCTGTACGGCACTTAGCCCTGCTGCTGCTCTTGCTGACCAAGCTGGGACTAACCTCAGCTGCTACTTGGAACCTAAGTGCACTTCTGTTCTGGAATGCACCACCAACGATGCTGCGGACTGCAAGACGGTTCAAAGGTGTCCGGCCGATCCCATCGAAATGAAGATCACCCTTGCGGTGCTTTCAGAAGATAGGGGTGCCGGTGGCGGTCTGGCTCGTTTCGCTTGGACACAAGGAGACTCGGAAGAGTTTGTTTCACTAGCCCCGTTTCTGGAGCTTGGTTCGTCCATAAGGTTCGCAAGGGTCCCTCCAGCCGACACATCCGTAGACAGCTGGATGATACTCATGAGCGGCGACAATGTCTCACTCGATGAAAAAAGTGCCAGAAGGTATCCCTCCCAAGTGACATATACCGGCACCTGCCAAGAGGATAAATAATGGACTTCCTCAACGCCCTTGTGGCGCTTACAAATTTTGTCGGGGTTCCGGCAATCGCTTACGGCAGTCAACTGGCGCTTGGTGCGCTGGGTGTGACGCTGATCTATTCGGTGCTGCGGTTTTCGAATTTTGCCCATGGCGACACTATGGCCTTCGGCACGATGGTGACCATCATCGTGACCTGGTGGTTGCAGTCGATGGGCATCAGCTTTGGCCCGCTGCCAACTGCGCTGCTGGCGCTGCCGCTTGGCATCGTGAGCTGTATGCTTCTGATGCTGGTCACCGATCGCACCGTTTATCGGTTCTACCGGACACAGAAAGCCAAGCCGGTGATTTTTGTCATGGTGTCGCTGGGCGTCATGTTCATGATGAATGGCCTTGTGCGATTTGTCATCGGGCCGGGCGATCAGCGGTTTGCTGACGGCGAACGCTTTCTGATTTCTGCGCGGGATTTCAAGGCGATGACCGGCCTGAGTGAGGGGCTGGCGATCAAGACCACGCAAGGCATCACCGTGATCACCGCAGTGGTGGTTGTCGCGCTGCTGTTTTGGTTCCTGAACAAGACCCGCACCGGTAAATCCATGCGCGCCTATTCCGACAACGAAGATCTGGCGCTGCTCTCGGGCATCAACCCGGAGCGGGTGGTGATGTATACTTGGCTGATCGTTGCGACCCTCGCGACCATTGCCGGCGTGCTTTATGGTTTGGACAAATCTTTCAAACCCTTCACCTATTTCCAGCTGCTGCTGCCGATCTTTGCCGCCGCTATCGTTGGTGGTCTGGGCAGCCCGGTCGGGGCCATCGCTGGTGGGTTCATCATCGCGTTCTCCGAGGTGACCATCACCTATGCCTGGAAGAAAGTGCTGATCTATGTTGTGCCGGAAACGATGAAGCCTGATGGCCTCGTCCAGCTTCTGAGCACGGATTACAAATTCGCCGTGTCCTTTGCGATCCTTGTGGTCGTGCTTCTGTTCAAGCCCACGGGCCTTTTCAAAGGAAAAGTGGTATGAGCGAGACAGTCAAAACCTCCCTGCTGTTTCTGTTTGTTGGCATTCTGATCCTGCTTGAGGGCAGCACGAACTTTCTGTTTTTCTCCGGATCCTGGAACTCGGCTCTGGTGATCCTCAACATGGGGTTGGTCTCTGCGATCATGGCGATTGGCGTCAATCTTCAGTGGGGCTTTGCCGGTTTGTTCAATGTCGGCATCATGGGCTTCGTGGCGCTTGGTGGTCTGGCCGTTGTGCTGGTCTCTACCGCTCCGACACCGGGCGCGTGGAGCCAGGGCGGTGTCGGGATCATCATGGCACTGGCCATGGGGGCGATGACGCTGGTCGCGGCCGTTGCAACCATGCGGATGGTGCCTGCCGGTAAGCTGCGTATTGCGGTGCTGCTGGCGGTGCTGATCCTCGGCTTTGTGGTGTATCGCGCAATCTTCGATCCGGCGGTTGCCGGGGTCGAGGCGATTAACCCGGCGCTGGAGGGCAACCTAGGCGGGCTGGGTCTGCCGGTGCTTCTGGCCTGGCCTGCGGGCGGTCTGCTGGCGGCTGGCGTTGCCTGGCTGATCGGCAAGACGGCCCTCGGTCTGCGGTCTGATTATCTGGCGATTGCGACGCTTGGCATTGCCGAGATCATCATCTCGGTGCTGAAGAACGAGGACTGGCTGTCGCGCGGCGTGAAAAATGTCGTCGGCCTGCCCCGGCCCCTGCCCTATGAGGTCGATCTGCAGAATGATGCGGAGTTTGTCGCCAAGGCGGCGGACTATGGTCTGGATCCGGTTCTGGCCTCCACGCTCTATGTCAAGCTGGGCTACTCGCTGCTGTTCACCGTCGTGCTGCTGGTGCTGCTGTGGATGGCGCAGATGGCATTGAAGAGCCCCTGGGGCCGGATGATGCGCGCCATTCGCGACAATGAGGTGGCAGCCGAGGCGATGGGCAAGGATGTGACCCGCCGCCATCTGCAAATCTTCATCCTTGGCTCTGCGATCTGTGGCATTGCCGGGGCTATGATGACCACGCTCGACAGCCAGCTGACGCCGGGCACGTATAATCCCTTGCGCTTCACCTTCCTGATCTGGGTGATGGTAATTGTTGGTGGCTCCGGCAATAACTTTGGCGCGGTGCTGGGAGGTCTGCTGATCTGGTTCCTGTGGATCAAGGTTGAGCCGATGGGCATCCTGCTGATCGAGACCCTGACCGCAGGCATGGCCGACACCAATGCGCTGAAGGTTCATCTGCTGGAAAGCGCGTCGCATATGCGCCTGCTGACCATGGGGCTGATCCTGCTGCTGGTGCTGCGCTTCAGCCCCCGTGGCCTGATCCCCGAGCGCTGAGGTCGCAGATCCGCGACCGGTCTGACAATCGGACCTATGGAAACGCGAAACGCCGCCCGTGGATATGCTCCCCGGGCGGCGTTTTGTTTTGCTCTGGCAGGTCGGGCCGGCTCACCGCCCCTTGAACAGACCGCCGAGGATGCCGCGCACAAGCCGTCGACCGGTGGTGCCTTTCAATTCCTTGATGACCGCCTCGGACATGGCTGAGGCAAAACTGTCGCGTGGTTTTACCCGCCGCGCGGAGGACCGGCTGACCCGGCTGCCTGAATAGCGCCGCCCGGCGTTATATTCGCGTGCCATCGGTTCGGGTGCCGCCTCGGCGTAATCTTCTGCGGCCTCAGCCTCGGCGGCGGCTTTTGCGGCGCGTTCCGCCAGGATTTCATAGGCGGACCGCCGGTCGGTGGTCTGGTCATATTTCCCGGCCATGTCCGAGCTCTGCAAGATTGCCCTGCGGTCCTCAGCGGTGATCGGGCCGAGTTGAGAACTGGGCGGGCGGATCAGCGTGCGCTCAACAACGCCGGGGACACCTTTTTTCTGCAACATCGAGGTAACCGCCTCACCGACGCCGACCTCGCGGATCGCCTCCTCGGTTGAGAACCGTGGATTCTCACGGTAGGTTTCGGCCGCCATGCGAAGGTTTTTCCGGTCGCGCGCGGTAAATGCCCGCAGCGCGTGCTGGATGCGATTGCCAAGCTGGCCGAGAATGTCCTCCGGCACATCTGCGGGGTTCTGCGTGATGAAATAGATCCCCACCCCTTTGGAACGGATCAGACGCGCCACCTGTTCCACCTTGTCTATTAGCGCCTTGGGGGCATCATCAAACAGCAGATGCGCCTCGTCGAAGAAAAACACCAGCCGGGGCTTTTCAGGATCGCCAACCTCTGGCAGCTCCTCGAACAGTTCGCTCAGCAGCCAGAGCAGGAATGTTGCGTATAGTCCCGGCGCCGCCATCAGTTTGTCAGCGGCGAGGATATTGACCATGCCACGCCCGTCAGCGGTGCCGCGCATCAGGTCGCTCAGCGCCAGGGCCGGCTCGCCAAAGAGCTGCGCCCCGCCCTGGTTCTCCAGCACCAGCAGCCGCCGCTGGATTGCCCCGATTGAGGCTGTGGAGACATTGCCGTAGCGCAGCGATAGCTGCGCGCGGTTTTCACCCACCCAGACCAGCAGCGCCTGTAGATCCTTCAGGTCCAGCAGCGCCAGACCTTCCTCATCCGCGAGACGGAAGGCGATGTTCAGGATGCCCTCCTGTGCCTCGCTCAGTTCCAACAGCCGCGCCAGCAGCAATGGCCCCATCTCGGCCACGGTCGTCCTGACCGGATGCCCCTGCTCACCGTAGAGATCCCAGAAGGTGACCGGACAGGCATGGTAGCGGTAGTCGTCAAAGCCGATCTTGGTCGCCCGGCTGGTAAAGGCATCATGTAGCTTATGGTCGGCGCTGCCGGATTTCGCCAGGCCGGACAGATCGCCCTTCACATCCGACAGGATTACCGGCACGCCGGCATTGGAGAAACTCTCGGCGAGGATCTGTAGCGTGACCGTCTTGCCCGTGCCGGTTGCTCCGGCGATCAACCCGTGACGATTGGCATATTTCAGCGCCAGCGCCTGTGGATCGGCATAGGCTTCACCACCGCCGCCGATAAAGAGTTTGTCCTGCATGATCTGCCCCTGACTGTTGTGATCCCGCGAAAAATGCGATCGGTCTCAAATGAAAATACAAAATTAACCTTTGAATGCGAGAGTGATAATTGCCCGTCGACCATCATGCGGTTGTGTCGGCGGACATTTCCTCCCTGTCAGACTGGGCCGTGCTTCGGGCACGGCCTTTTTTTTGCGCTCGCGGCCGACCCGTGGCGATCAGCTGCGCCTTGCGGGCAGGTGTTTTGTGCATATTGCGCGCGCTATGGGCGTAGGCGTCAATTATTCCACCAACTGCGACATTTTTTTCTCTTTCCATGTTGACCGATGGCCGACCCTTTCGTAACGTCCTCCCAATAACTAAGTCGGCCAGTCCGACGGGGAGAAAAAATACGAAAAAGGGGGCAGTTATGCTCCCTTTTTTGTTTTGTTCCAAGTGCTTCCAGTCGTGACGCGCGATCCGGTCAATTCCCCGCCAGTGAAGCGGGCAAACATGGTTATTGGCCTGACACCGGGGTTCGGCCATGCTACATCAAATCCGACACCACAGGATAGATGAGGCAATCATGATCAAGTCCCTGACCCCGATGACCCTGGCCGCGCTGATGGCGCTGCCGCTGCCGCTGATGGCGCAGGAGACCGCCGGGGCGGCCGAGACCGAAGAGAGCCAGCCCGCCGCAGATGCCGCAGCCACGGAGGCACCAAAAGCCGACGAGGTTCTGGATCTTGGCCAGCCCGTACAGGATGGCCCCAAGCTGGGGCAGCGCTATTCCAAAGAAACCCATGGCGATTGGGATCTGGCCTGCGTCAAGACCGAGGAAGAAACCGATCCCTGTTCGCTGTTGCAGATCATGTCCGACGACAGCGGCAATCCGATGGCGGAGTTTTCGCTGTTCCGGATTGATCAGGAAGGCAGCCAGGCTGTCGCCGGTGCGACGGTGATCGTGCCGCTTGAAACCTTGCTGCCGGCCGCGCTGACCATTTCCATCGATGGCGCCCCCGGCAAGCGGTATAATTATTCCTTCTGTAGCCCAATGGGCTGCGTCGCCCAGATCGGGCTGACCGAGACCGATATCGCCGCGTTCAAAAAGGGCAAGATCGCCACGCTGAGCCTGCGCCCCGCACCAGCGCCGGATCAGGTGATCAATATGGAGCTGTCGCTCAGCGGATTTACCGCCGGTTACAATGTCGTGGACGTTGTGAAGCAATAAACATCCGGTGCGGCAAACAGAAAGCCGCTGTCCAGAAAACGATCACCGCCGCACCCTGCCTCAGGATGCGGCGGTTTTTTTTCGGCTCTGCGGCTGGCGATCGCTCAGATCTTGCGCAGGACAAGCACCGCGTTCAGCCCGCCAAAGGCAAAGGCATTGCTGAGGGCGACGGTCACATTGGCCTGCCGTGCCTCATTCGGAACCACGTCCAGCGCGCATTCCGGATCAGGTTCCTCATAACCGATGGTTGGCGCCACGATACCGTCACGCAGTGCCATGATGCAGGCCAGCAGTTCGACCGCTCCGGTGCCGCCGATCAGATGGCCGTGCATGGATTTGGTCGAGGACATCATCAGATTATCCGCATGGGGCCCAAAGACATCCGCCACGGCCGCGCATTCCGTTTTGTCGTTGGCGGCGGTTCCGGTGCCATGGGCGTTGACGTAGCCGACGTCCTCGGGGTTGACCTTTGCGTCCTGCAGCGCGCCGGCAATGGCGCGCGCGGCGCCCTGTTTGCTGGGCATGACGATATCTGCGGCATCCGAGGACATGGCAAAGCCAATGACCTCGCAGATGATATCGGCGCCGCGGGCGCGGGCGTGATCATAGTTTTCAAAAACGAAGATCCCGGCCCCCTCGCCCTGCACCATGCCGTTGCGGTTGGCGCTGAATGGGCGGCAGGCATCCCGTGACATGACCCGCAGCCCTTCCCAGGCTTTGACGCCGCCAAAGCAGAGCATCGATTCAGATCCACCGGTGATCATCACCGGCGCCATCCCGGAGCGGACCATCTGAAACGCCTGGGCCATGGCATGATTTGAAGAGGCGCAGGCTGTCGAGACGGTAAAGCTCGGCCCCTTCAGATTATGTTCCATCGAGACATGGCTGGCTGCGGCATTGTTCATCAGCTTGGGCACGACAAAGGGGTGGACCCGGTTTTTGCCGTCCTCGTAAACCGAGCGATAATTGTCGTCCCATGTCGAGACCCCGCCGCCAGCCGTCCCAAGCACCACGCCGGATTTCTGCGACAGCTCGCCGTGAAACTCCAAACCCGACTGTTCTATCGCTTCCTTTGCGGCGGTCAGCGTGAATTGGGTGAAACGATCATAAAGGCTCATCTGTTGCCGGTTGAACCGGCCCTCGGCCTCAAACCCGCGCACCTGTCCGCCGATGCGGATCGACAGGCGGTCAACGTCGCGAAAATCGAGTTCTCCGATGCCACAGCGACCTTCGGCCATTGAGGCCAGCGTGTCGGCCACCGTATGGCCAAGGGCGTTGATTGTCCCCATGCCAGTGATGACAACCCGGTTCATCTTGTGCCTCCAACCCCGCTGAACATCGTTATTTTTCGGCGATCAGCTTATCAATGCCGACGATGATCGCAGCGACATTGGAGATGTCGAAATCACTCTTGTCCGGTTCATTTGCGTTGAAGGGGATGGTGATGTCGAACTCTTCCTCAATGGCAAAGATACTCTCGACAAGGCCAAGGCTATCGATACCGAGGTCTTCCAATGTGCTGTCGAGTGTCACATCCGATGGTTCCAGCACAGCCTGTTCGGCGATGATGGCGATGACCTTGTCCTGCGTGCTCATGAGGGATCCCTGATCAGTGGTATTTTGCGTCATGTAAGTGGTGCGCCGTTATTTGAAAACCGCCTTCTTCAGCGCCTCGATGTCGCGCATCAGACGGCCAAGACGCCGCTGCCCCTTATACATCTCGGTATGTGTCTCCATTTTGACAGCGGGATAGCCCATCACCACACGGCCTGCGGGCACGTTTGACAGGATCTTGGTTCCGCCCCCGGCAATCACCCCGTCACCGATAAAGATATTGTCGGCAACCCCGGTCTGACCGCCCAGAACCACGTTGTTGCCAATATCGACGGAGCCTGAAATTCCGGTCTGACCACAAAGCAGACAGTCCCGGCCGACACGGGTGTTATGGCCAATATGCACGAGGTTATCGAGCTTACTGCCGCTGCCGATCACGGTGTTGCGGATGGTGCCATTATCAATGGTGCAATTGGTGCCGAGTTCGACGTCATCGCCAATCTCGACTGCGCCGAGCGAATGGATCCGCAGCCAGCTCTGCGCCTTGCTATCGCCTTGATCGCCCATGGTTTTGCGCGCGGTCTCCACGCCGGAGACCTCCGGTGTCACATAGGAAAACCCGTCGCCGCCAATCCGTGCGCCGGGCTGGGCGCGAAAGCGATCACCGATGATGGCACGGGCGCCAATGCTGACAGCTTCGCGCAGCTGCGCCTCGGTGCCGATGGTGACATCCGCCCCGATGTAGCACTGCGGGCCAATCACTGACCCTGCGCCGATCCGCGCACCTGCGGCGATCACCGCCAGAGGGCCGACGGAGACATTCTCGCCCAGTTCTGCGGAGGGGTCGATCACAGCGCTGGGGTGAATTTCATCGCCAAAGCCCTGTCCCTGGTCCAGCAGCCGGGTCACACCGCCCATCGCGAGGCGCGGGCGCGGGGCAAAGATGGCGGCCTTCAGCCCCATCGCCTGCCAGTCGGCGCCCTCCCAGACCAATCCGACGCGGGCGCTGCCTTCGTTCAGGGTTTCGGCGTATTTCGGGGCCATGGCCATGGCCAGATCATCGGGGCCTGCATCCTGCGGTTCAGCGGCGCGCTGCACCACCAGGTCCAGATCTCCTGCGGCCTCTGCCTGAAGAGAGGCGGCGATTTCGCGGACTGTAAACATGTCGGGCCCTTCCGGTCTGTTGCCTTTGGGCCCGAGGATTACCCTTGTACGCCCGGCAACACCACCCCTGCCCGTTCCAACGCGGCCCATACCTTGGCGTCACGACCGTAGATGTCGCGACGGTATTCGGGCTGCCCTTTTGAGGACACAAAGGCGGTCCGATAGATGATATGCACCGGAACCTTCTGATCAAGGACCACCTTGGTCTCCTTGCCGCTGTTCAGAATACGGTGAAAGAAATCCTTTGGGTTTTCAGTCTGGCGAGCCAGCAAAGCGTAAGCGAATTCAAATGGTTGCGCGAGCCGGATGCAGCCATGCGAGAAGGCGCGGACCTCACGCTGGAACAGGCTCTTCTGCGGTGTGTCATGCAGATAGATATTGTATTTGTTCGGGAACATGAACTTCACCAGCCCCAGCGCGTTCTTGCTGCTGGGCGGCTGGCGCATGGCGAAGGGGAAGGTGCGCGCGGTATATTTGGAGAAATCAGCGGTTGCGCGATTCACCTTGCGGCCCCGGCTGTCGGTGATTTCGATATGGCTCACAGCGTTTGGGTTGCTGCGCAGCTTGGGCAGATATTCCTTGGTGACGATGGACCGGGGCACGTACCAGCTGGGATTGATCACCATATGCTCCATCTCGTCAGAGAATTCCGGCGAGCGTCGGTCGGCATTGTCCTTGCCGATGACAGAGCGGGTCACAAAGGTCACTTCGCCATTGTCGATGATCTTTGCGGTGAAATCGGTCTGATTGACCAGAATATGACGGTTGCCGCGATCCGGGGTCAGCCAGCGTTCGCGCTCCATCGCTACCAGAACGGATTTGAGCCGGTCCGAAACCGGTTTGTTGATTTCCGCGATTGTCCCGCCACCGGCGACCCCATCGGCGGTCAGCCCGTGATCGGATTGGAACGCCTGCACGGCCTGCTCCAACGCGCCATCGTAGCTGCGCGCTGCGCTGCGTGGCAGATACCCCATCGCAATAAGACGATTGCGCAGGGCAATCACCGCCGGGCCATTGTCGCCACGTTCCAGTTTCTGTGCCGCAACCCGTGGGCCCCAGCCGCCGGCCGCCTGCAGCTTTTCCAGTCGCATCTTCTCACGCAGCAGCGCCTGATACTGGGCGCTTTGCGGCGCCAGGCTGCGCAGATAGGCCACAGGAGACTGATCACGGATCCCGATCAGATAGGCGGCGAAATCCGGTTGGTGTTTCTCGCGGACGATACCGTCGTCGATCCGGCGCGGTTCAAGCAGACCTGTTTGCAGGTCGCTGGCATAGCCCACCAGCGCGCGGCTCATCGCGACTTCGGCACGACCGAGGTCACGGGTGGTCCGAACCTGGCTCAGCAGCTCCATCAGCGCATCTATTTCGGCGCTGCGATCCGGAAGCCCGTGAACCGGGGCCTCCTGCAGGGCGCGAAACAGCGCTGCGCGCCGGATGCGCGCGGCATCATCGCTGCCGGTCCAGATCGCAGCATAGCCCGTTTCGCGGTAAAACGCGGCAACCGGGTCGCTCGCTGAGGCCGCTTCGGCAACCGCCTGTTTGAACGCCGTCACCTCTGCCCTGACACCGGAGGGCATGGCAAGGGCAGCCCCGCCCAGTGCAAGTGCAAAAACTCCCGCCTTCAGCGTCGGGCCAACGGTCGAAATGGCACGGGTCATCAACACAGGCGACATATGGGTACGGTCCTCAAATGAATTGCTTTTCACAGTCTGCAGTTGCCTACATGAAATCCTGGTGAACGCCAGCCCCCGCTGTCCATTCACATTTTAAACAGCGCAAACAGGCAACAGGCACCTGCGTCTTATCGGTCTCAATTACGACCACTCGGGCCGTGATCGCCACGACACATTGAGGGGAAATTAACCATTTATTTCCCTTTTGCGCAAAAAATTGCCGAAAATCACAGTTCATGTCGAGCTGCAACATTCAAAACTTGGCGCGCGATTCTGTATGTGCAATACAGTTCTCGCGTGGAAACAGGACCACACCCTGTCCGTAACATCGGGCACAGGCAGAGACATCAGGCGTACGGGACAGCGCAGTGACAATGGCTAAAACTGAAAAATCGGGTTTCTCCCGTCGTGCTCTATTGGGTGCGTTCGCGGCAACAACCATGGTCGCCGCTCCGACCTTCTCCAATGCAGCGGGCTTCCTGCGCGGCGCAGGCGATATCCGGCGGATCCGGATGTACTCAGGCCGCACCGGTGAGCGGATCGACATGGTGTATTGGATCGACGGCAAATACATCAAGGATGCGATCAAGGAAGTGAACCACTTCATGCGCGACTGGCGCAACGATCAGGTCAAGGAAATCGACCTGCGCACGATCGACATCATGGCCGCCTCCCACAATCTTCTTGATGTGAATGAACCCTATATGATGCTGTCGGGCTACCGCAGCCCGAAAACCAACGCGATGCTGCGCAGCCGCTCGCGTGGGGTTGCAAAGAACTCGCTTCACATGCGCGGTCAGGCCGCTGACCTGCGGCTCTCCTCGCGCTCCGTATCGCAGATGGCGAAAGCCGCGATGGCCTGCCGTGCCGGTGGCGTTGGCAAATACAGTGGCTCGAATTTCGTTCATATGGACTGCGGTGTTGTCCGCAGCTGGAACGGCTAAACAGCCTGCCCCGCCTGTTCTCGTGTCCCGAGCCTTTGCAAGCCCATGTTGCCCGACAACATGGGTTTTTTGCTGTGCTCTGACGTCTGAATTCAGCGAGTTTCCCGCGCGCACCATAGCCTGCCCAATATCCATTCGCTGCATAATCATACAGATCACAAACGCCTGAATTGAATTATGGTTCCCATGTTTTTTGCCATTGCAGAGCCACCGCGCGGCAGCTATACGACGCATATAGGCACCTGTAGCTCAGCTGGATAGAGCGCTGCCCTCCGAAGGCAGAGGCCAGAGGTTCGAATCCTCTCAGGTGCGCCATCTCTCACACCATATTTCGCATATGCAACGATGCCGCTGGCGCCTGTGTGCTGTGCTTGTGTTGCGCGGGCTGTGTGGCAAGGGCTTGCCGGTCCAAGGGCCATAAGTGGACGCTGTTGCGCCCTCGCACTATTATTGGTTAATCCCGACAAATCCGGGGCGGGAGAGAGCGGCCTGCGTCCATTCAGGAATGGTTTTACCCGTGGGTCGCTCGTTTTAGCGCCAATCGGGACGCCGCAGCCCCGCGCCAGACAGCTTGCGAAACAACTGGATTTCCAGGCAAAAAAAGAGGCCAGACCAGTGGTCTGACCTCTTATAGCTTGTATGGGCGGCGAGTCAGGCGCGACGGCGACGGCTGCCGGCGCGACCACCGCGACCGCGGCTTTCCTCGCCCTCTTTTGCGGGCTCTTTGTTGGCCTTGATCCATTCACCACCGTGAGGATCGTTGTTGGTCAGCAGGTTGGCGGCGCGGATCGCTTCCATCTCCTTGCCCGGACGTGGCTTGGTGGATCCAAGACCGAACATCTGAACAAAGGCCTCGTCTTCCATGCCCTCGGGCAGGATGATCCCGGCGGCCTCCACTTCGGCTCTCTTTTCGGCAATCTTCTTCTGGGTTACCGGCAGTGCCACCGGGTTCATGATCGCAGAGGTCATCCCCGCGCCCATCGCCATCGGCAGGAAAGCATTATTGATGCCGTGACGGTTCGGCAGGCCAAAGGAGACGTTCGAGGCACCACAGGTGGTGTTCACGCCCAGTTCTTCACGCAGACGGCGAACCAGTGCAAAGACCTGCTGGCCTGCGGTCGCCATCGCGCCAATCGGCATCACCAGCGGGTCAACCACGATGTCATGCGCAGGAATGCCGAAATCTGCGGCGCGCTCGACGATCTTCTTGGCGACGGCAAAGCGGACGTCGGGATCTTCGGAGATGCCGGTGTCGTCGTTGGAAATGGCCACGACCGGCACGTTGTACTTTTTGACCAGCGGCAGCACGTGCTCCAGGCGCTCTTCCTCGCCGGTGACCGAGTTCAGCAGCGGACGGCCCTCGGCGGCCTGCAGACCGGCTTCAAGCGCGCCGGGCACCGAGGAGTCGATGCAGAGCGGCGTGTCGGTAAGACCTTGCACCAGCTGGACGATCTTGGTCATCAGCGGCGGCTCGGTCTCGTTCGGGTTCGGGTTGGAGTTGTAGACAACGCCCGCGTTGATATCGAGGATGTTGGCGCCGGCCATCACCTGCGCAATCGCGTCTTGTTCAACGGTGGAGAAATCGCCGGCTTCCAACTCGGCCGCGAGTTTCTTGCGGCCTGTGGGGTTGATCCGTTCGCCGATCACACAGAACGGCTCATCAAATCCCAGGATTGCGGTTTTTGTCTTAGATTCTACGACGGTACGGGTCATTTTTTATCCTTGGGAATTGACCGGCTGCGCTGCTGCGCCGCCGTTGTTGATGGCCCAGGTGGCGTTGGTCTTGATGCCACCCAGCGGGAAGAAATGCACATTGGTGATGTTGAAATCGGGGTTGGCGGCCTTGTGGGCGGCCAGCTCGGCAATCACATCTGTCGGCTCATAGGGCAGCAGCAGCTTGGAGACATCCATCGCGCGCTTTTGCAGCACCTTGAGGGACGGTCCAACACCGCAGGCGATGGCGAATTTGATCAGCGTCTGCAGTTTGGCCGGGCCGGCAATGCCGATATGGATCGGCAGATCTACGCCTGCGGCCTTGATGCTGTCGGCCCATTCGATGATCGGCTTCGCCTCAAAGGCGAACTGGGTTGCCAGCGCCATCTTCGCATCGGTGCGTTCGGAGAATTTCTGTTTCCACAGAAGCGCATCCGAGACGTTCTTCATGCTGCCGTCAGGATCGATATCCTTGTTGCCTTCGGGGTGGCCCGCAACATGCAGGTTGGTGAACCCGGCCTTGTCGAACAATCCTGTTTCCAAGAGCTGCATGGAGCTGTCAAAGGCACCATGAGGTTTGGCAACACCACCGGCCAGCAACAGCGCCTGCTTGACATCGGCCTCCCCCTGATAGCGGGCGATCCAATCGGCCAGCGTGGCCTCGTCCTGGATGATCCGCGCGGGAAAATGCGGCATCACCGGGTAACCTTCGGCATTGAGCCGCTTGGCGGTTTCCACCATTTCCTCGATCGGCGTACCTTCGATATGGGCGATGTAGACGCGGGTGCCTGCGGGCAGCAGATCGCGGAAGCTCTCGACCTTGGCAGCGGTACGGGGCATCACCTCGATCGAGTAGTTTTCCAGAAAGGCCTCGACCTCGGGGCTGCTGGGCTGCGCTACGCCAGCATCGCGTTTCTTGAAGTTCAACAAAGCCATCGTGGCCTCCCAAAAAGATGTCAGGCTCATGCCCATCCGTCGTTAGCGATCAGTGTCTTGAGCCGGTCCTGATCATAATCCGCTTCCAGACGCTTGGCCTCGGCCTCGGCGATATCGGCCGGTTCACCATCCATGGCGTAGGGCGCAGCCTTGCGCCATTCCGCGAGATAGGCGTCGGCGTCCTTCGCGTTCACCTTCATTGCCGCACGGTCGATGGCTTGTTCAAACCGCTCTTCCAATTGACGTTTGGCCCCGCGACGGCCTTTGCCGACGATGATCTGTGCTGGGATGTCGCGCCAATATACGATGGTGACGTCGGGCATTGCCTGAGCTTCCTTTGCGTCTGTGTAGTTGCGTTTCTAGTGTGGCATCGCCGGGCGCGTTCGTCGGATTTCGACCTGACATTGGTTCTGAGCGACCTTTTCCGGGTCGCTTCTGGATAGCAATGGCGGGCCGGGCTGGCTACCGGGCAGCGCCCTCATAATATTCAACAGCTTTATGAATTTGATCGGCAAAGCGCTCAAAACCGTTCAAGAAACGTCAATTCGTCAATCGGCAAATCGTCATCGGGGCATTCGGGCCACCTTGCACGTGGCGGTCAGCCCACATATGCTTGGATCAACACGATTATCGGAGGGCGTGAATCATGGCGCCCAGGCGTTCCAAAGGTGCGGGCGCATTTCCCCGAGTGGTAGAGAGCCCTGCACCGGCCCGCCCAGATCCTGATGCGCTCTATGCGGCGCTCGATCTGGGGACAAATAGCTGCCGGATGCTGATTGCCCAACCCAAGGGCAGCGGCTTCCATGTGGTGGACAGCTTTTCAAAATCGGTGCAGCTTGGCGCCGGTTTGGAGCGGACCGGGCGCTTGTCGCGCGCGTCGATGGCGCGCACCATCCAGGCTCTGCGTATCTGCCAGCAAAAGCTCAAACGCAACCGGGTGAAACGGATGCGGCTGGTCGCGACCGAGGCCTGTCGTCGGGCGAAGAACGCGCGAGAGTTCATTCGTCAGGTGCGCCGCGAGACCGGTCTGACGCTGGAGATCATCCAACCCGAGGAAGAAGCGCGTCTGGCAGTGATTTCCTGCGCGCCGTTGGTGTCGACGAAGACGGATCAGCTGCTGGTGGTCGATATTGGCGGCGGCTCCACCGAACTGGTCTGGATCGACATCTCCTCGATCCCGCGCCGCGACCGGCCATCCGCCATCATGCGGCTGCACGCAGGGTTTCATCCCGTTGAAAGCCCCTTTCCCGCGGCCAAGGTTGTTGACTGGATCTCAGTACCACTTGGGGTCGCGACGCTGCGCGATCAGTTCCACGACGTCGAGGATGACGCGGCCCGTTTTGCCCTGATGAGCTGGTTCTTTGAAGAGAACCTCGCCGATTTTGCGCCCTATAAGGACGAGCAGACCCGACAGGGCTTTCAGATCGTTGGCACCTCCGGCACCGTCACCACCGTTGCCGCCTCGCATCTGGGGCTGAAACGCTATGACCGGACCAAGGTGGACGGGCTGCGCATGACCAGCGATCAGATTGACAAGGTTATCCGCTCTTATTTAGAACTCGGCCCTCAGGGGCGCCGCAGCGACCCGCGTATTGGCGAAGACCGTCAGGCGCTGATCATGTCAGGGGCGGCAATTCTACAGGCGCTCTTGCGGTGCTGGCCGACGGACAGGTTGTCCGTTGCGGACCGGGGCCTGCGCGAAGGCCTGCTTTATGCACAGATGAGCGCCGACGGCGTTCTGGAAGACGGGCCGTTCTGACGGCCACACACAGGATATGAGCGTCCGACAGTTGGCCCCGATGCGGCCACGGACGACAGGGAACAGCAAATATGGCAAAGACACCCACGGGAAAAACACCCACTGGCAAGAACACCTCCGGGCGCGGACAGCGTGACCTGAAGGTCAAGGTCAAGACTGCCCGTGGGCGTAAACTCAGCTCCACCCGCTGGTTGCAGCGGCAGTTGAACGACCCTTATGTGAAACGCGCCCAGGCCGAAGGCTACCGTGGGCGCGCGGCCTATAAGATCATGGAAGTCGACGATAGATTCCGCTTCCTTGTGAATGGCGCGCGGGTGGTCGATCTGGGCTGCGCCCCGGGCGGCTGGGCGCAGGTAGCGGTGAAGCGGATCAATGCGCTGGGGGAAAAGCCGGGTAAGGCGGTAGGCCGCATCATCGGCGTTGATCTGCAGGAGGTCGAGCCGCTGGCGGGTGCCGAGTTCCACCAGCTGGATTTCATGGACGAAGGGGCCGACGACAAGGTCAAGGAATGGCTTGGTGGCAAGGCAGATGTGGTGATGTCGGATATGGCAGCTGCCAGTTCCGGTCACAAGCAGACCGACCATTTGCGGATTATCTCGCTTTGTGAAACCGCGGCCTATTTTGCCTTCGACGTTCTGGAAGAAGGCGGTACCTTCGTGGCCAAGGTATTGGCCGGCGGGGCCGAGGGTGATCTGCAAAAGCTGCTGAAGCAGAAATTCACCAAGGTTTTCCACGTCAAACCGCCATCGTCACGTTCGGACAGTTCGGAAAAATTCGTGGTTGCAACCGGGTTTCGCGGTGAGCCTTCGGATGCGTCTGACGATTGATCTCTAACCGGGCTGTGGCCGGGCGCACGGCAACCGCCCTGCCCCGGCTTTCAGGTCTGGGCGATCAGCTGCCGCGCTGAGCGGTGCTGGAAAACGACCGCAGCGCCAGCGCCTGCAAGGCGATGGTTTCCAGTGAGGTGCCTTCAGCGCGCAGCGTCACGCGCGGGCAGTCCTTCTCGATGCGATGAGGCGCCGCGACAGGCTGTTTCAGCAGGCGTTGCACCAATTGGCGGGGCGGAAGTTTGCTTTGCAAAAGACGCATCTGTTCCTCGTACCGTATGAGCGTTCGGGCTGTTCTCATCGAAGAATAGACCGGCCACTGGGCCGCATCGTGGCTCAATTGTGGCAGAACTGCCTTATTGTTGCGATTTTCGAAACAATTTCACTTCAGGCACGGGCTGGTGCACTCGGACGGTTGCAAACGCCTGCGACAGGTCAGGAGGTAGGATGCAGCAGCACCCCGTTGAGTTCCGCACCAAGGATCAGAATGGCTGAGTTCAGATAGAGAAAGATCAGCGCCGCCATTGCCCCCGCCAGTCCCGCATAGGTGGCCGAATAGGCCGCAAAACTGCTGATGTAGATGGCAAAGGCGAGGCCGGCCGCCCACCACAGCACCACTGTCAGCAGCACCCCCGGTAGCACCTGGGAGAGCCGGTGACGCTTCGCCGGGAGCAGCATGTGGAAGGCAAACACAGCAACCAGCGGGATCACCGCAACCAGAACCCCGTTCAGACCGCCCTCCCAGTTGCCTCTCAGCGGGACTTGCGGGAAGAAACTGGCCAGATGGCGCGCATAAAGCGGCAGGATCAGCTCAAACACCGCCGCCGCCATAATGCCCGCGCCCCCCAGGATTACCAGACCAATGCACAGGCCCCGGGTCTTCCAGAACGGCCTGGTATCGCGTTCATGATAGGCCTGCACCATTGCCAGACGCACCGCATCCACCCCGTTGGAGGCAAAGTAGATAGCGATGACACCACCCAGCGTGACCACCCCGGTGGAAGATGTGGCAAGCACCGAATAGACCTCCCGCACGATGGGATCCGAGACGCTTTCCGGCCAGGAGCCAAAGACCAGCTCCACCAGGTTTTCCAGATCAACCCCGCCCGACAATGACCCCGCCACCGCACCGGTGAGCGCCACGGTAAAAAGGATAAAGGGAAACAAGGCGAGCATCAGCGACATGGCGATATGGCTGCTCAGCACCCAGCCGTTCTTGTCGTTGAACCGCTTGGCGGCCAGATACAACGCATAGGCGCCGGGTTTCACATAGGGTCGCATGCTCATGGCCTGACGGTCTCATAGCTCGCTTCAAAAAACCAGCCCTTTCAGGGAGATATAGCCAAGCCCATCCGCCGGATGTAGGTTTGGCCAGAAGATATGCGACAGGGAGCGCGGCGATGGCCTGGATTGCGATAAGCACATCGGCTGTACTGATGATGTGGGTGCTTGCGGGTCTGGCCTCTCTGAAGGCGGCCCGCACCGCCCGCACGCCGCAAGGGGCAATCGGCTGGGTGGTATTTTTGCTGTCCGCTCCGCTGGTGGCGCTGCCGCTCTATCTGTTTTTCGGGCAACGCCGGTTTTCGAGGTATCGCGCCACCCGGCGCAAGGCGGAGCGGGTCCTGAACGCGCTGCGCGTCTACTCAGATCTTCACACACAGGACCGCGATCAATTGGCCGCGAACCAGGCCCCCTTCGAACGGCTGGCCGGTTATCCGGTTTGCCGGGGCAACGGGTTTGAGCTGCTCAAAAACGGCGCTGAAATCGCCGATGCGATTATCGAGGCCATTGATGCGGCAGAGGATTACGTTCTGGTCCATTTCTACATCGTGCGCGATGACAAGATCGGACAGCGGTTCAAGACCGCCTTGCTTGACGCGCGCGCGCGCGGCGTTGCTGTCTGGTTCATGACGGATGCGGTAGGCAGTCACGGGCTGTCAAACCGATACCGCGAGGCGTTGGAGGCGGCAGGTGTCAATCAGGTTGACCCCAGCACCCGCCCCGGCCCGAAACATCGGTTTCACCTGAACTTCAGGAACCATCGCAAGACGGTCATCGTCGATGGGCGTGTCGGCTTTACGGGCGGAATGAATATCGGCGATGAATACATGGGGCGCGACCCGGCCTTTGGCGCTTGGCGCGATACGCAGGTGCGGTTGACCGGCCCGGTCGTGCAGCAGCTACAGCTGGGCTATGCGGAGGATTGGTTCTGGTTGACCGAGGATCCGATCCTTGACCTGCTGACCTGGGACTGCGCCCCGGTCGAGGGCGCAGGCAAACCCGCGCTGGTGGTCGAAACCGGGCCGGGAGACAGTACGATCAACGGCTCGATGCTGTATTTCTCTGCCATCTCCGCAGCGCGTTCCCGGATCTGGCTTGCCTCGCCTTATTTCGTGCCGGATCAGGATGTTGTGGCTGCGTTGAAGAACGCTGCCATGCGCGGGGTCGATGTGCGCATCCTGTTGCCCGAGACTGCGGATCACTACGCACCCTGGCTGGCTGCCTACGCCTATTTTGACGACCTGCGCGAGGTTGGTGTCAAAATCTACAGGTATCAGGCCGGATTTGTGCACCAGAAGGTTTTTGTCGTGGATGATACCATCGCGGCGGTGGGCACGATGAACCTCGACAACCGTTCTTTCCGGCTGAATTTTGAGAGTATGGCGCTGTGCTTTGATGCGGAAACGGCAGAACAGGTGGCGCAGATGCTGGATGAGGACATGGCATCGTCAACACTTCTGGAGACGGATCTGGACGCGCAACCGGTGACCATCCGCTTTGGTGCGCCTGTCGCCCGCCTGCTGGCGCCAATCCTGTAGGGCACCACGCCGGAGGTGACGGGTCAGCGCACTCTCACCGGCGCGGTATCTTCCAGCAGGAACACCTCTCGCAATGCAGCCACCAGAAACGCCGTGCTGATGCCAAAGGCAAAGAGCCCGGTAACTGCGCCGAACGCGGCAAAGATCCGCATCCCCTCGCCAAGGACGATATCGCCGTAGCCGAGGGTGGTATAGGTCGCGAGCGAGAAATAAATCGCAGTATTCCAGTCACCTATGGCACCAGAGAAAATCAGCGCCGTGGCCCAGATCCAGACCTGCAGCGTATGGGCAAAGACGATCAGCCCGATCGCAACCGCCAGCACTGCGCTCATCTGCACAAAGCGCCGCCCACGTTGCAGCACGCCAAGCCGTCTGCGCAGAACATGGATGCAGAACACCAGCAACCCAGCCTCCACGACAAGGCAGATCCCAAGGTACAGGCTGCCGAGCAGCAGCTGCTGGATGAGTGTCATGTCCCTGCCCTCATTCGTTGACCTTGCGCCGATGGATCTGTCGATCAGCCGCGATCGGCTCGGCTCACGGCTCCGATTTTGGCGCAGTCTACGAAATCAGCGCTGCGACATGCAATCGCGATAGTACTGTTTGACCAGCCGCTTGCGCTGCGCCTCGGGCGTGTTGAAGTAATCATCGCGGTCCTCGGCTTCGGAACCGCTGCGTGATCTCGCGCGGCGCAGCTTGCCCTCCTGCACACTGATCCCGATCCGAACTGTCCCGGAGAAAGTGATCCCGGCGCGATCATTGCCCAGCCGCAGACCGTCAGGGGCATCACTGCGCGGCGCGCCGGCGTAGGCCTCCGCCCGGCTGCGGCAGAGCGCTTCGCGGCTGCCGGATGCCGTTTGCGCCTCGGCGACCTCCGTTAGTGGGACCGCTGCCAGAGCGGCCAGAATGGCAGGTGCCAGACCTCGCGATGACCAGCGGAATGGCAGTGAGAACAGCGACATGGCATAGCCTTTGTTGAGCCCAACCCCATTATTGCATGGGCAAGCTTCAAATGGGGCCTACATCAGGGCGCGTCAATGTTATCTGTTGTCTTGGGCCGGGATCCCCGGAAAGGTCAGCCTACAAGATCAGCCTGTCTGGTCGCGGGATGTATCGCGGCGCAGTCGGACAAACCATAACAACCGCAAAAGGTTATACGTCGATGCTAATCATTGAGGAGGTCAGCAAGTCCTATTCGGGGCCGTCCGGCGCTGTTCCGGTTTTGGACCGTGTCTCGCTGGATCTGGCCGCCGGGAGCAGCCTCGCACTCACCGGAGACAGCGGATCCGGCAAAAGCACGTTGCTGCATCTGGCGGCCGCGCTGGATCAGTTCGACCGCGGCCGCATAGTGGTGGATGATGTGTCCCTCGCCGAGCTGGATGACACCGGGCGCGCGGCGCTGCGGCGACGACATGTGTCCCTTGTGTTTCAGCAGTTCAACCTGATCCCGGCCCTGACCGTTGGTCAGAACATCAGCCTGCATGCCCGGCTGGCAGACACGGTTGATGCCCCTTGGATCGAGGCATTGACCCGTCGGCTGGGGCTGGCCGAACTACAGCGGCGCTACCCCGAACAGCTGTCTGGCGGACAGCAGCAGCGGGTCGCTATCGCCCGCGCGCTGGCGCTGCGCCCAAAGCTGCTGCTGGCGGATGAGCCGACCGGTAATCTGGACGAAACGTCGAGTGCTTCGGTCATGGAGCTGATGCTGGATCTGGTGCGGGAAACTGGCGCGGCGCTGCTGCTCGTGACCCATTCGCAGGCCATTGCGGGCTTGCTAGACAGGCAAATCCACCTCAGCAATGGCCGCCTGCGTGAGGCCGGGACATGAGAGCGGCTGCATTCTCCGCGATCCTGTCTCACTGGCGCCAGCACCCGCTGCAATTGGCCATGCTGATCACCGGTCTCGCGCTGGCCACCGCGCTCTGGTCTGCGGTGCAGGCGATCAATGCCGAGGCGCGTGCAAGCTATGCCGAAGCCGCAGCGCGCATCTCCCCGTCCGGACAAAGCTATCTCGTAAATCCAGAGGGAGATATTAATATTTCTCAATATGTTGCGCTGCGACGTGAAGGTTGGCAGCTCTCGCCGATACTGATCGGTGACCTCATAAACCAACAAAAAGGCCCCGACGGAAGGAGCCTTGAGATGGTGGGCATTGATATCCTCTCGCATCCGATGATGGAACGGCTGAGCGAAGCCGGAACCGCGACGGAATCCGACGGCGACACATCCGTGGCGCTTTCCCCGGCGGATCTGCTGCTGGCACCTGGTCACCTGTTCTTGCACCCCGAGACGGATGTGACCGGCCTCGATCTTGATCTGCCTCCGACAACGCGCAGCACAGCGGTCCCCCGAGACGTTTTGATCAGTGACATAGCGACTGCGGCGCGACTGCTCGCGCGACCGGATGCGATCAGCCGCCTGATGGTGCTGGATGCGCAACCCAGCGGGCTCAGATCGCTGGGCGAACTGGTGCCTGACCTGCGTTTGCAGAGCGCATCAACCGGCGCGGATACGGCGCAGCTCACCCGCAGTTTTCACCTCAACCTCACCGCCTTTGGGCTGCTGTCCTTTGCGGTGGGCCTGTTCATCGTGCAGGGCACCATCGCATTGGGGATTGAGCAGAGACGCGGCATGTTCCGCAGCCTGCGCAGTTTAGGGTTACCGCTCAATACTTTGGTCTGGCTTGTTTTTACTGAACTATTGGCAATCACGCTTGCGGCGGCCTTGCTTGGCCTGATCCTTGGCTATCTGATCGCGGCGGCTCTCCTTCCCGGTGTCAGCGCAACCCTTTCGGGGCTATATGGCGCCTCGGTCGATGGCAGCCTGAACCTGCGTCCAGGTTGGGTGCTTTCTGGCCTTGCGATGGCCTTGGCAGGCATGATGCTGGCCGGTGGTCAAAGCTGGTACAGCCTGTCGCGATTGCCCATTCTCGCAGCGCCAGCTGCAACCGCGCGCGGTCAGCAGGCGCTGCGTGGCCATCGGCTCTCTGCTGCGACCGGTGCGCTGATGGTGCTGGCGGCGGCAGCAATACCGGTGCTGTTCGACGGGCTGCTGGCTGGCTTTGTCTTTCTCGGCTGTCTGATGCTGGGGGCCGCGCTGCTGCTGCCGCTGACGCTATCGCGGCTGGCCTTGGTCGGAACCCGAATGGCGCGTGGCCCGGTGACGCTCTGGTTATGGGCGGACATGCGCGCGCAGCTGCCGGGTCTGTCGCTGGCGCTGATGGCACTTCTTCTGGCGCTGGCGACAAATATCGGTGTTGGCACAATGGTTTCCAGCTTTCGCCTCACCTTCCTTGCCTGGTTAGATCAACGGCTGGCCTCGGAGCTCTATATGACGCTTCCGCGCGACGAGATGGCCGATGAGGTGCTGCCCTGGCTGGCGGAGAGGGGTATCCGCGCCCTGCCAATCCGCCACAGTGATGAGCGCTACAGCGGCGCCCCGATGGACGTTTACGGTGTGGTCGATGATGCCACCTATCGCGACAACTGGCCGCTGTTGCAGGCCGACGCAACCGTCTGGCAGCAGGTGGCCGACGGCAGCGGCGCGCTGATCAACGAACAGCTGGCGCGCCGTGGCGACCTGGAAACCGGAGATCTACTGCAGATTGCACCGGAATGGCACATGCGGATAGCAGGCGTCTATTCCGACTATGGCAACCCCAACCCGCAGGCGATTGTCGGTCTCGCCACCCTGCTGGAGCATCGCCCGCTGATCGAGAACCGCCGTTTTGGCCTGCGTCTGCCGGTTGAGGACGTGGCGCGCCTGCGCCGTCAGCTGCAACAGGATTTCGATCTGCCGTCCAGTGCCTTCATCGACCAGAGCGCGCTTAAACGGCAGTCGCTGGCGATTTTTGACCGTACTTTTGTCGTGACCGGAGCGCTGAATCTGCTGACTTTCGGCGTCGCTGGCTTTGCAATGCTGACCAGCCTGCTGACGCTCTGGAGCCAACGTCTGCCGCAGCTGGCGCCGATCTGGGCGATGGGGCTGACACGCCGTCAACTGGCCAGATATGAACTTCTACGCAGCGTGATCCTGGCCGGGCTGACGGCCCTGCTCGCCCTGCCTCTCGGCCTGTTGCTGGGCTGGGCATTGCTCGCGGTTGTCAATGTCGAAGCCTTCGGCTGGCGCCTGCCGATGTTTCTGTTTCCGCTGGACTGGCTAAGGCTGTTCCTGATGGCGCTGGCGGCGGCCGCGCTGGCGGCGGCCCTGCCGGCACGGCGGCTGTCAAAGCTGAAACCCGCCGATCTGCTGAGGGTCTTTGCCAATGAACGTTAAGCCTGCTCTCCAAGCGATTTTCTGCGGCCTTGTCGCGGTGCTGGTGCTGGTCATCCGGCTTGCCGGTCCGGCTGCGGCGCAGGGATATGCCGGGCTCGGAACCGAGGTGGACGGGTTTGCAGTACCTGCACGCGGCACCCAGCTGGTTTTCCCGCGTGATCACGGCGCCCACCCCGAGTTCCGCATCGAGTGGTGGTATCTGACCGCCAATCTGACCGGAGATGACGGGCGTGACTACGGGGTTCAGTGGACGCTGTTCCGGTCTGCCCTGCAACCGGGTGATGCCCGTTCGATGCCGACCGCATCCGCCTGGGAAGACCCCCAGATCTGGATGGGCCACGCTGGTCTGACGACGCCCGACGCCCATTTTCACGCCGAGCGGCTGGCGCGGGGTGGCATTGGGCAGGCCGGTGTCAGCACCGCTCCGTTTGAGGCCTATATCGACGATTGGTTCATGCGCGGCCGCGATGCCGGTCTGGACGCGCTGAGCCTGCGCGCGACCGGGCAGGATTTTCGCTATGATCTCTCTCTCACAGCCAATGGTCCCTTGGTCTTGCAGGGAGATGGCGGCTATTCGGTGAAATCGGCGGATGGACAGGCCAGCTACTATTATTCCCAGCCGCACTATCAGCTGAGCGGCACATTGCAGCTGCCCGGCGGCCCGGTGCAGGTGACCGGAGAAGGCTGGCTGGACCGTGAATGGTCAAGCCAGCCCCTGTCTGAGGATCAGAGCGGCTGGGACTGGTTTTCGCTGCGCTTTGATAGTGGCGAAAAGCTGATGGGGTTTCAGTTGCGGGGAAGCAGCCTGTTCACCTCAGGCACATGGATCGCAGCCGATGGCACGCCCTCTCCGCTGGAGCCGGGGCATCTTCAGGCGACGCCGCGCGGGCTGACACAGGTTGCCGGTCGCGCGGTCCCAACGGAGTGGAACCTGCGCCTGCCCGAACGCGGCCTCGATATCGAAGTCACCGCGCTGAACCCGCAGGCCTGGATGGCGATGTCCTTTCCCTATTGGGAGGGACCGGTGCGGATCACTGGCAGCCACAGCGGTAAGGGATATCTGGAGATGACAGGTTACGCGCCGCCTCCCGACTAAAGGCAGACCGGGCGCATGGGCGACGGAAAAAGGGGCGCCCGATCGGGCGCCCCTTAAATCCGGAGATATGCGGTTAGAATGCCTGCGGATCAGCGCACCACATAGACCGAACAGGTGGAATGGCGGATCACCCGCGCCGCATTGGGTCCCAGCAGATAATCCGACAGCTCCGGCTTATGCGCGCCGATCACGATCAGATCGGTTCCCGCCTTGTCCGCGACCTTCAGGATTTCCTGATAGGCTTTGCCGGTGGCCACCAGATGCCGCACCTTGGCGTTGCGTTCGGCGCCGAGGACCTCCTCGCAGAGCTTGCCCAGATGATCTGCGGTTTCCTTTACCGCGCGTTCATGGTGGTGCTCTTCGAAGAACCCCGAGACCCAGCTTTCGCCAAAATCGGGCAGCACATTGACGACATCCAGCTGCGCGCCATCCAGATCGGCCAGTCGGGCCGCCTCTGCCAGCACCTTGCGGTCCGTCGTGTCGCCGTTCAGTTCCAGCGCGCAGAGAACAGATTTACTCATGCCATTGCCTCCTCTTTGCGGGCACGGCCCGTCTGCATCAGGGCAACAAGCCCCAGCAGCAGCAGCGCCGGGATAAAGATCAGCTCCTTGGGCAGCTGATCCGACGGCACCTGCACCGAGGTCAAGGATACCGGGTCATCCAGATAGAAATCAAACCCGTCCAGCATCGGCTGCGCCGGGGTGCCGAACATCGGCTCTTCCAGTTTGACAATGCCGTCTTCTTCCAGCGGCAGCAGTCCGAACTGATCGAGGCTTGTCTGCCCGCCCTCTGCGCCGACGGTCAGAACCAAAGTGGTTTCGGTCATCTCGCCAGTGTCGAAATCGGGACCCGCCACTTTCACGCGCACTTCGGTGCCTTCGGGGACATCGTCGAGCGCGGTGACCAGTTCGGCCGGCTCCACCTGCGTGAACGGCGGCTGGATGTAATCCATGAAGAAGCCGGGACGGAAGATTGCAAAGGCAATTGCCACCAGCGCCACGCTTTCATAGATCCGGCTGCGGGTCAGGAAATATCCCATGGTGCCGGCAGTAAAGACAAGGATCGCAATGGTGGCGGTCACCGCAACCAGTATCCCCTCAGCCCAGGTGACATCAATCAGCAGAAGATCGGTGTTGAAGATGAACACAAACGGCAGCGCCACGGTGCGCAGGCTGTAGAAGAAGGCGATGAAGCCGGTACGGATCGCATCGCCCCCGGAGACAGCCGCCGCGGCAAAGCTCGCAAGGCCCACAGGCGGTGTCACATCCGCCATGATGCCGAAGTAGAACACAAATAGATGCACCGCGATCAGCGGCACGATCAGACCTGATTGCGCCCCCAGTTCTACCACAACGCCAGCCATCAGCGAGCTGACAACGATGTAGTTCGCCGTCGTGGGCAGACCCATGCCGAGGATCAGGGACAACAGCCCTACCATCACCAGCATCAGGATCAGGTTGCCGCCCGACAGGAACTCAACCAGATCGGCCATGACCTGACCAACGCCGGTGAGGGTCACCGTGCCCACGATCACGCCGGCTGTTGCTGTTGCCAGCGCGATGCCGATCATGTTGCGCGCACCATCCACCATGCCGTGCCACAGGTCGTTGAGCCCATCCATGAAGTTGTGCAGCAGGTTGCTCTGTCCGCGGAACAGCGCCTTCAGCGGTTTCTGGGTGAGCAGGATCACGAATAGCAAGGCGGTCGCCCAGAAAGCCGACAGTCCCGGCGATTTCTGTTCGATCATCAGGAAGTAGACCAGCACGATGATCGGCAGCAGGTAATGCAGACCGGCCTTGTAGATCTCGCCAACCTCGGGCAGTTCGATGTCCTTGGCGTTGGGATCATCGGGTTCAAGGTCGGGAACCTGCGCTGCCATATAGACCAGCGCGACATAGACCAATGCAACCAGACAGGTGATGATCAGGCCGGCTGCACTTGGTGCGACGGCTTCGATCGCATCAACCGGGAATTGGGTGCCATAGCACAGCCCCGCAAACATCAGGAAGAAGCTCAGCATACCCAGCGCCGTGCGCATCAGGTTTACTTCGCGGTTGCCCAGGGTCGGCATCTTCCGCTTTACGGCTTCCAGATGCACGATGTAGATCAGCGCGATATAGGAGATCGTCGCCGGCAGGAACGCATGGGTGATCACCTCGACATAAGAAATGCCGACATATTCCACCATAAGAAACGCAGCCGCGCCCATAACCGGCGGCATGATCTGGCCATTGACAGAGGAGGCAACCTCTACCGAACCGGCCTGCTCCGAGGTGAAGCCAACCCGCTTCATCAGCGGAATGGTGAAGGTACCGGTGGTCACGACATTGGCAATCGAGGAGCCGGAGATCAGACCGGTTGCGGCAGAGCCGACCACCGCCGCCTTTGCCGGGCCGCCGCGCAGGTGACCAAGCGCGCCAAAGGCCATCTTGATAAAGTAATTGCCGGCACCCGCCTTATCCAGAAGTGCACCGAACAGCACGAAGAGAAACACGAATTTCGTCGACACCCCCAGCGCGATTCCAAACACACCTTCCGAGGTGATCCACATCTGCTCCATCGCGCGGTCCAGCGATGCGCCTTTCCAGCGGATCACATCGGGGACCAGCTCGGATGAGCCGAAGAAAACATACAGCAGGAACACAGAGGCCACGATTGCCATCGCCGGGCCAAGGGCGCGGCGCGCGCCCTCAAACAGCAGCACAAGACCGATCGCAGCAAAGACCGTGTCGATGTCATCACCCTTGCCACCGGCATTCACGATCTTCTCGTAGAAGATATAGCCATAAAGTGCGGTAAATGTGCCCATCAGCGCCAGGATCCAGTCCTGAACCGGGATCCGGTCCGTCGGGCTGCTCTTCAGCGCGGGATAGGCCGCATAGGCGAGAAAAATGGCAAAGGCCAGATGGATCTGGCGCGCATTGTTTACGACGCTGCCCGGTAGCACGAGATTGGCAACCGGAGAGGCCAGCAGCACCTGAAAGACCGACCAGATGCAGGCCACAATGGCCAGGAACAGCCCTACGCTGCCAATCGGGTTGCGGGCGCCGGAGTCTGATGAGGCAACAAGAGCCTGAAGCTCTTCCTCCGACAGCGGACCTTTGCCCTGTGTTTCACTTGTCATGATGGTTCCCCTCGAAAGCTCGTACCGCTTGGGTGCAGGTACTGCTCCACTTGTTCTTGACACCCCGGTCAGCGGACGTGGAGACCGCAGGTGCAAAACGGGGCGCCATGGCGCCCCGTTCGATCAATCGGTCTGGTTATTCAACCCAGCCCTGTTCTTTGTAGTACTTCGCCGCGCCGGGATGCAGCGGTGCGGACAGGCCCGCAGTTGCCATTTCCTCAGGCTTCAGGTTGGCGAAGGCCGGGTGCAGTTTTTTGAAGTCTTCGAAGTTTTCAAAGACCGCTTTTACCACGGTGTAGACCGCCTCGTCCGAGACCTGATCAGAGGTCACGAAGGTCGCGCCAACGCCGAATGTGCTCACATCCGCGTCGGAGCCACGGTACATGCCGCCGGGAATGGTTGCAGTCCGGTAGAAGGAGTTGTCAGCGATCAGCTTTTCAACCGCTTCGCCATCCACGGTCACCAGGACGGAGTCGCAGGCGGTGGTGGCTTCCTGGATCGAGCCGGAGGGGTGGCCAACGGTGTAGACCATGGCGTCGATCTGGTTGTCGCAGAGCGCTGCGGACTGTTCGGCGGCCTTCAGCTCGGTTGCCAGCGCAAAGCTGTCCATGCCCCAGCCCTTGGCTTCCAGCAGCACTTCCATGGTGCCGCGCTGACCGGAACCGGGGTTGCCGATGTTGACGCGCTTGCCCTGGAGGTCGTCGAAATTGGTGATGCCGGCATCGGCACGCGCCACAACGGTAAAGGGCTCCGGGTGAACGGAGAACACGGCACGCAGACCTTCAAAGGCGCCCTGCTCTTCGAATTTGGAGGTGCCGTTATAGGCGTGGTACTGCCAGTCGGACTGCGCCACACCGAATTCCAGCTCACCATCACGGATGGTGTTGATGTTGTAGACGGAGCCACCGGTGGATTCCACGGAGCAGCGGATACCGTGCTCTTTGCGGGTCTTGTTGACCAGACGGCAGATCGCGCCACCGGTCGGGTAGTACACGCCGGTCACACCGCCGGTACCGATTGTGATGAATTCTTCTGCCATCGCGGCAGGTGCCATGAAGGCGGTAGCCACAAGGGCGCTAACGGCCAGCTTGGTGTTGGTCATATGTAGTGTTCTCCCACGTTTTTGTCTTCGAAACCGTAGAGCCGCACACGGCGCGGCTGGGGTCGTTGAACCCTTGGGGACATGTAGACGCCAGGTGTGTTTTGTCGCGCGTTCTGGCAACAATTTCCGGCAGGTCCAGCGGTTAAAGCGTTTCAGGCGCATCAGACCAAGTCAAGGCTTACGATCTGCCCGTGGCCCCGCAGGCACGAGGTTTCAGCGTATCTGATACCAATCCCGGAATATTCCCCCGCATCCACATCCATTGGATTCGGCGCACTGTGGCAGATTGTCACACCCATGCGCAACCCAACTTCGCCATTCAAACCCCTTTGATGGCGATATTTTCTAGAAGATTTCTGGAATTGCCGCCGCCATAAAAGACTGGATCCGACACCGCAAGGGGCAAAAGCGCAATACCCTCCCCGTTTATGGGCCCCTGCCACCTAAGCGCGCCTTCGGTCGTTGCCCTGTGCGGTATGTGAACATCACTGCCGATTGTGCTTTGCGAGCGTGAGATTTCACGCCTATGTCCAAAACCGGCTGCGATGGCGGCTTGCCGAAGACTGCGCAAGGACGCAAGATACCGAAAAGCGCACCGCCTTGGCCCGCCGCCAGGCATATGCGTCGAGACAGCCCGCAGCGCATTCCATGCCCCGGACATCCGGACCCACCCATCAGCCACCTGCAGCAGGCCAGCAAAAGGACAGTCCCAATGAACTATCACCGACCAACCAGCTTTGCCGAAGCGGCGGAGCTGGCGGCTTCAGCATCGGGGGTTACCCGTGTTCTGGCCGGCGGCACCGATGTGCTGGTGCAGATGCGCGCCGATATCGTCACGCCGGATACGCTGATCGACATCAAGGCGATTGATGGCGTCCGCGACATCCGCAAGGAAAGCGATGGCAGCTGGACCATCGGCGCCGCGGTGGCCGGAGCCGAAATGTCCGAACATGATGACCTGTCCGCCGCATGGCCGGGCGTGGTCGAGGCGATGGACCTGATCGGATCCACCCAGGTGCAGGGCCGGGCCACGCTTGTCGGCAACCTCTGCAATGCCTCCCCTGCCGCCGACAGCGTGCCGGCTATGGTTGCGGCAGGTGCATCGGTCAGCATCACCGGACCTGACGGCAATCGCCGCGCCGCGGTCGTGGATATTCCGGCAGCTCCCGGCAAGACCACGCTGAAGCCCGGCGAGTTGATCACGGCGGTGCATCTGCCGCCCGCCGTGCCCGGTCAGGGCGACGCCTATCTGCGGTTTATCCCGCGAACCGAGATGGACATCGCCGTGGTCGGCTGTGGTGTCTGGCTTCGGCTGGAGGGCGACACCGTCGCGGATGCCCGCGTTGCCCTCGGAGCTGTCGCGCCCACGGTACTGCTGGTGCAGGCCTGTGCCGATGCCCTGATCGGCTCCAGGCTGGACGACGCGGCCTTGGGGCGACTGGCCACCGCTGCCTCTGATGCCTGCTCACCGATCACCGACAAACGCGGCACCATTGCCTTTCGCACGCAGGTGGCGGGCGTGATGGCCCGCCGCGCCGCAGAAACCGCCTATGCCCGCGCCAAGGGAGACAAAGCATGAGCACGAAGATCCACGTCTCGGCCACCGTCAACGGCGATGCCGTCGATTACCTCTGCGATCCGCGCGAAACGCTGCTTGATGTGCTGCGCGACCGTTTGAACCTTACCGGTGCCAAGGAAGGCTGCGGCACCGGCGACTGTGGCGCCTGTTCGATCACTCTCAATGGGCGGCTGGTCTGTTCCTGTCTGGTGCTCGGCGTCGAAGCCGCAGGCCAGGAAATCGCCACCGTCGAAGGCATCGGTGCTGGCGAAACACTGCATCCGCTGCAACAGAAGTTCATCGACCACGCCGCGCTGCAATGCGGTATCTGCACGCCGGGCATTCTGGTCGCGGCCAAGGCGCTGCTGGAGAAGAACCCCGACCCCAGCGAGACCGAAGTGCGCTATTGGCTGGCGGGCAATCTGTGCCGCTGTACCGGCTATGACAAGATCATTCGCGCCGTCATGGACGCGGCGGCAGAGATGCGGGAGGCATCATAATGGCTCTGGATCAACGCAAGACCGATTTCACCCAGGTGGGCACCCGTCCCAACCGCCCCGATGGTCTGGACAAGGTCACGGGCAAGGCGCGCTTTGGCGCCGATATCACGGCACCGGGAATGCTCTTTGGGGCCATCCTGCGCAGCCCTCACGCCCATGCCCGGATCAAACATATCGACACCAGCAAGGCCGAGGCGCTGAGCGATGTGAAGGCGATTGTCACCCGTGCCGATTTCTCGGACGCCATCAAACCCGCGCCGGGGCTGGAAGGCGAACAATGGAATGTGCTGGAAAACGTGATGGCGGGCGATACCGCGCTCTATGATGGCCATGCCATCGCGGCTGTGGCGGCCACCTCGGCCCTCGCCGCTCGTGACGCGCTGAAGCTGATCGAGGTCGAGTATGAGGTGCTGCCCCATGTGACCGATGTCGATAAGGCGATGGCCAAGGATGCACCGGTGATCCGCGAGGGCGCTGCCGATTACTCTGTGCCGGAGGGGATGCACCCAAACGTGGTGCGCTACCACGAAAGCGGCCATGGCGATGTCGAGGCGGGCTTTGCCAAGGCCGATCTGGTGGTCGAGGAGCATTTTGTCACCGAGGCCACGCATCAGGGCTATATCGAACCCCATGCCTGCCTTGCCCAGCTGGGACAGGACGGCAAGGGTGAACTGTGGTGCTGTACGCAGGGCCACTGGTATGTGCAGAAGAACTGCGCGGCGCTGTTGGGGATTGAGACATCGCAGCTGCGCGTCACCGCCTCGGAAATCGGCGGTGGCTTTGGCGGCAAGACCACGGTGTTCATCGAACCTGTCGCACTGGCCCTGTCGCGCAAGTCCAATCGCCCGGTCAAACTGGTGATGAGCCGCCCCGAGGTGTTCCGCGCCACCGGCCCCACCTCCTCGACCTCAATGGATATCAAGATCGGCATGACCGCAGACGGTATCATCACCGCAGCACAGGGCACCTTCCGCCTACAGGGCGGTGCCTTTCCGGGTGCGCCTGCGGATATGACCGCAATGTGTGCCTTTGCGCCCTATGATCTGAAGAACGTCCAGCAGATTGGCTATGACGTCATGAGCAACCGCCCCAAACAGGCGGCCTATCGCGCGCCCGGCTCGCCGATGGCGGCCTACGCGGTGGAATCTGTGATTGACGAGCTCTGCCGCAAATTGGATCTCGACCCGATCGAAGTGCGCCTGAAAAATGCCGCGCGCGAGGGCACCAAAGCCTCCTACGGGCCAAAGTTCGAACGCATTGGTCTGGTGGAAACGCTCGAGGCTGCCAAGGCGCATCCCCACTACAATGCCCCGCTGAAACCCGGTCAGGGGCGCGGGATCTCCTGCGGCTTCTGGTTTAACCATGGTGGCGAAACCTCGGTGTCATTGTCGCTGTCAGAGGATGGCACCTGTCAGATTTCTGTTGGCACGCCCGATATCGGCGGCTCCCGCGCCTCCATGGCGCTGATGGCGGCAGAGGTTCTGGGCATTCCCTATGAGAGCATCCGCGTCACCATCGCCGATACTGCCACGCTTGGTTATAACGACGTCTCCCACGGCAGCCGGGTGACCTATGCCAGCGGCCTTGCCACGATCAAGGCGGCAGAGGATGCCGTGGCCAAGCTCAGCAAACGTGCCGCTGCCAAATGGGGTATCCCCGAGGATGCTGTGAAATGGGAGGACGGCCATGCCGTGCCCTCCGGTCCCAATGCGGGCAACTTCGACCCGATGCCGCTGGCGGAGATTACCCGCGACATGGGCAAGACCGGCGGACCGATCTCGGGCCATTACGAGGCGACGCCCGAAGGGGCCGGCGTCTCCTTTGCCACCCATATCGTCGATGCGGAGGTGGATCCCGAAACCGGCAAGACCGCTGTGACGCGCTATACGGTCATTCAGGATGCGGGCAAGGCGATCCATCCCACCTATGTCGAAGGTCAGTTTCAGGGCGGTGCCGCACAGGGCATCGGCTGGGCGCTGAATGAGGAATATATCTACGGCGAGGACGGGCGGTTGCAGAATGCGGTGTTCCTCGACTATCGGATCCCCGTCGCCTCGGACCTGCCAATGATCGACACGGTGATTGTCGAGGTGCCGAACCCCGGTCATCCCTTCGGCGTGCGCGGTGTCGGCGAAACCTCGATCTGTCCGCCTCTCGCGGCCATCGCCAATGCAGTCTCTGCGGCGGCGGGGGTGCGGTTGCATGCGCTGCCGATGTCGCCACCGCGCATTCTGGCCGCCCTGGATCAGCAGCGCGCCAAGACGGGCTGAGGCGCCGCAATGGCACCTGAGTACAGCACCACAGGTCAGGGCGCGGGCACACCGCGCCTGACCGTACACCTCTGGTCGGGCCTGCGACGGTTTGCAGATGGGCAGGACGCAGTGGAGGTTCAGGCCACCACAATCGGCGCGATGATCGCAGCGCTCAAATCTGCCTATCCCGCACTTGCACCGGCTCTCGACGCAGGCGTATCCGTTGCCGTGGACGGCCGGATCATTGCTGCCAGTCTTGATGAACCGCTCCGGCCCCAGAATGAAATCTACCTCATGCAGAGGTTGCGCGGCGGCTAGCGCGCAAGAGGATTGCACTTTACCGCCAATGCGCTAGGACGGCATCAGCGGCGGCGCTGGGCCAGCCATCAACGGAGGACACCGCAGTGAAGGTCAACGGCACACATTATCGCTCGCTCTGGTGGGACGAGGATCAATCGGTTCTGATGATTATCGACCAGCGTTGGCTGCCCCATGAGTTTCGCATTCAGCCGGTTGCAACACTGGATGATTTCGCGACCGCCATCGTCGAGATGCGGGTGCGTGGCGCGCCGCTGATCGGAGCCACCGCCGCCTATGGCATGGCGCTGGCGGCCGAGCTTGATCCTTCGGACGGTGCGCTGGAGGCCGCTTGGGAGCAGCTCAATGCGACCCGCCCCACTGCGATCAACCTGCGCTGGGCGCTAAACCGCTGCATGGAGGTCCTGCGTCCCCTGCCCGAAGATGAGCGTGCTGACGCCGCACTGAAACTGGCCCATGCAATCGCCGATGAGGATGTTGAAATCAACCGGCGCATCGGCACTTACGGGCTGACCCTGATCCGTGAGATCGCACAGAAGAAACCCGCAGGTGAGCCGGTGCGGCTGCTCACCCATTGCAATGCAGGCTGGATCGCCACGGTTGACTGGGGCACCGCCACCAGCCCGATGTATCAGGCCCATGATGCCGGAATTCCGATCCATGTCTGGGTCGATGAGACCCGCCCGCGCAATCAGGGCGCGCTGACCGCCTGGGAACTGGGCAGCCATGGTATTAGCCACAGCTACATCACCGACAATGCCGGCGGTCATCTGATGCAGCACGGACAGGTCGACCTGGTGATCACCGGCACCGACCGCACCACGCGTCAGGGTGATGTCTGCAACAAGATCGGCACCTATCTGAAGGCACTGGCAGCCCATGACAACGGGGTGCCCTTCTATGTCGCCCTGCCCTCGCCGACCATCGACTGGACGGTGACCGATGGCGTTGCCGAGATCCCGATCGAGGACCGCGACAGCCGCGAGGTAAGCCATGTTCAGGGCGTGCTTGATAGCGGCGACATCGGGCTTGCGCGTGTGACACCGGACGGCACGGTCTGCGGCAACCCGGCCTTTGACGTGACCCCCAATCGGCTGGTCACCGGGCTGATCACAGAGCGCGGCATCTGCGATGCCTCTGCCGAGGGGCTGGCGGCGCTGTTCCCCGATCTTATCCGCAAGGCCGGGTGACCGCGCCATGACTAGACCCGCCCCGGATGACAGCCGCGCCCTGCGTCAGTCCATCATTGATGCCTGCCTGGAGATGAACCGGACCGGCATCAACCAGGGCACCTCCGGCAATATCTCCCTGCGGATCGCCGGGGGTGACATGCTGATCACCCCGTCCGGCATCCCTTATGAGGCGATGAGCCCGGAGATGATCGTCCGAATGCCGCTTGCGGGCGGGCCTGATCCCGAGGATGCACAGCCGGCCCCGTCGTCGGAGTGGCAGTTTCATCAGGCGCTGCTTGCGGCGAAGCCAGAGGCGATGGCGGTCGTCCATGCCCATCCGGCGCATTGCTGCGCTCTCGCCGTGAACCACATGACGATCCCGGCCTGCCACTATATGGTCGCGGCCTTTGGCGGAGATGACGTGCCGCTGGCGGATTACGCGCTGTTCGGTACGGCTGAATTGTCGGATCATGTCGTCCACGCCATGGCCGACCGCCACGCCTGCCTGATGGCAAACCATGGGGCCCTCGTGACCGGTGATACGCTGGCGCGGGCGATGTGGCGCATGGTGGAGCTGGAGAGTCTGGCGCGGACGTACATACTGGCCCGCAGCATCGGCACACCAAAACTGCTAAGCACGGCGCAGATGGAGGAGGCGCTTGCTGCCTTCGCCACCTACGGGCTGAAACAGGCCTGACCAGCCGAGTCGCCATTGCGCGATAATCGAACATCTTCCCGGCCCGGTCGAACGACCAGCGGGCAAGATGACCGCTGTCACGCCATTCCTCCCAGTTAGATGGCAGTTTTTGGGCCTTCGTCCGTCTTATCCCGGAAACGGGCGTAAATTCCCTTGCGTTAGCGCAAAAGATACGACCTCATATCAGGGAATTAGGAAGAAATATGACTGACCCTCTGATTTTCGACGGCCACAACGATGTTTTGCTGCGATTGCACAATCGCGATATTTCATCCGGCGTGGACGGGTTCCAAGGCAACGGCGGGCGCCAAATTGATCTGGCCAAAGCGCGCACGGGCGGCTTTGGCGGCGGCTTCTTTGCGATCTATATTCCGGATGGCCACAGTCTGGATAGCGAAGACGAGATGATGGCAGACAGCTATGATATGCCGCTGTCGGCGGCGATCAGCTGGGCCGATGCCGCCCCTGTCGCGCTGTCGCAGGCGTCCCTGCTGTTTCAGCTGGAAAGCGACGGCGCGCTGAAGGTCTGCCGCACAACCGAAGATATTCGCGACTGCCTCTCGACCGGGATGATGGCGGCGGTGCTGCATATGGAGGGCGCGGAGGCAATTGATCCGGATTTCCACATGCTCGACCTGCTTTATCAGGCCGGGCTTCGCTCAATCGGTCCGGTGTGGAGCCGCCCGACAAGGTTCGGCCATGGCGTGCCCTTCCGGTTTCCGGGATCACCCGATACCGGTCCGGGGCTGACGGAGGATGGCAAACGGCTGATCCGGCGCTGCAATGATCTGGGTGTTATGATCGACCTGTCGCATCTGAACGAGGCCGGTTTCTGGGATGTCGCCAAGCTGAGCGCAGCGCCGCTGGTGGCCACCCATTCCAATGCCCATGCGCTGACGCCGCACAGCCGCAACCTCACCGACCGCCAGCTGCACGCGATCCGCGACAGTGACGGGATGGTCGGCCTGAACTTTGCGGTCGCCTTTCTGCGCGAAGATGGTCGGATGGACGAAAACACCCCGATTGACCGGATGCTGCGCCATATCGACCACCTGATCAGCCAGCTCGGCGAGGATCGGGTTGGTTTCGGCTCGGATTTCGACGGGGCCACCGTACCGCGGGAGATCAGGACCGTTGCAGGCCTGCCCGCGCTTCGCGCCGCTCTGCGTCACCACGGTGTGGATGAGACGTTGATGAAAAAACTATGTCACGACAACTGGCTGCGGGTTCTGGATGCCACCTGGCGCAGCCCGAAAACGGAGGCGCGCAGCTGACCGGTGCGCGCTCCGGTTCAGACCCACACAACAACAAGACGCTGACAACAGCGCGATATTCCAAGATCAAAAACACAATAGGGAGTTAAAGATGAAAACCATTCATACCCTTCTTGGCACCGCCGCGCTGGGGCTGGCGATTGGCCTCACCCCGATGGCGACCATGGCTGAGACGCCCGCCAATATGCTGGTTATCGCCAACCGCATTGACGATATCACCACGCTGGATCCGGCGCAGAGCTTTGAATTTGCGGGTGCCGATGTGATCCGCAACATCTATGGTAAGCTGGTCAACTTTGACCCCTCCGATCTGGACGCAGGCTATCAGCCCGATCTGGCCGAAAGCTGGACCGTCTCCGAGGATGGCCGCACCATCACCTTTACCATGCGCGAAGGCGTGACCTTCCAGTCTGGCAACCCGGTCCGGGCCGAGGATGCGGCGTTTTCGCTGAAGCGCGCGGTCATTCTGAACAAGACGCCGTCCTTCATCATCACGCAGTTTGGCTTTACGCCCGAAAACGTCGATGAAACCATCAAGGTTGATGGCAATACGCTGTCTATCACCACCGACAAACGCTATGCGACCTCCTTTGTTCTGAACTGCCTTACGGCGACCATCGGCGCCATCGTCGACAAGGAACTGGTCATGGCCAATGAGGTCGATGGCGATATGGGCAACAATTGGCTGACCACCAATTCGGCAGGCTCCGGCCCCTACAGCCTGGCCAGCTGGAAGCCGAAGGAAAGTGTCACCCTGAGCGCAAACCCCTCGTATTATGGCGGTGAGCCAGAAATGAAGCGCGTCATCGTGCGCCACGTTCAGGAAAGCGCCACCCAGCGCCTGATGCTGGAACGCGGTGATATCGACGTGGCCCGCGATCTGACGCCCTCGGATGTGGACGGTCTGGCCGGTGTTGAGGGTGTCGAGGTGCTGCGCGAAATGCGCGGCCGCCTGATGTATGTCTCCTTCAACCAGAAACACCCGGAACTGTCGAAGCCGCAGGTCCGTCAGGCGCTGAAATATCTCATCGACTATGACGGGATGGAAAACAGCTTCCTGAAGAACTGGTATGTCGGTCACCAGAACTTCCTGCCGAAGACCTATCTGGGCGCTGTGGACGAAAACCCCTTCTCGCTCGATGTGGAAAAGGCCAAGGCGCTGCTGGCAGAGGCCGGTGTCGAGAATCTGGAGCTGACGGTCGGTGTGCGCGAGGCGCAGGAACGGCTGGAAATTGCACAGTCGCTGCAAAACACCTTTGCACAGGCCGGGATCACGCTGAACCTTGAGGTTGGCACTGGCAAACAGATCTTGGGCAAATACCGCGCGCGGGAACTGGATATCTATCTGGGCGCATGGGGCCCGGACTATCCTGATCCGCATACCAATGCGGGGACCTTTGCCTATAACCCGGATAACTCGGACGAAGCCAATGCAACCGGTCTTCTGGCCTGGCGCAACGGCTGGGACACCGGCGGGCTGACGGAAAAGGTTGCCGCCGCCGTGGTCGAGGGCGACACCGACAAGCGCGCCGAGATGTACCACGAAATTCAGGCAGAGTTCCGCGACACAGCTCCCTTTGCCATCATGTTCCAGCTGATCGAACAGGCTGGCATGGCCGACAATGTCGAAGGGCTGAGCCTCGGCGGGGCGATCACCTCTGTCGCCTACTGGGACGTGACCAAGTAAAATGGCGAATTTCGCAACAGAAACGGAGCGGCGGCCCTGGCTGCCCCTCCCCCCTTGGGCGCGCGGCACACTGGTGACGCTGTCGTCCATCGCCGTCACCATGCTGGGCCTCTTGTTCGTCACCTTCCTGATCGGTCGCGTGATGCCCATCGATCCGGTGCTGGCCATCGTGGGCGAACGCGCCACCGAGGAGCAGTATAATGCCGCCTATCGTGAGCTGGGTCTGGACCGGTCGCTGGCTATTCAGTTTTTCTACTATGTCACCGATGTGCTGCGCGGTGATTTCGGAACCTCGCTGCTGACCGCGCGGGATGTCTCCTCCGATATCGCGCGCGTGTTTCCGGCGACCTTTGAACTTGCCACTATTGGCATTCTCTTCGGCTGCATTCTGGGCGTGCCGCTGGGGGTCATCGCCGCCGTACGCCGGGGCAGCTGGATCGACCAGATTGCCCGCGTGATTGCACTTGTGGGCTATTCCATGCCGATCTTCTGGCTCGGCCTGATGGGGCTCTTGCTGTTCTACGGCATTCTGGGCTGGGTCGGCGGCCCCGGACGTCAGGGTATTTTCTACGAGGATATGATCCCGTCGGTCACAGGCATGATCCTGGTGGACTCGCTGATTGCAGGTGACTGGGGCGCGTTTCGAGACGCGTTTTCTCATATCGTGCTGCCCGCCGCGCTGCTCGGCTATTACAGCCTTGCCTATATCAGCCGCATGACGCGCTCGTTCATGCTCGAACAGCTCTCGGCGGAATATATCACCACCGCCCGCGTCAAAGGCATGAGTGAATGGGCCGTCGTCTGGACGCACGCATTTCGCAATATCCGCGTGCAGCTGATCACCGTGATCGCCCTAAGCTATGCCAATCTGCTTGAGGGATCGGTTCTGACCGAAATCATCTTTTCCTGGCCGGGGATCGGCAGCTATATCACCACCGCACTTTTGTCGGCTGACATGAATGCGGTACTGGGCGGTACAGTTGTTGTGGGGCTTGTGTTCATCTGCCTCAATATCTTCTCCGATCTTCTCTACAAAGTCTTTGATCCGAGGTCGAAATGAGCCTGTCATCGCAAACCCCGGCCCCTCAGCAGGGCCTGCGCGCCTGGCTGCTGACCGACACGCCGAGATCGCGGCGTCAGGCCCGGCTGGCGGCACTCTATCAGGGCTGGCTGTCGCTGAAGCAGAACCATATGGCGATGGTCGGGCTGGCCATCCTGATTTTATTGATTTCCATCGCGCTGCTGGCGCCGGTGATCGCGCCCCATGACCCATATGTGCAGAATCTCGCCAATCGGCTGCAACCGTTGGGCAGCGAGGGGCATATTCTGGGCACGGATTCCCTTGGTCGTGATATCCTCAGCCGGTTGATCCATGGCGCCCGCATCACCCTCTATATCGTGGCGCTGGTGGCGCTGATTGCACCGGTTGCGGGCCTTCTGGTTGGCACCGTCTCCGGCTACGTCGGCGGCTGGGCCGATATCATTCTGATGCGGATCACCGATATTTTCCTGGCGTTTCCACGGCTGGTGCTGGCGCTGGCCTTTGTCGCTGCTCTTGGCGCCGGGATCGAAAACGCGGTGCTGGCGATCTCGCTCACTGCCTGGCCGCCCTATGCACGGATGGCGCGGGCCGAGACACTGACGATCCGCTCCTCCGACTATATCAGCGCGATCCGCCTGCAAGGCGCAGGCCCGCTCAGGATCATCATCAAACATATCTGGCCACTCTGCATCTCCTCGCTGATCGTTCGGGTGACGCTCGATATGGCAGGCATTATTCTGGCCGCCGCCGGTCTGGGATTCCTCGGCCTTGGCGCCCAGCCACCAAGCCCGGAATGGGGCGCGATGATCTCCGAAGGGCGCCGGTTCATCCTCGATCACTGGTGGGTGGCCACCATGCCCGGTCTTGCCATTTTTGCCGTTTCGCTGGCGTTCAACCTGCTGGGAGATGGCCTGCGCGACGTATTGGACCCAAAGGACAGCGCCTCATGAGCCCGCTTCTGGATATCGAAAACCTCTGGGTGCGGTTTCCCACCCGCAATGGCATCTTTGACGCAGTGCGCGGTGTGTCCTTCTCGCTCGGCCGTGAACGGCTCGGCATCGTTGGGGAAAGCGGCTCCGGCAAGTCAATGACCGGTCGCGCCATCCTACGACTGATCCGGCCACCCGGCATCGTCGAGGCGGATCACATCAATCTGCACGGCGAGAACCTGCTGGCAAAATCGGAGCGCGAGATGCGCAAGGTTCGCGGCGAACAGATCTCCATGGTGATGCAGGATCCCAAATTCTCGCTCAACCCGGTGATGACCATCGGCGATCAACTGATCGAAGCCCACCGCCTGCACAGCAAATCCACCAAGACCGAGGCCTATGCCAAGGCCTTGGAAATGCTGGAGGCCGTGTCGATCCGCGACCCGGAGCGCGTGATGACCGCCTACCCGCATGAGATGTCGGGTGGCATGGGGCAACGGATCATGATTGCCATGATGCTGATCCCAAACCCGGAAATCCTGATCGCGGATGAGCCGACCTCGGCGCTGGATGTCTCGGTGCAAGGACAGGTGCTGTCGATCATGGATCGGCTGGTGAAGGAACGCGGCATGGGGCTGATCTTTATCAGCCACGATCTCAATCTGGTGTCGCAGTTCTGTGATCGGGTGCTGATCATGTATGCAGGCCGCATCGTCGAGGTCTGCGACGCCGATCAGCTGCACGAGGCGCAGCACCCTTATACACGAGGTCTACTCGGCAGCCTGCCCCGATTTGATGCTCCGCGTCCTCGGCTTGAGGTGCTGCAACGTGATCCCGCCTGGCGGGATGCGCCTAGCGTGGAGGGTCGCAGATGACAATGGCGCTGGAAATCAATAACTTAAACGTCTATTTCGGCGACCGTGGCGCATTGGTCCATGCCGTGAAATCGGCGTCTCTGGCGGTCGAGACCGGCGCCAGTTTCGGCCTCGTCGGCGAAAGCGGCTCAGGAAAATCCACTATCCTGAAAGCCATCACCGGTCTCGCGCCGCAGTGGAATGGTGAGATATCGGTTGAGGGCAAACGGCTTGGACCGACCCGTGACCGCGCATTCTACAAGACCGTTCAGATGGTGTTTCAGGATCCCTATGCCTCGCTGCACCCGCGTCAATCCGTGGATCAGGTGCTGTCGGAGACACTGCATCTGCACGGGTTCCGCGACATCGATGCACGGGTGGAACAGCTGCTGCAGGATGTTGGTCTTGGGCCGTCGTTCCGCTTTCGCTATCCGCACCAGCTGTCCGGTGGTCAGCGGCAGCGCGTCGCCATCGCCCGCGCGCTGGCCCCACGGCCGGATATCCTGCTGCTGGACGAGCCGACCTCGGCGCTGGATGTCTCGGTACAAGCGGAGATCCTGAACCTTCTCAGCGATTTACGTGCCGCGCATGGGCTGACCTTTGTGATGGTGTCTCATGACCTCGCGGTCGTTGCGCATATGTGTGATGCCGCGGCGGTGATGCAGCATGGCGAGATTGTAGAGGTGCTCAGCATTGATGCCATGCGCGCCGGGCAGACACAGCACCCCTATACGCAAACGCTGCTGCGGGCCTCGGCCAATCGGGTGGCCTGAAATGGGGCTGTCAGAGGTCTGACAGAGAGCTGCCAAACGGGCGACGCCCCTCGTAATGCGCCGCGCACGGGGCGGTAACCTGAGATTAAGGCCAAGATAGTAGGCTTGACGCGCGTTTGAACAAGGATGCGTGTCATGGTGGCCACGCCGACCCCCTATTCGCTGTCCGGACCGGGTCCGGGGATGACGGTTGCGACCGTCTCCTCTGGTGTCCTGCATGGCGTGACATACCCAAAGGTTGGCGGCCAGACCGTCCAGCTAGGCGAACTCCTCGGCGCGCTCAGCCACGCGCTTGATCTTACAGAAGGCCAGCCAGAGGGTCATTGCGTAAGATGCTGCTGGATCGGCATGCAGGTCGCCGATTACCTCGATCTGTCGCAGGAGGATCGCGCTGATCTCTACTTTACCCTGCTTCTGAAGGATCTTGGCTGTAGCTCAAACGCCGCCCGCATCTGCGCGCTCTACCGCACGGATGATCTGACCTTCAAACGCAATTTCAAATTCGTAGACGGAACCACCCGGCAGAAGCTCGAATTTGTCCTGCGCCATACCGGCCAGGGCGACAGCCGGTTGAAGCGGTTGAAAACAGTGACCGGCGTGATTGGCCGCAGCGGCAGTCTGGCGACTGAGCTGATCCAGACCCGCTGCGATCGTGGCGCGGAGATCGCCCGGCTGATGCGGTTCTCCGAACAGGTCGCAGAAGGGATCGCAGGGCTGGACGAGCATTGGAACGGCGGCGGCCACCCGGCCGGCATCAGCGGCGACGAGATTCCGCTGTTCTCGCGCATTGCGCTGATGGCTCAGGTCACCGATGTGTTCACGCTGCAGATGGGCTCAAAAGCCGCCGCTACAGAGCTGGAGGAGCGTGCCGGAAGCTGGTTCGATCCCGATCTCGTTCCAGTGTTTACCCGGGTGATCCGATCCCCCGGTTTCTATGACGCATTGACCAGCAGTCGACTGGAAGCGAGCGTGTTCTCGGATCGCTCCGCCCGGGCGACCCTCACGGTTGATGAAACCTATCTCGATGAAATTTCCTACGCTTTTTCAAAGGTTATCGACGCAAAAAGCCCCTTTACCTACGGCCATTCCGAACGGGTCGCCCATTACACGGACATGATCTGTGAACAGTTGGGCCATGATCTGGTGCATCGTCGCTGGATGGTGCGGGCCGGACTTCTGCATGATCTGGGAAAGCTGGGGGTATCCAATGCGATCCTCGACAAACCGGGCAAGCTTACCGAGGAAGAATTCGCCTGCATGAAGCTGCATCCCGTGCTGGGACACGATGTTCTGCGGCGGATTTCGGTCTTTGAAGACGTGGCGGAGGTGGCAGCGGCCCATCATGAACGTCTCGATGGGAAAGGCTACCCGCATGGGCTTGCAGCCGCCGATCTCACCACCGACATGCGCGTGCTGACGGTTGCTGACATCTTTGACGCGCTGACCGCGGACCGGCCCTATCGCTCGGCACTGCCGCTGGAAAAGGCCTTTGAGATAATGGATGATATGCAGGGAACGGCCATAGATCCGGAGATATATCAGGCCCTGAAGGATGCCATAGCCGCCAGCCCCTGGCCCGCCCGCGAAGAGCGGCCATTCTCACCAAAACTCTAGCGCCCCAGATGCTCATCTGGGGTTCGTTAGAGCTGCCTCACCACTCGCAGCGACAAATGAATGAGTTGCGAACCTAACAAAGAGTTTGGCACATGTCGATCAGGAGCGCTGGGGATCAAGTCTCTATGCTGAAGATCACTTATAAGAAAGCGTGAACCCGCGAAGATACACGTCGCAGGCATGCCGGTGTTGGTCTATGGACATTGCCGCAACTGTAACATTGGCTTTCGCGAGGTCGGCTTTCATTTGGAGCAACTCGCCATCGGTTTGTGTGACATAGTCGGGGCGCTCTTTGCGCCAGCGGTCAATAGTAGCCATGGCGCTTTCAATGCCTGCATGCAACTCATCAGCACAGCGGTTTTCATTCCTAACATAGCCTGTGTAATAAATAGCAATAGCGCTGCAAACGACTACTGCTGCGATCATAAAGTTTCTGGGGTTCACTTGAAAATCCCATTTTCATAAAGCTGTCAAAGACAGCCCCGGCAAACCAGTGGTCAGCCGGGGCGCGCGTCCTACTTGGATACAAGCACTTTCTCCGGGTTTAGCGACCCAGTGTCATGTGAAAGTGCACGAGTACACTCCGCGACCAGGCGAATAAACTGGGGCGCAGCATCGAACTTTGGTCGTTCGTATTCGCCGTGCTCTGCTTGCCAGATCATAAGAGCCATTTCATACGCCACACGAGCAACATCTGTGCGCGGCTTTACATCAGCCATCAGCAATCTCCTTTAACTAATCCACGGCAACCATGCCGCAAGACTATCCCGCTTGCAAATCAGCGTTGATTCCAACAGGCAACTTACACGCAATCACGGTGCTTACATTGTGCTTATACGGATTTTAAAAAGATAAGGGGCTACGCGAACTGATCACGTAACCCCTTGAAATCTATGGTACCCAAGGCCGGACTCGAACCGGCACGCCCGCAAAGGCGGGGGATTTTGAATCCCCTGCGTCTACCATTCCGCCACTTGGGCCTCTGCCCCGTTCCTACCCAAGCCAAAGGCCGAGGTCCATAGGCAAATCGCGCGGCTGGCGGCAAAAAAACATCTGCCTGCCGACGGCTGTCTAGCGGGCAACCATCGTGGTTGACCTGCTCATCCCGACGTGGCACCGCTCAGGGCGGATTGCCAGGGAGAGATTCACAGGATGCTGCGTGCGCTATATCATCGAACGATGGCCTTGGCCGACCACCCAAAGGCGCTGTGGTGGCTGGCCGGCGTTGCCTTCATCGAAAGCTCGGTCTTTCCCATCCCGCCGGATGTTCTGATGATCCCGATGATCCTCGCGCGCCCATCACGTGCCTGGCTGGTTGCACTGGTGGCTCTGGTCGCCTCCGTGGCTGGCGGATTGCTCGGCTACGCCATTGGCGCATTTTTCTACGACAGCATCGGCCAGCCGGTGCTGGCCGCGATGGGCAAGGCAGATGCCATGGTCGAATTCAACAGCCGCTTCAATGATTTTGGGTTCTGGGCGGTGCTGATCGCCGGGATCACGCCTTTTCCGTATAAGGTCATCACAATCATGTCAGGCTGGACCGGGATGCCAATCGCAACCTTCGTTGTGACCTCCATTCTGGCCCGTGCGCTGCGGTTTTTTGTGGTTGCGGGCTTGCTGTGGCAGTTTGGCGCGCCGATCCGCGATTTCATCGAACGTCGGCTGGGGCTTGTCTTTACGGTCTTTGTGGTGTTGTTGTTCGGCGGGTTTCTTGCAGTGAAGGTATTGTAAACATGAGCCGAATTCTCATCCTGATTGCCAGCGCCGGATCTGCTGCACTGCTGCTTGGTGCCTTTGGATTTCAATACTTAGGCGAGATGGCCCCCTGCAAACTGTGCATCTGGCAGCGCTATCCGCATGGCGCAGCTGTCGTCATCGGTGCTCTGGCACTGGCGGTACCGCTGCTGATCCTGCCCTACCTTGGCGCGCTGGCCGCGCTGGCGACTGCCGCCATCGGTGCCTATCATACCGGGGTTGAGCGTGGCTGGTGGGAAGGTCCGAACTCCTGCACCTCCGGCCCGATCGGCAATCTGAGCTCCGAAGATCTGATGCAGCAGATCATGTCGGCACCGCTCGTGCGCTGCGACGAGGTCCCGTGGGAGCTGTTCAGCCTGTCGATGGCCAGCTGGAATGCGATTGCCTCGCTGCTGCTGGCGGTGATCTGGATAGCCGCAGCCAACCACATGCGCAAAAACCGGATCTGATCCCGGTGCAGCCAGTCACCGGGAGCCGATGCACAGGGCCCCGGCCGCAGCTCTCCACGCGGCGATCTATCCTTTTCAGCTGTCTTTCTTCGTGGCGAGCAGAAGATTGGTCTCGCTGCTGACCACACCTTCAAAGGTACGGATCTTTGCCAGCGCGGCATCCAGCGTTTCCAGCGTTTCGGTGCCCAGCTCGACGATAAGGTCCCAGCGCCCGTTGGTGGTATGGATCGCCCGCACCTCGGGCAGCCCCTGAAGCTGGCGGGTGATGCGGCTGGTGCCGCGCCCCTCGATACCGATCATCATCAGACCGCGAACCGGGTCGCGCAGCACATCCTCTTTCAGCACTACGGAAAAGCCAAGGATATCGCCCTTGGTCTGCAGCCGCTCGATCCGTGCCCGGACGGTGGTCCGAGACAGGTTCAGCTGCAAGGCAAGATCGGAGAGTGACGCGCGTGCGTTATGGCGCAGGGCGGCAATCAGCCGTTCATCCGTTTTGTCCAATCTGATCTCCATCTTGACGATTTGCCCTACTATATGAGCGAAATGATTGCTGGATTCCACCTCAAATCGGAGCTTTCTAAGAGTATTCATTTTTCGCAGAGGAGATATGCGCGTGACATCCAAGACCTGTATTCTGATCGGCGCTCCCGTAGACAGTGGCAAGCGGCGTGCAGGGTGCCTGATGGGGCCGGATGCCTATCGCACCGCCGGTCTGGGACGTGCCATCGAAAGCCTGGGTCACAAGGTGATTGATCAGGGCAACCTGCGTCCGGCCAGCCATGAGGCCGACCACAATGACGGTCTTGTCTTTGCCCGCAATGAAACCATTGGCTGGACCAACCGCCTGATCCGCGCTGCAGAAGAAGCGATGAAGGACGGCCTGCCGATTTTCCTGGGCGGAGACCATTCCCTGTCGCTCGGATCCGTTGTCGGTGTTGCCAACCACGCCGCCAAGGAAGGCCGTCCGCAATTCGTGCTGTGGCTCGACGCCCATACAGATTTCCACACGCCGGCCACCTCCGACAGTGGCAACCTGCATGGCACGCCGGTGGGGTATTTCACCGGCCGTCCGGATTTTGCGGGCTTTCCGAAGGTGCAGAACCCGGTGCCGCAGGAAAACGTCTGTATGATCGGTCTACGGTCGGTCGACACCCCGGAGCGGCTGGCGCTGGAGGCGAGCAACATTCATCGTCACGACATGCGCGAGATTGACGAGAACGGCATTGCAGGTCCGCTCTCGGCCTTTCTCAACCGCGTGGCCGAGGTCAACGGCATGTTGCATGTCTCGCTGGATGTCGATTTCCTCGACCCCTCCGTGGCGCCGGCTGTCGGCACCACCGTCCCCGGCGGCGCCACTGTCCGTGAGGGGCATCTGGTCTGCGAGATGCTGCATGATTCTGGGTTGATGACCTCGCTCGATCTGGTCGAGCTGAACCCGTTTCTGGACGAACGCGGGCGCACGGCCCATCTGATGGTCGATCTCTGTGCCTCAGCCCTGGGTCGGCGCGTGTTTGATCGTCCGACGCGAAGCTATCAATGAGCCAGCATCAGGCTGCGCCCGCCGAGTACGGCACGCCCCTGCGGCGCGCCATTCTAACAACTGAAACCGCTGGCGGGTCAATGCGCTGCATGCTGGCAGGCATCCACCTTAGCCCCCGTGAAAGGACCCGGTCATGACCCAACCTTCGGATAAGGCGCTTGTGCCTTTTGTAAGCGTCGACAACATGATGCGCCTCATTCACTCGATCGGTATCGACACCGTGATGAGGGACCTCGCCGATTACATCGAAGAGGATTTCAAACGCTGGGAGCTGTTTGACAAGACGCCGCGGGTTGCCAGCCATTCCGACGTCGGCGTGATCGAGCTGATGCCGACCTCTGATGGCGAAGCCTATGGCTTCAAATACGTCAACGGCCATCCGAAGAACACCTCAGAGGGGTTGCAGACGGTGACCGCCTTTGGCCTGCTCGCCGATGTCTACACAGGCTATCCCGTGCTGCTGACCGAGATGACCATCCTGACCGCGCTGCGTACTGCCGCGACCTCTGCGATGGTTGCAAAACATCTGGCCCCGAAGGGCGCCACAACAATGGCGATGATTGGCAATGGCGCGCAGTCGGAGTTCCAGTCGCTCGCCATGCAGGCAATCTGCGGGCTGAAATCGGTTCGCCTCTACGATATCGACCCGGCGGCGACCGCGAAATGTGCCGCCAACCTTGCTGGCAGCGGCCTCACCGTGGTGTCCTGCGCAACCCCCGAAGAAGCGATTGAAGGCGCGCAGATCCTGACCACCTGCACCGCTGACAAGCAATATGCCACCATCCTCACTGACAACATGGTCGGCAGCGGCGTCCATATCAACGCCATCGGCGGTGATTGCCCCGGCAAAACCGAATTGGCACCGGGTATCCTGACCCGCTCTGATGTCTTTGTGGAATTCCCGCCGCAAACCCGCGTCGAGGGCGAGATCCAGCAGATGCCGGAGGATTTTGAGGTGACGGAACTCTGGCAGGTGATCCTTGGCCAGAAACCCGGTCGCCGAGATGACAAGCAGATCACCCTGTTTGACAGTGTCGGCTTTGCAATCGAGGATTTCTCGGCCCTGCGCTACATCCGTGACCGGATCAAGGACACGGATTTCTTTTTGGAGCTGGACATGCTCGCCGACCCGGACGACCCGCGCGATCTCTTCGGCATGGTGCAGCGCGCCAAGGGCTGAGATCGGGATTGTCCCTCGCTGCTATTCTAAGGAAAAAGGCCCCGCCTGTCCGGTCGGGGCCTTAGTTTATTTTTGAACGACTGATGAGATTCAGCTGTCCAGTTCGCTATCCCAATAGAGAAAATCCATCCAGGTTTGATGCAATTCAGGCTTCGGACGGGGCAGACGGCGGGCGATGGCATCCAGCTCATGCGGACTGGGAGCAAAGGGTTTGCGGCGCAGTTTCAGTCCGACCTGCTGCGGTTTCAGATTGCCCTTGCGCAGATTATCGGCGCTGCAACAGGCCACGATATTGGTCCAGGACGAGGCCCCGCCCTTGCTGCGAGGGATCACGTGATCAAACGTCAGATCCTTCGCAGCAAAGCGCTTGCCACAGTATTGACAGCAGAATTCATCACGCAGAAAGACATTATAGCGGGTAAAGGCCACCTTCTTGCGCTTGCGATACCGCTTGAGGGCGACCACGGCGGGAACTTCAAAGGAGGCAGAGGCCGAATGAACCGCCACATCTTCGTAGGTTTTGACCTGTATGACCCGCTCCTGATGGACGGCGACAAAAGCATCCTGCCAATTGCAGACGGATAGCGGCGCCCAGCTGAGTGGCTGCATATCCGCGTTCAGAATCAATGTTCTGAGATTACCAACGGCGACGGTCATACTGCACCTCCTCGTTTCAACAGCGGTGGCCTGCGCCCGGACCAACGCCGTTGCCCAGGACGGCGCAGCAGTCTGTTTCCAGCCTGCCGGATCGTCCCGGTATTGAAAAAAACAAAAGCGCGTGGAGCCCACGCGCTTGTCTTCAAATCAGGTTTCTTGCTGCCAGTGCTCCGCAGGGATACCGACAGATGGCACGGGTAAGGCCAGACAGGTATTCGCAGCCCGGTCTGCGGCCGCGTCCTCACCCCGGTGTCATTCTGCGGCGCAACAGGACCACGGATTGCAGTCCACGCCGGAGGCGCGACATATGCTGTCATCTCTTGCTGATGGATCTGCATGTTCTGCAACGGCTCAACCGCCCTGTCTGCCTGCGTTTCGACACCAGAGCGGGGAGCCCGCCCCTGCTTTGATTTAACTATATATCGTGTCAGTCAGCTGGCAAGCCCCCATTATCAATGATCGCAACGGGGCACTGACCTCGCTTCGCCTCAAGCGGTAGGATGATTCCGTGACAGCGGCATGACAGCTGCTGGCGGGTCGGCGGTCGCAAAATCCCCTATGCGAAATCACTGCCGGCAACGCCGCTGCCCTTGCCAGCCTGCCGGGGGCTGCCTATTGCAGACTGATGACCAGATTGATCCGTTTCAACAAACCCTTCGATGTTTTGCCCCAGTTCACCGACCGCGGCAGCGAGGGCAGCCCGCGCGCCACGCTGAGCGACTGGATTGACCTGCCCGGTGTCTATCCGGCCGGGCGACTGGATCGCGACAGCGAGGGGTTGATGCTGCTGACCGACCAGGGACGCTTGCAGGCGTGGATCTCGGATCCGCAGCACAAGATGCCGAAAACCTATTGGGTGCAGGTCGAGGGGACACCGGATGCGGCCGCCATTCAGGCGCTTGCAGAGGGTGTTGAGCTGAAAGATGGGCTGACCCGACCTGCCAAGGCCGCATTGATCGACGAACCGCAGGGAATCTGGGCGCGGACCCCACCAATCCGGGTGCGTAAATCCGTACCCGACAGCTGGATCGCCCTCACCCTTCGCGAAGGCCGCAACCGGCAGGTACGGCGGATGACAGCGGCAGTGGGCCATCCGACACTGCGCCTGATCCGGGCGGCCATCGGCATCTGGACTCTTGACGGGCTCAGCCCCGGCACCTGGGAAGATCTGGAGGTGCCCAGCATCCCCGGTCCGCCAAAACCCAAACCCGCCCCGAACCGGCAGGCGATTGCCCGGCGCAAGGCGGTAGGCGCAAAAACAACCCCGTCAGACCCGCAAAAGCCGCCCCGCAAACCACGAAAGCCGCGCAAGCGCTAGGCTGCACGGCTTTCGACGGCGTTTTGTCTGGCAAACCGCTCTGGCGGATCAGAGGCTCAGCTTGTCGCGCATGAAGGCCAGCGCCACGCTCAGACCGTCGGGCGCGATGCCGTGGCCTGTGCCCTTCATGATATGGGCAAAGACGTCCTGAAATCCGGCCTCCCCCAGAGCTTCAGCTGCCTCTGGCAGAGATTGCGGCGGCACCACGTCATCGGCGTCGCCATGCACCAGCAATACCGGCATCTTCGAGACAACTTCGTCCTTCAGCGTTTCGGGCGACAGCAGCCGGCCGGAGAAGGCAACGATTCCAGCCACCGCATCTTCGCGACGCGGGGCCACATGCAGGCTCATCATGGTGCCCTGGGAGAATCCAAACAGCACCACCTGTTCCGGCAGCACATCCTCATCCACCATCAGCGCATCCAGAAAGGCATTCAGATCTTCGATGGAGGCCATCATGCCGCGCATCGATTCCTCTTCGGAGGAGCCGTCGATCCAAGGGATCGGGAACCACTGGAAACCAAAGGGCGTGCCTGCGCAGCGCTCCGGGGCATCCGGGGCCACAAACAGCGTATCCGGCAGATGTTCCCCCAACGGGTCCGCCAGCCCCAGCAGATCGGCCCCATTGGCGCCATAGCCATGCAGAAACACCACCACAGATCGTGTCTGCCCCGACAGGGGCGCCTTGCGTTCAGCTGTCAATACTCGTGTCATCGGATCCCTTCCCTGTCCTTTGCCACACGGTAATAGGCCCAGAGCACGCGCGCCGCAACCGACCGCCAGGGTGACCAGGCTTCAGCTATGCGGCGCATCTCGGCGGGTTTTGGCCGCTGCGGCAGATCGAGCAGGATCCGCGCCCCCTCTTGCAGGGCCAGGTCACCATGGGCAAAGACATCCGCCCGACCAAGCGAAAACATCGCATAGATCTCTGCGGTCCATGTGCCAATACCGGACACTTGTGTCAGGATTTTGATCACCTCGGCATCGGGGAGCTGGCGCAGCGCGTCAAAATCAAGTCCCGCTGCCGCAAGAGCATGGGCATAGCGGATCTTCTGACGACTGAGGCCAACCGCGCGCAGGTCGTCCTCGCTGGCGGCGGAAACAGCAGGCGCAGTGTCCAACCCGGCTCCGACCATCCGGCCCCAGATCGCATTGGCGGAGGCAACGCTCACCTGCTGACTGACAATCGCGCTGAGCAGTTCGGCAAAACCCTCCGGTTTGCGGCGCAGCGGCAGGGGCCCGCAGAGGTCGATCGCGCGGGCAAAGCGCGGGTCGCTTGCGGCCAGCCATTGGGCGCCCTCACGCACACAGGCATCGCTGGTGATGATCCGCCCGATTGCGGCCGACCGGGCGTCACCCCCAAACTGACCGACCGGAGTTTGCGATCCTGTCATTTTACCGCTCCTTTGCGTCTTTTTCGCGCGCATAGCGCACCGATGCAGCATCAATCTTGCCCTGTCGGATTTTCGGGGATACGCATCTGCCATGACAGACAGCCTCCCCCTCCCCGACGACCGCATCGCCAAGCGCAATGTTGTCATTCTCGTGCTCGCGCAGGCCTTTCTGGGTGCGCAGATGCCGATGATCTTCACCATTGGTGGTCTCGCAGGTCAATCGCTTGCCAGCAATGCCTGTTTCGCAACGCTGCCGATTTCGCTGATTGTGGCCGGTTCCATGCTGGCGGCAACGCCGATTTCGGCGATCATGCAGCGCTACGGACGTAGGGCGGGTTTTTTTGTTGGCGCCGCTGGTGGCACATTGGGTGGTGTCATCGGGGCTTATGGGCTCTACCTCGGCTCGTTTCCGATCTTTCTCCTCGGCAGTTTCCTCACCGGCATCTACATGAGTGCACAGGGATTTTACCGTTTTGCCGCCACCGATACCGCCTCTGATGCGTTCCGGCCCAAGGCAATTTCCTATGTGATGGCTGGCGGTCTGCTCTCCGCGATCATCGGCCCGCAGATCGTGAAGGCGACAAGCCAGGCCTTTGTGATCCCTTTCCTTGGCACCTATATGGCCGTGGTCGCCGTCAATGTGCTGGGCGCAGTCCTGTTCCTGTTCCTGAAAATCCCCAAACCGCCGGTGCCCAGCGAAGATGCGCCCCGAGGGCGCAGCCGGATGGAGCTGTTGCGCAACCCCACCATCGCGGTTGCAGTGATCTGCGCCATGGTGTCCTACGCGCTGATGAACCTGGTGATGACCTCGACACCGCTGGCCGTTGTTGGCTGCGGCTTCAGCGAAGGCAGCGCGGCGGATGTCGTCACAGCCCATGTGCTGGCGATGTATGTACCGTCCTTCTTTACCGGGCATCTGATCGCGCGTTTCGGTGTCGAAAAAATCGTCGGCGCGGGACTTGTGATCCTGGGCGGGGCTGGCGCTGTTGCCCTGCAAGGCGTTGATCTGGAAAACTTCTTTGTCGCCCTTGTCCTGCTGGGTATCGGTTGGAACTTTGGCTTCATCGGCGCAACCACGATGCTGGCGGGTGCTCATGAAAGCTATGAGCGCGGCCGGATGCAGGGGCTCAACGATCTGCTGGTCTTTGGCGGTGTCACCTTTGCCTCGCTGGCTTCGGGCGGGTTGATGAATTGCTCTGGTGGCAGTCCGGTCGAAGGCTGGACCGCAGTCAATATGGCGATGGCACCCTTCCTGGTGCTGGCGGGCGGCGCGCTGTTGTGGTTGGTGCTGAAACCGCGTCCTGTTCACGGTCACTGATCTCCGGCGAGCCGAGACCGCACGACATGAAAAGACGCCTGACGGGGAGCCGCAGGCGTCTTTCTTATCTGGTCCTATCCGGCGTCTGATGCCTTACCATCGCCCGGTGGAGACCCGGTAGATCAGGCTGGCACGGCGGCGGAACTCACTGGTGCCCAGGGTCCCGTCGGCCACCCGCCGAGGCTCCGCCACCGCCTGTTGCAGCATCGCGCTGGCCTGCCAGCCCGGCAGCAGCGCGGGCAAGGCGGATTTTGCGATTGCAGCACGATTGGAGCGAGCGTCCTTCAGCGCTGCAAGACCGCTCTCCGCCAGCGCGCGCACCCCCTCCGGCGTGCCATCCAGCAGCGGGACGCGTTTCTCGGCAACCAGCTTCGGAATTGCCCGCAGCCAGTTGGCGACGCCCACGCCATAGGCGAAGCGGCGCACAAGCGTCTCATCCCGCGCGCCCAGTGTCGCCGCTGCCATCCACATGAGCGCGCCCGTCGTCTTGTCGATGTGATCCGCCAGCGCTGCCTCATCCTCGAAGGGGTCGCGGTAGATGTCCCAGCGCCGCGCCTCTGCCATCGCATCAATATGCACCGCAAGGTCAGGCCGCAGCACCGTCCCCAGTGGCGTTGCGACGTAATGCCGTCGCACCGGCCCACCGGCCGCAATCTCTGTCCCGACATCGCGCCACCACTGCACGCGCATCTCGGCAATCATCGACTCCGCCGAGGCCCAGGGCGCCCGCGCCAGCTCAAGGTTGAAGGCGTAGAGCGTAAACAGCGCCGCCCGCGCTTCTACCGGCGCAGCCATCACCGTGGCAAAGCGATCCGGGTCGCCCTTCTGCACCAGATCGGCGCAGGCGGTCACATCATCGTCAAATGCAAGCATCAAGCCGCGCCGCCCGCCGTGTCGGTGTCCCGCAGCAGCTTCCAGCGGATCGCATCCAGCAGCGCTTCAAAGGAGGCGTCGATTATGTTGGCACTGACGCCGACCGTCGACCAGCGCCGCCCCTTGCTGTCTTCGCTGTCGATAATGACCCGCGTGACAGCCTCGGTGCCGCCCTGGGTGATCCGCACCTTGAAATCGACCAGCCGCATGTCATCCAGCGCCTTGGAATACTGGCCGAGATCCTTGGTCAGCGCTTTTGCCAGCGCGTTGACCGGCCCGCGGTCGCTGCCGGTCTCATCGAGGGATTCACTGACCGACAACAGCTTCTGGCCGTCCACTTTCACAACAACAACCGCCTCGGAGAGCGACACCATGCGGTTGTATTTGTTCTTGCGCCGCTCGACCGTCACCTTGTACCGCTTCACCTCAAAGAAACTGGGCAATTGCCCCAGTTCCTCGCGCGCCAGGATCTCAAACGAGGCCTGCGCGGTATCATAGGAATAGCCCTCGGCCTCACGGGTTTTGATCCGCTCCAGAATACGCGCGAGGGCCGGGTTGCCGGTCTCGACGCTCAGGCCCGCCTCGGACAGGCGCCGGCGCAGGTTCGACTGACCTGCCTGATTGGACATCGGGATGATGCGCGTATTGCCGACCAGCGCCGGGTCGATATGCTCATAGGTGCTTGGATCTTTCAGGATCGCGCTGGCATGCAGCCCCGCCTTATGCGCAAAGGCCGACGCCCCGACATAGGCGGCCTGTTTCGTCGGCACCCGGTTCAGGATCTCGTCCAGCATCCGGCTGAGCGCCGTCAGAGTGCTCAGGGCCTCCCGGCTGACACCGATGTCATAGCGATCGGCATAGGGCTGCTTCAACAACAGCGTCGGGATCAGCGTTGTCAGATTGGCATTGCCGCAGCGCTCGCCCAGACCGTTGAGCGTGCCCTGAATCTGCCGCGCCCCGGCGTCGACTGCCGCCAGCGAACAGGCCACCGCATTTTCGGTGTCATTATGGGTGTGGATCCCCAGACGCTCCCCCGGCAACCCTGCCGCGATCACCTCCTTGACGATGCGGCCCACATCCGCCGGAAGGGTGCCGCCGTTGGTATCACAGAGCACAACCCAACGCGCGCCGGCCTCAAGCGCTGTGCGACAGGCCGCAAGCGCATAGTCCGGATTGTCCCGGTATCCGTCAAAGAAATGTTCGGCATCAAACAGCGCCTCGCGCCCCTCGGCCACCAGATGGGCGACGGAGGCGCGGATATTGTCGAGGTTTTCCTCAAGATCGATCCCCAGCGCATGGGTCACGTGGTAATCATGGCTCTTGCCGACCAGACAGACCGCGGCGGTGCCGGCGTTCAGCACCGCCGCCAGCACATCATCATTTGCCGCCGAACGCCCGGACCGTTTGGTCATGCCAAAAGCGGTCATGGTGGCCCGCGTTCTGGGGGCGGTTTCAAAGAAGCCGCTGTCCGTCGGATTGGCCCCCGGCCAGCCGCCTTCGATGTAATCCACCCCAAGCCCATCCAGTGCGGTTGCGATCCGAACTTTCTCAGCGGTGGAAAACTGCACGCCCTGCGTCTGCTGCCCGTCCCGCAAGGTGGTGTCATAAAGGTAAAGACGGTCTTTGGTCATGGCTGGCCTCATGGCTTGGCAAAGTATGGTCGTTGCCCCGTCATGAGGGCCTCTGCTGTCTGTTGGATCTGGCGCAGGCGGGCCCGGCGCCCGCCTGCGAGGATCCGTATCGGGGGGCTAGATCGCGCCGAGTTTTTCGGGGTCGAAATCCGGCCCCGGCACCAGCTGGACCCCCTCCTTGGACATCCGCACCTCGACGCCTGCGGTAAGATAGGCGGTCTTCAACCGGTCGACCTCGGCGAAATCCTTGGTTTTCATTGCGATCTCTCGCGCCTCGAAAAGCGCTTTTTCATAGGCGCTTAAATCAATATCTTCACCTGCCGCCCAGACCCCCATCTCATCACTCAGCAAGCCCATCAGTTTGGCCGATGCAAGTAGATCCGCCGCGGCACCAGCCGAGGCCAGCCTGTGCAACTCCGCAAGCGCACCCGCTGTATTCAGATCGTCCGACAGCGCCTCCAGAACCGCGGCAGCAGCGGTGGGTGCGGGCTCGATGCCCGCGGTCAGCGCCCGCCATTTGCGCAGCGTTGCCTCCGCTTCCTTTGCCTTCTTGTCGGTCCAATCCATCGGTTTTCGATAATGGGTTTGCAGGAATACAAGGCGGATCACCTCGCCCGGATAGCCCTGATCCAACAGGTCGCGCACGGTGAAGAAGTTGCCCAGTGATTTGGACATCTTCTTGCCCTCGACCTGCAACATCTCATTGTGCAGCCAGATTTTTGCAAAATCGCCCTCGGGATGGGCGCAGCAGCTTTGCGCAATTTCATTCTCATGATGCGGGAACATCAGATCATTGCCGCCACCGTGAATGTCGAAACTCGCGCCAAACAGCTCGTGGCTCATGGCGGAGCATTCGATATGCCAACCCGGGCGCCCTCGGCCCCAGGGACTGTCCCAGCCCGGCAGCTCATCGGTGGAGGGCTTCCACAATACGAAATCCATCGGATCGCGCTTGTTATCCGCCACTTCAACCCGGGCGCCTGCGATCATGTCATCCACTGAGCGACCGGAGAGCGCGCCGTAGTCCTTGTAGCTCTTGACCGAGAACAACACATGGCCTGCCCCGTCGGCATAGGCATGGCCCTTGGCAATCAGCGCTTCGATCATGTCAATCATCTGCGGGATATAGGCGGTTGCCCGCGGCATGTGATCCGGTTCAAGCGCCCCGAGTTCAGCCATATCGGCCAGATACCAGCTGATGGTTTCCTCGGTCCGCTGCTGCACCAATTCCTCAAGCGTGCCGGGGGCGCCAGCCTCCTTGCGCGCCAGAGCGGTTGCGTTGATCTTGTCGTCCACATCAGTGAAGTTGCGCGCATAGGTGACGTGATCGGTGCCGTAGACATGGCGCAACAGGCGATAGAGCACATCGAACACCACCACCGGGCGCGCATTGCCCAGGTGGGCGCGATCATAGACCGTCGGCCCGCAGAGATAGAGGCGTACATCGTCGGGATTGATCGGGTTCAGCACCTCTTTGCCGCGGGTGCGTGTGTTGTGCAGCTTGATCGTCGTCATCACAAATCCTTCGTCTGACCGGAACGCAAGGGCGCCTCAGGCCAATCTCCCAACGGGTGCCGCAGATCAGCGGCGCGCAGCGCGGGCTTAGCAACTTGTTCAAAAGAAGGGAACGACAGAAACCAGCCCGCTGAGTTTTTCAGCAGGTAATGCAGCAGGTAATAATGTTGCACAGCCGGTTCATGGGATTTGCATAACACAAGGCAATAGCTCCGCCAAGCCTGCAAATCGACCACAGGAGGACACCGCGGGTACGGGGGGATCCGGGCGGGGTATCTGCACATGAAAACGGCGCGCCCACCGAAATGGACGCGCCGCTATCATCCCCGAGGGGATAACATCAGAACTGGTAAGAGGCGCGCAGCGACACGGTGGTCGCATCGGCGCTGATGCCGGTGCTGCCCAGGTTGTCGAAGTCATGCTCCAGAACTTCGCCGCCGACGGTCCATTGGTCGGTGACACGATAGGCCACGCCAATGCCGTAGAATTCACCGGTTTCATCACCGACGGAGGTATCAACCTGCGCCACACCGCCGGTCACATAGGCCAGCACCGGGCCGAAATCATAGCCGGCCTTGACCTTGCCGCGCATCACCGAGTCCACAGTGGCAGCGCCGCCGCCCAGATCCACATCGGTGGCGTCATAGTCGATTTCCCCACCCAGCACGAAGCGGCCGAAGTCATAGTTGTAACCGGCGTGAACACCGTAAGAGACGTCATCTCCCGACAGGCCATTGCTGGTGTCTGCGTCCAGCTGCCCAATTTGGCCACCGATATAGGCACCGGTCCAGTCACCACCGTCATTGGCAACCACAACGGGCGGTGCGGCAGGTGCTGGTGCCACGACGGGCTCTTCCAGATTGCCGGCAAAGGCCGGAGTGCTCAGTGCGGCGGCGATAGCGGCCATGGATACGATACGAGTCATCTCGACTTCTCCTTGTCTGTCTTTCGACATCTGTCTTTGCTTGGACGCGCTACTCTCGCGTCTGCCTCACCTAAAGAAGATTGCCGGCCGCTTTGTTCCAGCCCCCTGCGGATTTTTTGGAGATCTTGCGCGCCTATTGGCCCAAAATCAGGGCTCAGGGCAGGTTCCTGCCGATAGGATTGAGGCGCGGATCTGCCGACTGGCAAGACTGCGCCCGCCCAACCGCCAACGGGCCAATTGCCGCTCATGCCCGAAAAGGCGCTATGCTGATCGGCAAGGGTGGATTTTGCCGCGCCGAACCTGACGAGATCAGGAACCGCCGCGGCGCGGAAACACGTTGGGCGTGGTGCGGCGGGTGTCAGCCGCTAGAATTGAAATGACGCGCGGATCGACAGGATATCACGCGCTGGTGCCTGAAGCGCCGCGCCGTCATTGGCGTCCTGATGCAGGTATTCGCCGCTCAACCGCAGCGCCCGGTTGAGAGAATAGCTGACGCCGAGCCCGTAGACCGCGCCATTGTCGCTGTCTGTCGCTGTTTCGCGACGTGCCGATCCGATGGTGACATAGCCCAGTGTTTCGCCCATGTCATATCCGGCCCGCAGCTTGATCCGGTGTGTCTGATCCTCTGCCTGGCTGTCGCCTGCCCCGCCGCTGCGATCAACCTCGACCTCTCCCCCCAGGATGACGCGGCCGAAATCGTGATCATACCCCAGATGCAGACCGGGCGCGCTGGTGGTGCCGCCGTCAGACGCGGCACCGGTCACCCGAGCCATGGAGGCACCCAGAAAGAACCCGCTCCAATCGCCAGCGCCAACCGGCCCCGCCATGCCGATGCTCAGCACCAGACCAGCGGCTGCCCCTCGCCACAGATGGCCAGAACCATCCGACCGGCGTGCCGGCCCCGCTGACAGGCAGTTCTTCAACGTGGTGCGTAATTTGGCCGGTATCATCGGCTCTGCCCTTTTCTGGCTGCGCGCTGCTTCAGCGCGCGTGACGACCCATCTGCGACCAGTATCCTCCAGAATGTTTAACACTCGGTTCAGTATGATCCTGTCCTGAGATTGCCCGAAATCGCGCCTTTGGTGCAGATGAAAACCGCATCGCAATCTCATTGATTAATTAGATTTTTTCCAAACCCGCCCGCAGCTGCCAGCGGTCGGGAATTCCAGACCTGCGTGAAATTTCTGTCGCAAATTTCACATTGGTCGCAAATGGAACAGAATCGCCCCCCTTCTGTGCAACGATGTCCAGAGTGAAGCGGAGTGTCGACATGACAGGCATCCAGATGGAACCACAGTCAGGCGAGCGATGGATCATCAGCCTGATCGGCCGCACGATCGGGGCGGCTCGCGGACGTGCGGCACGGGGGCGGCCACAGCGGATCTGAACCCATCAGATCCGACCCCAAAACCTGAGAGACCCCAATGACAGATCAATCGAACTCCCCTCGTGCGGCCCGTAGCGGCGGACGCGCTGCCCGTCGTGCCGCCCGTGCCGCGCCGCTTGCCGATCACCTGCGCCCGGTCCGCCCCGGACTGGAAGGCGGGCAGTACCGCCCCCTCAGCGATGTCGGCGTCGAACGCATTCATCAGGCGGCCCTGGACGCGCTGGAACAGATCGGGCTGGCAGATGCACCACCAACCGGTGTGGCCTATCTGACTGCCGCAGGATGTATCCAGGGCGAGGACGGCCGCATCCGGTTTCCGCGCGCTCTGGTGGAAGATACAATTCGCAACGCCAATCGCAGCGTGACCCTCTATGGTCGCGACCCGAAGAACGACCTGCATCTCTCTGGCAACAAAGTACATTATGGCACTGCGGGTGCGGCGGTCCATCTGGTCGAGATCGACGGGCGAAACTACCGCGAATGCACCGTTCAGGATCTGCACGATGCCGCCCGTATCTGCGACAGGATGGACAATATCCACTTCCTGCAACGGCCCATGGTGGCGCGCGATATCACCGATAACCTCGAGATGGATCTGAACACCATCTACGCCTGCTGCTCCGGCACGACCAAACATGTGGGGACGTCGTTCTCGGATCCCGCCTTTGTTGCGCCGGCGATGGAGATGCTGCACATGATCGCGGGCGGAGAGGCGGCCTGGCGCGAACGGCCTTTTGTCTCCAATTCCAACTGCTTTGTTGTGCCGCCAATGAAATTCGCCACCGAAAGCTGTCAGGCGATGGAGGCAGTGATCCTTGCAGGTATGCCGGTTCTGCTGCTGTCTGCCGGACAGGCCGGCGCCACCGCGCCTGCGCCGATTGCCGGCGCCATTGTTCAGGCGGTTGCCGAATGCCTCGCCGGGCTGGTTTACGTCAACGCGGTAAAGCCCGGCGCGCCCGCGATTTTTGGAACCTGGCCCTTTGTCTCCGACCTGCGCACCGGCGCGATGTCCGGCGGCTCCGGCGAACAGGCACTGCTATCGGCGGGCTGTGCACAGATGCACGCCTTCTACGGGCTGCCCGGTGGCGCAGCAGCGGGTATTGCCGATGCCAAGATGCCGGACATGCAGGCCGGCTGGGAGCAGATGTGCTCCAACGTTCTGGCCGGATTGTCAGGACTGAACATGGTTTACGAGGCCGCCGGAATGCACGCCTCTCTGCTCGGCTTCTGTCTGGAGTCGCTGATCCTCGGGGATGATCTGATCGGGCAGGCCCTGCGCTGCGTCCGCGGCATCGAGGTTGACGAAGATTCGGTCAGCCTGGAGACAATCCGCGCCACCTGTATCGGCGGGCCGGGGCATTATCTGGGGTCGGACCAGACATTGGGACGTATGCAGACCGACTATATCTACCCGGCTCTGGCTGATCGCACATCGCCAAAGGAATGGGTGGAGATCGACAAACCTGATCTCGTGGCCAAGGCCATTGCGCGCAAGCTTCAGATCCTCGCGGAGCCATCGCAGGCACAGTTCGATCCGGTTCTGGACAAGGCGATACGTGAGCAGTTCAACATTCACCTGCCCCGCTAAGCCATTGAGATAGTTGACGGGCAAAGGCCGATTTGCCCGTCACCCCATGCCTTGGATTACAGCGCCTTCAGACGCTGCCGCAGATACTCTAGCCAGCCGCGCAGCGTGGTGCTGCGGGCAAATTTCCGGGCGACGTAGCGCAGTTCCTTCTGTCGCAGCGCCTTGCTGACAGAGGCGCTGACCTGCCCGTCGTGCATGCGATTGGCAATGATGGTCCCCTGCACAATGACCGGGTCGCCGTAGGTGTCCCACAACCGTTTATACAGGTCGACATCCATCAGCCAGATCAGCTGTTCGTCAAACTCCAGCGCCGAAGCGCGGCGCATTGCGAGCACCGAGGGGCTTGAGACGGTATTCTTGCCAAAATGCAAACGCGCGCTCAGACGGGGCACCATCGGGCGCAGGATGCTGCTGCCGTCCCGCGTCACACCAGAGCCGCAAAGACACCAGTCAGCGCCCTGCCCCATTGCATCATGAATATGAGACAATCCATTGGGATCTATAATCAAATCATCCTGAAACAACACTTTGATCACCTCACCCGTGGCATGGGCCATAGCGTTGTTCACATTGGCGGAGGCCTGCCGCAGCCCCTCGCGGTTCCACAGATGCGTGATCGACAGACGATCCTCGTAGGATCGACAAACATCCTCTACCGCGGTGTCATCGGATTGATCGGAGACGACGATATCAAAGTCGGTAAAACTCTGATTGCAAAGGTGCTCAAAGGAGTCCTGAAGGTAGCGCGCACCGTCGCCGCCCATTGCGTAGGCCGGAATGCAGAGGGTGATGGCGGGCATGTCAGGCTCCTTGGCCGGGGATTTTGCCCTGCCTAGCAAAGCCAGATCACAAGTCCAAGCCGCGGCAGCGCCTAGACGCCCAGATAGCGGTCTTTCAAGTCGGGCGTCAGCGCGGCCATGCCGCCGGTCCAGACCGTCACCCCCTTGTTCAGGATCACCGCGCGATCCGCCACAGCCGCCAGTTCGCGCAGGGTCTTGTCCACCACCAGGATTGCAAGGCCGCTATCGCGTTTCAGTCGGGCAATGGCGGCCCAGATCTCCTGACGGACCACCGGGGCCAGACCTTCGGTTGCCTCATCCAGTATCAATAATCTTGGGTTGATCATCAGCGCGCGTCCGATGGCCAGCATCTGCTGCTCTCCGCCCGACAGGGAGGAAGCCGTCTGATCGCGACGCTCCGCCAAACGGGGGAAAAGATCCGCAACCATGGAAAAATCCCATGGGCCCGGACGCGCCGCGGCGGTCAGGTTCTCCTCCACTGTCAGCGGTGCAAAGCATCGCCGCCCCTCCGGCACCAGACCAACGCCGAGCCTTGCAATTTTGTGCGACGGCAGTTTGCGCAGGTTCTGTCCGGCGAAGGACAGCGTCCCGTCGCTTGCGGGCAACATTCCACAGATGGTCTTGATCGTGGTTGATTTGCCCATCCCATTGCGCCCCATCAGCGCGACAACCTCACCTTCGCCGATCTCCAGATCGACCCCAAACAAGGCCTGAGACGGACCATAAGAGGCCGTGACGTTCTTAAGCGATAACAGCGTCATACCGCCTCCTCCTCACCCAGATATGCGCGGCGGACTTCGGGGTGGTTGCGGATCTCATCGGTGGTGCCGGTTGCGATCACCTCGCCGTAGACCAGGACGCTGATCCGATCAGCAAGCGCAAAAACCGCATCCATATCGTGTTCCACCAACAGGATTGGCGCCTCCTGTCGCAGCTGGTCGAGAAACCCGGTAAGCGCCTGTGATCCGCCAGCCCCAAGCCCGGCCATGGGTTCATCCATCAAAAACAGCTTAGGCGCCATGGTGAGCGCAACGGCCACCTCCAGCTGGCGGCGCTGCCCATGAGAGAGATCTGCCGTGCGCCGCGCCGCCTCATTGCTCAGTCCGACACGATCCAATGCGTGCTCTGCCTGTGCCACCAGCGCCTTGTCCTTCATGACATTGCCCAAGAACCGAAACACGCCGCCCCGCGCGCCCAATGCGCCAAGCACTGCGTTTTGCAGCACCGTGAACTCCATCGCGAGGGCCGAAATCTGAAAGGTCCGGCCCAGTCCCATCCGCGCCCGCGCCACGCGATCCAGTTCGTCAACCGGCTGGCCTAGCAGGGAGATTGATCCGCTATCCGGTCGAAGTTCACCGGATATCTGTTTGATAAGTGTGGATTTCCCTGCTCCATTTGGGCCGATCAGCGCATGAATTTCCCCCGCCCGAAGATCAAGCGAGATGTTCTTGCTCGCCTGCAATGCGCCGAAGGATTTGCTGAGATTGCTGACCTTCAGAACCTGCTCTGACCTCTGCACCTCAGTCATGGGCGACCTCCCGTCCGCTGATTGCGCCGATCACGCCGCCGCGGGCATATAGCACGATGATGAGCAACAGACCGCCAAGGTAGATCTGCCAATAATCGCTGATCCCGCCGAGGAAGTGTTCAAGCAGGATGAACAGCGCCGCGCCGATGACCGGACCAAACAGGCGGCCAACCCCGCCGATGATGACAAAGATCATGATCTCGCCGCTGGTGTGCCAGCTGAGCATGGTCGGGCTGACAAAGCGGTTCAGATCCGCAAATAGCGCCCCCGCCAGACCGGTGATCGCGCCAGAGATGACAAAAGCCGTCAGCCGCAGTTTGTAGGGCGTAATCCCGACCGTCTCCACCCGCGCCTCGCATTGCCGCGCAGCTGCCAGCGCCAGACCAAAAGGCGCCCGCGCCAGACGCGACGCAAACCACAGCGCAGCACATAAGATCACATAGCAGACCAGAAAGAACTGCAATGGAACCAATGTGTTGAGGCCGGGGAATTCATTGCGCACCCAGATCGACAGACCATCCTCGCCACCATAGGCGGTCCAGCTGATGGCGAAGTAATACAGCATCTGACCAAAGGCCAAGGTGATCATGATGAAATAGACACCCGATGTGCGCAGGCTAAGCGCACCAATGACCAATGCAGCAAAGGCACTGACAAGAACCGCGACCAGCCAAATGACCGGCATCTGGTTGGTGCCTTCTATCAGCATCGGCCACTGTGCCAGCGGCTCGTAGTTCTGCGCATGGGCGGCAAGGATCCCCATCGCATAGCCGCCAATTCCAAAGAACGCCGCGTGGCCCAGGCTGACCAGCCCGCCGATGCCAAGTGCGATGTTCAACCCGACGCCTGCCAGCGCCAGGATTGCCACCTTGGTGGCGAGCGTGATCACAAAGGGGTCGCCGACGAAATGCGCCCAGAGCGGAATTCCCAACAGCAGCAGGATCACCGCCGCGTTCAACAGTTTTTCGTGCGCCATCAATGCTGTCCCCCATATAGACCGGATGGGCGCACCAACAGGATTGCAGCCATCAGGATGTAGATCAGCATCGACGCAAGCGATGCTCCGATGGATGTCGCGCTTGCAGGTTCCATGAACAGGCCAAAGAACTGCGGCAGGAAAACCCCGCCAAGTGTATCCGTCAGCCCGACGAGAAGCGCGCCGACCAGCGCCCCCTTGATCGAGCCGATGCCGCCAATGACAATCACCACAAAGGCCAGGATCAGCACGGGCTCTCCCATGCCGACCTGAACCGACTGGATGGCCCCGACCAATGCGCCGGCGAGGCCCGCAAGCGCTGCCCCAAGCGCGAAGACCAGCGTGTAGAGCTTTGAAATATCTACACCAAGTGCGGCGATCATCTCGCGATCATTCTCACCTGCACGGATCTGAATGCCGATGCGCGTGCGCGCGATCAGCCAGAACAGACCAGCCGCCACCACCAGCCCGATCAGGATGATCGTCAGCCGGTAGAGTGGATATTGAATACCGCCCGGCAGGGTGACGGGCCCCGACAGGTAGCTTGGCACATCGAGGAACAGTGGAAAGGAGCCAAAGACCCAGCGTGTGCCTTCGGAAAATATGAGGATCAGCGCAAAGGTCGCCAGCACCTGATCCAGATGATCCCGATCATAAAGCTTGCGGATCACCAGAAGTTCGACCAGCGCGCCGGCGGCTGCGGCGGCAGCGAGACTGGCCACCAGCGCAAGCACAAAGGAACCGGTCCAGCCCGCGACAATGGCAGCGGCAAAGGCGCCAACCATATAAAGCGCACCATGCGCCAGATTGATCAGCCCCATGACGCCGAAGACCAGCGTCAGGCCAGCCGCCATGAGGAAGAGCATCACCCCGAACTGCAATCCGTTCAGGATCTGCTCCAATATTAGAATGAGGGACATGTGACAGTTCCACCAAGGCAGAGGCAGCGTGCCTCCGCAACAACTGGGTTTGTGATATGCGGGCCGGTGTCCTCCACTGGCCCGCATCACTCAGATGGTTTTACATCTTGCAGTCTGCCGCATAGGCGTCGGCGTGATTTTCCAGACCTGTTGCGATGATCTTGTTGGTGTAGACATCGCCTTCCTGAATGACTTCACGAACATAAATGTTCTGGATCGGGTGATGGTTGTCGCCGAATTTGAAATCTCCCCGGACGGAGTCGAACTCTGCCGCCTTCAGCGCGGCGCGGAAGGCGTCTTTGTCATCGACACTTGCCTTGTCCAGCGCGCTCAGGATGAGGTTGGCAGTGTCATAGCCCTGGCTTGCATAGAGCGACGGCAGACGCTCATATTTCTGCTGAAAGGCCGCAACAAAGGCCGTGTTGGCTGGGTTGTCGAGATCCTTGTTCCACTGCGAGGTGTTCTTGATCCCAAGCGCGGCGCCGCCGACTGCTTGCAGGATCCCCTGATCAAAGCTGAAGGCCGGACCTACAACGGGCAGATCGACACCGCTGTCGGCGTATTGCTTGAGGAATGAAATCCCCATGCCACCGGGCAGGAAGAAATAGACGCTGTCGGCACCGGATGCGCGGATCTGGGCGATCTCTGCGGCATAGTCGGTCTGGCCAAGCTTGGTGTAGGTCTCGCCCGCCAATTCGCCTTTATACATGCGCTTGTAGCCGGTCAGCGCGTCCTGACCTGCGGGGTAATTCGGGGCGAGGATGTAGCTGTTTTTCAGGCCCGCGTCATTTGCATAGGCACCTGCTGCCTCGTGCAGGTTGTCATTCTGCCAGGCGACGTTGAAATAATTCTCATGGCAGCGCTTGCCCGCCAACGCGGAGGGGCCTGCATTGGGCGACAGGTAGAACACGCCCTGAGCCGTCGCCGCGGGCACCACTGCCATTGCGAGGTTGGACCAGATGATCCCGGTCATGATGTCAACCTTTTCGGACTGGATCATGCGGTCGGCGATCTGTACGGCGCTTTCTGGTTTGCGCTGATCATCCTCGATGACCACCTCGATGTCGTCGCGGCCGGCCTGTTCCATTGCCAGCATGAAGCCGTCGCGCACGTCGACACCCAGTCCTGCACCACCGCCGGATAGCGTTGTGATCATGCCAATCTTTGTCTCGGCGCCGGCGGCCAAGGCCAGCGTCGAAACCGCTGCGGCAAGCGCCATGGTCTTAAGTGTCGTCATTGGTCCATCTCCCTGATCTATCTGAGCAATGAAGGTCACTTCTGTGGTGACTCCTCGCTGCTTACTCTTTCCGATTGGACCGCGCGGCGCCAGCATTTTGCGGGGATGTATGGAATTGTCACGATGACAGCGGTCAGCATATGGCTGCCGTCCAGATCCCCGCACACCCATCGGGCTGCGCTCCGTCCATCGGCCGTTGCACCGGCCGCTTTGGCAAGCCTAGGCCGAAGTGGATATTTATTTCAAGATTAAAATATCTAACCTTAAAACTTACCGGAGCTGACGCGCCTCCTGACGTGACACGTCCATGCAAGCGAGGTATTCGTTCCGCCCTTGGGGAGAAGGCTTGTGGTCAACGCAGGCGCCCCGCCCCCGCATTGCCATGAAAACAGGCTGTTGAACCGCCCGATAAGAACGGCTGAATACAACCCAGTCAGGCAATTCACTCAACCGGCCTTGCGTCTCCGCCCGTTTGGTAAGGCATTATATTCAGCGGTGGAATCCATTGCACCTAGATCCGCAAGCAGAGCAGCCACCATGACGATTGACGCCAGGTATCAGAAGATGTGGAGCCATCATTTGCAGCGACATTGCGGGATTAACGCCCCTTGCGGTGCAAGTGTCAGCCGGAGCTGAGCTGACGCAGTTGCTTTGGCGCGGGTTCTGGGGCGGTGCAGCTGTTGCGCTGCCGTTCCAACCCGTCTGTATAGCGCTTCACCAGTTCGATCTGGAAGCGAATCTCATGGACACGATCCGCAAGCTGCCGGCTGAGCGAGCCGATTGCCGTTTCGGCATCGACCAGACCCGCATCGGTCGCCGAAAGCACATTCAGCAATGGCAGCGCAAGATCGGTGAGCACCTGTGCGCTCACCTCACGCGTCAGATCTTCAAGCCCGGCACCAAAGCCCACGTCGGGGCGGAACGCATAGCCAATACCGCCAAGGCTGATCCGGAACCTGATAATAATGGACTGGCTGCCGTCATCGTTGACCGTTGTCAGGATATGCGCCCCGGCAAGGACGAGCCCCGGAACTTCAAGTATCAGCGAGGGCAGCGATATCACCTGTGTGTCGCCCGACAGCATCTTAACGCAGTCGTTCAACCCCTCGGCGATCGAGTCGCAAAACACGTCCTCCAGCGCCAGTGATTTGACGAAGGATGTGCGATTGCGGAATGTCGGGCTGACCACTTCGCAAGAGCGGACAAAGGGCAGCTGCCCCTTCTGAGCCATAAGGTTCACGATGAACCTGCGCTGATCCTCTCCAGCATCCATATTGTCAGTCATGGCAACAACGTTCATTACACCCAACCTGTATAACTGGAGATGTCTTTAATATGTAGTTAGGAGTAGTTTACAAACCGTTTAAGCAGCGTAGTTTGGAGTAACATTCCACGTCAAGCTCTATACAACCATTAATTGCATTATGTTGCCTCCTCGATTGCTCAACCGTGACGGTAGACACATCGTCCGGTCAAAACCTCAGTCCGATCGGGATTTGCCATGGACCTGACATCGATCTAGAGGATAAGAGGTTTACATATGGTAGACGATAGGCACGCATATGACAACGCAAACGAAGAATGACCTGACAATCATCGGAATCGGGTCGTCCGCTGGTGGACTGGAAGCCATCCGAGAGCTCGTCGCGACTCTCCCTGTGGATGCGCCTGCCGCCTATGTTGTTGTGCAACACATGTCACCACACCACAAAAGCCTGATGACCGAGCTGGTGGCGCGGCAGACCCAGCTGAAAGTTGGCACCATCGAAAACGGCACCGTGCCGGAAGCGAATGTCGTGTATATCACGCCGCCCAAAAGCGATGTCATCTTCTCGAAAGGCCGTCTGCATCTCTTGCAGGATCCGAATGCCGAACCCGGCACCCCGCGCCCGTCGGTCGACCGCTTTCTGGTCAGCCTGGCGGAGCAGAACGGCGACAACTCTATGGCGATCATCCTGTCCGGCACCGGCAGCGATGGGGCCTATGGTGTGCAGGCCATCCGCGAGGCTGGCGGCATCACCATTGCACAGGACGCCGAAAGCGCGAAATACGACGGCATGCCGGTAGCAGCGGTGCAGACCGGCTGCGTTGATCTGGTGCTGCGGCCGCAGGATATTGGCACCAATCTACAGAAAATCCTCTCCTCACCGCGTGACTTTTCCTCGTTTCGCCACGAAAACAGTCTGAGGGATTCACCGGTTTCGGATCTGTTGCAGATCCTTCTTGCGCGCACCCGCGTCGATTTCCGCGACTACAAGCAGACAACAATCAGCCGTCGTATCGAGCGGCGGATGATCGCCCTGGGGATCGAAACCCAGGAGGAATACACGCAGTTCTGCCGCAACAACCCCCATGCGGTGGATGCGCTGTTCCAGGATCTCCTGATCTCCGTCACCCGGTTCTTTCGTGATCGCGAGGAATTCGAGCTTCTGAAGACTCTGCTGCCGCAGTTGATCAAGGATCGCGGCCCCGGCCCCCTGCGGATCTGGGTTGCGGGTTGCGCCACCGGCGAGGAAGCCTATTCCATCGCCATGGTCGTGTCAGAGGCGCTCGGCAATCCGACCAACCAGCTGAAGTCACGGGTCCAGATCTTTGCCACGGATATCGACAAGGACGCGCTGAAGACGGCCCGTAAGGGAGTCTATAGCCTCGCCGCACTCAACGATATCCCCTCGGAGCTGGCTGACAAATACCTTATCCGGCAGACCGATGGTGTCCGGGTGGTCGATAATCTGCGCAATGCGGTTCTGTTTTCGGACCACAACGTCTGCCAGGACCCGCCATTTCAGAAGGTGGACCTGATCTGCTGTCGGAACCTACTGATCTATTTTGGTAATCCGCTTCAGCAAAAGGTCATGTCGCGCTTCCACTACGCTATGTCACCGCATGGTCTGCTGTTCCTCGGCACCGCAGAAAGCGTCGCCGGATCGGATGAGCTGTTTGTGCAGGACCGCTCAGCCAGTCATGTCTATCGCAAACGCTCCCTGCGTGCCCATCAGTCGCAGCAGCCCTATAACATGCCGTCGATCCCGATGATGGTGCAGCGTCCAACCATCAAGCCGCCATCGCAGCAGGCGCCATCAACCGATCGCCAGCTGTTCGAGGCGCTGGCGCAGTCGCTGGGCAAGAATTCCCTGCTGGTGACCGAAGATTTCTCCATCGCGCGTGTCTATGGCTCGGTCAGCCAGTTCATTGAGGTGAACGAGACCAGTTCGCTGCGGATGCACCTTGATCTGTTGCGCAGCCCGCTGCGCGAAGAAGCCCGCAGCCTGATCACCATCGCGTTGAAGAACGGCACCCATAAGGGCGGTGCCCGCCACCTTCTTGCCGAGACTGACGATGAGGAAATCCGGCTCGACGTCTACCCGATCGTGGCCAAGGAGATCAGCGAACGTGCAGCGCTGGTGGTGTTCACCCCGGTGACCGTAGACCGGTCCAAGATCGATCAGGCTCCGTTCGTCGGCGAGGAAGGTGACGCGACATTTGAGCGGATCCGCAATCTGGAGAATGAGGTTGCAGCCACCCGCGAAGCACTGCAGCAGACCATCGAGGAGCTTGAAACCTCGAATGAGGAGCTGCAATCGCTGAACGAAGAACTGCAATCCACCAATGAAGAGTTGCAGGCCACCAACGAAGAGTTGGAAACCTCCAACGAGGAGCTCCAGTCCACCAACGAGGAGCTGATCACCGTCAACGAGGAATTGCAGGTGACGGCGTCCGAGCTGAGCGGACGCACCGGCGAGCTGATTTCTGTGCTCGAAAGCACGCCCTTGGCGATTGTTGTGGCCGACAGTGCGCTTCAGATCACTCAGGCGACTTTGGCGGCGACCCGGATGTTCAACATCCGGCGGCCCATCTCCAGCCCGCACATCAGCCAATGCGCCCTGCCGGAAGGATTCCCGATCCTGGCGCCGATCTGTAGCGAGGCGCTGCGCCTTGGCCAGACCGTCACCGAGGAATTCACTTCGCGCGGCACCCGTATCCGGCTGACCTGCTCGCCCTACTTCGATGTCAACGGGCAGATCCTTGGCGTCACCATGGTGGTGTCGGAATTCCCCGGCATGGCGCATGAGATGGAGATGATCCTCGACAATTCGAAACTGCTGCTGCTGAACCGGACCCGCAGCGGTGAAATCCTGCGCATCAGTGAGGCCTATGCTGAGCTGCTGGGCCTCAGCCGTGACAAGGCATTGTCGAAAAATGTGTTTTCACTCATCAAAGACAATGAAGCGGGCAAGGAGATGTTCGAGCAGGACGACGCGGTCCTGGACAAGGCCGAAGGCTTTGACAGTGAATTGCGTCAGGTGACACTGGCCGATGGCGGCGAAGAGCGCTGGATCAACATGGACCGGCATCGCTTCCCGCACCATATCACCGGAGAGCCGACGGTTTTCACCATCGGCACCGATGTCACCGAAACCGTCGAGGCCCGCCAGCGCGCCGAGGCGCTGCTGACACAGGCCGAACTGGTACAGGAGATGGTCGGGATCGGTTTCTGGTCCATCGAGGCTGATGAACAGACCCCTTACTGGTCGCCGAAGGTCTATGAGATCCACGGTGTGACGCCAGAGAACTATGTGCCGGATATCGACAGCGCGATTGCCTTCTTCCATCCCGATGATCGCGAGGACGTCAAACGCAATGTCGCCGAAGCCATCGAAAGCGGTGAAGGCTTCCGCTTTGTCAAACGCCTGATCCGCAAGGACGGCGTCGAGATCCGCGTCGAAAGCAAAGGCATGGCGATCCGCGACGACAACGGAGACGTCACCAAACTGGTCGGCATCTTTCGCGAGGTCGATGCCGACGCCAGCTGACGGCAGTTCATGACACGCCCGCAGAGCCAATCACCGGCTCTTGGCGTCGTGGTCACACCATCTGCGACGAAAAGATTAAAAGCCCGGAGCGCATCTTGCGGTCCGGGCTTTGTGTTATCCAAATCAACACCGGCTTTTCGTGAAGGATGCTGCGTATTCCTCAGCGGCGGTTGTGGGCCCGTTTGACCGTTTCTACGCTCCGTCCCAAAGCCCGTTATCCGGCAGAACCCTGTCGTTCATCAGGCAGCCGGTGTAAAGTCCATCGTCCAGTTGGTTTCCCATGTGGTTCCATCGTCGGTTGAAAACGCCTGCTCCCATCGCGGCACCGGCCCTTTTTTCCAAAGAAATCTGACTATTATAGGCTGCCCATTCAACACGTCATTCGCGCGAAATTCGCCGATATCTCCTGTAAATGCACCTTTTACCGGTGTATCAAGCATGTGGGGTAATCTACCGTCGAGCCACCAGATTGCCCACACCCCTGAACCAGGATCGAAGCTTCGCAACGCAATCGCGCGATAAGGCTGCCCAGGAAACCCGACAAAGTTGTCTTCAATATTTCCATTGCCTGCAAGAATTGGCTGAGTTTGCGAAAGGCCATCGAAAACCTCCCAATCATCGCAGCCGGTTAGCCGCTCCTTCAAGCGTCTGTGCTTTACAGTCCAAGACCCGAACATGAAGTCAAAATCATTCTGAACAGCGGTTGTCGCCGTGGGGTCGCAATCGGTGTGCATGGTGTCTCCCTTATCTTTCGTGACAAGAGTGCTTATGAACGACATAACATGACACTTCGTGTCATGTTTTTGAGAGAGCAGATGAAATCTTCGCGTTTACTGTCAATTTTGTTGCTTCTCCAAACCCGCGGCCTGATGACGGCACAGCAATTGGCCGATGAGTTTGAGGTCAGCTTGCGCACGATCCACAGGGACATCGATCAGCTGAGCTATGCAGGTGTCCCGGTTTTCGCCGAGCGGGGACGAGGCGGCGGGTATCGGTTGATGGATGGATACCAGACCCGTTTGACAGGCCTTGATGCGGATGAAGCACGCAGCCTGCTGCTGGCTGGGCTTGGTTCTGCATTGGATGATCTGGGTTTGCTGAAAGCTGCGAGCCAAACAGAGCTAAAAGTCATGGCTTCGCTCTCTGGTCCCGCGCGCGATCAGGCCATTGTTGTTTCCGAGCGGTTTTTGTTGGATCCGCAGGGTTGGTATCGAAAGAAGGACACTGCTCCATTTGTGTCGGAGGTTGCCGCTGCGGTGTGGAATGAACGGCGACTGTCGATAGAATACGAGAGCTGGAAAGGCGTCGTGGACCGCGTTGTATCGCCCCTGGCGATTGTCCTGAAAGCCGGTAACTGGTATCTCGTTGCGCTCGTCGAAACCCCACGTGTCTACAAGATTGCAAATATCCGGAGCATCAAGGTTCTTGACGACACGTTCTCACGCCCGACGACTTTTGATATCAGCGCCTTTTGGAACAGCTGGATCGCAGATTTCGAGCACCGGCTGAAGTCTCAATCCGTTGCACTTCATGTCAGTTCAACTGGTCTGCGCATGTTGAACGAAATGGGTTTTGCACCGCAGTCCCCTGTTCTGATCCCGAAACGAAAAGGATGGTTCTGCGTAAACGTACAAATGGAGGTTGGCGTAAAGGCCATCCGTGACGTTCTATCTCTGGGCGCTGAGGCCGAGGTCCATGGGCCAGCGGCATTTCGCGAAGAGGTGATCGCTGAGGCCCGCAAAGTTATCGATCTATACGTATCGTGATTTCGCCGAGGCCCGCGTAGTGCAGATAGTTGACACCCTATGCGACGGCACCGAACACCCGCTTTGGCCCGCCTGCCGACCTTCAGCACATACGGCTCCCGAAGATTACTTCGGGAGCCGTTATTATATTGGCCTCTCAATCCCTGCGGGCGGTGGCGGGGCCTGCGCGACGGGATGCGCGGGGGCGCACGGATGCCTGCCGCTTTCCTACCTTTGCCAATCGGTCAGGGCTGGCGCTGCATTGGGTCGAGGTTGCTATACGACCTTCAGCCGTCTGCCTGCGGTCAGCCCATCGGCCGCTTCGGTGATCGCCTGCGCATCAATGCCGAAGTGGCGATAGAGATCGGCGATGGTGCCGGTCTGACCGAAATGCTCGACCCCCAGCGGAATGCTCTGATGGCCCTGCACACTGCCCAGCCAGCTCAGCGTCGCCGGGTGGCCGTCGATCACCGTGATCAGTTTACAGTGACGCGGCAGCTCCGCCAGCAATGCCTCGATATGGCTTTGTGCCTGCGGCACACCGCGCGCCCGGGCCCGCTGCGCAGCAGTCCAGCCTGCGTTCAGCCGGTCGGCCGAGGTCACTGCCAGAACGCCGACATCGCGGCGTCCCTCGCCGATGGCGGCAGCGGCCTTGATTGCCTCCGGCGCAACCGCCCCCTGATAGGCAATCACCACATCGCAGTTCGGCCCCGGCTGCTTCAGCCAATAGGCGCCATCAATCGCGCCCTGACGGAAGGCGTCATCAACCCGCTTGCCCGGCTGTTCAATCGGGTTGGTGGTCAGGCGCAGATAGACGGAACCGCCGGTCTCATCCCGGAGCCAGGTGCGTTCATCCGGATCGCCCTCGCCGTCGCGCTGAAGATAATCAAAGGCCCATTCCATGATCACCGCCAGCTCATCCACAAAAGCCGGCTCAAAGGCGGCCAGCCCGTCCTGGCTCATCCCGATGAGGGGTGAGCCGATGGATTGATGCGCACCGCCCTCCGGCGCCAGGGTCACGCCGGAAGGCGTGCCCACGATCATGAAGCGGGCATCCTGATAACAGGCGTAGTTCAGCGCATCGAGGCCACGCGCCACAAAGGGATCATAGACCGTGCCGATAGGGATCAGCCGCTTGCCAAACAGCGATTGCGACAGGCCGGCAGCCCCCAGCAGCAGGAACAGGTTCATTTCGGCGATGCCCAGCTCGATATGCTGGCCTTCTGGCGTGAACTCCCACTTCGCGGTTGAGGGGATCTTGTGTTCGATAAAGGCATCCGCCTGCGCCTTACGTGCAAAGAGCTTGCGCCGGTTCACCCAGGGGCCAAGGTTCGTGGTCCCCGTCACATCCGGCGACATGGTCACAATGCGCGCGGCAAGGTCGCTGTCACCTTTGGAGAGATCATCGAGGATCTTGCCAAAGCCCATCTGGGTCGACATCTCGCGGTCGGTTTTCACCTCGACTGTCGGCACCGGCAGGCGGGCATCGTGATAACGCCGCGCCCCTTTTGCAAAAAACGGCACCTGATCCAGAAAACTCTGCAATGCAGCGGGGTTCTGCACGGTCGCAAAGGGCTCCCACTCCTGCCCCTCGGCAACCCCCATATAGCGCTGCCATTCGGCCATCTGGGTCTTGTTCATCAGCCCGCCGTGATTGTCCTTGTGGCCGGCAATGGGTGTACCCCAGCCCTTGACCGTATAGGCGAGGAAACAGACCGGGCGGTCATGGTCGATGGCGGCAAATGTCTCGGCCATGGTCGCAACGCAGTTGCCGCCGAGGTTCTCCATCAAGGCTGCCAGCTCTGCATCGGAGCGGCGCTCGATCAGCGCGCTGACGTCGCCCTGATCGCCCAGATCATCCAGCAGATGCTGACGCCAGACAGCACCACCCATGAAGGTCAGCGCCGAATAGGTCTGATTGGGACAGTCATCAATCCACTGGCGCAGCTTGTCACCGCCCGGCTCCTCAAAGGCGGCGCGCTGCAAGGCGCCGTATTTCACCTTCACCACATCCCAGCCGAAGGCGTCGAAGATCTTCTCGATCCGCTGAAACAGCCCTTCGCGCACGATCCCATCCAGCGACTGGCGATTATAGTCGATGATCCACCAGGTGTTGCGCAGGTCGTTCTTCCATCCCTCCTGAAGGCATTCGTAAACATTGCCCTCGTCCAGTTCGGCATCGCCGACAAGCGCGACCATCCGCCCCTTTGGCGCATCGGATCCCCAGGATTTCGCGGTAACATAATCCTGGACCATCGACGCAAAGGAAGTGATCGCCACCCCAAGCCCCACGGAGCCGGTCGAGAAATCCACGTCATCAATATCCTTCGTGCGGCTCGGATAGCTCTGCACGCCACCAAAGCCCCGGAAGTTTTCCATCTTCTCGCGGGTCTGGTTGCCCATCAGATACTGGATCGCATGAAAGATCGGCGAGGCATGGGGTTTCACCGCCACCCGGTCCTCTGGCCGCAGCGCGCTGAAGTAGAGCGCGGTCATGATCGACACCATAGAAGCCGAGCTGGCCTGATGACCGCCAACCTTGATGCCGTCCGCCTTGGGGCGCAGGTGGTTGGCGTTGTGGATCATCCAGTGGGACAGCCACAATAGCCGCTGCTCGATCGTCTTGAGCGTTTCGGAGGAAGGTATCGGCGCGGCCACTGAAGAGGTCATGGGTCAACTCATTGATTAGGTGAAGATACTCTCCCTCCCGCACGAATGCGGAGGGGACCTGTCAAATCTGGCGGAATGAAACACCCCACCCGGGGCCGCCATACTCAGGCGGCGGCGTAAGCGTTATGCGAGGACAGCGCCTGCATCAGATCGTCGATGATATCATCGACACCTTCAAGCCCAACTGACATCCGCAGCAGCCCCTCGGCGATGCCATGTTCTGCACGCTCTTCGGGGGTATAGGTCGAATGGGTCATGCTGGCCGGGTGCTGGATCAGCGTTTCGGCGTCGCCCAGCGACACCGCGCGCTGGACCAGCTCCAGCCGGTTCATCATGGCGATACCGCCAGCCTTGCCACCAACAACCTCAAAGGGGATCATCCCGCCAAAGCCCGACATCTGCCGCGCGGCCAGTTCATTCTGTGCAAAGCCGTCAAGGCCCGGGTAATAGACCCGCTCCACCGCCGGGTGGGATTGCAGCGCCTCAGCCACCTTGCGGGCGGATTTGCAGTGACGCTCCATTCGCAGTTCAAGCGTCTTCAAACCGCGCATCAACAGCATCGCACTAAAGGGTGACATCACCGCACCGGTCATATCCTTCAGCCCGACAAGACGGATCTGGGTGACGTCCTCCTTTGAGCCGACAACCAGACCGGCGATCACATCGCCATGGCCGCTGATGAATTTCGTTGCCGAATGCACCACGATATCGGCGCCCAGTTCGATCGGGCGTGTGATCACCGGCGTGGCAAAGGTGTTGTCGACAACCACCTTTGCGCCAGCTTTATGCGCGATCTCGGAAATCGCCGAGATGTCGATTAGGCGATTGTTGGGGTTTGCCGGGGTTTCGAAATAGACCAGTTTGGTTTTCGGGCTGATCGCCTCTGCCAGATTTGAGGGATCTGTCATATCGACCAGACGCACATTGACGCCAAATCGTGGCAGCCCGTGGGTCATGAAGGAAAACGTGCAGCCATATAGTGTCTTGTCTAGGATGATTTCATCCCCGGCCGCTAGAAACGACCATAGGGTCGAGGTGATTGCGCCCATGCCGGAAGCGGTCGCAAGCCCGGCTTCGCCGCCCTCAAGATTGGCGATGCGCTGCTCCAGATGGTCCAGTGTCGGGTTGGAAATGCGGCTATAGAAATGCCCCTCACGCTCACCGGTGAACATCTCGCCGCCCGCCTCGGCGGAGTCGAAGGTAAAGGTCGAGGTCAGATAGAGCGGCGGGTTCAACGCCCCCTGCTGCGACTGCGAGTCATAGCCATGGTGGATTGCACGTGTCGAAAAGCTGGAGTCGGTCTTTTTCATGAAAATCACCCTAATGTGTTTCCAGCATCTTAGGATGGTCAGCTGGGCGATTAGTTGCTAATTTACCTTCAGACAGCATAAGGATTGGCATAATATGCCAGAGAAGCCAAAATTGGACGCGACGGACAGACGCATCATACGGGCCTTGCAACGCAATGGGCGGATGACGAATCTCGATCTCGCGGCGGAGGTCAACCTCTCACCCTCTCCCTGCCTGCGCCGGCTGCGCATTCTTGAAAGCAGCAATGTCATTCAGGGCTATAGCATCGACGTTGATGCCAAGGTCTATGGCCTGCCGGTCACGGTCTTTGTGCGGGTCAGCCTGGAGAACCATACTGAAAGCGTGGTGGCCAACTTTGAACGCCAGATCCGTGGCACGCCTGAGGTCCTGGAATGTTTCGTGATGACTGGCCTTGCCGATTATCTGCTGCGTGTGGTGGTGGCCGATCTGGAAGATTACGAACGCTTCGTACGCGCGCGCCTGCATCCCATCGGCGGCATCAGTTCGATTGACACCAGTTTCGTCTACGGTGTGGTGAAAAAGACCGCCGTCTACCCTGAGGTTGATAGCTCTCAAAGCTGATCATCCGGCAGGGTGCCCATTTCGCAGATAGCTGGCAAAGATGCGCAAACCGCCGGTCTACATTCTTTAAAAATCGCGACCGTTCGATATACTGCCCCCCTACTGGCGGCAGGACATCATCCATGCAAAGGCCCATCCCAACAACGTTTCCAAAGATCTCGACGCGACTGACAGCTTTCGCCTTTGCCGATGTGGCAGACTACACACGGCATATGGAGATCAGCACAACTGAGACTGTCCGTCGCTGGTGCGAGCTGCGCGACACCGTGCTGCTGGATGAGCTGAAACGCTATGGCGGCGTGCGTCGGTCGGATGCCGGGGATGCGCTGCTGGTCGAATTCACCAGCGCCACGGATGCCGTGCTCTGGGCGATGGCTGTTCAGGATCGGTTGCGCCAGCAGGTCGCCGAAGAGAACCCGATGGAAATCCGTATCGGTGTCAATATCGACGATGTGATCGACGATGAGGGGACAGTGCAGTCCGACGGTGTTGTCATCGCCTCGCGCATTCATCAGCTCGCCAATCCGGGCACCGTGGTGGTCACCAAAATGGTCCGCGATATCGTCCGCGGGAAGCTGTCGCTCAGGTTTCACGACCTCGGCGCGCCGCTGTTGAAGAATATTGACCGGCCCGTCCACGTCTATCAGGTCCTCAGCAGCAGCGGCGACAGTGTTCTGCTACATCCTCATGCTGACTGGAAAAACCGCCCGACGCTGGCGGTCCTGCCGTTTCAGGATCGCGGTGCGCAGGCCGAGGAACAGTATTTCGGCGATGGCATCACCGAGGAGATCATCTCCGGCGTCTCCCGCAGCCGCACCATGTTCGTCATGGCGCGCACCTCGACGCTGCAATTCCGCAGTAGCAAGGAAAACCCTGCCAAGATCGGCCGCAATCTGGGCGTTGCCTATCTGCTGACCGGCTCCGTCGACCAGCATGGCGACCAGCTCCGCATCTTTGTCGAATTGATGGATGTTCTGCGCAACCGGGCGATCTGGGCCCAGACCTATCGCGGTGACCTGCAGGATCTTTTTGCCTTTCAGGATGAAATCGCCTCCAGCATTCTGGCCATGCTGGAACCCAAGGTGCTGTCGACCGAGGCGGAGCATATCAGCGCACGCAGCACAGAGAGCCTGGACGCCTATAAATGTGTCCTGCGGGCGCTGGCGCGGCTCTATCAGCTGGATGACTACAGCTATGAAGAGGCCATCGCTCTGTTGAAGCGCGCCGTGTCTCTCGACCCTAATTACCCCCAGGCTCACGCCTATCTGGCCTGGTGCATGAATTTCTTTCTGGCAGAAGGGTATTCCCACAACCCGCGCGACGATATTCTGACCATGATCAACCATTCCCGCCGCGCGGTCGAGCTGGACCCCGATGACGCGCTGACCCTGTCGATCCGCGCCCATGTGCTCAGCCTGCATGAGAACAGCCCCGAGGATGCGCTGGAACTCTTCGAGGATGCGCTGGCCCATAACATGAACCTGCCGCTGGCCTGGGGGCTGAGTGCGACGACATATGCCTATCTTGGCGACGGCGCCGAGGCCCGTGAACGGTTGCTCAATGTCTGGCGACTGGCACCCTATGATCCGTTGAGCTTCTTCTTCCTGACTGCTGCGGGCCTTGCTGAATTTGTCGATGGCAACATGCCTGAAGCGATCCGGTTCCTGAAGAACGCCCGCCGCAACAAACCGCGGTTCATGGCCAGCCTCCGGCTGCTCGCCGCCGCCTTTGCGCTCAGCGGGCAGACCGAGAGCGCCCGCAAGGTGGGCCGGGAAATAATCGAACTGGATCCGGGATTTTCGGTATCGAAATTTGCGACCTGGTATCCGCTGAAATCAAAGGAAGCCCTGGGTCGTCTGACCGATGGTCTGACACGCGCAGGGCTGCCTGATTAGGATTTGGAACAACAATGATCGGGGCAACCCGGCAAGCAGGAAGGACATCAAGAGGCAGACCGGCAGAGCACCGACACGCGCAGTCACACAGTTTGTTTTTAACACGTATTCAACGGTTTAAGGGGGATTACTGATGGCTGGACATGGCAACTCGCAAGCGTCGTCGAACGGGCTTGGTCTGGGACTTGGGCTCGGTCTTGGTTTGGGCAATGGTCTTGGGCTTGGCAACGGCCTCGGCTTGGGCAATGGTCTGGGGCTGGGTAACGGCCTGGGATTAGGACTTGGCAACGGGCTGGGTTTGGGCGCAGGTCAAGGACTTGGCCTGGGTCTCGGCAATGGTCTGGGCCTCGGCAACGGTCTGGGGCTTGGCGCGGGTCTGGGATTAGGGATTGAGGATAACGGCTATCTTCTGGGCAATGGCGCAGACGCCGGCATCGGCATTCTGCGCAGCTACTACGCAACGCCCAAAGAGCTGGGCCTCCTGCCCTGGACGCTGGATTTCAGCCCGGACAACAACGGTGGCGATCCCTTCCCGCTGTCGATGATCATCACACCCTATCAGATCCCAAAGGACAAAGGCACACCGGCGCAACCGCAATACCCTATCGCGCTGGAATGGATCACCGAGGACTGGGATCCTGCTCTGCGGTTCTGGGCGCTGCCATTTGACCCCAACCTTGGGGAATGGCTGCGTGCGGCGGACAGGTCCGAACCCGGCACCATGGCAGCACTGGAATTCGCATCGCAATACCAGAACTGGCATCCCGCCCATGTCGGCGACCGCTGGCTGGAACAAAACGATCTGCGTTGGCGCTATGTCCAAACCGGAACCCCAACGGACTCTCAGGACGCCGCCAAGGAGGCCTTTGAGATCATCGTCGCCGAGCTGGAAGTGCTCAAGATGTATATGGAGGATGATCGTCAGCAATATATGGTCGAATGCGACATTCAGGCCGATGGCCTGCCGGCCTATCTGATCCATTTTTTGGGGGCCAACAGCTTTGATCACCCCTTCACGCTGAAGCTTATTGATCTGGGACTGGCGGTCGGCAATGTCGCCTATATGAGCTACAAAGCCCATTACAAGCGGGTCCGCCCCTCAATTCTGCGTCCGGGGCTAACCGTGCCATTTGGTCCGCCTGCCCATCCTGCCTTTCCCAGCGGCCACGCCTTTCTCGCCCATTTCCTGTCGCTGCTACTGCTGGAGATTCCGGGCATCGCACAGCGATTCGGCGTGGTGAGGGGCTATGAGTCCGATGGCACGGGAACCAATATCCAGATCCCGGCAGGCACTCTGCTGCGCAAGCCGACCTATGACGATCTGCTTGGCACCAACGTTATCGCCTCGCCGCTGCTGACCATGGCCAACCGGATCGCGGTGAACCGCGAGCGGATCGGCGTGCACTACCCGTCGGATTCAACCGCGGGCCGCCATATCGCGGCGGGGATCTGGTATTGCATGATGGACCGCGCGCCGGTTGATCCGAACGCCGGGCCAGTCCCCTGGGCACATCTCAATGTTCCGACGCTGCACCGTATCCTTGACAAGGCCAAGACAGAATGGCCGACACCGTGGATTTCGGGCGAAATCGCCTGAGCTCCGGGACCTCTTGGCTCCCGACCCTAGCCGATCATGTGCAGGCCCAGATTGTTGTCACAGGCGACCAGATCGACAAGGGCCTGCACCGTCTGTGGCGGGGTTTCGCCTGCGCCGATCTGCGGCGCCAGTCCCGCTGCGGGGTCGGTATTGGCGCGGTCATTCACATGGGTCAGCTCATAGAAAAACACCAGCTGCAGCCCTGCGGGTGCTGCATTGCGCGTATCTTTACAGAGCTGCGTGATCTGCTGCACGTCATTCTGCGTCAGATCCGATGCTGCCTGCTGATCCGGGCCGATGTCACAAGGCCCCAGCGCAAGCGGATGCGGACTCCAGAGGATGCTTCGGTCCATAATCTGCGAGATCGGTTTATCGTTCAGGACCCAGCCGCCCCAGACGCGCAGCCCTGCACCCTGCGCCGCGACCGTTCCCCGGTTACCGAGATCCGGCACCAGTCCCGGCATTACCCAATCAGCATCCTGCGCCCAGTGCAGAGAGACCGGCAGATAGCTGCCGCGCCCCACTGTCACCGGGCCATCACCAGTTGGAAAAACATCGGCGCGGCGATCGCGGATGTAGATATCCACCACCGGGGCCGCTCCCGCCTTGCTGCTGATCTTCTCCGGGTTCGCCGGAAACATGCCCATGGTTTCAAAGGCCCATCGTGTCACCTTGTGCGAGGTTGCCGGCTGCCACTCCGCCCCGCCTCTGGGTAGCGGAACCAACGCCGGGGCACCCCAGCCTGCGGCTTCCATCCCAACCTCCAGCATTTCAGCGCGCGACGGCGATTGCGCCAGACCTGCCATTGCCTGCAGCAGCAGATACAGCGTCATATCGGAGGCGCGGGTGCGTTGCCCCCAATCGGCGTCGCTCCCTGCCAGCGTATCGCCGCCAAGCGCGCGGTAAAGCAGGAAACATGAGGACGACAGGATCTGCTCCGTCAGATAGGCCTTATGCTCGGTGCCGGACTTGGGCGGATCCTCAACAACCGAGCGGTTCAGCAGACCGTACCAGCCCCAGCCCATGGCCGGGGTGCGATCATGCCGCCGTGGCGCAAAGACAAACGGGAAGGTCCAGCCCCGCATCCGTGCATCGCCCGGATAGGCCGGGCTGGACAGATCCGACAACGGGTCAAAGAAAACCGCCGCCAGGGAATCGCCGGCGCTATGGGCGAAATCGAACTCAAGCTGCCCGATCCGCGCCGCCAGCAGGTAATGACCGAATTCATGCAGCATCCAGCGCCCGCTGCTGGCGATGCCCAGCGGCTCCAGCTGGCTATCTGGCGTCCCCGGCTTGACCCTGGCCCAGCGGTTGAGATTGGCCAGCGCCAGATGCATGTCGATGCTCGGCTTGCTCTGCTGGGCGGCATCCGGCGCCACGTCGTAACGCACCTGCGCGTTGATTGTCCGACCGCTTCTGCCGGGTCCGGGCACGATGCCCGAGCGGTAATGCACGGCCAGCGGTCCGTCCGCCGTCGCAACATAGGCATCCGGTGCCAAACCCAGCCCGCTCATGCTGTCAAAGAACACCGTGCTATGCCAATAGGCGCTGATTGCGGTGGACAGGTTGCGGCGTGGCGGCACATCTGACACATCCATCGGCGGCAGCGGCTTGGGCAGATCGCCGTGACCATCACCCGGCACAAAACGCGGGCAATTGCGCACCACATAGGCCGGTCGCTGCATCTTCATCCCCAGATCCAGCTTAATCGCGCGATTTTCGCGGAACAGGTCAAGGATCTTGTCCGGCCGCGTGGGGCGCCGCCAGGACAAGGGCGGCGCCGGGTGCCCGCCCCAATCCGGTGGCGGCACCGGGAACACCCGCACAAATGGCTCCAGCTCCGGCACCCGGGGGCCACCACCTGCCACTGCATGGCTCACCAGCGGCACCCGCGTCACCGACACGACTTCGACGCTGTTCTGAGCGAGGTCCTGCAACCGCAGACGCACCGTCAGCCGATAGCTGAGCGGCGCGCCGCGCGTTGTCTCCTGCCCGCGCGCCAGCAGGACCAGCGTCATCTCCCAGGCCCCCGCAGCGACATTGTCCTGTTCCGCCGAAAACTGGATATCCTGCAACAACAGCGACCGCGCCTCCACCCCGGCCTGTTTGGCGATAGTTTCCTCAAGCATCGACATCATCCGCGGCGCTGAGACGACCGGGGGCGCCTCGCCGCCCGTGTCGCTGTCCGCAGCATCATCGGTGGTCGACGCCGTCGGCAAATCGCCGGTATCCGTGGCGGCCTGCGGTTCGGCCGTTGCAGGATCATCTGCCGCCTGAAACCCGATCGGAACGCTTGACAACGACTGCGCCAACCGGCTCAGAATAGACTGTTTTTCGTCAGCACTGCTGTTGGCCAGGATCGCCGACAGCGCGCGATTTGCACCGCCTGGGAATTCAGCTGTCAGACCGCGGATGATCAGATCAAAGCCGCGTGTTGTCTGGCGCACCTCAACCGGCACCCGAAATCCTGCTGAGGGAAACCGCATCAGGAACGACGAGAGCAATGGGTTCTCGATCCCCTCGGTCGCGACCAGGATCACGGTGCCCGGCATCGCGCCCTTCGGATTGCGTGACATGTTCCAACTGGCAATCTGCCCTTTCAACCGGGTCGACGGCCCATCAATTTCCGGCCAGATATCGCACCAGCGAAGCATGCTTCCAGCGGAGGCGACACCTGCAATCAGGTCCAGCATCGGGTCCGCCGCGCCCAGAGGCGGAGTTGTCGCGTTCACATAGGCTCTCAGGTGTTTCAGATAGTCGGCCGCCGCGCCGGTCAGCGCAGCCAGATTGATCGGCCCGTCAGCTGCCCCGACGGTGGCCTCTGCGACATAGGGGGCCGTCGGATGTGAAATCAGCCGCGACGGGCGGCGCGAACCCGGATACTGCCGCTCGTACCGCAGCCAGGCCTTCACCGTGCTGCTGGCAAGATTTGCCGACGGCGGCCAACGTCCCGGAAATGTCACTTTCGCCATGTCGTCCCCCTTCGAGCACACGCCCTTGGCGATGCTCTGTCTGTGTCAAAATTATCGCTCGACACCCTCGGGGATGGCCCATTAGCGGGGGAACACCGCCGCACTCAGCCGCGCGGTCCCGCCTCTTTGGCTCTGGTATTTTCGATCTCGTCTCTCCTGCCGAGATTGGCTTGTCCAGCCGCGTCTCCCGACACCCGCAGCGCCGGTCGCTTTGCAAGATCGAAAGATCCCCATCCGGTAAGCCTACCACAGTTTCGATGCGGAAAGTAGCCGCGCGGCAGCACGCCCCGTATCGCCGGACGACGGAATATTGATGGCCATCACGCGGCGCAGACCGCCAATCGCCCCAGCCCCGCCACGGCCCAAAACCCTGCGCGATCGAGCTGTCAAAAAAATGCAGCCGAGGGCATTTTTTCTCTGGACGCGCCAGAATGCACGCCATATATCAGCCCCACATTCCGGCGTAGCTCAGCGGTAGAGCAGTTGACTGTTAATCAATTGGTCGTAGGTTCGATCCCTACCGCCGGAGCCAAAGTTTCCAAGGGCTTAGCGTTCATTCGCTAAGCCCTTATTTGGTTGATGTCGGGATTTTTTACGGTGTCATCGCGTCGATATTTCGCGATAATGTCGGCCGCCCTGCGACGCCCGGCGCAGGTACAGTCCGGGCCGAGCGGGGCTCACCAATGTCCGGGCCAAGGCGCTGCACTAGCGGCAGATGGATGGGTGGTCGGACCGGTTTTTTCAGGTGCGCGCCGTACTCAGGACAACAGCGGTGTCGGCAATTGTTTCAACCCTGACACATGGCCCAACTGCAAGGCGCCCATGGGCAACAGACAGGCCTGAAGCGCGTGGTAGATATCCGGCTTGCCGGTAAAAATCGTCTGCGTCACCTGCCCCGCCTGGTCAATCTCGGGATACCAGCCACCGCGCTCTTCATCAATGAAATGGGCCTGTGCAAAGCTCCAGAGGCGGCGATACCACAGCTCGTCCTCGGCCCGGGCGTCCAGCCTGATCAAAGCGGCAACCGCGCCGATGGCCTCGGTTACCGGCCACCAGAAGCGATTGGTCATCGCAACCTTACCCTCGAAGTCAAGCGTATAGGCAAACCCGCCATCCGGCAGCCAGGCGTCCGCCAGGGCCCGCTCGATCAGCTTCCGGGCGCGGCACGGAACGCCTGGATCCTGCCGTCCGGCCAGATCCCAGTGCTGCAACAGCAGCCGCCCCATCTCAAAGGAATGGCCCGGCGTGGTGCCCGCAGGCCGAAACATCGGATCACCGGCATAGGCGCGATCAATCTGCCACTCCTCGGTATAATGCTCTGGCAGTCTCCAGCCGTCCTGCCCGGCGATATCACCGACAAAAAAAGCCAGAATATGCCCCGCTCGCTCGAGGAACATCGACTCGCCGGTGGCTTCGTAGGCTGTCAGCAGCGCCTCGACCCCGTGCATATTGGCGTTCATGCCGCGATAGGATGAAAACGGCGTCCAGTCCCGGTTCCATTCATCAGCAAAGCGCTGCGCCTGCGGTTCCCAGAATCTGTGGTCCAGCACCTCGGCGACATCCGACAGCAACGCATCCGCACCTGGATGCCCGGCCAGCTTGGCAGTGGAGGCCGCCAGCAGCACGAAGACATGCCCATAGGCCAGTTTGCGATCATCAGCGACCGTGTCGCCCTTCATCGCCCAAAGATACCCGCCATGGACGGGATCGCGATGATGACTGTTGAGATAGGCGATGCCATGGTCAATGATCCGGTCGGCACCGGCATAGCCGCAGATATGCGCCAGCCCGTAGGAATGCACCATACGCGTGGTTGTGTGCAGCTCCTGTGTGTTGTCCGGCAATGGCTGACCGGCGGCATCAAGGGTATGGAAGCCCGGTCCCTTGCCCAGACTCGCAGAAAAGAAACCCAGTTGCCGGCGAGCATCCGCTATCAGAAAAGCGCGGTGATCCGGGTCGTCCAGCCAGAAACCGGCTGCATCCAGCGCTCCGGCAGGGTTCGGCGTGACCATGGCTACTCTCCTTTGTGTCGCACGTCAGGCAGCGGGCCGGATGGCCCTGCCATTTGCGTTGAAGATATGAGCATTCTGCCGCTGCACCCGCAATCCCAGCCGATCCCCGTTTCGGACCGGGATATTGCCATGTTTGCGCACGAGAAGCGGGCCCAGCCCATCGACATTGGCATAGATGTTTGTGTCCGATCCCAGACGTTCAACCACATCTGCAACCGCAGTCAGATCCCCCTCACCCGGTGCCACCACATCCAGATGCTCCGGTCGGATGCCCAGATCCACAGCTGCGGCGGTGTCGCGCAGATGATCCAGCGTCAGCATCATGCCATTGCGGGCCATCACCCCGCTATCGGCCCCGGATACCGGCAATATGTTCATCGTGGGAGAGCCGATGAACTGCGCCACGAACTTATTGGCGGGCCGCTCATAGAGATCGAGCGGCGAGCCGACCTGCTGAATATCGCCTCCATTCAACACCACAATGCGGTCCGCCAGCGTCAGCGCCTCGACCTGATCATGGGTCACATAGATCATCGTTGCGCCCAGTTGCTTGTGCAGCCGAGCAATCTCCAGCCGCATCTCCACACGCAGCGCCGCGTCCAGATTGGACAGAGGCTCATCAAACAGGAACGCGCGCGGATCGCGGATGATGGCGCGCCCCATGGCAACGCGCTGGCGCTGCCCGCCCGATAGCGCCTTGGGCAAGCGATCCACCAGTTTCGACAGGCCTAGGGTTTCGGCGGCCTTGGCGACCCGCGATCTGCGCTCCTCTGCCGGTTCCTTGCGGATCTCCATGGAAAACCCCATGTTCCGCGCCACATCCATATGCGGATAAAGCGCGTAGGACTGGAACACCATGGCAATGTCGCGATCCCGTGGCCGCACGTCATTCATGCGCTGCCCGTCGATCTCGAAATCGCCAGACGTGATCGGCTCCAACCCTGCGATCATCCGCAGAAGGGTAGATTTGCCGCAGCCTGATGGCCCGACCAGAACGATGAATTCACCGTCCTGAATATCAAGATTGATATCGCGCAGCACCTCAACAGCGCCATAGCGTTTCGCAACATCTCTGAGTTCGATCCGTGCCATGATCCGGCCCCCTATCCTTTGACCGCGCCGGACGTGAGGCCCTGCACCAGGTAGCGTTGTATGAAAATGAAGAACAGGCAGCTTGGCACCAGCGCCAGCACGCCAGCCGCCATCATCTGCCCCCAGTCCACCGAGAATTTCGATACGAAGGTCAGCAGCCCGACCGGGAAGGTCATCGCGTCATTTTTTGAAATCAGCATCAGCGCAAACAGCAGCTCGGACCAGGCGGCGGTAAAGACAAAACCCAGCGTCGCCCCCAGCCCCGGCAGTGTCAGCGGAAACACCACCGTGCGCAGCGCCTGAAACCGGGTGCAGCCATCCATCATCGCGGCCTCTTCCAGATCCTTTGGGATCCCGTCAAAGAAGGATTGCATGAGGAAGGTCGCAAATGGGATGTTGAAGGCGGTGTAGACCACGATCAGCGAGGTGAGCGAGTTCAGCAGGCCCAGATCAGCCACGATCTTGTAGATCGGCGCGATGATCATCAGCAGCGGGAACATCTGGGTGATCAGCATCACGCCGATGATGATCCGCTTGCCCGCAAAGACAAATCGCGAGAAGGCATAGCCCGCCCCGGCTGCAATCAGCGTGGTGAAGAACGCCGTGCCGAGCGAGACTGTCAGAGAGTTGCGGAAATAGGCCAGGAACTCGGTCTCAAACAGCACGGTGGCGAAATTCTCGAACGTCACTGCACTGGGCAGCATCCGCGTGCCCTCGGAAAAGATCAGCGCATCGGGCGTAACGGCGATTTTCATCAGCCAGTAGAGCGGAAACAGCGCAAAGCCGAGATAGAATGCGATGGCGGCATATTTCCCAAGCGCAAGCGCTGGATGACGTCTGGATGAACGCGCGATATTAGCCATGGTGATCCTCAGATCTTGACCAGCCGTCTGCGCATCCACAGCAGGATGACAGCATAGGCCAGAAGGATGATCAGCAGCGCCACCGCAATGGTCGAGGCATAGCCGAAGTCCAGTTTGCGGAACGCGGTGGTAAAGATGTAGGTGGACAGGATCTGCGTTGAATTGGCCGGACCACCCCCGGTCATCACAAAGATCAGATCGGCAAAATTGGCGATCCAGATGGTGCGCAGCATCACCGTGATGGCAATCATTGGCGCCAGGAACGGCAGGGTAATCTTGGTAAAGCTCTGCCACGCGCTGGCGCCGTCGATTTCGGCAGCCTCGTACAGCTCACCCGGAATGGACTGCAGCGCAGCCAGCAGCGTGATGGCGAAAAACGGCACACCAAACCAGATATTGGCGGTGATCGGCCCCCAGATCGCCAGATCAGGATCACCCAAGATATTGTAGGGCTCCGACAGCACCCCAAGCGCGGCCAGCCAGTGCGGGATCGGTCCGATCACCGGGTTGAACAGCCAGGCCCATGTCAGGGCTGACAGAAAGGTCGGCACCGCCCAGGGCAGAAACACCAGCGCCTGAAACAGCTTCTTGCCAAAGAACTGCGTGTTCAGCAGCATCGCCAGCCCCAGCCCGAGAAAGAACTGAAAGAAGATCGACCAGAACGTCCAGAAGAAGGTGTTCTCAAGCGCGATCCAGAATTTGCGATCCGTCCAGAGCTTTTGATAGTTTTCAAACCCGACCCAGCCAGTGTCGAAAGGATTCAGCAGTTCAATGGCCTGAAACGAGTAGGACACCCCAATCACCAGCGGCATCAGCATGACGCTGCCGATCAACAGGATCATCGGCGACAGGTAGAGAAACGGCTCAACCATATAGTGCCAGTAGAGCGAGCGCCGTGCCCCGGTTCCCCCGGGCACGACGTTTTTTTGGGCGCGCGCAATCACTGCTTTGCCTGCCATTTCGCATATTCGCCGGTCAGGAAATCCGCCCATTCATCGGCCAGATCCTGTGCGCTGCGCTGACCAAGAAGCGCTTCCTGGCTGGTTTCCAGAACCACGGTGCTTGCAAAATAGCCCCATTTCTCCAGAAAGGTCGGCATGGTGGTCGGCTCATACTGCTCACCGTTCAACTCCTTGAACCAGCCTGCAAATTGCTCGGTCTGGAAATAGGGATCCTGATCAGCGCCCTTATGGACCGGGATCACACCAACTCGCTTGGCCCAGGTGCCATTGGCCTCAGGTGCAGACAGCGCCGCCACCAGATCAAAGGCCTCGTCCTCATGCTTGGTCGCATTGAAGATCGACCAGCCTGCAAAACCGATGGTCGGGAATGCCTTGCCGGAGGGGCCGACAGGCATCGGGATCACCGCAAAATCCTCGGCTGGCATCCGCTCCGAAATCGCGATCAGCGCGTCAGGATCCTGATCGAGGAAAGCGCAGGTGCCAGAATAGAAACCGGCGACGATCTCATTGAAGCCCCAGCTGACCGCATCCTTCGGGGCATAGCCCTTCTGGTAGAGATCAAGCATGAACTGGATGCCCTCGACCGAGCCTGGCTCATTCATGCGGCTCTTGCCATCATCGGTGAAGAAGTCATTGGTGCCGTTCATCGCAGCCGCCATCATCACCCAGCCGTTGGTGCCACCCGGACCACCGCGCAGGCAGTAGCCTGATTTGCCGTCCAGTTCCGATACCGCAGCCGATGCCGCCATGAAGTCTTCCATGGTTTCGGGCGGTTCGACACCGGCTTCGGCCAGCAGTTTCTTGTTGTAGAACATCGCGCGCAGGTAGAACCCGTAGGGGATCATATAGAGATCACCCGCCTGGCTGCCCATTGCAATCGTCTTGTCTGTCAGCGTTGCGCCATGCTCCCAGTCGGCGACATGATCGGCGAGGCTTGCCAGCTGGCCGGAGCCTGCATAAAGCGCCTGCCAGGTGTCGGGCATTTCGACAACATCGGGGATATCGCCGCCGGCAACCATGGTCGCCAGCTTCTCAAACGCCTGCCCCCACGGCAGGCTGATGATTTCGACGGAAACATCGGGATGGGCGGCCTCGTAACCGTCAACGATGCTCTGCAGCACCTTGGTGCGTTCCGGGCTGGTGATCACCTCAACCAGCTTGAGCGTCGTCTCCGCGTAGGCGGCGCTGCCCATCAGCATGGCCGCCGTCGTGATCCCTGTCAGAATTTTTTTCATGTTGTCCTTCCCCTTGTCGTGTGACGGTGCACACGGCCCTGTCAGACCGTGCTAGTCGCGAGGGCGGATGTGATATCCGCCCACAGGTCCTCGGCCTCCTCCAGCCCGAGGTTCAGCCGAACGAGGTTCGGCGAAACTCCAAAACGTTGCATCGAGTTCTCTTCGCCGATCTGCGCAAGCCCGACGCGGGCCGGCAGGATCAGGCTTTCAAATCCACCCCAGCTGACGCCCAGCCGGAAATGGGTTAGCGCGTTGGCAAATGCCGGGATATCCACGCTGTCATCAAATTCGACCGACATCAGACCGGACCGCCCGGTGAGACCCGGCACGTCGTTTGGGCCCGGAGAATGCACCCGGCGCACCTGCGGCAAGGCCGAAAGACGGTCGATAAAGAGCGTCGCCGTGGCCTCGTGCTGGCGCATCCGTACCGCCAGCGTGCGCAGGCCTCGGGTCAGCAGAAACGCCTCGAACGGCGCCAGCTTGCCACCCAGCAACGGCAACGTGAGATCACGGATCCGGTCGATATTCGCCTGCGAAGACACCACCACCCCCGCCACGGTATCGGAATGGCCGGAGATATATTTCGATGCTGAATGCAAAACGATATCAATGCCTTGGGTCAGGGGTTTTTGAAACACAGGGCTGGCCCAGGAATTGTCGATCATCGTCAGCACGCCATGCCGTTTTGCATGGGCTGCAACCTTCATGAGGTTCAGAGGCTGGAACACCACCGAACTGGGGCTTTCCAGATAGGCCAGCCGCACGCCCTTGAGCAAGTCCGGCTCGTCTTCCAGCTGCCTCGGCGCGTAATAGTCGATTTCAACCCCAAAGGGCCGCAACAGCCGTTCCATGAAACGATAGCTGTCGGGGTAGACATGTTCGACGCAGGCAATCCTGTCGCCCGGTTTCACAAAGGCAAGAAGCGTCGAGGAAATCGCCGCCATCCCGGAGGCAAATCCGCAGGCCGCCTCGCCCTGCTCGGCCTTGGCCATCAACCCCTCAAAGGCCGCCACCGTCGGGTTCTGGACCCTTGTGTATATCGCCGTATCGCTGCGCCCGGCCATGCGATCTTCAAACGCTTCGTAGCTGTCAAAACTGAACAGCGATGTTTGTACTATCGGCGGGGTGATCGCGCCGTTGCGATCCTCCAGAACAGCCGCCATCAACGTGGCCAGGCCCAGGTCCTCAGTCATCATGTCCCTCCACCATCGCCTGCATCGACTCGCGGATCTCCGCTTCGACCATGTCGAGAATGCGCTCCATCACTTTCATCGCCTCCTCCTCATTGCCCGCGACCACCGCTTCGGCCAGCGGCAGGTGCAGCGGGATCGAGGATTCCCCCAGATGCGGCTTGCCGAATGGCGCCTCGTAGACCTCGTTGAATCCATGCTGGATCTGCTGGATCAGCTGACCGAACAACGGGTTGCCGCAGGCCTCCTGCAGGGCTTCGTGAAACCGGTAATCGGAGGCGCGCCAGTCCTCTCCGGCACCGTGAATCGCGATCAGCTCGGTCACGCGGCCCATGATGATACGGGCGCTTTGCGGGGTGATGTTGCGGGTTGCCAGGCGGACGGTTTCCAGTTCCAGCGGGCGCCGAACCGCATGGGTTCGCATAAGGCTCTCGGCCTCCAGCTTGACCATCACCGGCAGATGGATGGCATTTGACACCACCTCCGTCGCCAGTCGCGTCCCGGCCTTCTTGTTGCGGGTCACGATGCCCATGTTCTGCCAGGCGGTCAGCGCCTCGCGCACCTTGGACCGGCCTACGCCCAGCTGACGGGCGATCTCCACTTCTGGCGGCAGGCGATCGCCCACACCCAGCCCGTCAGCCTCGATCATGCGGATCAGCGCTTCAAGGACATCCCGGCTAGTGCTGCGCGCCGGAAGCGGCGCCATGTGATGGGCTGTCTGGTTCGGATCACGCGCTGCCATGCTGTGCCTTTCATGCGATCTGGCGCTGGCCAGACCCGGTTCCTGTCACAGCATGGCAATAATGTCGGACATTATCAACAGTATTGTCGGACATTATATAAACGCGCATATTCAATGCGTTACAAAGACATGTTAAGGCACCACGCAGAGATCGGAGCCGGATCGGAACAGACGCTCTTGCAAATCAACCGGCCCCTGCTGACGTCGATTCGATCCATCTGCCGCGCCGAATACGGCCCGAATAAACCACCCGGGCACCTGCCGCACATCGGGCCAAAACCGCTTGCACCGGCATTGAGTTCCAATCACTCTGCGAAAATCCTGGCGAGGATTTGTCTGCGCCAAGCGGTCCCGTCAGATGTCCCAAGCCGATACGGGCCCGCCAGATTTGAGACCTCAGTTTCTACCGTAAAAAGGATTTCGCGTGCCCGTAACCAGCCCTCACCCGACCCGTCCGTCTTCCCGGTTCCGGCTGCGCACGCCATGGCGCGCGGTTGCGGCGATGTTTGTGCTGAACGGCGCCCTGTTTGGGATCTGGGCGTCGCGCATCCCGGCCGTCGCCGACAGCCACGAGCTGACGCCCGGCGCGCTGGGGTTGCTGCTGTTGCTAATGGCTGCAGGCGCGATCCTCTCCTTCCCGCTTGCCGGACGGGCGGCAGATCGGATGGGGGCCGCCCATGTCACCCGCCGGGTGGCGCTGGCCTATGTCCTCGGGCTGGTGCTGCTGGCGCTGGCGCCGAGCCTGCCGCTGCTGGCGGCCGCGCTCTTTGTCTTTGGTGCCGCCCATGGCAGCATGGACGTAGCGATGAACGCATGGGCAAGTGAGGTGGAGAAACGTGCCGGACGGCCGATGATGTCGTCCTTTCACGCGATGTTCAGCCTTGGGGCCGGGCTTTGTGCGCTGTCTGGCTACGGCGCGGCCTCCGTCGGGGCAGAAATCCCGCTGCATTTCCTGCTCGCCGGGGGGATCGCAGCGCTTCTGACGCTCTCTGTCGCACAGATCCCCTGGACTGCCGACCCCGCCCCCAAGAATCCGATGACAAAACCATCGCTTCTGCCCCGTGGACCGCTGGTTGCGGTGGGATTTGTCGCCTTTTGCGGAGCCGTTGGCGAAGGCGCGATGGCCGACTGGAGCGCGATCTTTCTGGTGCTGACGACGGGCGCCAGCGAAGCGGATGCCGCGCTTGGATTTGCCGTTTTCTCGGTCGCTATGGTGGCAATGCGGCTGATCGGCGATCTTGTGGTCGCGCGGCTTGGGGCCGTCAGCGCCGCGCGCATGGCCGGTGCCAGCGCCTGTCTTGGCGCATTGATCGCGGTGGTGTTTGGCAGCTACGCTGCTGCCATGATCGGCTTTGCCCTGATGGGTATCGGCTATGCGCTGGTCATGCCGCTCGCCTTCAGCCGCGCGGCCAGTGATCCCGAACTTCCCGCAGGCGCTGCCATCGCCAGCGTCGCGACATTCGGCTACGGCGGCATCCTGATCGGCCCACCCATGATCGGCATTACCGCCGAGTTGCTGTCGCTGCCTGCCGCCTTTGTGATCCTTGCAGTGCTTTCAGCGTTTATCGTTATATTTTCAAGGGTTCTAAAACGCAGCTAAACCAAGCTCCGGACCAAAAAAGAAAAAAGGGAGGCACTGTGGCCTCCCCCTCCCAGGTGCACGGATCAGGTGGTTCTTGTTACCGCCCGAGGTTGTTGCCTGTGTCCCGATCCGTGTCGGGGTGAGCGCACCCACCCCGGGTTTCCGACCAGCGCGACAGCATCGCCGCGACGGTCACAGTCCAATTCCATCAGCACTTAGCTACAGCCAGAGGTGCCGCCGCAGGTGTTGCATTTCATGCAGGTGCCATTGCGCACCAGCGTGTAATTTCCGCAATCGCCGCAGGCCTCGCCCTCGTAGCCCTGCATCTTGGCCTTGGTTCGGGCATCCATGCCGCCGGACGCGGCAGGCGCAACGGCTGATGTCTCAGGCACCAGCGACTGCAAGGCAGCGACCGGATCGCCCCCGATGTTGGCCAGCAGCTCGGTCTGCCCGCCCTGCAATACGACCAGTTCCTGCGGCAGACGCTTACGCAGATAGCCGGTGGAGGAAATCTGTTTCAGCACCTCCAGCGACCGCGTCGCAGCGGTTTCGCTCAGTTCCGAGAGATTGGAGACACCCTCTTCCTCGCCCCGGCCCAGATCGTCAAAGCTGGCGCCTTCCGGTTTGACATGAGCCAGATCGGTCCGATCGAGATAGCTGACCGCCAGCTCACGGAACACATAGTCCAGAATGGAGGTCGCATTCTTGATCGAGTCATTGCCCTGCACCATGCCCGCGGGCTCAAACTTGGTGAAGGTGAAGGCGTCGACAAACTCCTCCAGCGGCACGCCATATTGCAGGCCAACCGATACCGCGATGGCGAAATTGTTCATCATCGCCCGGAAACCGGCACCTTCCTTGTGCATGTCGATGAAGATCTCGCCAAGGTTGCCATCCTCATATTCGCCGGTGCGCAGGTACACTTTATGGCCGCCAACCACCGCCTTCTGGGTATAGCCCTTGCGGCGCTGCGGCATCTTGGTGCGATGCGATTTCACGATTTCCTTGATGACCACCTTCTCGACGATCTTCTCGGCAAGGGTGATGGCCTTTTCCTGCTGCGACCCGCTTTCGAGAATTTCGGCCGCCTCATCGTCGTCCTCAACCAGTGCCGCCGCCAGCGGCTGGCTCAGCTTGGAGCCGTCACGGTACAGCGCATTGGCCTTCACCCCCAGCGACCAGCTGAGTTCATAGGCCTTCTGGCAATCCTCAATGGTGGCGTCATTGGGCATGTTGATGGTCTTGGAGATTGCACCGGAGATAAAGCTCTGGGCTGCGGCCATCATCAGGATATGGCTATCAACCCCTAGATAACGCTTGCCTTTCTTGCCACAAGGATTGGCGCAATCAAAGATGTGATAGTGCTCTTCCTTCAGATGCGGCGCACCTTCCAGCGTCATGGATCCGCAGACATGGTCATTCGCCGCCTCGATATCGCGCTTGCTGAAGCCCAGATGGCGCAGCAGGTCAAAGGTCGGATCGTTCAGCTTTGTCGTCGGGATGCCCAGAACACCGGTGCAGAAATCCTCGCCCAGCGTCCACTGATTGAACACAAAGCGGATATCAAAGGCCGACTCCAGCGCCGCATCGACCTTCGCAAGCTCATTGGGGCCAAAGCCGTGACCGGCGAGCGAGGTGTGATTGATTCCCGGCGCATTGCCGATGGTGCCATGGCCCACGGCATAGGAGACGATCTCTTCGATCTGGGCCGGGGAATAGCCCAGGCCCTCCAGCGCGGCGGGAACCGAGCGGTTGATGATCTTGAAATAACCGCCGCCGGCCAGCTTCTTGAACTTCACCAGCGCAAAGTCCGGCTCGATCCCGGTGGTGTCGCAATCCATGACCAGACCAATGGTGCCGGTTGGGGCCACCACGGTGGCCTGCGCATTGCGGAACCCGTGACGTTCGCCCAACTCCAGCGCCTCGTCCCAGCTGCTCATCGCCAGTTCCGCCAGACGCGGGTCCGGGCAGTTGGCACTGTCAAGCGGCACCGGCTTCACGGCCAAGCCTTCGTAGCCGTCGACCGCGCCGTGCGCGGCTGCGCGATGGTTGCGGATCACCCGCAGCATGTCGCTTGCGTTCTGCTCGTAGCGGGCAAACGGCCCCAGCTCGGAGGCCATCTCGGCGGAAGTGGCATAGGACACGCCGGTCATGATCGCGGTCAGCGCACCGCAAAGCGCGCGCCCTTCGGCGCTGTCATAGCCAAAGCCCATGTTCATCAGCAAGCCGCCGATATTGGCGTAGCCAAGGCCCAGCGTGCGGAAATCATAGGAACGCTGCGCGATTTCCTTGGACGGGAACTGCGCCATCATCACCGAGATTTCCAGCGTCACCGTCCACAGACGGCAGGCGTGCATGTAATCCTCGGCCTGGAACACCCCGTCCTTGAGGAAGGTCAGCAGGTTCAGCGACGCGAGATTACAGGCGGTATCGTCCAGGAACATATATTCCGAACAAGGGTTTGAGCCGCGAATCTCACCGTCGGAGGGGCATGTGTGCCACTCGTTCACTGTGTCGTGGAACTGGATGCCCGGATCGGCGCAGGCCCAGGCCGCATGACCGACCTTTTCCCACAGATCCCGTGCCTTCACGGTTTTGGCGACCTTGCCATCGACCCGGTTGATCAGCTGCCAGTCGGCGTCCTTCTTCACCGCATGAAGGAAGGCGTTGGTGACCCGGATCGAGTTGTTGGAGTTCTGACCGGAAACCGAATTATAGGCGTCGCTGTCCCAGTCGGTGTCATAGGTCGGGAATTCAATCGAGGTATGCCCCTGCTTGGCATAGTCCAGAACGCGCTTCACATAGGTCTCGGGGATGGCGACCTTCTTGGCTTCGCGGATTGCCTTTTTCAGCCCATCGTTGACGGCCGGATCATAGGCGTCAGCCTCGGCCCCGTCCCAGCTGCGAATGGCCTCGAAGAGACCGTTCAGCATCTTCTCGTGCATCTTGGAGCCTGCGACGATGGAGGCCACCTTCTGCTCTTCGATCACTTTCCAGTCGATGAACTGTTCGATATCCGGGTGATCTGCATCGACGATCACCATCTTGGCGGCGCGACGGGTGGTGCCACCGGATTTGATCGCCCCGGCTGCCCGGTCACCGATCTTGAGGAAGCCCATCAGGCCAGAGGATTTGCCACCGCCGGACAGCGGTTCGCCTTCGCCGCGCAGATGGCTGAAATTGGTGCCGGTGCCGGAGCCATATTTGAACAACCGCGCCTCACGAACCCAAAGATCCATGATGCCGCCGTCCTGCACCAGATCGTCAGAGACCGACTGGATAAAGCAGGCATGGGGCTGCGGGTGCTCATAGGCGCTGTCAGATTTGGTCAGCTGGCCGGTTTTGTAATCGACATAATGGTGCCCCTGTGCCGGGCCGTCGATGCCATAGGCCCAATGCAGACCGGTGTTGAACCACTGCGGGCTGTTCGGCGCGGCGCGTTGGGTCGCCAGCATATAGCGCATCTCGTCGAAATAGGCGCGCGCGTCTTCCTCGGTTGAGAAATAACCGCCTTTCCAGCCCCAGTAGCACCAGGCGCCGGCCAGACGGTCGAACACCTGTTTGGAGGAGGTCTCGCCGCCAAATTCCACATCATCACCGGCCGGAACCGAGCGCCATAGGAACTCGGGCACGCCTTTTTCACGGAGCTTTTTCAGTTTGCTCGGGACGCCGGCTTTACGGAAATATTTCTGCGCAATCACATCGCTGGCGACCTGGCTCCAGCCCGCCGGAACCTCGACGCCCTCAAGACGGAACACAATGGTGCCGTCTGGATTGCGGATCTCCGACGTTGCAGGGACAAAGTCCAGATCGGCATATGCGTCCTGCCCAGATTTTGTAAATTTCCGTTCAATCTTCATGCCATCCGCCTCTTTTTTGCAGTCCCACTGTCACAAATCACGCCTTTTGGCCGACGCGTCTCTTCTCGTTCTTCGCCGCAAAACACCCTGCTGCGCACCTCACATAAGATGCGTGCCAGGGCCGAGGCCCCATATCCGCCAGCGCTAAATGCTTTGCTTGGTCTGGTGTAGCACCGGGTGAAATCCACCATATTTTGTGCTGCATCATCCGACGTACACAATTTGACGTATTCAGGCATATGGGGTCAACGGCATTTTTAGGTTTTCGTAACCATCTTTTTCGTTGACGATAGCTTAATGGTCTGCGGTCGATCACGAAGCTGCGATTCAGAGTTGATCACTTTACCTGGCACGGTCCCAAGAGCCCCATCCATCCGACGCGATAAATCCCCTTGCGGAGAGGGGCTTGCCGCATGTCACGCCGCAGCAACGGCAGCAGCGAACTCTTCTGAAACAGAAATCACTCAACCAGGCCGAGGGTTGAAAAAATGAAATACACGCCCTCCAGATAGAAGGCGTGCCGAGGTGTTTTTTTTCCCTGTTGGCACGAAGCGTAAAAGGAAATCGACGCCAACGCGCGTCAGTTGGTTAAGCAACCCTTAACAGACATAGCGAGACGCCTGATTTGGTCATAATTTGGAAACCAGTCCGAATCTCCTCAGAGCCCTCAGCGACTGAACAGCGCCCCTGCCCGTCCGCGGATGACGGATCTGCGCCCCCATCGGATCGGTCAGCTGGAACGCGAAACGCCGACAGCCCTGTGACAGGCATGTCGGCGTCTACGTCACATCCAGATGGATGAAATGGTCGGGGCGGCGAGATTCGAACTCACGACCCCCTGTACCCAAAACAGGTGCGCTACCAGACTGCGCCACGCCCCGGACCGTGCGCCTTCCTAGCGTTGCCGATCTGATTTGAAAAGCCCTAACAGGGCCAAATTGCGCCTGTCGTTGAAAAAACTTCATGGCGCAGCTGGGTGCCGACTGAAATCCCATAAAGCGCGGCAAGACCGCCGTTGATTTCCAGCACGGCATAGACGTTGTCACCACCCGGAATCGGCGTCAGGTCCCCGGGAATGGCGCGATGGTGAATATGGCGCACCGTGCCGCTGCTGTCGACAAACAGCATGTCCAGCGGAATGAGCGTATTCTTCATCCAGAAGCTGGCGCGCTGCGGCGCCTCATAGACAAACAACATGCCATTGCCACGCGCCATATGGGGCCGGTGCATCAACCCCTGCGCGCGTGTTTCTATGGTATCGGCGATTTCTACTGAGAACTGCGCCTGCCCCCAGGGGCCGCGCAGGCTGACCAGATCAGGGCGGCAGGCCTCTTCGGCCTGCACCCCCCCGGCCGCCACAATCGCAGCGACCGACATAATAGAGAGAGCGGCGGCTCTGGCTCCTGTTGTCATCCTGTCTGACAATCGGGTCCAGGCGTGCCGCATCACCTTAGTCCTGCTTTTCCAGAAGCGCCGCTTCCCAGGCCAGCACCTCGACCGCCATGCGGCCGCGTTTGCCGTCGATCACCCGCATCCCAAGCGCCTCGCCCGGTTGCAGTTCCGACAGACCCGACTGGCGCAGAACCTCAACATGAAGAAACACGTCTTCGTCGCGGCCAAACACATTGGCAAAACCAAAGCCCTTGCCTTTGTCGAACCATTTCACCCTTGCGGGTACCAGTGGCTCGGCGCTCAGCGTCTCGGCATTAATCTCCGCGAAATCGCTCAGAACCGGGCTGTCGTCGCGAACCGGCGGCGTGATCGACAGAACCTCCACCGCCTGGACGCCGCGTTCGGTGCGATGCGTTACCAGCTCAACCTCGGCCCCGTCGGCGATGGAGCTCTGACCGAAGTTACGCAACACATTCACGTGCAGCAGGATGTCCGGTCCGCCCTCATCGGAGACGACAAAGCCGAAACCTTTGGTTGGATCGAACCATTTCACCAGCCCGCGTATTTGCTGCAAACTGCTCAAGTCTTCTGCCACTGCTGTAGTCCACCGTATTCTTCAGTTTTTAACCAGTAGGTGATGCTCTATTCTCGGTTCTGAGTTCAAGCCAAAAACGGACACCAATATCACAATTCTGCTATTTTCCGATAGTGACCTAAGGGCACAACCGCTCCACCGTCCAAAGCGCTTCGGGTGTTTCGCGCCGCCAGACAAAGCGATCATGCAGACGAAACGCGCCATCGGCCCAGAACTCGATCTCAAGCGGCGTCAGACGGTAACCGCCCCAGAATGGCGGGCGCTCGGGATTTGACCCTTTGGTGGCTGTGACCTTGGCCACCTCCGCCATCAGCGCACCCCGGCTCGACAAGGGGCGCGACTGCGCCGAGGCCCAGGCCCCCAGTCGGCTCTTGAGGGACCGGGATTTGTAATAGGCATCTGCCTGCGGGCCGTTCTCGCGACTGATGATCCCGCGCGCGCGCACCTGGCGTCGCAGCGATTTCCAATGCATGACAAACGCCGCCTTGCCAGCGCCATCCAGCTCCTGCGCCTTGGCGCTTTCGTAATTGGTATAAAAGACAAAGGCTGCGTCCTCGATCTCTTTCAGCAGGACCATCCGGCAATTGGGCAACCCATCGGCATCCACCGTCGACAACGCAATCGCATTGGGATCGTTGATCTCGCTCTCTTCCGCCTCGCTGAGCCAGCTGCGCGCGATGGCAAAGGGATCCTCCCCCGCAAAGATACCGCTGCGATCGGACATGGCGCACCTCTTGGACTGTTATTATATGGGTCTGGCTGGCGCGACAATGCGCATGGCTGACAGCAACCTAGGCCGAGACAGGACAAACGACAAGAGACAGCGCTCTTGAAGCGCCTCGCCTGACAGACTAAACGTCGTCTAATTCGAATATCACAGGCGGAGAACCTGCATGTCTAGTCAACTGATGGCCGGCAAACGTGGCCTCATCATGGGCCTTGCCAATGATAAATCCATCGCGTGGGGCATTGCCAAAGCCTGCGCCGACGCCGGCGCCGAGCTTGCGTTTTCCTACCAGGGCGATGCCCTGAAGAAACGCGTCGACCCGCTGGCGGCGCAGCTTGGCAGCGATATCGTCCTGCCCTGCGATGTGGCCGATGAGGGCTCCGTTGATGCGCTGTTTGCAGCGCTGGAAGAAAAATGGGGCAAACTGGACTTTCTGGTGCACGCCATCGGCTTTTCCGACAAGAACGAGCTGCGCGGTCGCTATGTCGACACCACCCGTGGCAACTTTCAGATGACCATGGATATCTCGGTCTACTCCTTCACATCGGTGATGCAGCGCGCCGAGAAGATGATGTCCGAGGGCGGCAGCGCGGTCACACTGACCTATTACGGCGCCGAACAGGTGATGCCACATTATAATGTCATGGGTGTCGCCAAGGCCGCGCTCGAAGCATCGGTCAAATACCTTGCCGAAGATCTGGGCAAGGACGGCATCCGCGTCAATGCGATCTCTGCCGGACCGATCAAGACGCTGGCCGCCTCGGGCATTGGTGATTTCCGCTACATCATGAAATGGAACGAATATAATTCGCCGCTGCGCCGCAACGTGACCATTGATGACGTGGGCAAATCCGCGCTTTATCTGCTGTCGGATCTGTCCTCCGGCGTGACCGGCGAGAATCTGCACGTGGATGCCGGCTATCACGTCGTCGGGATGAAGGCGGTTGACGCCCCTGACATCGATGCGGCAACCGGGCGCAAATAAACACGGGTCCAGCAGATGCTGCGCGCATCTGCACCACAGAGAATGACACAGCAGGCGCGCGGCCCACGCGCGCCTCTTCCAATGACAGGGACCCACCATGACACTCGCCGCTTTTACCGCTTCCGTCCTCCTGTGCCTGATGGCCGCCATCAGCCCCGGCCCCGCCGTTCTGATGGCTGCGCGCGTCGGCCTGGCCCATGGCTGGCGCAGTGGTCTGGCGCTGGCGATTGGCATCGGTGCGGGTGCGGTGTTCTGGGCCTCCGCCGCGCTCTTCGGGCTGAACCTGCTGTTTGACTATGCCCCCTTCCTGCTGACCCTGCTGAAAATCGGCGGCGCCATGTTCCTGATCTACATGGCCTGGAACATGTGGCGCCATGCCAGCGAACCGATGTCGCAGGACAGTGACGCACAATTGCCGCAGACTGCTTTTGCGGCCTTCCGTCTTGGGATCTTCACCCAGCTGGCCAACCCCAAGCCGGCCGCCTTTTTCGGCGCCGTTTTTGTCGGCACCGTTCCCGAAGGCAGCAGCAGCCTGGCCCTTGCCGCCCTGCTCACCTGCATCTTTCTGGGTGAAGTCACTTGGAACACCCTCGTGGCCCGTATCTTCTCCTTTGAGAAAACGCGCCGCGGGTATATCAATCTGAAACATGTGATCGACCGGGTCTTTGGTGGTCTGCTGGCCGCCCTCGGCGTCAAGATCGCCGCCCTCTGAGGGCAGATGCACGATCCCGGACGCCAGACCCTAACAGGAGCATCAAAAACATGACCGATCGTCTGCCTCATGAAAAAGGCTTTCATATTTCCTGGGACCAGCTGCACCGCGACAGCCGCGCACTGGCGTGGCGTCTGGACGGGCAAGGCCCCGACGAAGGCGCCTGGCGTGCCGTTGTCGCCATCACCCGTGGCGGCATGGCTCCGGCCATGATCGTCAGCCGCGAACTGGATATCCGCATCGTCGACACGATCGGGGTGAAATCCTATCATCATCAGGATCAGGGACAGGCCGAGGTGCTGAAAGCCCCCGACGCCGAACTGATGGGCAACGGTGAAGGCGTGCTGATCATCGACGATCTGGTCGACAGCGGCAAAACTCTGGAACTGGTGCGCCAGATGTATCCCAAGGCGCATTTTGCCACCGTCTATGCCAAACCCAAAGGTCGGCCGATGGTCGATACCTTCATCACCGAGGTGAGCCAGGACACCTGGATCTTCTTCCCCTGGGATATGGCGCTGCAATATGTCGAACCCTATCGCGGGACCGACTGACCATCGACTGACGGACCACCAACCGTCACACAACGCATGGAAAGACGCACCTTCGGGGGCGTCTTTTTTCGTTTCCGCGCCGGGGATCTGCTGGGAGTTTTCCGGCGCAGGTCAAACCCCCTTGCAAAACCGGCGCAGTTGCGGCGGAGTGGCCAAAGCGCGCCATGGCTCTGGCCGGTGACGCGCCGACGCAAGACAGGACACCCGATGCCACAGGCCCGATTTCCCCACGCCCGCACCAAAGATACCTTTGTCTCGCCCATCGTCGATTCCCGGCGCTGGTTGGAGGGGCTGAACCTGCCTGCTGACATGCCGCTCCTTAATCTCAGTCAGGCGGCGCCTGCGGACCCGCCCCCCGAGGGGCTGCGCCGCGCCATCGCCGAGGCCGCCCTTGGCGACGACAGCAGCCACCTTTACGGGGCGGTACTGGGCCGGGACAGCCTGCGCGCCGCGCTCGCCGCAAAAATGGGCCGCCACTATGCGGCCGACCTCACGGCGGGTGATGTCGCCATCACCTCCGGCTGCAATCAGGCCTTTGCCGCGACCATCGCGGCGCTTTGTGGTGAGGGTGATCAGGTCATTCTCCCGACCCCCTGGTATTTCAATCACAAAATGTGGCTCGACATGCAGGGGGTCGAAAGCTGCCCGCTGCCGGTCGGCGCAGCCATGCTGCCCTGCCCGGATGCCGCTGCAAAGCTGATCACCGACCGGACCCGCGCCATCGTTCTGGTCACACCGAACAATCCCTGCGGGGTCGAATATCCCGGCGGTCTGGTACAGCGGTTCTATGATCTTGCCCGTGCCCACGGACTTGCCCTGATCGTGGATGAGACCTACCGCGACTTTGACAGCCGGGATGGCCCACCCCATGGGCTGTTTCAGGATCCCGGCTGGTCCGACACGCTGATCCACCTCTATTCTTTCTCCAAGGCCTATCGGCTCACCGGGCACCGGCTGGGTGCCGTGGCCGCGCATCGCGATCACCTGCAGGAGATGGAGAAGTTCCTAGACACCGTCACCATATGCCCGGCACAGCTTGGTCAGGTCGGCGCGCTCTGGGGGCTGGAAAACCTCGACGACTGGCTCGCCGCAGAGCGTCAGGAACTGCTGCGCCGCCGCGCTGCCATCGAGTCCGGGTTTGCGCCGCTGGCGGCGCGTGGCTGGCAGCTGCTCGGTTGTGGCGCCTATTTCGCCTATGTGGCCCACCCGTTTGACCAGCACAGCGACCCGCTGGCCCGGCGTCTGGTAAAAGAGGCAGGTATCCTGATGCTACCCGGCAGCATGTTCACGCCCAAGGGTGATCCATCGGGCGCGCAGCAATTCCGTATCGCCTTTGCCAATGTCGACACATCCGGCATCCGGACCCTGTTCGACCGGCTGGCAAACTGGGCCCCGTGAGCTGAGGCCTCCGCAATCTCACCCTCTCACCCGCTCTGAACGCAGGCACAGATCAGTCGTCCCTTGCCCCTTTCAAGGTGGCAGCGTATTCAGAGCCTCGACATTTCAGCATTCCCGGCTGCCCCGTGCAGTCCGGCGACCGGCAATACGAGGACATCATGGCTGCAGGCATGAAAAAACTATCAAATACATTTGTCTGGATCCTGATGGGGATGCTGATCATCGGCCTCGCCGGCTTTGGTGCGGTCAATTTCACCGGATCGGTGAACTCGGTTGCGGTGGTCGGAGATCAGGAGGTCTCGGTCGATGACTACGCCCGCGAATTGCAGCGCGAACAGCGCGCGCTGGAGGCCCAGACCGGCCAGCGCATTCCTATCGCGCAGATGACAGCGCTTGGTCTTGATCGCGTGGTACTGGGACGGTTGATCGCCATCGCCGCACTCGATCAGGAAAGCAGCAATCTGGGCCTGTCCATCGGCGATCAGAACCTGTTCGACGAAATCAGCCGGATCCCGGCGTTCCAGGACGGCAGCGGCGCCTTCAATCGCGACACCTATCAATATGCGCTGGACAATATCGGCCTGAGCGAAGCCGCCTTCGAGGCCGACCTGCGTCGCGAATCCGCCCGCACCCTGGTGCAGGGTGCCATCATGGCAGGCACCGAAATGCCCGACACGCTGCGCGACACGCTCACCAGCTATGTCGGTGCCCGTCGCAGCTTTGACTGGCTGCCGGTCAGCCCCGACAGCCTCGCCCTGACGGCCGTCGACCCCAGCGAAGAAGAGCTGCGCAGCTTCTATGAGGCGCATATCGACCGCTTCACCCTGCCCCGCACCAAGGTCATCACCTACGCCGCCCTGCGCCCCGATGCGCTGGTTGACGAAATCGAGATCGACGCCGCCGCGCTGGAACAGCTGTTCAACGAGCGCAGCGATGAATATCAGGTGCCCGAGCGCCGTCTGGTGGAACGTCTGGTCTTTGCCAACACCGAAGCGGCCGCCAGCGCCAAGGCGCAGCTCGACATCAATGGCAGCACCTTTGAAGCATTGGTCGCCGATCGCGGTCTCAGCCTGCAGGACGTGGATCTGGGCGATGTGACCATGGGCGACCTCGGCGGCGCCGGACAGGACGTCTTTGCCGCGCAGGTCGGCGATGTGGTTGGCCCGCTCGACAGCGATCTCGGCCCGGCCCTGTTCCGCGTCAATGGCCGTCTTGAGGCACGCGTGACCAGCCTTGATGATGTCAAGGACGAGCTGCGCGCCGAGCTGGCAACCGACCGCGCCCGCCGCCTGATCGAAACCCGCGCCGAGGACATCAACGACATGCTCGCCGGTGGTGCCACGCTGGAAGAGCTGGTCAACGAACCCGGCATGGAGCTGGGCAAGATCGACTGGCACAACGGCAGCACCGATGGCATCGCCGCCTATGACGGGTTCCGCACCGCCGCTGCCGCTGTCAGCACCGAAGATTTCCCCGAGGTCGACTTCCTCGAAGATGGCAGCCTCTTTGCCATCCGCCTGGATGAACAGCTTGAGCCACGCCCCGAACCCTTTGCAGAAGCTCAGGACAAACTGCGCGCCGCGTGGCAGGAGCAGCGCCTTCAGGATGCCACCGTCGCCGAAGCCGAGCGTCTGGCAGACCTGCTGAAGAGCGGCGATGCGCTGCCCGAGGGCGTTGAGCTTACATCCGAAACCGGCCTCACCCGCGCCGCCTATATCGACGCAGCCCCGCAGTCGCTGATGGCCCGAGTCTTTGATCTGGCCGAAGGCGAGGTCGCCGTGGTCAGCGACGAAAGCGCCACTGTTGTTGTGCGCCTCACCGAAACCCTGCCGGTGGCCGACACACCTGAGATGGCTGCGCTGGCCGAGGCGATGGGCACCCAGCTGGATCAGGCGCTTGCTCAGGCCCTGTTCGAAGCCTTCGTGCAGGACGCCCAGACCCGCGCCGCGCCGCGCATCGACCCGCAGGCGCTCAATGCCGTGCAGGCCAACTTCCAGTAATCAAGGCAGATCCAGATGGCCCTGACCCCCGATTTCGAGACCTTTGCCAAAGCCTATGAGGCCGGTGAAAACCAAGTTGTCTACACCCGGCTTGCCGCCGACCTCGACACGCCGGTGTCGCTGATGCTGAAGCTGACAGGCGCCCAGAAAGATGCCTTCATGCTGGAATCCGTCACCGGCGGTGAGGTGCGTGGGCGCTATTCGATCATCGGCATGAAACCGGATCTGGTCTGGCGTTGCCACGGGGAGCGCTCGGCCCTGAACCGCTCGGCGCGGTTTGATGCGGATGATTTCACCGCTCAGGACGGCAACCCGATGGACAACCTGCGGGCGCTGATCGCCGAAAGCAGGATCGAGCTGCCCGATGATCTGCCGCAGGCGGCGGCCGGTCTTTTTGGCTATCTCGGCTATGACATGATCCGGCTGGTCGAACATCTGCCGAACGTGAACCCGGATCCGCTTGGCCTCCCCGATGCGCTGATGCTGCGCCCCTCGGTGATCGCCGTGCTCGACGGGGTCAAGGGCGAGGTCACAGTGGTCTCCCCCGCATGGGCCAGCGAAGGCCAGTCGGCCAAGGCCGCCTATGCCCAGGCTGCCGAGCGGGTGATGGACGCGGTGCGCGATCTGGAACGTGCCATGCCCGCCGAAAGCCGCGACCTTGGCGACGCCGACGAGGTTGCGCCCCCGGTGAGTAATTTCACCAAAGAGGGCTATATGGCCGCGGTGGAGAAGGCCAAGGACTACATCCGCGCCGGTGACATCTTCCAGGTGGTGCCGGCACAGCGCTGGACACAGGCCTTCCCGCAGCCGCCTTTCGCGCTTTACCGCTCCCTGCGCCGCACCAACCCCTCGCCCTTCATGTTCTACTTCAACTTCGGCGGCTTCCAGGTGGTCGGTGCCAGCCCCGAAATCCTGGTGCGCGTCTTCGGGCAGGAGGTCACCATCCGGCCGATCGCAGGCACCCGCCCGCGCGGCGCCACGCCCGAGGAAGACAAGGCGCTGGAACTGGATCTACTGGCCGACAAGAAAGAGCTGGCAGAGCACCTGATGCTGCTGGACCTCGGGCGCAACGACACCGGCCGGGTGGCGAAGATCGGCACCGTGCGCCCCACCGAAAAATTCATCATCGAACGCTACAGCCACGTGATGCACATCGTCTCCAACGTCGTGGGCGAGCTGGCGGAGGACAAGGACGCGCTGGATGCCTTCTTTGCCGGCATGCCTGCTGGCACCGTCTCCGGCGCGCCAAAGGTGCGTGCGATGGAAATCATCGACGAGCTGGAGCCGGAAAAACGCGGCATCTACGGCGGCGGTGTTGGCTATTTCTCGGCCGGCGGCGACATGGACATGTGCATCGCGCTGCGCACCGCCATCGTCAAGGACCAGACCCTTTACATCCAGGCCGGCGGCGGCGTTGTCTATGACAGCGACCCGGAGGCGGAATATATGGAGACCGTCCATAAATCCAACGCGATCCGCCGTGCCGCCGCAGATGCGGCCCGCTTTACCGGCAATGGCAACGGCTAGCCCCGGACAGAACCGCAGCCCCCGAGTGTCTGCGCGCCCGGCATCTCATGCGCGCGGCATCTCGACCGCCTGTCATCTTTCCCAAAATACTCTCGCCGAAGGCAAAAAAGGCGTCCCTCGTTCAGAGGGGCGCCTTTTTTACGCGGGCTCAGCCCGGCGCGCCGATCACTCGGCCTGCACCTGCGCCCGCAGAGAGGCCGACACCGGCGCCAGCGCCACCCGGTTGGCACGATCCTGAAGCCCCCAGATCAACAGCGCCGAAATCGTATCCGGCTGTACCCGCCCCAGCATGATCACCGCACCTTCCTGCCCGGCGCGGAAGGCAGCCTGATCCAGGAACCGGCGAATGGCCCGGGGATCCTGTCCGGCGCCATCGAAATCACGGAAGACCACACCGGCCGGCACCCCCTCACGCAGCGCCAGTTTCTGCACGGTATTCAGACCGGCATCCTGCGTCACCATCCCGTAGCCCATCGCGCCAAGCGCCGTGGCCATCTGATCGGCCAGCGGGCGGTTGCCCTGAAACCCGGTCTCGACCCCTTCCAGCACGGCGACAGCCTCCGGCAGGGTTTCCAGCCAGACCTGCAAGGCTGTTTCGGCATCCTGTGGCCCCGCATCGCGCGGCAAATCCGCCACCACCATGACCTCGAAACCAGCCGCGCGATGGCGGGCCATCTTGGCTGCGGCCTCGGGATCTTCGGGATCCAGCGCAAAGGTCAGCGGATAGGGGAAATCCTGCAAGGCTTCGGCGCCAATGGCCTCCGCATCGTCAATCAGGACAATCGACATCAGCGCGCGCCCGTCCTCCGGGGTAAAGGGCTGGGCATTCTGCTCAAACGGCACCCCGGCGGATGGCGTCGCAATCTGGCTGCCAGCGGCAGGGGCCTTGGCGTCATCGCGTTCGGTCAGCGGGCGCACCGGCGTGCCGATCTGCGGACGGCCAGCACTCTCAGAGGCTGAAGCGGATGGTTCCGGCGCGGAATTCGTGGTCGGCAGATCCGCAATCCGCCGCGTCGCTGGCGCCGTCGATGCTGCTGACCCGGTTCCGGCATTTTCTGGCTGGCCGACGCTTTCTGGCTGCGAAGGCTTGGCCTGGGCATCACTGGCCGCTGGCTGAGTGCCCACCTGCGCTGGTCCGGCGCGGCCGGGCGCCGGCAGCACAGGTGTCGGTGTCGGCCCGGGGGCTGCCCCAAGCGCCGGACCTGACGCCCCGCCCGTGGCTGGGCTGCTCAGCACCGGATCACCGGTTGTAATATTCGGCACCGGCAGACGGCTGGCGGCTGCGCTGCCGCTTGGCTCCTCGTCGCTGGGTGCAGCTGTTGCCGCGGTTCGGCTGTCGCCACCCGGATTGGCCTCAGTGCCCTGATCCGGGGTGGAGGCCAGCCGGGCTGGGGCTTCGCTTGCTGCCGCAGGCACCGGCGGCTGCGCCGGATCCGACACCACGACAAGCCTCTGCTCCTGGCTGGGCGCATTGGGGGCCGGCAGGGCCTCAACTGGGGTAACAGGCGCATCGCGCCCGACATCAATGGCAGGCGCGCCGACACCGCCCGGAGCAGCACGGGTGCCGCTCACCAGTTCGGTGCCAACCTCAGGACGTTCCGCCGGACCCGTATCGGCATCGGCCAGCGCCGCCAGATCATCGCCCACGACCTGCGGATCCAATGCGGCGGGCGGTGCCTCCACCAGATCTGGATCGGTGCCGCCACCGTCAACCGGCGTTTCCGCCGCCGGAGCCTGCACGACGCTGCGCGCCGGTTCAGCCACGCTGACCTCGACCGATTTGGGCAACGGCACCGACAGCGACCACACCACGGCGCCGCCTGCGGCCACCAAGGCCCCGAAACTCACGCCTCCAAGAAACCCTCGCATCTCTGTCCTGCCTCTCGTTGCCTTCTGGAACCGGTCGCATTCTGTCGGTCAAGCCGCCCCAACACGCCGTGGCACGATTGGCCTGGCCGCCGCTGGTGATGTGCACTTGACGCTGCCGCGCAACCCTGAACATGTATGTCGCGACCACTATACTGCGGCGCGGCCCCGGCCCGCCAGCCCTTAAACGAGCCCCGCGACTATGCTGCTGCTGATCGACAACTACGACTCCTTTACCTACAACCTCGTGCATTATCTGGGCGAATTGGGCGCTGATGTGCAGGTCCATCGCAATGATGCGCTGAACGTACAGGATGCGATGGCAATGAACCCCGCCGGCATCCTGTTGTCGCCGGGACCCTGCGACCCCGATCAGGCCGGTATTTGCCTGGCCCTGACCGAAGCCGCCGCCGAGACCAGGACCCCGCTGATGGGCGTCTGCCTTGGCCACCAGACCATCGGTCAGGCCTTTGGCGGCAAGGTCGTGCGCTGCAAGGACATCGTTCACGGCAAGATGGGCACCATGCACCACAACAACACCGGACTATTTGCCGGTCTGCCCTCCCCCTTTGAGGCGACACGCTATCATTCGCTGGTGGTGGAGCGCGACAGCCTGCCGGACAGTCTGGAGATCACCGCAGAGCTGGAAGATGGCACCATCATGGGGCTACAGCACAAGACTCTGCCGATCCACGGCGTCCAGTTCCACCCGGAATCCATCGCCTCCGAACACGGCCATGCGCTGCTCAAGAATTTCCTCGACGTGATGAAGGTGCCCGCATGAGCAATCAGATGAAGCCGCTGATCGACGCCGCTGCGGATCGCCCTCTCAGCCGGGCCGAAGCAGAGGCCGCCTTTACCCATCTGTTCGAAGGCAATGCCACGCCCAGCCAGATGGGCGGCCTGCTGATGGCCTTGCGCACCCGTGGCGAGACGGTCGATGAATACGCCGCCGCCGCCGCCGTCATGCGCGCCAAATGCAATCCCGTGGTGGCACCTGCGGGCGCGATGGACATTGTCGGCACCGGCGGTGACGGCAAGGGAACGCTCAATATCTCCACCGCCACCGCCTTTGTCGTCGCCGGTGCCGGAACCGTTGTCGCGAAACATGGCAATCGCAACCTGTCGTCAAAATCCGGCGCTGCGGATGCGCTTGGCCAGATGGGCATCAATGTCATGGTCGGCCCGAAAGTGGCCGAACAGGCGCTGCGCGAAGCAGGCATCTGCTTCATGATGGCGCCGATGCATCATCCGGCCATCGCCCATGTCATGCCCACCCGGCAGGAGCTGGGCACGCGCACGATCTTCAACATTCTCGGCCCGCTTACCAACCCGGCCGGTGTCAAACGTCAGCTCACCGGCGCCTTCAGCCGCGATCTGATCCGCCCGATGGCCGAAACCCTCGGGCAGCTGGGATCCGAACAGGCCTGGCTGGTGCACGGCTCCGACGGCACCGATGAGCTGACCATCACCGGCGTCAGCTGGGTTGCGGCACTGAACCCAGGTGGCAATGTCACCGAAATGGAGATCCACCCCGAGGACGCAGGCCTGCCGGTTCATCCGTTTGAGGCAATCGTCGGCGGCACACCCGAAGACAACGCAAAGGCGTTTGAGGCGCTGTTGTCAGGCGAAGCATCCGCCTACCGGGACGCGGTGTTGTTGAACTCTGCCGCCGCCCTGCTGGTGGCAGGCGCCGCGGATGATCTCAGAACCGGCGTCGAGATGGCGCGCAGCAGCATCGACAGCGGCGCCGCACGGGGCAAGATTGAAGCCGTCGCGCGGATCACCACAGCAGCTGCTGACAGCAAATGACCCCAGACCTCCCCGTTCCGGGTGGCTGGGGTGACCTGCCGTTTTTTGCCAATGATTATGCAAGCATCGCCAAGGCGGTGGCGGATGACCCACGTCAGATCCTGCCGCCCGTGGCGCAGCGGCTGGCGGCGCTGGAACTGACGCCGCCCGACCGCACCCGCGTTGTCATCCTCGGTCAGGATCCCTATCCGACGCCGGGTCATGCTCATGGTCTGGCCTTCTCGGTGGAGCCGGATGTCTGCCCCTTACCGCGCTCCTTGAACAATATTTTCAAGGAGTTAAGTGCTGACCTTGGTGTTGAGAAACCCAATGGCGACCTGCGCGGTTGGGCCCGTCAGGGTGTCTTGCTGCTCAATACCGTGCTCAGCGTGCCCGCAGGTGAGGCCAACGGCCACAAGCATCTGGGCTGGCAGGCGCTGGCCGATCAGGTGCTGGCCCGGAGCAGTCAGCGCCCGACGGCCTACATATTATGGGGTAAACAGGCCCAAGGGCTTGAAAAACATATTCAACCGGGCGATCACCTTATTCTGAGGACGGCCCATCCTTCACCCCTCTCGGCGCGCCGCGGCTTTTTCGGATCGCGCCCGTTTTCGGCGGTGAACAGCTGGCTGGCCCAACGCGGGCAGCCGCAGATTGATTGGAACGCGTGACCGGAGGCGTCAAGATGACTGAAACTGTGCTGGACAAGATCAAGGCCTACAAGCTGGAAGAGGTCGCCGCCGACAAGGCCGCCAAACCGCTTGAGACGGTCGAGGCCGAGGCCCGTGAAGCCGATCCGGTGCGCGGCTTTGCCAAGGCGTTGATGGCGGCCGGCCGTCAGGGTTACGGGCTGATCGCCGAGATCAAAAAAGCCAGCCCCTCCAAAGGCTTGATCCGCGAAGACTTCGATCCCGCAACCCTCGCCAAAGCCTATGAGGACGGCGGCGCAACTTGCCTGTCCGTGCTGACTGACACACCCAGTTTTCAGGGGGCAAAGCCGTTTTTGCCAGCGGCCCGCAATGCCTGCGCCCTGCCGGTGCTGCGCAAGGACTTCATGTATGATACCTATCAGGTGGCCGAGGCCCGTGCCCTTGGCGCCGATTGCATCCTGATCATCCTCGCTTCCGTCTCCGACATGCAGGCCGCCGAACTGGAGGCCGCTGCCTTTGAATGGGATATGGATGTGCTGCTTGAGGTTCATGACGAGGAAGAGCTGGACCGCGCCTGCAAGCTGAAATCGCCGCTCCTCGGCATCAACAACCGCAATCTCAAGACCTTCGACACCACGCTCGACACCACGCGCACCCTGTCGCGGCTGGTGCCTGCGGATCGCACCATCGTCTGTGAAAGCGGTCTTGCGACGCCCCAGGATCTCTCCGACATGGCGCGGTACGGCGCCCGCAGTTTCCTGATTGGCGAAAGCCTGATGCGCCAGGCGGATGTGACCGCCGCAACCCGTGATATCCTCGCAAACCCGCTGATGCCGGGGGCCATGTGATGGCGCTCACACATTTCGACGGCAAGGGCGATGCCCATATGGTCGACGTCTCCGACAAGGCGGTGACGGCACGGATCGCCACCGCCGAAGGTCACATAAGCATGGCGCGTGAAACCTTTGATATCATTTCGGAAGGTCGGGCAAAGAAAGGCGACGTTCTGAGCGTTGCCCGGCTGGCAGGCATCATGGGTGCCAAGAAAACGCCCGATCTGATCCCGCTCTGCCACCCGCTCCCGGTGACCAAAGTTGCCGTCGAACTGTGGCTCGATCCGGACCTGCCGGGGGTGCGCGTGGAAGCCACCGTAAAAACCACGGGCCAGACCGGCGTCGAGATGGAGGCGCTTACGGCTGTCTCCACCGCCGCGCTCACCGTCTATGACATGGCCAAGGCGGTGGATAAGGCGATGCAGATCGGCGGCATTCGCGTAACATTGAAAGACGGCGGAAAATCAGGCCGTTACGAGGCGTAGATGATCTCAGTATCCGAGGCCCTCGACACAGTTCTGAAACTGGTGGCCCCGATGCGGGTCGAAACGGTGCCGCTGCGCGCCGCAGCCGGTCGCGTTCTGGCGGCGCCGGTCTCGGCCAATCGCGACCAGCCGCCCTTCGCTGCCTCCGCGATGGACGGCTACGCGGTAAAGGCCGCCGAGGTTGAGCGTGACGCCATGTTCAAGGTGATCGGAGAAAGCGCCGCCGGTCATGGCTTCAAGGGCCGCGTCGGCCCCGGTCAGGCGGTCCGTATCTTTACCGGAGCGCCAGTGCCCGAAGGCGCTGATTTTGTGGTTATCCAAGAGGATACAAGCCGCACCGGATCCCTGATCACGATCTCGGATCATCCGGGGCCCGGCAACAATATCCGTCCCAAGGGTGGCGATTTTCAGTTCGGCAGCACGATCACGGCGCCGCGTCTGCTGTCGTCTGCCGATATCGCGCTGCTGGCCGCGATGAACATCGCCGAGGTGCCGGTGCATGTACGTCCGACCGTCGCCCTGATCTCGACCGGCGATGAACTGGTGCTCCCCGGCGATACGCCCGGCCCCGACCAGATCATCGCGTCCAACACCTTTGGCCTCGATGCGCTGCTCACGGCGGCTGGCGCCCGCGTCCGCATTCTGCCAATCGCCCGCGATACCGAAGGCAGCCTGCGCATGGCCCTGGATCTGGCCCGCGAGGCGGATCTGATCGTGACCATTGGCGGTGCCTCGGTGGGCGATCATGATCTGGTTGCCGGGGTAACCGAAAGCCTAGGCATGGCGCGCGCCTTCTACAAGGTTGCGATGCGCCCGGGAAAGCCGCTGATGGCCGGGACACTAGGCCGGTCCGCCATGGTCGGCCTGCCGGGAAATCCCGTGTCTGCAATGGTTTGCGGCCATGTCTTCCTGTTACCGATGCTGCGCGCCATGCAGGGGCTCCCGCCCCATGGTCCGCAACCGGCCGAGGCCCCCCTGGCGCAGGACCTGCCGGCCAACGGCCCGCGTACCCACTACATGCGGGCGCGGCTCAGCGCAGCGGAGCTGCATGTGTTTGACGATCAGGACAGCGCCCGGCTGACATTGCTTGCCGAGGCCAACGCGCTTGCCATCCGTCCCGCCAATGATCCGCCCCGCGCCAAGGGCACGATGCTTGCCTACCTTCCGATCTGATCGGATACGGCGATACACGCCGGCGGATTTCACTTTGCCAACAATTCAGCATCAATTCGGCTGCGTTTGACAGGTTTCATGCGACATGCCGTTGACACAAAACGGGAACATGCGTAGAACAAAGCGAAACATCGAGCGGCTGAGAGGGATGTCATGCTGACGAAGAAGCAACTGGACTTGCTGGATTTCATCAACACACGTCTGCAAAAGGATGGCGTCCCCCCAAGTTTTGACGAGATGAAGGTGGCGCTTGACCTGCGCTCGAAATCGGGCATCCACCGGCTGATCACCGCTTTGGAAGAACGCGGATTTATCCGCCGCCTCGCACATCGTGCCCGCGCGATCGAGATCATCCGCCTGCCGGACAGCCTCGGCAGCGCCCAGCAGATGACAGAGGCAGCGCCATCCGAACCGGCCAATCAGGTCTCCGCCCCGGCAATGATCGCCGCGATGGAGCTGCCCGTGATGGGCCGCATCGCCGCCGGCGTCCCGATTGAGGCGATTAACCAGGTCTCCCATCAGGTCGCGGTCCCGGCCTCCATGCTGTCAGCCCAGGGGCAGCATTTCGCGCTGGAGGTCCGTGGTGATTCAATGATCGAAGCCGGCATCAATGATGGCGATATCGTTGTCATCCGCGAAACCTCCGTGGCTGACAATGGCGATGTGGTGGTTGCGCTGGTCGATGGACAGGAAGCCACGCTGAAACGCATCTACCGCAAAGGCAGCACCATTGCGCTGGAGGCGGCAAACCCGGCCTATGAGACCCGCCAGTATCCGCAGGATCAGGTAAAGGTGCAGGGCCGCCTTGTCGGACTCATCCGCACCTATTGACCAGAGGGTCGCCCTCGAAGAGGGCCCGCCCCAAGAAACACGCCTTTGAAAGAGGCTGTCGAGGATTATCACCTGTCGCGCTGTGGAGTATGGCTCCACAGTCGGTCACCAACCACGTCGCTCGCCGAGATCCAGTGCCCGTCCGGTTGCAGCTGCACACTGCCAAGGGTGCGCAGGCTATCAGCATCAAACACCCTGCAGCCCCCCACCGGTGACAGTGGGATCGCGCTGACCAGCACCGCGTCCGCCGAGCAATCGCTCAGCGCTTCTGCGGCCGCCTTGCCAATCACATGGATCAGCGGCTGATCAGAGATCGCGAGATACGCCGACACCGATTTGCCCGCAACGCTGGGCGCCGCCACCGCGATCCGCTGCCACAGCAGCGCACGCTCGGCCTGGGTTAGCAGGCTGCCGTCGTTCTCCGCCCATCGCTCGGCCGCATAGCCATGCCCCTTTGCGCGGGACAAGGCGCGGCCCTGCGCTGTCATCACGCCAACCAGCCCACCATTTGGCGCGATCAGGACCACGGGTCGCGGATGTCCGTACCAGAGCCCCGCTGCCGTCAGCAGAACCGGCAGACCAACCCAGCGCAGCCGCCCTCGCCAGAGGGCCAGCAGCAGCGCGCCGAGGGCAACCAGCGGCAACACCACGGCGGGCGGCATCTGGACCGCCCCCTGCGCGCCCTCCAGTCCGGCCACCCAATTGGCAACCGACAGGATCCAGCGGATGCCGAGGTCCATCAGCGCCAACCCGACACCGGATGCCCCGACCGGTGCGAGGCAGAGCGCCAGCACCGCCGCAGGAACCACCAGCAGCCCCATAACCGGCACCGCCAGAACATTGGCCAGCAACCCGTAGTGAGACAGCATATTGAAATGCGCCGCCCCAAAGGGGGCCGTGGAAACGCCCGCAACCAGGGACGACAGCACCACCCCACCCACCATCCGCAGCCAGCGCGCGCCACCCGGCGCAACGTGATCCCGCAGCGCGCCGAAGACGACCACCAGCGCCGTTGTCGCCGCAAAACTCATCTGAAACCCGGGGCCAAGCAGGCTTTCCGGGCGGATCGCCAGGATCACCAGTGCCGCAAGCGCCACCGCCCGCAGCGACAGGGCGCGCCGATCCAGCAGCACCGCGCCCAGCATCATCGCAACCATGACATAGGCACGGGTACTGGCGACCTGCATGCCTGACAGCAGCAGGTAGGCGCTCGCCGCAAGAAGCGCACCAACCGCGGCCAATTTCTTGGCGTTTACCCGCTGCGCATAGGCCGGAACCAGCGCCATCAGCAGCCGCAGGCCGCCAAAGACGACGCCCGCCAGAAGCCCCATGTGCAGCCCTGAAATTGCCAGCAGATGTGCAAGGTTGCTGGCTCTAAGCGCCTCCAGTTCCACCTGCGGGATGGCAGAGCGATCCCCGGTGGTGATGGCCGCGGCAAAGCCACCTGTGGCTTTCGGCATCTGGTCACGGATACGGTCGGAAATCCGCTGTCTCAGCTGCTGTACGGGCAGATCAGACCGGCTCGGCTGAACGCGCAGAACCGGCACCCGAGTATAGCCAACAGCCCCCAGGCGCTGAAACCAGGCGTGCCTGCGAAAATCAAAGCCATGGGGCTCCACCGGTCCCTGCGGCGGCATCAGATGTGCGGTGGTCATGACCCGGTCGCCGATACCCGGCAGCGCGGCCCCGACCGGCAGTGACAGCCTCACCCGTGCCGGAGTGGCCCCAGCCGCCAGACGGTCCAGCACAGGCTGATCGAGGGTGATGCGCAGCCGGTCCCGGGCGGAGCGATCTATCGCGATTACCCGCCCTTCGACCGGGCCGTAATAGCGAAAGCTCAGCACCGGGGCAGCAACCGAATGGGCGCGCATCCCGGCGGCCGCAAAGCCGAGCGCGATCGTCACAATCGCCCAGCCTAGAAACACCAGCCCGTCCTGCCGGTCACCACGCCGCAACAGCAGCGCCCCACCCAGCGCAACGCCGCCCAGGCCGAAATAGTGAACTGCCACAGGTTCAAACCGCAGAGAAAAGAAAAAACCGATCCCGGTGCCGAACAGGACCGGCACCCAGGGAAACAGCTCCCCGCGCTGGGATTGCAGCAGACTGTCAAGAATGCCCAGGGCGCGCATGCTTGCTCCTTGCCTTCTGGCTCGGTAGACAGGCGACAAAACTACCCTTTCCATGGTTTCCAAAAGGTAAATCACCCCCATGTCCAAACCGGTCGTTACCCGTTTCGCCCCCTCTCCCACCGGCTATCTGCATATCGGTGGTGCGCGCACCGCGCTGTTCAACTGGCTTTATGCCCGTGGGCGCGGCGGCAAATTCCTGCTGCGTATCGAGGACACCGACCGCGAGCGCTCCAACCCCGAGGCGACCGCCGCCATTCTGCAGGGCATGGCCTGGCTGGGTCTGGATCACGATGGCGAGGTGGTCAGCCAGTTCGAAGGCGCCGAACGTCATGCCGCCGTTGCGCGTGAACTGCTTGAGGCGGGCAAGGCCTATAAGTGCTTTGCAACGCAGGACGAAATTGCCGCCTTCCGCGACCAGGCCAAGGCCGAGGGCAAATCGACGCTCTATCGCTCGCCCTGGCGAGACGCCGATGCCAGCAGCCATCCCGATGCGCCCTATGTGATCCGCATCAAGGCGCCGCAGCAGGGCAGCACCGTCATCCGAGACGAGGTTCAGGGCGATGTCACCATCAAGAACGAGCAGCTTGACGATATGATCCTGCTGCGCTCGGATGGGACGCCCGTCTACATGCTGGCCGTGGTGGTGGATGATCACGATATGGGCGTCACCCATGTCATCCGGGGCGATGACCACCTCAACAATGCCGCGCGCCAGATGATGATCTACGAAGCCATGGGCTGGGATGTTCCGGTCTGGGCCCATATCCCGCTGATCCATGGCCCTGATGGCAAGAAACTGTCCAAACGCCACGGCGCCCTCGGCGCGCAGGAATACCAGGCGATGGGCTATCCGGCTGCGGGCATGCGCAACTATCTGGCGCGTCTCGGCTGGAGCCATGGCGATGACGAATTTTTTACGGATGAGCAGGCCCGTGACTGGTTCGACCTTGACGGTATCGGCAAAAGCCCGGCACGATTTGACACCAAGAAGCTCGAAAACCTCTGTGGTCAGCACATTGCGATCAGCGATGATGCTGCGCTGCGGAATGAGCTGCAGGCCTATCTTGCCGCTGCTGGCAAGCCACAGTTAAATGACGTTCAGTCAAACGATCTTGAACGTGCGATGTATTGCCTCAAGGACCGAGCCAAGACTTTTCCGGAGCTGCTTGAAAAGGCTCATTTTATTCTCGCTTCACGCCCGCTCGATCTCGACGAGAAGGCGGCAAAGGCCCTGGCATCTGTATCCGACGGTATACTGAGTCAATTGACGCCGCAGCTGCAAAATGCTAGCTGGTCCCGAGACGATCTGGAGGCGCTTCTGAATACATTTGCAGAAGCACGGGATACCAAGTTCGGCAAACTGGCAGGCCCGTTGCGGGCAGCGCTGGCAGGCCGTGCGGTAACACCTTCAGTTTTCGATATGATGCTGATTCTGGGCCGGGACGAAACACTGGCCCGACTCGCCGACGTTGCCGACTGACCCCATCGTTAACCGCTGGGTAAGCCGGTACCGCTATGACCTCACCTGCGCGGTTGCCGTGCAGGTGCTGCCTGCACAAGGCGGGGGCCTCCCCCGCTTTCGCGCCTGTATCAGGAAGGGACATCTATGACCGATACAAAGAAAACCGCCCAGCTCAGCCTGAATGGCGAAACTTACGAGCTTCCCATTTTTTCGCCGACGACCGGGCCCGATGTTCTTGATATCCGCAAGCTCTACAGCCAGGCCGGTGTGTTCACCTATGATCCCGGTTTCACCTCGACCGCAAGCTGCGACAGCACGATCACCTATATCGACGGCGGCAAGGGTGAGCTGCTGCACCGCGGCTATCCGATTGACCAGCTGGCATCCAAGTCGCACCACCTCGAAGTCTGCTACCTGCTGCTTTATGGTGAACTGCCGACCGCAGCCCAGCTGGAAGATTTCGAGACCCGCGTGACCCGTCACACCATGGTGCATGAACAGATGCACAACTTCTTCCGCGGTTTCCGCCGCGACGCGCATCCGATGGCAACCCTGGTGGGTGTTGTGGGTGCAATGTCGGCTTTCTATCACGACTCCACCGACATCAATGACCCCTGGCAGCGTGAAGTGGCCGCGATCCGCTTGATCGCCAAACTGCCCACCATTGCTGCGATGGCCTATAAATATTCCATCGGCCAGCCGTTCGTGTATCCGCGCAACGATCTGGATTACGCGGCCAACTTCCTGCACATGTGTTTCTCGGTTCCGGCAGAAGAATATCACGTCGACCCGATCCTCGCCCGCGCGATGGACCGGATCTTCATTCTGCACGCCGATCACGAGCAGAACGCGTCGACCTCGACCGTGCGTCTGGCGTCCTCGTCCGGCGCGAACCCCTTTGCCTGTATCGCTGCGGGCATCGCCTGCCTCTGGGGTCCGGCCCACGGCGGCGCCAACCAGGCCTGCCTGGAAATGCTGAAGGAAATCGGCTCCGTTGACCGGATCCCCGAATTCATCGAACGCGCCAAGGACAAGAACGATCCGTTCCGTCTGATGGGCTTTGGCCATCGGGTCTACAAGAACACCGATCCGCGCGCCAAGGTGCTGAAACAGTCCGCTGATGAGGTTCTGGAGCTGCTGGGCGTTGAAAACAACCCGCTGCTGCAGGTCGCCAAGGAACTGGAGCGCACTGCGCTCAACGATGAGTATTTCATCGAGAAGAAACTGTTCCCGAACGTCGATTTCTACTCCGGCATCATCCTTGAGGCGATGGGCTTCCCGACCTCGATGTTCACCCCGATCTTCGCGCTGTCGCGCACCGTCGGCTGGATTTCGCAGTGGAAAGAAATGATCGCGGATCCGCAGAACAAGATCGGTCGCCCGCGCCAGCTCTACCTCGGCGAAACCGCCCGCGATTACGTCGACATCGAAAAGCGCTGACCGGCAGCCGGTCTGCCCAGACCTAGCTGACCATCACAGATATGAACCCTGCCTCCTAGGAGGCAGGGCTTTTTCATGGCCCCGACCTCGCAACCCCCAAGCCGCGCGCCCGCGCCGCAGCGCAACACATCTTTAGATTGCATGTCCGCGCCTTTCGGATAGGTCAACAATCAAAAGGTTAGGTCCGGGATGTTTCCAATGCAGAAACCTGGTTAACCCTTTTCATCGCATTTTACTCAACTACGAAGGGTTTCGATTGACGAATTTTGACCTCGGCAATAGGCATAATCGCAATTGCTAATTAAACCTTAACGGGAGACGCACCGTGCTAATGCTTATGACAATGTTGGGGGTCGGCCTGCTGGCGGGTGTGATCATCAACGATTCCGACGACTCAGACAGCAATGACTCCAACGCAGATGAAAGCGGTAACGAGGAAAACGCGACCGTGATCGAGGGCAGCGAGGGTGCCGACCTGCTGTTCGGCACCACCGGCAGCGAAAACCTGCTTGGCGGTGAGGGTGACGACAATATCGACGCACGCGGCGGTCCCGATACGATCGAAGGCGGCGCAGGCGACGACCGGCTGGACGGTGGCTCGGCAAATGACAACGTCTTTGGTGGCGATGGTGATGACACTCTCATCGGTGGCAATGGCGATGATTTCATGCGCGGCAATGCCGGTGATGACACGCTGATTGACACCCGCGGCGCGGATCATCTGGTCGGCGGTCAGGGCAATGACCTGATCATCGCCGCAGGCATTCTGGACGAAGGCGCCTATGAAGACATCGTTCAGGGCCGCGAGACGCCGACCTCCGCAGCCGAGGTCAACGCCCTGCTGAACTTTGACTACACGGCGGATCAGGACGCTGCTGGCGATACCATCAATGCCGGCGCCGGTGACGACTCCGTGCTCTTTGGTCTCAACGATACGGTGACCGGTGGCAGCGGCAACGACAGCTTCGAAACCGGAGCCTGGCTGACCGAGGATGAACAGGCGACCATTACCGATTTCACGGCGGATGATGACCGGGTGGTCTATTACTACGACGAAACCGAAGACGAGCCGGAGCTGGAGGTGATCACCCGCGCAAATGAGGACGGCGGCACCGATGCCTATCTCGTTGCAGACGGCGAGGAGGTCGTGCGCCTGATCAATGCCGGTGCCAGCTTCAACCTGGCCGAACATGTCGCCCTGGTGGCCCGCAGCAGCTGACCAGGTGATCTGCCGGGCCGGGTCAATTGATCCGGCCCGGTCCGGCAGGACCCTTGGCGCAAAAAGAAACCCGCCCCCGCGCAGTCGATGCGCATCAGGGGCGGGTTTTGCATTTCAGGAACGGCATCAGCCGATCACGGATTGCACCGTCTTAGCGGCCCTCGAACTTCGCGGGGCGTTTTTCCATAAAGGCGGTGACCCCTTCCATGAAGTCCCGGGTCTTGCCGCATTGGCCTTGCAGATGGGCCTCCTCGGACAGCTGCTCCGGCAGGCTGTTGCCATAGCCATCGCGGATCGCGCTCTTGATCGCGCCGAACGCACGGGTCGGGCCATTCGCCAGATAGGCCGCACGGGCGCGCCAATGGGCGTCAAATTCGGCGTCGGGAATGGCTTCCCAGATCATGCCCCAGTCGCTCGCCTGTTTGGCGGAGATCTTATCGGCGAACAGCGCGGCCCCCATTGCCTTGGCCATGCCCATCTGGCGCGGCATGAACCAGGTGCCGCCGGCATCCGGCATCAGGCCAATACGGGCAAAGGCCTGCATGAAATAAGCGCTCTCGGTGGCGATCACCACATCGGCGGCCAGCGCCAGATTGGCCCCCGCGCCCGCAGCCGGGCCGTTTACCGCGGCAATGGTCGGCACCGGGCAGTTATAGATCGCTTCCAGCATCGGGGTGTATTCATCCCGCAGCGTCCGTTCCAGATCCAGCTTGCCCTGGCTTGCGGCGTCGGACAGATCCTGCCCCGAACAGAATGACACGCCGGAACCGGTCAGGACCACCGCACGGGCCTCTTTGCCCGCGCGCTGCATCGCATGGGTGATCTCCGCCCGCGTCAGACCGGTCAGCGCGTTCATCTTTGCGGGTCGGTTCAGCGTCACAACGGCCAAGCCGTCTTCCAGCGAGAACAGAATTTCCTTGTAATCCATCAAAGGGCCTCGTGGTTAAAGGTTTTTCGCAGACTTGCCTATGCAAGCCCGCAGGAAAAGGCAAACGCCGCGTAACCTCTTGCTGCAAAACCACCCGCGGAGGGGCGCTGGCCGGCGCTGTGCCGCTGCGGTTGTATGTGCGGTCCAATCGCCCCCACCCGCGCGGCACGTCTTGGTAGCTCAGTCTTTCAGGATGCGATCCAGCTGCGCACGTTCCTGCGCGCTAAGGCTGTCGGCGCCGGGGTCCTCCGCCTCCGGCGTGCGGCTGCGGGCGCGGATATAGCCCCCGGCCAGCAGCAGCGCCATCACCAGCATCAGCGGACCGGCGGCATAAAGCAGCCAGTTGGCACCGTTTGCACGCGGGCTGAGCAACACATATTCACCGTAGCGCTCCACGATGAAGCCCATCGCCTCGGCGTCGCTGTCACCGGCCACCAGCCGCTCGCGCACCAGCAGGCGCAGATCACGAGCCAGATCGGCATTGCTTTCGTCGATATTCTCGTTGCGGCAGACCAGACAGCGCAGATCCTTCGACAGCTCACGCGCGCGACCTTCCAGAACCGGATCATCAAGAATTTCGTCAGGTTCAACCGCCAGCGCCGGGGTGCAGGTGGCAACCATCGGAGCCAGCAGGGTCAACGCCACCAACAGCCGGGCAAGAAACAGCCGTGTCATTCGGCGGGCACTCCTTCACGCGGGGCGCGGCGCGCGCCTGCCGCAACGCGGAAACGACGGTCACTCAGGCTCAGCAGACCACCCAAGGCCATCAACAGGCAGCCACCCCAGATCCAGTTCGCCAGCGGTTTAATATAGGTCCGTACCGTCCAGCCACCATTGGCCTGCTGGTCGCCGATCACCACATAGAGATCGCGCAGGAACCGGTAGTCTATCGCCGCCTCGGTGGTCGGCATCCGCGACACCGGATACTCACGCTTCTCCGGGTTCAGCAGCGCCACGAACCGCCCTGCCCGGGTCACTTCGATATCCGCCATGGTGCTGAAATAATTCGGCCCCTGCACCCGGCGCACGGCCTGCAGCTCCAGCGTATAGGCGCCGACGTCGAAGGGCCGGTTCACCTCGGCCACGCGAATGTCTTCGTCCTGCCAGGCGGTCAGCCCGGCGATGGCAAAGATCGTGACCCCCAGACCGGCATGGGCCAGCGCCTTGCCCCAATCCGCACGCGGCAGGCGCAACAGACGCTGCCAGCGCCCGGTCGCGCTGCCCCGCAGCCAGAGGTCAGCAAAGGCGCCAACCACGATCCACACCCCGAGGAACAGCCCGATTGGCCCTAGGCCGGACCGGCCGGTCTGCATCGCCCAGGCCAGCACGCCAAACGCCAGCGCCAGCCCAAAGACAAAACGCAGCCGCCAGGCCGTGCGCGCCAGAAGGCCGCGTTTCCACGGCAGCATCGCACCCACCGGCAGGATCGCGCCGAGCACCACCATGAAGGGGGTGAAGGCTGCGTTGAAGAACGGCGGACCCACACTCAGCTTGCGGTCAAAGGCCATCTCCGCCACCACCGGCCAGAGCGTGCCGAAGAAGACGACAAAACAGCTCACCGCCAGCAGGATGTTATTGGCCACCAGCGCGGTCTCGCGGCTGACGAGGCCAAAGACCCCCTTGGCCTGCATCGCCTGTGCGCGCAGCGCGAACAGCAGCAGCGCGCCACCGGTGAAAATCGCCAGAATATAGAGGATGAACACCCCGCGCTCTGGGTCGCTGGCAAAAGCATGGACCGAGGTCAGCAGGCCGGATCGCACGATAAACGTGCCAATCAGCGAAAAGCCAAAGGCAAGAATGGCCAGCAGGATGGTCCAGCTTTTCAGGGCTTCGCGCTTTTCCACCACGATGGCGGAATGCAGCAGCGCTGCCGCCAGCAGCCAGGGCATGAAGGAGGCATTTTCCACCGGATCCCAGAACCAGAAGCCGCCCCAGCCCAGCTCGTAATAGGCCCACCAGGACCCCAGCGCGATACCGATGGTGAGAAAGATCCAGGCCGCCAAGGTCCAGGGCCTGACCCAGCGCCCCCACGCGGCGTCAATCCGCCCCTCGATCAGCGCCGCCACGGCAAAGGAAAACGCCATGCTCAGGCCGACATAGCCAAGGTAGAGGAACGGCGGATGAAAGGCGAGACCGGGGTCCTGCAACAAGGGGTTCAGCCCCTGCCCGTCAAACGGCGGCACCGCAAGGCGCAGGAACGGGTTTGAGGTAAACAGGATGAAGGCAAAGAACGCCACGCCAATCGCCGCCTGTACTGACAGCACCCGGGCCTTCAGCGTTGGCGGCAGGCCATTGCCAAAGACCGAGGCCACGGCGCCAAACAGGCTGACAATCAGCACCCAGAGCAGCATCGACCCTTCGTGATTGCCCCAGGTGCCGGAGATTTTGTAAAGCATCGGCTTGGCGGAATGGCTGTTCAGCGCCACCAGCCGCAGCGAGAAATCCGACGTGATAAAGGCCCACATCAACGCCCCAAAGGAAAAGGCGGTAAAGAAGAACTGCGCCTGCGCCGCAGGCTCGGCCACCGACATCCAGCCGGGCCAGCGGAAATGGGCGCCAACCAAGGGCACCACCATCTGCACGGTGGCAATCACAAAGGCAAGGATGAGGGCGAAGTGACCGAGTTCTGTAATCATAGCCTATCTATAGGGCGATCCGGCAAGGCCGCCAATCGCAATCGGCGCGTCCTCACGCCGCAGTGTGCGCTGTTCTGAGGGCACAGGCATCGCGTACACCACCCCTGTCACCTTGCTGCTCGGGAGAGGGCCATCCAGTCCTCCAGCGCTGGATTTTCAACGAGATCATAATCACTTGCGTCGACATCACCATGCAGCACCGGTGAGTTTGCCGATGCCGGGGCCTGAGGGTCAGCGCGGCGCAGCGCGTCGATCCGGGCGACATTCGCCGCGACCGCCGGAACCTGCGCGAGGCTTTCGGCGATCTCGCGCTGGAACCCCTGGCTTTTGAGCTGCTGGCGTGCCCCGAAATAGAAGGAGACGATCACGCCCAGCAACCACCACAGTGGCTCCGGGACCAGCGCCAGCCCCTGCATTCGGGCCGCAAACCACACGGGATCCACCATCGCCGAGCCGAGCAGCGCCAGCGTCGACAGCGCCAGCAAGGGCCGCGGCAGCCGGTTCAGCCCGTCCATCCAGCGGTCGAACCAGCCTCTGGGCGCGCTGCCGCCGCCACGGGCAAATTCCGCCGCCAGCTGGGCCAGCGCATCCGCGCGGCGCGCCTGATCCCGCTCCGCACCGGCTTCGGCGTTCTCGCGAAACACCTCCAGCGTTTCGACAACGACATTCCGCTCCCGGCCGAACAGGCCCCGCAGCACATCCGCAATCAGCCCCATGTCGCCACCCGTGCCTGAAATTCTGCCGGGCTGAGGTGATATTGCGGCGAGATGAAGCTTTCGGCCCGCAGAATCCAGCCACCCTTGCCGCCCTTTCGGGTTCGGGCATATTTGCGGCTGGCCGGACGCCGGTCGGCAATGCGAAAGTAATAGTTCCGCCGGGCCACGCCATAGGCGTCCCGCAGCGCAACGCGGCCGATCTTGGCCGCCGCGCGGGCCGCCGTGGCGGTCTGCGGGCCGATCCGCCCATCCACGGCCAGCTCATAGCCCATCTGCGCCAGCAGGCGCTGCAAAATCCGCACCGCATTGGCTCCGGCATTTACATACATGTCAAAGACCGAGGGCTGAAGCACCTCCGGCAGCGCCGCGATCCGGGGCCGGTCGAAGTAATGCCGGATGTAGAGATCCACCGCCTGCGCCTCGCTGACTGCCGCAACATCCGCCTTGTCGATGTCACCATCACCGGTCAGATCCATGCCGAGGCGCTGGAGCGTGCCGAGTGTCACACCGTGTTTGGTGGCGCCGCCGGGATCATCCGGGTCGTCCACATAGCCGCCTTCGCGGGCGATGATTTCCTGAGCGATGGCTTTGATGTCCTGCATGGGTCAGTCCCTTTGATTGGTTCGGGACACCAGCATGACAATGAAAAATGAGCGCACCCGGACCTCGGCGCGCGCTCGGATCGCAACACCCGATCCGAGCGCGTGATCGGGTGTCAAGAAAACTGGAGGATCAGCTCTCCGGGGCCTGATACACGCCTTGTTCCTTTAGCGCGTCCATGACCTCTTTCGGCATATAGGTCTCATCATGTTTGGCAAGGATTTCAGAAGCTTCAAACACGCCATTGATGTAGCGACCGGTGCCGACCATACCCTGGTTCTCAGAGAACAGATCCGGCAGCACACCGGTATAGGTGACCGGGACTGAGGCGCCGCCATCCGTCACCACAAAGCGCAGGGTCTCGCCCTGACCACGCACGATGCTGCCCTCCTCGACCAGCCCGCCGATGCGAAAGACCTCGCTTGCCTCCGGTGGCGCCGCAATCACCTGGCTGGGCGAGCGGAAGAAATTGATGCCGTCGCGCATGGCGTAGCCAATCAACGCCGTCGCCACCACCAGCGCCACAGTTGTGAGCGCGATGATCTGGATACGGCGTTGTTTCTTCAGTGACTTCATCGGAGCCTCTTGGGTGCGGTCCGGCGCCGGAGGGCGCCAGACAATCGGGTATCAGGGGAACAGCGGCGCCATCATCAGCCCCGTGGTCTCCTCTTCACCTAACATCAGGTTGGCGTTCTGCAAGGCTTGCCCGCTGCTACCTTTTGTCAGGTTATCAAGTGCCGCAACAATGATGGCGCGGCCTTCGATCCGGTCTGCGGCGACCCCGATGTGGCAGAAGTTGGAGCCACGGATATGCCGCGTTGAGGGCGCCTCACCAAAGGGCAGCAGCTCGATGAAGGGCTCATCCGCATAAGCGCTGGCAAAGGTCTGATGGATCGTCTGTGCGTTCCCTTTGACATAGACGGTGGCCAGAATGCCGCGGTTGGCCGGCACCAGATGCGGGGTGAACTGCACCTTGACCGGGCGGCCTGCGATCTTGGAAAACTCCTGGTCAAACTCGCCCAGATGGCGGTGCGTGCCACCGATGGCATAGCCGTGGTACCCTTCGCTCAGCTCGGCGTGCAGCAGGTTTTCCTTCAGGCTGCGGCCAGCGCCGGAAACGGCGCACTTCAGGTCCAGAATGATGTCATCGAGATCAATCACCCCGGCCGCGATCAGCGGGCGCAGCGCAAACTGGCCCGTGGCCGCATTACAGCCAGTGCCGGCCACCAGCCGCGCGGATCTGATTTCCTCGCGGTAGAATTCGGTCAGGCCATAGACCGCCTCTTTCTGCTGCGCCGGCGCGGCATGAGGGTTGCCGTACCATTTTTCATATTCCGCAGGATCGCGCAGCCGGAAATCCGCCGACAGATCCACGATCTTCAGATCCTGCGGCAGGGCGGCAATCACGTCCTGGCTGGTCTTATGCGGCAGCGCGCAGAAACACAGGTCGATGCCCGCAAAGTCGATTTCGTCAATCTTGCAGAGCACCGGCAGATCCATATGGCGCAGATGCGGGAACACCTCGGCCATGGTCATGCCTGCCTTACGGTCGGCAGAGAGGGCGGCAATTTCGATCGTGGGGTGCTGATCAATCAGCCGCACCAGTTCAGCGCCGGTGTAACCGGAGGCGCCCAGAATAGCTACTTTATGGGTCATCATGGACCTCTTTGAAACGAGGGAAGAACGAGATGCCGCGTCGAGATTGCGGCAGTGATAGCAAAGACGGTGGTGACCAGAGTTGCGGCAGATCAAACAATCGCCGAAATCCGCTCACCGGCGCGGCTCAGGCCGCCTGAAAGATCATCTCTCGTCGCAAGAACTGCGTGGCGCGATCGCTGACGCGGCTCGGCACACCAGTGGTGTAGAACCCGCCCTGCCCCGCGCCCATCATATGGGGATGACGCTCCAGATAGTCGGCAAGGCTCTCGGCCACCAGTTTGCCCTGGCTGAACACCTGAACCTCGTCGCCCAGAGCCGCCTGAAAGATATCTTCCATCAGCGGGTAATGCGTGCAGCCAAGGATCGCCGCCTGCGGCTGTGGCATCTTGCGCTTCAGCGCATCGACATGGCTGCGCACCAGCGCCTCGGCAAGGATCATGTCGCCGTCTTCGATGGCATCCACAACACCGCCGCAGGCCTGCGCCTCGACATCGACGCCGATGGCGCGGAACGCCAGTTCACGCTGGAACGCGCGGCTGGAGACGGTGGCGGGCGTTGCAAACAGCGCGACATGTTTCACCGCGACTTCGCGCGGCGGCGAATTGTCGCCCCACTGCCGCTCGGTCAGCGCTTCGATGAGGGGGACAAACACACCCAGCACGCGCTTGCCCTCGGGCAGCCCGCCTTCCTGCATCCGGCGCAGCGCCGCCGCCGAGGCGGTGTTGCAGGCCAGAATGACCAGATCGCAGCCCTTGGACCACATGTCTTCAACTGCGGCCTTGGTCAGCTGGTAAATGTCTTCGGCATCGCGCACGCCATAGGGCGCATGGGCGCTGTCTGCGTAGTAGAGGAAGTCCACATCCGGCAGCCGCTCCTGCGCGGCATTCAGAACCGTCAGCCCGCCAAGGCCGGAATCAAAGATACCTACAGCCATCTGTCTCTCTCGCTCACCGCTCAGGCGCGGTGTTTCTCCTCAAACTCATACCCATAGTCATAGGATTTGAGTGGTTTCGGAGACAGCTCATACGTGGCTTTGCGCAGGAAATCCATCATTGCTTTTGCGTCACCTGCCAGCGGATCGAGGATCTCGCGCCCGATCGGGCTGCCGATGGCGACCCCGACCGGCGTATCCACCCGTTTGCGAAACTCCTTGATCAACAGGCCCATACGCAGAGTCGGGTGGACATGGCTGGCGATCTGGAACAGCCGGGAGGTATGCCCGTCGAAGTAGATCGGCACCACAACCGCGCGGGATTTGGCGATCATCCGCGCAGTAAAGCCACGCCAGACCGGATCCATCGGCGGCACCATCGGCCGCAGAAAGGGCCGCGCGGCGGTGGACACCGTGCCGCCCGGAAAGATGCCGATCGCGCCGCCCTGCCCCAGATAGTCCAGCGCGGTCTTGCGGGTCTCCAGATTGGTCTTCAGTGCCGCCTTGGTTTCGGCAAAATCAATCGGCAGGATAACGCGGGACAGATCGTCGGCCTTGCGAAACACCTGATGCGCCAGAATGCGGAAATCGCCCCGCGCCTCGGACAGGATATGCCCCAGCATCAGACCATCCAGAATACCGTAGGGATGATTGGCGATCACCACCACCGGCTGATCCTTCGGGATATTGGCAAGCGTACCTCCCAACAGCTCCAGCTGCAGCCCGTAGCGGTCGCGCATGACAGTCCAGAAGCTCTGCCCGGCGGCGACATCCGCCTCATAGCCTTCGGCACGTTTGATCAGCTGTAGCCGCCCGGTGGCATTCTCCATCACCCGGATCATCGCCCGTCCGGGCCGGGTCTGGGCGGAATGCGCATAAGAGAGATCGCGTGCGCTGCGCATCGCCTCACGTCGTGATTCAGTGTCTCTGGCATAGCTGTTCAAGTTGCCGGGCGTGCTGCGGATGGACGACATGGCGAGCCTCGTGGTCTCAGTCTCTGGTTTACGCAGGGGCAGCCAAGCCCCCCGCTCCGGCTATAGGGCCTGCGCCCCGGTCTACACAACCAGGGTAACGGCGATGCGACAGCGGGTTGGCAATCTGTGTCTTTCCGGTTCCAGATCCCCCGGATCAACGACAAGGGCGCCCCCGATCCGACCGGTGACGCCCTTCCGAAGTGGTCTGGCCTAAGTGGCTCGGCCAGATCGACCGCCAGCAACGGCCCGCGTTATTCCGCGGCCGTCTTCAACTCGCTGCCGCCCTGACGCAATGCGGCCAGCAGCTCCTCGCGGCGTTTGGCGGCCTTGGTCTCGTTGGCCTGTTTCACCGGACCAAAGCCGCGGATTTCCAGCGGCAATTCTGCCAGCGCAATCAGCGGCGCCATGATCTCAGGCGATGCCTTGGGCAGCCATTCCTTCATGTCGGCCTCATACTGGCTGATCAGCGCCCGCTCCATCTTGCGCTCGGCGGTATAGCCAAACACATCCAGCGGCGTGCCGCGCAGGCCTTTGAACTTTGCCAACAGCCGCAGCCAGCGTTCCAGACCCGGACCAAACTTGCGCTTTTTCGGGCGCCCGTTGGGATCGGTACCAGTCAGCATCGGCGGCGCGAGGTTGTAGGAGATCTTCAGATCGCCCTCGAACTCGGCCTCGGCTTTCTCACGGCTCGACAGCAACAGCCGCGCCACCTCATATTCGTCCTTGTAGGACAACAGTTTGTGGTAGCCCTTGGCCACAGCTTCCTTCAGCGCCTTGTCAGAAATGCCGTCCAGCATCTTGCCATAGCGCTTGGCCAGACGCGGCCCCTGATAATCGACCAGCTGCGCACTGCGGAAGGCGATCTGATCCTCCAATGTCTTGGGCAGTTCGACCACATTGGGGGCAATCAGCTTCTGCACCTCCTGCGGATATAGCACCGCCCAGCGACCGATATCAAAGGCGCGCAGATTGCGCTCAACCGCAGCCCCATTGAGGGTGATCGCCTCGCGAATGGCCTCCAGGCTGATCGGCAGCAGACCGCGCTGCCAGGCGGCGCCAAAGATCATCATGTTGGAGAAGATCGAGTCGCCCATGCTGGCGCGCGCCAGTTCGGAGGCGTCAAAAAGATCCAGACGATCCCGCAGACGGGCCTCAAGCGCGACCTGAAGCCGATCACTCGGGATCTGGAAATCCGTGTCGCGGGTGAAATCACCGGTGATGATCTCATGGCTGTTCACCACCGCACCGCTCTTGCCGGTTTTCATCAACCCGATGGTTTTTGCCCCGGCAGACACAACCAGATCGCCGCCGATCAGCGCATCACATTCGCCAGTGGCCACGCGGATGGCGCTGATGTCTTCGGGTCTGTTGGCGATGCGGCAGTGGATATGCACCGCGCCGCCTTTCTGGGCGAGACCGGCCATCTCCATCATGCCAGCGCCCTTGCCATCGATCTGGGCGGCCTGCGCCAGCACGGCACCGATGGTGACAACGCCGGTGCCACCGACGCCGGTGATCACCACGTTGTGGGTGCCATTGATGCTCGGCAGCTCAGGCGTCGGCAGGTCCGGCAGGTCCAGTGCGGCGGTCGGCTCCTTGCGGATCTTTGCCCCTTCGATGGTCAGGAATGACGGGCAGAAGCCTTTGACGCAGCTGAAATCCTTATTGCAGGACGATTGATCAATGGCGCGTTTGCGGCCCAGTTCGGTTTCCTTCGGCACGATGGAGACGCAGTTCGATTGCACCCCGCAGTCACCGCAGCCCTCGCAGACGTCGGAGTTGATGAACACGCGCATGTCGGGATCGGGGAAAAGGCCCTTCTTGCGACGGCGGCGTTTTTCGGCGGCGCAGGTTTGAATGTAGATGATGGCGGAGACGCCTTCGACCTTCTCAAACTCCTTCTGTACCACCATCAGCTCCGCACGCTCATGCATCCGCATACCTGCCGGGAACAGCTTGGCGTCAACGTCTTCCTTTTCGTCATAGACCACCGCGATGGTTTTCACGCCCATCGCCGTCAGCTCATGCGCGATCTGCTGGGCGGTCAGCCCGCCCTCGGCCTCTTGTCCGCCGGTCATGGCGACCGCGTCATTATAGAGGATCTTGAAGGTGATATTGGTGCCTTCGGCCAGCGCCGCGCGAATGGCCTGCACGCCGGAGTGGTTGTAGGTGCCGTCGCCAAGGTTCTGGAACACGTGCTTGCGGTTGGAGAACGGCGCCTCGCCAACCCAGTTCACACCTTCGCCGCCCATATGGGTGAAGCCGGTGGTCTCGCGGTCCATCCACTGCACCATGAAATGGCAGCCAATCCCGGCATAGGCGCGGGAGCCATCCGGCAGCTTGGTCGAGGAGTTATGCGGACAGCCCGAGCAGAAATAGGGCAGACGGGCAGCGATTTCCTCGGCATTGTCGGCACGCTTCGCCTCATCCAGCGCCGAGAGACCAGCACGGATCGCCTCGGTCTCGCGGCCCTCTTCGATCAGGATCTGGCCGAGCTTTTCGGCAATCATGATCGGGTCGAGCGCATATTTCGTCGGGAACAGCTCGTCGCGGTGCATCCCGCCTGCGCCGCCCTTGTACCAGCCGTAGACGCGGCGGCCCTTGCGCTCGTCAAACAGGGCTTCCTTGATCTGGATCTCGATCAGCTTGCGCTTTTCCTCGACCACAACGATCAGGTCCAGATCTTCGGCCCAGGCGTTGAACCCCTTCATGTCCAGAGGCCAGGTCTGGCCAACCTTATAGGTTGTAATCCCCAGCCGTTCGGCCATGGTCTCGTCGATGTTGAGCAGCGACATCGCGTGGACCAGATCCAGCCAGTTCTTGCCCGCCGCGACAAAGCCGATCTTGGCGCCCGGCTTGCCCCACATGCGCTTGTCCATCTTGTTGGCGTGGCTGAAAGCCTCCGCCGCAAAGCGCTTGTAGTCGATGATCCGGTTTTCCTGACGGAAACGATCATCATCCAGACGAATGTTCAGGCCATCGGCCGGCATGTCGAACTCTGGCGTGACCAGCTGCATACGGTCCGGGTTGCCATCGACGACCGATGTCACCTCGATCGTGTCCTTCATGGTTTTCAGACCAACCCACAGCCCCGAAAAGCGGCTGAGCGCAATGCCGTAGATCCCGTAATCAAGGATTTCCTGCACGCCAGCCGGGCTGACGATGGGCAGGTAACAATCCATCAGCGACCATTCCGACTGATGCAGCACGGTGGAGCTTTCGCCGGTGTGGTCATCGCCCATCGCCATCAACACGCCGCCATATTTCGACGAGCCGGCCATATTGGCATGGCGGATGGCATCGCCAGAGCGATCAACCCCCGGCCCCTTGCCGTACCACAGGCCAAAGACGCCGTCATATTTGCCCTCGCCGCGCACCTCGGCCTGCTGGGCACCCCAGAGGGCGGTCACGGCGAGATCCTCGTTCAGACCGAATTGAAAGGTGACATCGCTTGCGGTCAGATGTTTTTCCGCCCGCTTCATCTGCATGTCGACAGCGCCAAGCGGCGAGCCGCGATAGCCTGTCACCAGACCAGCCGTGTTCAGCCCCGCCGCCTTATCCCGGTGTTTCTGCATCAGCATCAGACGCACCAGCGCCTGGGTGCCATTCAGCATCACCGGTGATTTTGTCAGATCGAATTTGTCGTTCAGAGAAATCTTCTGCGTGCTCATCCTGGGCCTCCCCAACCTCGATTAGCTTGCACTTCTTGGCGATATATTAGGTCATAATTGCTGACCTGTATACTGTTTTCTGCCGGAATATGTTTCTGACCGCCCTATCAAATTGAAAGTTTCGATACATTTCATATAGGCTACATCAGAGGCATCGAAAGTGACGGGTATGGATTGGGATAAGCTTAGAATATTTCACGCGGTGGCGGACGCAGGCAGCCTCACCCATGCAGGCGACAAGCTGAACCTGTCGCAATCGGCAGTCAGCCGACAGATTCGCGCATTGGAAGAGAGTCTGAGCTCGACGCTGTTTCACCGCCACGCGCGGGGGTTGATTCTCACCGAACAGGGGGAGCTGCTGTTTGACGCGACGAAATCGATGTCAAAACGGCTGGAAGCCGCCTCTGCCCGCATTCGCGACAGCGAGGAAGAGGTGTTTGGCGAATTGCGCGTTACCACCACCTTTGGCTTCGGCACTCTGTGGCTGGCGCCGCGCCTGACCAAGCTTTATGAACATTACCCCGATCTCAAGATCGACCTGATGCTGGAGGAGCGGGTTCTTGACCTGCCCATGCGCGAGGCCGATGTGGCGATCCGCATGAAGGAGCCGAGCCAGGCCGACCTGATCCGCAAGCGGCTGATGACGGTGCAGATGAAGCTTTATGCTTCCCGTGCATATGTCGAACGCAACGGCGCGCCGGAACAGGCGGAGGATATCGCAGATCACCGGCTGATCTGCCAGAACCCGCGCTCGGCGCAGGTTGGCTCCGCTGCGGTCCTGGTACAGAAACTGATGACCTATAACCCCTCTTCGCTGCTCACCGTGAACAATTACTTCGGTGTCTTGCAGGGCGTTATCCACGATCTGGGCATTGGCGTTCTGCCCGATTACGTGACCGAGGACTTCCCGGATCTGGTGCCGGTGCTTCAGGAAGAGGATACCAGCGACGTGCCGGTCTACCTCGCCTACCCGGAAGAATTGCGCCACTCCCGGCGGATTTCCGCATTCCGCGATTTCGTCCAGAATGAGATTATTGCACATCGCAAGCACATGAAAGAACTGGGCAAAATCTAGCCAAACCCGAGCCATGCGCACAGCGCATAGCGGCCTTGCCATTTTCCAGGCCTGTTAACTCTTGATCGAGGCGCGCTGCCCCCCTAAATCACATCTCGAAGGCAGCGACGCTGTCGCCCTTCATACCTCCCTGTTGGACTTCGGCCGAGCTTAGTGCTCGGCCTTTTTTTTGGTTCAAACGTCGACGGCGTGATCCGTAGGACTGGCCGCCGGATCAAGGCATCGCTCGGCGTTATCCTTACGTTCGGCACTCACAGGCCGACTGGCAATGACTGGTCTGCATGTAGCGTCGCCAGCGCCCCGCCTGCCGTCAACGGGCCTGCCGCCGCGCGCGATACTCAGGCAGCATATTTCCCCGGAACGCCGCAATTTTCACCGCAGCTGCTGGAAATCCGATCAGCCTGTGCAGATCACCGCCGATATGCCGATCACGCCCATCATCGCGCGAAAAAAACTCAGGAACCTTTTGCCGGTCTCCTCCGTTGAGCAGCCAGAACGCAAGACAAATGCAACTGACTTGAAGGAGAGCCGCTATGCTCCGCATGACCTCTATCGCCGCCCTGATCGCAATGACCGGCGCCGCCAGCGCCGAGGTGCTGACCGAAAACGCCACCCCGAACGATGCGGGCGAGACCTTTCTTGAGGAAAACATGGAATTCATGGGTGCCCCCGTGGTTGACGTCAACGGTGTCTTCCTGGGCAAAGTTGTTGAGGTCGGCACCGAGCCGGGGCCTGACCGCAAGATCCTGGTGGAGTTCCGCGACAGCTTCTCCGACAAGCTGAGCGGCATGCGCTTCACGCTGGACGGCATGTGGGAAACCGATGGCGTGCTGCGCATGGGCCAGACCACGGGCGAGCTGCGCACCATGCTGGAAACCTTTGCCAGCGAAAACCCTGAGAAACTGACCGACGGTTCCGTTCTGAACTGATCGCCACCGTCTGAAGGTCACGCCCCGCCGCAGCGCGGGACCGGGGACCATCATAAGGTCAGAGCCGTCGTGGCTCTGGCCTTTTTTCATGGGATCTGGCGCATCGACCGCACCGTGATGCGCGCCCCGACGTGCCGAAATCCGCAGCATTGGCACGGCCAGGCCGACCGCCGCCTGCAAGTCTGCGCTTTTTCCTTCCCCCTTGGCCCTGCTTGCCCTAAAAGGCGCGCAATCGCAGCCATTGGGGACGTTTACGGATGCAAGAACCCGCCATCACGCCTGAACTGATTGCCAACCACGGGCTGAAGCCCGAGGAATATGATCTGATCCTCGACATCATCGGGCGGGAGCCGACCTTCACGGAGCTGGGGATTTTCTCCGCGATGTGGAACGAGCACTGTTCTTATAAGTCCTCCAAGAAATGGCTGCGCACCCTGCCGACCGAAGGCCCCCAGGTGATCTGCGGCCCCGGCGAGAACGCAGGCATCGTGGACATTGGCGACGGCGATGCCGTTGTTTTCAAAATGGAAAGCCACAACCACCCCTCTTACATCGAGCCCTACCAGGGCGCGGCGACCGGGGTTGGCGGCATTCTGCGCGACGTCTTTACCATGGGTGCACGCCCCATCGCGTCAATGAACGCGCTGTCCTTTGGCGAACCCTCCCACCACAAGACCCGGCGACTGGTCAACGGCGTGGTTGAGGGCATCGGGGGCTATGGCAACTGCTTTGGCGTGCCATGCGTCGGTGGTGAAGTGCGCTTCCACCCCGCCTATAACGGCAACTGCCTTGTGAACGCCTTTGCCGCCGGTCTGGCCAAGACCGACGCCATTTTCTACTCCGCCGCCTCGGGCGTTGGTATGCCGGTGGTCTATCTAGGTGCCAAGACCGGTCGCGACGGCGTTGGCGGTGCCACCATGGCCTCGGCGGAATTTGACGACACTATCGAAGAAAAACGCCCCACCGTGCAGGTCGGCGACCCCTTCACCGAAAAACGCCTGATGGAAGCCACGCTGGAGCTGATGCAGACCGGCGCGGTGATCTCCATTCAGGACATGGGCGCCGCGGGCCTCACCTGTTCTGCCGTGGAAATGGGCGACAAGGGCAAACTGGGCGTCCGTCTGGATCTCGAAAACGTGCCGCAGCGCGAAGAGAACATGACCGCCTACGAGATGATGCTGTCGGAATCCCAGGAACGGATGCTGATGGTGCTGAAGCCGGAGCTAGAAGCCGAGGCGCGTGCAGTGTTCGAAAAATGGGATCTCGATTTTGCCATCGTCGGCGAAACCATCGCAGAGGACCGCTTCCTGATCATGCACAACGGCGAAGTGAAGGCCGATCTGGTGCTGTCGAAACTGTCCTCTACCGCGCCGGAATACGACCGCCCCTGGGTGGAAACTCCCGCGCCCGAGGCGCTGAGTGATGCCGATGTGCCGACCATTGATCCGATCGACGGGCTAAAGGCGCTGATCTCCAGCCCGAACTATGCCGGCAAGCAGTGGGTCTATGAACAATACGACACCATGGTGATGGGCGACACCGCCCGCCGCCCGGGCGCAGGTTCCGGCATCGTGCGGGTCCATGGCACCGACAAACAGCTGGCCTTCACCTCCGACGTGACGCCTCGCTACGTCAAGGCAAACCCCTATGAGGGCGGCAAACAGGCGGTGGCCGAGGCCTACCGCAACCTGACCGCTGTCGGCGCCAAACCCTTGGCAACCACCGACAACCTGAACTTCGGCAACCCCGAAAAGCCCGAGATCATGGGCCAGTTCGTCGGCGCGATCAAAGGCATCGGCGAGGCTGTGGCTGCGCTGGACATGCCGATCGTCTCCGGCAACGTGTCGCTCTATAATGAAACCGACGGTCAGGGCATCCTGCCCACCCCGACGATTGGCGCCGTTGGCCTGATCGCGGCAGGCGAAGAGGCCATCACCGGCGAAGTTCGCGACGGACATATCGCCCTGTTGATCGGCGAAACCATCGGCCATCTGGGCCAGTCGGCGCTGCTGGCGGAGGTTTTCAACCGCGAGGACGGCGACGCACCGGCAGTGGATCTGGAAGCAGAGAAGCGCAACGGCGAGTTCATCCGCGCCAACCGCGATCTGATCAAGGCCTGCACCGATCTGGGCGATGGCGGTCTGGCGCTGGCGGCGTTTGAGCTGGCCGAAGCGGCCAATGTCGGCGTGCAGCTTGACGCAGGCGACACCCCGACGGTTTTTGGCGAGGATCAGGCGCGCTACCTTGTGGCCTGCAACTTTGATCAGGCCGAGGCCCTGATGATGGCCGCAGGTCAGGCCGGTGTCACCATCACCACCGTCGGCAAATTCGGCGGCGACATGGTGAAAATCGGCGGCTCCGAAGCGCCACTGGCCGAGCTGGCAGACATCTTCCGCAGCAGCTTCGCTGCTGCCGTTGCCTGAGCGCAGGCCGCGTTGGGGCATGGTCCTCGACACGATCATACCGGGTGGGATGGCATCGCCGTCCCACCCATTTTTTTGATGTCTCGCAGGTGACCCCATGCCCCTGTCCGGCCAAACTCCTGATATCGACCTCCCCGAACTGACAGCAGATTGCAGCCGCTGCGCCGCGCTCTGCTGTGTGGCCTACCCGTTTGAGGAGGACGAGGATTTCGCGATCCTGAAGGAGACCGACACCCCCTGCCCCAACCTCTCGCCGCAGTGTTTCTCCTGCTCTATCCACGAGGATCTCGACACCCGTGGCTTTGGCGGCTGTATTGCCTATTCCTGCGCGGGCGCCGGGCAGCGGGTGACTGAGGTGCTGTTTCAGGGCGAGACATGGCGCGACGATGCTGACCTTCTGCCGCATATGACCCACGCCCTGCGTGTCCTGCGCCCCATCCATGAGGCGCTGTTGATCCTGCGCGAGGCAGCCGGCCTGCCGCTGCCGGACGCACTGCGGGCCGATCTGAATGTTCTGTTGGCGACGCTGGCGGTCAGCGACGGGCGCACAATCTGGGACTTTGAGGAGCGGCAGGTCCAGGAGGCCCTGGCCGAGGTGCCCGCCTTCATCCCGCGCCTTGCTCCCTATGTGACGCTGCACGGCTAATCCGCCTTGCAGAGGCCCCCTCCGCACCCTACATTTTTGATAAGCTAGAAATAAGGACACCCCCCAATGCCGATGCAAGCCCAAGAAATCGAAGACCTGCTGCGCGAGACATTTCCCGATGCGGAAATCCAGGTTGGTGGCCATGACGGTGTGCATATGTCCGCGATGGTCATCGACGAAAGCTTTCGCGGCAAGAACCGTGTTCAGCAGCAGCGCGCCGTCTATGCAGCCCTGAAGGGCAAGATGGACGGCGCCAACGGCGAGCTGCACGCGCTGGCCCTGACCACCAAGGCGCCTGAGTAACCGGATGACGCCGGGCTGGTGGTTTCTGTCGGGCCTATTCTGCCTTGCTGTGAGTGTTTACGCCATTGACACTCAGTTGAGAAAACGAAGCCGCCCACACCCACTTTCGCAAAGCCAGCCCCGCACCGAACGCCAGACCCAAACACCAGTTCGCGACATCGGTTTGGAAGCTGTGGATTTGGACGAGGTGGACGAGACTAACCGTAAGAACAGTGAACTGGAGCGCAGAAACCAGAGCTGGACGAACTCTCAGGATAGCGGCCGTCGGCCAAAGTGAGGATTTTCGCGACTTTGGAAACTCTTGCGGCAATCCCCGTGTTTGCTTCGACCGCGGGGCTTACTTTCCTGAAGCTTCTCCCCTATATCCGAACAAACCGCGACCGGTGGCAACGCCAAAAGGAAATGGATAAATGACCGACGTAAAAACCCGTATTGATGAAACCGTCAAAGCCAGCGACGTGGTGCTCTTCATGAAAGGCACCAAGGACATGCCGCAATGTGGCTTCTCTTCCCGCGTGGCTGGCGTGCTGAACTACATCGGCGTCGAATACACCGATGTAAACGTGCTGGCGGATGAGGAAATCCGCGCGGGCATCAAGGAATACTCCGACTGGCCGACCATTCCCCAGCTCTATGTCAAAGGCGAGTTTGTCGGCGGCTGCGATATCATCACCGAGATGACCCTCTCCGGTGAACTGGACGGCATGTTTGCTGAAAACGGTGTCGCCTTTGACAAGGATGCCGCCGACAAGATCCGCGAAGCCAACGGCTAAGCCTGTCCCCGCTCGCCTCTTGTTGTGGCTGGCGACCAGAAGATCCGCACCCTCGGCGTTGGCCGGGGGTGTTTTTTTTTAAGCACCGTTTGGTTCCAATATCATAGAAAACCGCCGCAATGGGGCTGACCCATGCGGCGGTTTCAAATCTGAGCGTCGCGGTTCGCGGCCTGTCAGCCCGCGGCCGCCTGCTCTTCCAGTTCCTGCGCCAGCGCCTCGCTGCGGGCGGCCAGCTCGGCGAGGGTCTCGGTCACCAGCGGCGGCACCACCGGCACCTCGATCCGCTCAGGCTCCGGTGCCGGGGCGGCGCGCAGCTCGGCCAGCTCGGCGGTGCGCTCTGCCAGTTCGGCCTCAACCTCCTTGATGCGATCCTCGACCGCTGCGGTTTTATCCGCCAGCATCAGCCCCGCCATCAGCAGCATCCGCGCCTCGGGCATACGGCCAATCTGGTCCGACAGCACCTGAGCCTCATCGTCCAGCATTTTGGCCGCCGAATGCAGATAGCTTTCTTCGCCTTCCTGGCAGGAGACTTCAAAACCGCGCCCCCCGATATGAATCGTAACCTCGGGCATCATACATCCTCCCCTTCGGGCATGGGCTGGGCGGTTCGCGGCTGCGTGATCGGCGCCTGGGGCACCTGGGGCGCTGCGGATGCAGGCATCACATCGACGGGCGCCGCCGTCTGCGCAATCGGCGCCGCCTCAGCCGGGGCTGCGGGGGTTTCGCCCTGCGCAGGCTCAGCCGCCAGCAGGGGTTCCAGTTTGGCCAGCACCGCATCGACCTCGGCCTGATCGCTGGCGCGCGCTGCGGTCAGCGCGTCGATATCGGCCTGAAGCGCTGCATTGATCAGCGTCGCATCACCAACACCAGCGGCATTTGCGTCTCGCAGCGCCGCATTGGAGGCCCGCAGCTGATCATTGCTGTGGCGCAGCTCCTGCAGCGTGGCATCCAGACGCAAGAGCGTCTCATTCTGCTGCGCAATCTCTTCGGCACTGGGGCCTGCGGGCCGCGCCGCAAGGGTGGCCGTCGCCTGGGCCAGCTCGTCCTGAGCCCGGGCAAGCTGACCGCGCAGCGCCTCCGCTTCGGCCTCAAGCGCGGCTGTATCCACCGCCGCCCCCAGATCATCGGGCTGCTCGGCCAGCTCTTCCTGTAGCCGCGCCAGCGAGGCCTGCGCCTCATCCAGCTGATCCTGCAAGGTTTCGCGGGCGGTGGCCGCCTCGTTGCCCTGCACTTCCAATTCCTGTTTCAGCCGCGCCACTTCGGACTTCAGCGCGTCTTTCTCGGCGGTATTGCCCACCTCGTTGCGCAGCAGCTCGACCTCGGCCTGCAACGCCGCCAGCTCACCGATATCGGCGCCCTGCGCGGGGGCCGCATTGGCTTCGGCCTCCTCCAGCTTGGCGCGCAGAACCTTCAGCCGTTCTTCCAGCTGGGCATTGGCGATCTTTTCCTCTTCCAGCGCGCGGCTGAGGTCGCTCTGCGCAGCAGCCGTCCGTGACTGCGCCTCCGCCTGGGCCTGCGCATGCGCCTCTGCCGAAGCCTGTGCGCCGGCCTGCAATGCTGCGGCACCTGCGCCAATCCGGTCCATTGCCGCCAGGATCCGACCCTGCAATTCTTCGATCTGCTCCATGCCTGCCCCTTTACGACCCCGTGAGTATCTGCCGGTCTTTTCCGCCGGACCCTGCGCCGCGCCATCGCCCCGTTTTTCCGCTCGTCTCCGCGAACGGAGGGCGAATCAAGAGGGATCCGGCGCTGCACATCCAGCTTAGTTCATGCAGGGATAAATTACCCCCTGTTTGCTTTCAACCACTTGCAGCGTCAACTTCGCGCAGGAAGCCGCGCAAACGCTTGATCTTTGCCATATCACTGCTATTGAGCGCTCAGTCTGCCGAAAACCCAGAGGAAAAATCCAGTGGATCTGACAGCCCTGCGCAACGCAAACCCCGAACATTGGACCAAGGCTGCGGCCATCCGTGCCCTGACCCTTGATGCCGTTGCCGCGGCAAATTCCGGCCATTCCGGCATGCCGATTGGCATGGCCGATGTCGCCACCGTCCTGTTTGAAAAACACATGAAGTTCGATGTGGCGAACCCCCAGTGGCCAGACCGCGACCGGTTCATCCTGTCCGCCGGTCACGGCTCCATGCTGATCTATTCGCTGCTCTATCTCATGGGCGATGCACAGGTGACGCTGGATCAGGTCAAGAATTTCCGCCAGATGGGCGCGCTGACAGCCGGTCACCCGGAAAACTTCCTGATTGATGCCGTCGAAACCACCACCGGCCCGCTGGGTCAGGGCATTGCCAATGCCGTTGGCTTTGCCATGGCCGAGGAAATGCAGCGCGCGCATTACGGCCGCAAGCTGGTCGATCACCACACCTATGTGATCGCAGGCGACGGCTGCCTGATGGAGGGCATCAGCCAGGAGGCCATCGGCCTTGCCGGTCGCCACTCGCTGGGCAAGCTGATCGTGCTCTGGGACAACAACAACATCACCATCGACGGCACGGTTGAACTCTCCGACCGCACCAATCAGGTGCAGCGCTTCAAGGCCTCCGGCTGGCAGGTCATCGAAATCGACGGTCACGATCCCAAGGCCATCGACGAGGCCCTGACCGCGGCGAAGAAATCGAAGAAACCCTCGATGATCGCCTGCAAGACCCACATCGCGCTGGGTCACGCTGCACAGGACACCTCCAAGGGTCACGGTGCGCTGACCGACGCCGAGCAGATGAAGGCCGCCAAGGCCGCCTACGGCTGGACCACCGGCCCGTTTGAGGTGCCCGCAGATGTGAAATCCCAGTGGGAAGCCATCGGCCAGCGCGGCGCAGCCGAGCGCGAAGCCTGGGAAGCCCGTTTTGCCGAAGCCTCGCAGCAGAAACAGGACCGCTTCAACCGCGCCTATGCGCTGGATGCGCCCAAGAAGCTGTCGGCCACCATCAAAGCGCTGAAAAAGCAGGTCTCCGAAACCCAGCCGAAGGTGGCCACCCGCAAATCCTCCGAGATGGCGCTGGAAGTGATCAACCCGATCATGCCGGAAACCGTCGGCGGCTCTGCTGACCTCACCGGCTCCAACAACACCAAGACCGGCGATCTGGGCGTCTTTGACACCGACAACCGCAAGGGCCGCTACGTCTACTGGGGCATCCGCGAGCACGGCATGGCCTCGGCGATGAACGGCATGGCGCTGCACGGCGGGATGCGCCCCTATGGCGGGACTTTCTTCTGCTTCACCGACTACGCGCGTCCGGCGATGCGTCTGGCGGCCCTGATGAAGATCCCGACCGTCTTTGTCATGACCCATGATTCCATCGGCGTTGGCGAAGATGGCCCGACCCACCAGCCGGTGGAGCATCTGGCAATCTGCCGCGCGACGCCGAACACCTATGTGTTCCGTCCCGCCGACACCGTGGAAACCGCAGAGGCCTGGGAAATCGCCCTGACCTCGAAGGACACCCCCTCGGTGATGACCCTGACCCGTCAGAACCTGCCCACCGTGCGGACCGAGCATAAGCTCAGCAATCTGACCGCCAAGGGCGGCTATGTTCTGGCCGAAGCCGAGGGCAAGCGTCAGGTGATCCTGATCGCCACCGGTTCTGAGGTCTCCGTCGCGCTGGAGGCGAAGGCCAAACTGGAGGCCGACGGCATCGGCACCCGCGTTGTCTCCATGCCCTGCATGGAACTGTTCGCCGAGCAGGACGAAGCCTACCGCCGCAAGGTCCTGCCCGCAGGCCCGGTCCGCGTGGGTATCGAAGCCGCCATGCGCGCCGGCGGCTGGGATCGCCTGCTGATGGGCGAGCGCGGCCAGGAAAAGAAAGCCGGTTTCGTCGGCATGGACCGCTTCGGCGCCTCTGCTCCGGCAGGCGAGCTGTTCGAACGCTTCGGCATTACGGCTGAGGGTACGGTGGCGAAAGTGAAAGAGCTGCTGGGGTAAGTCTAGCTACAAATCCAAGAACAAAAAGGGGAGCCTCCAGGCTCCCCTTTTCCATATCAGCACCTCTTCGGACCTATCGGACGAGAGATTGAATAAACGCCTAGTGGATCAATACAACAGTAGCGCCGCTGCGTTCGGAGAGTTCCTTCATCGAGTATTGTCGCTTCTTTTTCAAAGGAAACGGTATTCCGCTACCGTCTAAGTCAAAAGGATCTCCTCGAGTATACTCTTCCTCGGCCAAAATGTGTCGATTTGCTTTGACACAACTAAACTCCCCACCCCTATTCTGCGCTACAGGGTTGTAAGTCAGCGGTCCGTACTTCCAGCATAGCCGCGCATATTTTGATCGGCCAACGGGTGGTTTCACGGTCCACTGCCCAATCACGACAGCCGTATTTCCCGGGTACCATAGAAAGGCCCTACCGTCCGGGGCGAGGTACTCTACCTGCGTTCCATGCTGAACGCTGTAGTCCAGAAACGTAGCCCCGGAGTAACGCTTCCGCATTCCTGAAACAGTGAAAGTTGCAGCAGGGTAGCTCGCGATCTCAGCGGCTGAACGAGCTTCGGATTCTTGAACTTTCGCTTGAAACTGCTCGGAGGACAAACCGGGAGAACACCCGCAAGCCAACACCATAACACCGGTCCAAACTAAATACCTCATCACCGGCACCACAGGTTCACGCTCCACCCAAATCTTGAAAACTCAGCAGCAGGAATGGCTCTTCCTACTGCTCCTTTCGGAATAGGCTGACCAAGAATTGGACCGGGCTTCGTCGGCGCGGTATATTGACGGCCGACGGTGTTTCTTGTCACTTTCCTACCTTGGCAGACCGTTTGGCGCGCGATATCCTGTCCCATCATAAAGGCAAGGCTAGAGTTCTCTCCAGAGCCATAAGTCGCTGCAAACTTTTCGGCAGTCTCGCGGTTTAGCGGCGACAAAAAAACGTTGGAACTAGTGTACGAAGTTCCCTCTGAAACCATCAGGTCAACTTGTGCTGGATAGCCAGCGTGGGGCCCATTATTTGATAGTTTTGAGACCGTGGCGCTAATGAAGCGCAGCCTCTTCTGTTCGGTTGGCATCTTAATAATTACACCAGAGCGTGTCAGATCAGGGGATGAGTAGGTCGGTGCTGGTGTACTCGTTGTCTGATCGGCGCTCACACAAGCTGACAAAAAAGAAGCTGAAACTGCCAGTGCAGTGGCTGTTCGCTTCGATAATAACTCCAACATCAATTGCTCCTTTTGAAAACTGTCTATTTGTTCGTCTACATAAGTAGTGGTTTGTTTGATGATTAGCAGGGCCGAGTTCAGAACTTAGAAAGCAACGGCCCGATCACCTTAGTCGCCAGCGGGATCAGCAGCAGCCCCCAAACAACCCCAAATACACCGTCCATCGCCGCCTTGGCACTCCACTCAGCAAAGCCCATCCAGCCCGCAGGCACCGCGTGACCGACGGCGTAGGCCCAGTCGTGGATGTGATGGCCCAGCCAGCCAAAGCCCAGCACCTCCAGCCCGTGGATGATGATGGATCCGCCGACCCACAGCATCGCTGCGGTGCCGACCACCGACAGGATCCACATCAGCACCGGCATGAATTTCACCAGCCCACGGCCAAGACCGCGCCCGATGGGCGTTGGTGCGTTGCCCGCAAGATACAGCCCAACATCGTCCATCTTCACAATCACCGCCACCGATCCGTAGACCGCCAGCGTCACCCCAATGGCGACCACTGCCAGTGTTGCTGCCTGCATCCACACAGTTGGTGCCTCGATCGCGGCCAGCGCGATGGTCATGATTTCCGCCGACAGGATGAAGTCGGTCTTGATCGCGCCCTTGATCTTCTGCTCTTCCAGATGGCCGGGATCCTTGATGCTCATGTCTTCGTCAATGGCGTGGCTCGCATGGGGGAACAGCACGTGAAAGATCTTCTCGGCCCCCTCAAAACACAGATAGGAGCCGCCGAGCATCAGCAAGGGCGTGATCAGCCAGGGCGCGAAATTCGCCAGCAGCATGGCGACCGGCAGCAACAGGATCAGTTTGTTGAACAGCGACCCACGGGTGATGCGCCAGATGATCGGCAGTTCGCGCGCCGGGGCAAAGCCTTGCAGATACTTCGGCGTGACCGCCGCATCGTCGATGATCACGCCCGCCGTCTTGGCGCCCGCCTTGCCCGCCGCCGCCGCCACATCATCCACCGAGGCCGCAGCCACCTTTGCGATGCCTGCCACATCATCGAGCAAAGCCAACAAACCGCTCATACCCGGTCCCCTTTTCCATTCGCGCGCATTTTGGCCCACCCTATCCTATCGCCTATCAGGTACAAGCCGTTCAGCGCCCGCTTTGTTCCCAATGGCGTTCAATCCGGGGCGCCGCGCACATCCGCCGCAGGGCCGCAAAAACCGTTATCGCAATCAGTCAATTTTGTTACCGCAACCAGTCAAGTTTTGCGCTAACAGTCTGGAATAAAGCCATTTTTAAGCTTTTGACCCGAGGGAATGGCAGCTATAGCGGAGGCAATTCTTGCTCGCTTGGAGATACGCATATGACCATCAAAGTCGGGATCAACGGGTTTGGCCGCATCGGCCGCTGCACCTTGGCGCATATCGCAGCCTCGGGCCGGGACGATATCGAAGTGGTCAAGGTCAATGCCACCGGCCCGCTGGAAACCGCAGCGCATCTGCTGAAATACGACTCCGTGCATGGCCGTTTCCCCGGCGAGGTCACCTTGGGTGAAAACACCATGAACCTCGGCCGTGGCGATATGCAGATGTTCTCCACCTATAATATGGACGATCTGGACTGGTCCGGCTGTGACGTGGTGCTGGAATGCACCGGCAAATTCAACGACGGCGAAAAGGCCAAGGCGCATCTGGCGCGCGGCGCCAAGAAGGTTCTGCTGTCCGCCCCCGGCACCAATGTCGACAAGACCATCGTCTTTGGCGTCAATGACAACAAGCTGCGGGCGGGCGACCGCATGGTCTCCAACGGCTCCTGCACCACCAACTGCCTCGCCCCTCTGGCCAAGGTGCTGGATGAAACCGTCGGCATCGAAAGCGGGATCATGACCACGATCCACGCCTATACCGGCGATCAGCCGACACTGGACCGCCGCCACGACGATCTCTACCGCGCCCGCGCCGCTGCCATGGCGATGATCCCGACCACCACCGGTGCCGCCAAGGCGCTGGGTGAGGTGCTGCCAAACCTGAAGGGCCGTCTGGATGGCTCTGCGATCCGCGTGCCGACCCCGAATGTCTCTGCTGTGGATCTGACCTTCCGCTCCAGCAAGCAGACCAGCGTCACCGAAATCAACGCCATCATGAGCGAAGCCGCCAAGGGCCATATGTCCCGCGTGATCGGCTATGAACCCGCGCCGCTGGTCTCGATTGATTTCAACCACACGGAGCAAAGCTCGATCTTCGCGCCGGATCAGACCCGCGTCGTGGAAAACAGCCTGGTGCGCGTTCTGGCCTGGTATGACAACGAATGGGCCTTCTCGGTGCGTATGGCGGACGTCGCTGTCGCGATGGGTCGTCTGGGCTGAGCCCCGGCACCACGGCCTCTGTGCGCAGCACTTGGCCCGCATGGCTTGTAAGACACCGCCCGGTCAGGCATATCTGGCCGGGCGTATCTTGTTTACCCCGGCCCCAGACCCATCATGACCAATAGAATTGCCCTGTTCCTTGCGCTGCTGATCCTGGCTGGTCTGGCCGTGGATCTCTGGCTGTTTGGCACCGGGCATATGGTGTTTCTGGGCAAGCGCCTGTTTGAACTGATCGACTGGATTGCCTTCTGGCGCTGATCCGGCGGCGCCGCGCAGATCAGGAACAGGTCACAACACAGTGTTTGCAGACATAAAAAAGCGGCCCCGAACCGGGCCGCTCCCAATGTCGCATCCCTATCGCCGCAGGCTGACTATTTCGCCAGCTGGCGGCTCAGCTCGCTCTTGACCATCGGCGTGACGAACTTCGAAACATCTCCCCCCAGCCGGGCGATTTCCTTCACCAGCTTGGAGGCAATTGCCTGATGGCGCGCCTCGGCCATCAGGAACACCGTCTCAACCGAGCTGTCGAGCGCCCGGTTCATGCCAACCATCTGGAATTCATACTCGAAATCCGCCACCGCGCGCAGCCCGCGCACGATGATCTGCGCGCCCACGTCGCGGGCGCAGTCGATCAGCAGGTTTTCAAACGGATGGGCAACAATCTCGGTGCCGGTCTGTTCGCTGAGCTTGGCGCATTCCGCCTCGATCATGGCGACACGCTCTTCCAGCGAAAACAGCGGCCCCTTGTCCCGGTTGATCGCAACGCCGATCACCAGCTTGTCCACCAGCGCGCTGGCCCGGCGGATAATATCTATATGCCCCAATGTGATGGGATCGAATGTGCCGGGATACAAGCCAATACGCATGGGGCCTCTCCTGCCTGCTGGTTGGTTGCGCGCAAGCAAACATTTTTGTCATCAGGGCGCAAGAGCGTGGAAATACCGACCTGCTCCTGCGCCGTGACGTCAGCCGTCCGATGCGGGAGGACACCGCATCAGACGCGGGGCCACAGCCCCGGGTGTCAGGATCCTGAGGTCAGTGCCCCATGATCATGCCTGCAAGGGCGTCTTTCTCCATCGCGACCTCGGCCAGCTGCGCCTTCACGACATCGCCCAGCGACACCAGCCCGATCAGCTTGCCATCTTCGACCACCGGCATGTGGCGAAAGCGGCCTTCGGTCATCTGCTGTAGCACGTCCTCGACGTTGGACTGGCTGGTGCAGGTGACCAGCTTGCGGGTCATATATTCGCTGGTGGCCTTGCTCAGGCAGCCGGAGCCGCTGCGGGCCAGCTCGCGCACGATATCGCGCTCGGACAGGATACCCTCGGCGGTTTCGCCATCACTGGAGACAACAACAGTACCGATCTTGTGCTCGCCCAGCAATTTGGCGGCCTCGGATATCGTTGCCTCGGGAGCAATGGTGACCACCCCAGAGCTTGCCTTGGACTTCAGAATCAATTGAACCAGCATAGGCGCTCCTTTTTGTAATTTTATTACGTACCACCAAGGGTTGCCCTAACCCGGCATCAAGTCAAGCCTTCCAGCCGGACCACTTCGTCGCGTATGCCTTTTGACAACGCCTGGGCAAACCGGTTCAGCCGGTCGCTGCGCTGATCCCCCTGGTGGCGCACCAGATAAAAACTGCGCGTCAGGCTGATCTTGTCGGTCAGAACCTTGCGCAGGGAGCGGTGCGACGGCAGCGTAAAATCATGCGCGACGCACAGCGCCGTACCCTCAGCCGCCAGTTTTATCTGTACCGACACCGAATTGGAGGCCAGCGCCACCCGGTCCACCCCTAGATCATTGAGATAATCCAGCTCCCGGTCAAAGATCATGTCAGGAATATAGCCGATCATCTTGTGATCCTTCAGATCCTCCAGCTTTTCAATCGGCGGATGGGCGCGCAGATAGTGGCGCGATCCCACAAGATGCAGTTTGTAATCGGTGATTTTCTGCACCAGCAGCTGGCCTGCGGTGGGCGCGCTGACGGTCACCGCCATATCGGCCTCCCGGCGGCTGAGGTTGATGACCCGTGGCAGCGCCACGATCTGGATATCCAGATCCGGGTTCTCGGCCCCGATTCTGGCACAGACCTGCGGCAGCAGATAATTGGCGCTGCCATCCGGCGCACCGATGCGGATCTGGCCCGACAGCGTGTCACTGGGGCCGACCAGCGCCTCCTGCCCGGCCCGCATCGCCTGTTCGGCAGCCTCGGCATGGCCCAGCAAACGGTCCCCCGCAGCACTCAGCGCATAGCCCTGCGGGGATTTCACGAACAGCGGCGTGTCCAGCGCCTCCTCAAAGCGCGAGATCCGCCGACCCACGGTGGCCGGATCCATCTTCAGGATCCGCCCCGCCCCCGACAGGCTGCTTTCGCGCGCCACTGCCAGGAACACCCGCATGTCATCCCATTGTGGATCCATGAGCTTTTCCCTCTCCTGCCGTCAACATTCTGTTAACCTTTGCGTTCCTGCAAAGCCTCTTTGAGATCTTTCCTCTTTTCCAGTGTTTTTTGCAAGCCTACGATACCGGCAACTGGAATGTAGGAGGATCCGATGAAAGAACTCGGCCATTTTATCAACGGCAAGCTGGTGTCCGGCACCTCGGGCCGTTTTGACGATGTCTTCAACCCGGCAACCGGCGAAGTGCAGTACAAATGCCCGATGGCCAGCGCGTCGGAGACCACCGATGCCATTGAAAAAGCCGCCGCGGCACAGCCCGCATGGGGCGCCACCAACCCGCAGAAGCGCGCCCGCGTGATGATGGCGATGGTTGGCCTGATGAACCGCGACATGGACAAGCTGGCCGAGGCGCTCTCGCGCGAGCACGGCAAGACCATCCCGGACGCCAAGGGCGACCTGCAGCGCGGTCTGGAAGTGATCGAATACTGCATCGGCGCGCCGCAGATGCTGAAGGGGGAATTCACCGACAGCGCCGGCCCCGGCATCGACATGTACTCCATGCGCCAGCCGCTGGGTGTTGTCGGCTCCATCATGCCGTTCAACTTCCCCGCCATGATGCCGCTGTGGCACGTCGGCCCGGCCTTGGCCTGCGGCAACGCCGTGGTGCTGAAACCGTCCGAGCGCGACCCCTCCGTGCCACTGATGCTGGCTGAGCTGTTCGTCGAGGCAGGTCTGCCCGAAGGCGTGTTCCAGGTGGTGAACGGCGACCGCGAGGCGGTTGACACCATTCTGGACAGCGAAATCATTCAGGGCGTGTCCTTCGTCGGCTCTACCCCGATTGCCCAGTACATCTATTCTCGCGCCACCGCCAACGGCAAGCGCGCGCAGTGCTTCGGCGGCGCCAAGAACCACATGATCGTGATGCCCGATGCCGATCTGGATCAGGCCGCTGACGCGCTGGTTGGCGCGGGCTTCGGCGCGGCCGGCGAACGCTGCATGGCAATCTCGGTTGCGGTTCCGGTCGGTGAGGAAACCGCCGACAAGCTGATCGAGAAGCTGATCCCGCGGATCGAAAAGCTGAAAGTCGGCCCCTACACCGCCGGCGACGACGTGGATCTGGGTCCGGTTGTGACCGCGGCGGCCAAGGACCGCATCCTGGGCCTGATCCAGTCCGGTGTCGATCAGGGCGCCACGCTGGTGGTCGATAACCGCGACTTCAAACTGCAAGGTTACGAGGACGGGTTCTTTGTCGGTGCCCACCTGTTCGACCACGTCACCCCCGACATGGACATCTACAAGCAGGAGATCTTCGGCCCGGTGCTTTCCACTGTGCGTGCAGGCACTTACGAGGAAGCATTGAAGCTGGCGATGGATCACGAGTACGGCAATGGCACCGCGATCTTTACCCGTGACGGCGACACCGCGCGCGACTTTGCCTCCCGCGTGAACATCGGCATGGTGGGTATCAACGTGCCGATCCCGGTGCCGCTGGCCTATCACACCTTCGGCGGCTGGAAGAAATCGATGTTCGGTGACCTGAACCAGCACGGGCCCGACAGCTTCAAATTCTACACCCGCACCAAGACGGTGACCTCCCGCTGGCCTTCGGGCATCAAGGAAGGTGGCGAATTCAACTTCAAGGCGATGGACTGACCTGTCGCCCCAAAACGAGAAAAGGCCCCGGACATTCCGGGGCCTTTTTCCATGGCGCCGCGCGCTCCCGCCCAGATAGAGCGGCAGGCGGGCGTTATTCGCGGCACAGGGCCAGAAAAATAAGGGCTTCGACCAATTTATGCTTGTTCCGCCGCGTAACTCGTCTATCCGGTCATGGATGGACAGAAAAACGGCAGGCGCATGAGCACGACAGACGAATCCAACCAGCCGCAGGCGGCTGCGAAATCCGCCCGCGACTGGGTCAAGATCCTGGCCCAATACCGCGACCCAAGCCCCCTGCGCAGCAGCTTTGAGCTGGCAGTGACGGTCGTGCCCTTCCTGCTGCTCTGGGCCCTGGCCTGGTGGTCGCTGTCGATCAGTTACTGGCTGACGCTGGCTATCTCCGTTCTGATCGCCGCCTTCCTGCTGCGGCTGTTCACCATTCAGCACGATTGCGGCCATGGCTCCTTCTTCAGCAACCGTCGGCTCAGCGACTGGACCGGTCGCATCATCGGGGTGCTGACCCTCACACCATATGATGTCTGGCGCCGCACCCATTCGATCCATCACAGCACCCATGGCAATCTGGGCAAACGCGGCATGGGCGATATCCACACCATGACCGTGGCCGAATACCACGCCGAAAACCGCTGGGGCCGTCTGATGTATCGGCTCTATCGCCATCCTGTGACGCTTTTTGCCATCGGTCCCGGCTATCTGTTCTTCCTGCAAAACCGTATCCCCTACGGGCTGATGGGCCAAGCCCGCTACTGGATCAGCGCCATGGGCACCAATCTGACCATTATTCTGGCGCTGGCGGTGATCTGGTATTTCGGCGGGCTGATGCCGCTGCTGCTGATTTTTGTGCCCGCCACGCTGCTGGCTGCCACCGCCGGGCTGTGGCTGTTCTACGTCCAGCATCAGTTCGAGACGACACAGTGGGAGCAGGAAGAGGACTGGCACCTGCATGACGCCGCCCTGCATGGCAGCTCCCATTATGTTCTGCCGCCGGTGCTGCAATGGATCAGCGCCAATATCGGCATCCACCACGTTCATCACCTTTATAGCCGCATTCCCTTCTACCGGCTTCCCCAGGTGCTGCGCGACCACGCCGAACTGGCCGAGGGCAACCGGATGACCATCCGCGAAAGCCTCGCCAATGCGCGGCTGCACCTCTGGGACGAGAAGACCAAGCGCCTGCTGTCCTTTGCCCAGGCGCGCCAGCTCTACGGCTGACCCTCACCGGCGCCCAGGCGCCGAAAAAACGGCAGACTTCCGCCACTCACGGTCTCACCGGGCTACACAACCCTGTGAGACCGGCTGAATTTCGCGACCTGCCCCTAGGAAATTCCGCAGTACTACCTAGTTTGCCAACTAATGTCCGAGCAGACTGTCGAAGGATACCATGAGCAACTTTCGTATGACCCGCCGCGCTGCCCTCACCGGGATTGGCGCCACATTGGCCACCCCGGCGCTGCTGCGCGCCCAGTCGAGCGACGCCTTTCCGGTGGAAGAGCCAAAGATCGAAACCGAAATCCCGGTGAAACGCAATATTTCCTCCTTCCAGCAGCAGGCCTGGCAGGATCACTTCGATGATCTGGGCGTGGGCTGCATGTTGGCCGATATTTCCTCGCGCGCGCTGCATTACTGGGGGCCGGATGGCGAGACCTACCGGCTGTTCCCCTCCTCGGTGCCGATGACCGAGGAGCTGACCCGACGCGGCTATACCGAAATTGTGCGCAAGGCGGAGAACCCCAGCTGGACTCCAACCGCCTCCATGCGCGAGCGTGACCCGACACTGCCGGTCCGCATCGACGGCGGCGACCCGGGCAACCCGCTGGGCACACGTGCGATGTATCTCGACTGGCCTGCCTATCTGGTGCATGGCACCCATGACACCCGCAAGATCGGACGGCAAAGCTCCTCCGGCTGTATCGGCCTTTACAATCAGCACGTCGAATCGCTTTACGAGATGGTGAAGATCGGCACAAAGGTGCGCCTGCTCTGATCCATCCGCCCGCAGGCGGCTGCCGGTCAAATATCCGTCGGCCTGAGCGCCGGTCGGCCACCATGGCAGATCCCCGCGCCACGCGGATGTCATAACAAAAACGCGCCTCCGGCAGACCGAGGCGCGTTTTTTACTCTTTGGCGGGTCGCTTTTTCGACGGCAGGCTTTGCGCCGGAAGCACCGCCCGGCTCAGCAAATGCGGATCCCGGTCAGCGACGCCACGGATGGCGGGTTAGACCTTGCCCTCCACCAGGCTTAAATGATCCGGCTTCAACCCATCGTCATAGCGCTGGATCGCCTTTGTTAGAAGCGCCTCGAAATCGCGGACATATTGCTCGGTATCATACAGCGGCGTGGTGGCGATATTCGCCTTCAGCTTCTCGCGCAGCGCCTGTCGTTCCTCGGCGTTCCGGGCCAGCCGCAGCGCCAGCGCGCGATACTCCTCCTTCGTCTCGGCAATCAGCTCAGGACAACCCACGGCGGTGACGACGCTCGCCGCGACCCGCGCCGCAAACTGCTGCCCCGGTTTGGTCACCACCGGAACACCCGACCACAGCGTTTCACTCGCCGTGGTGTGGGCATTACAGGCAAAGGTATCAAGAAAGATATCCGCCAGCGGCAGACGCGCAATGTGATGGGGAGTAGGACAACGCCCGGCAAAGATGATCCGATCCGCCGGCACACCACGAGCCTCCGCCTCCTTGCGGATGTTATCACGGATCACACCAGGCACTGTAAGGAACCACAGGACACTGCCATCGACCTCCTTGAGCAGGTCCATCCAGATGTCGAACTCCGCCGGGGAAACCTTGTTATGGTTGTTGAACGAACAGAAAACCACCGCATCCTCGGGCAGCCCCATATCCGCGCGGGTCGGTCCGGTCTCGGGATGGGGACGACTGTTGTCATTTACCTGATAGCAATTCGGCATATACAGGATTTTTTCTGAGAAATGGCGCCGCCCCTCTTTTGGTACGGTGACAGCGTCAGCGACGAAATAGTCCATCGCGGGCATTCCCGTGGTGCCTGGGTAGCCGAGATAGGAGATCTGCACCGGTGCCGCGCGAAAGCCGAATATCGTTGGCCTTGCGTCTTTGGTGTAGCCTTTCAGATCGATCGCGATGTCCAGACTGTCCCCCCGGGCCAGCTCCGCGACATCCTCGTCTTTCAGGTTATGGATCGGCCGGTAGCAGTCGGCAGCGTCGAGCACGCGCTGACGCATGACATCGCTTGGTTCGCGGCTGTAGTCATAGATGTAGATTTCGTAGTTATCACGGTCATGCAATTCGAAGTGGCGCGCCATCAGGAACATGGTCGCGTGATTGAAGAAATCGCAGGAGAAATAGCCAATCCGGATCTTGCGACCAGCCACCGGAGTCCTATTGAACTTACGGGCCACTTTTCGTTCGGAAATCGTCACCTTGTTCTTCGTCTTGCTCACCACGCGTTTCTTCTGCAACGCGGCGTCATCGACATAGAGCAGCGTGGTGAACGGATCTCCGTTGGCCGGGTCGTTATCGAGGATCCTCAGCTTGTTCTTCTGATCCTTGTAGACAGTCCAGTCGCAAAGGTTCATCTGCGACTGCACAAGCCGGGAGACATTCATCGCATTTTCCGGGTCGATCTGATAAACCGCCTCAAAGAAGCCAACGGCATCTGTCAGCTTGTCCATCAGAAACAGAATGGTCCCGATCGCGCTGAGCCATTTCGGATTGGTCGGCTCAAGTTTAAGCGCACCCATAAGATGCTTCAGCGCCAGTTCGTATTTTTTCTCCTGCATGAAGCTGGAGGCAATCTCCGCATGCAGCGTCGCGTTGTCCGGCTCAAAGGCAAGCGCGCGGGTCGCAAAGTCGCGCGCGCGTGGATAGTCAGCCTCGATAAAGGCACGCCCCGCCTCTGCTTTCAGCGCCAGCGCCGGCGATGGCGCCGGAGTTTCCAGCCTGCGACGCGCTGATTTCGGAAGATGTTTGGTGCGCAATGGCTTGTTCATCGAAAGTCTGCCCTCAGCTGATCATCCATGGCGGGCGATGCACCACGGTTTTTGACAAATTTCGGTCAGTTTGGAAGAAAATACCTAAGAAACGGTTCACTTACAGCCAGATGGCGCCCCTTGCGTCAATGCCACGGTCAACCATCGGCAAACGCCGCCGGACCGACATTTCTGCACAGCAGCTTTGCACCGCTGCGGCTTGCCCTGCTGCCCTTGGGTCGCTAGAAAATAAACAACCGTTCAATTCATGACGACCCCGGCGGGTCAGATCCGGGCCGGGCCGCGTTCACATCAGGGAGGATATGCTGTGGATTTCGCATTGACCGAGGAACAGACCGCCATTTTCGATATGGCTTTCGCCTTTGGACAGGAGCATATCGCCCCCTTCGCCCGCCAGTGGGAGGCCGAAGGCACCATTCCGAAATCGCTCTGGCCGCAGATCGGCGAGCTGGGGTTCGGCGCGCTTTATGTCTCCGAGGAAACCGGCGGCGCGGGGCTGTCCCGGCTGGATGCCACATTGGTCTTTGAGGCGCTGTCGATGGCCTGCCCGTCTGTTGCCGCCTTCCTGTCGATCCACAATATGTGCGCCAAGATGCTCGACAGCTTTGCCAGCGACGAGATGAAGGCCCGGATCATGCCCGACATCCTGTCGATGCAGACCGTGCTCAGCTACTGTCTGACCGAACCCGGCTCCGGCTCCGATGCCGCCGCCCTCAAAACCCGCGCCACCAAGACCAACGAGGGCTACACCCTCAACGGCACCAAGGCGTTCATCTCCGGTGGCGGCTACTCTGACGCCTATGTCTGCATGGTGCGCACCGGCGAAGACGGCCCCAAGGGGATCTCCACCGTCTATGTCGAAGATGGCACGGCGGGCCTCAGCTTTGGCGGGCTTGAGGAAAAAATGGGCTGGAAGAGCCAGCCCACCGCGCAGGTCCAGTTCGACGACTGCACGATCCCGGCCAATAACCTGGTCGGCGAAGAAGGCAGCGGCTTCAAATACGCGATGAAGGGTCTCGACGGCGGGCGCCTGAATATCGCCTCCTGCTCGCTCGGGGCTGCGCAGCAGGCGCTGACCATGACCCTGAAATACATGTCCGAACGCAAGGCCTTTGGCAAATCTATCGACCAGTTTCAGGGGCTGCAATTCCGCCTCGCGGATATGGAAATCGAATTGCAGGCGGCCCGTGTATTCCTGCGTCAGGCGGCCTGGAAGCTGGATCAGGGCGCGCCGGATGCCTCCAAACACTGCGCGATGGCAAAGAAATTTGTCACCGAAGCAGGCTCCAAAGTGGTGGATCAGTGTTTGCAGCTGCATGGCGGCTATGGCTATCTTGCCGATTACGGCATCGAAAAACTGGTGCGTGATCTGCGCGTCCACCAGATCCTGGAAGGCACCAATGAAATCATGCGGGTGATTACCGCGCGCCATATGCTGGCGGAAAACCACTGAGGCCGACATGAGCGATATTGATATCCGCATCACCGGCCGCGCCGGGCGGATCACCCTGACCCGTGGCAAGGCGCTGAATGCGCTGAGTTATGACATGTGTCTGGCGGTCGATGCCGCCCTCAGGGCCTGGGCAACGGATGACGCTGTCGATCTGGTGGTCATGGACGCCGAGGGCGAAAAAGCCTTCTGCGCCGGCGGTGACATTGCCGAACTCTACCAGACCGGCACCAGTGGCGACTATGACTATGGTCGCCGGTTTTGGCGCGACGAATACCGTATGAACGCCCGGATCTTCGAATACCCCAAACCGGTGGTCAGCTTCCTTCAGGGGTTTGTCATGGGTGGCGGCGTCGGTCTTGGCTGCCACGGCACCCATCGCATTGTCGGCGACAGCACACGTATTGCCATGCCCGAGGTCGGCATCGGCCTCATCCCCGATGTGGGCGGCAGCCTGATGCTGGCTCTGGCGCCCGGTCGGCTTGGTGAATATCTGGGCCTCACCGGTGCGCGCATGACGGCGGCGGACGCGATCTACGCAGGCTTTGCCGACCATTACATTCCCGAGGCCAGCTGGCCTGCGCTGATTTCGGAGCTTGAGCAGACCGGCCATGCCAAGAGTCTCGAAAGCAGCGCAGAGACCGCTCCCGAGGGGCAGCTGGCCGCCCTGCGTGCCGACATTGACCGCAGCTTTGGCGGCGAGGCGCTTGGCGATATCCTGACGGCGCTCAATCATGACGCCAGCAGCTTTGCCGAGGACACGCTGAAAACCCTGCGCCGCAATTCGCCGCTATCAATGGCCTGCACCGTCGAGCTGCTGCACCGGCTGCGCCTTGGCAGCATGAGTATTCGCAAAGCGCTGGAACTGGAGTATCGCTTTACTCACCGCGCAATGGAAAAGGGCGATTTTCTGGAGGGCATCCGCGCCCAGATCATTGACAAGGACCGCCAGCCCAAATGGCAATATGCAGATCGTGAAGTGCCTGCTACCGCTGTCAGCCAAATGCTGATGCCGCTGGCCCGCGACACGCTGCAGTTCGAGGAGGAGTAAGACATGAACATCGGATTTATCGGTCTCGGCAATATGGGGGGCCCAATGGCCGCCAATCTGGCAAAGGCAGGCCACACCGTCACCGGCTTTGACATGGCGGATGTCTCGATCGAGGGCGTCACCATGGCGGCCTCCGCCGCTGAGGCCGCGACCGGCGCAGAGGTGGTGATCACGATGCTGCCCAACGGCGAGATCCTGCGCTCGGTTGCCGATGACGTGATCCCCGCAATGGCGACCGGTGCTACATTGGTTGACTGCTCTACCGTCGACGTCGACAGCGCCCGCGCGGTCGCCGATCGTGCCGGGTCGGCCAATCTGATGTTTGTCGACGCCCCGGTTTCCGGCGGTATTGGTGGCGCATCGGCCGGCACGCTGACCTTCATGGCCGGTGGCAGCCAGGCCGCCTTCGACGCCGCCAAGCCGCTGTTTGACGTGATGGGACAAAAGGCTGTGCACTGCGGCGATGCCGGCGCCGGTCAGGCCGCCAAGATCTGTAACAACATGATCCTCGGCATCACCATGATTGGCACCTGCGAGGCCTTTGCCCTTGCCGACAAACTGGGTCTCGACCGTCAGAAGATGTTCGATGTGGTCTCCACTTCCTCTGGCTACAGCTGGTCGATGAACGCCTATTGCCCGGCGCCGGGGGTTGGCCCGCAGTCGCCTGCCGATAATGACTACAAACCCGGGTTTGCCGCCGAGCTGATGCTGAAAGACCTGCGTCTGGCCCAGCAGGCCGCCCATAGCGCCGATGCCGACACGCCGATGGGGGCGCTGGCGCAGGCGCTTTATTCCATGTTTGTTGAGGAAGAAGGCGGCGCAGGCAAGGATTTCAGCGCCATGTTGCCGCGCTTCGCGGCCCGCAGCCGCCACGATTGAACCGACAGCTGAGCCTTTTTGTCTCCGCCAGATCCGGCCCCCCTTGACCTGACGCCTGCCTCAGGGTTCGTAAAAACATCCAGACGCCGCACCCATTCCGGGCTGCGGCGTTTTTCTCTGATTTGGCGTTATTCACGCATTTTGATGCTGGCCCCCTCAGGCGCTTTACAAGCGGGGGAATTAAATAAAATGATCAACAGTTTGGCGGGAAAGCTTCGTTAACAGATAATTAATTAACAGATCTTCACATTAGGAAATGTAAAATTATTATTTTTACGCAAGGCGACGCGTTAACTTTTTCCTAGACGCATGAATATTCATATGTCAACCTACGAATAGATCAGCCAAATATCTGATCCCCCCTGACGATGCGGCTAAAAACGGCCACTCTCTCTGGAAGCAATCCGGGCCCTATTTCGTTAATTGGCAGTAGGCCGATGGCGTATAGACATTAATACAGCAATTATCAGGAAAGGACCGACCGATATATAAGCGACACTTTGCGAATACGTAAGAAACGACACTGAACCCCCACCGGTATCGTCTATTTCGTCGCATTTACACAGGTTCGCTTGGCTTCTGAGAAGAAGACTTCCACGCCAATTGGATTAAACGATTTTGGTTTGCGGCATCTGCTGCCTGCGCCCCTCGTCCGCAGGCTCTCCCCCACCCCCCGAAGGGTGCCGCGCCGTCCCAATCCAGCTCTGTGGAAAGCGCCGCTGACAGAATGTCGGCGGCGCTTCGTCTTTTTAGGCTTCGTCGTTTCAGGATACCGTTTCGCAGGACACTGGCCGGATCGGCTCAGCGCGACAGGGACTATGTCCCGCCACAGACTGACCGCCGCGCCTGGCGGATCACTCCGCCGCCAGGCTGCGCGCCTTCAGGATATCCTTCAGGTAGTGGCCGGTATGGCTGCCTTCGGTGGCGGCAACCTCCTCGGGTGTGCCTGCGGCCACGATCTGACCGCCGCCGTCACCACCTTCAGGACCGATATCAATGATCCAGTCGGCGGTTTTGATCACATCGAGGTTATGCTCGATCACCACGACGGAATTGCCCTGGTCGACCAGCTCATGCAGCACTTCCAGCAGCTTGCGCACATCCTCGAAATGCAGACCGGTGGTCGGCTCGTCCAGAATATAGAGCGTCCGCCCGGTTGAGCGTTTGGCCAGTTCCTTTGACAGCTTGACCCGCTGCGCCTCGCCGCCGGACAGGGTGGTCGCCTGCTGGCCCACCTTGATATAGCCAAGGCCCACCCGCATCAGCGCATCCATCTTGTCACGGATGGACGGCACCGCCTGGAAGAACTGCTGCGCATCCTCCACCGTCATATCCAGCACATCGGCAATCGACTTGCCCTTGAACTGGATCTCCAGCGTCTCACGGTTATAGCGTGCGCCCTTGCAGGTTTCGCATTCGACATAGACATCCGGCAGGAAGTGCATCTCGATCTTGATCACCCCGTCACCCTGACAGGCCTCGCAGCGACCGCCCTTCACGTTGAAGGAAAACCGACCCGGTTTGTAGCCGCGCGTCTTTGACTCCGGCAGCCCTGCAAACCATTCGCGGATCGGGGTAAAAGCACCGGTGTAGGTCGCCGGGTTTGACCGTGGCGTCCGGCCAATCGGGCGCTGGTCGATGTCGATCACCTTGTCCAGATGCTCCAGCCCCTTGATCGTCTCGCAGGGCGCCGGTGTCTGACGCGCGCCGTTCAATCGCATGGAGGCGGTCTTGAACAGCGTCTCAATCGTCAGCGTGGATTTGCCGCCGCCAGAGACGCCGGACACACAGAGGAATTTGCCCAGCGGAAACTCCGCCGTCACCTCTTTCAGGTTGTTGCCGGTGGCCTTCACCACTTTCACCGATTTGCCATTGCCCATGCGCCGCTCGGCGGGGACCGCGATCTCACGCTTGCCGGACAGATATTGCCCGGTGATCGAGGCTTCATCGGCCGCGATCATCTCCGGCGTGCCATGGCTGACCACCTGGCCGCCATGCACCCCGGCACCCGGACCGATGTCAAAAACATAATCCGCCTCGCGGATCGCATCCTCGTCATGTTCGACAACAATCACCGTATTGCCCTGATCGCGCAGGTTTTTCAGCGTCTCCAGCAGCCGGTCATTGTCGCGCTGATGCAGCCCGATAGAGGGTTCATCCAGCACATAGAGAACGCCCGTCAGACCAGAGCCGATCTGCGACGCCAGACGGATCCGCTGGCTTTCGCCACCGGAGAGCGTGCCGGCATTGCGGCTGAGCGTCAGATATTCCAGACCAACATTGTTGAGGAACCCCAGACGTTCGCGGATCTCCTTCACGATGGCGCGGGCGATTTCCTGTTTCTGCGTCGACAGGTGGTTGGGCACATCCTCGATCCAGGCCAGCGCCTCGCGGATCGACATCTGCACCACCTGCCCCACATGCAGCCCGGCGATCTTGACCGCCAGCGCCTCTTCGCGCAGTCGGTAGCCTTCGCAGGTGCCACAGGGGCGGTTGTTCTGATAGCGTTCGAACTCCTCGCGGATCCAGCTGGAGTCGGTCTCGCGGTAGCGACGTTCCATATTGGGGATCACCCCCTCAAAAACCCGCGTCACCTCATAGACACGACCGCCCTCATCGTAGCGGAACTTGATTTCCTCATCGCCAGAACCGTGCAGAAACACCTGCTGCACCTTATTGGGCAGGTCCTTCCACTTGGTGTTCTTGTCGAACTGGTAATGTTTGGCGATGGCTTCGATGGTCTGCAGGAAATAGGGCGATTTGCCCTTGCGCCAGGGCGCCAGCGCGCCGTCATAGATCTTCAGGTTCTGATCCGGCACCACCAGCCGCTCGTCAAAGAACAGCTCAACCCCCAGACCGTCACATTCCGGGCAGGCCCCAAACGGCGCGTTAAAGGAAAACAGCCGTGGTTCGATCTCGGGAATGGTAAAGCCGCTGACCGGGCAGGCAAAATTCTCGGAAAAAGTAATCCGCTCCGGCGTCGGCGCTTCTTCGCCCTCGGCCGCACGCGGGGCGGTTTCCAGAATGGCGATGCCATCAGCCAGATCCAGCGCGGTGCGCAGGCTGTCGGCCAGCCGGGTTTCCAGCCCCTCACGGACCACCAGACGATCAACCACCACATCAATGTCATGGCGGAACTTCTTGTCCAATGTCGGCGGTTCATCCAGCTCGTAGAATTCGCCATCCACCTTCACGCGCTGGAAGCCCTGTTTGCGCAGCTCGAGGAACTCCTTGCGGTACTCCCCCTTGCGGTCCCGCACGATGGGCGCCAGCAGGAAACCACGGGTGCCCTCCTCCAGCGTCATGATGCGATCGACCATATCCTGCACCTGCTGCGCCTCGATCGGCATTCCGGTGGCGGGCGAATAGGGCGTGCCCGCGCGGGCAAACAGCAGACGCAGATAATCGTAGATCTCGGTCACGGTCCCCACAGTCGAACGCGGGTTCTTCGAGGTGGTCTTCTGCTCGATGGAGATCGCAGGCGACAGGCCGCTGATGTGATCCACATCCGGCTTTTCCATCATGTCGAGGAACTGGCGCGCATAGGCCGACAGGCTCTCGACATAGCGGCGCTGGCCTTCGGCATAGATGGTATCAAACGCGAGGCTGGACTTGCCCGAGCCGGACAGGCCGGTGATCACCACCAGCTGATCGCGCGGGATATCCACGTCGATGTTTTTCAGGTTGTGCTCGCGCGCGCCGCGCACTTCGATCGATTTCAACTCAGCCATACTGCCCCCAGATTCAACGCCAGCCGCCCTTGCGACCGGTGTCCGACCCTACAGATAGGGACTGCGCGCCGAGTCTCCAATAGAAAAAAGAGAACAGAGGGCGAACGCCTTCAGATAGCTGCCCTTTGCGCCCGCCGCCGGGCCAGCATCACATGCACGGCCAAGCCGCCAAGGAACAGCAGCAGCGCCATCCCCATCATCCCGTGGTATCCGCCAAGCGCAACAGCCGCCACCATCAGCGGCGTGCCAATGGCATTGCCCATATTGCCGGCCTGGCTCATCGCGCCATTGGATTGCGCCTGCTCTGCCGCCTCAGCATTCAGCTGCGGCACCGAGGCAAAGCTGGCCCCCTGTACCAGCCCAAAAGCCACCGCCAGCGCCATGCAGGCCAGCGGCAGCCCCGGCATCAGCAGCAGCCAGACCGCGCCACCAGCGGCCAGCAGGAACCCGGCCTGCACCACCCGCACCGCCGCCACCCGGCGCAGCAACCAGACCCCGAGTGTCATCGAGGTGGCAATGCTGACCAGCGGCATGGCGCTGACCACGCCGACCCGTACGTCCGCATCCAGATGCGGCGGCAGGACCGTCAGCAGCGCCACGAAACAGGTGGTATAGAACAGCCAGCCCGCCGCCGGGGCCACTTTGGCCGGAGAGCGGTAGATCTCAAGATGCAGGCCCGGCAGCTCCGCCAGCTTGGGCAGCGGCAGACGCGGCGGCACCTGCACCGATTTCAGCACCCGCCCCAGCACCAGCGCCAGCACCGCCATCACCAGCGCATGGGCGCCAAACAGCGACAACAGGCCGAACCCGGCAACCAGCGGCAGGCCGAACCAGACCAGCAGTGCAAAGGACACACCAAAGAAGGTGCTCCAGATCGACAGCGCCGTGCCACGGTGGCGCGGGCTACAGATCTGCGGGATCAGTGTTGGGGCTGCCACCACGATCCCCAGATGCGACAGGCCCTCGATCAGCCGTGTTGCCAGAAACAGACCATAAGGCAGATGCAGCGCCTGAAGCGCCGACATCGCCGCCCCGATCCACAGCGCCCAGACAAGGCTGCGGCGATAGCCGAAGGAGGCGACAAACCCGCCCGCAACCACGCCCAGCAGAATGCCCAGCACCCCGACCATGGTCACCGTCAGGCTCAGCGATGACCCCGCCCCCGGATACAGCAGCCCCAGCTGATCAAAAATGATCGCGATCTTGCCGTATTGCGCCGCTGCCCCCAGACCGGCGACCCAGATGATCATCACCACGCCCCAGCGGGTCTGCGGTTCCTGGAGGTGGGGGGTGTTCATGGGGCTGCCCTCATTGCAATTGCGCCTGGCGCTTGGAATCCGCCAAAACCGGTCGAAGCGCATGGCATAGCGCGCCCCACTGCAAAGTACCAGCCGAGCGATACATCAAACACGACCCCCCGGACGCAGAAACGCCCGAAGCATGGCCTCGGGCGTTTCTGTCATTTCAATCAATCAGGCCCAAAGACCAGATTACATATGGATCACCCGATCAAAGGCATCGAGCACGCTCTCATGCATCATCTCGCTCAGCGTCGGATGCGGGAAGACGGTGTTCATCAGGTCTTCTTCGGTGGTCTCCAGCTGGCGACCCACCACATAGCCCTGGATCATCTCGGTCACCTCGGCGCCAACCATATGGGCCCCCAGCAACTCGCCAGTCTTGGCGTCAAAGATGGTCTTCACCATGCCCTCGGCCTCACCCAGCGCAATCGCCTTGCCGTTGCCGATGAAGGGGAAGCGGCCGACCTTGATGTCATAGCCCAGCTCCTTGGCTTTCGCTTCGGTATGACCAACTGAGGCGACCTGCGGCTGACAATAGGTGCAGCCTGCAATGCTTTCCGGCTTCACCGGATGCGCGTGCTTGCCCGCGATCAGCTCGGCCACCATGACGCCCTCATGCGACGCCTTATGCGCCAGCCAGGGCGCCCCTGCGATATCGCCGATGGCATAAAGGCCATCGACGCCGGTGCGGCAGTATTCATCGGTCACGACATGAGTGCGGTCGACCTTGACGCCCAGACCTTCCAGCCCCAGCCCCTCGACATTGCCAACGATGCCCACGGCGGAAATCACGGTGTCGAACTCCTGTTTCTCCACCTTGCCGCCGACCTCAATATGGGCGGTGACTTTGCCCTTGCCGCGGTCCAGCTGCTTGACCATGGCTTTCTCCATGATCTTCATGCCCTGTTTGACAAAGGCCTTCTTGGCAAAGGCGGAGATTTCCGCGTCTTCGACCGGCAGCACCCTGTCCATCACCTCAACAACCGTGGTGTCAGCGCCCAGCGTGTTGTAGAAGCTGGCAAATTCAATGCCGATGGCGCCGGAGCCGATGACCAGCAGCTTCTTCGGCATCCGCACCGGTTGCAGCGCGTGTTTGTAGGTCCAGACCAGATCGCCGTCCGCTTCCAGCCCCGGCAGTTCGCGCGCACGGGCGCCAGTCGCCAGCACGATATTCTTCGCCGCCAGTTCCTGCGTGCCCTTTTCGGTTTTCACCGACACTTTGCCCTTGGCCGGGATCGTCGCCTCGCCCATTACCACGGCAATCTTGTTCTTCTTCATCAGATGGCCAATGCCGCTGGACAGCTGCTTGGCCACCCCGCGCGAACGTTTCACCACAGCGTCCAGATCATAGCCGATGTTGTCTGCCTTCAGGCCGAAATCCTTGGCCCGCTCCATCAGGTGGAACACTTCCGACGAGCGCAGCAGCGCCTTGGTCGGGATGCAGCCCCAGTTCAGGCAGATGCCACCCATATGTTCACGTTCGACAATGCAGGTCTTCAACCCCAGCTGGGCGGCACGGATGGCGGCAACATAGCCCCCCGGCCCTGCGCCGATTACGATCACGTCATAGGTTTCTGCGGCCATGGTGGTTCCTCGCCATACTGGATCAAAAACTAGTTCACCGTTAAACTATTTCTCGCGGCACTGCAATCACACTATGCAACCGCATAGGAGCCATGCAAGAAACAGCAACGCCGCACCCCGTTCCTTGGGGCGCGGCGCAAAAACAGTGTCAGGGCAGGATGCGTTTCAGGCAAGCCTGAAAGGCAGCCGCCTCAGCCTGCGGCCTGAAGACTGCGCATGGTGCTGCCATAGCCACCGGCCATGACGTAATCCATTTCCGGCGCGGTGCTGCTGCGCGCCAGCGCCTCGTTGCGATAGGGGAAACGGCCGAACTGGCGGATCACCTCGCGGTGGGCGCGCGCATGCAGCAGATTGGACGCGCCGTTCTTGGGCATCCGCTCCAGCATCAGCCGCACGCAGCGTTCCTGATCGCACAGGTTCTCCGAATGCATCAGCGGCAGGTAGAAAAACTGCCGCTGCGGTTCGTCGATCTTCATGTCCCAGGACTTGCTGATCGCACATTTCGCCGCCGCCAGTGCCAATGTATCCGACGAGAAAGCCTGCGCCTGCCCCCGGAACATGTTGCGCGGAAACTGATCGGTCAGGATGATATAGGCCAGAACCCCCTGCGGGCTGCTGCGCCAATGGTCGCATTTGCCGGCACAGGCCGCCTCCCATGTTGGCTGAAACCGGCGCCGGATCTCCTCATCCAGCGCGTCATCCTGCATGTACCACCCCTTCTCTCCCGTGCTTACAAGCCAGAAGTCCAGGATCTCCTCGGGACCTGTCATAGGTCTGCCTCCACATAGATACCGTTCTGAAATTCAGACTTTTTTGCAGAGATTTTACAAGGGCAAGCCCGTCACGATTTGCGTCATACACGACAGTTTCGTGAAAAACTTGCCACAGTTCCCGTGAGTTAGCGCAATCAGCTCGCTTCGGCGGCGGCTTCTTGCTCCTCGATGTCCGCCTCGATGGCATATTCCTGGGCGAACTCAACCGCAACAGGAGAGGCCGTCGGCGACATCGCAGACATGATCCCGGTCTCTTCGGTGGGAATCGCCGGGCGCTGGGTTGTGCGATAGGCAGCATAGACCGCCAGCATCAGCAGCAGCAGCGCGGTAAACAGGAAGAACCCCGGCGCACCAAAGACCTCATCCCCCATCAGCCAGCCGGTGATCAGCGGCCCGGCGACAGCGCCCAGCCCGTTGATGAACACCAGCCCGCCCGAGGCCGCCGCCATGTCGTCATAGTCGAGATAATCGTTGGTATGGGCAATCAGCAGCGAATAAAGCGGGTTGGTCATGCCCCCGATCAGGAAGGCCGCAATCAGCAGGAAACGGAAATCAGCCCCCAGGATCATCGCCCCGATCGCAGCACCGCCGGCAACCGCCGCGCCAAACAGGATCAGGATCCGCCGATCCATCCGGTCTGACATCCACCCCAGCGGGTATTGCATCAGCACAGCCCCCACATAGAAGGTCGCAACGAAGATCGAAATCTGCGTCAGGCTCAGCCCGGCCGCAGCGCCATAGACCGCGCTCATGCCAAATTGCGCCGAGAACACGCCCCCCAGCAGGAACATGCCCACACAGCCCAGCGGCGAGGCATCCATCAGCTGGCGCAGGGTCATCGGCTTGGTCCGGTCAAAGGCCGGGGTTGGCGAGATCGACAGCAGAATGGGGGCAAAGGAGACCGAAACCACCACCGAAGCGATGACAAAGGTCTCATAGCCCGAGGGATCGCCGACCAGCAACAGCGCCTGCGCGCTGACGATGCCGATCATCTGCACGATCATATAGAGCGACAGCGCCTTGCCCCGGTTGGCATTGTCAGAGGCATTGTTGAGCCAGCTTTCGGCGGTGACATACACGCCGGAGAAACAGAAACCGATCAGCACCCGGCCCAGCATCCAGGCCACCGGGTTGGTGATTGCCGGATAAAGGATCATCACCGCCGAGATGAACGAGGCCAGCGCCGCAAAGACCCGCACATGGCCGACCCGCCGGATCATCTCCGGCGCCAGACGCGATCCGCCCAGAAAGCCGACAAAATAGGCCGACATGACAAAGGACATCTCGAGGGTAGAAAACCCTTCGATCTCGCCCCGAACGCCCAGCAGGGTCCCCTGAAGACCGTTGCCGACCATCAGCATACCCATACCCAAAAGCAGCGCCCATGCGCTCGACAGCACCTGCCACATTGCCCGTCTCTCCTACTTCGCTTGTCCGTACCAGAGCGCGCCGAACGGGCTCTGGGCCCGCTCCGGGGTCCTGGTGAATTGGTCACGGGCATCGCAATCGCCCGGCGCCGTTATGAACAGGGTCTTATGGCAGCTTCATGACCAAGAGACCCCAAAAACCGGGTGTGCCCATTGCAAACCCGGTGACAATTGGATCCGGCAGGACCATAGCCCAGACCAGTTAAAAATGCTTCTCGCTGAAATTATCCCTCAGGTCTGCGACATCTCCGCCACCGGCGGTATCAAAAGCGACGCATCGCCATAGGAAAAGAAGCGGTAGTTTTCTGCCAGCGCATGGTCATAAATCGCCCGGATCCGGTCCTGCCCCATCAGCGCCGAGACCAGCATCAACAGCGTCGATTTCGGCAGGTGGAAATTGGTCATCAGCGCATCCGCCACATGGAAGGTGAAACCGGGATAGATGAAGATATCGGTATCGCCTTCCCAGGGCTCGATTGCACCGCTCTGCCCGGCGCTTTCGATCAGCCGCAGCGCCGTGGTGCCAACCGGGATCACCCGGCCACCTGCGGCCTTGGTTGCGGCAATCTCGGCGGCGGCCTCGGCGCTGACGCGGCCCCATTCGGCGTGCATCCGGTGGGTGGTCACATCCTCGACCTTGACCGGCAGGAAGGTGCCCGCCCCCACATGCAGGGTCACATAGCTGATCTCGACCCCCATGGCCTTCAGCTCTGCCAGCAGCGCCTCGTCGAAATGCAACGAGGCTGTCGGCGCCGCCACCGCGCCGGAATTGCGCGCCCAGACGGTCTGGTAATCGGTCTTGTCCTGCTCATCCGCTGGCCGCTTGGCCGCGATATAAGGCGGCAGCGGCATCGCCCCCGCCTCGGCCAGAGCCGCATCGAAATCGGTGCCACTCAGATTGAACGTCAGGTAGCCCTGCCCGTCCTCGACCCGCTCCAATGTCGCGCTCAGCGCCTCGGAGAACACGATCTCCTCGCCCGGTTTGACCTTTTTCAACGGCTTCAGCAGCGCCGCCCAGCTGCCATCGGCGCCGGGATCCAGCAGCGTGACCTCCACTTTGGCGGCCATCGGCCCCTGTGCGGTGTCACGGTGGCGCAGCCCGCTCAGCCGCGCGGGAATCACCTTGGTGTCATTCAGCACCAGCCGGTCACCGGGGCGCAGCCACTGGCCCAGATTGGCAACACGCGCGTCGCAGATGCTATCGCCCTCGGCCACCAGCAGCCGCGCGGAACTGCGCGGCACTGCCGGACGGGTGGCAATGCGGTCATCGGGGAGATCGAAGTCAAAATCACTGAGTTTCATAGGCTGCGATATAGGCTGTTGCGCGGCCCTTGGCCAATAGGTTTTGCACCTTTGTCCGCGATCGGCACACCGCCCATGGATCGCCTTGGAATGGCCCATGGATGGTCCGATGGCAGCGGGTCGCCCTAGCGGTCTTCGCCCGGCGAAACCGAATAGCTCGGCCTGTCGCGTTCGGCGCGCGGCACGGCGGGGGCTGGCGGCTCCTCCCCCGGCAGCCGCGGCGCCGGTCCGCGAAACAGCTCGCGGAACATCCCCGGCGCCAGCCCCGACAGCGGGTTCACCTGCACCTGAGGATCATCCGCCGTGCCCTTCAGCGTAAAGGCAAAGCCGATCAGCCCCTCACCCTTGCGGGTAAAGACGCGGCCGATGGCGTTGAGCAGATAAATCGGCGAGACCACCCCGCGCATATTCAGCACGCTGCGCTCCAGATCGTAATTGCCGTCCATCGACAGGCCGATCGACGGCCCCACCGCGCTGCTTTCATGGACAATCAGATGGGTCGCCCCCAGCCTGAACCTCGCCTCCACCGTGGTGAACAGAATGCCCTGCCCGGCCAGCGTGTCGATCAGCCCGACAACGCTGACCGCATTCAGCAGCGCCGCCATTGCGGGGGCGTCCTTGATCCGGGTGTTCTTGACCTCGATCTGGCCGTCATATTCGCCGGGGGCGCCGGGGGCCGGCACCAGCGACATGTCGAATGTCCCGCCAGAGCCATGGCGCAGCACCCCCGCCGCGCGGAACACCCCACCGGCATCCTGAGACTGGATCCGGGTGGCAAAGCCGCCATCCTTGGGCACCACCACGCCGCTGACCCCGGTCTGCCCGTTCAGCGCCGCGGTGAAGTTGCCGTTGAGACCGCCAGTGGTGGAAAACCGCCCGGCAAAACCGGTGAGCGCGATACTGTCGGTGACCTGCATCCGGTCCAGTTGCAGGCTGATCGGCCCGGTGCCGCCAGAGGCACCACCGCTGCTGCCGCTGCCGCCGGAACCATCGGGCATCTGCCGCAGATCCAGCACCCCGTTCAGCACATTGATGGCCGGCGACCGCGCGCCGCGCCCCACCAGATCGACAGCGCCCCGGAACCAGCCCTGCAGGTCGACGCGGTCAAACCGCGCCCGGCGCAGACCACCGCCCGGCTCCAGCGTGATGGCACCGGCCGCCCGCAGCCCCGCCGCCTCCAGCGACAGCGCCTGCACATCCGGCGTCTCCCCAAGGGTCGCGCTGAGTTTCAGCTGGCCGGTGCCTGCCTCGCTCAGCCGCCAACTCAGCGCCGGAATGCGCAGCCCCAGCCCCGCAAGATCGCTTTCCAGGGTCAGCCGCGGCGCCTGCCCCTTGTCGATCACCACCTCATAACGGCCTTCGCCGCGTCCGAATACCGATCCCGCAGGCAGGCCGATATCAAACGTATCAATCGTGTTCTGCAACAGTTCGATGGTGCCGCTGACCCGCACCGGCGCGGCCCCGCCCGCAGCCGCAACCGCCCGCTCCGCCGCCGGTCCCACCGCCTGCCGCCAGATCAGGCTGCCCGGCACCCCGGAAAGCGCGCCGCCGCCCTCGATCTGCACATGGTCCTGATTGCCGCTCAGGCTCAGGGCCTTCGCCGCCACGCGCTGACCCGGCACCAGCACATCGCTGCTGACATCACGCAGGCGCCCCCGGTAGTGATAGGTGATCTCCTCGGGCGTGACGCCCTTGCGCAGGGGCACCGCCAGCGTGCCGCTGATCGCAACCTGCCCCGTCGCCAGATCCACCGGCAACCCGGCCTTGTCCATCACCGACAGCGGCGGACGGTTGAGCAGCGACAGCGCCGCCGTCACCGGGCCTGTGGCCTCGATCCGGGCAATCCCCGGCGCGCCGTCCTTCACCGAAGTGTCAGGAATGATGAACGACGTACCCGCCGCATCCACGCGCCCGCCCTGATCCGCCGTCACCCAGCCCTTTGTCGCCATCACTACCAGACGGTTGCCATAAAGGCTGAACTGCCCGGCCGCATCGCGCAGCGGTGGTAGCGTTTTCTGAAACCGGACCGCCGCCTCCTCGAATGCCAGATCCAGATAGACAAACGGCTTTGCCGTGCCCTGGCCACGCAGCGCGAAATTCACATCGCGCGCATAGCCTGCCAGCAGGTTCTCGCGCACCCATTCGCGCGGCTTTGGCGGGGCTGCGGCAGGCCAGACCTCTTTCAGCCGCTCGGCGGTCATCCGGTTGGCGCGTCCGTTCAGCGCGTAATCCCAGCCGGTCTGCCCCGCCGAAATCTCGCCATCCAGCAGGATCCGCGTCTCACCGTCACGCACCAGCATCTCGCCCAGACGCAGCCGAAACGGCGCCATCTCAAGCTTGAAATCCGCCGTCACCCCCGCCAGATCCAGCGGCGCTTCATAGAGTTTCGCCGGATTGAGGCTCAGGTCCTGAAACCGCAGCTGCCCCACCAGATCGGTGAGCTGGCCGTTCTCCACCCCGATCAGCCGCGCCCGCCCCTCCATCGAGCCGGAGCCCCAGCCGCTGTTCACCGACAGCTCGTTGAACTGCAGCTCCTGCCGCGCGGGCAGATAGGTGAAATAGCTCTGCGCGCCGGTGATCGGCACCGGGCGGGTGGCGGCGGTGGGCTGGATCACCCCCTCGCCAATCTGCAAGCTGGCAGAGACCGGCAACAAGGCACCCTCGCTGCTGATGGCACCGCGCAGAGAGCCCGAAATCGGCGCGTCCAGAACATCCAGCCAGCCGAGCGCGGCGCTCTGGGCGGCGATATCCTTGCTCGCCACCGAATTGACCAGGACACCGAAATCCGCCGCCTTGTCGCCAATGGCTGACCTGTAATTCGCCTCGACCGTGCCGACATAATCGCGCCCGCTCAGCAGCGAGAACCCGGCGGCCAGCTCAATCTCCTGTCCGCTGCGGCCCATGCGGATGCTGCCGCCATCCAGCGTCCAGACCCGACCCAGCCGCGCGTCCTCATAGCGTAGGGTCAGCGCCTCGGTCTCCACCGCAACCAGCGCCGACAGCACCGGCAGTTCCAGCTGCCGGTCCCATTGTTCGATCAGCGCAGGCAGGGTGGCGGCCTGCCGCAGCGGCGCCTCCCCCTCGGCCAAACTCAGCGCCAGACCGCCACTGTTGTCGCGCCGCAGCGTGCCGTAAAGACCGCTCAGCATGATCGTCTTGGGTCGGATCTGCCCGCGCAGCAGCGGCCGCATCGCCAGCGAGGCCTGCGCGTCCGCCAGCCGCGCCACCCGCGCGCCGGTCTCATCGCGCAGGGTCACATCGCGCAGGCTGACACGGGGCCGCCAGCCCCGGTTCACCACCAGATGAATGGCACCGAATTCAATGCTCAGTCCGCCGAGGTGCTGCTCGATCCGCCGCTCTACCCGGTCGCGCAGCCAGTCCGGCGCATCTATGCGCGTACCCAGCCCGAGAAAGACAACCCCGCTTGCCAGCAGCGCTAGCAGCACGGCGGTGATGGTCGCACTGCGCAGCATCCGCCGCAGCAGTCGCCGTTGGGGCCGCGCGCGCTCCGTCGCCGCGGGCGGCAGATCAGCCCCTGCCGCCGCAGGAATGCCCAGATCCCCGGCCGAAATCCCGTCCGACGCACGAGGCCCCGGTACCGGCACCGCCTGTTCCACCGGTGGCGCCTCATCGGGGCCCAGATAGACAACCCCCTCCGGCGGCGGCACCGCGCGCGCAACAGCCACATCCTCATCCGCCGCAGCCCCATCGGGTGCAGCCTCCTGCGTGGCCTGCGCCGACACAGAGGAAGATGGCTCCCGCTCGGGATCCACCGCTATGGGTGAGACCGGTTTAATCCTTGCTTTCCCTTTGCCCGTGATGGCCTAACTATGGCACGCAAACCCTGCGAAACCGTTTTGGAGACCTTAACTTATGCTCGCCCCCTCAGACCCAGCGCCCTCCTTTAACCTGCCCCGCGACGGCGGTGGCACCGTGACGTTGGAGGAGCTGCGCGGCAAGGCCGTTGTCCTGTTTTTCTACCCCCGCGATGATACCCCGGGCTGCACCAAGGAATCCATCGGATTTTCCGAGCACCTGCAGGCCTTTGCCGATGCCGGAACCGTGGTCTATGGCATCTCCAAGGATCCGGTTGCCAAACACGACAAATTTGTCGCCAAACACGGGCTGACCACGCCGCTTCTGTCCGACGCCGACGGCACCACCTGCGAGGATTATGGCGTCTGGAAAGAAAAGAACATGTACGGCAAGAAACACTGGGGGATCGAACGCTCGACCTTCCTCATCGACGCCGAGGGCAATATCGCCCGGATCTGGCGCAAGGTGAAGGTTGACGGCCATGTCGCCGAGGTGCTGGAGGCGGCGCAGGCGCTCTGAACGCGGCCCCATCCCGCCAGCCATTCCGCCCACCGTGCCGGCCGCCCCGCTGATCCAGATCGGCCTGACGCGGGGCTGCCTATCGGGTTGCGCGCCACAGCCGCCGGTGGCAGGGAGGGACAAGAGCAGCCCACCGCCAGTAACGGACCCGCCCAGATGACCAGCGACGCCCCGCAGACCGCAGCCGAGACCACCGCCCCGCTCACCCTTGCGCAGATGGCGCAGCAGGTGCTGACCACCGCCGACGGGCGCGAGAAAACCGCGCTGTCGCGTCGCCACGCCGCGCACTGGTTTGCCTCGCGCGCCGGTGATGCGGATAAGATCGAGATCGGCACCGCCAACCCGCCGCTGCACCCGGCCCGCCCCGAGCGCCCGGAGCTGCTGAACCCCCGCGATGTGCCGCGCCGCCGCCCCGGATCAGAGGCCGGCCGTAAGGCGCTGCTACATGCGGTAGCCCATATCGAACTGAATGCGGTGGATCTGCACTGGGACATCATCGCCCGCTTTTCTCATGTGCCGATGCCGATTGGCTTCTTTGACGACTGGGTCAAGGCGGCAGATGAAGAATCGAAACATTTCAATCTGATGTGTGATTGTCTTGAGGCACTGGGCAGCCATTACGGAGATCTTCCGGCCCATGCCGGCATGTGGCGCGCCGCCGAGGACACCGCCGAGGATCTGATGGGTCGGCTCGCCGTCGTGCCGATGGTGCTTGAGGCGCGCGGCCTGGATGTGACCCCCGGCATGATCGAGATTTTCCGCAAGGCCAAGCTCACCCAGGCGGTTGATGCGCTGGAGGTGATCTACGCCGAAGAGGTCAGCCATGTGGCCTATGGATCGAAATGGTTCCATTTCCTCTGCGGGCGCGACAATCTGGACCCGAAAGAGGTCTTTCACGATCTCGTCGGTAGATATTTCCATGGCCATCTGAAACCGCCCTTCAACGAGGAAAAACGTGCCGAGGCCGGCATCCCGCCCGATTTCTACTGGCTGCTCACCGAAGATATCCCGATGACCCCCCCGGCCCTACGCTAGGCCACCCACAGCCACAACAGGTGCGGGGCGCGGCGCCATCGGCTCCGCGAAGTGGCCAATAGCGCGCGCTCCCAGCGGCCTGCGCAGGACGCCGCAGACGGTCCAGCAACCTGACCTGAACACCCCTCCGATCCGGTAAGCCTGCCCCGTGTCGGCAGGCCGACCGCCGCAGCCCCATTACCGGCCTCACACCCCGGATCGGGCGGTTATCGGCGATTTTTCGCTCATTCACCCGCTGATCTTCGCCCTGCCGCGCGGTTTCCGCGCCCTCCCGCCGAACACCGGGCCAACAGGCTTGCCCAAATTCCTCCGGCTGGCTATTCCCTTTCGCCATGGCGCGTATCTGCGCGTCCAGGCACTGCGACAGGGGCGCTCCGAGGGGGACCGGAACCGACCGTCACACCGGCAGGAGGAGCGCCGGTACAGGCAGTGCGACAACTGGGGCAGGACAAGGACCAAAGCGTGCGAACACGTCTGGCAATCAAAATTCACGCATTTCTTGAACGTCGTTTCCCGGAGCGACGTGTGTTCCTCAAATCCGACACGGATACCCGTTTCATCCGGCTGCGCTCCGAAACCCAGCTCATCGCCTTTGCCGGCATGGCGCTGCTGGTGGCCTGGTCCATCGTCGCCACCGCCATCGTGCTGATGGACAGCATCGGTTCCGGCAATTTCCGCGAACAGGCCAAGCGCGACCAGATGACCTATCGTGCGCGGCTCAATGCGCTGTCGAGCGAGCGCAACGACCGCGCCGCCGAGGCGCTGGCCGCCCAGGAACGGTTCAACGCCGCTCTGACGCAGATTTCCTCCATGCAATCCGAGCTGCTGGCCTCCGAGACCCGCCGCCGTGAGCTGGAAACCGGCATCGAGGTGATCCAGACCACTCTGCGCCAGACCATGAAGGATCGCGAAGCCGCCCGCGACGCCCTCGCCGCGCTGAAACAGGAAACCGCCGCCGATAGCCCGGCCCAGCTGATGGCTGTCAGCGCGCCCGTGCAGATGGAATTCATGGCCGAGGCGCTGGCCGAAACCGCCGCCGAGCGTGACCAGATCGAAGCCAATGCCCAATCCGCGCTTGAACAGCGCGACGCGCTGGAGCTGGAACTGCGGCTGATGGATGAGCGCAACGATCAGATCTTCCGCCAGCTGGAAGAGGCGATGGAAGTCTCCGTCGCCCCCCTCGACAAGATGTTCCGCAGTGCCGGAATGCCCACCGACCGTATCCTTGAACAGGTCCGGCGCGGTTACAGCGGTCAGGGCGGTCCGCTCAGCCCTTTAGCCCTGTCCACGCGCGGTGAGGAACCCACCCGCGAAGAGCGCAGAGCCAACGACCTGCTGCACCAGATGAACCAGCTGAACCTTTATCGGCTGGCCGCGCAGAAGGCGCCTTTCGCATCGCCGGTGAACCTCAACCTGGTGCGCCGCAGCTCCGGCTTTGGTTATCGTCGCGACCCCAAAACCGGCGGCCGCCGCCTGCACAAAGGCTCCGATTTCGCCGGACAGACCGGCACCGATATCTTTGCCACCGCCGATGGCGTGGTGACTCATGCCGGCTGGCAATCCGGCTACGGAAAACTTGTGACAATTCAACATGCCTTTGGCATTGAGACGAAATATGCCCATAATTCGAAACTCCGCGTGAAGGTCGGTCAAAGGGTCTCGCGCGGGGATCACATTGCTGATATGGGTAACACCGGACGGTCCACCGGGACCCACCTCCACTACGAGGTTCGGGTCAATGGCAACCCCGTAAACCCGATGATCTATATCAAGGCTGCGAGAAATGTTTTCTAAAAGCAAAATCAACGAGCCCGGCCAGAAAGCGGCCGAAGCAACCCCTGCGGCACCTGCGCCGTCTTCCGCTCCGGTTCCGCCCGCCAGCGATTTCAAGGCCACCGCGCCCAAGGCCAAGCCACCGGCCTCCGTGCTCAGCTCGGATCTGCACATCACCGGCAACCTCAAGACCACCGGCGATATCCAGGTCGAAGGCACCGTCGAAGGCGATATTCGCGCCCATCTGCTGACCATTGGCGAAAGCGCCACTATCAAGGGCGAAGTGACCGCCGATGACGTGGTGATCAATGGCCGCATCGTCGGTCGTGTGCGCGGCCTGAAGGTGCGCCTGACCTCGACCGCCCGCGTCGAAGGCGACATCATCCACAAGACCATCGCAATCGAAAGCGGCGCCCATTTCGAAGGCTCCGTGCAGCGTCAGGACGACCCGCTGAACCCCGGCAAAGCCGCAGCGCCCCGCGCCGCAGCCCCGGCACCGGCCCCCTCCGCCGCCGTCTCCGCAGCCACCGCCGCTCATAAAGCCGAGAGCTGATCCGAGCCTTCCATTGGCCGTATCGACAAAAAATCAACGCCGCAGGTTCCGCCTGCGGCGTTTTTGCTGCGCCATGGTCATCTGCCCGTCTGACCCGACTATCCCAGCATGCGGACGCGACGTCGCCCGGTGAATGCAGCGCGATTCTTAGGCGCGGATCTTGCAGGCATAGGTTGCTCACTGTACGAGACCGTTAAAGTTGCAGGCATTTGGTCTGCTGCATCTCTTATCAGGATCTCTTTCTGTTATGGCAATTTTTACTGTAAATGATCCCACCGGAACGCTGACCCTGGATGGCATCAACGATCTTGGGTTTTCAGGTCTCAGCCTGAGTAGCCGAACCAGCAACCGGCTGTACTTTACCTCCCCCAGCGATACCTCGGTCACCCTGACCGGAACCTTCACCTCATCCTCTCCCTACCTGTGGACCGTGAACTCCATGTCCGTGGCGACCGGCAGGACAACGGTCTATTCCTTCAGCGAATTTTCGATGACCTTCTATCGGTTCGCCTCGTCCAGCGGCAGCGCTCTCGAAGCTGCGCTGCTGACCGGTGATGATACCATCACCTCCAACATGACCGAGGGCAACCGCTGGCTGGCCTATGGCGGCGACGATGTCATCAGCCTTGGCACCGGCAATGACTATGTAAATGGCGGCACTGGCACCGATCGTCTGATCATCAACGACAACTTTGGCCGCACTTCCGCGTCGTCCTTCTATGGAACCATCACGCTGGAGTCCGCCGATGGCCGCGACACGCTGGTGTCGATCGAACAGCTGCAATTTGCCAATCGCAGCTTCGCGCTGCGCACCGGCAGCAGTTTCGACAACACGCTGAGCGGCGATCAGGATGCCCAGCTGACCAGCGACATGATGCTTGGTGGACGTGGCGCCGATACGCTCTCTGGCCTCTCCGGGCGCGACATGTTGCTGGGCGAAGAAGGCAACGATCGCCTGCTCGGCGGCACGGGCCATGACACGCTGAAAGGCGGCGATGGGGATGATCTCCTGCTTGGCGGCACCGGGCGTGACTGGCTGGCTGGCGATCTTGGCGACGATATTATCGTCGGCGGGTCCCACGGTGACAAACTCATCGGCGGCGGCGGTAATGACCAGCTGCGCGGTCAGTCAGGTCACGACCTCCTGCGCGGCAACTCCGGCCAGGATACACTCCTGGGCGGCCAGGGAGACGACCGCCTCTATGGTGATGGCGGCAGCGACCGGCTGATCGGTCAGGAGGGTGACGATACGCTGACCGGCGGCGCTCACGCCGATACCTTTGTCTTCCATCGTGGCTATGGCAGCGATGTCATCACCGATTTCACCCTTGGCGAGGATCTTATTCAGATCGGGCGTGGCGCGGATGGGGTCGAGGATCTCACCTTCACCCAGCTGGGCGCCGATGTTCAGATTGCCTTCGCCGATGTCACCATTCTGGTCGAGAACAGCACGCTTGAGCAGATCGAGGCGGCGGACAATTTCCTCTTCTGAGCGATATCGCAGATCAGCACTGACCAAGGGCGCCCCCAATCGGGGCGCCTTATTCAATACTGCAGGCGACAAGTCCGCCGTGCACACGGTGCAGAGTTTTCGCAACAGAATTAACAAAGGTTAATTATTCGTTAACCCGAGACTTCCCCGATCCAGACCCGCCCCCTAGGTTTCCGACAAAAGCATCAAAAAGATGCAACGGGCATTCAGGCAGCAGGTCAGACCATGGCAGAGCTTTTTGTAGCGGCCGCGTCAAATATGGCGCCGCCGTTTGATTTCAATGACTTCGACTTTACCAAAGTGGCTGTTCTCAGCACTTCCGAGACCCAGATCGCCGTGCAATACCGCGACTTTGTGCTGGTGTTTCAGGGCAGGTTCACCTTTGACGAGACCGGCAATCTGACTGCGGACAGCCCGCTCAACAGCTTTGCCCTGTTCCACCACCAGACCCTGATCCTGTCGGTCAGCGGCTTCAGCCTGCCCTCGCAGATGATTGCCACCAGTGACCTTCATTCGCTGCTGGCACTGGCGCTGGCGGGGGATGACACCATCACCTCGGCCTGGAACGGTGGCGAGCGGATCCAGGGGTTTGGCGGCAACGACACCATTCAGGCAGGCGGCGGCAATGATACCATCATCGGCGGCCCCGGCGAGGATGAGCTGCGACTGGCGGAGGGGATCACCAGCTACAGCTTTGCCTTTGACGACATCGCAGGCGCGCAGCTCACGACGCGGGCCGGACAGGACCTGCTGCTCAGCGTGGAGACAGTCCGCCTCGCCACCCAGACCCTGCATATTCAGGAAGGCGGCAGCGCCGACGATATCCTGACCACCCGCAACGCGGCGGAGAGCAAGAGCTCCGACATGATCCATGGCCGGGGCGGCAATGACAGCATCGCCGGCGGCGCGGGCAAGGATTTCCTGCTGGGCGGCACCGGCGCCGACACCCTGTCGGGCGGGCGCAACAATGATTTCCTCGACGGCGAGCTGGGGGACGATCACCTCTCCGGTGAGGCCGGTCACGACAACCTGCGTGGCAGCCTTGGCAATGACACGCTGATCGGCGGCGCTGGCAATGACACCCTGCGTGGCGACAACGAGATTGGCCCGGCCGAAAATGCCAATGACCTGCTGATCGGCGGCAGCGGCCACGACAGCCTTGACGGCAACGCAGGCCACGACACGCTGAGGGCCGGTAGTGGCGCCGATACGCTTGATGGCGGCGACGGCAATGACCGGCTTGACGGTGGCAACGGGCGCGATCTGATCACCGGTGGGACCGGCGATGACAGCCTGACCGGTGGGCGCGGCAATGACACGATGACCGCCGGTACCGGCAGCGACCGGCTCAGCGGCGGCGGCGGCCACGACGTGATGCGCGGCGATGCCGGCGATGATCTCCTGCTGGGCGGGCGCGGGCATGACACGCTGTTTGGCAGCGACGGCGCTGACCGGCTCATCGGTCAGTCCGGCCATGACCGCCTGACCGGCGGCAGCGGTGCCGACAGTTTTGTCTTTGGCCGTGGTTCCGGTCAGGACACCATCACCGATTTCCGCCTTGGCGAGGATGTGATCGAGATCACCCGCGGTGCAACCCGCATCGACCACCTTGGATTTGCACAGCTCGGCGCGGATGTGCGCGTCACCTTCGCCAATGTCTCCCTGCTGGTCGAAGACGTGACCGTCGATCAGCTAATGGACACCGATAACTTCCTGTTCTGATTAGATACCGCTCTCAGAATATGGCTATGGGCGCGCCTTTGCCGGTGCGCCCTCTTTTTCGTGCAGAACTCGGTTGTGCACCGCCTCCTCACTCCAGCATCCAGCGCCCCTTGGGCCAGAAAGCATGATAGGCAAAGGCAAACATCACATCATGGGCCAGATCCGCACCGTTCTGTCCCCGCACCCGCACCGATCCGACGTCGCGCCCCTTGCCCAGCTGCCCGGCATCCAGCGCCGAGGCCTGCCCGGCCCGCCAGCTGAGGACCACCCCCGCCTCGCGGATTTCCCCGGCCGCCGCCAGTCGCGCCAGGGGCCAGGCCCGGTCCCCCACCCGCACCACACGCGCCAGCGGCGCGATACCATGGGGCGGCGGCGCGCCATCATAAAGAAACGGCCAGTTCGACCGGTCATAGCCCTGATAGGGATTGCGGCCATAGCTGCGGTTGTGGCGCGGCTCAGCCATCACCAGACCCTCTGGGTAGGCGGCGCGAAATGCCTGCCAGCTGTCCAGCCAGCTCGGCAGCTGACGCAGCTCCCGGCCCGTCATTTCGCCCACGATGCCGGTGCCCGTGGCCTGCTGCCACCAGCTCTCGCTCTCGCGGTCATACATCACCATATCGGACTGGCGCAGCTTGCCGGTGACGCCAAAGCTCAGGGTGCGGCCAGCCACCCGCCGGTCAAAGCTCATGGCGGAATTGCACAAGGGACAATAGGTGATCGCAACCGGCGTGCCACCGACCCGGTCATTGACGATTTCATGCCAGATCAGATAGCGCAGCGGATAGGCCCGCGCCGCCTGCCCCGGCAGATCCAGCACCACCACCGGTTCGGCGGGACTCAGCCCCGTCACCTGCGCCACCGGGTGAAACGCCGGATCGCTCAGCGCCGGAATGCCATCCTTTGGCGGACCACCGGATTTGATCTCATCCCAGCTGGCCACGGCGGAGCGACTGAAATCGGTCTGCGGCCACTCCCGCGCCCATTGCGCCGGATCAGCCGCCGCCGCAACAGCGCCCAGCACCACCAGCAAAGCCGCCAGCACAGCGCCGACCGTCCCAGCGCGCAGCGGATCCCGTTTCCCTATCGCCAGCCGTGACATCTCTGCGCTCCCCCTTGACCTGCGACCAGCTTCGCAACTGATCTTGAGGCGCACAGCCTGCCGCAAAATCCCCTCACATGCACCGCACAAGCCCGTGACAGGCGCGCGTATCCCAGGCTGAAACGGCAAACGGCCCGCACCACGCAGGGTACGGGCCGTTGCAATATAAATCAGATCAATCCGGCAGGCCGGATCGCAGGATCACTCGGTTACTGTGACGGTCTTCATCACATCGGGCTGGCCGACAACGGCGCCGTTCTGACTGCTGCTGCCGCGCTTGATCGCGTCAACCACATCCATGCCCTCGGTCACCTTGCCCACAATGGTGTACTGACCATTGAGGAAATGCCCCGGCGCAAACATGATGAAGAACTGCGAATTGGCGCTGTCGGGATCCTGCGAGCGGGCCATGCCGACCACACCGCGATCAAACTCCAGATCGGAGAATTCGGCCGGCAGGTCCGAGCGCTCGGAACCGCCCATGCCTGCGCGGCGCATATCGCCACCCAGCTTGCCGAATTCCACATCACCGGTCTGCGCCATAAAGCCTTCGATCACGCGGTGAAACACCACGCCATCATATTTGCCCTCGGCTGCCAGCGCGGTGATCTGCTCGACATGTTTGGGGGCCACATCCTCGAACAGGTCGATCTTGATGGTGCCATTGGCGCCCTCGCCTTCGACCGCGATCTCCAGACCGCTGGCCAGCGCAGGCCCCGCCATCAGCGCAAATACCGCTGCCAGCTTATACATCGGCTGCCACCTTGACGCTGATCATGCGGTCGGGGTTCGCAGGCGGCTCGCCACGGGTGATCGCATCGACATGTTCCATACCTTCGATCACGCGGCCATAGACCGTATACTGACCGTTCAGGAAATGGTTGTCCTTGAAGTTGATGAAGAACTGCGAATTGGCCGAATCCGGGTTGGCGGAGCGCGCCGCGCCCAGCGTGCCACGGTCATGCGGCAGCTTGGAGAATTCCGCCGGCACATTCGGCAGGTCAGAGCCGCCGGTGCCTGCCATGCGCAGGTTGAACCCGTCTTCCATATCGCCGTGCTGCACGTCGCCGGTCTGCGCCATAAAGCCGTCGATCACCCGGTGAAACGCCACATTGTCATATTCACCGCCACGGGCCAGCTCTTTCATGCGTGCGCTGTGCTGGGGGGCCACATCGGGCAGCAGCTCGATCACCACCTTGCCGTCTTTCAGCTCCATGATGATGGTGTTTTCGGGATCCTTGATCTCGGCCATGTGGCCCTCCTGTGCTTTGCATTCGCCCGATAGTTAAGGCCCGCGCCGCCGATTGCCAAGGGAGCTTTGGTCACGGAGCATTGACTGGGCGGCAAAAAGCCCCGAAACATCGCGCCAACAGCGCCAGCCCGCCTCCGCGCGACTGGCCTCGCACAGCACGACCAACACACGCGACCAACAGAAGGATATGATCATGGGCTGGACCGCACTCGACAAGATGGACCTGGCAGGCAAGCGCGTTCTGGTGCGCGTCGATATCAATGTCCCGGTCGAGGATGGCCGCGTCACCGATGACACCCGCATTCAGCGCGTCGCCCCAACGGTCAAGGATATCCTCGCCAAGGGCGGCACCCCGATTCTGCTGGCCCATTTCGGCCGCCCCAAGGGCAAGGTTGTCGCAGAGATGTCGCTGCGCCCGCTGGTGCCCGCCCTGGAAGCCGCCTTCGACGCGCCGGTGACCTTTGCCGCCGATTGTCGCGGCCCCGCCGCCGAGGCCGCGCTGGCGGGCCTGCCCGCAGGTGCCGTGCTGCTGCTGGAAAACACCCGCTTCCACGCGGGCGAGGAGAAGAATGACGCCGCTCTTGCGGCTGAGATGGCCCAGCTGGGCGATATCTATTGCAACGATGCGTTCTCCGCCGCCCACCGCGCCCATGCCTCGACCGAGGCGCTGGCCCGCCTGCTGCCCGCCTGTGCTGGCCGCCTGATGGAGGCTGAGCTGACAGCGCTTGACGCAGCCCTCGGCCAACCCCAGCGCCCGGTCACCGCCGTGGTTGGCGGTGCCAAGGTCTCCACCAAACTGGAACTGCTGGGCAACCTCGTCGGCAAGGTCGACAATCTGGTGATCGGTGGCGGCATGGCCAATACCTTTCTCGCCGCACAGGGCATTGATGTAAGCAAATCGCTTTGCGAGCACGATATGGCCGACACCGCCCGCGAGATCCTGACCAAAGCCGAGGCCGCAGGCTGCAAGATCATCCTGCCCGTCGACGTCGTCGTCGCACGCGAATTCAAGGCCGGGGCCGACAATGAAACCGTCGCCGCCGACGCCTGCCCCGCAGATGCGATGATCCTCGACGCAGGCCCGCAGACTGTCGCTGCCGTCGCCGATACGCTCTCCGCCTCCAAAACGCTGATCTGGAACGGCCCCATGGGCGCCTTTGAAATCGCGCCCTTCGATGCTGCCACCAATGCCGCCGCACAACAGGCCGCCGCGCTGACCAGATCCGGTGCGCTGGTCAGCGTCGCGGGGGGCGGTGATACCGTTGCGGCCCTCAATCAGGCCGGGGCCGCGGCTGATTTCACCTATATCTCCACCGCGGGCGGTGCCTTCCTGGAATGGATGGAGGGCAAGACCCTGCCCGGCGTCGCCGCACTGGAGGGCTGAGCCGAATCTGCCACCTGTCGCAGGCCGGAGGCCGGTATCGCCGCCAAAAGGTTAAGATCGCGGTGACCCGCAAGATCCGTTAACCACTTGTTAACACCCCGCACCCCTGCCATCCGGTTGGGGTGCGTTTTTGCGTCAGAATGTTCATAATTAACAATTTTCACCTTTCACAAACCATGATGCCTGTGGCAGTATTGTTGAAGACGCTGGGTAAACCGGCGCGAGACTTGAGCAGCAGATCATACAGGCCATCACCGTGACCCGAACCAATCGACCCTCTCTGGGTGCATTCGTCTTTTCCACGATTGCATTCGCGCTGAGCGCATATTTCACCTTCGCTGCCGTGCAGGGGGATTTCGGGTTGTTCAGGCGGGTCGAGATCCAGGCCGAAGTGGAAGCGCTGCGTCAGGATCTCGACCAGCTGAAGCGTGAGACCGCGCAGATGGAGAACCTCACCCACCGGCTGTCCGATGATTACCTCGATCTGGACCTGCTGGATGAACAGGCCCGCTCCGTCCTGGGCTTGCTGCGCTCGGATGAAATCGTCATCCGCTAAACAGCCGCCCCGGCGCAGACCGCTCTGAAACATGTGACCGCCCGCAGCCTCGCTCGCGGGCGTTTTGCTGTCCGGCGGGCGCGAGGCTGCGCCGCGCAGTGCCAGCCGATACCCCACGCCGCAGGCCAGCCCCCGATCAGCCCTCAGGTCAACGCCCCGGTACACCGCTGAAACACTGGTGAAACACCATCGCCTTTACCCCTTGGTGACGGCACGTCATAATAACACTCGCATGACGTAACAAAATCCATTATGAACTAGTTTAGCATTAAACTATCTAGCCTTAAGGGGGAGCCCGCCACTATGGCTGCGAGAAAAAGTGTCAAGAAACCAAACGTTTCTGCCGAAGAGCTACTCGAGTACTACCGCGAGATGCTGCTGATCCGGCGATTCGAGGAAAAGGCAGGCCAGCTCTATGGCATGGGTCTGATTGGCGGCTTCTGCCATCTCTACATCGGACAGGAAGCGGTTGTTGTCGGCCTTGAGGCCGCCGCCGAAGAGGGCGACAAACGCGTCACCTCCTACCGCGACCACGGCCATATGCTGGCCTGTGGCATGGACCCCAACGGCGTCATGGCCGAGCTGACCGGCCGCGAAGGCGGCTACTCAAAGGGCAAAGGCGGCTCGATGCACATGTTCTCGAAAGAGAAACACTTCTACGGCGGCCACGGCATCGTCGGCGCGCAGGTGCCACTGGGCGCAGGCCTCGCCTTCTCCGACAAATACAAAGGCAACGACCGCGTGACATTCGCCTATTTCGGTGATGGCGCCGCCAACCAGGGTCAGGTCTACGAGACCTACAACATGGCCCAGCTCTGGGATCTGCCGGTCGTCTTCGTGATCGAGAACAACCAATACGCCATGGGCACCTCGGTGCAGCGCTCGACCAAATCCCCCGCCCTGTGGAAACGCGGCGAAGCCTACGGCATCAAGGGCGAGGAAGTGGACGGCATGGATGTGCTGGCCGTGAAAGAGGCCGGCGAACGCGCCGTCGCCCACTGCCGCGCAGGCAAAGGCCCCTATATCCTTGAGGTCAAGACCTACCGCTACCGTGGCCACTCCATGTCCGACCCCGCCAAGTACCGCACCCGCGAAGAGGTGCAGAAAATGCGCGAGGAACGCGATCCCATCGAACAGGTCCGCGACATGCTGCTCACCGGCAAACATGCAAGCGAGGACGACCTCAAGGTGATCGACAAAGAGATCAAGGACATCGTCAACAAATCCGCAGACTTCGCCAAGGAGAGCCCGGAACCGGCGCTCGATGAACTCTGGACCGATATTTATGCGGATGAGCTGCCGCAAGAAACCGCCTGAGGGGACGTAATACGATATGGCAACTGAAATCCTGATGCCCGCCCTGTCGCCGACCATGGAGGAAGGCACCCTGGCCAAATGGCTGGTCAAAGAGGGCGATACCGTAAATTCCGGCGATATTCTGGCCGAGATCGAAACCGACAAGGCGACGATGGAATTCGAAGCCGTTGACGAAGGCGTCATCGGCAAGATCCTGATCGGTGAAGGCACCGAGAACGTAAAGGTCAACAGCCCGATCGCCGTGCTGCTGGAAGAGGGCGAAAGCTACGACCCCGATGCGGCCCCCGCAGCATCCGCGCCCTCCACAAGCGAAGCGCCGGCGGCAGAGGCACCTGCGGCGCCCGCAACCGCCGCCGCTGCTGCCGCAGCCCCCGCCGCACCCGAGGTGGACACCACCCCGGACTGGCCCGAGGGCACCGAAGTGGTGCAGACCACGGTCCGCGAAGCCCTGCGCGACGCCATGGCCGAGGAAATGCGCCGCGACGGCGATGTCTTCCTGATGGGCGAGGAAGTCGCCGAATATCAGGGTGCCTATAAGATCTCTCAGGGTCTGTTGGACGAATTCGGCTCCAAGCGCGTGATCGACACCCCGATCACCGAACATGGTTTTGCCGGCATCGCCACCGGTGCGGCATTTGGCGGTCTGCGCCCGATTGTGGAGTTCATGACCTTCAACTTCGCCATGCAGGCGATTGACCACATCATCAACTCTGCCGCCAAGACGCTCTATATGTCCGGCGGTCAGATGGGGGCACCGATGGTGTTCCGTGGCCCCAACGGTGCCGCTGCCCGCGTGGGCGCGCAGCACAGCCAGGATTACGCCGCCTGGTACATGCAGATCCCCGGCCTGAAGGTGGCGATGCCCTACTCCGCCTCCGACGCCAAGGGTCTGATGAAAACCGCGATCCGCGACAACAACCCGGTGATCTTCCTCGAGAACGAGATCCTCTACGGCAAATCCTTTGAAGTGCCGAAGCTGGATGATTACACCGTTCCCTTTGGCAAGGCCCGGATCTGGCGGGAAGGCACTGACGTCACCATCGTCTCCTTTGGCATCGGCATGACCTATGCGCTGGAAGCGGCGGAGAAACTGGCCGAGGATGGCATCAGCGCCGAGGTCATCGACCTGCGCACCCTGCGCCCGATGGACACCGGCTCCATCATCAAATCGGTGATGAAGACCAACCGTCTGGTCACCGTCGAGGAAGGCTGGCCGCAGGGCTCTGTTGGCAGCTATATCTCCTCTGTGGTGATGCAGGAGGCCTTTGATTACCTCGATGCCCCGGTGATCACCTGCACCGGCAAGGACGTGCCCATGCCCTATGCCGCCAATCTCGAAAAACACGCGCTGGTCACCACCGATGAGGTGATCGAAGCGGTGAAACAAGTGACCTACCGGTAAGGAGAGACAGCGATGCCCACAGAAATCCTGATGCCCGCCCTCTCTCCCACCATGGAGGAAGGCACCCTTGCCAAATGGCTCGTGAAGGAAGGCGACACCGTCGCCTCCGGCGACCTGCTGGCAGAGATTGAAACCGACAAGGCGACGATGGAATTCGAAGCCGTCGACGAAGGGGTGATCGGCAAGATCCTGATCCCCGAAGGCAGCGAAGGCGTGAAGGTCAACAGCCCCATCGCCGTGCTGCTGGAAGAGGGCGAAAGCGCCGACGACATCGGCGCCACCCCGGCTGCCCCCACCGCCGCGGCAGACGAGGCCGCCCCGGCGGCGTCCGAGGAAGCCGCCCCGGCCTCTTCCCCGGCGCCGGCAGAGGCCGCCGCTGCGGCAACACCCGCGCCCGCAGCCCCGCAGGGCGCCGATGGCAACCGCATCTTTGCATCGCCCCTGGCGCGCCGTATCGCGGCTGACAAAGGGCTGGATCTGGCCGCCATCTCCGGCTCCGGCCCCCGTGGCCGCATCGTGAAGGCCGATGTGGAAAACGCCAAACCACAGGCCGCCGCCGCCCCGGCAGCAGCCACTCCGGCAGCCGCCGCAGCCCCTGCCGCAGCCGCCGCCGCCACAGGCCCCTCCGCCGATCAGGTCGCCCGCATGTACGAAGGCCGCAGCTATGAGGAGGTCAAACTGGACGGCATGCGCAAGACCATCGCCGCCCGCCTCACCGAGGCCAAGCAGACGGTGCCGCATTTCTACCTGCGCCGCGACATCCAGCTGGATGCGCTGCTGAAATTCCGCGGCGAGCTGAACAAACAGCTCGAGGGCCGTGGCGTCAAACTCTCGGTCAACGACTTCATCATCAAGGCCTGCGCCCTGGCGCTGCAGGCCGTGCCGGATGCCAATGCCGTCTGGGCCGGTGACCGCGTACTGAAGATGGAGGCCTCCGATGTGGCGGTTGCCGTCGCGATCGAAGGCGGCCTGTTCACACCCGTTCTGCAAAACAGCGAGACCAAATCACTCTCGACGCTGTCGACGGAGATGAAAGACCTCGCCAAACGCGCCCGCGACCGCAAGCTTGCGCCGCATGAATATCAGGGCGGCAGCTTTGCGATCTCCAACCTCGGCATGTTCGGCATCGACAATTTCGACGCCATCGTGAACCCGCCGCATGCAGGCATCCTTGCCGTCGGCGCAGGGGTGAAGAAACCGGTTGTCGGTGCGGATGGCGAACTGGCCGTGGCCACCGTCATGTCGGTGACCATGTCCGTCGACCACCGCGTCATCGACGGCGCACTTGGCGCCGAACTGCTGAACGCGATCAAGGACAACCTTGAAAACCCGATGATGATGCTGGCCTAAACCGCCACAGGTCAACGGACGAGCAAAAGGAAAGGACCGGCGCAGCGCTCCGGTCCTTTTTTGTGGAGCGGGTGTCTTGTTTTGTGGAACGGGTGCCTTGCTCAAAAGGCCACTTAAGCCTCCCCCACTCGGGCGCAGCTGGACGGTTGCCAGAGACAGCAAAGCGCAGGAAGCGACCTTTGCAAAGTCTCGGGGGCTGGCAGTCGGGCGGCGATCCCATGCTGCATGAGCGATGGCAGGAACAGACCTTCGCCGCACGTGCAGCCGCTAACCATCATCGAACGAACGGGATGCGGGACAAAACAGACATTGGAAATAAGACAATTGTTGACGCGGCATCTGTTCGCGCACACAGCGCGTCCATCGTTGCGATGCAGCGCGTGTCGTTGCAGCGGTCGTTCGGGTTTAGAAGCTTTCCGCTAGCCCTCGACCACCCACGCTTACAAACCCAAGCCCATGACAAAAGCGACCGCCAGGGCTAGAAGAAACAGCGTCTCGGCCAGAAGGATAATTCCGTAGCTGGGTTTCACCTTGAGGATCGTGGAGAGGCTGGTCTTCACGCCAAGTGCCGAGATGGCGATAACCAGGCACCAGCGCGACAGGGCGCCTGCCGCTTCGGTAATTGCCTGCGGCACTGAAACGGTGTTTGCAAGAACCGCCAGGACAATGAACAGAACAAGGAACCACGGCAGCGACAGTTTTTGCGCTTGTGCGCCGCGGAAGCTGGCCATGACAAGAAGCATCACCACGGGCAGCAAAGCCACCCTGACCATTTTCACAAAGGTGGCAATGACCCCGGCCTCTTCGCTGATGGAATAGCCAGCCCCGACCACCTGGGCGACATCGTGAATGGTGGCGCCAATCAGGAAACCGCTTTCCAGGTCGCTCATCCCGACGGCCGCAAAGAGGACCGGATAGACAATCATGGCGATGGTCGAAAGGGCGGTAACGCCGATCACGACAAACAGGGTGTCCTGCTCGCGGCCGCTGCGCGGCGGCAGAACGGAGGCAATGGCCAGCGCGGCGGAGGCCCCGCATATCGCCACGGCTCCACCTGCGAGAAGGCCGAAGGCAAGGCGGCGGCCGAACAGGAAGGACAGGGCCGCCCCCCAGGCGAGGGTGGCAATGACGAAACCGGCCACCGCGGCGACAGCGCCCAGCCCCACGCTCTCCACGTCGCCGATGCTCAGTCTCAGCCCCAGCAGAGCAACACCAACGCGCAGCAGGGTCTTTGCGGAAAAGTCCAGACCGGGTGAAAACGCCGGGTCGCTGTTCAGGAAATGGAAGGCCATCCCGATCAGCAGCGCAAACAGCATGGCAGGCGCGCCATAGTGTTCTGACAGAAAGGTTGCGGCGGCGGCGATCACGCAGACGAGCAGTATGCCGCCAAAGTGGCTGTCCCAGCGCGGTTTGATCGCCGAAATCATTGGCCTCTCCTCAATCGGAAGTGCAAATGCACGCACTGGCCCCGGTCATGGGCCAGGCATGGCATTCTACAGAGAATGTGCGACCCTAAGAGGGCAGGCCGCACAGAAGAACGCGGATCAGGATGTCCAGCGGGCCTTATGGTCAAAGGCGGCATCATATCCGAACAGTGCCGCCGCACCGCCGGTATGCAGGAAGACCACCCGCTGGCCCTTCTTGAAATGCCCCTTGCGGATCAGGTCAATGAAGCCCGCAGCCCCTTTGGCGGAGTAGACCGGATCAAGCAGGATCGCCTCCAGCTCGGCAAACATCCGGATCGCCTCCAGACCGCCTTCGGTCGGGATGCCATAACCCTCGCCGACATAATCCGTGTTGGCCACCACATCTTCGCGCTGCACGATGCCGCCGCAGCCCAGCTTCTCCGCCGTGGCGCAGGCCAGGTTATAGACGTTCTCTTCCTGTTTCGGCTTCGGCGCCCGGACACCGATACCCAGGAGCGGGATCTGCGCGTTCATCGCCTTCAGGCCGGTGATCAGCCCCGCCTGGGTTCCGGCAGAGCCGGTGGCATGAACGATATGGTCGATCTTCAGCCCGCCGGCATTGGCCTGCTGCAGGATCTCAAAGGCGCAGTTCACATAGCCCAGTGCGCCCGTGGCGTTGGAGCCGCCGCCGGGGATCGTATAGACCTTTCTGCCATCGGCGCGGAATTTCTCGGCCACGGCCTCCATTTCCGCATTCATGTCCAGACCACCCGGACGTTTTTCGGTGGTGGCGCCATGCAGGTGGTCCAGCAGCACGTTGCCGTTGTTGTTGTAATTCGCGTTGTTCGAGCCGGTGCGGTCCTCCAGCAGGATATGGCAATCGAGGCCCAGCTTGGCCGCAAAGGCCGCAGTCTGGCGGGCATGGTTCGATTGGGTGGCACCCTGGGTCATCACCATATCGGCTCCCTGCAGCTCCGCCTCTGCCATCAGGAATTCCAGCTTGCGGGTTTTATTGCCGCCGGTGGACAGCCCGGTGCAATCGTCCCGCTTGATCCAGATCTCGGGCCCGCCCAGCTCCTTGCTCAGGCGGTCGAGCCGCTCAAGCGGCGTGGGCAGATGCGCGATGAAACGGCGGGGGAAGCGGGCAAGGTGCATGGGACTCTCCTAATGTGGATTTTCTGCAAGTTACCCAGCCTCAACACAGTAAACTAATGCAAAATCCGCAGCTAAAATTGCCGATCTTGCATGTTATGGCATTTTCCACCTAATCTGCCGCCATGCAGCTGGACTGGATCGACGACATACTTGCGGTAATTGACACCGGCTCCTTGGCACGCGCGGCAGAGCAGCGCCTGCTGACCCAGCCCGCCTTCACCCGACGGGTGCGCGGCATCGAAACCCGCCTTGGCGCTCAACTGTTCGACCGCTCCCGCAAGCCGGTGACAATCTTGCCCGGCGTCATGGCGATGGAGCCCGAACTGCGCGAGCTCAGCGCCCGCCTGCGCCGCCTGAAGCACGACCTGAAGGTCTCAGCCGAGAGCGGCGGCCGCGGCGTTGCCTTTGCCTGCCAGCACGCGATCACGGCAACCATATCCCCCTGGATCGTGAAACTGCTGACCGCCGCGCAGGACCAGCCGGTGCGGGTGCGCTCCGGCAACCGCGATGCCTGCCTGATGCAGCTGCTGTCTGGCGATGCCGACTTCGCCGTCGCATATGACTGGATCGGCGGCGGAAACCTTGCGCTGCCCGAGGCCTTCGGCACCCGGGCATTGGGCACCGACCATCTGGTGCCGGTTGCCGCGCCCGCCCTTATGGCCGCGATGGAGCAAACCGAAATCCCCGCGATCACCTACCCGTCCGATGTATTTCTTGGCCGGGTGGCAAGCCAGGCAATTCACCCCCGGCTGCCGGACGGCACCGTGCTGCTGCCCAAGGCCGAAACCGCGCTGACGCTGGCGGCTTGCGAATATGCGCTGGACGGGATCGGCGTTGCCTGGCTGCCGCTGAGCCTGGTCAAGCCGCATCTTGACGCCGCCCGCCTGCAGCAGGTGCCCGGCCTGCCCGCGGAAGAGCTGAGCGTGGTGATGATCCGCCTCGCCGGGCGCGGCAGCCGTCAGCAGGAAGCGGTCTGGCGCCTGCTGGGCGATGCGGCGGACTGCCCCGGCCTGTCATAACGCGTCCCAAACCTGCAGCCCGGTCTTGTCCAGGCGTTCAAGCGAGCAGAACAGCGACAGGGTCAGCTGCGCCTGCCAGACAGGGCCGCCAACCTGAACCACACGGCCTGCAGCCAGTTCCGCCGCCACCACGCTTTCGGGCAGCCAGGCGATGCCGCTGCCGGACAGCATCCGGCGTTTGATGGCTTCGGTCAGCGCATCCATATAGCGCAGCGACAACGGAGGCGTGCGGCTGCCGATGGTCTGGTCAACCACCGATCCCAGGAAACTGCTTGGATCATAACCGAGATAGGGAAACGGCCCGCGCCCGCCCCGGTCCAGATCCCACCCCCCAGCCCTGGCCGCGGCGGCCTCTGCCACCGGCAGCATCAGCTCGGTGCCGATGTCCTTGCGCGCGAATTGTGCCTCGTCGAACACCGGCTGCACGTCCTTGTGCCGGTAATACAGCAGGAAATCGCAGGTGCCTTCCGACAGCAGCTGGCAGCAGGTGCGCAGGTTGTCGGAATAGATCCGCACCCGCAGGTTCGGAATGCTGTCCTCCAGTTCGGCAATGCGCAGCGACAGGTAGTTGACCGAGATCGTATGCAGCACCGCGACGCGCTGAAACGCGGTGCTGCCCTGCTCCTGCGCCCGCAGGGTCTGACGGATGTCGGTGAGGTTCGCAATCAGCTCCAGCGCTACCGGCAGAAACTGCTGGCCCGCCTCAGACAGCTGCACCGGGTAGCTGGAGCGTTTTATCAGCGGCACCCCCATCCAGATCTCCAGCGATTTGATCCGCCGGCTGAAGGCCGACTGGGTGATATTCCGCTCTTCCGCGGCGCGGGTGAAATTCAGCGTCCGCGCCAGGCAGGTAAAGTCCCGCAGCCAGTTGATATCCAATTGCCCCTCCAGCCCAGCAGCAAGATACTGGAAACAAACATCTATGCGTTTTTCGAATAGTTTAATGTATTTTTTGAGTTGGCCAACCCCGCACGGCAGCACCTAGCCTTCCCTACAGGCATCCCGGGCCTCAGGCCAAAATCACCAAAAGGGGGAGCCACGGGTCCGGCGTCCTTGAGAGCCGCCATGAAGCCCGAGTTTCAAGGGAGGAACAAATGATCAGAACGACAACATCCGCAGTTGCCCTGGCGGCTGCCCTGGCCGCAGGCGCGGCCTCCGCCGAGACCACGCTGCGCCTCAGCACCTATGTGAACGAATCCGACATCCGCTATCAGGGCTTCACCCATTTCGCGGACCTCGTCGCGGAAAAAACCGGCGGCTCCGTCAAGGTTGAGGTGTTCCCTTCGGCCACGCTGCACGGCTGGTCCGAGGGCGTGGATTCCGTTCAGGGCGGCGTCTCCGACATCAGCTGGATCAACGCCGACAACCGCCTGCCTTGCTACGCGGTCACGTCGCTGTATCCGGCCGAGGTCAGCCTGGAAGACCAGACCGGCCTCGATGCCGCCTATGCTGAGCTGATCCGCGATGAGGCCGCAAACGCCGGTCTGGTGCCGCTGTTCAACTCGAACTATTCCTACGATCAGGAATGGTGGTTCGAGGAGCCGATCAGCGACATCGGCAACCTGAACGGCAAGCTGGTGCGCTCCATCGGGCCGCTGGTCAGCATGATGATCGAGACCTGGGGCGGCGAGCCGGTGTTCGTGGCGCCCAAGGAAGTGTTCCAGTCGGCCGAACGCGGTGTCGTGGACGGCATCAACATGGGGGTTGCTACCTACAGCTCCTGGAAGCTGTGGACCGTGATGCCCTATATGGTCAACGCCAACCTGTTCTATGGCAACATCCAGTACATGATGAACAAGAACAAGTTCGACGCTCTGACCGCGGATGAGCAGGCGGCGCTGACGGCCGCGGCGGCCGAGACCGAGGAATGGCTGCAGCCGCGCTATGAGGCCTGGGTCGACCAGCAGGTCGGCAATGCGGTGATGCAGGGCGGCGGTGCCGCAGTGTCCATTTCCGATGACCAGCGCGAAGCCCTGATCGCCAGCGTCAAGCCCAAATGGGATGAAACGGTGAACGAAGCCTGCGGCGCGGAAATGGCCGACAGCATCCGCTCCCTGCTGGCCAGCCACGCGCCCTAAGGCTCCCCCCCGGCCCGGCGGTGCGGCCGATGCCCGCCGCCGGGAACTGAACACCTCCAACAAGGAGCCCTGTCATGGATGACGGTCTAGACCGCCTGATCCGGGCCGTGGAACGCGCAGTCGTCTGGCTGGCCGGAGCGGGCGCCGCTGTGGTTCTGGTTCAGATGCTGTGGATCTCCTACGGTGTCTTTGTGCGCTACGGCCTGGGAAAACCCGACCGGATGGTGACCGAAGCCACAGCCCTGCTGCTGTTTCCGGTCGCCTTTGCCGGCCTCGCCTATGCCCTGCGCGAAGACGCCTTTCCCAAGGTCACGATGATCACGGAGCTGCTCCGCCCCAGCGCCCGGCGGCTGCTGGATATCGTGAACCATATGCTGATGCTGGGGGTCGGCAGTTTCTTTGCCTATGCCGGGGTCAGCGCCACGATCCGCTCCTTCAACTCCGGCGTTGCCTCCGAAATCCTGCACTGGCCCCGCTATGCGTTCTGGGCCCCCGGCGCCACCGCGCTGGTGCTGTTCTCACTTTATGCCGCATTGCGCCTGATCCGCCTGATCCGCACTCCGGCCCCGTCGGGAGACCTCTAATGGAATGGTATACTGTCGGCCTTGGCCTGCTGGGCCTGCTGATGATGTTCATCACCATCGGCCTGCCCATCCCCTTTGCCCTGGCGGCGGCCTCGCTGCCGTTCCTCTGGCAGATCCAGGGCTGGGAAACCTCCATCGTCTCGTCTGAGCTGAAGCTCTGGGGCGTCTGGATCGACTACATCCTGCTGGCAGTGCCGCTGTTTGTCTTCCTGGGTGAACTGATCGGACGCTCCAGCATCGGACCTAACCTCTACCAGTTCCTGCATCAGGGTGTCCGGATCAAGGGCTCTGCCGCCTATGGCTCCATCGGGGCCAGCGCCGGTTTCGGGGCGGTCTGCGGCTCCTCGATGGTGGGGGCGCTCACAATCGGCGGCGTCGCGCTGCCGGAAATGCTGCGGCTGGGTTACGGCAAGCGCCTGTCCAGCGGAGTGCTGGCGGCAGGCGGCACACTGTCGGTGCTGATCCCGCCCAGCCTGATCCTGCTCTTTTATGGCATCGTGACAGACCAAAGCATCGGTGATTTGTTCATCGCAGGCGTCATCCCCGGACTGATCCTGGTCTCCAGCTTTGTGGTGGTGGTGCTGATCTGGGGCATGATGAAGCCCGAGGACATCCCCGGTAGCGAAGACGCCCCGAAGATGCCGCTGAAGATGATCCTCAGCACCATCGGCCCCGTCATTCTGATTGGATTGGTGATCACTGTCGCGATCTACGCAGGCATTGCCACCCCGACCGAGGCCGCGGCCGTTGCCGCGCTCCTGACCGTGGTGCTGGCCTTCTCGGTCGGCGACCTCAACTGGCAGGGCTTCAAGGGCGCCATCTTTGCCACCATGCGCACCATGGGCTACCTTGGGCTGCTGTTGTCGGCCGGGGTGCTGTTCGGCTTCGTGCTGACCTACTACCGGGTGCCGCAGCAGTTCACCGATCTGTTCCTGTCGTTTGAGCTGTCGCCCTACACGGTCCTGGCCATCGTGCTGGTGTTCTACATCGTGCTTGGCATGTTCCTGGAACCGGTATCGATGACCTTCATCACGCTGCCGACCATCTACCCGCTGATGGATGCAGCCGGGTTCGATCTGATCTGGTTCGGCGTTGTTTACACCATCACCATGGAAATCGCGGTGCTGACACCGCCAGTGGGACTGAACCTCTATGTGATCCAGGCCATCGGCCGCGAACAGGTGAGCATCGGCGACGTGATCATGGGCTGCCTGCCCTTCATCGCCGCCATGATCCTGCTCATCTCCATCCTCATTCTGGCGCCCGACGTGGCGCTGTGGCTGCCGGAGCAGATGCGCTGATGTTGACTCTCCCCTATCTGCGTGCCGGATCCGGCCCGGTTCTGGTGCTGGTGCATGGATACCTGGGCGCCGCCGCTCAGTGGCAAAGCGAGATCGACGCCTTCAGCGGCGAGTACGACGTCATCGCGCCCAACCTTCCAGGCTTTGGCGCCGCTGCCGACCTGCCAGGCTGCATCACTATCGCCGCAATGGCAGAGGCCGTACTCACTCTTCTCGACAGCCTGAACGTTGCGGAGTTCATCCTGATGGGCCATTCGATGGGCGGCATGATCGCCCAGGAAATGGCCGCCGCCCGGCCGGCGGCGGTGCAGAAGCTGATCCTCTATGGAACCGGCCCGCTGGGCCTGATGCCGGACCGGTTCGAACCCATCACGGTTTCGCGAGAAAGACTGCTTGCCGACGGCGTCGCAAAAACCATCGCGCGCATCGGGGCAACCTGGTTCAAGGCCGGAGACACCGCGCGGGGCTATCCGTTGCTGACGCAAATCGGCGCAGAAGCCAGCCCGCAGGCCGCTTTGGCCGCGCTGGAGGCGATGGCTGGCTGGGACGGCCGACACGCGCTGCCGCGGCTGACCATGCCGACGCTGGTGGTCTGGGGCGATTCCGACCGCTCCTACCGCTGGCCGCAGGTGGAATCGCTGTGGACCAACCTGCCGAACGTGCGCCTGTCCGTGGTGCCCGGTGCCGCCCATGCGGTGCATCTGGAAAAACCGGCGCTGTTCCAGTCCCTGATCCGTGACTTCCTGCAGGAAGGCTGCGGTGCCAACGAGTAACTATCGGATTTGCAGCGGCACTTGCTGTTCAAGGAGCACCCCATTCTGTCTCTCCGCTTTCCGCAAGAGCAAAAGCTGGCAAAGGTCTGTTTAGTCCCGCTCCTGGTGAATTGACCGTTCCTGCCTCGCTGCGCGCCGCACAAATGGCCGGTTTCATCGCCGCATAACAGCGCTAGATTTCAAGCGCATGCAGCATTTCTTCCGCTGCGAGCGCGCGCAGACAAAACCCACAATGACCGACTGGGCTCAGAGCCGCCTTGCGGCGATGCGGCGGCAGGGTTGCTGCGAAACTTCACCAGGATGCTTCTACCAGACGACGCAAGGCAGCCCAAAGCGGTCGTAGATAAGTGGTGCCGCGCCAAAGATGCTGCTGGTGCAAAATTTCATGGTCAATTTCCCGGAAGCGGACGCTCGGCAGGGCCGAGCTGCATCACGGGATGCTGCGGGTTGCACCGGAGGCAGCGGAGCGCAGATAGAGACCTTTGCAAAGTCGACGGATCTGGTGCCATGACGAGCGATCGATGCCGCAGCCGCACGAGGAAAAGCTGACCTTCGCCGCGAGTGCAGCCGCCAACCATCATCGAATGGAAGGGGGGCGGACTTAGCTGCTGTCTGAAGTCAATTTGAAACTGAAATCCCGCTTTGCTTCCGACAGCGCCGTTCCATCTTCGAACGCTTGAAGTTCTTTTATTGCGATCTCCAAAATCTCTTGCACACATGCGGCATCCAAAAACTCCGTGAACATTTGGAAACGCAGCTTTCTATCTGAATCTAGCCGCTCAACTATCACCAGGCATTCACCGTCTTCGCTGAGGACTTCGAGGATCAGAGAGTCGTTTTCTACATCTGAAGCAACCTGAGTCGTAAGTGTGTTCATGGAGACAGACTACCAAGTCGACGACCAGTAGCAACGGGCTTCGAGCTGACCTGCGGCGGTGCGGCAGGCGGCCTGCAGCAAGATCACCAAGCCCTCTAGGTATCCGAAGACAACAGGCAGCCCAATCACGACATTCAGGCAGGGCGCAGCGCAGGGGCCGCTGCGAGCGCGAAAGGTCTCCTGAAAGCGGACCTTCAAGCCTGTACAATTGATCCAGGCGATACTGCGATCAGTGTAGACGTCAGCGACGCGCAGGAAGCGACCTTTGCAAAATCTCGGGGTCTGGCAGTCGGGCGGCGATCCAATGCTGCATGAGCGATGGCAGGAACAGACCTTCGCCGCAGGTGCAGCTACCTACTATCATCGAACGGACGGGATGCGGGACTTAGCTGCCTTTCAGCTTGCTTCTTCTCGAATGACCATCTTTTGTTCATTCGCCAGACAAGTGATGGTATATTTTATCGTTCCATCCTTGCTTTCGAACGAACTTTCCAAAACTGTGCTGGTCTCTTCACTATACTTGGCGAGTTTTCCGGCTAGTGCGCCTGCAAGTGCTTGCAGGTAGGCTCTACATTCCCCGAATGAGGCTTGCCGCTCCGTAACTTTGGTGTCTGCAAAAGTGGGCAAGGCGAGACAACTTGCCACTGCAAAAAAGATAGAAAACGTCGGTTTCATGTAAGCTTCCAATGGTTGTTGTTGCAGTACAAGCAAAAGCTTATTCTGCTTGCTGTCAACAAAGCGACAGGCTGCTCAGGGCTCAGAGCCGCCTTGCGGCGATGCGGCGACAGGATTGCAGCGAAACTTCACCAGGACGCTTCTACCAGACGACGCCAGGCAGCCCGAAGCGGAAGTAGACAGAAGGACCTGGCCAACAATGCTGCACATGCGAGACTATTTGGGCCTGTTTCGGAAAAGCTGACGCTCGGTGATACGATCTATCATCCTTTGATGCAGAGACCTTGGCTTAATTTTGGCCCGCTTCCATTCGGCAGTCGCATGAAGCAGAAAACAGCAGCTTTCTAGGAGGTGGATTTGAGCAATTCCAACGTCGCATTTTTCGGATTGTACACGTACTGAGCTATCGAGCCATCTTTGATACGTTCAATGGCTTCCTCAATCACAAAAAGTGGTACCATAAACCACTCCTTGGGACATATAGGGCGCCCAAGTCGATCAGGAATTTCGATGTCCAACTGCGCCGGCGCGAAGATCCTGTGCAGAAGGTTCTCTAGCTTGGTTCTATTTATATTGTAAAGTCGGTAGGTAGCCACAACGTCGACCTTGGCCATCAGGAATGTTGGTTGGAGGTGCGCGCCAGAAATGCGCTTCTCAACATCATTACTAGTCACTCCAATCTTGTGAACAAGTTCACGGTTTGCAGCGACTAAAGGATGCTCCGAACGACTTCGCAAAACATAAATTGTTCCGCTCGCTTCATCACCTTCAGCGGTTTCATCGGAAAATAGCGGGCCTGCATTCGGCTCTGTTATCCTGCGCCCAGCATCCCCATCAGCATTGAGTGCGCGTTGAAGCGACCGCATGAGCATCTTGCTTTGCGTGCCGTTGTCGAAAATGACCCGCAGGCGTGAATCTGTTCGGCCATGGTCCGTAAGCTCTATTTCGCCCATTTCCGCGACATAGGCTTTTTGCCCTCCGACGACAAAGAAACGGCCTGGTTCGATTTCAGCCTTAAGCTCAAACTTGCGTGTTTCCCTTAGGCCAGAATCCAGCTCCTTCTGGATCTGCTCAAAGAGCGGTTTAAAGGTGTTGAAATCTTCACATTTTTCCCGCCCTGCGACTTCCTCTGCGGCCTTTTTTTCTGACGTCGAGCGAACGTGTTTCAATTCCGAAATGGATGGCATCTCTGCGTCGATGCCAAGCTCCGCCAGCAATGCATCATCATCAAGGTTTTCGAGATCAGCTTCTTCGGCTGAATTTTCAGCGCCCAGAAGCCCTTGATGGTCCATGCCTGAAATCAAATCTCTGCCACTACCCAGCTCACGCAGACGTTCAAGCCGGGTTGCATAAAGGCGTTCAAAGATATCTTTGTCCTCGCCGTGGCCTGGGACTCGCCCATTCTGGTCTACAAACCGCTGGATTTCTTCAAATCCTGCAATGATACGCTCCACTTGCGGAGTACGTGCGGCAACCTTCTTGGTCTCGATTTCCACACCAAGTTCCGCGAGCAGCGCATCATCCTCGTCGGTGAAACCTTTAGCCATTTGCAGCCTCCTGCTTCATGCGCGCAAGGAATGCGACACCTTCAGCCATTTTCTTTTCCCAAGCATCCGCAGATGTGATCGATGGCAACCGCCCACGCTCATGCTTGAACTTGACTGCACGTTTGGCCAAGTCGCGGGCCTCATCTGGCGAAAGCTTTACTTTTTTCGCCGATATGACTGCTTGAACCTGTTTGAGGCTGTCTTCGCTCATTGTCTTCGCGAGGATGGAATAGGCCTCGCCGAACGGGTTGATCCGATCAATCAAATCGATATCCAACTCACGTACATCCATCGCAAATTTGCGCACTCCATCGATCAAAGCTGTATTCCCACCAGTTTCATCCGCATCTGCACCTGACAGTGCGATTTCTTTCGCTTTCTGGGTGAGATTCAGAGCCGCGATCGCATGCTGGCGTACAGCCTCTTGGTCTTCCGCATCAAGTTCTGGAAACTTGGTACCGACAATCTTGCCCATTCGCACTTGCGTGAGCTCTTCGGGGACCATCTCTTCGTCAAAGAGCCCACGTTCAATAGTCGTTTTGTCCTGAACGAATGCCGTGATTACCTCGTTCAGATCCTCATTACAAATTCGCCGTGCGAATTCGCTTTTGGGTTCAGCAAGGCCTTTGATTTCCATCTGGATTTGCCCTGTGGCCGCATCAAACCCGACGTTCTCCTTGTTCGGATCATAGCCGCCTTCACCGTAGTCAAACCCTTCGACGGGTCCGCTCGTCGGCGTCTTGGGCGTGAAGTTGAAGCGAGGGGCCAAGACCTGTTCCATCAGCAGGCTTGCCGCGATGGCTTTGAGCGTGTCGTTGACCGCTTCCGTCACAACCTCTTCACCCGCATCGGGTTCGGCGATCAGGTTGGTGAAGCGCGCCTTGGTCTTGCCTTCTGCGTCGCGGGTCGCGCGGCCGATGATTTGCACGATTTCAGTCAAACTCGCTCGATAACCAACGGTCAAGGCATGCTCACACCAGATCCAGTCAAACCCTTCCTTCGCCATCCCTAGTGCGATGATGATATCCACGTGGTCGCGGTCGTTCTTATGCGCCGGGTCCTTCAGGGCACTCGCCACCTTGTCGCGCTTTGCCGTCTCATCATCGACCAGATCGGCAATGCGCAACACGCGACCCTCGGACGTCTCTACCAGCTGGAAACCCGTCTCAGGGTCGAGGCCTTTCCATTCACCTAGGCTGTCGATGATGTGTTCGACTTCCTTGTGCTTGTCCTTGGTGCTTTCGCGGGAATTCACATTCGGGATGTGGACGATGGTTTTCTCGTTTGGGTCCAGAACCTCTAAAATGCTGTCAGCATAGGACCCGGTGTAAAAGAAATAGCCGATATCAAGCGTCTTCAGATGCTCATAGCCATTGAGCTGCGCGTAGTAGGTGTAGGTGACCGTCTCGAACCGAGCTTCGTCCTCGGGGGACAAAACGGCTTCGGCATCGCCGCGGAAGTAGGACCCCGTCATCGCGACCAGATGCACCTTGTCGCGGGCAATGAACGCGCCCAGATGCGCGCCGAGCTTGTTGTCGGGATTGGCCGATACGTGGTGGAATTCGTCCACTGCAATCACCCGATCGTCAAAGGCCTCGACCCCGAACTTGTCGACAGCGAAGCGGAAGGTCGCGTGGGTGCAGACCAGCACCTGATCATCGCTTTCCAGAAAACGCCCAACAGCACCAACCTTGCCGTCATCACCACCAGGTGCGTTGCACAGGTTCCATTGCGGCGCGACGTGCCAATCGGCCCAAAAACCAAACTTGCTCAGTGGCTCATCGTTGAAGCTCGACCCGATGGATTTTTCCGGCACCACGACGATGGCTTGTTTCAAACTCTGATTGTGTAGCTTATCGAGCGCAATGAACATCAGCGCCCGCGATTTCCCCGAAGCGGGCGGCGACTTGATTAGCAGATACTGCTCGCCCCGCATCTCATAGGCGCGCTCTTGCATCTTGCGCATGCCCAGCTCATTCGAGGTGGTCGAACTGCGGTTCCGCGCGTAGGTGACGGAAACGGAGGGAACAGATTTTTTATTCGACATTGCGGCTTCCTAAAATTGGCTGCAAATCGCCTGCTGACTGCTCAAATCGCCGCCTCATCTCAGCTCTTTGCTCTTCAAAAAACTTAATCTTTTCAGCCATAAATGCTTTTGGATCCCATTCGGACCCCAAGTTTGCCTTGTGTACGGCTTTGATCCGATACCGTTCCGACAGTTGCTCAGCGAGACATAGTGCATCGTAACCGAGCTTTGCATACCCCTCTTGGCGGGCTTCAAAAAACTCCGAATAGTCCGGCGGAGTGGCTGCATACTCTGATTGACCGTCAATATAGCGGTCAGTCGTCCGCGCTTTGTTCGGCAGGCCCAGAATTTGATGCATCAGGCCTTCGGGCAAACTCCGCCAGGCGATGTCGTCTGGAAACTCGGGTGGTGCAGGTTGTCGAACTTGCGCAACATAGTACTCCTCCCCATCGTCTGTCCGCCCTGCCGGTTGACCATAACTGGTTCCGTCATCTTGCACCACATCGACGCATTTGTCGGCGTATTCGTGAAGGATACAGACCAGGCGGATCGCCGCATATGATCCCTCTCGCCTGCGCTGTTTCCACGATGCAAACCCATCCTTCGCGATGGTCAAAAAACTCCCGACGACGACGCCAACCAAACCAAAGACTGCTTCGATCATACCGCCACCTTTGTCGTCATCTTGGTGTAGAGCTCAAACAGCTTCTCCAGCCGCTCTGTGTCGTTGCGGAAGCGGCGGCCTATGTAGATGCGTTCTAGGACTTCGTCGTTGCGGTCGTGGGCTTGCCGCAGGTTTTCGGGCATGGCGTCGGGTTTGTAGAGGTCGGCGATGGTGGCGGGAAAATGCGCCTCGCGGGCCAGCAGGATATCCTCGGCGCAGCGGGTCAGGTCCGCTTTGTTTTTCTCGGTCAGTTTGGGGACTGGGAAGCTGTTATAGCAAACTCCCGCCGAATATCTGAAGTCTGACTTCATCCTACCGGCTGTCAAACCAGTCCATGCGATGTGCATCCGAGAGCTAATAACAGCAAAAGTGTACAGCGGAGCATCGTAAATCGCCTGCGCCGCATCGGAGATTATTGTCGAACTATCGAGAAGGCCAGCAGGAAGATACTCACGTCGTTCAGAGGAGACCCGGGGTATTATGATGGCATTTTTTTCGCCAACAATTGTTCTCTCAAAACGGTGCGGAGTCGCAACTCCAAGTTTTCCCCGCTCACTTCCATTTTCCCTGTATTCAACAATCCGATCTAAGCGCTCGCGAATAACCGTGTTTTCGTAGGCAATGTCTGCCAGTTGATCAGGTATCCAGAGACAGAACCGTTCAAGTCCGTTGATGAATTCTTTCGAACCCAATATTTTTCGAACGATCTGTGACACTTCGGGGTCATCAGCTATCAAACGCTCTTTCTCGTCTGACGTAAGCATTAAGTTCGCTTTGTCGCGCGGAATGTTCCCAGCAACGATCGCCGGAAGATCTGAGATCGAGGTGGAGTGCTTTTGAACAATAACATTCGGTCCATCGACAAGATAAGCATTTATGTTGTCTGCCTGCTTTTCGATGCTTCCATCAAAAATGGACTTTTTCCCGCTCATGCAGTTCCGAACACCAACAATTACGCAGATTACATTAGCATTATTGCTGGCACTGTTGCGCCAATAGAAGCTTCTGTGCGCAAAAAACAGCTCTTGGCCGTTCTCAAAAATTCTGGGCCAAATCAGCGGGACTTGGATGCCTTGGCAAATCGAATTTGTTGTCACAAATGCGAATGCCCCACCCAGCTTTATGTACTCTGACGCCTTCCACATCCAACCAACAACATAGTCGATTGCTTTTGAGTTTCTCTGGCCACTGGCCAGGAGTTTCAGATCGCTTTTTTGTTCAGCCGATTGGTTTTTATCACCTATATACGGTGGGTTACCACAAATATAGGTCTCGCCGCCCTCGTTCTTGAAATCGATCTGGGCCTTTTCAAGCGGAGACATGAACAGGTCTTCGCCGCGCATATCGACCTTTTGGCTCGTCGGTGGGCAGACGGTCAACCAGTCGAGGCGCAGGGCGTTGCCTTGGGTGATCCAGTTCTCCGCATCCAAGGGTAGGAAGGCGGCCAGCGCGTCCTTGTGCCCGCGATAGGTCACGTCGCATTGGTATTCCGCGATGATCAGCGCAAGGCGGGCGATCTCGGCCGGAAAATCGCGTAGCTCAATCCCGCGATAGTTCGTCAGCGGGATATCCGTGCGCCGATCGGGCTCGCCGCAATAGGCGTTGATCTTGGCCTCGATGGCGCGCATTTCCTTATAGGCGATGACAAGGAAGTTGCCCGACCCGCAAGCAGGATCGAAGACGCGGATTTTCGAGATGCGTTTGCGCAAATTGTCGAGCTTGCGTTTGTTTTCCCCCGCCGCCTCAAGCTGGGCATTCAAGTCATCGAGGAAGAGCGGGTTTAGCACCTTCAGGATATTGGGCACAGAGGTATAGTGCATCCCTAACGCGCCGCGCTCCTCATCATCGGCCACGGCCTGGATCATGGAGCCGAAGATATCAGGATTGATCTTGGTCCAGTCGAGCGAGCCGATGTGCAGAAGGTAGCTGCGCGCGATCTTGGAGAATTTGGGGGCCTCGGTGCTGCCCGAGAAAAGCCCGCCGTTCACGTAAGGGAAGGTGTCGGCCCAACGGGGGAGGTTTGCGGTGGAGCGGTCCTCGATCTTGGTGTTCATCGCGCGGAACAATTCAGCAATCACTTCGTGCGTGTTCGAGCTGTCTTTGTCCGACATCTGCGTGACGGTGGCGGTGAACAGGTCTTCGCCGTTCAGGATTGAGGTGTCTTCGGCGAAGAAGAGAAAGATCAACCGCGCCATGAAGTGGTTCATGTCATGGCGGCGCTCTGCCGTGCCCCAATCGGGGTTGGTTTTCAAAAGCTCGACATAGAGGCGGTTGAGGCGGCCCGTGGCCTTGATGTCAAACGAGCTTTCGCGGATTTGTTTGACGGTCGAGATACCCGCAAGAGGCAGGAAGAAACCGAAGTGATCCGGGAAATCTTTGAAGTCGCAGGCGATGGTGTCGCCGTTGGTCAGGTCCTCGGCCTCAAACGTCTGGCCATCGGTGGCGAGGATGAATTTGGCCTTGGCTTTGGAGGTGGCAGGGCTGGACTTGAGCGCGGCCAGCGTTGCAGACACGGTGCCCGCCGCGCAGGACTTCAGGTGGATGTTGTTCGTTTGCAGTACGCCGTCCAGGTCCGATTTGTTCGACGTGCCTGAGCGAAGGCGTTTGAGCGTGGTCTCCTTGTTGCCGAAGGCGAGCAGGAAATCATACGGAAATTCAACTGCATCAAACGGTTGTTCGGCCAGTTGAGAGATGGCTTCTTCGATTTCAACGGCGTTCATGCACGGCCTCGTACGCGTTATTCAATGGCTTGGGCGCTGATACCAACAAATCCCCCTGCTCGCATCAGTAAAACAATCATCAGGTCAGGGGGCCATAATGTTGCCAATAGCCGTATTTGTTTGAGGAAGCCGCTCAACATCAGCATCGGGTTTAGAGTGGACAGCCATGCAAACAGTCAAAGCAAAGGCCGTGAACTATATTTTTGCCTGGTACTGAACAGATAGCGAAGAGCCTGATCGATCAGTAGTGATAGCGCAACTGGGCGATCTCCAAGCTCTGGCCATCACCTTTGCCGCTGGCGCGATAAACAAACCTGTGTTCAGCGGTGATCCGGCGGGACCACCAGCCGCTCAAATCGCCTTTGAGAGGTTCGGGCTTGCCTATACCCTTAAAGGGCATCCTTCCCGCCGCCTTGAGAAGCTCGTTCACACGGTCGAGCCCCTTTTCATTGCCCGGAGACTGCCACCACAGATAGTCCTCCCAGGCATTATCAGAGAAAACCAGCTTCACAGATCGATGTCGCGCTCAGTTCCGTTGCCCGCATCAAGCTGTGCGATGGAGGATTGAAGACGGCGCGCATTCGCTGGGCTGCGCTGCAAGTGAAGCGTTTCCTGGATGGCGTTGTATTCATCCAAGGACATCATCACGACGGCCTCGCGCTTCTTGCGGGTTACGACGACGTCAACGTTATCGTGGATAACACGATCCATAACGTCCTTCAGAGATGCGCGTGCATCGGTATAGGTAATAACATCCATGGGAGCCTCGCTTCGTGTGACATACATATATGCACAGAATTCTGTACATGTCAAT